>JAWKKD010000077.1:0-7952 GCA_041393435.1 Solirubrobacterales bacterium | reverse complement strand
TGAAATCAACGATCTACCAACACCACCTCCGCGCCAGTGCTAGCTTTTCGTACCGTCACTTATTGCACTGAAAACGAGGAGACCCCTCCCTACCGCCATGCACGTGGCGGCGGTGGACGCGATCACGCACCGCCTGCTGCCGGCCCTCGCTTTGCTGCGCGGCACGCTGGAGAAAAAGGCGCACGATTTTGATGGCATCGTCAAGATTGGCCGCACCCATTTGCAGGACGCGACACCGCTCACGCTGGGGCAGGAGTTCTCGGGCTGGGTGGCGCAGCTCGCGCACGGCGAAGCGCATCTGCGCGCGGCACTGCCGCACCTGAACGAACTGGCGCTGGGCGGCACGGCCGTGGGCACCGGTTTGAACGCACCCAAGGGTTATGCCGAACTGGTGGCGGCCGAGTTGGCGAAGCTCACGGGCCTGCCTTTCGTCACGGCGCCGAACAAGTTCGAGGCCATGGCCAGTGTCGACGCGCTGGTGCACGCGCACGGCGCGCTCAAGACGCTCGCGGCCAGCCTGATGAAGATTGCCAACGACGTGCGCTGGCTTGCGAGCGGGCCGCGCAGCGGCATCGGGGAACTCAGCATCCCGGAGAACGAGCCCGGCTCGTCCATCATGCCGGGCAAGGTGAACCCGACGCAGAGCGAGGCGGTGACCATGCTGGCGGCGCAGGTGTTCGGCAACGACGTGGCGATCAACTTCGGTGGCGCTTCCGGCAACTTCGAGCTCAACGTGTTTCGCCCGATGGTGGCGCACAATTTTCTGCAGAGCGTGCGCCTGCTGGCCGATGGCATGAGGAGCTTCAACGACCATTGCGCGGTGGGCATCGAGCCCAACCGCGCGCGCATCACCGAACTGGTGGAGCGCTCGCTCATGCTGGTGACCGCGCTGAACACCCACATTGGCTACGACAAGGCCGCGCAGATCGCCAAGAAGGCGCACAAGGAAGGCAGCAGCCTGCGCGAGGCCGCCATCGCCACGGGCTTCGTCACGGCCGAGCAGTTCGACCAGTGGGTGCGCCCCGACCAGATGGTGGGACGCTAGACCGCGCCGACGGCGCCTTCTTCACGCGGCCTGGCGCAGCGTGGTGCGCGGCGCGCGCCACTGGGCATCCAGTGCGGCCCAGCGCTGGCGGGCTTCCAAGAGGTGGCGCTCGCGCACGTGTCCGAACCCCCGGATGCTCTGAGGCACCTCGGCGATTTCCACCGCCGTGGCCAGGTTGTCGACGTCGAGCAGCGCCAGCAGGCCATCGACCTTTTCCCGGAATTCCCCGATGAGGGCGCGTTCGGAACGGCGCTCGCGGGTGTGGCCAAACGGGTCCAGCACCGTGCCCCGCAGCCCTTTCATTCGTGCCAGAAGGCGGAAGGCCTGGAATGCCCAGGGCCCGTACGCGCGCTTGCGCGCTTCGCCTTTGGCATTGAAACGCGACCACAGGGGCGGCGCCAGATGGAATTGCAACGTCGGCGCACCCTCGAACCGCTCGGTCAGCTTTTTCATGAAGCTGCCGTCTGTGTAGAGACGCGCCACTTCGTACTCGTCCTTGTAGCACATGAGCTTGTGAAGCGAAGTCGCTGTGGTCCGGGTCAAGATGTCCGAACCGGGTATGCGCGCGTTCTCCTGCGCCTGCACGTGCCGAATGAAGTGGGTGAAGGCCTGGGCGTAGGCGCCATTCTGGTACCGCTGAAGCCGCTGCGCATAGTGCGCAAGCATGTCTTCGAAGGCCATGTGCTGGGCCGGCGTGACAGGTTGCGGCGCGGCAATGGCGCGTTGCAACGCGTCGGGATCGTGGGCGGCCAGTCGGCCCCAGGCCAGCGCTTGCTGGTTCATCGCGACGGAGACGCCATTGAGCTCGATCGCACGCTCGATGGCCTGAGCCGACAGCGGCAGGAGCCCCTTCTGCAAGGCAAAGCCGACCAGGAACAGATTGGCGCCAATCGAGTCGCCCAGCAAGGCCTCGGCGATGCGGGTCGCGTCGACAAAATGGCTTTGCGCCACCGTGGCTTCCAGGGCCTCGCGCAGTGCTTCGGACTCGAAGTCGACGTTGCCATCCAGGATGAACGCCGCCGTGGGCGTGTTGTGGGCGTTCACGACGGCGTGTGTGCGTTCGCTCGAGAAACGGCTGATGGCCGACGGGCTGGCCGACACCACCAGGTCGCAGCCCAGCAGCAGATCGGCGCTCCCTGTGGCCAACCGGGTGGATGTGAGTGCGTCGGGATCGGATGCCAACCGCACGTGGCTCATGACCGCACCGTTCTTTTGCGCGACGCCGTTGAAATCCAGCACGGAGCTGGCTTTGCCTTCCAGGTGAGCCGCCATGCCCAGCAGGGCGCCGATGGTCAGCACGCCGGTGCCGCCAATGCCCGTCACCAGCAGGTTGTAAGTGCCTTGCAGAGGAGCCGCCTGCGGAGCGGGGAGCCGGTCGATCAGGTCCTGGGGGATGCCGCCCACGGGCTGCTTCTTGCGGGGTTGCGCATGGGACACGGTCACGAAGCTCGGGCAGAAGCCCGAGACGCAGGTGTAGTCCTTGTTGCAATTGGATTGGTCGATCTGTCGCTTGCGGCCCAGTTCGGTTTCCAGCGGTTTGACGGAGACGCAGTTCGACTGGACGGAGCAATCGCCGCAGGCCTCGCACACCTCGTCGTTGATGAAGACCCGTTTGGGCGGCTCCACCATCTTCCCCTTCTTGCGCAGGCGCCGCTTCTCGGCGGCACAGGTCTGATCGAAGATCAGCGCGGTCACGCCCGGGACCTCTCGCAGCCCGCGTTGCAGCTCATCCATCGCGTCGCGATGATGGATGGCAACGCCCTTGGGCATGGCGGCCATGGCCGAGTACTTGCCGGTGTCGTCCGTGACCACCACCACCCGGCCCACGCCTTCGCCGACCAGTTGATGCGCCAGCTGGGGCACCGTCAGTGTTCCTTCGAGTGGTTGTCCCCCCGTCATGGCGACGGCCGAGTTGAACAGCAGCTTGTAGGTGATGTTGACGTTCGCCGCCACGGCCTGGCGGATGGCGAGGATGCCCGAGTGGAAGTAGGTGCCGTCGCCCAGATTCTGAAAGACGTGCTTCTCCTCGGTGAAGGGCGACTGGCCGACCCAGTTCACCCCTTCCGCGCCCATGTGGGTGAAGCTGCTGGTGTTGCGCTGCATTCGCGTGACCATGCCGTGGCACCCGACGCCCGCCATGGCCCGGCTGCCTTCCGGCACCTTGGTCGACGTGTTGTGGGGGCATCCGGAGCAGAAGTACTGGATGCGTGTGCTGCGGATGGGCACCACTTTTCGCGGTGCACGTGTGCGTGCGGGGGTTGCGAAAGTCTGGGTGTCGCCGTGCAGCTTGCGCAAGCGGGATGCGATTGCGTTGCCAACGGCTTGGGCATCGAGCTCCCCCTGCGAAGGCAGCAGGCCTTGTCCCTGCTCATCGGACTTGCCGACGACGGTGGGTCTTTTGCCCGGCAGGTTGTAGAGCGCCTTGACCACCTGGTCTTCCACGAAGGCGCGTTTCTCCTCGACCACCAGAATGTCGTCCAGACCGAGCGCGAATGCGCGCACGCCCTCGGGCTCCAGCGGCCAGCTCATGCCGACCTTGTAGACCGCCACCTGGCCGGAGCCGGCCTCGTCCAGTCCGAGTTCCTCCAGGGCCTGGAGCACGTCCAGGTAGGCCTTTCCCGTGGTGATGATGCCCAGCCGCGCCTGGGGCGCGGCGATGACCGTCCGGTCCAGGCGGTTGGCGCGAGCGAAGGCTTGCACCGCCTCCATCCGCGGGCCCATGACGCGGGCCTCCTGTGCCAGAGGGGTGTCCGATGCGCGGATGTGGATGTCTTGCGAGGGCGGTGCGAAGTCGGCGGGCACGACGATCTGAAGCCGGTCCGGGTCGACGTCGATGGTCGCTGCGCTTTCCACGGTGTCCGAGATGGCCTTGAACCCGACCCAACAGCCGCTGAACCGGGACAGCGCAATGCCCAGCAGGCCATAGTCCAGGTACTCCTGCACGTTCGCGGGATTCAGGATGGGGATCATGGCCCCCTGCAGCATCTGCTCGCTCTGGTGCGGCAGGCTGGACGACTGGGCGTTGTGGTCGTCGCCACAGACGAGCAGGACACCACCCAGCCGGGCGGCGCCAGCGTAGTTGCCGTGCTTGATGGCGTCCATGGAGCGGTCCACGCCGGGACCCTTGCCGTACCAGATGGCGAACACGCCGTCCACCTTGGCGGGCCCATGCAAGCCGACCTGCTGGGTCCCCCACACCGCGGTCGCCCCCAGGTCTTCGTTGATCGCCGGCGTGAAATGAATGCCGTGGCGAGCGAGCATGTCGGCTTCCCGCGTCAGCGCCAGGTCGTATTGGCCCAGGGGTGAGCCGCGGTAACCGGAAATGAACCCACCGGTGTTCAGCCCCGCCGCGCGATCGCGCTGGGCCTGCATGACGGGCAGGCGAACCAGCGCCTGCAAACCGGAAATGAAGATGCGTCCGTGCGATTGCAGGTATTTGTCCTGCAGGCTGATGGCGGCGAGTTCCATGGCTTTATTGCTCGACCTTCACGCCCGACGCCGCCACGAACGAGGCCCACTTCGCGCTTTCCTTGCGAAGATCGTTGGCGAAATCGGCGGGCTTGCTCCATTCCTGCACCGTGCCCAATGCGTCCAGCCAGTCGAGGAACTCCTTGTCCTTGCCCAGTGTCGCCACCAGATCGGCATGCAGCCGCTCCAGCCGGGACGCAGGCGTGCCACTGGCTGCGAAGAGGGCGAACCAGAATCCCGTGTCCATGTCGGGAAAACCGGACTCGATGAACGTGGGCACGTTGGGAAGCACGGCGGAGCGCGAGGTCCCGGTGATGGCCAGCACCTTGATCTTGCCGGCCGACACGTGCTGCGAGATCGAGGGCAGGGCCATCAGACTGCAGGTGATGTGCCCACCGAGCAGGTAGCTCATGATCTGGGCGTCGCCGCGCAACTGTGAAATCACCATCGATGGCACATGGTTCTTCTTGATCATCTCGGCGTAAAGATGCCCCACCGATCCCGCGCCGGAGGCGCCGAAGGTTGGTGACCTGCCCGGTGCGTTGGCGTAGGCCACGAACTCGCGCATGTTGTTGACGGGCAGGTCGCTGCGAACGACGAACGTGATCTGCGAATTGCCGATGCGCGTGACTGGCGCGAGGTCCGCCTGGACGTTGTAAGCCGTCTGGGGAAACAGGATCGGACGCAGGATGGTCTGCACCACGTTCAGCAGCAGGGTGTTGCCATCACGGGGCGCCGCCAGCAGGGCCTGCACCGCCACGACACCACCACCACCCGGGCGGTTTTCCACCACCACCGTCTGCGGCCAGACGGGCTCCATCTTTTTGGCGATGACGCGCCCAAGGGCGTCGGAACTGCCGCCGGCCTGAAACGGAACGATGAGGCGTATGGGTTGTGATGACGCTGCAGTTTGCGCAAACAACGAGGGGACCACGGCCAGGGTCGTGAGGGCTGCGGACGTGGAAAGGATGTCTCTGCGTTTCATTGTGGGGTTCTCTTCAGGGGTGATGCAACGTTCATGGGTGTATGCAGGCATGCATGTAATGTAGTGCGCAGGGCAAAAAAGGTCAAACGGCATTGAACAGTGGTTTACCCTTGGTAATGGGGTGGCCTCATGGCCAGGCGGCAGGCCGTACCATGCCAAGGGCAAGATCGAGCCGACTGTTCTCAGCCGGCGTTGTCGCTTTTGGGCCGCCCACCTCAGGCGCATGCCAGGCGTAGAGCTTGCGCTGGCCACTCTGGGACACGATGCGATGGGCTTTACTCAAAGTCTCGTCCAGTGCTTCCCGCACGGCAGCCACGATGGCCGTACTGGCCGATATTGCCTTGCGCTCAATCTCGCGCTGCAGCCGACCCACGATGGTGCGCTGGCGTTTGATGGCGCGTTTCATGCGCTTGAACTGGCGGGCGTGGGCATAGCGCCCGACCTTGCGGTTCAGATGCTGCCCCTCTTTGGCAAAGGTCTGCTTCAAATCGATGCCTGCGTCCTTGGCTGCCTCGACCAGCTTGACCCGGGCGGTCTCCAGCAGGCGGCTGTCGGTGGGGTGGGCAATCGCCTTGTGCTGCACCGTGCTGTCCACGATCACGCGGGTTAGCTCCTGCTGCTTGATCAGATTGAGTTCGACGGCCACGTTGATGGTCTGCGCCAGCAGTTCTTCCACGCCTTCGTCGCCCAGCAATTGCCGGAACTTGACCAAGGTGGTGGCGTCGCAAGGCTGGCGGTCTTCGTAATACGCACAGCCAGAGAAGAACTGCCAGCGTGGCGTATCAGCCCAGCGCTCAACGACACCCTAGTCGGACTCGTTGAAGGCGTGCTTGAGGTACAGCAGCGCGATCATGGTGCGCAGCGGCACACGGGGGCGCCCGGCGTTGCTGCTCACTGGTGCTCGCTGCACCTGTTCGCCAAAAAGATCCAGGTCGGGCATGGCCACACCGGCGCGGCCTTTGCAATAGAACACCTGCGCCACCCGCGCTTCGATCTCTTGCCAGGGCAGGCAAACAGCACGGCAGACCTTCCAGAAATCAACCCCTATTGGAATGCAAACTGGGAGTTCAGGCCATCAGCATTCACCCCAGAACATCAGCGTTCATGCGGCTTCCGGAGATTATTCAGGGGCGACTACTGTGCTGTTCCGTTATTTTCTGGTATCAATCGTGCATGCCTATACGGTATCTTCGGAACGGAGATACCGCCATGAGAAGAGGAAGACCGAAAGTCGAATTGCTGCTTACAGACGATGAGCGCGAGCCCGGTTTGTCGAGCGACGCATTGCAGGCCTGTACGACGATGTTCGCCCTGGCAAACCGCGCACGATCGATGACGAACGCGTGGCGCATTTGATCAAGACCACATTGCACACCAAGCCGGCCAACGGCTCGACGCACTGGAGCGTGCGCACGGTGGCGGCCGAGACTGGCATCTCCAAGACGAGCGTGCAGCGCTACTTCCAGCTCTTTGGCTTGCAGCCTCATCGCACCGAGAGCCTCAAGCTCCCCAACGACCCGTTCTTCATCGAGAAGTTGCGCGATGTGGTCGGCCTGTACCTGAACCCGCCGGACAACGCGCTGGTCATCTGCGTGGATGAAAAGAGTCAGTGCCAGGCGCTGGAGCGAACGCAGCCGATGGTGCCCATGGGATTCGGCTACGTCGAAGGCGTCACCCATGACTACAAGCGTCATGGCACGACCACATTGTTTGCGGCGCTGAACGTACTCAATGGCGCCGTGCTGGCAGCCTGCAAGCCGCGCCACCGGCATCAGGAGTTCCTGGCCTTTCTGCGCGAGATCGACAAGACCGTCCCCGCCGAGTTGGACATTCACTGCATCTGCGACAACTACGCAACGCACAGCCATCCCAAGATCAAGGCCTGGCTGGCCAGTCGGCCCCGCTGGAACATGCATTTCATCCCGACCTACAGTTCCTGGCTCAATCAGGTCGAGCGCTTGTTCTCCCTAATCACCGACAAGGCCATTCGGCGCGGCTCGTTCACCAGCGTCAAACAGCTCGTGCAGCGCATTGATCACTTCGTCGCCGCCTACAACACGAACTGCCAGCCGTTCAAGTGGACTGCCACCGCCGATTCGAACCTTGAAAAGTTGCATAGACTTTGCTCACGTATCAGCAGGACAGCACACTAGTGTGGTGTCTCAAAAGTAAGCATCAAATAATGGTACCCGCTGCCCGCGCCACAGATGCCAAGATGGTGTCCGCACTTTTATGCCACACGAACGGCTTGGGATCCTCGTTGTGACGATCAATGTATTCCCGTATGGATTGCTCCAGCTGAGCAACGCTGGTGTGGGCGCTGCGCTTGATCCACTGCTCGCTGATCTGGCTAAAGAAACGCTCGACCAGATTGAGCCAGGACGCTGAGGTGGGCGTGAAGTGAACGTGGTAGCGAGGATGGGCTGCTAGCCAGGCCCGCACTGCCTGCGTCTT
>JAWKKD010000076.1:0-1616 GCA_041393435.1 Solirubrobacterales bacterium | reverse complement strand
GGCGAGGATCGTGAGATCTCGCAGCAGTGGACCACGTCACCGGCCCTCGATCGGATCTTTGCGCCCGGTGCCACCATGGGCGGCGGCTTCGTCCAGATCGGCGGTGCGGTGGGTGTCTACGTGGCCGGCCGCATCACCCACCACCCGCAGACGGCGCTCCTCGGGGCGGACCTCATTCGCGGCCAGGCGATCAACGCGCTTCTGACGCACGGCATCAAGCTCTCGGTGCGACGCACGCGCCCCGACGGCTCGTCGTTCTCCTTTCCGTCCGGGCACACGTCCTCCACCTTCGCGACCGCCGCCGTGCTCCAGCGGCACTTCGGATGGAAGGTGGGCGTGCCGGCATATGCGGCGGCCGCTTTCGTGGGCGGGTCGCGCGTCCAGGAGAACCGGCACTACGTCAGCGACGTCCTGTTCGGCGCCGCCATCGGCATCGTCTCGGGACGGACGGCGACCATCGGGCACGGCCGCGCGACGTTCGCCGTCGCGCCGCTGGCGGCCCCGGACCGCGTCGGTGTCCTCCTGACCCGCGTCAACCGGCCGTGACGGTTCGCTCGCGCCGATGGCACGTCGACGACGCGTTCTGCGGTTCGGTTCCGGCGAGAGGCGAGGCTCCGCACGACCGGCGTGCGAGCATCAAGCGGCGGCCGACGGCGGATGTCGTCGAGGTGGGAGGCTGGGTCTTCCGGCACCGCTCGTGGCTCCCGGTGCCGCTCGCAATCCTGCTGGTCATGGCACCCGCGTCGCCGGCCGTCCCACTGGCGCTCGGCTGGGTCGGGATGGCGTGTGTGGTCGCGGGAGAGCTGATTCGGCTATGGGCGGTTCGCCATATCGGCGTCGTCTCGCGTACGCGCGCGGGGCGACTCGGCCCGCTGGTCGTGTCGGGCCCCTACCGCCTGGTTCGCCATCCGCTCTACGTCGGCAACTTCCTCCTCTGGATGGGATTCACCATCTGGTCGCGTCTCTGGTGGATGGTGCCTGTGACGGCAGCCGCGTTCGCCGCGCAGTACGGGGCAATCGCCAGGTGGGAGGCGTCCCAGCTCCGCCGGCATTTTGGCGATGCCTATGACCGGTACGCGTCGAACACACCCGCCTGGCTGCCGCGAACGGGTGAGGTCGCCCGTGCCTGGCGGGACCCGGCGCGTCACTCGGTGCGTCAGGTCCTTTTCAGCGAACGCGGCACGCTGCTCGCTCTCGGAGCGGTGGCCCTTCTCCTCATGCTGAAGTAAGGCCCGCGTCAGTCGCGGGCCTCTTCTGGCGCCGGCGGTCCGATGACGTCGGGGTGGTCCGAGTACAAGCGCTCGACCAGCTCCGCGCGGCGCTCGAGCACCGCCCGCTGGTTGATGTAGCCCTTGTCGGTGATCTCGCCGGCGTCGATCGAGGGCGGCTCCTCCACGACGAGCAACCGGACGGGATGCATCGAGCTGCCGCCGTGCCCCCGCAACCGCGCGAGGGCGGCGGACAGGTGTGCGCGCAGCGCGGCCGCGTCGAGGCCGAGTCGCGCGGTGGCCGCCGCGTTCACGAACACGAGCGCGCCGACCTCCTGGCGGTCGTGCCCGGTGATCACCGCGTCCTGCACGACTGGATCGGCGGCCGCGATCAGGCGCACGCGCACC
>JAWKKD010000075.1:0-2220 GCA_041393435.1 Solirubrobacterales bacterium | reverse complement strand
GCCGCCCACGCGTCGACCACCGGCTCGGCGAGCGCGCGCGGCGTGGCCGGGACCGCGGTCCAGCCCGGGTCGGCGCCCGCATCACCCGGCTCGGGCAGGCACAGCAGGACCCGGTGGGTGACCGGGGTGCCCGACCGCGGCGTGTCGACGACCTCGGGCGGCGGCGGCGCCTGGCCCTCGGCCAGGGCGCTCACGGCGGCGGCCGCCCGGGCGTGGTTGCCGATGGCGATCCGATGCACCGCCTCGGCGACGACGAGGTCGCCGACGGCGTCCAGCGCGTCGGCGGCCTGGTCGATCGCGCGCAGCACGCCCTCCAGGCGCGCGCGCTGCGACGGCGGCGGCAGGACGCCGGCGGCGAAGCCCCACGGGTGGCCGGCGAACGTCCCGCCGGCCGCCAGCAGGTCGAACAGCGTGCGCGAGGCGGCGTCGGGCCCTGCGTGGTCGGCGACCCAGCGCTGGGCGGCGTCGACGATGGCCAGCCCGTCGCACACCTGGCGGGCGGCGACGTCGGGGCTCAGGCCCTCGTCGACCCCGGCTGCGGAGGGGAAGGCGCGGCGCAGCGGGCCGATCATGTCGTCGAGCGTCACCCCGGTGCCGGCGAAGCTCTCGTGCAGCGCCCGCTCGAGGCGGTAGCCGAGCAGCGCGCCGAGCCGGTTGCCGGCGCGCACGCCCTCGATGAGCCCGAGCGCGAGCCGCGTACGCCGCGAGGACAGGTTGACCGCCATCCGGTTGGCGACGTCGGCCTCCTCGCCGCCGGACAGGTAGCCGCTGCGCAGGATCGCGGCGGTCACCGCATGGTTGACCGACGGCGCCTGCACGAACCCCTGCCGCGCCGGGTCGCGGTGCACCGGGCGCGAGGGGTCGCCGTCCAGCGCGGCGGGGACGTTCTCCGCTGGCGGCGCCGGCGGGTCGGGGCGCAGGTCCTCGACCCAGCCGTAGGCGCCGACGTGCGCGCCGCGCGGGGTGGTCTCGCGCAGCGCCTGCAGGCGCCGGTGGGCAAGGCCGGTCACCCACGCGTCGAGCCGGTGCGAGGCGGTGTCGAGATGGCCCATGACGAGCGGCGCCAGGCGCTCGGGGTCGATCGCGCCGAGCGCCGCGACGCCGGTCGCGTGGCGGCGGACGGCATCGACGAGCGCCGCGTGCCGGCCGCCGGCGAACGCCGCGACGCCGCCCGGGCCCGGGGCCAGCAGGCGCTCGCCGAGGGAGGCCGCGCCGTCGTCGAGGTGCGCGAGCAGCGACCCCGGCCCGCGATCGAACACGATGCCCTGCAGTCCGTCGAGGTCGCCCAGCGGCGCCAGCAGGTAGCTCCAGCGCGTCAGCGTCCAGCTCGTGGTCAGGGTGGACGCCGTGAAGTGCTCGGAGGAGCCGGCTTCGGTGCGCGCCTCCTCGGTCAGGTAGCCCTCGGCCACCAGGATGCGCAGCGCGGCGTCGCACTGGAAGGTCAGCAGCGCCTGGCGGGCGAGCAGGTGCAGCAGCGGGCGGCCGCGCTCCCGCGCGGCGGCCTCGGCGGCGAGCGCCGCCGGCGCCGCCGCCACCAGCGCCGGCAGGTCGGCCGCGCCGTCCGCGCCGGCGACGGTCTCCCCGGCACGATGCGCGGTGCGCAGGTGGCGCAGCTCGAAGGCGCGCGCACTGACCAGCCGATTGGCGACGGGCCACCAGTCGTCGTGCACGTTGCCGTGGTCGAGCACCGGAGACGCCGGGTCGACGGCGAACGCCTCGCGCAGCAGCGCCTCGAAGCGCAGCAGGAACGCGATCGGCCCGAAGGCCGAGCCGGGCGCCGCGTCGCCCGGATTCGTGGGCGGCACCCCGAAGCTCAGCGACGGGTCCAGGCCGCCGATGCTCTGGCGGCCCGCGACGTTGACCGCGAAGCGGTAGGAGGACTCGACCGACACCGGCTCCAGCCCCAGCAGCTCGAGGAAGTGGGCCCGCGGATCGGCGACGTCGGGGTCGGTGGCGGTCTTCACGCCGTCGGCCAGCGCGGCCCAGTCCGCGCGCATCTCCCGCAGCGCTCCCGCCAGCAGCCCGTCGAAGCGCCGCTGGACGGCCTGGTCGACCACCGAGGCGCCGCGGCCGAGCGCCTCGACCGGCGCGGGCGCGAAGTCGAGTAGGGCGGTGGTGGGCAGCACGCCGTAGGGCTGCGCGCCGGTGCGCAGAGCCGGCACCAGCCCCGCGCCGCAGACATGGGCGAGCGCGAACGCCGCCAGGCGGTCGCGGCTGTCG
>JAWKKD010000074.1:0-1557 GCA_041393435.1 Solirubrobacterales bacterium | reverse complement strand
CGACGCGTCCGACCTGCCCGCGCCGCTCGCCGCGACCGGTCCCTTCCCCCTCTCCGTGCAGGAGCTCTATGACCGCTGGCTGTGGCACGGTCCCGCCCTGCAGGCGATCGCCTCGATCGACGCGTACGGCCCGGACGGCCTCGACGCGACGCTGCGCGCCTCGGCATCCGGCACCGGCAGCTGGCGGCTGGATCCGGTGGTCGTGGACGCGGTCTTCCAGCTCGGCATCGTGTGGTCGCGCCAGACGCTCGACCGCACCGCGCTGCCCGCTCGGGTCGGCCGCGTCGAGGGCGCGATCTCCCTCCCCGCCGGCACACCGGTGCGGTGCCGGCTGCGGCTGACCGCGCAGGCCGGAGGCGGGCTGCTCACCGGCCGCGCCGCCCTCCTCGACCCCGACGACCGGCCGCTCGCCGTCCTCGCCGGGATCGAGCTGTCGTGCAGCGCGGACCTCAACCGGCTGGGGACGGCGGGGGGACCGGAGGCTGAGGGCACGGCGGAAGCGGCGCCGACGGCGGACAGACCGGAGGCTGAGCGCACGGCGGAAGCGGCGCCGACGGCGGACAGACCGGAGGCTGAGCGCACGGCGGAGACGGCGCCGACGGCGGACAGACCGGAGGCTGAGCGCACGGCGGAGACGGCGCCGACGGCGGAGATGGCGCGATGACCGCGCCGGGCGTCGCGATCACCGGGATGGCATGCCTGTTTCCCGGGGCACCCGATCCGGAGGCGTTCTGGGACAACATCCTCGGCCGAGTCTGCGCCATCGCCGATCCGCCGGACGGGTGGGGCGCCGATCTGGTCGTCGACCCCGCCGCGGACGCGGACGACCGGCTGCCGACCGCGCGCGGCGGCTACCTCGGCGATCTCGCCGCGTTCGACCCGCTCGCGCTCGGCATCATGCCCAGCGGCCTCGACGGCGCGGAGCCCGAGCACGCGCTCGCTCTGCGCGTCGGCTGGGAGGCGCTGGCCGACGCCGGCTGCGACGCCGACACCGTCGACGGCGAGCGCACCGAGGTGATCCTCGGCCGCGGCACGTACGTCAACCGAGGCTTCGTGGCGTTCCTCCAGCACAGCTTCGCGGTCGAGCAGACCGTCCGCGTCCTGCAGACGTTGCATCCCGAGCACGGCGAGGAGGAGCTCGCGGCGATCAAGCGCGAGCTGAAGGCCGGCCTGCCGCCGTTCACGCCCGAGACGGCGCCCGGCCTCGTGTCGAGCGTCATGTGCGGCCGCATCGCCAACCGCCTCGACCTCATGGGCGCCGCGTTCGTCGTCGACGCCGCCTGCGCCTCCTCCCTCGTCGCGATCGACGTCGGCATGAGCGATCTGCTGGCCGGCAAGTGCGATCGCGTCGTCGCGGGCGGCGTGCAGGTGTCGAGCAGCTTCCCGATCGCGCTCATCTTCGCCCGGGTCGGCGCGCTGTCGCGCTCCGGCGAGCTGCGCCCGTTCAGCGCTCGCGCGGACGGCACGCTGCTGGGCGAGGGCGTCGGCATGGTCGTCCTGCGCCGCCTGGAGGACGCCGAGCGCGACGGCGACCGCATCTACGCGGTGCTCCGCGGT
>JAWKKD010000073.1:0-1574 GCA_041393435.1 Solirubrobacterales bacterium | reverse complement strand
CGCTCGTCGCCGGCCCGGGCCGCCGTGACCACCGCGACCCCGCCGTCGAAGCCGTGTGCGCGCGCGAGGTGGTCGAGTGCGGTCCCCGACGCCAGCGACTCGAGCGAGCCGGGGCGGGGGAAGCGCTCGTCCGCGCCGGCGGGCTCGTCGAGCCGGTCGATGTCGGCCGCCACGACCATGTGGCCGAACTCGCCGCCCGCGCCTGTGGCGCCGCGGTACACGCGCCCGTCGACGATCACGCCGCCGCCGACGCCGGTACCGACCGTGAACATGACGAGGTTCGCCGTCGGCGGCGCGTCGTCATCGGCGTGCGCCTCGGCCAGCGCGGCGACCGACGCGTCGTTGTCGATGTAGACGGGCAGGTCGAGGCGCTCGCGCAGCACGTGGCGCAGCGGCACGTCCTGCAGCGGGATGTTCACGCTCGAGCGCACGGTGCCGGTGTCCCAGTCGACGACCGACGGCAGCCCGAGGCCGACCGCCGCGGCCGGGCCGTCGCCGCGGGCCGCCGCGATCCCGGCCACGAGCTGGTCGATCAGGGCATCGGCCGAGGAGAGCTCGGTCGGCTCGAGGCGCGGCTCCGAGAGGACGTTGCCCTCCAGCACGGCGATCGAGACCTTGGTGCCGCCGACGTCGACGCCGATCAGTCGCTCCTCCACGGCCATCGTGTCTATCACACGCTCCGCGCCACTCGATACCGCAGCAGCAGAGCGCTCTCGTGCTCGTAGGCGGCCTGCAGCTCGAGCATCCGGTCCTCGGCCAGGTCGCCGGCGACCACCGTGAGCGGGTCGGTGGAGCCGACGATCTGAGGCGCGAGCGTGACGTGCAGCTCGTCGGCCACCCCGGCGCGCAGCAGCGCGCCGTTGAGCGTCGCGCCGCCCTCGCAGACGATCGCGCGCAGGCCCCGCGCGCGCAGGTCGGCGACGACCGCGGCGGGATCGGGGTCGTCGAGCACGATCACCTCGACGTCGGCGGTCACGCTGGCCGGGATCTGGACCGCTGCGCCGCTGTAGACGAGCACGCGCGAGCGCGACTCGGTGAACAGCGGGATGCCCCACGGCACCTCCCCGCGACGGGTGAGCGTCGCGCCGACCGGCTCGCCGTCGAGGCCGGCGTCACGGCGCATGGCGCGGCGGCGCTCGTCGCGGATCCAGCCGCCGTAGCGCTCGGCGCGCAGCGTGCCGGTGCCGACGAGGATCGCGTCGGCGTGCGCGCGCAGCGCGTGGAAGAGCTCGCGGTCGCCCTGGCCGCCGCGGATGCCGCCGCTGCGTCCGTCCAGCGTCGTGTGCCCGTCGACCGAGGCGACCATGTTTAGCACGAGCTTCTCGCGGTGCGCGAGGTGGGCGGCCGCCTGCGCCGGGGTCGCGCTGCCGGGCGCGGGCAGCAGGCGCCGCAGGTGCAAGGACATGTGCGAGGAAGGTAGTGGGCCGCCCGCGGACGGACGACTCCACTATTCCGTCGGGCACCAGGGTACATTCGCGCGGTGCGAGGACTTCGCGGCCCGACTCGGGTCATCACCATCGTCGGCCTGTCGCTCGGCGTGCTGTGGATCGTCACGCTGGCCGTCGTGATGACCC
>JAWKKD010000072.1:0-1590 GCA_041393435.1 Solirubrobacterales bacterium | reverse complement strand
CGCGCCCTGGTTCCAGCTCGCCACCCGGCCGTCGGGCTCGAGCAGGAAGATCGCGTAGTCGGTGACGCGCTCGACGAGCAGCGCGAACTGCCACGTGCGCCGATCGTCGCCGACGACCGACGCATCGGAATCGGGCGCCTGCACCGGTCGGACGGTAGCGCTCACGGCCGGTGCGGCGCGATCACGGCCTACGTCGCGGCGCGCCGCGACAGGCTGCGCACCCGGCGCAACAGCGCCGCGTTGCGCGGGCGGCGCGAGAACGAGTCACTGCGGTTCGCGAGCTCGTCGCGGATCGCCCGGCGCAGCTGCGCGCGGGCGGCGCGCTTGGTCGCTTCTTCCTGGCGGGCGACAACCATCGACGAACAACCTAGGGCAACCGGGCCGGCCCGCGGGGCGCGCGGTCAGCGCAGGAACCACCGGACGTCCGGCGGCTGACAACGTCGCGGGCGCGTAAGGGGCTATCCGGTAGGAGCGTGGATGCCGCGGGCCTGCCGGGATAGGCCCTAAGGTTGCGCCATGTTCCGCCCCATCGTCCTCTGCGCCGCCACGGCGCTGGTCGCGCTGGCCGTCGGCGCCGCCAGCGCCAGCGCCTCGCAGTTCCACTTCTTCCGCACGCCGTCGAACCAGATCGGCTGCGTCTACCAGACCGGTCCAGCCTACCTGCGCTGCGACGTGATGTACCGGACCCGCTTCAACGGGACGAAGAACTGCGGCGAGGTCGGCGACGCCGGCCAGTCGTTCGCGATGCGCCGCCGTGGCTCCGTCCGCCTGCTGTGCGCGAGCGACACCTCGTTCCAGCCCGGCTCGCGCGCGCTGCGCTACGGCACGACGCACCGGTTCGGGCCGTTCCGCTGCCACCTCTCGACCTCCGGGCTGCGGTGCACCAACCGCGCCAGCCACGGGTGGTTCCTCTCGCGCGAGAGCCAGCGACTGTTCTGAACGCAGCGCGGGGCGGCCGCAGCGGCCGCCCCGCGCTGGGGTCAGGGACCGATCGGGGCGGGCGCGCTGACGCCGACGGCGACCGCCTCCAGCGTGCCGCCGCCCTGGGCCTGCTTCGCCCAGGCCGGGTTCAGACCGCTCTGCATGTAGCCGAACAGCGCCGGGCTGAACACGAGGTAGAGCACCAGCCCGAGCCAGCCATTGAGCGGCTCGCCCGACTGCGTGATCCGCTGCAGTGCCTGGACGCGCTTGAACGTGTGGATCAGCGAGATGATCGCCGGCACGATGATCAGCGCGCCGAGCGTCACCGCCAGCAGCGACGTGCCCGGGCTGTCGCCGAGCTCCTCGGTGCGGCCGGTGGCCTTGCCCAGGTCGGCCATCTCGCGGTTGACCTTGTAGTACCAGACGAGCCCGTAGATGCCGAGCGTCACGAACGTGAGGACCGCGACGGCGACCGGCCCGCGGATCTTGGCGGTGCTTCCCGCACCCGTGATCTCAACAACCTCCGCCATGGGGCACCCCTCCTTGTGGTGATGAGACGAGCTGCAGCCCCTATCGGCAGCGAGCGGGCGAACCCTTACCGGCGACGTCAGGCGCCCGACGGCGGCGGGCGGCGGGCGCGACGCGGCCCCCCGCCGGGGGCCGCGACGT
>JAWKKD010000071.1:0-1622 GCA_041393435.1 Solirubrobacterales bacterium | reverse complement strand
ACACGGGGTGGTGGCCGGCGATCGCGGACGGTCTGCGCGCGGGACGCCTCGACGACGAGGTGGTCGGTGCGCTGGCGGACCTGGTGCGCGCCTGGCAGCCGGAGGTGACATGGCTGACCTGGGTGCCCTCGCGGGCGCACGGGCCGGTGCTCGCCGACGCGGCGCAGCGGCTCGGCGCGGCGCTCGGGCTGGCGGTCGCGCCGGTGGTCGAGCGCATCGTGGCCGACGCCCCACCGCAGCGCGAGATGGCCAACGCCGCCCAGCAGGTCGCCAACGTCCGCGGCCGCTTCCGCGTGGCGGCGTCGGTGCCGGCGGGCGGCGGCCTGCTGCTCGACGACCAGCGCCTCAGCGGCTGGACGCTGGCCATGGTGGGCGGGCAGATCCGCGCCCGGGGCGCAGTGTCGGTGTGGCCGCTCGCGCTGGCCAGCGCGATGTAGGCCGCTCGTGGCTCGTGGCTCGTGGCTCGTGGCTCGCCGCTCGCGGCCCGCTGCGCGCTGCGCGCCCGCCGCCCGCCGCCCGCCGCCGACCCGTGCGGCGGCCGGGGCTTCAGCCGAAGCGGACCTTGCCGTTGCTCTTGGCCCGCGCCTGCGCGCGCTCGACGTAGTCCAGCCGCTTCGCGGCCGCCCGGAACAGCCGGTCGACCAGCCGCATCCGCGCGTTCTCCGAGCGCAGGTCGAGCAGCCCCTGCTTGGCCTCGAGCCCGAAGTCGACGGTCGCCGCCATCTCGTAGGCGGTCATCTCGGCCACCTCGTCGGGCTCGAGCGTGCGGTCGGTGGCGGCCGCCACGAGCTGGACGTACGACGACCGTGCGCGCTCGGCCACCACCGGGTCGAGCGGCTCGTCGCGATCCTCCAGCAGCTCGACCGTGCCCGCCGGATACGGCAGGTCGTCCTGGCGCTCGACGAGCCGGAACGGGGTGGTCCCGCGGCAGAGGATGTTCAGCCGCCCGTCGTCCATGCGCTCGAGCACGCGGTCGATCGCCACCGCGCACCCCACCGCCTTGAGCTCCTCGTCGGAGAGCCAGACGATGCCGAACTCGCGCTCCTGCTCCAGGCAGGCGTCGATCATCGTCTTGTAGCGCTCCTCGAAGATGTGCAGCGGCACGTACTCCGTCGGCAGGGCGACGATGCCGAGGGGAAACAGCGGGAAGTCGCGCAACGGGCTGTCGGGCATGGACCGTCGCTCGCAGTCTACGAGCGCCATGGCGCCATGCCCTGGGCCGGCTGAGGGGCGCCGTCGCTATGCGGGCCGGCGGCCGGTGATCATGAGGTTGTAGAAGATGCGGGCCGGCAGCCGGGGCTCGAGCAGGCGGCGGTCGACCGACTGCAGCAGCAGGTAGCCGTGATAGGCGTACCGACGCCAGGCCATCGGCACGTCGTCGGGCTCCGCGGTCGCCTCGAGCGTGCGGTTGGCCCAGCCGAACCAGTTGGCCAGCAGCTCCTCGCCGCGCACCTGCACCGCCTCGAAGCCGGCATCGCGGGCGTGGCGCTCGAGCTCCTCGGGCACGAACGCGTGGACGTCGACGATGCGGGCGAGCTCGGGATCGGCGTCGCCGTGGCGACCGGGGTCGGTCGACGGCCGGGCGCGCAGCGCGGCGCGCCACACGGGCGACGCGACGGTGG
>JAWKKD010000070.1:0-1649 GCA_041393435.1 Solirubrobacterales bacterium | reverse complement strand
CGCGTCGCGGACACGCGCAGCCAGCCGACGACCCGCTGGGCCAGCGCCTCCACCGCGCCCGGGCCGACTTCGAACGACAAGAGCGGCGCGACGTCCTCCCCGACAGCGCCCGCCAGCGTCCGCGTGACCTCGGCGAGCCCCGAGTGCGCAGCCGAGATCGGCAGCGCGCCGCACGCCGCGGCCTCGGCCGCGACCATGCCGAACGCCTCCGGGAACGTGCTCGGCACGACCTGCGCCGCGCAGGCGGGCAGCACGTGCGCCAGCTCGGCGTGCTCGAGCCGTCCGCACCACACGACGCGATCGTCGAGTCGCGCCGCGGCCCGCCGGTAGCGCGCGGACCGCGCGGCCGGGGAGCCCAGGAACGCCAGCAGGTGGCGCAGCGGGGCCGGCGCCCCGCCCTCGAGTGCGCGGCCCCGCCGCGCGATGTCCCGCGCACCCTCGTCATCACCGGCCGCGAGCGCCCGCTGCAGCGCCAGCAGGCCGTCGCGGTACGCCCCGAACCCGACGACGACCAGGCGCGCGTCCGGCTCCGCGTCGAGCACGAGCGGCCAGGCGGCGAGCAGCAGATCCACGCCCTTGGCGACGATGAGCTTGCCCGTGTAGGCCACGAGGCGGTCGCGCGCGGGGTCGAGCCGCAGCAGCGCGCGGCCCACCGCCGCGTGATCGCGCGCGAAGGCGTCGCCGCCCGCCTCCTGGCGCCCACCCCGCTCCCCGGTGCCGGCCAGCCTCCGCCCAAGCGCCACGAGCTCCCGGGCCGCCGCCGGCTCGCGCGGCCCGAACTCCTCGACGTCCACCCCGGGCGGACCGAGTCGGGTGCGATCCTGCAATTCCTCGCCCAGCGCGTCCCACAGCGAGCGGGCCGTGTGCAGCGAGCCGACGAGGATCGCCCGCGCCGCGTCGAGCCCTTCGCGCGCCCATGGCCCGAAGCGCTCCGGGTGCGGCTTGACGACGTACTCGAGCGCGCTGCCGTGGACCTTGACCGCCGGACGCAGCCCGGCCCGGGCCAGGATCGCCGGGCCCATCACGAGATGCCCGGCGAGCGCCACGTCGGGCGGGGCGCGCTCGATCACGGCCCGCACGGCCTCGACGTTGCGCGCCACGTACTCGCCGATCTCCGCATCGGAACAGGCGGGAAACGGCCGGGCGTCGACGCCTTCGTAGCGGTCGGCGACGTAGACGGGCAGCAGCGACCCGATGTCGGGCCGGTACACGGTCGCGCGCACGGGCTCGCGCCGCACCGCGATCTCGAAGCCCCCGTCGCGCCACGTGCCGACGGCGTCGACCCACGGCAGGTCGCGCGGGTGGCGATCCTGGCAGAGCACGTGGACCTCGTGGCCGAGATGGCGCAGCGCCTGCGCCAGCTTGGCCGTGTAGACGTTCGACCCGGTGCCCCGCAGGAGGTAGCCATGGAAGATCAGGACGCGCACTCCGGTATCGTGCCCGATCGTCATGAGTTTTCCGCGCTACCGCATGCGCACGCCCTCGACGGGCCGCGAGATCATCATCGAAGGCGACCCCGACGAGGTCTACGTCGACCGCGACACGGGCGAGGAGCTCGACGTGATCGGCATCGTGCTGCCGCTTCCCCCCAGCGAGTCCAAGCTGCCGTGGGCGGTGGAGAACCTCCGCTTCTGCAACTGGTGCGACCA
>JAWKKD010000069.1:0-1658 GCA_041393435.1 Solirubrobacterales bacterium | reverse complement strand
CCGCAGCCGGTCGGCGATCGGCACCCACGCCGCCGCCAGGCCGTCGACGCTCGTGCCGGGGTGGGTCGCCAGCGGGTAGTAGGCGTCGACGCCGATCGCGTCGAGCGAGGTCCAGAACCCGACCTGCTCGACCTCGTCCCAGTTGGCGGCGTAGACGAGCGTGCCGGAGAAGCGCTGGCGCGCGTGCTCGATGAGCTGCTCGAACGCGAGCGTGTCGGTGGACATCGACCGCAGCTCGACGCCGACCGCCAGGCCGTCGGCGCCGACCCGGCCGGCGAGGGCCGCGTAGTGGTCGATCATCGCGCCGTAGCTCGCCCACCAGGCGGCGCGGTCCCGCGGCTGGATGTCGCCGCGGAACGTCGCGTCGTCGACGTCGATCTGCGGCTTGATCAGCAGCGAGATGCCGCGCTCACGAGCCGCGGCGGCCAGCGCCGCGATGGAGGCGTCGGTCGGCGTGCGCACCGGATCGCGCGCGACCGTCGACGACTGCGGATCGGTCATGTGCCAGGTGACCACGACCGCCGCGCGGCGCAACCCGGTGTCGCGCATCTCGTCGAGCGACTGGACGGCGGCCGGCTCGCCGTACGCGTTCGGGGTGTACGCGGTGACGTTCGCGCCCTGCCCGTGCGGCGCCCCGACGGCCAGCGCCAGCGCTGCGAGCACTCCTGCACCTGCACCCATGATCGCTCAAGTTCTACCCAGACGGTGAGCTTCTTCCCAGCAACGAGCGAGCGTGCAGTGGCCTGGCTGAAGGAAACACACGACTCGGCGCGCTACCGCTGGACGAATATACGACGTTGAGCCGGCCGGGTACTAGAGGCCGCGCGCGGCTTGCTCGCGGCCCAGGAACGGGACGAGCGCCACGTACACCAGGTCGTCGAGGATCTCGGGCAGCGTGTCGGTCTCGCCCCGGCGGATGCGCGCGTAGACGATCTCGTAGATCGCGCCGACCACCGACTCGGCGACGAGCGACGGGGCGGTGATGGCGGGCGGCAGCTCGCGCAGCCCCGCGTCGAAGAAGACCGTGAAGCGCCGCATCGTGTCGTCGCGGCGCTGCTGCGCCCGCGGGCCCGCGGCGAGCACCTCGACGATGCACATGCGCGCGAACGCTGGTTCGGCGGCGAGCAGGCGCAGGAGCTCGGCCAGGCCCGCGCGGATGCGCTGCGGCCACGGCCCGGGCCGCTCGTAGGCCTCGGAGACGCCGTGCAGGAGCCCTGCGGTGACGATGTCGTACGCGGCCAGGAAGCACTCCTCCTTGTCGGAGAAGTGCTCGTAGAACGTCTTGCGCGACACGCCGGCACGCTGCAGGATGGCCGCGACGGTGAGCCCCGGGTAGCCGAGCTCGCTGACCGCGCGCGACGTCGCGTCGAGCAGCCGCTCGCGTTGCGAGCGCACGACGAACTCACGCGGCAGCCCGTGGCGCCCGCGCGGCAGTCGCTGGACCGTCGGTTCCTCCCGAGCGTCCCCCGCCACGCGGAGAACGATACGGGGTCGGAAGCGGGCGCCTGAGCCGGAGATGATCACGCGTCTCGAGCAGGCCGCGGTGCTGCACCGTCGCGCTCCGCGCGCTTCATGCCGTCCTCCTGGGCCGTGGGCCGGCCGTGTCCGGGCTCGCGGCCTCGAGCTCGACTGCGTCCCGGTCCAACTGCTCGGGTGGG
>JAWKKD010000068.1:0-1672 GCA_041393435.1 Solirubrobacterales bacterium | reverse complement strand
GATCGCCATGATCACCCCGGGCACCCACACCGTCGGTCCGCAGGACGGATCGCTCGTCGTCAAGACCTATCGCGAGGGCATGGCCGCCAAGGCCGGCCACGACCTCGTCATCGACGTCACGAGCTGGAACGCCACCGTCACGGTGGCGGACGGCGGCTGGACGGTCGAGCTGACCGCTGACCCCCGCTCGCTGCAGGTACGCGACGGGCTGGGCGGCGTCAAGCCGCTCACCGACAAGGACCGCGGCGAGATCCGCAAGACCATCGACGCCAAGGTGCTCAAGGGCGACCCGATCCGCTTCCGCTCGAGCGCGGTGCGGGCCGCCGATAGCGGCCCGGTCTCCGTCGAGGGCGAGCTGACGATCGGCGGCGCCACGCGGCCGGTCGCCGCCCAGCTCGACGTCGACCCGGACGGGCGCCTGCACGGCACCGTATCGGTCGTGCAGAGCGCCCACGGCATCAAGCCCTACCGAGGGCTGATGGGCGCCCTCAAGGTGCGCGACGACGTCGAGATCGTGATCGACGTGCGCCTGCCCACGTCAGGCTGACGCCTCGCCGGCCGGAGCGGTTCACCCCCGGCGGCGCCGCGCGCGCCGCCGGCCCCTGCCGGCCGGGCACCCACCGGGAGGGCGCGGGCTCGGACCATGCGCCGCGCACGCCGCGTGCGGCATGATCCGCACGATGCTCACGTTGCGCGCGGGACCGCTGGAGGCCGACGTCGTCCCCGAGTGCGGGATGGTCGTCGCCTCGCTGCGGGCCGGCGGGCGCGAGCTGCTCGGGCTGCGGGGCGGACTGACGGCCTACCGCGAGCGGGGCTCCACGTTCGGCGTGCCGCTGCTGTACCCGTTCGCGAACCGCCTGTCGCAGGTGCGCTGCGCGCGGATCGACGCGTCGGCGGCGCGGCGCGATCCCTCCGGCCTGCCGATCCACGGCCTGCCCGCCGCGCTCGGGGCGTGGGAGGTCCTCGAGCGGGCGCCCGACCGGGTGCGCGCGGTCCTCGACTGGGACGACCCCGCGTTCGCGCCGCCGCACCGCGTCGAGATCGCCCACGAGCTGGGCGACGGGGCGCTGCGCATCACCACCACCGTCGCGGGCGACGGCGTGCCGGTCGCGTTCGGCTGGCACCCGTACCTGGCGATCGATCGAGCGACCACCGCCGTCGCGATCCCGGCGATGCGCCGCCACCTCCTCGACGGCCGCGGCCTGCCCACCGGGGAGACCGAGGACGTTCCGGCCTTCTCGGGCCCGCTGGGCGACCGGACCTACGACGACCTCTTCGAGGCCCCACCGGGCGCCGTCTTCGCGGCCGGCGCCGTCCGGGTCCGCTTCGGCGCGGGCGCGCGCTGGGCCCAGGTCTTCGCCCCGGCCGCTGAGCCGCTCATCGCCTTCGAGCCGATGGCCGCCCCGACGAACGCCCTCGTCACCGGCGAGCACCTGCCCACCGCGCCGTACACGTTGCGCTTCGAGATCGCGGTCGCATGATCCTCGCCGACCGCTGGTCCTCCATCGACGAGATCGTCGCGGCGCACCCCGAGCTGCGGCTCGACCTGGGCTGCGGCTACGTCAAGCCGGCCGGGTACGTCGGCCTCGACGACCTGCGCGGGGTCGGCGGGCTGTCCGGCCAGCTGCCGAGCGTCGAGGGCGGGCCCGACATCCTGCTCGACCTCAACGCC
>JAWKKD010000067.1:0-1676 GCA_041393435.1 Solirubrobacterales bacterium | reverse complement strand
CGCCATCCCCACGTCTTCGGTGACGATGCGGCGCGCTCGGCAGGCGCCGCCAAGGGCTTCTGGGAGCGCGTCAAGGCCGAGGAGAAGGCAGCGAAGGCGGCCGAGCGGGCGCGGCTTGCGGCACTTCATCCCACCGCCACGCCGCCCTCGGGCGCTGCTGCCCCGTCCCTTCTCGACGACGTCCCTGCCGTGCTGCCCGCCCTCGCGCGCGCGGCGAAGCTGCAGGAGAAGGCTGCGCGCGTCGGCTTCGACTGGCCCTCCCTCGGCCCGGTCTTCGCCAAGCTCGCCGAGGAGATTGCCGAGCTCGAGGAAGTTGCATCTCCCGCCGATCCGCGGGGACCGGCGCCGCGGGAGGTCAGTGCGGCAGAGCGCGAACGGATTGCGGAGGAACTGGGCGACGTGCTCTTCGTCCTCGCCAACGTCGCCCGCCACCTCGCCATCGACCCGGAGGCGGCGCTGCGCGGCGCAAACGCCAAGTTCACGCGCCGCTTCCGTCATATCGAGGCGCGTCTCGCCGCCGACGGGCGCATGCCCGCGCAGTCGACGCTCGCCGAGATGGACAGGTTGTGGGACGAGGTGCGCCACGCCGACAAGCGCCGGGACTGAGCGGGGAAAGAAGGCACGACATGACGCAGACGAATGACGCGGCCGCACCACCCGTTCCCGCCGACGCCCGCGCCGTCCTCACCATCGATCTCGGGGCTTTGCGCGCGAACTGGGCCGAGCTCAACCGGGTCTCCGGGCGCGCCGAATGCGCCGGCGTGATCAAAGCAGACGCCTATGGGCTCGGTCTCGAGGAGATCGCGCGCGCGCTGACGCGCGGCGGCTGCCGCACCTTCTTCACTGCGACGATCGGTGAGGCCCGCCGCGTTCGCGCCGTCCAGCCCGGCGCCACCATCTACGTTCTCGACGGCCTGTTGCCGGGAGCGGCGGCGCACTATGCCGGCTTCGACCTGCGCCCGTGCCTCTCGAGCCTGGACGAAGTGCACGAGTGGGCGGCGTTCTGCCGCGACAGCGGACGGCGCCTCAGGGCGGCGGTCCACGTCGATACCGGCATGAACCGGCTCGGGATGCCGGAAGACGATTTCCGCGCCCTGGTCTCGGACACGGAGCTGCTCGGGGCCTTCGCGCCGGCGCTGCTCATGAGCCACCTCGCCTGCGCCGACGAGCCCCTCAACGCGATGAACGCTGCCCAGCGCGTGCGCTTCGAGGCCATGCGCGCGCTGCTTCCGGGGGTGCCAGCGAGCCTCGCCAACTCCGGCGGCACCTTCCTCGGTCCCCAGTATCACTACGACCTGGTGCGCCCCGGCATCGCGCTCTACGGCGGGCGGGCGCTCGAGGACCGACCCAACCCGATGCGGCAGGTGGTGACGCTCGCTGCCCGCATCCTGCAGGTGCGCGAGACGGTTCCGGGCGCCACAGTCGGCTACGGCGGCACCTACCGCGTCGAGCGGCCGACGCGGATCGCCACGCTCGCCTGCGGCTACGCCGACGGGTTCCTGCGCGCACTGTCGGTGCCGACCGGCAAGGCCGGTGCGCTGGGCTACCTCGGCGAGCATCCCGTGCCCCTCGTCGGGCGGGTGTCGATGGACCTCATCACCGTCGACGTCACCGGCGTGCCGGAAGCGCTGGCGCGCCGCGGCGGCTGGGTCGAGGTGATGGGCGCGCGAACCACC
>JAWKKD010000066.1:0-1765 GCA_041393435.1 Solirubrobacterales bacterium | reverse complement strand
GAGCCAGGGCGCGCCGCAGCTCGCGCAGCGCGGCCTGCTCGCCCGGCACGTGCTCGAGGACGTGCGAGCACAGCACCACGTCGAACGTCCCGTCCGCGAACGGGAGGTCGGTGATGTCGGCGGCCACCATCGCCTGGGTGGCGTCGAGGTCGGCGCTGGTGTACTCGAGCCCCGGCCGGCCGCGCAGGCGCGCGTCGGTCGCGTCGTCGGGCCCGAAGGCCAGCAGCCGCCCGCGCAGGCGGTCTTCGTCGGCCAGCCACAGCCACATGAGCCGGTGGCGCTCGGCGCAACCGCAGCCCGGGCACAGCGCACCGTCGCGCCCGTCGTAGGGCACGAACCGGGCGAAGCGCCCGCCGCAGACCGGGCACTGGACGGCGTCGCCGCGCTCGGCCCAGCGGGTCCGCGCGGTGCGCAGCCGCGCGAGCGGGCTCCCCGGGAGGCGCATCGCGCCCCGCTCACTCGCCTCCGGCCTCGGCCGCCACCGTGAGCGCGCGCCGCTGCTCGCCGGCCGCGGCGGCGCGACGGCGGGCGACCTGGTCGAGGTGGGCGCGGCGCCAGGCGATCAGCTCGCCCAGCCCCTGCTCGAGCCCGACCGCCGCCGTGTAGCCGAGCTCGCGGGCCGCCGCCGTGGGGTCGCCGATGCGGTTCTTGACGAACGTCAGGCCCTGCGGCTCGTAGCGGATGCCCGCGTCGCTGCCGGCGATGTCGAGGACGAGCTCGGCCAGCTCGCGCAGCGAGGTCCGCACGCCGGTGCCGACGTTGTAGAAGCCGTCGGTGGCGTCGGCCTTCATCGCGCAGACGTTGGCCGCCGCGCAGTCGGTGACGTAGACGAAGTCGTAGGCCTGCGAGCCGTCGCCGTAGAGCGTCACCGGCTCGCCGCGGTCGATCGCGTCGAGCATCTTCATGATCACCGCGATGTAGGCGCCGCGGTAGTCCTGGCGGGCGCCGTAGACGTTCATGTAGCGCAGCCCGACGTAGTCGAGGCCGTAGCGCTCGTGGTAGGCACGCGCCATCGCCTCGCCGGCGATCTTCGTCGCGCCGTAGAAGTTGCGGTTGTTGAACGGGTGGTCCTCGGTCATCGGCTCCTCGACGGCGTCGCCGTAGACCGACGCGCTCGACGAGTAGACGAGCCGCTTGACGCCCTGCGCGACGCACGCCTCGAGCACGTTGAACGTGCCGCGGACGTTGACGTCGAAGGCGCTGCGCGGGTACTCGTGGCACTGCAGCAGCCAGAGCGCGGCGAAGTGGAAGACGCCGTCAGCGCCCTTCAGCGCCGCCTGCAGGATGTCGGTCTGCGTGATGTCGCCGCCGATCTCGAACACCGAGACGCGGTCGTCGCGCAGCGCGCTCGCCAGGTTCTCCTCGGTCCCGCGCACGAAGTTGTCGTAGACCACGATCTCGCCGACGTCCTCGCGGGTCAGCGCGTCGACGGTGTGCGAGCCGATCAGCCCCGCGCCGCCGATGACGACGAGCTTCTTGCCTCGGATGTCCATGGCGCGGGAGTCTAGGAGGCGCCCTGGCGGCCCCGGACGTTGCGCGCCCGCAGCGGCATCCGGGTCCACCGCCCGCATCGGCCGTCGCGATCGCAGATCGCCACGCGCACCTTGGGCCTGCGCGCGCGCCGCCACATGGTCCAGGCGGAGACGGGCACGCGCACGCGCGTCGTGGCGCGCTGCCCGCGCCGCAGATCGAAGCGCGCGTCCACCGTCGACGGCCCGACGCGGATGCGCAGGATGCCGGTGCAGCGGTGCGGCGGTCGCCGGGC
>JAWKKD010000065.1:0-1775 GCA_041393435.1 Solirubrobacterales bacterium | reverse complement strand
GGACTGCGCACGGCCTGCTGGCCACCGGAGGTCAGCGTGACCACGAGCGCGATGACGGCGGCGGCGAGCACGGCGATCGCCACGATAATGCGCGGCCGCGTCACCGGTCGTCGACGACCGCCGGCTCCACCGCGACGGCGCCCGGCGCCTCCATGATCCGCGCCCACCTCACCGGCCGGCGACGGCCGCCAGCTCGGCCGCGACGGCGCCCGGCGCCTCCAGCGTCAGCGCGTGGCCCGCCGCCGGCACGACCACCAGCCGGGCCGCGGGCAGCGCCGCCGCGAGCCGCTCGCCGATCGCGCGGAACTTCGCGTCGCGCTCGCCCGCGAGCACGACCGCCGGCATCGTCAGCTCGCCGAGGCGGTCCCACACCGGCGCCATCGCCCCCGTGCCGAAGCCCCGCAGCGACGCGGCCAGGCCCGCCGGGTCCTGGCGCCGCCGCTGCGCCTGCGCGGCGCGGCGCACGGCAGGCGGCTGCCCGGCCCACAGCGGGAGGGCGGCCCAGCGCGCGGCGAACGCCTCGATGCCGGCCGCCTCGATCTCGTCGGCCAACGCGTCGTCGGCCGCCCGCCGCGCCGCCCGCTCCACGGCGGGCTCGATGCCGGCCGTGGTCGAGACGAGCACCAGTCCGGCCACTCGCCGCGGCGCGGCCAGCGCGACGTGCAGCGCCAGCCGCCCGCCCATCGAGTAGCCCGCGAGCACGAACCGCGCCGGTGCGAGCGCGAGGACGTCGGCGACGAGGTGGCCGGTGTCGATCGGCCGGCGCTCCGCGGCGGCGCCGTGGCCGCGCAGGTCGGGCGCGAGGACGTCGCCGTCCAGCTCGCGCCGCACCGCATCCCACGACCGCCCGGTCTGGGTGAAGCCGTGCAGGAGGACGAGCGGCCGAGCCACTCCCCCATCCTCGCGCGTACAGTCAGCGGGCGCCGTGACGCCCACCACCGACACCTACCTGCTCCTGCGCGCGTTCGTCGACGAGCTGTGGCGCAGCGGCGCGACCGACGCGTGCACGTCGCCCGGGTCGCGGTCGACGCCGGTCGTCCTCAGCCTCGTCCGCGACGGCCGGCTGCGCTGCCACTCGCACGTCGACGAGCGGGCGAGCGCGTTCTTCGCGCTCGGCCTGGCGAAGGCGACGCGCCGCCCGGTCGTCGTCGCCTGCACCTCGGGGACCGCGGCGGCCGAGTACCTCCCCGCCGTCGTCGAGGCGCACGAGGCCGGCGTGCCGCTGATCGTGCTCACCGCCGACCGCCCGCCCGAGCTGCGCGACACCGGCGCCGGCCAGACGATCGACCAGGTCAAGCTCTACGGCGGCGCGGTGCGCTGGTTCGTCGACTTCGCCCCCCACGAGGCGAGCCCGGCGCGGCTGCGCTGGGCGCGCTCGCTCGCCTGCCGGGTCGCGTGGGCGGCGAGCGGCGCGACGGGGCGGCCCGGTCCGGTCCACGTCAACGTGCCGCTGCGCGAGCCGCTGGTGCCCGACGCGCCGCTGCCGGCCGATCCGCTGCCCGGCCGGCCCGGCGGGGTCGCGTGGCTGCGCCGCCCCGCCGCGGCCCCGGCCTCGAGCGCGGACGCGCTGGCGGAGGCGCTGGCGGGCGCGCGCCGCCCGGTGATCGTGGCCGGCCGCAGCGAGCGCAACCCGCACGTCCCCGCCGCGATCATGCGCCTCGCCGGGTCGCTGCGCGCGCCCGTGCTGGCCGACACGCTGTCGGGCGCGCGCCGCGGCGCCCAAGCGATCGCCCACTACGACGCGCTCCTGCGCGTCGAGACGTTCGCGGGTGCGC
>JAWKKD010000064.1:0-1781 GCA_041393435.1 Solirubrobacterales bacterium | reverse complement strand
CGGCGGCGGCGGAGGTCTCGTCGACCTCCTCGCCCGGCGGCTCGGCCAGGAAGTCGAGCAGCAGCTCGTTGAAGCGCTCCGGGCGCTCGAGCATCGCGACATGGCCCGTGTCGTCCCACACGACCTTGCGCGAGTCGGGGATCAACTGCGCGAAGACATCGGCGTCGCGGACGGGGACGAGGTGGTCCTGGCGACCCCACACGATCAGCGTCGGGCAGGCGATCTCCGCTAGCCGGTGGCGGATCGGGTAGTCGCTGAGGGCGTCCAGCGCGTCGAGGAACCCCGGCGTCCCCGTGCCCGTGATCTGCTCGTAGGCCAAGGGCGCCGACAGCTGCTCGGGGTGACGCACCACGAGCCCCATCGCCGCTCGCCGCAGCCGCGCCCGCCGCGACAGCGCCCCCGCCCGCGCCAGCACGAGGCCGCTGAGGTAGGTGCTCATCGCCTCCACCCGATGGAGCGCGTGCAGGACGGAGTCGAGGCGCGTGTCGGCCGCCGAGATGCCCGCCGCCGACACGAGCACGAGCCGCTCGACCCGGGCCGGGGCCTGGATCGCCAGCTCCGCCCCGATGAAGCCGCCCATCGAGTTGCCGACCACCGTCGCGGCCGAGATCGACAGGTCGGCGCACAGCGCGTCCACCCACCGCCCGTAGCCGGCAATCGAGATCTTCTCCCGCGGCATCTCCGAGTGCCCGAACCCGGGCAGGTCGACCGCCACGGCGCGGTAGCCGGCGTCGGCTACGGCCGGCAGGTTCTCGAGCCAGTTGCGCCACGAGCCGCCGAGCCCGTGCACGAACAGCACCGGCCGGCCGCCGGACGGGCCGATCTCCACGACGTTGGCCCAGCGGTCGCTCACCCGCGCCCAGCGCTGGTGCGCGCGCCAGTCGATGCTCCACCATGAGGCTGCCAAACGGCGACCTAGGATATGAGACGCGGTGCGCATCGCCATCGACATCGACTCCACCCTGCACCACTACTGGGACGTGCTCTCCGGCGCCGCCCGCCGGCGCTTCGGCATCGACCTGCCCTACGCGGAGCAGTTCGACTGGGGGATCACGCGCCTGAAGCCCAAGCAGCTCGAGGTGTGCATCGCCGAGACGCACACCGACGCCGCGATCCTCGCCGCCACGCCGTATCCGGGCGCGGTGGAGGCGGTGACCCGCTGGCACGACGCCGGGCACTTCATCCACGTCACCAGCCACCGCCACCAGGAGACCCACGACGCGACGGAGGCGTGGCTGCGCAAGATCGGCCTGCCGTTCGACGAGCTGTACTGCTCGTTCGACAAGGTCGCGCGCTGCAGCGAGATCGGCATCGACGTGCTGGTCGACGACTCGCCGGTGAACATCGTCCGCGCGATCGACGCCGACATCGTCGCGGCGACCCTGCGCCACCCGTGGAACATCGACGTCTGCGAGGAGGAGGACGTCGTCTGTGCCGACGACTGGCCCGGGCTGGAGCGGGCGCTCGAGCCGGTGCTCAGCGCCGCGGCTCGGGGATAGCGAGCGGATGACCGAGCCGACCGCGACCGCGCCCGGCGGCGATCTGGAGCCCGCCGCCCGCCGCGACCTGCTGCCCGCGCTCGAGCCCGAGCGCACGCTCGACGACTGGGGCTGCTCCGAGCGCGTCGAGGGGTTCTTCGATCAGACGATCTACGAGTTCTACTACCGGGTCTGGTTTCGCTGCGAGGTCGAGGGCATCGAGAACGTGCCCGCGCGGGACGGCGCGCTTTTGGTCTCCAACCACGCCGGCGCCCTGCCGCCGGACGCCGCGATGATCGCCAA
>JAWKKD010000063.1:0-1840 GCA_041393435.1 Solirubrobacterales bacterium | reverse complement strand
CCGGGCGTCGACCTGATCTGGACGACCGGCGGGCCGAAGGCGGTCAAGGCGACCAACGAGGCGGGCAAGCCCTGCATCGGGGTGGGGCCCGGCAACGCGCCGGTCTACCTGCACCGCAGCGCCGACGTCGCGACCGCGGTCGTCGACATCCTCATCTCCAAGACGTTCGACGCCTCGGTCATCTGCCCGGCCGAGCAGACGCTCGTGGTGGACGAGCCGATCTACGACGCCGTGCTGTCCGAGCTCGACCGCATGGGCGCGCGCATCCTCGCGCCCGACGAGGTGGAGCGCCTCGCCGGCCGCGCCTTCGACGAGGAGGGCAAGGCGCGCATGGAGGCCCTCGGGCGCACGTGCGCGAACCTCGGCGCGCTCGCCGGGTTCGAGGCCGCCGACGACACGAAGGTCCTCGTCGCGCCGTTGCCCGCCGACCTGGAGGAGCTCGACCGCCATCCGTTCGTCCAGGAGAAGCTCATGCCGGTCCTCGGCGTGGTGCGCTCGCCCTCGATCGAGCACGCGCTCGACGCCTGCGACCTCGTCACCGAGCACGGCGGCCTCGGCCACACGTCGGCCGTCTACGCCGCCGACGAGGAGGTCGTGGACCGCTTCGCGCAGCGCATCCGCACCGGGCGCATCCTCGTCAACGCGCCCACCGCGGTCGGGGCGCTCGGCGGCGTGTACACCGCGATGACGCCCACGTTCTCGCTGGGCTGCGGCACCTGGGGTGGCTCGATGACGACCGACAACGTCAACTACCGCAACCTGCTCAACGTCAAGGCGGTCGCGCGCCGCCAGACCCCGCCGCAGTGGTTCCGCGTCCCTTCGGACACGTACTTCAACGCGGGCGCGCTGGACAGCCTGCGCACGCTGCGCGCCGAGCACGTCCTCATCGTCAGCGACGCCGGCAGCGAGGAGCGCGGGGTGGTCGACCAGGTGCGGGCGCACCTGGCGGCGCGCAACGTCCGCGTGTTCACCGGCATCGAGCCCGAGCCGACCGAGGAGCAGGTGCGCGCCGGGGTGCGCGCGCTCGGCGACGGCGAGGCGCTGCCGGAGCTGATCGTCGCGGTCGGCGGCGGGTCGGTGCTCGACGCGGCCAAGGCGATGCGCCTGTTCGCCGAGAGCCCGCAGCTGACCCTGCGCGAGCTGACGCTGCCGTTCCTCGACGCCCGCAAGCGCGTGGCCCACTACCCCGAGCTCGACCACCGCATCAAGCTCGCCGCGGTGCCCACCACGGCCGGCACCGGCTCGGAGGTCTCCCCGGCGGCGGTGCTCACGCACGAGGGCCGCAAGCTCACGCTGGTCGACTACTCGCTGGTGCCCGACACGGCGGTGGTCGAGCCGCGGCTGACGGTCAGCCTGCCCCCGGCGATGACCGCCGACACCGGCGTCGACGCGCTCACCCACGCGCTGGAGGCGCTCGTCTCGATCTTCGCCTCGCCCTACACCGACGCGTTCTGCCTGCAGGCGTGCAACCTCATCCTCGATGCGCTGCCGCGCGCGGTGCGCGACGGCGGCGACCTCGACGCGCGCACGGCGATGGCCAACGCGGCGACGATCGCCGGCCTGGCCTTCTCGAACGCGTTCGTCGGCGTCAACCACGCGCTGGCGCACGCGCTCGGCGCGCGCTTCGGCATCGCCCACGGACGGGCCAACGGCTTGTTCCTGGGCCACGTCCTGCGCTACAACGCGTCGGTGCCGCGCAAGTTCATGCCCGCGCCCGGCTACGGCGCCTACGTCGCCCCGCGCAAGTACGCGCAGGCGGCGTGGGTGCTCGGCCTCGGCGGTCGCGGCGAGGAGGTGGCGCGCGGCCGGCTCTTCGATCGCGTCGACGAGCTGCTGGCCG
>JAWKKD010000062.1:0-1878 GCA_041393435.1 Solirubrobacterales bacterium | reverse complement strand
GTAGGGTAGGGCCCGCAGGAGGGCGATCGCCCCCGCCGAATGGGCATGGACGCACGACGAACGCGGCAAACGGAGGCCGCCCGAGGATGGACCGCCGGGCCGACGCGCCCAACCGCAGGCACCCGCACGCGCCGCCGGCCGCCATCGCGGCCGGCCTGCTCGTGCTGGCCGCGACGATCGTCGCCCTGACGTTCGTCCTGCGCGGCGGCGACGACGAGCCGGCCGTCGCGCAGGCCCGCGCCGCCAGCCCGACGGCGATCACGCTGGCCTGGGTCGGCGACACGATGCTCGGCCACGACGCAGCGCAGCCTCCGAGCGGCGGGCGCGAGCTGTTCGCGCCCATGCGGCGGTGGCTGCGCTCCGCCGACCTCGCGCTCGGCAACCTCGAGGGCGTGCTGTCCAGCGCGGGGACGTCGAAGTGCGCGGGGGCCAAGAGCAAGAACTGCTTCGCGTTCCGCGTGCCGCCGTCGTCGGCCGCCGCGCTGCGGTGGGCCGGCTTCGATGCGCTGAACCTCGCCAACAACCACGCGATGGACTACGGCGCAGTTGGCCTCGAGCAGACGGTGGCGGCGCTGCGCGACCACGGCATCGCCTCCACCGGCCGTCCGGGCGAGATCACGCTCCTGCGGGTGCACGCAACTCGGATCGCGCTCGTCGGGCTCGCGCCGTACCCGTGGGCGCAGAGCTCGCTCGATCTGGCCGGGGCCGCCGCGCTCGTGCGCAGCGCGCGCAGCCGGGCCGATGTGGTCATCGCGTTGATCCACGCCGGCGCCGAGGGCAGCGGCCAGACGCACACGCCGGCCGGGCGGGAGACGGCGTTCGGCGAGGACCGGGGCGACACGCGGGCGCTCGCGCACACGCTGGTCGACGCCGGTGCCGCGCTCGTGCTCGGTTCCGGGCCGCACGTCGTACGCGGGATCGAGCGCCGCCGCGGTGCGCTGATCGCCTACTCGCTGGGGAACTTCGCCGGCTGGCACAACTTCGCCAGCGGGCCGGTGCTCGACCAGACCGGCGTGCTCCGGGTTCGCATCACGCCGAACGGTCGGGTGCAGGGCGGGCGCTGGGTCTCCGCGCAGATCTCGCCGCCGGGCATCCCGCGCCGGCAGCGCGCGAACATCAGCGCGCAGCTCGTGCGCAGCGTCTCGCAGGCCGATTTCGGCGCGGCGGCGTGGCCGATGACCGCGCGCGGAACGCTCGGCTCCTGGCGGTCCGGCGCGCAGTGAGGCCGGTGCACGGTCGAACTCTGTATTACGTTCTGTGGTACGTTCTGATCTGTGACGCGTACGGTTCAGGCTCGGCTCGATGAGCACGCGCAGGACGACCTCGCGCTGCTGCGCGGCGAGGTGGCCAACGACTCGGAGGCCATCCGATTGGCGCTGCGTGAGTCGGCCGAACGCCGCCGCCGCAGGTCCTCCGTGCGTGAAGAAGCGCTCCGCGCAGCCGCGGACCCCGACGACCTCGCCGAGGCCCTGCGTGTCCGCGAGGACATGGACGCGGTCGCGGCGCCCTGGCCAGAGGCCTGAACGTGGTTCGCGGCGAGGTCCGGCGCCTGCGCGTCGCGCGCGACCGGCGCGGAAGCGAGCAGCGCGGGGCCCGCTTCGCGGTCATCGTGCAGGCTGACGAGCTGCTGGCGCTGAGCACGGTCCTCGTGGCGCCGACGTCGCGTTCTGCGCCGGCGCGGTCGTTTCGCCCGCTCATCCAGGTCGGCGGCGAAGCCACGCGTGTCCTCGTCGAGCAGACGACCGCCGTGAGCACCGACCGACTCGGCGACTCCGCGGGACGGCTCGACGCGCACGAATTGCGCGCGGTCGATGAAGCGCTGACCGTCGTGCTCGGCCTCTAGTGACGAGGCCGTGGGCGGCGTTCGGTCCGCGCGTT
>JAWKKD010000061.1:0-1915 GCA_041393435.1 Solirubrobacterales bacterium | reverse complement strand
TCCTGCCGCAGCTCGTCTCGAGCGTGACCGTGACGTCGACGCCCCGCTTGAGCCGTTGCGTCGGCGCCTGCTCGCGGACCTGCTTGGGCCCGGGCGCGGAGACGTCGCGGCACGCCGCCGTGGCGCCGGCAGCGTCCGCGCCGGTCGCCGCGGTGGTCGTCCCGCCGCCGTCGGAGCCGCAGCCAAGCCCGGCGAACGCGACGCTGGCCACGACGAGGAGCACGGGGACCAGGCGAGCAATCGGCACGGCGAGCGAGGATAGACGGCGCTACGCGGCAATCCGCTGGACCGGCGCCGCCGCGCGCCGGCGCCGCGTGGGGATCAGGAAGCACACCGCCAGGGCGACGAGCGATGCCACCCCGCTCATCGCGAACGCCGCGGTGTAGCCGCTCTCGGCCGGAACGCCGCCGGCGATGACGTGCGCCGCGAGCAGCGATGCGGTGATCTGCCCGCCCACCGCACCGCCGATGTTGCGCATGATCGTGTTGATCCCGGTGGCGACGCCGGTCTCGGTCGGCTCGACGGCGATCACCACGAGGTTCGCCATCGCCGCCAGCGCCATCGCGATGCCGACGCCCAGCAGCGTGTTGCCCGCCACGATCGTCCCCAGCGCACCGTGGGCGAACGTGAGGATCGCGAACCCGCCCGCCGCGCACAGCGCTCCCAGCACGAGCGGCAGCCGCGACCCGAAGCGGCTGCCCATCCAGCCCGCGACTGGCCCGAACACGAGCATGACGACCGCGCTCGGGAGCATGACCAGGCCGGCGCCGGTGGCGCTCAGCCCGAAGCCGTAGCCGGTGGCGTGCGGCGCCTCGGTGATCTGGGGCACGAGGATGAACGACCCGAACATCGCGAAGCCGATCGCGAACGCGGCGACGTTCGGGCTCCACACCGCGCGCCGCGCCATCATCTGCATGTCCACGAGCGGCTGCGGCACGCGCGTCTCGTACACGGTGAAGACGCCGATCAGCACGAGCCCGCTCGCGATGAGGACGAGCACGCCGGGCGCGGTCCACCCCCACTCCGGGCCCTGGGAGACGCCGAGCAGCACCGCGATCAGCGCCACGGTCAGCAGCGCGCCGCCGCCCCAGTCGATCTTGGCCGGCGCGCGCACGGGCGACTCGGGCACCCAGCGCCACGTCGCCCACGCCGCCACCGCCGTCGTCAGCAGGGAGGCCCAGAACAGCCAGGCGACGGTCAGGTGGTCGACGATGATCCCGGCCAGCACGAGCCCGAACCCGCCGCCGATCCCGAACACCGCGCTGACGATCCCGATCGACGTGGCGACGCGCTCGCGCGGGAACTCGTCGCGCACGATCCCGAACGAGAGCGGGAAGACCGCGCCGCCCACGCCCTGGATCACCCGGCCGGCGATCAGCAGCACCAGCGAGCTCGACCCCAGCGCGCAGACGAGCGACCCGATCGCGAACACCAGCAGCGTGAGCAGCAGCAGCCGCTCCTTGCCGAACATGTCGCCGAGGCGGCCGACCAGCGGCGGCGCCACGCTCGCCACGAGCAGGAACCCGGTCAGCAGCCAGGTCACCGCCGCCTCCGAGGTGCCCGTCTCCTCCTGGATCGCGGGCAGCGCCGGCAGGATCATCGTCTGCGCGAACGAGTACGCCACGGCGCCGGCGACCAGAGACAGCAGCGTCCGGTTGGGGCTCTGGCGCTCCGGCGGCATCGTTGAGAGCCTAAACAATACGCCAGGTAAAGGTCTCCGCCGCGCTAGCGTCCGGCCGTCATGTCGCGCCCGGTGTGGCTCATCGTCAACCCCCATTCCGGCGGCGGCCGAGGGCTCGCGCGGCTGCCGGAGGCCGAGCAGGCGCTGCGGGATCTGCGCCTCGAGCACCAGACGCACCGCACGACGAGCCTCGAGCACGGCCGCGAGCTGGCCGCGCAGGGCGCTGCGGCGGGG
>JAWKKD010000060.1:0-1945 GCA_041393435.1 Solirubrobacterales bacterium | reverse complement strand
CGGCATCGACGCGATCGGGCGGCGGGTGGAGGCGCTCGGCTCCTGGCTGCTCGCCGGCCTGCGCGACCTGCGCCACAGCGACGGCCGCCCCGCGACCCGCATCTACGGGCCGCCGACGTGGGAGCGTCGCGGCCCGACGATCGCCTTCAACTTCCTGCACCCCGACGGCCGTGTCGTCGACGAGCGCTACGTCGACCGTGCCGCTGCCGCCCACGGCATCTCGCTGCGGACCGGGTGCTTCTGCAATCCGGGCGCCGGGGAGGCGGCCTTCGCGCTCTCGGCGGCGGCGCTGCGCGACGCCGACCTCGACGACGCGGCGGGCATCGACGCCTACCTGGCGCGGGTGGGCATGGCCACCGGCGGCGCGGTGCGCGTCTCCCTCGGGCTCGTCACCAACCTCGCCGACATCTCCCGGTTCCTGGCGTTCGCGAGCGGATTCCGCGACCTGACGACGATCCGGGAGCGCCTGCCGCCCCGGGCCAGCTGCTGACCCGCGGTCAGCTGCGGCGCGCCTCCCAGCTGAACCCGCGGATCGCGAAGTAGATCCCGAACGTCGTCCACACCGCCAGCACGGCCAGCGCGCCGCCGTGGGCGGCCAGCCCGTCGCCGGTCACCATCGCGCCCGAGAGGCCGTTGATCAGATGCGTCAGCGGCAGGATCTCGGCGATCTGGCGCAGGAAGCCCGGCGCGTCGTTGGAGTCGTAGAAGACGCCGGAGATGAAGATCACCGGCAGGAAGACGGCGTTGACGTAGGCGGGCGCGGACTCGGCGTTGGGGATGACGTGCGAGAAGGCGACGCCGAGCGCGGCGAAGCACACCACGCCGAGCGTGAGGAACACGACGAGCTCGACCGGATTGCGCAGGCCGTCGACGTCGAACAGCAGCTTGCCGACCACGAGCACGATCGCCACCTGGATGACCGTGTTGACGACCGCGTGCGCGGCCAGGCCGCCGAGATAGCAGCCCGGCGGCAGCGGCGTGCCGCGCATGCGCTTGAGCACGCCCTGCTCGCGCAGCGACACCATGTTGTGGGCCAGCGCGGTGAACGTGGCCGACAGGACGACCATGCCGGTGATGCCCGGCACGATGATGTTCATCTGCTTCTGGTCGCCGTGGAAGATCGCGCCGAAGAACGCGAGGAAGAGCAGCGGCAGCCCGATGTTGAAGAACGCCGCGCTCGGGTTGCGCCAGAACAGGCGGCGCTCGAGGCGGAACTGCCGCCAGGTCAGCGCGAGGACCCCGTCGGAGGCGGGGCTGCCCCGCCGCGGGCTAGACATCGGCGGTCAGCTCCAGGTAGACCTCCTCGAGCGTGGGCCGGCTGACCTCGAGGTCGTCGAGCTGCTCGCCGCGCGTGAGCGCCTCGCCGGTCAGCTCGTGCAGCAGCCGGGTCGGGTCGTCGGTGATGTGCTCGACCTGCTCGCCGAGCGCGTTGCGGTACGTGATCCGCACGCGCGCGCCGTGGCCGACCCCGAGCTCGCGCGGCGCGCCCTCGGCGAGGATCGTGCCGCCCTTGACGATCGCCACCCGGTCGGCGAGCTCCTGCGCCTCGTCGAGGTAGTGCGTCGTCAGCACCACCGTCTTGCCGAGCGCGCGCAGCGACCGGATCGTCCCCCAGGCGGTGCGCCGCGCCGCCGGGTCGAAGCCGGTGGTCGGCTCGTCGAGGAAGATCAGCTCCGGGTCGCCGATGAGCGCCAGCGCCAGGTCGAGCCGGCGCAGCTGGCCGCCCGACAGCGTCCGGGCCAGCGCGTTCTGCTTGCCGTCCAGGCCGACGAGGGCGATCACCTCGTCGGGGTCGCGCGGGGCGGCGTAGAGGCCGGCGAAGTGCACGAGCGCCTCGCGCACGCGGATGTTGCGGTAGATGCCGGTCTGCTGGAGCACGATCCCGACGCGCTCGCGCAGCTCGGGCGGGCGCTGGCCGGGATCGAGGCCGAGGACGGCGACCTCG
>JAWKKD010000059.1:0-1996 GCA_041393435.1 Solirubrobacterales bacterium | reverse complement strand
GGCCATCCTCGAGGACTCGGGCGCGAGCACGATCGTCTGCGAGGCGGCGCGCGCCGCGGACTTCGAGGCGGCCCGCGCGCGGCTGCCGGCGCTGCGCGCGGTCATCGGCGTCGACCAGCAGGCCAGCGACCCGCTGGCCGCGCTGCGCGCCCACGGGACCGTCCCCGAGGAGGCCGGCGTCGCGGCGGGCGACCTCATGTCGCTCGTCTACACGTCGGGCACGACCGGCCGGCCGAAGGGCGCGATGCTCAGCCACCGCAACTTCCTGTCGGACACGCGCATGCTCGCCGAGCTCGTCCCCGTCGTGCGCGGCGACGTCCTCGGCATGGTCCTGCCGCTGTTCCACGTCAACGCCCAGCTCGTGACCACGGTGATGCCGATGGTCGTCGGCGCCCAGGTGGCGATGTGGGAGCGCTTCTCGGCCTCCGCGTTCTGGGACGCGGTCGCGCGCTTCGAGCCGGTCACGTTCTCGGCGGTGCCGACCATGCTCGCCGCGCTCCTGCACGCGCCCGGCGCCGACGAGGCCGAGACGAACACCGTGCGCTTCGTCGTCTGCGGCGCCGCACCGCTGTCGCCGGCGCTGTTCGAGCGCTTCGAGGCGAAGTTCGGCATCGCGATCCTCGAGGGCTACGGCCTGACCGAGGGCTCCTGCACCTCGACGCTCAACCCGTTCCCCGGGCCGCGCAAGATCGGCTCGATCGGGCTGCCGGTCCGCGGCCAGGACGTCGAGATCCGCGACGAGGCGGGTCGGGTCGCCGCGACCGGCGAGCCGGGCGAGGTGTGCGTGCGCGGGCCCAACGTCATGCAGGGCTACCTCAACCGGCCCGACGCCACCGCCGAGGCGCTGCGCGACGGCTGGCTGCACACCGGCGACGTCGGCTACCGCGACGCGGACGGCTACATCTTCCTCGTCGACCGCAAGAAGGACATGATCATCCGCGGCGGCGAGAACATCTACCCGCGCGAGATCGAGGACGTCCTGCTCGAGCACGACGGCGTCCAGGCCGCCGCCGTGGTGGGTCGCCCCGATCCGGTACGCGGCGAGGAGGTGCACGCGGTCGTCGTGCTCGCCGCCGGGGCGGACCTCGGCGCGGTCGAGCGCCACTGCCGCGAGCGCCTGGCGGCGTTCAAGGTGCCGTCGAGCTGGGAGGTCGTCGACGACCTGCCCAAGACCTCGACGGGCAAGATCGACAAGAAGCCATTGCGCGACCGGGTCCGCCCAGCGGCGCCGGCGTGAGAGGGAGGGCGACGACGATGGGCATCCTGGACGGCAAGGCGGTGCTGATCACCGGCGCGGCCAGCGGCATCGGCGAGGCGACCGCCCGCGAGGCACGGGCGGAGGGCGCACGGCTGCTGCTGTCCGACGTCGACGCGGAGCGCGGCGGCGCGCTGGCCGCAGAGCTCGGCGAGGCGACGTTCGCGGCCTGCGACGTCACCGACGAGGCGCAGGTCGAGACGCTCGTGGCCACCGCGCGGCGCGAGCTCGGCGGCCTCGACGGCGCGTTCAACTGCGCCGGCATCCTCGGCACGATCGGGATGACCGCCGACACGCGCTTCGAGGACTTCAAGCGCATCTGCGACGTCGACTTAAACGGCGTGTTCCTGTGCACCAAGCACGAGCTGCGCGCCCTGCTGGAGACCGGCGGCGGGTCGATCGTCAACATGGCCTCGGCGGCCGGGCTGATCGGCTGGCCCGGCGCGGTCGGCTACGTCGCCGCCAAGCACGGCGTCGTCGGGCTGTCGAAGGCGGCCGCGCTCGAGTACGCGACCCAGAGCATCCGGGTCAACGCGGTCTGCCCGTCGTACACCGAGACGCCGATGGTCTCCGACCTCTTCGAGAACCTCCTCGGGGGCGACCCGGCCGCCGTCGAGGCGGCGCGGGCCAACCATCCGATCGGCCGGTTCGCCCAGCCGCCCGAGATCGCCGCGGCCTGCGTCTGGCTGCTCTCCGACAAGGCGTCGTTCGTGACCGGCACGGCGCTAAGCGTGGACGGCG
>JAWKKD010000058.1:0-2002 GCA_041393435.1 Solirubrobacterales bacterium | reverse complement strand
GCTGATCGTCGCCAGCGGCGTTGACCGCCCCCAGCAGCACGGTCGCCCGTCCTCCTGCGGCGCGGGCGCTGGCCTCGGCCGGCTCGAGACATCCCTGCGCACCCGGGATCAGCTCGCTCAGCACCAGGCCGAACTGGTCCATCGCCAGCAGCGCCATCCGGTGCGACGACCGCGCGGACAACCCGAAGCGCCGGTCGTGATCGCGCACCACGTCGGCGAACGCCCCGCCGCCCGGCACGATCAGCAGCGGATGCTCGGCGGCGAGCTCTCCGAGCTTGCGGCAGAGACGGCCGAGCGCCGCGTCACCCAGCTCGCGGGCGAACCCTCCGCCGACCTTGACCACGGTCAGCATCGCGCGCCCGCGCGTCGCGCCAGAAGGCCGGCGAGCGCGGCGGCCGGCGCCGCCCTCGCAGCGGCGGCACCCCAGCCCTCGGGCGCGGCCACCAGGCGACGCCCCAGCCGCGCGGCGACCTCGCGCGCGAGCAGCGCGCCGGCGCCCACCGCCACGACGGGAGCATCCGCCGCGCAGCGCGTCACCACGCGCCGGGCCGCCGTCTCGATCTGGCGGACCTGCTCTGCGTGGAGATGGCCGGCGATGGCATCGATCTCGCCGATGTCGAGCTGCTCGACGTCCGCACACACCAGCCGCGCGACCCGCTCGCGGGCGCAGTCCACGGTGGCGTCTCGACCATCGGGCGTCGGGCCTTCGTACTCGGACGGCGCGATGTGACCCAGGATCAGGTGCACGTCCGCGCTGATCGCGAAGAGCTCCGACGACACAGGGCACCATCGCCTTCGCACCGGCACCCGCCGGGCGATCGCCGCCAGGTTGGTGCGCAGCATCCCCGTGTAGACGAGCTCGCCCGCCAGCAGCCGGTCGAGATCGGTGCGCCCGACGGCGGTGACCCGCCCATCGGTCAGCGGGATCAGGTCGGCGGTGGTGCTGCCCACGTCGATCAACAGTGCGTCCGGATGCAGCGCCGCGATCTCGAGCGCGGTCGCCATCCAGTTCGCCGCCGCCACCTCGATCGGGCGCGCCCGCGCCGTGGCGCTGCTGACGAGCTCCCCCGCGGTGGTGAGCACACGCGGCGCGCGACCTCCCAGCGCCGCCTCGGCGGAGTCGATCACGAACTCGACCCCTTCACGCTTGCGGCGAAACGCGTCCGAGAGCTCGGCGGTCATGGTCAGCGCGACCTCGTCGTCCGGTTCGCTGCCCACCTCCGCCAGCGCAGCGCCGATGACGGCCGCGAGCGCCTGGCGGTCCCGCCACACCTCGAACGGGCACGAGGCGACCCGCATGCGCCCGGCGCGCAGACGCGCGGCCTTCGTGCTCACGCCTCCGACGTCGAGCCCGACGAAGCCCGGCTGGTGGCATCCTGCGGTCGCCTGCATGCGAGTCATCCCCGTCATCGACCTCAAGGGCGGTCGCGCCGTGCACGCGGTACGGGGCGAGCGGGAGTTCTATCAGCCGCTGCACAGCGTCCTGGTCGACGGCAGCGATCCGCTCCGCGTGGCCCGCGCGCTGCGGACGAAGCTGGGGCTCGACGAGCTCTACGTCGCCGACCTCGACGCGATCGAGCGTCGGACCGGTGTCGATCCGAGGATCGGCTCGCTCGCACGGGAGTCGCAGGTGATCGTCGACGCCGGCAGCGCCGACGTCGCGTCCGCGCGGGCGCTCCTCGATCTGGCCGTCGCCGGCGTGGTGGTCGGCAGCGAGACGCTCCCCGACGCGCGGGCACTGACGTGCATCCGCACCGGTCTGCCGGGCGTCCGCCTCATCGTCAGCCTCGACCTGCGGGGCGGCCGGGTCGTCACGCGGGCCGATGACCTCCGCGACCTGCCACCGGCTGATGCGCTCGCACGGTTGATGGGCGGCGGCCTGCACGAAGCGATCGTGCTCGACCTCGATCGCGTCGGAACCGGTGAAGGCCCGGACATCGCGCTCGTCGCCGAGCTGCATCGCAGGTTTCCCGGTCTGCAACTGCTCGCCGGCGGCGGCGTG
>JAWKKD010000057.1:0-2032 GCA_041393435.1 Solirubrobacterales bacterium | reverse complement strand
GAGACGGGGGAGCAACTGTCAAGAGTTGTGGATGAGGCGCTGAAGCATCGTCAGGCGGCGACCTTCTCGTCGGTCATGTCATCGTCGTGGTTGGTGTCGTCGGTGGTGCGCTCGCCGTCGGTGAACTTGACGCCCGCGAGGACGTCGGCGACGAGTTCGTGGCCGTTGAAGCGGCGCCAGCGTTCCTGGGCGGCGTCGAGCAGCTTGTAGGCCATCGACAGGGCGGCCTTCTTGCTGCCGGCGCCCTTGGTCACCCGGGTGCGCAGCTTGACGGTCGCGAAGCTGCTCTCGATCGCGTTCGACGTCCTCAGGTGGCGCCAGTGCTCGGCCGGGAAGTCATAGAACGCGGTGAGGTGCTGCCAGTCGCGATCGAGTTTGGCGACCGCCTTGGGGTACTTGGCATCGAAGGTCTCGCGCAGGCGCTCCAGCCCCGCCTTGGCGTCGCGGCGGGTCGGAGCCTCCATCGTCTCGTGCAGCAGCTTCTTGGCCTGCGGTTGCAGGCGCTTGGGCAGCGCGTCGAGGACGCGGGCGATCGCGTGCACCCAGCACGCCTGGCGGCGTGCGTTCGGGTAGACATCTCTGAGCGCGGCCCAAGTGCCAAGGGCGCCGTCGCCGATGACGAGCTTGGGCTCGTTGAGCCCGCGGTGCTTGAGGTCGCGCATCACCGCGGCCCACGAGTCGGTGCTCTCGCGGTAGCCGTCCTCGACGGCCAGCAGCTCCTTGGTGCCGTCCTCACGGACCCCGATGACCACGAGCAGACAGAGCCGGTCGTCCTCGCCCAGGCGGATCGAGACGTGCACGCCGTCGACGAACCAGTACGCATAGCGGTGAAAACGCAGTTCGCGCCGACGGAAGCGGGCGTGCTCGGCCTCCCACTCGCTGCACAGGCGGCTGATCGTCGACGACGACAGGCCCGCGGCGTCCTCGCCCAGCAGCTGCTCCAAGGCGGGCCGGAAGTCGCCCGTCGACAGGCCGCGCAGGTAGAGCACCGGCAGCACGTCGTTGACCTTCGGCGAGCGCCGCGCGTAGGCCGGCAAGATCCGCGAGCTGAACTTCTGGCGCTGTCCGGTGTCCTCGTCGACGCGCTTGTCGTTGACCCTCGGCGCCCGCACCGCCACGGTGCCCGACCCGACCGTCAGCTTGCGCTCCCTCGCGCGGCCGTTGCGGACCACCAGCCGCCTGTCGTCCTCGTCGCGCTCGTCGGCGAACCGCTCGATGTAGTCGGCGACCTCGGCCTCCAACGCGGTCGCGATCATCCGGCGAGCGCCCTCACGCGCGAGATCGTCGAGCGTGATCTGGACCTCGTTGTCGTCCTCCCCAACGGGGAGCCTGCGAACATCTGCCATGGCGTGCCTTCCTTCTCCGCCTTCCGGCGGTCGGTCTTCAGCAACCGGGAAGGTACGCCGCCTTCTTCTTCAACGCCGTCCACAACTTCTGGGTATAGCTCCTCCGGGCCCGCTCGTACCGGGTTGAGCATGAGCGCAAGGAGAATCAGCGCCCCGCCGATCATATGCGTCCAGCGCAGCACCTCCGAGAGCAGGAGGACGGCAAAGAGCGCGCCGAGCAGTGGTTGAAGGTTGGTGAACACCGCGGCGCGCGCTGGACCAACCCGCGCGATGCCCTGCATCCACAGCACCTGCGCCGCGACCACACCAGCGAGACTGAAGGTGAGCGCCGTCCCCACCTCGACACCGAACGTGCCGACGCCGCCGGATGGCCGAAGGATCGCCGCGATGCACAGCGGCACGGCTCCCAGCGCCATCGCCGCGGCCATGGCCCGCAGCCACCCGTACCACCGGATCAGCGGCACGGCCGCCACGGAGTAGACGGCCCACGACAGCACCGAGCCGACCGCAAACAGCTCACCCGGCGGTCCCCCGCCGGCGTGCGGTCGGGCGCTCGCCGCGATCAGCGTGACGCCAAGAACCCCCACCCCGGCGGCCGCCCAGAACCGGCGCGGCAGCGGTCGGTCGATGCCCGCCACCCAAGCCAGCAATCCGGCGACGACCGGCAGGCTGCCAACGATGAGCGC
>JAWKKD010000056.1:0-2106 GCA_041393435.1 Solirubrobacterales bacterium | reverse complement strand
CAGCGCACCGATCACGCGGGCCACGGCGGGCGTGGTCGCGTCGGCGTAGAAGCGAAACGCGCCGCCGGTCGCCTCCACCCACGCGGCGCCGAGCACGGCGGCCGGGGGGTGCAGCACGAGGTTGACGTTGGCCAGCCCCGTGGCCAGCACGTCGCGCTCGCGCACCGCGCACGGATACAGCTCGCAGGCCAGGTCGAGCGCCGCCTCCCCGCCCGGCAGGCACGCCGCGCGCACGCGCCCGGCGACCCCGCTGATGCGCACCCGGTCGCCCTGCGGCTTGCGCGCGACGTAGGTCAGCGTCGACAGCTCGGCCAGCGGCGGCGCCGCGGCGCCCAGCCGCGCCGCGAGGTGCAGCGCGCCGCCCGTGTGCCCGGGGTTCAGCACGACCGGGATCCGCGCGCCCGCCGCGGCCAGCGCGTCGGCCACGCCGTCGTGAGCCAGCGACGGCAGGCAGACCAGCGCGACCGCCGCGCCCGCCAGCGCCTCCCCCACATCCTGCGTGATCGTCGCCACCGGCGTGAAGCCCGCGCCGAGGACGCCCTCGTAGTGCACGCCGCCCGCGGCCCGCAGCGGCTCGAGGGTCGTGGCCGAGCGGTTCCACAGTGCGACCTCGAAGCCGCGCGCGGTCAGGTCGACCGCGGCGGCGGCGCCGCCCGCCCCGGCGCCGAGGATCGCGACGCGGGTCATGCCACGGGCACCTCCGCCGCCTGCGCGTAGTGGCGCAGCTTGTCCTCGTCGACCTCGATGCCGAGGCCCGGCCCGTCGGGGCAGAGCACCGCGCCGTCGACGAACGCCAGCGGCTGCGCGACGATGTCGTCGAGGTAGTACACCCCGGCGATCTCGGGACCGTCGATGCCCTCGATACGCGTCACCGGGCACACGCTGGGCAGGATCGCGCGCTCCAGCGAGACGCCCAGGTGGAGGTTGGCCGCGTTGCCGATCCCCATCTCGATCGAGCCGCCGATGTCGCAGTACATCCCCAGCGCCGCCGCGACCTCGGCCTGCTGGCGCGCACGCCAGAGCCCGCCCGGCTTGGTCACGTAGCACGAGAAGCACTGGGCGGCGTCGAGCGCGTCGAGCTCGAGGATGTCCTGCACCGTCCACGCGGACTCGTCGGCCATGACCGGCGTGTCGATGCGCTCCGCCACCGCGGCGAGCGCGCGCGCGCCGGCCAGCGGCTGCTCGCACAGGAAGATCCCGTACTGCTCCTGCTCGCGGGTGACCTCGACGGCCTCCTGGACGGTCGCGTAGCCCTCGTTGCCGTCGACGCGGACGCGCACGTCGTCGCCCAGGCGCGCGCGCAGCGCGCGCACGAGCTCGACGTCGCGCACGGGGTCCAGGCCGGTCTTGCACTTGATCGTGCGCGCGCCCTCGGCCACCGCCTGCGCGGCCTCCTCGACACACCGGTCGACGGGCATGATGCCGAGCGAGTGCGCGACCTCGATGCCGTCGCGGCGCTTGCCCCCCAGCAGCCGCCACACGGGCACGCCGAGCGCCTTGCCCGCCGCGTCGTGGCAGGCGATGTCGAGCGCCGCCTTGGCGTACGGGTTGCCCTTGACCACCTTGTCCATGCGGGCGTGGACGACGCCGAGGTCGGCGGGGTCCACGCCCTCGATCGCCGGCAGCAGGTAGTCGAGCACCATGTGGCGGACCGTCTGCGGCGTCTCCCCGTACTGGCGCATGTGCGCGCCGCCCCACGTGGCGATCGCCGGGGACTCGCCCCAGCCGCTGATGCCCGCGTCGGTGTCGAGCCGCACGATGGCGTGATGGCCGATGGGGGTCACCATCTTCGAGGCCCAGGTGTGCTCGCGCCGCGAGGGCAGCGCGACCAGGAAGACCTCGGCACCGGTGATCTTCACGTCAGCCTCCGATCCGCAGGATGTCGCCGGCCTGGGTGAGCAGCTCGCAGCCGTCGGCGGTGACGAGCAGCTCGTCCTCGATCTGCATGCCGAAGCGCCCTTCGACGGACGTCAGCGGCTCGATGCACAGGACCATCCCCTCGCGCAGCACCACCGACTGCAGCGGGTTGATGAACGGCTCCTCGTGCAGCGTGACGCCCAGGCCGTGGCCCACGAAGTGGTAGGCCGGCAGGCCGGCGGCCGCGAC
>JAWKKD010000055.1:0-2110 GCA_041393435.1 Solirubrobacterales bacterium | reverse complement strand
GGCGCCACCGGCGTCCACACCGCGAGGGCCCGGTAGGCGAGCACGGCGGCGAGCGTCAGGTCCAGCGGCGAGCCGAACGCGGCGAGCACGGCCACCAGGCCGCCGCTGACGCTGCCCGGCAGCGGGACCGTGTTGGCCAGCTGGCCCACGAAGTAGCCGAGCACGAGCACGGCGACCGGCGGCGCGGCTCCGAACGCGTGGAACGCCGCCCACAGGGCGGCGATGTCGAACCCCCACCAGGCCGGCGCACCGAGCAATCGGGGGTCCGGATGGCGGGCCAGGCGCAGCGCGTCGGCGACGGCATCGCCCAGGACCCCGCCGTAGTCGCGCACACGCGCGAGGCGGTGGCCGCCGGGCAGCCGGGCCAGGCGCCCGTCGGGCGCGACCGGGACGGGCGGCGCGGCGGGGGCGCGCAGATGGCGGACCCCGACGGTCACCGCGCCGCCGATGACCGCCGCGCCGGCCGCGATGCCGAGGACCATGAACGCGACGGGACCCTGGCCCGCCGCCGCGCCGGTGGCGAGCAGCACGCCGGCGGCGAGGATGGCCGCGAAGAAGACCCCGTAGAGGATGACCAGGAAGGTCAGGAGGGTGCGCACGGCGGCGCGGCCGCGATGACCGGCGCGCTGCAGCGTCCACAGCGAGAGCGCGATGCCGCCCATCCCGCCGGTCGGCAGCAGCCGCGTGGCGGCCGCCCCGGCGAGCGTCACCTGGTAGCTGGTGCGCAGGTCGATGCGCGACGACCCGCGGCCGGCGACGTACCAGAGCAGGAGGCTGTAGCCGGTGATCGAGACGAGCTCGAAGCCGACGGCGGCCAGCGCCCAGCCCGGCTGGGCGGAGAAGATCCGATCGAGCGCGTCGGCGAACGTCTGCGCCGGGCGGCCCCCGACGAGCAGGACGAGGACGACGGCCGCGCCGCCGGCCGCCGCGAGGAGGAGAGCCCGCGGCGGCCGACGACGCGCTGCATGGGCCGCACCCCTGAGTCGCGACGGGGAGAGAGAGGGAGGGACGGCGACTGCGAGGCGGGGTTCCATGCGCAAGCGACGCTACGCCCGCCCTGCGGGCGACGCTCTGGGGCCTCCCTGTCAGTGATGGTGCGGCTATCCGCACCACCTCGCCGCGAGCACACAACCCGCCTCAAGACGCGAGCGCGGCCTGCAGCGCGCCCGCGACCTGCGGGTGGCGGAAGGCGAACCCGAGACCGGCCGCGCGCGCGGGGACGGCGCGCTGGCCGGTGGTGACGACCATCGACATCTCGCCGTACAGCGCGCGCAGGGCCACGGCGGGCACGGGCAGCAGCGCCGGGCGGCGCAGGCAGCGGCCCAGCGCGCGCGTGAGCTCGCGGTTGGTCACCGGCTCCGGCGCGGTGGCGTTGACGGCGCCCTGCCAGGCCGGGCCGTCCACGGCGGCCAGATACAGGGCGACGAGGTCCTGCGGCGCGATCCACGAGACGTACTGGCCGCCACCGGCGATCGGGCCGCCGAGACCCAGGCGAAACGGCGGCAGCATCCGAGCCAGCGCGCCGCCGTCGCGATCCAGGAGCACGCCGGTGCGCAGGCACGCGACCCGCATGTCCAGGGCGCCCGCGGCCACGGCCGCTCGCTCCCAGGCCCGGCAGACGTCGGCCAGGAACCCGGTGCCCGCCGAAGCGTCCTCGTCGAGCCGCTCGCCGCCGCGCGGCCCGTAGTAGCCGACCGCGGAGGCGCACACCAGCGCGGGCGGGCGCGGATCGGCCGCGCGCAGCCCCGCCACGAGGCGCGCGGTGCCCTCCTCGCGGCTGGCCCGGATCCGCCGCTTGGCCTCCGGCGTCCAGCGTTGGTCGATCGGCTCGCCGGCGAGGTGCACGACGGCGCCGCGGCCCGCCAGCGCCGCGGCCGGCGCCGGCTCGGCGGCGGGATCCCAGCCGATCGCCTCGACGCCCAGCGCGCCGGCGGCGCGGTCGGGCGCCCGCGAGAGCACGGTCACCTCGTCGCCGCGGTCGCGCAGCGCCCCGACGAGCCGGCGCCCGATCAGGCCCGTCGCGCCGGTGACGGTCACGCGCATGCGTCCATCATGCCCAGTCTCCACGAGATGCACGCACGTGCCTCAACACCAGGCCAGCCCGTCCGCG
>JAWKKD010000054.1:0-2193 GCA_041393435.1 Solirubrobacterales bacterium | reverse complement strand
GCGCCCAGCGTCTCCGGCTCGGCCACGGTGCCCGGCAGCTGGGCCACCTTGAACGGATATCCGGTGGGCGAGGCAAGCGGTTCGGTGCGCACCTCGAGCTGTCCGGCGGCCGCCGCCTCGCGCGCCCGGCGCCGGAGATCGGGCTCCATCCCGGACTCCTCGCATAGGGCGAAGGCGGTCCCCACCTGCACCCCGGCAGCACCGGCGGCGAGCGCGTCGCGCAGCCGGTCTGGGTGCCCCTGCCCGCCGGCCAGCCAGAACGGCAGCCCGAGCGCGCGCATGCGGTCGAGGTCGACCTCGTCGCGCGGGCCGTAGACGGGCTCGCCTTCGTCGCTGAGCCGCAGCGGCCCGCGAGGCGGAGCGTTGTGGCCGCCGGCGATGGGGTGCTCGACCACGAAGCCCGCGGGGTGCTCGCCGTCGCCGCGCAGCAGATGGGCGGCCAGGACGTGCGAGCCCACCACGGCCAGGAAGCGCGGGACGCGCAGCGGCGCCTCGGGGCCGTCGATCACCGCGTGCGGGTCGAAGGAGACCTCGTACTCGTCCTCGTGACCGTCAGCGTCTTCGACGTCGAGCGTGAGGCTGACCGGCCGGTGCTCGGCCAGGGTGCGCAGAGCAGCGGGGATGCGGCGCGGGATCCCGGCCCCCATCAGCACCCAGTCGACGCCGGCCAGCATCGCCCCGTACAGCGACGGCAGGGTCGGGATGCGGATCTTCTCCAGCAGGTTGATGCCGACGGGTCCGTCGTGGCGCTCCTTGGCCAGGAACACCTCGACGAAGCAGGCGACGACCACCAGCTCGAGGAACTGTCGTCCGGCGCGGGCGCGGGGGACGGGCACCGCGCGGTAGGGGGTCCCCGGTGGACGGCCCTCCGGACGGAACCAGCGATCGAGGATCCGCGTGGCGACCGCACGGTCCGCGAACGCCGCCAGCGCGCGGCGCAGATGCCCGTCGCGGTCGCCGTCCTGCAGGCCGCGCGCGAGGACGACGGCCAGGGCGGTTCCCGACACGACGCCGAGTTGGCCGAGCCGCGAGACCGCCGAGGCCAGGCGCCAGCTCGACACCCTGACGCCCATGCCTCCCTGGATGATGCGCGGCAGGGCCGCGGCGTGCGTCACGCTGCCTGGAGGGCGGCGTCGCCCAGCGCCTCGCGCACGACCGGCTCGAGCTCGGGGCGTTCGGCGATCAGGCGCGGAGCGAGCTCCTCGAGCACCTGCGCGAAGACCTCCTCGCGCTCGGCCTCGTCGAAGTCGGTGTGCTGGCGCTTGCGCAGCCCGCGCTCGTGCAGGCGGATCATGACCTCGGGCGTGACGCCCTTGGCGGCCAGGACCCGCTCGGCGCAGGCCAGCGGACAGCCGTCGATGGCGATGATCGGCAGGCCGCGGGTCGCCTTGTGGACGAGCGGCTTGACGTCGCCGCCCACGCCGACGATGCACGACATCTCCGCCAGTCCGAGACGATCGAGGCGCACAGCGATGTAGTTGGCGAGTTGCGCGACGTTCGAGGCGCCCGAGCAGGAATAGACCAGCATGCGCGCAGACCCTAGGCAGACCGGGCGCAACCGCCATCCGTGCTCTCCACGGATTGCAACCCGTGATTTGCCCGGAGCCGATGCCGAGGGGCACGTCTAGCCTCGCCGCGCCAGGCTCCGTCCTCCCCGCACCCCCTCTTCCCATCTTGTCGACCATCACCCCCACCCCCACCTCCTGGGCGAGGCGACCGCCGGTCGTGCTCGCCGACGCCGTGCCCGGTGGGCTCGTGCGCGACGTCGGCCTCGTGGCCGCCGGAACGCTGTTCATGGCCCTGATGTCCCAGATCGCGATCCCGGTGCCGCCGTCGCCGGTCCCGATCACCGGGCAGACGCTGGCCGTGGTCGTGTGCGGCGCCGCGCTGGGCCCGAACCGGGGGGCGGCGGCGATGCTGGTCTGGCTGGCGCTGGGCCTGTGGCTGCCCGTCTACGCGGACGGCGACCACGGCCTCGCGCAGCTGACGGGGGCCACCGGCGGCTACATCGTCGGCTTCGTGCTCGCCGCCTACGTCGTCGGCCGGCTGGCCCGGCTGGGCGCGGACCGGCGCGTCGGCGTCGCCTTCGCCGCGTTCGTCGCCGGCCAGCTCATCGTCTTCGGGCTCGGCGTGCCGTGGCTGAAGGCGTCGACCGGGATGAGCTGGTCGACCGCCATCCACGACGGCTTCACG
>JAWKKD010000053.1:0-2375 GCA_041393435.1 Solirubrobacterales bacterium | reverse complement strand
CACGGACGGCGGCGGCGTTGTGGTGGCGGAGGCGGCCGGCGCGGGCACGAGCCCGGCCAGCGCCGCGACGGCGGCGGCGGGTGGCGGCGGGCCGGCGCCCGGCTGTGAGTCCTGCTGGCCCTCCGGCGGTGCGGTCCAGGCCTGCTGCTGCGCGCCGAGCACCGTCTGAAACGGCGTGCCCGGCGGGTCCGGTGGTCCGCTGCCGCGCGGACCGTCGGCGCCGCTGTCGGGCGGCGGGGCGGTGGTGATGGCTTCCATGCTCAGGTGACGATCGGAGTGGACAGGGGCGCCGCACCGCCCGCCGCCGCGTAGGTCGCGGTGGCGGTCGGCGCAGCCGTGCGGTACCCGGCCGCGTAGCCGAGGACCTTCTGGACGTACTGCTGGGTCTCCGCGTACGGCGGCACGCCGCCGTAGCGCTGGACGGCGCCGGGACCGGCGTTGTAGGCCGCCAGCGCCTTCGCCTCGTCGCCGCCGAACGCGTCGAGCTGCTGGCGCAGGTACTGGGCGCCGCCCTCGATTGCCTGGGCGGGGTCGTGGACGTCGGTGACCCCGAGCGCCGCGGCGGTGGCGGGCATGAGCTGGGTGAGCCCCTGCGCACCGGCCGCGCTGCCGGCGTTGGGATCGAAGTTCGACTCGGCGCGGATCAGCGCCTTCAGCAGCGCCGGGTCGACCCCGTTGCGTTGGGCCGCGGCGCTGATGAGCGCGTCGTACGAGGTCGCGCCGCCGGCGGTCTGTGCGGCGGGCGCCGAAGCCGTCGCCGCCGCGAGCTGCGACGGAAAGCTCGTGGACGCCGACGGCGCGGCCGCGCTGGCCGCCGGCGCGGCGGGAGCCGCCACGCCGCCGTTGAGCGCGACGAAGAGCTGCTGGATCCCGCCGACGCGCGCGTCGATGTCGGCGACGCTCACTGGTCATCCTCCTTGGTGCCGGCGGACGGCGGGAGAGCGCCAGCGTCGCTTGCCCGTGCAGAGGGCCAGGATGAGACCAGCGCCTCCCGTCGTTCCGTCGAGGTGCCCCGAGTGGCAACAGGGAGTCGCGCCACCAGAGCGCCATCAGTGAGCACCCGCCAAGGTACCTCGCCGCCGGCGACAGTCAACGTCGACCGACAGGAGGACCGATGGGTGAGGGCAGGTTCGCTGGCATCGATTGGGCCAGCGAGGAGCACGCCGCGTGCGTCGTTGACAGCGATGGCCGGATCTGCGAGGGGCGCCGCTACCGCCATGACGAACGGGGAATCAAGGCGCTGTGCGCCAGGCTGATCGAGCTCGGGGTGCTGCTGGTCGCCGTTGAGCGCCCGGACGGACTGCTGATCGACCGCCTGCTTGACGCCGGACTGCACGTCATCGCCGTGCACCCCAACCAGCTCACCGCCTCGCGGCCGCGGTTCACCGCGGCGGGCGGCAAGAGCGACAGCTTCGACAGCTTCGTGCTCGCCGAACTGGCGCGCACCGACCAGCACCGCTTGCGCATCTTGGTCCCCGACAGCGATCAGACCAAGGCGCTGCGCGCGCTGACCCGCGCCCGCGAGGACCTCGTCGAACACCGCGTCGCACTGGCCAACGCGCTGCGCGCCCAACTGGAGTGCTTCTGGCCCGGAGCGGTAGCGATCTTCGCCGAGATCGACAGCCCGATCGCGCTGGCCTTCATCAAGCGCTACCCGACCCCGGCCGACGCCCGCGGTCTCGGCCAACAGCGCCTGGAACGCTTCCTGGCCCGCAACCACTACTGCGGACGACGACCGGCCCGCGAGCTGCTCGCCAGGCTGCGCGGCGCCGCCGACGGCCGCGCCGCCACCCTCGAGAGCGAGGCGCGCCGCCAGATCGTGCTCGGCCTCGTCGCCGCGCTCGAGCCGCTCGTCGCCCAGATCGCGCAACTGACCAGCGAGATCCGCGCCAGCCTGCACGACCACCCCGACGGCCAGATCTTCACCTCGCTGTTTCGCGATCCCAAGACCGCGATCTGCCCCGCCACGTTCATCGCCGAGATGGGCGACTGCCGCCCCCGCTACCCCACCAAACACGCGCTCGCCGGCGACGCTGGGCAAGCCCCCGTCGCCAAAGAGTCCGGCAAGTCCAAGCGCGCACACTTCCGCTTCGCCTGCGACCACCGACTCCGCGACGCCTTCAGCACCCTCGCCGACACCAGCCGCCACCACAACCCCTGGGCCGCCGACATCTACCACCGCGCCCGCGCCCGCGGCGCCACACACCCCCACGCGATCCGCATCCTCGGCCGCGCCTGGGCCAGCATCATCTGGCGCATCTGGCACGACCACACCACCTACGACCCCGCCCTCCACGGCAACTACCAACGCCTCATCACCCAGAAGGGTTGACACAGGGAGTCTCATCCCGTCACCTGACCGCGCAGCGCCTCGA
>JAWKKD010000052.1:0-2377 GCA_041393435.1 Solirubrobacterales bacterium | reverse complement strand
CGATCTCTCCTACACCGAGGCGCTCCTGCTGACGGCCGTCCCGGTCGTGCTCGGGTCGCTGCTGCGGCTCCCCATGGGCACGTTGACCGACCGCTACGGCGGCCGGCGGATGTTCACGCTGCTGCTGGCGTTCTCGGCCCTGCCCGCGGTGCTGTTCGGCTATGCGTCGAGCTACTGGGCGCTGATCGGCGTCGGCTTCCTGCTCGGCGTCGCCGGGTCCTCGTTCGCGATCGGCGTGCCGTTCGTGGCCAACTGGTACGCCAAGGAGCGCCAGGGCTTCGCCCTCGGGCTCTACGGCATCGGCAACATCGGCACCGCGGTGGCCTTCTTCAGTGCGCCGGCGATCGTCGACAGCTGGGGGCGACCGGCGCTCGGCTGGATCACCGCCGCGGCCTTGCTCGGCGGCGCAGCGCTCATCGCGATCGCCGCCCGCGACGCGCCGGCACGCGGCAAGCCCGCCGTGTACTCCAAGGTGCTGCGCTCCGGCTGGCGGCTCTACCGCCTCGCCTTCTTCTACTTCATCACCTTCGGCGGCTTCGTCGCGATGTTCCTGCTGCTGCCGACCGTGCTTCAGGACTGGTTCGACCTCTCCAAGGGCGACGCGAGCGCGCGCGCCGCCGGTTTCGTGATCGCGGCCACGCTGGCCCGGCCGGTGGGCGGCTGGCTCTCCGACCGCTACGACGGCTACTCGGTGCTGGTGCTCGTCTTCGCCGCCGTGGCGATCTGCTCGGCGGTGCTCGCCGCACTCTCCCCGCATCCGCGAATGGTCACGATCACGCTCGCGTGCCTGACCCTCGGCGCCGCGCTCGGCGCCGGCAGCGGCGCCGTCTTCAAGCTCGTGGCGGTCGAATTCCCCAAGGACGCGGGCGCCGCGGCGGGCATCGTCGGCGCCGCCGGCGGCCTGGGCGGCTTCTTCCCGCCGATCTTCGTGGGCATCGTCAAGGACATCGAGGGCACCTATACGTACGGGTTCGTGGGACTGCTCGTCTTCACGGTCGCGTGCCTGCTCGGCGCCGTCTGGCTGCTGCGGGGCGCCACCTCGCACGAGTTGCGCCCCGCTCACGGCACCTGACCGCCGGCCCGCCGGCCGTGCTCCGCTACGCCGCGAGCACGGCCTGCGATTGCGTGACCTGCGCGACAAGCCGGTCCTCGTCGTCGCGCAGCTCGGTCTGCACGACGATCACGCTGCGCCCGACGTGCAGGGGCCGCGCGAGCCCGAGCACCTCGCCGCCGCGCACCGCGCGCAGCATGTTCGTCGCCGAGGAGATCGTCGCGGTGCCCGCGCCCTCGGGCAGGTTCAGGAACGCGCACACGCCGCCCAGGCTGTCGGCCAACGCCATCAGCGCGCCGCCGTGCAGCACGCCGCCGGCCGTGCACCGCTCCGGCGCCCAGGCCATCCGGCCGCGCACCTCGTCCGGGGCCGCGACGTCCAGCGCGATCCCGAGCCCCGCCGCGAACGGCATCGCCGCGATCAGGCCCGCACGTGCCTCGTCGTCCATCTGCGCCGTACAGTACGCGGCCACCGGGCGGCGCGGCGGACGCGCACCGGCATCGACGACGTCCGGCTTGCTGCTTCCCGGCTCACCTCGGCTTGACGGCGACGAGCCCGATGCTCGACAGGTGGTCGCGGTGGCGACGGAACGTGCGGCGCATCGCGAGGACCCGCCGCCGAGCCTGCGGACGGCGCAGGAGGTTGAAGGCGATACGCAGCGCGCCGAACCCCTCGTCACGCACGACGCGCGACGGATGCAGCAGCCCCATCGCGGCAGCGGCCTGCCCGACGACGACGAAGCCCTGCGCGGCGAGCAGCTGCTTCCATGCCGCCACGGTCAGCGGACGGGCACCAACGTGGATCGTCTCCGAGAGCGTCGCACACAGGTCGTTCTCCACGGCCGGGTCGAGGTCGTCGGGCACCAACGAGAGCTCGTGGATGACGTAGCGCCCACCGGGCTCCAGCAACCGCCACGCCTCGGCGACGATCTCGCGCTTGCGCTGCTCGCGCTGCATCGTGAGCATCGCCTCGCCGATCACCACCGTCGCGCACTCGTCGGGCAGCGTGGTCGCCTCGGCCGAGGCGACGATGCAGCGCTGGTCGGCACCGGCCTCCAGGAAGGTCTCGGTGAGCGCTGCCGCCATCGCGTCGCGATCCACGCCGGTGTAGGACGCGGGCCGAGCCGCGACGACCAGGCGCGCGGTGGCACCGACCCCCGGGGCGAGCTCGACCACGCGGTCGCCCTCGCCGATCTGCGCCATGCCGAGCAGCCGTCGGGTCAGGCCGATGCCGCCCGGCCGCAGCACGCGCTTGCCGAGCTGGGCCAGCAGCAGGTGGCCGGGCATCCGCTCGGGATTCAGGCCCGCACCGGGGATGGCGTCGCTC
>JAWKKD010000051.1:0-2447 GCA_041393435.1 Solirubrobacterales bacterium | reverse complement strand
CCGCTTCGCCGACCTGGCGCTCGTTGCCGTAGGCGGCGGCGGTGTCGATGTGGCGATAGCCGGCGTCCAGTGCGGCGCGGACGGCATCACGCGTCTCGTCGGGCGGGGTGTCAAGAGCCATCGAAGAATGTCGGTGGATCGCCATCGAAAAATGTAGGTCGGCGCGGCTGGTTCAGGCCGGCTCGGGGTCCTCGTTGGGGCGTGTGCGGAGCCCGTCGAGGCGGCCTTTGAGCCGGAAGCTGGGGCCGTTGATGGCGAGCACCTCGGCGTCGTGGAGGAGGCGGTCGAGGATCGCGGCGGCCAAGGCCTCGTCGCCGAAGGTCTGCGCCCATTCGGCGACGGTCTTGTTGCTGGTGACGATCGTGGAACCGCGCGTGTAGCGGCGGTTGACAACCTGGAACACGCGGTTGGCGTCGGCGCGATCCAGCGGTAGATAGCCCGCTTCGTCGACGATCAAGAGCTGTGGGCGCTGGAGCTGGGCGAGCTTGCTGTTGAGCTTGCCGAGCGCGTCGGAGTGCCGCAGACCGCGAACGAGGTCGTCGAGCGTGGTGTAGCGAACGAGGTAGCCGCGGGCCAAGGCTTCCATCGCCAGACCCACCGAGATGTGGCTCTTGCCGACGCCCGGCGGGCCGAGGATCAAGCAGCCGACCTTGCGCTCGATGAACCGCAGCGAGCGCAGCTCCGCGAGGCGCTTGGGGTCCAGCTCGGGCTGGAAGGTGTGGTCGAACTCATCGAGCGTCTTGTGGTGCGGCAGGCCGGCCATCTTCAGGCGGGCCTGGTAGCGGCGGCCCTCGAGCTCACCGAGCTCGGACTCCAAGATGAGGTCCAGGAACTCGCGATAGCCGAGCTGGGCGTGCTCGGCGCGGTCGATGAGCTCGTCGGGGTTGGAGGCGATCGCGGGCAACTTGAGTTCGGTGGCGTTGCGCTGGATCCGTTGGGTGATCAGTTCAGCCATCGATCAGGTCCTGGTAGATGGTGAGCGAGCGACGGTGGACGTTCGGCTGCGGGAGCGCGCCGAGCACCTGTGCCAGCGGCGCGGAGTCCGCGACCGGGTCGGGGAGCACCCGTGCGGGACGGCCGCGTTCGTGGCGTGCGAGGCGGCGGCCGTCGAGCAGCGAGTAGGCCTCAATCTCGCGTTCACCGAGGACCAGCTCGACGCGTTCGCCCGGCTTGGCGTCGGGGACGGCGTAGCGGCGGCCTTCGAAGCTGAACAATCCGTCGCGCGCGACCACCCTCGTGGTGCGCTCGACGACCAGATAGCCCGTCGGCGGCAACGGTCCCAGCGCGGCGCGGTCGCGCTCGGCCCGGGCGGCGACGACCTCGCCGTGCGTGCCATGCACGCGTTGGCGCGCGATCTCCTCGTTCCACGAGCTCCAGGCCTGGTTGGCGTGCTCGTAATCGGTGAACGTATGCGCGCGCAGCAGCCGCTCGCGGACATAGGGGACGTCGGACTCGACCTTGCCCTTGGTCTGCGGCCGATAGGGTTTGCAGAGCTTCAGCGTGAAGCCGTAGTGGTGCGCCGAGGCCAGCGCCTCGAGGTGAAAGACGTTCTCGCCCAACGAGCGCTCGCGCCCAACATGGGTCCGGACGACCGTCTTGGTGCGGTCATAGAGCAGCTGGCGCGGGACGCCGCCGAAGTGCGCGAACGCGGCGCGGTGACACGCCCAGAACGTCACCAGGTCCTGCGATCCGGTCAGCCGGCAGAACGAGTCGCGCGAGTGGCCGAGCACCATGTGAAAGCAATAGAGCGGCAGCTCGAGCCCGGAGCTGGTGCGGATCGGCTGCTCGTGCGACCAATCGATCTGCGCCTGATGACCGGGCGCGGTCTCAAAGCGCTCCGAGCTGCGCGGCTCCGGCCGCGGTCGCGACCGCTCGACGTAGCGGCGCACCGTGTTGTAGCCGCCCTGGAAGCCGTAGTCGCGGACGAGGTCCTGGTGGATCCGGGTCGCCTGCAGTCGCGGTGTCGCCGCCAGCCACTGATCGATCACCGGCTTGAACTCATCCAGCTTGCTCGGCATCCGCCGGCGCCGGTAGACCGGCTGCGCGCCCGTCTCCACATAGCGCTTGACCGTCCGCCAATCGCGGCCGAGAAGCCTCCCGATCTCGGCGTAGGTGTACCCCTGACGCGCGAGCGCCCTGACATCCATCACGTCCTCCTCGCTGATCAACCGGCCTCCCGACAAGCTCGACGACAACGCCACCGAGCCTCAGGACAGCCGCAGACAGAACCGCCGACGCGGCGACCCGGTCAGAGCGCGCACACACACGCGAGCGGCTCGTCGCCCCTTCGGGGCTCCTCTCCGCTCACGCGCGTGACCCAGTCCTCCAAGCCCACGTCGGCCTACACGATTCGGTGATCACCGACCGACATTTTTCAATGGACATCGGCATGCGCCATGAGCCGAAGTGGAAGCTGGCGCTATCGATGATCGACGAGCTGGTCGGCT
>JAWKKD010000050.1:0-2551 GCA_041393435.1 Solirubrobacterales bacterium | reverse complement strand
CGAACGTGAGCTGGCGGGTCAGTCCCAGAACGCCGTGCTTGGACGCCGTGTACGCGGTGCCGCCCCCGGCCGCGCTGAACGCCGAGACCGAGGCGGTGTTGACGATGACCCCCGCCGAGCGCTTGAGCATGTCGGGGATCACCGCCCGCGCCATGAGGAACGGGCCGGTCAGGTTGACGGCGATCACGCGGTCCCACTCCTCGAGGCTCACCTCGTGGGCGGGCTTGTAGCTGTCGAGCACGCCCGCGTTGTTGCACAGGACGTCGATGCGCCCGGCCCAGTCGAGCACCGCCCAGACCGCCGTCGCGACGCTGTCAGGATCGGCGACGTCGGCGGGGACGGCCAGCGCGCGCGCCGGGTCGCCGACGGCGTCGACGGTCTCCTGCGCCGCCTCGCCCCGGATGTCCAGGGCGGCGACACGGGCACCCTCGCGCACGAACTCCTGCACCATGGCGCGACCCATCCCGGACCCCGCACCGGTGACCACCACCACGCTGTCGTTGAGGTTCATCGCTCTGGCTCAGCGTCCCTTGAACACCGGTGCGCGCTTCTCGATGAACGCCTTCGAGGCCTCGACGGCGTCCTCGGTGGTCAGCAGGACGCCGATCGACTGCTTCTCGAGGTTGTAGACCGCCTCGACGTCCATGTCGGCCGCCTGCTGGAGCATGCGCTTGTGCGCGAGCGTCGACAGCGGCGAGTGGCGCAGCACCTCTCCCAGGAGCTCCAGCGCCGCCTCGTCGTTCGTCCCCGCGGGCACGACGCGGTTGATCATCCCGATCTCATGGGCCTCGCGGGCAGCGATGAAGCGCCCGGTGAGCACGAGGTCCCGGGCCCGCGCCATCCCGATGCTCTGGGCCAGCAGCTTGGTCAGTCCGCCGGTGATGCTCATGCCCGCGCGCGACTCGGGGAAGCCGAACATCGCGTCCTCCGTCGCGACGATCAGGTCGCAGTCCAGGGCGACCTCGCAACCCGCGCCGAGCGCGTAGCCGGCGACGCTGGCGATCACCGGCTTCTTGGCCGCCCGCATGAGCCGGGCCACGGCCATCCAGTCCTCGCTGACCCCTTCGATGACCTCGGTCACGGTCAGCTTGCCGCTGCCGAGGTCCTCGAGCTCCTGGATCATCTCGCGCAGGTCGGCACCAGCCGCGAACGTGTCGGAGGTGCTGTGACGATGATGCCGCCGCCGAGCGAGATGACGTCCCCGGCGCGGGCGCGGCCGAGCAGCTCGACGCACAGCCGCGCCTCCTGCGCGCCGAGCGCGTTGCGCGACTCGGGCCGGTTGAAGCGGATCCAGGCGACGCCGTCCTGCTGCTCGTAGACGACGGTGCTCGTGGAGCTGGCGGTACTCACGGAGGTTCCTTTCGCGCGGGGTGAAGGTCAGGCGAACGTGACGACGTGCACGTCGGTGTCGGCGGGGTCGCCCGCCTGGTCGATGGCCTGGGCGATGTCGTCGAACGGGTGCGTGCGCACGCGCAGCGCCGACAGGTCGAGGGCGCCCGAGCCGGCCAGCTCGACGGCGCGCGCGAAGTCGGCCTGGCCCTTGCCGAAGCACGCACGCAGCTCGATCTCGCGCTGGATGACGTCGCGGTAGTAGTCGTGGTCGGGGAACGCGATCGTGGTCTCGCCGAGCGCCCCGATGAGCAGGGTGACCCCGAGCGGCCGGGTGCTGCGGATGGCGCTGGCGATCGTCTCTCCCAGCCCGACGATCTCGACGGCGACGTCGACCCCGCGCCCGTCCGTGGCGGCCAGAACAGCCTGCACCGGATCCTCGCGGCCCGCGTCGACGACCGCCGTGGCTCCGCACGCGCGGGCGAGCTCGAGCGCGGGGGCGACGGTGTCGACGCCGATGATCTGGGTGGCCCCAAGCGCCTTGGCCGTCGCGATCGCGCCCGTGCCCACGAGGCCGCACCCGAAGATCGCGGTCGTGAACGGCCCCGACACGTCCGCGCGGCGGTAAGCGTGGACGAGCAGCGCGATGTTCGGCAGCAGCGTCGACCGCGCGAACGACACGTCCTCGGACAGCGCGAACACGGCCCGCGCCGGCGCCTTGACGAGCTCGGCCATGGCACCGGGGCGACCCGAGTCCACGCCGAGCATGTGCGAGCGCTCGCAGAGGTTGTCGTGCCCGGCTCGGCAGGGACCGCACTCCCCGCAGTTGAGGAAGCCGTTGATGACGACCCGATCGCCGGGCGCGAAGCGGTCGACGTTCGCGCCGACCGCCTCGATCGTCCCGGCGCCCCGGTAGCCGGGGGTGTGCGGGAACGCGAAGCGGTCGGCATCGCGCACCGGGCCGTTGCCGGCCATGATCTTGACGATGTCGCCGCCGATCTGGCAGGCCGCGACGCGGACGACGACGTCGTCGGGCGCCGGCCGCGGGTCGTCGATCTCCTCGACGTGCACCGACCCGCCGAAGCCGTGAAAGCGCGCCGCCCTCATCGGACCACGAACCCCGCGGGCCACGCCGCGGGGATGTCCTCGTAGTGCGTCGCCTCGGCGTCGTAGCGCAGGAGCATGTCCGCCGCCTTCTGGGGGATCGTCGCCCGGCCGGGGT
>JAWKKD010000049.1:0-2604 GCA_041393435.1 Solirubrobacterales bacterium | reverse complement strand
CCTGGCGGCCGATGCGCGGCGGGCGGGGTGCGCCGTCGAGCCGATCGCCGTGGGCCTCGACCGCGACCTGTTCGCTCCCGGTCGGGAGGCGTCGGTCCGCCAGCCGCTGGTGGCGATGATCTCGCACGGGGCCGCCTGGAAGGGGACCGCCGACGGCGCGGAGGCCCTGCGCGAGGTGCGTGCGTCATGTCCAGAGGCAGAGGTCGTGTACTTCGGCGAGCCGCGCGACGACATTCCCGGTCGCCTGGCCGAGCAGCTCTCCGGACACCGGGATCGCATCGGCGCGCTTCTCGGGCGTGCGGCCGTCTTCGTCCTGCCGAGCTGGGAGGAGGGCCTGGGCCTGCCGGGCATCGAGGCGCTCGCGTGCGGCGCGGCGCTGGCCACGACCGACACGAGGGGCGGTCGCGACTACGCGCAGCACGAGGTGACCGCCCTGGTCTCGCCGCCGCGCCAGCCCGCCGCGCTCGCGCGCAACGTCGTGCGACTGCTGCGGGATCGCGAGCTTCGCGGCTCGCTCGCGAGCGCGGGACAGCGATTCGTGCTCGACCGCTATCCGGCCTGGCCGCAGGCGGCCTTCCGCTTTCGCCGGGCGGTGGAGCGGCTGGCGGCGATGCCCGATGGTTGACGTGTGGGAGCCGGTCCGCACGCCGCCGGCGCCGCTACCGTGCCCGCCGGGCGAGCGCACCGGCCCGCCGGACTTCGTGGGGATCGGTGTGCAGCGCTGCGGCACGACGCGTTGGTTCGACCTGATCGCGTCGCATGCCGACGTCGTCACCCCACCTGGAGTCCGCAAGGAGCTGCACTTCTTCGACCGCTTCCACGCCCGCGATCCGGTTCCGCGGGCTGAGGACTATCACGCGTACTTCCCGCGTCCCGCCGGCCGTCTGACGGGGGAGTGGACGCCGACGTATCTGACGGACGTCCATACCCCGCGGCTGCTGGCCGCGGCCGCACCCGAGGCGCGGCTGCTCGTGCTGCTTCGCGATCCGATCGAGCGGTATCGATCGGCCATCCGTCGCCAGGAGCGGCTGGCCGGCCGCGCGGGCCTTCCGCTGCACAGCCTCGCGCCCAACGATGCGTTCGCGCGCGGCCTGTACCACGCGCAACTCACGCGCCTGCTGCGCCACGTGGACCGCACACGGGTGCTGCTGCTGCAGTACGAGCGCTGCGTCGCGGAGCCGCGGGCAGAGCTCGAGCGGACCCTCGCGTTCCTGGGTCTGTCGGCGGCCGGGAGCTCGCCGGCGATCGAGCAATGGCCGAACCGCCAGCCGGGCAAGCCGGACCTGGACGACAGCCTCACCGGCGAGCTCGTCGAGGCCTACCGCGCCGACGTCCAGGCACTGGCCGCAGGCTGGCCGGAGATCGACCTCACGCTCTGGCCGCACTTCGCGCACCTGGCGCCGTGACCACCGTCCTGCTCACCGGGCTGCCCCGCGGCGGGACCACGCTGGCCTGCGAGCTGCTCAACCGGCTCCCCGACGCCCGGGCGCTCGACGAGCCCATGCGCCCGGCCAAGCTCCTGCGCGAGGCGCTCGGACCTCGCGGAGAGCTCGACCGCGCGATGATCGTCTCGGCCATCGAGGCGTTCGCCGCCGCCCAGCGTCGCTCGCTGCTCGAGCGCGGCGTCGCTGTCACCAAGCACACCGGAGGCAGCGTCGTCGGCGCCAAGGTGAGCGACACGCTCGACCCTGACGGCCTGCGCCGGCGTCTGCGCGAGCACGGCGAGGCGTTCCTCGGGGTGCCCTCGAGCGCCGGCTTCACTCTCGCCATCAAGCACCCGGTCGCGTTCACCGCGCTCCTCGACACGCTGATGCCCGCCTTCCCGGTCGTCGCGCTCGTGCGCAACCCGCTCGCGGTCGTCGCGTCGTGGGAGACGGTGCCGATGCCCGTTCGCGACGGGAGCCCCGGCCTGCCGTCGGAGGCCGTCGGCGAGCTCGGCCCGCGGCTCGCCGCCTGCTCGGATCGCCTGGACCGGCAGGTTGAGCTGCTCGCGTGGTTCTTCGACTGCTACCACGCAGCCCTGCCGGCGGCGCGGGTGGTTCGCTACGAGGACGTCGTCGCCTCGGGCGGCGCGGCGCTGGCACCGATCGTCACGAGCGCGTCCGGGCTCGCGGTCGCGCTCAGCAGCCGCAACGCCGCCCCGGTCTACGACCCCGCGCATATGCGCGCGATGGCCGCGCGGCTGCTTGCGCGCGAGCCGGGTCAGTGGGCGCCGTACGAGCGCGAGGAGATCGAGCGGCTCGCGCGCGGCGGTCTCACCCGCGGCTCGTGATCTGGGCCGGCGCAGCTGGACCATCCGACGTCGATGCCGACGGCCCGGCGGAGCCGCACGGCGTCGGCGGCGAAGTGCGCGGCCAGCCGCTTCTGGAGGTCGAGTCGCAGCGGTGGGCGCGGCGTCGGCCGGACGTTCCAGATCTTGCGCAACTCGAACCGCAGCCCGCGATGGAGCTCCTGCGGGAGGGGAACGGGGTGCTCGGCGAAGCGCGCGACCGTCCAGTCCAGGGCGCGGGCGTCTTCAGCGTCGAGCTCAGGATGGGCATGCGCCCAGGCTCCGGCGAGCGCGACGCGGTCGGCTCCCGGCGCTGCCGCCAGGCGACCGGCGAG
>JAWKKD010000048.1:0-2838 GCA_041393435.1 Solirubrobacterales bacterium | reverse complement strand
AGGGGGCGCCGGCGACCTGACGCGATCCGACGTGCGGGCACTGCTGGACGCGGTGCCGCCCTACTTCTCGCAGGCGGTGATCACGCCCGACGAGGGGGCGGCGACGCTGGCGTTCGGCATTCGGCTCATGCCGCTCGACGAGCAGCACCGGGTCATCGAGGCGATGCGCGACGAGCTGGACCCGCCGCCCGGGGTGACGGCCGAGCTGGTCGGCCTGCCGGTCATCGCGGCGCAGGCCAACGCGGCGGTCTCGCAGCCGTGGCGGCGGGTCGCGCTGCTGGTCGGCGGCCTGCTCGCGGTGGCGCTCGTCCTGCTGGTGGCGCTGCGGTCGGTGCGCCGGGCGCTCGTCCCGCTCGTGCCGATCGCGCTGGCGACGGGGTGGTCGGCGCTGGTCCTCTTCGTGCTGCGGGTGGACCTCAACCCGATGTCGGTGACGCTGGGCGCGCTGGTGGTGGCGATCACGACGGAGTTCAGCGTGCTGCTCTCCGAGCGCTACCGCCAGGAACGCGCGGGCGGGCGGGCGCCGCGGGCGGCGCTCGAGCGGACGTACCGCTCGACGGGCGTCGCGGTGCTCGCCGCCGCGATCACCGCGATCGCCGGGTTCGCGGTGCTGATCGTCTCCGACATCCAGATGCTGCGCGACTTCGGGTGGGTGACCGTGATCGACCTCGCCGTGGCGCTGCTGGGCGTGCTCGTGGTGCTGCCGGCCGTGCTGGTGGCGGCGGAGCGGGGCCGGGCGCCCGCGCGGCGAGCCCGCCGGCGTCCGCGCGAGGAGGCGCTCGTCCCATGAGCGAGCCGCCTGCTCCCGGCCGCGGGCCGCTCGACTTCGGACCGCCCGGCGCGTCCGACGGCGAGGCGGTCCGAGACCCCGGCGGGGCGGCGTCTCGGCCCGGCGAGCCCGACCGCGGCGGGGCGGCGTCTCGGCCCGGCGAGCCCGACCCCGGCGGAGCGGCGCCCCCGCCCACGCCTGCCCGGCGTCCGGTCCGCCGCCGCCGGTACGGGTGGCTGGCCGGGGTCGTCGCGCTGGTCGCGCTGGGGTGGATCCTGGTGAACACCCTGCGCACGGAAGGGGTGTCGTCGAGGGGCCTGAAGCCGGGCACGCAGCTGCCGCCGTTCGCCGCGCCGCTCGCGCGCAGCGACCTCGACGGCGACGCGAACGTCGCGCGCCGGGCGGACTCGGGCGCGGCGGGCCGCCGGCCGGCGTGCGCGGTGCGCGGGCCTGACATCCTCAACGTCTGCCAGCTCTGGGAGCGCGGCCCGGTCGCGCTCGCGTTCCTGGCCACCCGCGGCGGCGACTGCACGCGCACGCTCGACCGGCTCGAGCAGGTGCGAGGCGAGTTCCCCGGCGTGCAGGTCGCGGCCGTGTCGGTGCGCGGCGACCGCGCGGGCCTGCGGCGCCTGATCGTCCAGCACGGCTGGCGCTTCCCCGTCGGCTACGACCGCGATGGGGCGGTGGCCAACCTCTACGGCGTCGCCGTGTGCCCCCAGGTCACCTACGCGTACCCCGGCGGAGAGGTCCGCGCGACCGCGATCGGCGAGCAGTCGGTGGCCGAGCTGCGCGACAGCCTGCGGCGGCTGGTGGCCGGGGCGCGCGACCGCGGGCGACGGGGGGCCACGGACGGATGACCGCCGGCGCGCCGCGGCCGACCGCAGGCCGCGTGGCCGACGCGCTGCGCGCCGAGTTCCCGGGGTTGGAGCTGTGGAGCGTACGCGTGGCGTCGGCGCCGCGCCGCTCGCCGCCCGAGGTCCGCGCGCGCCTGCGCGCGCTGGCCGATCGCATGCACGGCGCCCGGGCCGTCGCGTTGCGCGCCGAGCCCGTTCCGCACGCGCATCGGGTGTTCTTCCGCCACGTCGGGCTGGACCCCGACGTCCAGCGGATCCCGGTCGAGCAGGCGCTGGTCGAGCGGCTCCTGCTCGGCGGCTACCGCTCGCACGGCCTGCCCGCCGACGCGCTGGCGATCGCGCTGGTCGAGACTGCCGTGGGGGTGTGGGCGGTCGACGGCGCGCGGGTCGCCGCGCCGCTGGAGCTGCGCCTCGAGGCCGGCCGGCTCGTCGTCGCCGACGCGGCGCAGACGATCGCCCCGCTGTTCGCACCGCCGCTCCCCGACCTCGCCCCCGGCCGCCGCACCCGGGAGCTGCTGCTCTACGCCGTCCAGGTGCCCGGCGTCCCCGACCTCATCGTGGAGGAGGCGCTGTGGACGTGCATGGAGCTGCTCGAGTAGCGCACCGGTCGGTGCCGGGGTGGCGGGCGCGGCAGCGAGGAGTACCCTGGCCGCCATGGCGCAGGTCCTGCTCGAGGTCGCCGGCCGGGTCGACGGCGAGGCCGCCGCGCGCCGCGCGCTGCGCGCGCAGATCGGCCGGCTCGAGCGCGAGCTGAGCACGATCGCCGCGGGCGCCTTCCCGCGATCGGGTGTCGTCGCCACGGCCCGCGGCCGCGCCGCCGGCGCACGGCTGCTGTCGCTCGGCGAGCTCGAGATCCTGCGCGATCGGCTGGCCGAGCGGGTGGCGGCCGCCCGCGCCGAGATGGCCGAGCGCGCCGCCCGCGAGGAGCGGGCGCGCGTGCGGCTCGAGCACATGCTGCTCGACCCGGGTCGCCACCGGTTCGCCCGGGTCGCCGACGCCGACCTCGGCGGGGGCGGCTGCGGCGTCTGGCACGTGCGCCCGCGCATGGGCCTCGTCGGCATGCTCATGGGCTGGTGGCAGGTCAAGCTGTCGTCGGGCTGCCCGTTATCCGGCCGGTGAGCGAGAGCTGATGGGGCGCCGCCGCCGCAAGCGCTCGGCCGAACCCGCCCCCGGTGGGCGGCCACCGCTCGCGCCGCGCGCCGACGCCGGCGGTCC
>JAWKKD010000047.1:0-2923 GCA_041393435.1 Solirubrobacterales bacterium | reverse complement strand
CGGTCGGGATGCTGGCGGCCCTCGCGCGTCTTTTGGTTGGCCTGCAGGCGGTAGCCCAGCTGTCGCAGCAACCGCGTAGGAACGACGGTCTCATCTGGCCCCACTGCGACGGCTTGAACTGGCCCCACCTCCGTCCGATGGCGATCGGACGGTTCGGGCTCTTTGGAGTCTGGACGGGAGGTCGCGGAAGGGATGGGTTCCAGGGTGGAACTGTTCGAGCAGATCAGGCGCGACCGTGATCGGGAGGGGCTGTCGATCCGGGCGCTGGCGGTGCGTCATGGGGTCCATCGGCGGGCGGTGCGTCAGGCGTTGGCGTCGCCGCTGCCGCCGGCGAAGCGGCGGCCGTCGTATCGGCCGGCGCCGAAGTTGGGCGCGTATCGCGCGTTGATCGACGCGTGGCTTGAGGGTGACCTCGAGGCGCCGCGCAAGCAGCGCCACACGGCGAAGCGGATCTGGCGGCGGCTGGTCGACGAGCACGGTGTGGAGGTCGCCGAGACGACGGTGCGCGACTACGTGCGGGCGCGCAAGCGCGCGTTGGGCTGGCCGGTCGCGGAGGTGTTCGTGCCGCAGGTGCACGCGCCGGGTGTGGGCGCTGAGGTCGATTGGGGCGAGGCGCAGGTCGTTCTCGCTGGCACGCCGACGACGGTGCATCTGTTCTTCATGCGGGCGTCGTTCTCGGGCGCGGCGTTCTGCCAGGCGTCGCTGGTCGAGACCCAGCAGGCGTTCCTGGAGTTGCATGTGCAGGCGTTGGAGTGGTTCGGTGGCGTGTTCGAGCAGATCCGCTTCGACAACTTGACGTCGGTGGTCAAGAAGGTGCTCAAGGGCCGCCGGCGGGTCGAGACCGACCGCTTCGTCTCGCTGCGCTCGCACTACCTGTTTGAGTCGCAGTTCACCACCCCGGGGATTGCGGGCGCCCATGAGAAGGGCGGCATCGAGGGCGAGGTCGGCCGCTTCCGGCGCAACCACTTGGTCCCGGTCCCGCAGGTCGCCAACCTGGCCGCGCTCAACGCTCTGCTGCTGGCCGGCTGCGAGGCCGACCTGCGGCGGCGGATCGTCGGCTGTGAGATGACGGTCGGCGAGGCGTTCGCGCAGGAACGGCCGTTGCTGCGAGGGCTGCCGACCGATCCGTTTGACGCGAGCGAGACGGCAACACCCAGGGTTGACGCGAAGTCGCTGGTCACGGTGCGCCAGAACCGCTACTCGGTGCCGGTCGCGCTGGCCGGCCTGCGAGTGAGCGCGCGGATCGGCGCCGGGGAGATCATGATCAGCCGCGCCGGTCAGACGGTCGCCCGCCACGAGCGGCTGCACGGCCGGTTTGGCACCTCGGCGCAGCTTGACCACTACCTCGAGCTGCTGGCCCGCAAGCCCGGTGGCCTCGAGCACTCGCTGGCGCTGGCCCAGGAGCGCGAGCGCGGCGCCTGGCCAGCGGCGTTCGACGAGTTGTGGACGGGGCTGACCGCTCGCTATGGGCGCTCGGAGGCGGCGCGCCAGATGGTCGACGTGTTGCTGCTCTGCCGCGAGCACGGCCCCGAACGCGTGGTGATGGCCGTCCGCGGCGCACTCGCGGCGGGTGCGCACGACGGTCGCGCCGTCGCGGTGCTCGCCCGCCGCGCCCACGCTGCCAGCCCGGTGCCGCTGACCGGCCTCGAGCCGCGGCTGGCCGTGCATGCGCGGCCGCTGCCTGACCTGGCCGACTACGACCGGCTGCGTGACCGGGAGGCGCGGCGATGAGCGGCTTTCGCTGGAACGTCGAAGTATTCGCGGGCCCCGCACGTGAGGGCATGATCGACGGTACCGCGAGGCTGCTGGTCCGCGTCCGGTTGTTCGACGAGCCCGAGCAGACGTGGCCGCGCACCAGGCCCGACGCGTTCACCGACCTGCGCGCCGACGCCGCCCGCGACCTCGCGTTCGAGCTACTGGCCGCCGCCGAGCACGCCGAACACCTCAGCACCCACGACGCCGACGAGCGAGACTGGCGATGACCGCAACCAAGAACGCGAAGGCCGCGGCGCTGGAGACGCTCATCGAGGCGCACGCGATCGAGCTCAAGCTCCCGACCGTCCGTCGCCGCTTCCGCGCACTCGCCCAGGAAGCCACGCGCGAGCAGCAGACCCCGGTCGCCTACCTCGCCGCGCTGCTTGAGGCCGAACACCAAGAGCGCGCCGAGCGCCGCGAGAAGCGACGGCTGATCGACGCGCGCTTCCCGGCCATCAAGCGCCTCGACGACTTCGTCTTTGCCGACAACCCCAACGTCCCGCAGGCCACGATCGCCGCGCTCGCCGAGGGCTCCTGGATCAACGACCGCGAGAGCGTGATCTTCGTCGGCGACAGCGGGACCGGCAAGACACACCTGGCTAGCGCCCTGGCCGTCTGCGCCTGCCAGCAGGGCCGCCGCGTTCGCTTCACCACGCTCGCCGGGCTCGCCAACGAGCTCCAAGAGGCCCAAAGCCGCCGCGAGCTCGCGCGCGTCGTCGGCCGTTACGCTCGCACCGAGCTCGTCGTCCTAGACGAACTGGGCTACCTGACGCTGCCCGACGGCGCCGCCGAACTCGTCTTTCAGGTGCTCTCCGAGCGCCACGAGCGCGGCAGCCTGATCGTCACCACCAACCTGCCGTTCGGCGAATGGACCAAGGTCTTCCCCGACCCACGGCTGGCCAAAGCCGTCGTCGACCGCCTCACCCACCGCGCCCACATCATCGACACCGGCAACGAGTCCTGGCGCTTCCGCCACGGCCTCACCCGCCAGAAGCGGGCCCCCTCACGATGAGGCGCCCGCGCGCCCCTCGCCGCTGCGCCCTTCGGCCTACGGCCTCATGGCTCCGCGGCGACGAGCGCGCGACAGCACACACCACCATCAGGCAAGATCACAGCAACAAGTCAAACACCGCGGAAGTGGGGCCACTTCAGGCCGTCGCGGTGGGGC
>JAWKKD010000046.1:0-3110 GCA_041393435.1 Solirubrobacterales bacterium | reverse complement strand
TCTTCAGCCTGTACTCCGACCCCGAGCAGAGCGCCTGGCGCGCGCTCGAGCCGCATACCCACGCCGAGCCGTGGGGCGAGGCGACCGACGACGAGGGCACGCGCAACCGCCTCTGGCGCGTCGGCGACGAGGCGGCGATCGCCGCCGTCCCCAGCGCGCTCGCCGGGGTCGAGCTGCTCATCGCCGACGGCCACCACCGCTACGAGACCGCGCGCGCCTACGCCGAGGAGATCGGCGGGGAGGGCCCGCACCGCTACGTGCTCATGTGCCTCGTCGCGCTGCAGGACCCGGGCCTCACCGTCTTCCCGACCCATCGGCTCGTCAAGGACACGACGCCCGCCCAGCAGGAGGCGCTGGCCGCCACCCTGAAGGCGGACTTCGAGATCGCCGCGCAGGACGACCTCGATCCGGGCGAGGCCCGCCCGCCCGGCGGACCGCTCGCCCTCGGCTACCTCGACGCCCACTTCAAGCAGCCGTACCGCCTGACGCTGAAGGACCAGAAGATCGCCGACGCGGCGCTCGCGGACATGCCCGAGCCGTACCGCCGCCTCGACGCCGCGGTCCTCGAGGCGCTCCTGCTCAAGGGCCCGCTCGAGCTGACCGACGACGACATCTCCCACCTGCACCGCTTCGGCTACGCGCGCACCGCCCAGCAGGCCCGCGAGCTCGTCGAATCCGGCGCCTTCGACCTCGCCTTCGTCCTGCGCCCCACCCCGGTCGAGCAGGTGCGCGAGGTGGCCGAGGCCGGCGTCTCCATGCCCCCCAAGAGCACGTACTTCTTCCCCAAGCTGCCGACCGGCCTGGTCTTCAACCCGCTGGCGTAGCATCCGAGCCATGAAGGCCACCGCCCGACGCATCGACCATTTCCGCCACTCCGTCCGCATCCGCGACCACCACCTGACCGTGGACGAGCCGCGCGGCGCGGACGGCGGCGACGACGGCCCCAGCCCGCAGGAGCTGCTGGCCGCCTCGCTGGCGTCGTGCACCGCGGTCACGATGGAGATGTACGCCCAGCGCAAGGGCTGGGACATCGGCGACGTCGAGGTCTCCTGCTCCTACCAGCCGGCCGAGCGCGGCACCCCGACCCGGTTCGACCTGGTCCTGCGCATCCCGGAGCGCGTGCCGCGCGAGCAGGTCGAGCGGCTGAGAGTCATCGCCGCCAAGTGCCCGGTCCACCGGACGCTCGACGGCGAGGTCATGTTCACCGAACGCGTCGAGACCGCGGCGCTCACCGCCTGAGCGAGCTCGCCGACAAGCTCGCCGGCTACCTCCTCGACCCGGGCGAGGCGGCGGCGCTCGACGTCCACGGGCGCATCGACGCGGCCGTGCTCGTCCCGGTCTACCTGCACGACGGGCGGCTGCACGCCGTGTTCACCAAGCGCCAGGAGGACCTGCGCCGCCATCCCGGCGAGATCTCGTTCCCCGGCGGGCGCCAGGACGACGACGAGAGCGATCTGCGCCTCACCGCGCTGCGCGAGGCCGAGGAGGAGATCGGGCTGCCGCGCGAGGCGGTGCAGCTCGTCGGCGCGCTGGCGCCGACCCCGACGATCGCCACCAACTACGCGGTCTATCCGTTCGTCGGGCTCATCGAGCCGGGCCGGCAGTGGACGCTGTCGGCCCGCGAGGTGGCCGCGGTGCTCGAGCTGTCGCTGACCGACCTGCGCGCCGGCTACCAGCACCGGCGCCTGCTGCGCCGCGGCGTGCCGTTTCGCACGGACGTCTACGTCGTCGGCGACAACCTCATCTGGGGCGCGACGGCGCGCATGGTCTCCGACCTGCTGGGGCGCATCGCCCCGCTGCTGGCCGAGGAGGCCTGACCGCGGCTCCGTCAGCGGCGCAGGAGACCCTCGATCGCCGCCCGCGTCGAGCCCTGCCAGTCCGGGTCCGCGGCGTCGACGATCGCGTAGGGGATGCCGTTGTAATCGGCCATGTCGCGGGTCAGCGCCGCGCCGGCGTCCGTGCCGCGCTCGTAGACGATGCCGCGGACCGTGGTGTCGATCGTGCGCTCGAGCATCATCCGCCAGCGCGAGCCGTGCAGCGGCTCCTCGTCGACGTGGCCCAGCAGCCACATGAGCACGGTCACGTTGTCGAGCGCGTAGCGCAGCGTCCCGACGACGTCGGGGTCGGCGACCACGCACTCGCCGCCGGCCGCCTCGATCGCCGGCCGCTTGGCCGGGTCGCGCGTCGTCACGCGCGGTGCGTGCCCCTCGTCCGCCAGCGAGCGGGCGAGCTGGAGCGCGCGGGCGCCGCCGCCGACGATGAGAAACCGAGCCATGGTCACCTAGCATCGCAGCCCGTGCCCGAGTTCCGCTTCTGCCCGCTGTGCGCCGCCCCGCTGGAGCCCGTCGCCGACGGTCCGGACGCCGGCCGGCCCGCCTGCCCGGCCGGACACTTCGTCCACTACGACAACCCGGCGGTGACGACGTTCGGCTTCGTCCGCGACGATCGGGGCCGCTACCTGGCGCTGCGCCGCGCCCGCGAGCCGTTCGCGGGCCACTGGGACCTGCCCGGCGGGTTCGTCGAGCCCGGCGAGACGCCGGCGCAGGCCCTGCGGCGCGAGGTGCGCGAGGAGACCGGGCTCGACGTCGAGCCCGGGCGCCTGCTCGGCGCCTTCGCCTCCCGGTACGGGGACGGCGGGCGCTGGACGGTCGACGTCGGCTTCGAGTGCGCGGTGACCGGCGGCACGTGGCGGCTGGACCCCGAGAGCACCGACGCCGCGTGGCACCCGCTCGACGAGCTGCCGCGGCTGGCGTTCGCCGGCGAGCGGGCCGGCCTCGCCGCGCTGCGCGGCTGATCCCGGCTACGGTTGCCCAGCCATGGCCTTCGCCCGCACCGAGCCGATCCGGCGCACCTCCTGCGGCGCATGGATCCCGGCATGATCGTCGGCGTCTGCGGCGCCGGCACGATGGGCGCCGGCATCGCCCAGCTGGGCTGCCAGGCCGGGGCGCGCACGAGGCTCTACGACCCCGTCCCCGCCGCGCTCGAGCGCGGCGCCGAGCGCGTGGTACGCCGGCTGAAGGACGCCGCGCCCGCGCGCCTCCTCGAGCCCGTCGCCGCGCTCGACCGCCTCGCCGACTGCGACATCGTCATCGAGGCCGCGCCCGAGCGCC
>JAWKKD010000045.1:0-3139 GCA_041393435.1 Solirubrobacterales bacterium | reverse complement strand
GAGAACGGCCGCCGGAGTTGGCCCCACCGCGGACGCTTGATCTGGCCCCACTTCGTCCGACCGCGAGCCGAGCGTTGCGCGTTCATCGAGCGCGAGCGGGAGGCCGGCAGAAGGAGTGCGATCCAGGGTGGAGTTGTTTGAGCAGATCAGGCGCGACAAGGATGTCGAGGACCTGTCGATCCGGGCGCTGGCCGAGCGTCATGGGGTGCATCGTCGGACGGTGCGGCAGGCGCTGGAGTCGGCGGTGCCGCCACCGCGCAAGACGCCCGAGGGGCGGCCAGCGCCGGCGCTGGGGGCGTTCCACAAGATCGTCGACGGCTGGCTTCGCGCCGATCTTGAGGCGCCGCGCAAGCAGCGCCACACCGCTCGGCGGGTCTGGCAGCGGCTGGTCGCCGAGCACGGCGCGCAGGTCTCCGAGCGTCAGGTGCGCCGCTACGTCCGGGAGCGCCGGCGCGAGTTTGGGGAGATCGAGGCGTTCGTGCCGCAGGCCCACCCGCCGGGACAGACGGCCGAGGTCGACTGGGGGCAGGCCGAGATCATGCTGGCGGGCGCGCGGTCGCAGGTCAACTTCTTCGTGCTGCGGCTCTCGCACTCGGGCGCCGGGCTGGTCCAGGCGTTCGGCCACGCGACGCAGCAGGCGTTCTTGGAAGGCCATGTCGAGGCGTTCGCGTTCCTCGGGGGCGTCCCGCAGCGGGTCCGCTATGACAACCTCTCGTCGGCGGTCAAGCTGACGCTCAAGGGCCGTCAGCGGGTGCTCGCTGACCGCTTCGTCGCGCTGCGGTCGCACTACCTGTTTGAATCGCAGTTCACGCTCGTTGGCCTTCAGGGCGCCCACGAGAAGGGCGGCGTCGAGAACGAGGTTGGCCGGTTCCGGCGCCGCCACCTGGTCCCGGTGCCGCAGGTCGCCACGCTGGCCGAGCTCAACGCGCAGTTGCGCGCCGCCTGCATCGAAGACCTCGGCCGGCGGATCGTCGGGCGGGCCGAGACGGTCGGCGAGGCGCTCGAGCGCGAGCGGCCGCTGCTGCGGGCGCTGCCCGCCGAGCCGTTCGCGGTCGACGAGCCGGGTGAGGCGCGCGTTGACGCCAAGGGCCTGGTCACCATCCGCCAGAACCGCTACTCGGTCCCGATCGGCCTGGCCGGCCGCCGGGTCGTCACGCAGGTCGGTGCGCGCTGGGTCACGATCGTTGCTGACGGCCGCGAGGTCGCCCGCCACGAACGCCTGACCGGTCGCTTCCAGACGGCAGCGCGGCTGGAGCACTACACGCCGCTGCTTGCGCGCAAGCCCGGCGCGCTGGCCGGCTCGCTGCCGCTGGCCCAAGCCCGCGACCAAGGGGCCTGGCCCGACGAGTTCGACGCGCTCTGGCGCGCCCTGGATGAGCGCCACGGCCCGAGCCAGGCGGCGCGGCAGATGGTCGACCTGCTCGCCATCGTCGACGAGGTCGGCGCCGGCCGGGTCGCGCTGGCCTGCCGCGGCGCGCTGGCCGCCGGAGCAGTGGATGCGCGCGCCGTCGCGGTCCTGGCGCGCCGCGCCGAGCGGCCCGCCCCTGAGCCGCTGACCGGGCTGGACGCGCGACTGGCCGCCCTCGCGCGGCCCGCGCCAGCACTCGATGACTACGACCGCCTGCTGGAGGGCGGGCGATGAGCCGCGATGCGCGCACCCAGGCGCTCGAGGCGCTGATCGAGGCGCACGCCACCGAGCTGAAGCTGCCGACCGTTCGCCGGCGCTTCCGCCAGCTCGCCGACGAGGCGCTCAGAGAGCAGCAGACGCCGGTCGCCTACCTCGCCGCGCTGCTGGAGGCCGAACAGCAAGAGCGCGCCGAGCGCCGCGAGCGCCGCCGGCTGCTCGACGCGCGCTTCCCCGTCCTCAAGCGCCTGGACGAGTTCCGCTTCGACGACAATCCCAAGGTCCCGCAGGCCACCATCGCCGCGCTGGCCGAGGGCGGCTGGATCGATGACCGCGAGCAAGTCATCCTCGTCGGCGACTCGGGCACCGGCAAGACGCATCTGGCGATCGCGCTGGCCGCGGCGGCCTGCCACGCCGGCCGGCGCGTCCGGTTCACCACGCTGGCCGGCCTGGCCAACGAGCTCCAAGAAGCCGACAGCCGCCGCGAGCTGGCCCGCGTCGTCGGCCGCTACGCCCGGATCGAGCTGCTGGTCGTCGACGAGCTGGGCTACCTCGCCCTGCCCGAAGGCGCCGCCGAGCTCGTCTTCCAGGTCCTCTCCGAGCGCCACGAGCGCGGCTCGCTGATCGTGACGACGAACCTGCCGTTCGGCGAGTGGACGAAGGTGTTCCCCGACCCGCGGCTGGCCAAGGCCGTCGTCGACCGCCTCACCCACCGCGCACACATCATCGACACCGGCACCGAGTCCTGGCGCTTCCGCCACGGGCTCACCCGCAAGCGCACCTGACCGCGACCGGGTCCGGCGCGGACGCGCGCGGCGCTGGGATCGCGCTCCGGCGCCGCCCTACGGGCGACACCTCCGCGCGACCCCAGCGCCGCCGTCTGCCACCATCCCCACCTCAACATCAACCAGCACGAGGTGGGGCCACTTCAAGCGTCCCCGCCGGGGCCGTGCTCAGTGGCCGCTCTCAATCCGCGCCGCACGCGCGACAAACCGGCCCTTGCCAGTCGTTGCGGTGGCGACCACCGCCCGGGTGATGTCCTCGATGACCTCCGGCCCGAGCCGCCGCACGAGCTTGCGGATCGTCGACTCATCCGGCACCCGCTCGGTCAACGCGACACGGCAGAACCGCCGCAGATGCAGCGAGTCCGAAACCTCGCGGACCAGCGTCTCATAGCCCCAGCCCGACCGCTGCTTGATGACCATCATGCGCACCAGTCGCTCGATCGGGATCGTCGGCCGCCCGAACGCGCGCGCCGCAGCATCCCAGGCCGCCTCGACGGGCGCCAGCAGCGCCGGATCGCCAAGCAGCCGATCCAACACAGCCAGATCCGCCGGCAGCTCTCGCACCTCCACCGGCAGCGCCATATCGAACAGCGACTCCACCTGCCCACCCGACAGCCGAAGCATCCATCCTCCAAATCACCCGATTTGCAGGACGAATCCTCTCGTCGATGCCGGACGGAACGCCATCAACGGCACCGACTATTTCCGGGGCAAATGACTAGCGCAGCGC
>JAWKKD010000044.1:0-3192 GCA_041393435.1 Solirubrobacterales bacterium | reverse complement strand
CAGCAGCGCCTCCCACCACCGCGCGCCGAGCACGCCGCGGATGAGGTCGCGCTCGGCCAGCAGGCGGGCCGGCAGGTCGGTCAGCGGCCGGCGCCGGCGCAGCAGCCGGTTGCGCACCCGCTGGACCACCCGCCCGACCCAGATGAGCGTGCCGTCGACCGACAGCAGCACCGCACCGACCGCGAACATCGCCGCGAACAGCACCATGCCCCCCAGGGCGGCGATCACGAGCTGGTTGCTGGTGGAGACGACGCCGCGCAGCACCGCCGGCAGCGCGAAGACCGGCAGCGCGAGCAGCGTCGCGAAGACCAGCAGCGACGACGCCGTCAGCCCCGACGCCGCGGCGCCGCCCGGCGTTCCCGCCTGCACGAGCATGCGGTACTGCAGCGCGCCCGCCGCGGCGCCGCCGCCCGGCACGATGCGCCCGAACGCGTTGCCGGCGAGCTGCGACGTCGCCACCGCGTACGTGTCGTCAGTGCGCAGCGCCAGCCGCTGCAGGATCCACAGCGCGACGAAGCTCAGCGCCTCGGCGACGACCATCGCGATGAACCACAGCGGCTCGAGCGTCTTCAGCCGCGGCCAGGCCGACAGGACCTGCAGCAGGCTCGGGAAGACCAGGTAGAGCGAGATCCCGGTGATCGCCAGCAGCAGGACCGTGCGCGGGACTCGCCCCATCGTGGCGCAACGTATCCGTGCGCGCGGTCAGCGCGATGCGGGCGGCGGCGCGCCGATCACGCGTTCAGACCGACCGGGCAGCTCACGCCCGTACCGCCCACGCCGCAGTACCCGCCCGGGTTCTTGGCCAGGTACTGCTGGTGGTAGTCCTCGGCGTAGTAGAACGGCCCCGCGTCGGCGATCGCGGTGGTGATCGCGCCGAAGCCGGCCGCGGCGAGCCGCTGCGCGAACATGGCGCGCGAGGACTCGGCCGCGGCGCGCTGCTCGTCGCCGGCGACGTAGATCGCCGACCGGTACTGCGTCCCGACGTCGTTGCCCTGGCGCATGCCCTGCGTCGGGTCGTGGCCCTCCCAGAAGACCCGCAGCATCTCGTCGTAGCTCGTCTGCGCCGGGTCCCACACGGCGAGGACGGCCTCCGCATGACCGGTCTGGCCGCTGCAGACCTCCTCGTAGGTCGGGTTCGGCGTGTACCCGCCGGCGTAGCCCGCGGCGGTCGTGTAGATGCCGGGCGCCGACCAGAACATCCGCTCGACGCCCCAGAAGCAGCCCATCGCGAACGCCCCCTGCTGGAAGCCGTCCGGGAACGGGGGCTGGAGCGGGGTGTCGAGCACGAAGTGCCGGGCCGGGACGGGCAGCGGGGTCTCGCGGCCGGGCAGCGCATCCTCCGGCCGGACCATCTCGATGGACTTGCGCGAGAAGAGCATGGGCTCAGTATGCCCACTGGGCGTCGGCGGCCGGCCGGCCTCGGACCCAGCCGGGCCGCGACGCGGGCAGGCCGACCACGAGCAGGACGACCGTCAGGACGAGCATCGCGATGATCGGCGCCGCCCAGCTGCCGGTGAGGTCGTGCAGCGCGCCCGCCGCCAGCGGGCCCGCCGCCGCCAGGATGTAGCCGCCGCCCTGGACCATCCCCGACAGCGCCGTGGCGTGGGCATGGTCGGGCGCACGCAGCACGATGAGCGCGATGGACAGCGAGAAGCTGACGCCCTGCGCCCCGCCCATCACCACCATCCAGGCCGCGGTCGCAGTGCCCGGGGCCAGCAGCAGCCCGCCGTAGCTCACCACCCAGCACAGGACTCCGAACACGATGATGGGCCGCTGGTCGCGCAGTCGCGCCGCGATGATGGGCACAGCGAAACCAACCGGGATGCCGACGAGCATCTCGATCTGTCTCGTGTCAAGGAAGTGGGAGAGATCGGGCCGGAATTAGTGTGTGGCGGTTGTTGCAAGGTCACGCGGGCGCTGTCGTGTAACGGTCGTGCGGGCGCGCCCACCCGATCGTCTCGTGCGGGCGCTCGTGGTTGTAGATGCGCTGGTAGCCGGCGACGTGCTCGGCGAGCGCGGGCCCGTCGTCGATCTCGTGCAGGTACAGGTGCTCGTACTTGATCGACTCAAACCAGCGCTCGATCACGCCGTTGGTCTCGGGCGAGCGGTGACGGGTGCGGACGTGTTCGAACTCCGGCCGCGCGCGGATGTAGCGCGCGAACGCGCCGGCCTTGTAGCACGGGCCGTTGTCGGTCACGACCCGGATCGGGTGCAGCTCGCCGGTGTCGCGGTCGACCAGGTCCTGGATGAGCGGGTGGCCGAGCACCTCGCCGGCGCGCTCTCTGGCGGCCTCCAGCGCGGCGACCGCCTCGCGCCAGGTCTTGGTCGCGGTCACCGGGCAGGTCAAACAGAACTTGGTCACGTAGTCGACGACGCCGCTCATCTGCCAGGTGCCGCCGGCCCGGGTCTCCAGCTCGGAGAAGTCGGTCTGCCAGACGCGGTTGCGCCGCGTCGGCGGCTCGTGGAACGCTTGCTTGCGCGCCCGCGCGAGCTCGCGCCGCTCGGCCTGGTAGCGGCGCCCGTGAAGCAGCCCGCGCTCGTCGAGGATCCGGTGCACGGTGCGCTGGCTGACCGTGTGGCCGTCGGCGACGGTCAGCGCCCAGATCTTGCGATGCCCCCAGGCCGGGTAGCGCAGCGCGTAGGCGTGGACCACGGCGCTGACCCGGTCACGGGCCGGGCGCGGCCACGGTCCCTTCTCCGGCTGGCCGTCAAGCGCCCGCTGGCGTTGGCGATACCACGTCGACTCCGGAATGCCGGCCAGCGCACGGAACCGCGCGACGCTGAGCCCGGCCTGCCGACGGATCATCTCCAGCTCCTCGAAGCGAAACCCGCCGCTCCGTCACGCTTCAGCAGCCGCAACTCGACGTGCGCCTCACCGAGCGCGCTGGTGACCTCCGCGAGTTCGCGCTCGAGCTGGACCTCACGTGCCGAAGCGCCCTGCTGCGCGCCGGCCTCCAACGCGCTCACGCCTGCCTGCACGAACTGGTCGCGCCACTTGGCGATCGACGTCTCAGAGCACCTGTTGCGCCGCGCCGCCTCCGCAACGCTGCACTCGCCGCGCAGGACCGACAGCACGATCCGCTGCTTCTCGGCAGCCTTGAACATCGGGGGACGGGCCATCACCTGCTCCTTCGCTCGGGATCAAGGCCCGATCCAAACAAACGAGTCTCCCGAAAACGATGGCACGGGAGA
>JAWKKD010000043.1:0-4970 GCA_041393435.1 Solirubrobacterales bacterium | reverse complement strand
TGCGCGCGATGCGCGAGGACGGGCTGGTGATGGTGCTCGCCGGGCCCGAGCGCCGCGAGCTGATCGACCGCCTGCAGGCCACGATGGCGGTCGTCGAGGGCCACGCCGAGCACGTGATGGACGCGGTCGGCCGCGACGTGCTGCCGGACCTCGACACGCTGCGCACGGCGCTCGAGCGGCGGCGCGCCAACCGCAGCGGGCCATGGAAGCTGCTGGAGAAGCTGCTCGGCCTGGAGATGAAGCTCAAGCAGTACGAGGTCGGCAAGCGCTTCTGCGACCGGGTGGTGCAGCGCGAGGGCGTCGCCGCCCTGCATCGCGTGTTCGCCTCGCCGGCGGCGCTGCCGACGTGGGCGGAGCTGCAGGACCCGGACGCCTGGATGGAGCGCCAGCGGGCGCTGCCGCCGGCGGCGTAGCGTCCCGTCTACGCCGTCGTCGCCGCTCGATCCGTGGTCGTCTGCGCTCGCTGACCGGGCATGGACACCCGAGCGTGCCGCTGTGTTCGCCGCGGGTGAGCAGACGAACACTCGTTTGTAACCGGAGCGGTTCGCGGGTTTACAAACACATGTTCGATGGGTATGCTCCCGTACGAACAAGCTTACTTCTAACTAGATACCCAGTCCGGAGGAACCCGAGATGGCCGCCGACGCCACCAACGACACCACGAAGATCGTCGAGAGCAACACCGCCGCCACCGAGCGTGAGACGGCGGCGACCGAGCGCTCGACCACCGCGAAGAAGGCCGCCGCGACGCGTCAGGCCAAGCGCGCGAGCACGGCGCGCAAGCGCACGACCACCCAGGCCAAGCGCACCACGCAGGCCCGCGCCACCGCGACCCGGCGCGCCGCTGAGCACGAGACCCGCACGACGTTCGACCGCGTCGGCGACGTGGCCGAGAAGGCCGTCCTGACCTCGGTCGGTGCCGCGCTGTCGGCCCGCGACGAGCTCGCCGGCACGATCGGCGAGCTGCGCGCGACCTACGGCACCCGTGAGAAGGCCGAGCGCCAGCTGCGCAAGGCCCAGCGGCAGGTCGAGGCCGACCTGCGCCGCTTCGAGCGCCGGGGCACGACCGCGCGCACCCAGCTCGAGCGCGAGGTCAAGCGGGCCCGCACGCGGCTCGAGCGCCAGATCCGCGAGCAGCACGAGCACCTGCGCGGCGCCGTGCGCACCGCGCCGCCCGCGCCCGATGCGCTCGTGCGCAACGCCAAGGCGCAGGCCGACCTCGTGTCCGCGCGCATGGGCAACGCGGTCGAGACCGCCCAGCTCGCCGGGGCGACCGCGGTCGCCAAGGTGAGCGAGCGCGTCGCCGCGCTGGCGTAGTCCGTCGTTCAGGGCGGCCACACCGCGCGTGCGCGGGGTGGCCGCTCGCTCGCTCGCGCGACGCCGGTGGCGACGGCCTTTCGGCGTGGTTGTACGGTGGAGAACATGATTCGCACAGCGACTTTGGGACAATGCAGCGCATGACGCACGACGAGATCCGAAAGGCGCTCGAGGCGGTCATCGATCCGGAGCTCCATCGCAACATCGTCGAGCTCGACATGGTGCGGTCGATCGAGATCCATGAGGGCGGCGTGGTCGACGTCGTCGTCTCGCTGACCACCCCGGGCTGCCCCATCCGCAACCACTTCCAGACGGGCGTGACGAACGCCGTCAAGAGCGTCGAGGGCGTGGCCGCGGTCAACGTCTCCTTCGACGTTCTCTCCGACCAGCAGAAAGCCGCGCTGCAGCAGAAGCTCGGCCGCGGCGGCGGGCTGCCCAGCGGCGCGCTGGCCGAGGTCCAGAACGTCATCTGCATCGGCTCGGGCAAGGGCGGCGTCGGCAAGTCCACGCTGACCGCGAACCTGGCCGCGGCGCTGGCCGCGGAGGGCAAGCGGGTCGGCGTCCTCGACGCCGACGTCTGGGGCTACTCGATCCCGCGCATGTTCGGGCTCGGCGCCCAGCGCCCGAACGTGTCGGACGAGCGCCAGATCCTCCCGCTGGAGACCGAGGGCGCCATCAAGGTCATGTCGATCGGCTTCTTCCTCGGCGAGGAGGACAGCGCGGTCGTCTGGCGCGGGCCGATGCTCCACAAGGCGCTGACGCAGTTCCTCCAGGACGTCGCGTGGGGCGAGCTGGACTACCTGCTCATCGACCTGCCGCCGGGGACCGGCGACGTCTCGATGACGCTCGCCCAGCTGCTGCCGCAGGCGAAGTTCCTCATCGTCACCACGCCGCAGGCGACCGCGCAGAAGGTGGCCCGCCGCTCAGCCGAGATGGCGACCAAGGTCAACCTCGAGATCTGCGGAGTCGTCGAGAACATGGCTGGCTTCGCCACGCCGTCCGGCGAGCGCTACGCGATCTTCGGCGAGGGGGGCGGCCAGGCGCTGGCCGACGAGCTCGACGTGCCGCTGCTCGGCCAGGTGCCGTTGACGATGCCGCTGCGCGAGAGCTCCGACAGCGGGCAGCCGCTGGTCTTCTCCGACCCCGACGACCCGGCCTCTCAGGGCGTGCGCCAGGCGGCGCGCGGCCTGGTGGCGCTCTCGCCGATCGCGCTGCCGACCCTGAACGTCATCGCGCCGCCGGCCGCCGCTCCCCAGCCGGCGGGGATGTCGCTGCCGATGGCCTGATTCTCGCCGTAGCGAACGCTGCGGGCCTATCCCGGTAGGCCCGCGGCGCGAGAGGGCGCCCCGCGGCGCCAGTGGTCGTCCGGTCGCTTGCGAAGGCCACCAGCATTGGCTGTGCGACCGGACGACCCCTGGCATCCACGGTGCATCCCTCTCGCATCCACGCTCCTACCGGGATAAGCCCTTAGGCGGTGCGGTCCAGGACCCGACGGGGGTCCAGGCCGGCGGGGGCGTAGCCGCGGGCGGCGGCGCGGCCGCGTCCGACCGCGGCGAGCTCGCGCCCGCCCTCGGCCAGGGCGGCGGCAAGCGCGACGGCGGCCTGGCGCTGGAGGCCGAGCGCCAGGCGCAGCGCGTCCTGGGCCGGCGCCGGAAGCTCCTCGGGGAGCTGCGCGATGACCGTGTCGCGACGGTCGTGGATCGCGGCGAGCTCGTCGGGGCGGCCGGCGCCGACGAGCGCCAGCTCGAGCTCGGCCAGCGCGACGAGGTCGGCGGTCAGGCGCTCTGGGCGATCTGGGCCCATGCCTCGCGCAGGTTGGCGATCTGGCGGATGAGCGTCGCGAGCTTGTCGCGGTCTCGCTCGAGGCGCACCTCCCACAGCAGCCGCTTCCAGAAGACGTAGATCCCCTCGAGGTTCTGGGGGATCGAGCCCTGGCTCATGTCGAGCGTGGACAGCAGCTCGTCGACGATCGCCTCGGCGCGGTTGAGGCGGTCGTGCGAGTGGGCCACGGCCCCCTCGCCCATCGCGACGTCGGCCTGGCGCAGGAAGCGGATGGCGCCGTCGTAGAGCATCACGACCAGCTGCCCGGGGGTGGCGGTCAGGACCGCCTGCTGCTGGTAGGCGGCGGTCGAGGCGGCGTAGGGGTTCACGTTCCGGTGATCGGCCGGCGCGACCCGGCGTTGAGGGCCTGCGGCGCCCGGCCAGATCCCGTCACGACGACGTCCCCAGGCGGGAGGCGAGATCGGCCATCTGCTGCTGGCTGCGCTGCATCGCCGTCTCCATCGCGGTGAACTGCCGGCGCAGCAGCACCTCGCGGGCCGAGAGGCGGTCCTCCAGGCGCGTGACCTTGTCGCCGATGCGCGCGATCTCCTGGTCGGCGCTGCCGATGCGCTGGTCGAGGACGCCGTTGGCGGTCACCAGCGGGTCCAGCAGCTTCTTGAAGGACTGGCTGAAGCCGTCGGTGCCGGCCAGGCCGCCGAGCAGCCTCTGCACGCCTTGGCCGTCCTGGTCGATCGCGGCGTCGAACGCCGCCTCGTCGAACGTCAGCCGGCCCTTGATGGCGTCCGGATTGGTGGCGTCGGCACCGGTCGTCGCGCCGGTCGAGATGCCGATCGACGACAGCAGCGACCCGCTGCCCGTCATGCCCGCGACCGGTCCGCCCACGGCCATGCGCAGGCTCGACAGGATGCCGTTGAGGCCGGAGTCGCCGAACAGCACGCCCTTGGCCGCATCGGTGTTGTTGGTCGGGTTGCTGACGCGCTTCTCGCTGGTCTTCGACGTGACGAAGTCCACCACGTCGTTGTAGGCGCTGACGAACGCCTTCAGCTTCGCCTTCAGCGCGTCGCGGTCCACGCCCGGGTTGGAGACGTTGATCGTCGTGCCGTCGCTGAGGCCCTTGAGCGTCAGCTCGACGCCCGGGATGAGGTCGGTGACGACGTTCGTCTGCTGCTCGGGCTGGGCGATGCCGTCGATGGTGAGCCGCGCGTTCTGGCCGGCGCGCGTGGAGACCGGCGCGCCGAGGCCGTCGCCGGTCGCGGTGAAGTCGCTGCTCGTGCCGGTCGTGCGGCTGGACAGCACGAGCTTGCCGTTGCCGACGTTGATGGCGAAGACGCCGAGCTGCGAGCTCGAGTTGATCGCCGCGGCTGCGGCGTCGATGTCCCCGTTGGGATCGACGTTGACGCTGACGCCGCCGATCGTGATCGTGCTCGCCGTCGGCTGCGGGGTCCACACGAACGTCTGCTGCGCGGCGGTGGCCAGCTGCGTGACCTTGACGCTGTAGCCGCCGGGGGCCGCGCCGCCGGTCGTCCGGGCGGCGATCGTCGCGCTGGAGGCGGATTCGACGGTCTGCACCGGCAGCCACGCCAGCGTCGAGCCGAGGTCGGTCGCGGCGGTCTTCAGGCTCTTGAGCCGGCTCTCGACGTCGCGCAGGGCCGACTGGCGCGTCTGCGCGGCGACCTTGTCGTAGCCCCAGCGCTGCTCGGGCGCGCGCTCGATGGACAGCAGCTGGCTGATGATGGTGTCGGTGTCCATCCCGGAGACGAGGCCTCCGAGCTGCAAGCCCGCCATGTCAGCCCACCTCCATGCTCACGCCGCCTCGGGGGGCAGCAGCCCGGACGGGTCGACGACCTCGTGCAGGGTCAGCGGGCGGACAT
>JAWKKD010000042.1:0-5807 GCA_041393435.1 Solirubrobacterales bacterium | reverse complement strand
CTGGACGCGGGCGGCGGCCGGATCGGGCAGGCCAGGGTAGAGGCCGGGGCCCGAGCGCGCGGCGGCTTGGGCGGCGCGCCGGGCGCGGGCGGCGGTGGCGCGCAGGGTGTCGTCGTCGAGCGCGGTGCACGCGGCGCCACCGGTCTGGCCGTCGACGACCGACAGCACGTGGACGGCGATGGTGTCCAGCGCGGTGGCCTGCGTGGGGACGGAGCGGGCGAACCGGCTGGTCAGCGAGCGCTCGCGCACGACGGTCACCTGCGTCTCGCCCTCGGCCATGGCGAGCACGTGGGCGGCGAGCTGGAGCGGATCGGGCGCGCCGGTCATCCTGCCACCCCGACGTCCACGTCGCGAAACCGGGCGGGCGCGGTGCCGTGCGAGACCGCCATGATCTGGCCGGGCTCGCCCTTGCCGCAGTTGAGCAGGCCGTGCAGGCGCCACTCGGGCGCCGAGCACACCGCGTCGAGCGATCCCCAGAAGCGCGGCGAGACCCCGGCGTACGCGGCGTTGCGGTACAGGCGGCCGAGCTCGCCGCCGCGGATCTCGCGCGCGACCTCGGTGCCGAACTGGAAGTGCAGCCGGCGGTCGTCGATCGACCACGAGCGGTTGGTCTCGAGGTACAGGCCCGCGCCGGTGTCGGCCAGCAGGTCGGCCAGCGAGCCCGCGGCGCCCGGCTCGAGCGAGACGTTGGTCATGCGCACGATCGGCTGGCGGGCGAAGCCGTCGGCGCGGGCGCAGCCGCCGGACTGCGCCAGGCCGATCGCCGCCGCCGACGTGCGGTCCGACAGCGCGGCCCGCAGGATGCCCGCCCCGACCAGCGTGGTGCGCTGGGCGGCGACGCCCTCGTCGTCCCAGGCGAACGAGCCCAGCCCGGCGGGGAGCGTCGCGTCGGCGGTGACGGTCATCGGCTCGGCGCCGAAGCGCAGCGAGCCGAGGTCGCCGGGCCCGATCCAGCTCGTGCCCGCGTAGGAGGCCTCGGCTCCGAGCATGCGGTCGAGCTCGAGCGCGTGGCCGACGGACTCGTGGACCTGCAGCGCGAGCTGATCGGCCCCGAGGACGAGCGTCGTGCGCCCGGCGGGGCAGACCGGGGCGCGCAGCAGCGCGACGGCCTCGTCCGCCACGCGGGGCGCGTGGGCGGCGAGCTCGAGGCCGAGCAGGTGCTCCCACCCGGCCGCCGCGACCGAGCCGCCGTGGCCGCTGGGGTAGGAGCGCACCTGGGCCTCGTCTCCGTCGGCCGCCAGCGCCTGGAGCCCCCCGCCGCAGTGCACGATCGTCTGCTCGCACAGCGCGCCGGCGCTGGAGGCGAACGTGGTGTGCGTGCGCACGCTCAGGCAGGACGCCTCCCGGCGTACGAGGCGCGGGTCGCCGGCCATCGCGGCCTCGGCGGCGAGGAGGTGCTCGAGCTTGGCCTCGGTGGAGACGGCGAAGGGGTCCTGCTCGCACGGTGACGACCAGGCGCCGGTGGCGGGCGGCACGCCGGCCACCGCGGCGGCCCATGCGCGCCGGCCGCCGGCGGGGCGCGGCTGGGCGCGGGCGACGGCGATCGCCCGGGCCAGCGCGTCGTGTGCGGCGGCGGCGGTCAGCTGCGCGGTGGCGGCGAAGCCCCATGCGCCGCCGGTGAGCACCCGCACGCCGAGCCCCGACGAGGCGTCGGCCTCCATCCACTCCACCGCGCCGTTGCGTACGCCGATCGCCTCGCTGTCGCGCTGCACGATCCGCGCTTCGGCGTGGTCGCAGCCGGCGGGCAGGGCGCCGACGAGGTTCTGCAGGAGGTCGCGCACGGCGGTCATCTCCCCGGTCGCGTTCGCCGCGTGCCGCGGGCGTCGCTGGGCCGGCGCGGTTGCACTACCACGCCGCGGTGTACAGCTCGAGGAGCTCGGCGGCGTCGGCGGCCGGCGGGGTCAGCGCGAGGCCGTCGGCGCGGCGGGCGGCGGCCTGCGCGATCTCGAGCAGGCGATCGTGGGCGACACCGAGGTCGCGGATGCGCTCGGCGCCGGCCCGGCGCGCCAGGTCGGCGGCGACGGCGGCCGCGTCGCCGCCCATTCCGTCCTCGACGCGCGCGAGCCGGTCCGGGGCGCGGCGGCGCAGCGCCTCGACCGTGTGCGCGAGGAGGACCGCGTTGGCCGGGCCGTGGCCCACGCCGCCCTCGCGCACGAGCGTCTGCGCGGCGACGTGGTGCAGGCCGTAGCCCTGGCTGTCGATCGCGTATCCGGACAGCAGCGCGCCGAGGGCCAGCGCATCGCGGTCGGGCTCGGGGAAGGCCAGGCGGCGGCGATGAGCCGCGCGGCCTCGATGGCGGCGAGCGTCGGCACGGGGGAGGCCTGCGTCGTGAGCGGCCCCTCGATGGCGTGGGCGAGCGCGTTGGCCGCGCTGGCCGCGAGCGGGCCGGCCGGCTGGGAGGCCGACAGCGCCGGGTCGTTGAGCACGATCGCCGGGCGCAGCGGCCGCGGTCGCAGGCCGCGCGGCGGGCGGTGCCCGCCGGTCATCTCGGCGGCCGAGAGCGTCGTCGGGATCGCGGCGAGCGCGCGGGCCCCGGTGGCCCCGGCGATCCCCTTGCCGACGTCGACCACCCGCCCGCCGCCGAGCGCGACGATCAGCATCCCCGCGGCGTCGTCGAGGCGCTCGAGCAGGTCGCGGGCGACGTCGTCCACCCGACCGGCGGGCACGTCGTGGCGCTGCGCGGCGGCTGCCGCGATCGCGGGGGCCGCGGCGGCGGCGCGCGGGGTCGTCAGCAGCAGGTAGCCGTCGCCGAGCAGCACCGGAGCATCGGCCAGGGCGCCACGTCCGAAGCGGATCGTGCGCTGTCCGTCCACCCAGCGAAAGCCCTCCCTCATCGGATGCAGTATGGGGGCTGCGGCTGCGGGGTGCGATCGGCCGAGCTGGCGCGCGCGAGGTCAGACATCCGGTGTATCGTCCCCGGGCGCAGGGGGAATACGTGCGGGGACGCGATCGCTGGATCGAGAGCCTGAGGATCCTCGTCGTCGACGACGAGCCTGCCAACGTGCTCGCGCTGCGGGCGCTCCTGGAGAGCTGGGGCTTCGAGCGCGTCGACACGACCACCGATCCACAGGATGCGATCGTCCGCTGCGAGGCGCGCGAGCCCGACCTGCTGATGCTCGACCTGCACATGCCCGGCACCGACGGCTTCGCCGTCATGCGCCGCCTGCGCATCGACGCTCCCCGATCGGTGGCGCTGCCCGTGCTCGTGCTGACCGCCGACATCACGCCCGAGATCCGCCGCCGCGCGCTGGACGCCGGCGCGCGCGACTTCGTCACCAAGCCGTTCGACCCGCAGGAGGTCCGGCTGCGGGTGCGAAACCTGCTCGAGATGCGCGAGCTCCAGCTCCAGCAGACGGCGATCGAGGCCTCGCTCGAGGCTCGCGTGCGCCGACGGACGGCCGAGCTCGATCGCGCGCGCCTGGAGATGCTCCAGCGCCTCGCGCTCGCCGCCGAGTTCCGCGACGACCGCACCGGGCGCCACACGCAGCGCGTCGGCCGCAGTGCACGGGAGATCGCGTTCCTCATGGGGCTGCCCGACGACGAGGTCGAGCAGATCGGGCTCGCCGCGCCGCTGCACGACGTCGGCAAGATCGCCCTCAGCGACGCGATCCTGCTCAAGCCCGGCCCGCTCACGGCGGACGAGCGCACGACCATGCAGCGCCACACGCTGACCGGCGCCGAGATGCTGCGTGGCAGCGGCTCCCACCTGCTGCGGACCGCCGAGCAGGTCGCGCTCAGCCACCACGAGCGCTGGGATGGCGCCGGGTATCCGTACGGCGTGGTCGGCGAGCGGATCCCGCTGGCGGGCCGGGTGGTCGCGGTGGCCGACGTCTTCGACGCCCTCACCCACGAGCGCCCCTACAAGGAGGCGTGGAGCATCGACCGCGCCGTCTCGACGATCCTCGAGCACCGCGGGCGCCGCTTCGACCCGCAGGTCGTCGACGCGTTCGCGACGCTCGAGCATCCGGTCCTGCTGTGATCCGGCCCCTCGCGGCGCCGGTCCGCCGTAGGCTCGGGGGCGCATGTCGCCCGACCCGCGCATCGAACGCTGGAAGCGGGCCGCGATCACCCGCGCCGAGGCCAGCCGGTTTCGTGCGCACCTCACGCGCGGCGCCGACTTCGGGCGCCGCTGCCTCGAGCGCCTGGTCGAGGTCGAGTTCGTCGACCGCTCGATCGCGCTGGCCTCGCTGACGTTCACGTCGCTGATCCCGCTTGGCGTCGTGCTCGGCTCGGTGACGCCGATCGACAGCGAGGGCTTCGCAAGCTCCCTCATCCGCCGCTTCCATCTCGACGGGACCTCCGCCGAGCTCGTCCGGAGCATGTTCGCGCCGCCCAGCGACGTACGCAGCACGGTCTCGGTCCTCGGCGTGGCGCTCCTGGTCGCTTCGGCGCTGAGCTTCACGCGCGGCCTGCAGCGCGTCTACGAGCGCAGCTGGCGGTTGAAGTCGCTCGGCGTGCGCGCGACGCCCGCCGGCCTGACCTGGCTGCTGGGCGTGGCCGTCGTGGTGAGCATCGTCGTCCCGCTGCGCCACGTGATCGCCGACGCCACCGGCCCGCTGCTCGGTCTCGTCGTCGCGCTGACGACCGAGCTCTTCGTCTGGCTGCTGACGCCGTTCGTCCTCCTCTCCCGCCGGGTCCCGTGGCGGGCGCTGGTGGCGACCGCGGTCCTCACCGCGGTGGTGATGGACGCGCTGAGCGTCGCCTCGCTGGTGTACATGCCGCGGGCCATCGCCGAGTCGGCCGATCGCTACGGGACGATCGGCATCGCGATCGCGCTCATGTCGTGGTTCGTCGGGGCGGGGTTCGTGCTGGTGGCGTGCGCGGCCGTGGGAGCGGTGCTCGGCGAAGGTCGCGCGGGGCCGGCGCTCAGCCGAGTGCCGCGCCGATCGCGGTTGCCGAGCGCATGAGCGGAGCGGCGGCCACGGCCGGGTCGCGCGCGTCCGTCCACACCGCGCTGATCGACGCCTCGACCACGCCGCCCGGCGGCCGGATCGCGGCACCGATCCCGGTCGATCCGGGCAGCAGCTCGCTCGTCGACTGCGACCAGCCGCGCTCGCGCGCGACCCGGATCGCCTCGCGCTCGCCGTCGCGGGGCGGCAGCGCGGCCAGGATCGCGATGCCGGAGGCCGCCTGGTCGAGGCGGTGGCGCAGCCCGCTGCGGTAGGCGATGTGCATGTCGGTGTTGCGGGGCTCGACCACCGCGGCCACGACGGCCTCCTCGTCGTCGCGGACGGTCAGGGCGGTGGTCGCCCCCAGCTCGTCGGCCAGGCGCCGCAGCTCGGCGACCGCCACCTCCTGCAGCCGCGGGCGCACGCGGCTGGCGAGCTCGATCAGGCCCGTGCCGAGGGTGTGGCGGCCGTCCTGCGAGCGCACGACGAGCCGCTGGTCGATGAGCGGGCCGAGCAGCCGGTAGATCCCCGCGCGATGCGTGCCCATCGCGCTCGCCAGCTCGGACACCGACAGGCCGGCGGGGTGCTCGCCGAGGACGCGCAGCAGCCGCAGCCCCCGCTCCAGGGTCTGCGATCCGCCGCTGGCCGCGCGTGCGCTCACGCCCGGCACCGTAGCCCGCGAACCCGTCGCGCACAACAGTTGTACGCAATGAACGGATAGTGTACGTTCCTGGGCATGGGTGAGGGAGCGGGGCGGCCGCGCCGTCCCACCATCGATCCGCAGGCCGCGGCGCGATCGGCGCTGCGCGCCTGCCTGGGCCGCTTCGCCACCGGCGTCGCCGTCGTCACCTTCGCGGGGCCGGACGGCCGCCACGGCATCACGGTCAACTCGTTCACGTCGGTGTCGCTCGACCCGCC
>JAWKKD010000041.1:0-6339 GCA_041393435.1 Solirubrobacterales bacterium | reverse complement strand
CCCGAGCGCATGTTCCTGCAGTTCCACGGCGGCGTGTACCGCTCCGACGACGCCGGGCGCAGCTGGACCGACATCGGCGCCGGCCTGCCGTCGGACTTCGGCTTCCCGATGGCGCTCGACCCCGCCGATCCCGACAGCGCCTACGTCATCCCGCTCACCGCCGACATGGATCGCGTGACCCCGGACGGCCGCGTGCGCGTCTACGAGACGCGCGACGCCGGTGCGTCGTGGACGCCCCGCGGCGACGGCCTCCCAGCCCAGGATGCCTACCTCACCGTCCTGCGCCAGGCGTTCGACCGCGCCCACGCGGGCGATGCGCTCGAGCTCTACTTCGGCGCGACGTCCGGAGAGGTGTTCGGCTCGGCCGACGCCGGGGCCACGTGGTCCAGCGCCGCAACGCACCTGCCACCGGTGTATAGCGTGCGCACCACCTCTTGACCAAGAACTGTCGCGCGCGCCGGTCCGCTTCGGCACACTAGAGAACGGGAAGTAGAGAGCCTGTACCCGCCGAGAGCGGGATCTTGGTGGGGCGACTCCGAGGATCGAAGAAGGGGAGTGCCGACCGTGTCGGGCGACTTCAACCGCAGGCTTCGCGAAGCGGCGCAACAGGGCGTCGGGGCAGCGGACGAGCGCATCGGGCTCAACCAGTACATGGAGCTGGTCAGAGAGCATCCGACCGTCGCCGCAAGCTCGTACCAGCGCGTCTACGACATGGTCGCCGCGCAGGGCGTGACGCCGGCGACGGGCCGCGACGAGGCCGCGTCGTACGGGTTCTTCAGCGGCGACCTGTTCGGCCTGGACCCCGTGCTCGAGAAGCTGGTCAGCTACTTCGAGTCCGCGGGGCTGGGACATGAGACCCGCAAGCGCATCCTGCTGCTGTGGGGTCCCCCCGGGGGCGCGAAGTCGACGATCGCCGCGCTGCTCAAGCGCGGCCTGGAGGCCTACTCGCGCACCGAGGCGGGCGCGATGTACGCCATCGACGGCTGCCCGATGCACGAGGAGCCGCTGCACCTCGTGCCCGACCACCTGCGCGCCGAGGCCGAGGCGCACCTGGGCGTCGGCATCGAGGGTCAGCTGTGCCCGGTCTGCCGCCACCGTCTGCGCGAGGAGCACGGCGGCGACTTCCTGCGCATGCCGCTGCGCCGGCTGTTCGTCTCCGAGGCCGAGCGCATGGCCATCGGCACGTTCGAGCCGTCGGATCCGAAGTCCATGTCGATCGAGCAGCTCACGGGCGGCATGGACCTCAAGGGCATCAAGGAGCACGGCTCCGACAGCCATCCGCTCGCGCTCGACTGGGCGGGCGAGTTCTCCAAGGCCAACCGCGGCATCTTCGAGGCGATCGAGTTCCTCAAGAACCCGCGGGAGTTCCTGTTCTCGTTCCTGTCGCTGGCCGCCGAGCGCCAGTTCAAGGTGCCGAAGTTCGGCTACGTCTCCGCCGACTTCGTGATCATCGGCCACTGCAACGAGGCCGACTTCCGCCGCGTGATGGGCGACCCCTCCTCGGAGGCGCTGCGCGATCGGCTCGCCCCGATCGCCGTTCCCTACACCGTGCGCCTGGACGACGAGCGGCGCATCTACGAGAAGCTGCTCGACGAGCCGCGCCGCAAGGCCGAGTTCCACGTGGCCCCGCACGCGCTCGACGCCGCCGCCACGGTGGCGGTGCTCTCGCGGCTGACCGAGCACGAGAACCTGGAGCCGCTGGAGAAGCTCAAGCTCTACGGCGGCGAGGAGGTCGGCGACTTCAAGCTCGCCCAGGTGCCGGAGATCCGCCGGGCGGCCGAGCACGAGGGCATGGCCGGCCTGGGGCCGCGCCGGATCATCGACGTGCTGTCGGGGGCGGCGACCGCGCAGACGCGCGACGGCCACGAGGCGCCGTGCCTGGACCCGGTGGCGACGCTCCTGGCCCTGCGGCGCGAGATCGACCGCATGGAGATTCCCGCCCAGCAGCGCGACGAGTACATCGGCTACATCTCGACCGCGCGCGAGGAGCTCGACCGCGTCCTCAAGCTCGAGGTCCAGAAGGCGTTCGTGCCCGCGTTCTCCGAGAAGGCCGAGCAGATCGTCGAGAACTACCTGCTCAACGTGGAGGCCTACCTGCAGGCGGTCCGGGTCACCGACCCGATCACCGGCGAGGAGCGCGACCCCGACGAGAACCTCATGCGCTCGATCGAGGAGCAGATCGGGGTCTCCGACGTGGCCAAGGACGAGTTCCGCCAGGGCGTCATGGTCCGCATCGGGATGGCGGCGCGCCAGGGCCGCCCGCTGACCTACAAGACCGACGGCAAGCTGGGCGAGGCGATCGAGAAGCGGCTGTTCGAGGAGATGCGCTCGATCGTGCGCGTCACCACGAGCAAGGTCAACCCGGACCGCCAGCAACTCGAGCGCAAGAACGCGGTGCTCGACGAGATGATCCGCGAGCGCGGCTACTGCACCCGCTGCGCGTCGGCGGTCCTCGACTACGTCGGCGACCTGCTCAACCGCTGATGGCGGTCGCCCAGGGCACCGGACTGCCCGAGGACTCCGGGCGGCGCGACGCGCAGCACAACCGTGCACGCGTGCGCCGCCAGCTCCAGGAGGCGCTGCGCGACCGCATCGGCGAGGAGGACATCATCGCGGCGGGGCCGGAGAAGCGGATCCGGGTGCCGGTGAAGTCCGACCGGCGCTACCGCTTCATCCTCGACCGCGGCGCGCAGAAGGGCGGCGGCGCGGCCGGCCCGGCGGCCGGCACCGACCCGGGCGAGGAGACCTACGAGGTGTGGCTCGACATGGAGGAGGTCGAGGAGGCGCTGTTCCAGTCGCTCGACCTGCCGCGCCTGAAGCCCAAGCGCGAGATCGCCGCCGACTCCTCCGAGATCGTCTTCGACGACATCGAGCGCAAGGGCCCGCTGCTCGACAAGAAGGCGACGCTGCGCGAGAACCTCCTGCGCGCGGCCCGGCTGGGCGAGGACGACGCCGACTGGGACCGCGACGACCTGCGCTACCTGACGTGGGACGAGGAGCCGCGGCCCACGACGCAGGCGGTCGTGCTGCTGATGATGGACGTCTCGGCGTCGATGAGCGCCGGCCACAAGCGCATCGCGCGGCTGTTCTTCTACTGGACCGTGCGCTTCCTGCGCCGCCGCTACACCCACGTCGAGGTGCGCTTCATCGCCCACACCACGCAGGCGCGCGAGACGACCGAGCAGGAGTTCTTCAACCGCGTGGAGTCGGGCGGGACGCTCGTCTCGTCGGCCTACGAGCTCGCCCAGCGCCTGCAGCGCGAGCACTATCCCGCCACCGACTGGAACGTCTACGTCCTGCACGCCTCCGACGGCGAGAACTTCCTGCCCGACAACGACCGCGTGCTCGACGCGGTCGTCGGGCTCATGGACGTGTGCGCGCTGATCGGCTACCTGCAGATCGGGGCGCGGCCCGGCGGGATGTTCATGACCGGGCCGCAGGGCAAGCTCGCCGCGCACCTGCGCCGGCGCCCGGTCGACGGGCTCGTGATCGCCGAGGTCTCCGACGACAGGGGCATCTGGCCGGCGCTCAAGCAGTTCTTCGCGCGCGACGACGTCGAGGAGGCGGTCGTCTCGTGATCGCGGCGCGCTCGACGTACACCGCGCAGGACCTGCAGGTGGTCGAGCAGGCGTGCATCGCGCACGCGCACCGGCTGGGGCTCGACCCGCCGGAGATCCTCTACCACCTGGTGCCGGCCGAGACCGTCTACTCGGTCGCCTGCCGCCAGGTGCCGGGCCGCTACAGCCACTCGGACTTCGGCGTGCAGTACGAGCGGATGAAGGCGGCCTACGACCGCGGCGAGGGCCGCATCTACGAGGTCATCTTCAACGCCGACCCCGCGCACGCGTACCTGCTGGAGGGCAACAGCTTCGTGGCGCAGGTGCTCGTCATCGCGCACTGCCTCGGCCACGGCGACATGTTCCGCCACAACCCGTACTTCGGGCCGACCGACAAGGACTTCCCGGCGCGGGTGCGCTCGGCGGCGGCGCGCATCGACCGCTACTACGCCCGCCACGGGCGCCGGGTCGTGGAGGACTTCATCACGGCCTGCCAGGCCTTCGCGCCGCACGCGCCGCTGGACCGGCTCGGCCGTCGCTACCGGGCGCCGGAGCCGGTCTTCGAGCCCCAGCCCTACGACGAGCTGTTCCCGCGGGAGACCGAGCAGCGCCGGATCGACGTCGACCGCGCACGCGACGAGCATCGCCGCGGCTTCCCGGTCGAGCCCGAGCGCGACATCCTCGCGTTCGTCGCCGAGCACGGCCACCGCCTGGAGGACTGGCAGCGCGACGTCATCTCGATCGTGCGCGCCGAGCAGGAGTACTTCGCCCCGCAGGCGCGCACGAAGGTGCTCAACGAGGCGCTGGCCGTGTGGGCGCACCAGCACATCCTGCAGGCGCTGGACCTCGACTCCGACGCCTTCGTGGAGGCGCAGGCGCTCAACGCCCAGGTCGTGTGCCCCCGCGCGAGCGACCTGAACCCCTACAACCTCGGCATCGAGCTGCTGCGCGAGATCGAGATGATCGCGCGGGGCGACCTCGACGGGCTCGACGACGAGGAACGGGCGCGGTTCGTGGGCTGGGCGGGCGCGGTCGATCCGGGTGCGAAGGTCATCGAGGTCGCCCACAGCCACAACGACGTGAGCTTCATCCGCGAGTACCTCACGCCGCGGGTGTGCGAGCGGTCCCGGTTGCGCGCGCAGGCCGAGCCGGACACCGAGCGGGTGGCGCGCGAGGAGTTCGAACAGGTCCGCGACACGCTCGTCCGCCACCACACGACGCTCGGCGTGCCCGTGGTCGAGGTCGTCGACGGCGACGGGCGCGGACGCGGCGAGCTGTGGCTCGAGCATCGCGACGAGGGCGGGCCCGGCCTGGACGACGAGTACGCGCGCGGGACGCTGCGGCTGCTTGCCGGCCTGTGGGGCAAGCCGGCGGTCGTGCGCACGACGGGCCGGCTGAACGGCGTCGCGCGGCCGATCTGGTACGTGGCGGCGTCGGCGGACGCCGAGGTCGAGAAGCTGGTCGACGCGCCGCCGCGCTGAGCGGTCTGGGGCGGCGGCGTCGCGGCGCCGGCGTCAGGCGCGAACCATCTTGCTGAACGTCTGCACCGGGCGCTGGACGACCGGGCGGCATTCGACGTGCCGTCGGCCGCGGTCGTCCTCGGAGATGCGCTCGAGCACCTGGCAGTGCGCGCAGTCTTCGACGTCACGCCAGCCGGCGGACCTGGGGCACAGGACCCATCCGTCGTGAACCAGCAGCTTGGCGTGGAAGCGCATCGTCGGCTCTCCGTGGATCGTGATGGCTGACGCCACTTCGTCCGCCGCCCCGCGGTGGGCATCCGCGTTTTCTACGGTGTGCGGACGGGGAGAATCCCCGACGCGTACCGTAGGGCACGTGCGCATCGCGACCTGGAACGTCAACTCGGTCAAGCAGCGGATCCCACGGCTTCTGCCCTGGCTGGACGAGCGCCGGCCCGACGTCGTGTGCCTGCAGGAGACCAAGCTCGCCGACGACGGCTTCGCGGCGCTGCTGGGCGACGAGCTGAGCGCGCGCGGGTACGAGGCCGCCACCCACGGCGAGGCGACGTGGAACGGCGTCGCGATCCTCTCGCGCGTCGGCCTCGAGGACGTCGTGCGCGGGCTGCCCGGCGGGCCGGGCTTCCCCGAGCCCGAGGCGCGCGCGGTGGCGGCCACCTGCGCCGGCGTGCGGATCGTCTCGGTCTACGTGCCCAACGGCCGCACGCCGGATTCCGACCACTACCGCTACAAGCTCGCCTGGCTGGAGGCGCTACGGCGTGTGGTCGCGGCGGGAGACCCCGCCTCGACGATCGTGCTCGGCGACGTCAACATCGCCCCGACCGACGACGACGTCTTCGACCCCGACGCCTACATCGGCCAGACGCACGTGACGCCGCCGGAGCGCGAGGCGCTCGCGTCGCTGCAGTCGGTCGGCCTGCGCGACGTCGTGCGCGAGCGCTGGCCCGACCAGCGGATCTTCACCTACTGGGACTACCGCGCCGGCATGTTCCACCAGGACCTCGGGATGCGCATCGACCTGGTGCTCGCCGGCGACGCGGTCGCCGCACGGGTCGCGGCCGCGTGGGTGGACCGCCAGGCGCGCAAGGGCAAGGGCCCCAGCGACCACGCGCCGGTGATCGTCGATCTCGACGACGCGCCCGACGGGGACATCGGGCCGGTCGTGCCGCCGCCGTCGGCGCCCGTGGCGCGGCGCGGGACCAAGCGGCTGCCGCAGGCGCCGTAGCGGCGGGTGAGCGCGACCCAGACCGTGCGGGCCAGCCGGCGCCGGTCGCCGTCACGAGCGTCGAGGCCAGGCCTTCGAGATT
>JAWKKD010000040.1:0-10871 GCA_041393435.1 Solirubrobacterales bacterium | reverse complement strand
CCGCGAACCCGACGAACCGCACGCCGGATCGACTCGGCGATCGCGTCCGCCGCTGCTGCGCGCTGCTCAGGGTCGGCCAGCCCCACGACGAGCCCGAGACGGGACGCTCGGCTCAGGGTCCCGACGACCGCGGACGTCTTGCGGGACGCCAGCTCGCCGCGCACGTCGCGACCCACGAGCGCCCAGCCTTGCTCGTCGAGCCGGCCGCCGCCGGGGGCCAGGTCGACGGCGGCGGGGAGCAGCCATGAGGCGCGGTCGGCGAACCCGATCGCGGCGGCGCGGAAGTACGCCTGGCTCTCGTCGAGCGGCGCGTCGGCGTCGACCAGCGCGTCGAGGAAGTCGCCGCGGTCGCGGGCGGCCAGCGTCTCGGATTCGTGCGCCCGGCGGAACGCCAGCGCGAGGAGCGGCACAGCGCGCTCCAACGCGACCCGATCGAAGGGGTCGAGTGGGCGCTCGAGCGAGAGCACCGAGACGACGCCCCAGTTTGGGTCACCCGTGACGGCGACCGGGACGCCGACCGCGACGGGGGCGTGCGGCAGCCGCCGGATGGTCGCCTCCCAGGCCGCGGACAGCGCAGCGTGGTCCTCCTCGCGCGCGGCGGAGTAGACCAGCTCGCCGTCATGACTCAGCACAACGGGGTTGCCGACCGCGTCGGCGAGCGCTCGGAGGATCTCGGCGACCCCGGCGCCGGCGGCGACCAGGGCGGCAAAGCGGTCGTGCAACTTCTGCCCGCGCTCCAGGAGAAGCGCCTGCCGATGCACGATCGCCCGGTGCACGGCCTCGGTGACCTCCACCCAGGGGATCGGGCGGTTCAGGATGACGAGCGGCAGGTCGTGGCGGCGCGCCTCGGCGACGACCGATGTGGGCACGCGCCGCATGCCGCTGCCGAGCTCGATGACGAGTCCGGCGAGGCCGGCCCGGGCCAGGTCGGCCACGTAGCGGCACCGGCGGTCGTCGCGCGTGCTGAGGCTCATCCCATGGGTGAGCAGCAGCTCGCCGCCCTTGAGCACGGCGGGCATGTCGGGAAACTCGCCCGAGTGCACCCATCGGATCGGTCGCCCGAGCTGTGCCTCGCCGGCCAGCACCTCAGGGACGCCTGCCCGCACGGCCGGCAGGGCGAGCGCGTCGGCGATCGTGAGCACCGCGTCGGACTGCACCGAATCCATGATCGCAGAGCGTCAACCCTCAGCCGGGACAAATGGTGACGGGGTGTGGCTCTTCTACCGCCAGGCCGGCAGCCATGCTGCGTCCATGTCCACGCTCACTGAGCCTGCGGTGGACGCAGCGGAATCGGTCGGAGCCGCTGCGTGATCAGCGTCTTCGACCTCTTCAAGATCGGGATCGGACCGTCGGCCTCTCACACCGTCGGGCCGATGAACGCGGCGCGCCGGTTCGCGGAGGTCCTTGACGGCGAGGGTCTGCTCGAGAAGACCGAGCGCGTCGGTGCGGAGATGTTCGGATCGCTGGCCGCCACCGGGGCGGGCCATGGCACGCCGACCGCCGTCCTGCTCGGGTTGAGCGGCGAGCGGCCCGAGCACGTCGACCCGGACGCCGTGCCCGGCCTCGTGCGGGCCATCCATGAACGAGGTCGCCTGGCGCTGCTCGGCCGGCGGGAGATCGCCTTCGACGCCGAGCGCGACCTCGTCGCACACGCCCGTCGGCGGCTGCCGCGCCACGTCAACGGGATGCGCTTCCGCGCCTGCGACGCGAACGGTCACGAACTGGCCTGCCGCGACTTCTACTCGGTGGGCGGCGGGTTCGTCCTCGAGGATGGCGTGAACGAGGAGACCGCAACGCAGGCGCCCCCAGAGCGGTATCCGTTCGCCAGCGGTGCCGAGCTGCTCGAGCGGACGCGCGCGACCGGGCTGCCGATCAGCGCCATCGTGCTGGCGAACGAGACGGCGGTCTGTCCGCCGGATGCCGTCCGCGAGCGGCTGTTGTCGATCTGGGCGGTCATGCAGCAGTGCGTGCGCCGCGGTTGCGAGCACGAGGGCGTGCTGCCCGGCGGGCTCGCCGTCCGACGCCGCGCCCCGGCCCTGCGCCGCTCGCTGGAGGTGGCCGGCGACGCCGCCGATCCACTGGAATGGGTCACGCTGTTCGCCCTCGCGGTCAATGAGGAGAACGCCGCCGGCGGCCGGGTCGTCACCGCGCCGACCAACGGCGCCGCGGGCATCGTGCCGGCGGTGCTGCACTTCTACGTGCGGTTCGTGGCGGGCGCCGACGACGACGGCGTCGTCCGCTTCCTGCTGACCGCCGCCGCGATCGGCGCGCTGTTCAAGCGCAACGCGTCGATCTCCGGCGCCGAGGTGGGCTGTCAAGGCGAGGTGGGGTCAGCCAGCGCGATGGCCGCCGGTGGGCTCGCCGAGGTCATGGGCGGCAGCCCCGAACAGGTCGAGAACGCCGCCGAGATCGCCATGGAGCACAACCTCGGGCTCACCTGCGATCCGGTCGGGGGGCTCGTTCAGATCCCGTGCATCGAACGCAACGCGATCGCATCGGTCAAGGCGATCGCCGCGGCGCGGTTGGCGCTGCGCGGCGACGGCGCGCATCGCGTCTCCCTCGACGACGTCATCAAGACGATGCGCGAGACGGGCGCCGACATGGACGATGCCTACAAGGAGACCGCCCGCGGCGGACTGGCCGTCAACGTCGTCGAGTGCTGATGCCCGGCCGGGCGGGCCGCTCGTCGATCATCTCGCCACGGCGAAACGCGACGCCGTCGTAGTGCTCCCGCCGCGTCGCCTCCAGCTTGCCACGGCGCGATCAGCTGCTGAAGCCGCGCCTTGGTCTTCGGCGGCCTGGGGCGCCGCGCGGTCTCGTCACCCGGCGTCATGCGCGTCCCGCGGCGATCCGGTCCAGCCCGAGGTCGCGCCGCAGCTCCAGCGTCACGACCGGCACGCTCTCGATCGCGTCGACCTCCCCGGCCGTGAGATGGATCACGTCGACGCCGGGCACCAGGCGCTGTCGCCGTCCGCGGCGCGCATCTGCGCGATCGTGTGCTCCGCATGGTTGTCACATGGTGACCCAACGCACGGTGCTGGTTGACTGAACGTCGCTGGTCCGAGGCCGATCGGTCGGCGATCGTTGCGGTCGTGCAGCGCTCGTTTCCTCACTGCCCTCGACGCCGAGTTCGAGCGCCAGCGCGAGGCGTTGACGAGCTGTTCGAGCCATGTCGATGACGGCACATGAGCCGCCGCAACCAGGGGAGATGTCATGAACCGTGACTACGATGCCGTGATCATCGGTGCCGGTGTCATCGGCGCTGCGATCGCGTTCGAGCTGGGGAAGAAGGGCTGGCGCACGTTGAACGTCGATCGCCTGCCGGCCGCTGGGTACGGGCCGACCAGCAACTCATGCGCGATCGTGCGTGCCCACTACTCCTCGTGGGACGGCGTGGCCATGGCGTATGAGGGCTTCTTCTACTGGCAGGACTGGGCGAAGTACCTCGAGACCGTCGATGATGCGGGAACGGCTCGGTACATCCAGTCCGGGACGGTGTTGCTGAAGAGCGCGACGGGACATCACGAGAAGGTGTTGCGCCATTACCGCGATCTCGGCGTCGCCTACGAGGAGTGGACCAACGAGGAGCTGGTCAGGCGGATGCCGATCTATGAGACCGGAGCGTTCTGGCCGCCGAAGCGTCCCAGCGACCCCGGTTTCTGGGACGAGCCGGCCGGGCAGCTCGACGGTGCGATCTACACCCCGGGCTCGGGCTACGTCAACGACCCGCAGCTGGCCACGCACAACCTCCAGCGTGCGGCCGAGGCCAAGGGCGGCGAGTTCCTGTTTCGCGGCGCGGTGGGCGAGATCCGCCGCCGCGATGGCCGCGTGGCGGGCATCACGCTGACGGACGGCCGCGAGATCGACGCGCCGGTGGTGGTCAACGTCGCCGGGCCGCACTCGTTCGTGATCAACCGCATGGCTGGGGTCGAGGACGGCATGAAGGTCAAGACCCGTGCGCTGCGCCACGAGGTCCACCATGTCCCGGCGCCTGCGGACTTCGACTTCGAGGCCGATGGCATGCACACGTCAGACGGCGACACGGGCATCTACTTTCGGCCCGACGCCGGCAACCACATCCTCATCGGGAGCGAGGACCCGGAGTGCGACCCGCGGGTGTGGGTCGACGATCCCGACCACTACGATCGCAACATCACCGAGGAGCAGTGGGAGGCGCAGGTCTATCGCCTGGCGCGTCGGATTCCCACGCTGCGGATACCCACCGAGCGTCGCGGGGTGGTCGATCTCTACGACGTCTCCGACGATTGGATCCCGATCTACGACCGATCGGATCTCGACGGCTTCTACATGGCGATCGGGACCAGCGGCAACCAGTTCAAGAACGCACCGGTGGCGGGGCATCTGATGGCCGAGGTGATCGATCACGTCGAGCGCGGCCACGACCATGACGCCGACCCCGTCAAGGTGACCTGCCGCTACACGGGCCGGGTCCTGGACGCTGGGTTCTACTCGCGCCTGCGCGAGGTCAACCCGAACTCGAGCTTCTCGGTCAACGGCTGACATTCCCGGCCAGGGCGCGTTCGCGATCGACCGCCCCTGGCCAACGCCGTTGCATCGAGCGGCGATCTTCTCGTCGACGTGGGTGGCGTCCCTCGGCCCGATGCGTCGTTGAGCTCGATGTCGGCGCGAGGGTCGGCCGCGACCTCGTGACCGTTGGATCTGCGGTGGGCGCTCCGGCGCTGCGCCGCGGAGCATCGTCGAGCAGCATCGCCCAGGTGCCCACCACAGCGCGTAGCTCCAGGCGGTGGCGATCGTGGCGATCCGCATCCCACCGCCGTCCGCTGAGCCGGCGCGCGCGTCGCGCAGCATCCCAGGTCACACCGTGCTCGGCCGGGTGGTCCCGCAGAACCGACGCGTGTGGCCGTGCATCCCGCAGTGCGGGCACGCCGATTGCCGTCGTGCGCTGGCCTGGTGAAAGAGGCCGTGCCGCTTGACACCAAAGCGACGCTCTCCTACTATTACGCTCATAACCCTAAGCGTAACGCTCAATATATGAGCGAGGAGGATGGTTTGAGTACCGACCTGTACGACGTGGCGGGATACGGCGCGCGAGACATCGGCTACGGCGCCCGCCCGGCGGTTCTGGTTGTGGATTTCCAGAACGCTGTGACGAATGAGGCGGCACCCATGGGGAAGAGCCCGCTCGTGGCCGCGGCGGTCCCGCACACGCAGGCGTTGTTGGAATCCGCCCGCGACGCAGGGGCACCGGTGATCTTCTGCTCAACGTCGTTTCGCGCGGACAGGCGGGACATGCCGCCGTGGAAGATCGCGGCGATGGACGCATGGACAGATGAGTCCTGGGAGGTGGCGATCGACTCGCGGTTGTGGCGTGACGGCGACATCTTGGTCGTCAAGAAGGCGCCTTCCATCTTCTTCGCAACTCCGGTGGTCACCATCCTGAACTGTGCCAACGTGGACACCGTCATCCTGACCGGGGCGAACACCAGTGGATGCATCCGCGCATCGACGATCGATTCGTTCTCCTACGGGTACCGGACCATCGTGCCCCGCGAGTGCGTGGCCGATCAGGCTGAAGGACCGCACGTGGCGAATCTGCGCGACGTCGGAATTCGCTATGCGGACGTCGTCTCTGTCGATGAGGTCATCGGATACCTCCGCCAGGTCAAGGATGGCGAGCTTGTCGCGGACGCACAGGCTGCGGTCCGCTGAGGTATCCCGAGGGCGGAAAGGAGAGCGAAATGACGGTCGCCACTGACAGCGGTTCACCCGCCGCTGCGAGCATGGATCCCACGACCTTCTCCGTGGTATTCAATGCGCTCAACTCCGTTGTGGAGGAGATGTCGCTCACATTCGAGTATTCGGCGTGGTCGTCCATTCTCTCGCAATGCAGGGACTTCTCTTGTGCGATTTACGATGCATCGGTCCCTCCCAACGCGCTCTGCGTGTTCGACGGGCTGCCGATTCACGTCAACGCCCAGCCCGTCACCATCGCCGAGATCGCCCGGTTCTTCGGCGATGACATCCGCGATGGCGACGTGATCATGGTCAACTCCACGTACTTCGGCACGACCCACATCGGGGATCTCGTGGTCGCGACGCCGATCTTCCACGAGGGGCGTCACATGTTCTGGGCCGCCGCGACCGGCCACCAGATGGATGTCGGCTCGCCGTACAACACGAGCGTTCCGGTCCAGGCCACGGACATCTGGAAGGAGGGGTTCCAGATCTCGCCCCTGAAGCTCGAGGAAGGCGGGCGGCTGCGCAAGGACGTGCTCGAGCTCTATCTCCAGAACATGCGGTACCGCGACTTCATCTACGGCGATCTCATGTCGCAGGTGGGCTCGGTCAAGACCGGCAAGCGCCGGGTCGCCGAGTTGCTCGACAAATGGGGGGCGAGCACGCTCACCGCCTTCTCTCGAGAGGTGATCGACTACGCCGATCGGCGGACCGCCGCGCGCATCGCGACGTTCGACGATGGGGAGTACCACTCCGAGGCGTGGGTCGACTCCGACGGCACCGGGCAGACGAACATGAGCGTGCGGTGCAAGATGACGATCGCCGGCGCCGACATCTGCATCGACTTCGACGGCTCGGACCCGCAGGCGCGCGGCGGGGTCAACGCCTCGTGGGCGACCTGCCAGAACGCGGCATCGACTCCCGTCCTCGCGTGCCTCGACTCCGACATCCCCCACAATCAGGGATGTCTTCAGCACATCGAGGTGCGTGCGCCAAAGGGAACGATCACGAACGTCGAGTGGCCCGGAGCGACAGCGGACGCGACCATCGTGCCCGCCGATGCCATCTCCGATGCGGTGTGGAAGTGCCTGGCGCAGGCGGCGCCGGATACGGCGGTGGCCGGATACGGGCACATCGCGCCGAACGCCGTGACGGTCGGTCTCGACAGACGGGCCGAAGGCCCGGGCCGGCCGTTCGGGGTGATTCTCTTCAATGGGAGCTCTGGTGGAGGGGCATGCCGCGAGCAGGACGGTTGGCCGCTGATGTACTGCCCAGCAGCGATCGGCGGACTGAAGTTCGTGCCGGTCGAGATCCTGGAGATGACCTATCCGCTTCTCGTGCACACCCAGGAGGTGCGCACGGACTCGATGGGCGCCGGACGACGGCGGGGCGGACCTGGGCTGACATTTCACGTGGAGCCCCGCGGAACTGGGCAGGTGGACAACTATCCCTATGGCGACGGGATGTTCAACCCGCCGTTCGGGCTCTTCGGCGGACTGCCCGGTGACGGTGGCGCGCTGTACCGCCAGAATGCGGATGGCACCCGCACGTTCTTCAGCATGATCTCGTACTTCAGGGTGCGAGAAGGCGAGTCGTGGGTGGGCGAATCGACGGGCGGGGGTGGATACGGCGACCCCTTGGAGCGTGAGCCGCATCTCGTTGGCGAAGATGTGCTCAACGGGTACGTGAGCGCGCACGCTGCGGCGCGGGACTACGGCGTGGTCATCGTTGCGGAGACCGACGAGGTCGATCAGGCCGCGACGGAGCGCCTGCGAGCGACGATGGCGCAAGGCAGAACGCTGCCGCTCATCGTGCCGGATGTCGTGGACGCGGGCAGCTACTACAAGGCCCAGATGCGCCCGGGCGACACGTTCGAGCTTGATCCGCACCCACCGCTCGATGCGGACTTCACCCTCTAGCGAGCAGAGGAGCTTCAGGATGGGAATTCGAATCGGCGTGGACATTGGCGGGACGTTCACGGATTTCATCGTCGCCGAGGAAACCGGTGCTCTGCGCGTCCACAAGACGCCGAGCACACCGGCGGCGCCGGAGCGTGCCATCATGACCGGTCTCGAGGAGCTCGCCGCTGAGCAGCAGCTCACGGTGGAGCAGTACCTGGCGGGCGTGGATCTGTTCATCCACGGCACCACGATCGCGACCAACACGGTCATCCAGCGCAACGGCCCGAAGCTCGGCGTGATCCACACGAAGGGCTTTCGCGACATCCTGCTGCTGCGCGATGGGTTCAAGCCGGATCGCTACGACCTGCACATGGCGCCGCCCGATGACTTCGTGCCGCGACACCTGCGGGCGGGGGTGGACGAGCGAATCCTCTACAACGGGGACATCGAGCGGCCCCTCAGCGAGGCGGACATCCGCGAGATCCTGCGTGAGTTCCGCCGCCACGGCGTCGAGGCGGTTGCGGTCTCACTTCTGTGGTCGATGGTCAATCCGAGCCATGAGGACCGAGTCGCGGAGATCATCCGCGAAGAGCTGCCGGACGCATACGTCGCGACCTCGGCGCAGATCCTGCCCGCGATCCGCGAGTACCCACGCACCTGCGCGACGGTGCTCAGCGCCTACGTCGGGCCGGTGCTCGGAGAGTATCTGACGAAGCTCGAGGACTATCTACGGACCCACGGCTACCGGTACGAGCTGCTGATCATGCAGATCACCGGAGGGTCCGCCAGCAGCAGCGAGGTCGAGAAGCGCCCGGTGCTGGCGATTGGGTCGGGCCCCGCCGCAGGGCCACCGGCGGGTCTCGCCGTCGGCGAGGCCCAGGATGAGAAGAACCTCATGGTCATCGACATGGGCGGCACGAGCTTCGAGGTGAGCACCGTCACGGACGGCACTCTCACGATGAGTCGCGACATGGAGATCGAGGGCGTGCCACTCGGGGTGGCGGCGGTCGACATGCAGTCGGTGGGAGCGGGCGGCGGCAGCATCGCCTGGATCGACGATGGCGGCATGCTGCGCGTCGGACCGCGCAGCGCCGGCGCCGAGCCGGGGCCCGCCTGCTACGGCCAGGGCGGCATCGAGCCGACGGTGACGGACGCCAATCTCATTCTCGGCTATCTCAACCCTGGCTTCTTCCTTGGCGGCCGCATGTCGTTGGACCGGGAGCGGGCCGAAGAGGCGATGCAGCGCATCGCGGAACCGCTGGGCATGGACGTGACCGAGGCCGCAGCGGCCGTGTACCGGATCGTGAACACCAACATGGTTGGCGCCATGCGGGCGGTTTCCGTGATGCGCGGTGTGGATCCCCGGGAGTACACGGTGATCGTCGGCGGCGGCGCAGGCGGCACGCACGCGGCCGCGATCGCCGAGGAACTGGGGATCCGGAGGGTCATCTGTCCCGAGGTAGCCGGAGGTCTGTGCGCCTACGGCATGCTGGTCGCGGATGTCCGTCACACATATCTCACGACGCATCCGAGCTCAACCGCGGCGCTCGACGTCGACCGGGTCAACGAGATCTTCGCGTCTATGGAACGTGACGCAGTCGGGCAGCTCGCGGGTCAGGGGTTCACCCCCGACCAGATCGTGCTGACACGATTCGCAGACGCGAAGTACCCCTACCAGATCAACGAGCTGATGATCCCGGTGCCGGGCGGTACCCTGCGAGCGGACAGCGCGAATGACATCGCGGCCACGTTCCACCAAGAGCACGAGCGCCTGTACACCTATTGCGTCCAGGACATGCCGGTTGACGTGAGCGCTTGGCGCGTCACCGCGACAGGCCGTCTTCCCGAGCTGCCCAGCGCCGTCGCCCGTCGACGTGCAGGTGCGGGGGAGGACGAGGCCCTGAAGGAGACGCGTGACGTCTACTTCGCCGAGACCGGCAGGCGCGTTGCCACACCGGTGTATGACGGAGCCATGCTCGCTGCCGGTACGGTGGTCACCGGACCGTTGATCGCGGAGCTCCCGACCACCACGCTGGTTGTCGCGCCGCAGCACAGTCTCACGGTGTCTGATACGGGGAGTTTCACGATTGACATTCCCCAGGCCGCGTCCACAGCAGCTAGCGCGAACGGCGGACGCGAGGTCGTGACCCATGCGTGAGGCGCATTCGAGCATTCAGGTCAGGGCTTCGCGTAAGAAAGCCATTTGTATAGTACGGCACGATGATGCGGCGCGGGTTCAGCACGACATGAGCGGTGGCACACAGACGCTCGACCGCGCCATCGCCGGTCTTGAGCTGTTTCAGCGTGATCGGCCGGAGTGGGGTGCCGCAGAAGTCGCACGCGAGCTTGGGCTGACGTTGCCGACGACGAGCCGACTCATGCGCGCCCTGGAGGCCAACCGTCTCCTCATGCGCGTGAACGGCCGGCGCTTTCGGCTCGGCTTCGGAGCGGTTGACCTGGGGACGCGCGCCTTGGCGTCGATCGAGCTGCGCGAGCAGCTGCGCGCGCCGCTCGTTCAACTCGCACGCGCAAGCGGCGAGACGACGGTGCTTGGCGTCATCAACGAGGAACGCGATGCAGCGCGCGTCATCGACCGCATCGAAGGTCGGGAGATGATCCGGATCACACTGGACATCGGTCACACATGGCCGTTGCACGCGGGAGCGTTGGCGCGCGTGTTGCTGGCCCACATGCCTGACCGAGATGCGATCCTCGAGGCGCCTCTGGAAAGGATCGGACAGAATACGCTGACCGATCCGGATGACGTTCGGCTCGAACTGGAGCGCATACGTGAGGTCGGCTGGGCCGAGAGCGTTCAGGAGACCGAAGGGGCGGCGTGGGGCGTCGCCATGCCGGTCTTGGACGATCGTGACCTGCCAGTGTGCGGGATGCTCCTCATCGCGCCGCTGCAGCGCCGCTCGCCGGACCACCGGGCTCGGCTCGTGGACCATCTGAACGAGGCCCTGCCCGTTGTTCGGCGTCGGCTGGGACTCGGCTGACACAGTGAGCGGTTCTCGACCGCGTTGACCTGCTCCGGGGGCGCCGCCCTTCTGGGGTAGCGCGTCGGGCGTGTGGATGGTTGTGACGGTTGCGTCTTCCCCGGGCGGGGGTTGGTCGCGGCGTGCCTGGATGCGATTGGTGTCTACAATTAGGAGGAGTGAACGATGGACGGGTTCACACGGAAGTCGGTGTGTCGGGTGGCGGGCTTGTTGGCGGCGTGTGGTGTCACGGCCGTGATCGCTGTCGGGTGCG
>JAWKKD010000039.1:0-15081 GCA_041393435.1 Solirubrobacterales bacterium | reverse complement strand
CACCGCTGCTTCGGGCTCCACGGAGGGCTCGGCTCCGATGCCGAGCCGGTGACCTATGCCCACGTCTGACGCCAACCTGCTGCTTGCCGCCGAGCAGGCGATCGATGTCGGCGCCGGCCTTCTGCGCCGGGGCCGGTCGCACATCGGCGCGCTGATCGAGAAGGGCGATCGCGACTTCGCGACGGACGTGGACGTGCAGATCGAGCGGGCGGTGAAGACGGCGCTGCGCACGGCCGCGCCCGCCATCCCGTTCCTCGGCGAGGAGGAAGGCGGGCAGCGGGATCACGCCCCGACGTGGGTGCTCGATCCCATCGACGGCACCATCAACTTCGCCAAGGGCAGCCCGCTGTGCGCGATCTCGCTGTCGCTTGTCGTCGCCGGCCAGCCGGTGCTCGGGATCGTCGACCTGCCGTTGCTCGGCGAGCGCTTCATCGCCCGCCAAGGCGACGGCGCCTACCTCAACGGCGCGCCGATCGCGATCACCGATCCCGGCACGCTCGACGAGGCGGTGATCGGGCTGGCGGACTTCAAGGTGGGCGTCGGACGCGAGGAGGAGAACCGCATCCACCTCGCGGTCCTGGCCCGCCTGGCCCGCGAGAGCCTGCGCGTGCGCATGCACGGCTCCGCGGCGCTGGACCTGGCGTGGCTGGCCGCCGGGCGCCTGCACGCGACGCTGATGCTGTCCAACCTGCCCTGGGACGTCACCGCCGGCCTCCTGCTCGTCCGCGAGGCGGGCGGGCTCGTCTACGACTACGACGGCTCGTCGCATGACGCCGGGTCGCGGTTCACGATCTCCTCGGCCCCGTCGCTGGCCCGTGACGTGCAGCGCATCGTGGCGGAGGCGATGTGACGCGCGACGGCCGCATCGCGGTCTTCGCTCCGTCGCCGCTGCTCACGGTGACGATCGAGCCGGGACCCGACCGTCCCGAGGTGCATCTGCACGCTGGCGGCCAGGGGTTCTGGGTCGCCCACCTGGCGGCCACGCTCGGCGCCGAGGTCGTGCTGTGCTGCGCGCTGGGCGGCGAGCCCGGGCAGGTGCTCCGCAGCCTGATCGAGAGCGAGGCGCTGCGGCTGCGGGCGGCCGACGCCGGCACGGCGAACGGCGTGTACGTGCACGACCGCCGCAGCGGCGAGCGGGTCGAGATCGTCAGCGTCGACAGCCGGCCGCTGACGCGGCACGCCGCCGACGAGCTGTACGGGATCGCGATCGGCGCCGGGCTCGACGCCGATGTGACGCTGGTGACAGGCTGCCAGCCGAACGACCTGATCGATCCCGACCTGTACCGCCGCCTGGTCCGCGACCTGCGCGCCAACGGCAAGGCGGTGATCGCCGACCTGACGGGCGCCCCGCTGCAGGCCACGCTCGACAGCGGCGTCGAGGTCCTCAAGCTCAGCGAGGAGGAGCTCGTCCGTGAGCGGTTCGCCGCCAGCGGGTCGCTCGCCGACCTGATCGTCGGGGCGCGTGGCCTGCATGCGGCCGGCGCCCACCGGGTCGTCGTGTCGCGCGCGGCCGCGCCCGCCCTGCTGATCGCCGACGGCCAGGCGCCGTCGGCCCTGGCGCCGCCCGAGTTCGAGGCGCTCGACCAGCGCGGCGCCGGCGACTCGATGTTCGCCGCCATCGGGGTCGGGCTGGCGCGCGGGCAGGACGTCCTCGACGCGCTCCGCCTCGGGATGGCGGCGGGCGCGCTGAACGCCACGCGGCGCGGCCTGGGGACCGGCACGCGACAGGAGATCGAACGGCTCGCGGCGCACGTGACCGTGCGCGCGGTCGAGGCGCCGGGCGGCGAGGCCCACGACCGGGCCTGACGCCGCCGGCACCGGACGGCGGCGCCGCCGCTACTGTTGAGCCGATCGTGTTCGCGATGTCCGGTGAGCGCCGGTTCGCGCGCGGTGTCGACCCCGCGCCGCCCGGACGCGTCGCGGCCGAGCGGACCGCCGGCCATCCGTTCGCCGACCGTCACGCGGCGGGCCGGGAGCTCGCGCAGCGGCTGGCCGGCCTGGCCGCCGACGATCCGCTCGTGCTGGGCCTCGCGCGCGGCGGCGTCCCCGTCGCCTACGAGGTCGCCCAGGCGCTCGGCGCGCCGCTTGACGTGCTCGTCGTGCGCAAGATCGGCGCGCCCGGCAATCCCGAGTACGGCATCGGCGCGATCGCCGAGGGCGGCGTGCTGGTGCTCAACGACGCGGCGGTCAGCCAGCTGCTCGTCAGCCACGACGAGCTGGAGGCGGCGAGCGCGCGCGCCCGTGACGAGGTCGCCGCGCGGGTGGCCCGCTATCGGGGCGGCCGGCCGCTGCCCGAGATGACGGGACGGACGGTGATCGTCGTCGACGACGGCCTGGCCACGGGCGGCACGGCGCGCGCCGCGCTGCGCGCCGTCCGCGCCCGCCACCCACGGCGCCTGATCCTGGCCGTGCCGGTCGGCGCACCCGAGTGCGTGGCGTCGCTGGGCGCCGAGGCGGACGAGATCGTCTGCGTCCACGAGCCCGAGCTGCTGTGGGCGGTCGGGGCCTGGTACGAGGACTTCGCGCCGACGGGAGACGCGGAGATCGCCCAGCTGCTGGACGGCGACCGCCCCGATCCGCGGCCGGCGCCGCCGCGGGCCCGCGAGGTGCTGATCCCCGTCGGCGACGGCGCGGCGATCGCGGGCGATCTCGTCCTCCCGGCGCGCGCGGCCGGATTGGTGGTGTTCGCGCACGGCAGCGGGTCGAGCCGGCACAGCCCGCGCAATCGGCAGGTCGCCACCGCGCTGCACGGCCACGGCCTGGCGACGCTGCTGCTCGACCTGCTCACGACCGACGAGGAGCGCGACCGCAACAACGTCTTCGACATCGGCCTGCTCGCCCGCCGGCTGGTCGCCGCCACGCGCTGGGCGTCGCAGGACGCCGGCCTGGCCCGGCTGCCGATCGGGTACTTCGGCGCGAGCACCGGCGCCGCCGCGGCGCTGTGCGCCGCCGCCGACGTCGGCGACAGCGTCGGCGCCGTCGTCTCCCGCGGCGGACGCCCCGACCTCGCCGCCCCGAGGCTGGCGGAGGTGCGCACGCCCGTGCTGCTGATCGTCGGCGGCCGCGACGAGCTCGTGCTCGAGCTCAACCGCGAGGCCCAGCGGGTGCTGGGCGGCCCCTCCGAGCTGTCGATCGTGCCCGGGGCCACGCACCTCTTCGAGGAGCCCGGCGCCCTCGAGGAGGTCTCCCGGCTCGCCGCCGCCTGGTTCGCCCGCCACCTCGGTGCGGCACGTGCGAGCTGACGTGCGCGCCGTCTTGCTCGACATCGACGGCGTGCTCTACGTCGAGGACGAGCCGATCGCGGGGGCCGCCGAGGCGGTGGCGCGCCTGCGCCGGGACGAGCTGACCCTGCGGTTCGTCACCAACACGACGAACCGGTCGCGCGCATCGACGCTGGACAAGCTCCGCCGCCTCGGCTTCGCCGTCGCCGAGCATGAGCTGGTCACCCCCGCCGCGCTCGCCGTGCAGGTCTGCCGCGCGCGCGGCCACCGGCGCGTCGCCGCGTTCGTGGCGCCCGGCGTGCAGGCCGACTTCGCCGCCCTGGAGCTGTGCGGCGCCCACGCCCCCGCGGCCGACGCGGTGATCGTCGGCGACCTCGGGGAGGCGTGGGACTACGCGGCGCTCAATCGCGCGTTCCGGCTGCTGATCGACGGCGCCGATCTCATCGCCCTGCAGAAGAACCGCTACTGGCGGCGAGGCGACGGGCTGTCGCTCGACGCCGGTCCGTTCGTCGCGGCGCTCGAGTACGCGACGGGCCGGGAGGCGACGGTCGTCGGCAAGCCGTCCGCCGAGTTCTTCGCCCAGGTCCTGGCCGGCGCGGCGGTGAGCGCGAGCGAGGCCACGATGGTGGGCGACGACGTCGAGTCCGACATCGGCGGCGCGCTCGCCGCCGGCATCGATGCGATCCTCGTCCGGACGGGCAAGTACCGCGAGGAGCGTGTGGCGGCGAGCGGGATCGCACCGACCGTGACCGTCGACTCGATTGCCGACGTGCCCGCGCTCGTCACGTGATCGCGACCATCCGCTCGATCGGCAGCCGGGCGCGAGCCGCGATGTCCGGCGGCACGTGAACCTGGGGCGACATGGCCACGAGCACGTCCCGAAGCTTGGGCAGCGTGATCATCTTCATGTCCTTGCAGACCGCCATGCGGCTGACCGGGATGAAGCGCTTGTCCGGGTTCTGCTCGCGCAGCGGATGCAGCAGGCCGGTCTCGGTGGCGACGATGAACTCCTGGGCGGACGACTCGCGCGCGTACCTGAGCATGCCGCCGGTGGAGAGCATGTGGCAGTGCGCGGCGGAGATGTCCCCCTCGGCGAGGTACTCCATCACCGACGTCGTGCAGCCGCACTCGGGATGGACCAGGAACTCCGCGCCGGGATGCTGCGCGCGCAGGTCCTCGATGTCCTGCGGGGTGATCCCGGCGTGCACGTGGCACTCGCCCATCCATACGTGCAGGGAGCGCCCGAGCGTGCGCGCCGGGGTGCTCGGCCTTCCAGGCGCGCACCTGGTCGGCCGTGATCGTGTCGGCCAGCGAGCAGCCGGCGGCGAGATCGGGCAGCAGCACCGTCTTGCCGGGGCACAGGATGGAGGCGGTCTCCGCCATGAAGTGCACGCCGCAGAACGCGATCACGTCGGCCTCGCTGGCCGCGGCGTGACGGGAGAGCCCGAGCGAGTCGCCGACAGTGTCGCGGCAGCCGCGGCCGGGGCCATCCGCACGGGTCCGACGCCGCGATCCGTAGTTCGCCCGCGGCATCGCCGCCCAACGCGGCGTCCGGGGTTTCCCCTGAGGTCGTGTTGCGGGAATCCGCCGATGAAACCGCTCTGCCGTCGCCCGACACTCCCCGATTGCGATGTCTGTGCTGGTCGACACGCTGCAGCGACGCACGCGGAGCGCGCATGCGCTCGGCCTGCTGATCCGCCGCTGGCCGGAGCGCCGAGCGGTCGTGCTCGGCGCGTCCGCGCTGCTGTTCGCCGGCGTGTTCGTCCTGATGCGGGCGGTCGACGACCCGGCCATCGGTGCGGCCCTGCTCTCCGTCGTGCCGGTGACGCTCGTGGCGCTGGAGCTGGGGCTGGGGGCGGGATCGCGGCGGTGGGAGTGGCGTGCGCGATCCTGACCGTCAACGCGGCCGCGGGACATCCGCAGCTCGGTGTGATCGGGGTCGCCACGCGGTCGCTCGCGTTCCTCGCGGTGGGGTTGATCGCGGGTCGCTTCAGCGACCGGATGCGGGAGGCCCACGACCGCGAGCAGCGGCTGCTGAGCTCCGGGCTGGAGCTGGGCGGCGTCGCCGGTCTGGAGCGGCTGCCCGACGTGATCGCCACCGCCGCGCAGCGCATGCCGGCGGCGATCGGCGCGGTCGTGGAGCTCGAGGGCGCGCCCACGGCCCGCGTCGGCTCCGCCGACGGGCCGCGCGTGGCGGCCGACATCCGTCTGCGCGGTTCCGTGCTCGGCCGGATCGAGCTGGTGTGCCGGTCGTCGCCGGCGCCCGAGGAGCAGGCGGCGCTGGAGCTGCTCGCGCTGCAGGCCGCGCTCGCCGCGGACAACCAGCGCCTGATCGAGCGCGAGCGCGAGGCGGCGGCCATCGAGGCGCAGCTGCGGCTGGTGCGCGACGACCTGCTCGATCAGCGGTCCGGGCTCGGGCATGTGCTGGAGACGCAGGAGGGTCAGCGGCGCCGGATGGCCGAGCGGCTGCACGAGGATCTGGCCCAGATGCTCGCCGCGGTGCTGCTGGGGCTGCGCATGGTGCGGCGCGAGACCCCCGACGAGCACGCGGTCTCGCTCGACGAGCTGCACCGGCAGGTCGTGGCGGTGCTCGGCGACGTGCGCAACGTGGCGGTGGCCCTGCGACCGTCCTCGCTCGAGCAGCTCGGCCTGGCGCCCGCGCTCGAGGGGCTCGTCGATCGCGCTCGTCACGAGCGCGGCTGCCGCGTGGACCTCGAGATCAGCGAGCTGCCCGAGCCGCTGGCCGAGCCGCTGCGGACCGAGGTGTTCCGCATCGTCGAGCAGGCGATCGTGGCCTGCCCCGACCGCGCCCGGATGCCCCTGTCGGTGTCCGCCGAGGACGATGAGCTCGAGCTCGACATCGTTCTGCCGGTCGGCGCCGGCACCGGCGTGGTGGTCGCGGCCATCCGCGCGCGCGCCGAGCTCCTGGACGGATCGCTGACGCTCGAGCCGTCCCTGGCGAACACCACGCGTCTGCGCGTCCGGCTCCCCATGCCCAGCGCGGCGCACCGGGTATCCGCGCCGGTCGGTGTCGCGTAGCGCGGCGCCCGCATCGACCGCCTACGGCGTCTGTTCGAGCGGCCAGACCTCGACGACACCGCGGGCGACCGCGCACGGGGTGCGCGCGACCATCTCGACTGCCTTTTCGACGCTGTCTGCTTCGATCAACGCAAAGCCGGCCACCGGCAGCGCGGCGTGCAGGAACGGCCCGTCCTCGATGTGGACGCCGGCAGCGTCATGGTTGCGCACCTGTACGGGCGCTCCGGCGACGCCCACGACCGCCCCATCGTCGCGCAGCCGTGCGTCGTGCGCGTGGGCCGCGTCTCTGACCGCCGGGTCGGTGCGGTCGTAGCCCTCGCGATCGCCGTAGCCGATCGTGATGAACATGGTCATCGAGCCTGTCTCCTGTCGACCTTGGGTTCCCTGTACAGACTTCCGGGCCGGGCGAGACTCATCGGCGGGGGGATGGGCTTGCCGGCGCCGTCGGGGCTGCGGCGCAGCGGACCGGGGTAGCGTGGGCGAGTGGCTGAGCGGGTTTCGACGGACGACGTCATCGCGTTTCGCCTGGGTGCCCACCACCTCGCCGAACGGTTGGGCGAGAACGGGCTGCTCGACGCCGCCGGCCGGTGCGGCGTGCAGAACAGCCCGCCCGGGTCGGCGTTGCTGGCCCTGCACGCCAGGGTGCGCGGCCTCACGCAGGAACAGATGGCCGACGCGGTCGCCGAGGACAAGAGCCTGCTGCAGACCTGGTGCATGCGCGGCTCGCCGTTCTACTTCCCGACCGCGGACGCGCCGGTGTTCACGACCGGCGTGCTGCCGCCGACCGAGCAGGCGATGCGCCATCTCCTTCCCGGCGTACAGCCGGCGTTGGCCAGACTCGACCTGGGCCTGATCGAGGCGGTCGCGCTGGCCGGCGCCGAGATCGGCCACGTGCTGGCCGGCCGCCGACTCGCCATCGACGAGCTGGGCGCGGAGCTCGCCCAGCGGATCGCCGGCCAGCTGCCCAAGCGCCGACGCGACCTCTGGGAAGCAGCGGGTCCCTACGCCCCGGACCAGCCGCTCGGTGAGGGCGTCGTGCACTTCTGCCTCCGCATCCTCACGCTGCAGCGGGTCGTCTGCTTCGCGCCGCGCGCCGGCAACACCGCACCGTTCGTCCTGGTCGACGAGTGGCTCGGCCATCCGATCCCGGAGGTCGACCCGAAGTCCGCGCGCGCCGAGCTGCTGCGCCGCTACCTGCGCTGCTACGGACCGTCGACCCGCGGCGACTTCGCCGCGTGGATCGGGATCCGGGCCAGTGACGCCGAGCCCTGGTGGAGCCTGGTCGAGGACGAGCTGACGCAAGTCGAGTTCGGCGGCCCGTCGTGGATCCTCACCGAGGACCTCGCCGCCCTGCGCTCGGCACCGAAGACGACGGCGGTGCGCCTGCTCCCACCGCGGGACCCGTACACCCAGATGCGCGACCGCGACACGATCGTCGACCGCAAGTACCACCGCGACGTGTGGAAGACGGTCGGCGACCCGGGCACGATCCTCGTCGACGGCAAGATCGCCGGCACATGGCGGCCCCGCAAGCGCGGCCGGAAGCTGACCATCGCCATCAAGCCGTTCGACCCACTGCCGGAGCGGGACAAGCGGCCGCTCCAGGACGAGGCCGAGCAGATCGCCCTCTTGCGAGGCGCGTCGACCGTGGACGTCGCGTTCGACACCGACTGACGCTCCTCCATGCCACGGCCCGCGCGCCGAGATGGGTGAGCGCCTAGCTGCCGGCCAGGTCGCGCCGCCGGAACACCGTCAGCGCTCCCGCCGTCGCGGCCGCGGCGATCGCCACCATGACGACCGCCCCCACCGTGTCGAACGGCTGCGCCGGGACCAGCCCGATCGCGTGGAACGGGGAGAGCTTCAGGGTCCATGTCGGAGCACCGAGCAGCGCACCGAACAGCTCCCACACGAACGCGACCGCGACGAGCCCGTAAGCGATCCCGGCCGCCGCCCGCGGGACCGCGGCGAACGCCAGCGCGCCCAGCGCCAGGAACAGCGCCGTCGCCGGCAGGCAGTTGGCGCCCGCCGCGATCATGTCGGCCAGCGACACGCCGCCGCCCTGCGTCGCGGCGCCCGCCCACGACAGCACGCCGGCCGCGAGCGCCAGCAGCGTCGCGCCCGCCGCCGCCAGCGCCAGGCGTCCGCCGAGCCAGCCGATCCGGCTCACCGGCAGCGCGAACAGCGTCTCCAACCGCTGCTCGGCCTCCTCGCGGCGCAGCGCGGCGATCTGCGCGGCGGCGAACAGGCTCGTGGCCAGCACGAAGAACAGGAAGTAGAAGCCCAGCGCGCCCGACGGCGTGGTGATCGACGCGCCGCCGAACTTGGCCAGCTGCTCGTCGAGGCTGGAGGAGATGTTCTCGTTGGTGAAGCTGTGCGAGAGCGTCCCGATGACGACCGCGAACACGCCGATGCCCGCCAGCCAGGCGGCCAGGCTGCCGCGCTCGTCGCGCAGCGCCTGGGCGATCGGCGAGGACAGCAGGCGCAGCCGCGGCGTCGAACGATCGCGCAGCCGCAGCAGCCCGCTGCCGACGTCGCGCCGCAGCGAGATCCACCCGGCCAGGCCCGCCAGCAACGCCGTGGCCACCACCGGCAGCACGAGCACCCAGGCCCGCGGATCGGCGAACGCCCGCATCTCCTCGCTCCACCCCAGGGGCGTCAGCCAGTGCACCCAGCCCAGGCCCGACGCGGTGTCCGCCACGATGCGCACCAGCAGCGCGACGCCGAGCGCGGCAACCGACAGCTCGACCGCCACGCGACGGGTCGGCGCGAGCTGGCTGGCCAGCGCGCCCACGCCGGCGAACACCGCGGCGGGCGCGACCGCGGCCAGCGCCAGGAACGCCGAGTCGCCGACCGCCAAGCCCCCGGCGACACAGCCGACCAGCACCGCCAGCCACAGCAGCGCCCCGCCGGCCAGGATCGCGGCCAGCGCCGCCGCGAGCGCCGCGCGGCGCGTCACGACCCCCGCCAGGACAAGCTCCTGGCGTCCCGCATCCTCCTCGGCCCGCAGCGCGCGCACCGCCGCCAGCAGCCCCCACACGCCGGCGAAGATCGACACGATGCCGCCCACGCGCCAGGCGGTGTAGCCGCCGACGCTGAGCAGGTCGTAGGGGACGCCGTAGAACAGGCGGATCGATGCGTTGCCGCCGAAGCTGCGCGCGAACTCGGCGCGCTCCGCCAGCGTTGCGTACGAGTGGCGGTAGGCCACCGGCTGCACGTAGGCCATGAAGGCGAACAGCAGCGCGAACGTGACGTTGCGCGTGCGCGAGTCGGCGAACAGCCGTCGGGAGATCGCGCTCGTGGTTCGTCTCGCAACCATCGGCCCGGACGGGGGGAGGGCGGCGGGACGGGCCACTAGGACCGGACGCGGCCATCGCCGACGACGTAGTGGTGCAGGAAGATCTCCTCCAGCGACGGCTCGCGGCTGGTCAGCGCGACGACCTCGTGCTGGGCGAGCGCGGAGATCACCGGCCCGACGCTGCCCGACACCTCGATGCGCAGGGCGTTCTCGCCCGCGTGCGCGACGTGGACTCCCGGCAGGCCGTCGAGGTCGGGCGCCGGTCCGGCGAACGTGACCTCGATCGTCTGCGCGCTCAGGTGGCGCAGCTGCTCGAGCGTCCCCTCGTCGACCAGCCGCCCGGCGCGCAGGATGCCGACGCGGTCGCACAGCGCCTCGACCTCGCTGAGGATGTGCGACGACAGGAACACGGCCTGGCCGCGCTCCTTGGCCTCGTGGACCGACTCCCGGAACGCCATCTCCATGAGCGGGTCGAGGCCGGCGGTCGGCTCGTCGAGGACCAGCAGGTCGGCGCGCGTGGCCAGCGCGGCGATCAGCTGGACCTTCTGGCGGTTGCCCTTCGACAGTGCGCGCACCCGCTTGGAGGTGTCGAGCTCGAAGCGCTGCGCCAGCTCATCGCGGTAGGCGACGTCCGTGCCACCGTGCAGGCGCGCGAGGTAGGCGAACGTCTCGGCGCCGGTCAGCGCGGGCCACAGGAACGGCTCGCCCGGGACGTAGGCGACGTGGCGGTGCGCGGTCACCGGGTCGCGCCAGGCGTCGACCCCGAACAGCGCCGCCCGCCCCGCGGTCGGTCGGTGCAGGCCGAGCAGCAGCCGGATCGTCGTCGTCTTGCCCGCGCCGTTGGGCCCGAGATAGCCATAGACCTCGCCCGGCTGGACGTCCATGTCGAGGCCCTCCAGCGCGAGCGTGGACCCGTAGCGCTTCGTCAACCCTTCGGCGTGGATCGCGCTCATACGGCTACGGTACGCCGACCGCGAGGAGGTGGTGGTTGATCACCGGCTCTCTCCCCGAAGCGACGCCCCGCACGTGCAGGGGCCTCGAGGACATGGAGCTCGCCGGACTCGAACCGGCGGCCTCTGGGAGAGATCGGAGGCTCCTCTCGCACCACCAAAGACTCGGGTCGTCAAGGATTCCCTCGGTGTAGAGGCTGTCGCAAATCCCGCTCAAGGCGGGGTTTGTTGTTTGATGAAGCGATGGGTCGATTCGCGAGGGAGCGCGGGAAGACGTCGCGCTCAGGCGGCGGCCGGTGTGGTTGCTCGCCAGAGTCGGCGATACAGCGCCGCGCCGTGAGAGGTCGCGAGCAGCGCCTCGATGCGTTCGGCCTCGAGGCCCTGGCGGGCCGACAGCGTCCGCAGCGCTGTTCGTGCGACCGCTTTGGTCGGGCACGATCGCCTGGATGCCATCCCGCGCAGGGCGGTGATCTGCGGCGAGCTCCAGTAGCCGCCGTCGGCGAGCGCCGGTCCACGAGCCCTGGCGGGGAGCTCGTCGCCGCGACCGGTATCGGAGCGCACATCCTCGGCGGCATCGACCTCGCTGGCCTCGCCGAGGATCCGATCGACCTCTTCGCGGATCGCCTCGTGCGTGCGGGTCGGTACCGGCGACGCTTCGGCGGCGATCACGGTGCCATCGAGCACGACCAGCCCGACCGACGCTACGCCGGCCTTCGCGCATAGCGCGAGTACCTGCGTGAAGGTCCTCCCCGGCTCTGGACTCTGAGCGAGCCACGCGAGATGAGGGTCCGTCCTACGAATCTTGATTCCACGGGTTGAGGCAGGTGACGCCCAGCGGTTGGAAGTGTCGGGTGTTGCGTGTCGCGACGGTCATGTCCGCAGCTTGGGCGATGGCGGCGATGAGCGCATCGTCGAGCGGTGCATGCTCGGGGACTCGGTAGGTGGCCAGTACTCGCGCGGCGGGTAAGTCGAACGGCAGCACTCGACCATCGAAGGCTGGCAGGACAAGGTCCTCGAACCACCGGCGCAGGATCTCGCCTTGGGATGGGTCGGATCGTTCTCTGACAACGACACCGCGTTCGATCTCGGCCATGGTCGTCGCCGTCACAAACTGGTCGGTGACCGGCACCGAAGACGCCCAAGCCTCTACCTGCGGATTGCGTCCTCGAATCCGCAGCGCGGAGACCACGTTGGTGTCCAGCACGTACTGCATTGGTCGAGTCACAGATCGGAGGTGCGAGCGGTCAGGTCAAGGCGCTCGGGCTCGAACTCGATGTCAGCACCTTCGTCGGTGCCGAGGAGATCGACGATGGTGGCCGGCTCGCGTTCAAGAGCCTCAGCGAGGATCTCTCGCGCCTCGGCCTCGGCCGACCGGCAATGCTGCTCGGCCCGCGCCTTGAGCGCGGCCTTGGTTCCCGCAGGAAGGTTGCGAATCAGGATCTGCTCCACAGGAATCACCTCCGATATCACATCCATGATATCACTCGATACCTAGCTTGTTCACCGGTCAAAGGCCGAGGTCACGGCTGGTGCTGGTCGCGAGCGCTTCGACGGGGCGGATGTAGTGATTGAGGAGCCTGCCGAGGTCGTGGTGGCGGGTCTGGGCGTCGATCCGCTCGATGGGAGCGCCTGACAGCGGCGGCATGACCGGCGGGCAGCGAGTGACCTGTGATCGGGATGCCGTCCAAGCCCGCGGCGCTGGCGCGTGCCTGCACGAGTCTGCTGACGGCTCGCGGCCCGATGCGGTCAGTGGTGACGAGACCGTGATGCATGGCGCGCGTGAAGAGCGCACCGGGTCCAGCGGGGCGAATCCCGAGCCAGGCATCGAGTGCGCGGATCGGATCGGTCAGGTGGTTGTCGCTTCGGGCCACTCCTATGAGTTGGCCGCGCGTCTTGATCGGTCTTGGACCGGCGAACGGCGATGAGAACGCCGGTGGGCTTGGTGACGATGTCTCTCGCGTCGAGAGCGGTGATTCCCCGGGGCGCAAGCGGACGCGTAGCCAAGCAGGATGACCGCGCGGTCACGGACGCCGATGGGACTCGCGGGGTCGATGGTCGAGATGATTTGAGCGACTTCGGCGACGGTGACCGGGTGCGCTTGTCGACGGGGGGTGCGACGCCCATGGTCTACGGAGTCCGCGACGCACACGCCGTAGGACGATGTCGGCCGTTGGGTCGGGCGGGCCCTCCTGGCGGTGGCGGTAGCCAATGCCAGAGCAGTAGCCATCGAGGTCTCGAAGGCCAGACCGGCCTCGGCTCGCTCAGCGAGGAACGCCGCTAGAGCTTCGGGCAGCGCGGGCAAGGCGTCGATCCCTCTCCTTCGACACCAGCGGTTCCGCTGGCGTCAGGCGCCGGCGCACATCTGCCGAGTGGCTGGGGCGAGCTCCGCATCGATGGCGGTCGCGATCCGCTCCGCATCACCGACGGTCAGCAAAAGCTGGGCAGATGTAGGATCGAGAAACGGTCGAACTGGTGGGCAGTTTCATCATCGCCCACTCTCGTTGCCGTGCACGAGCCCGCGCGAAGGGCGGCTGGGGCCGCGGAACCGAACCTCCGCAAAGGAGGGGTTGTGGAGGGGTGCTCAAATCCCTGGAACCTTTCAGGGCCGGGAAGCCTTGACTTCCGGGCCTGATTCGTCGCGGTGCAGGATTTGAACCTGCGACCTCTTCGGTGCGAGCCCTACGAGACCTCGGACAGGCTCCCGTTCGCCGAGTCCGGTGTGTCCGGGTGACCAGGCGCCGTGCCCGAGACCCGGGCGCGGCCCTCCTCCAAGGCCCGGATGAGCGCGGGGACCACCTCGTAGAGATCGCCGGTGATGCAGTAGTCCGCCTCTTGGAAGATCGGCGCATCCGGATTGGTGTTGATCGCGACCACCGTGCGCGCAGGGCGCATGCCGGCGATGTGCTCGATCTGACCCGACACGCCGCAGGCCACGTAGAGCTTCGGCTTGACCGTCTGACCGGAGAGACCAACCTGCCGGTCCCGCGGTATCCACAGCATCTCCACGAGTGGACGGCTGCCCGCGAGCTCGCCTCCGAGTGCGCGCGCCAGTGACTCGAGGAGCGCGAGGTCCTCCTGCGTCTTGACGCCTCGCCCGGCAGCCACGATGACCTCTGCCTTCCCGATGTCGACCTGGCTGCGCTCGGGCTGCTTGCGCTCGACCACCTCCACCACCGCGGGCGAGAGCGGCACAGGAGCCTCCCGCACCTCGCCCTGCCGCTTCTCGTCTCTCGGCCGCGGCTCGAACCGCCTGAGCTGGACGGCGGCGATCTTCGGGGTCGACCGCAGGACCCTCTTGGTCACGAACCGACCGCCGTAGACGAAGCGCTCGACGACCAGGTCACCCGCCTCGTCCAGCTCGAGCGCCAGGCACTCGCTCGCGCTGGCGACGCCGAGCCGCTGAGCGAGCCTCGCCGCAACCTCCGCGCCGACCCGGGTCGATCCGACCAGCACGATCCGAGGCTGCATGGTCGCGATGACCTCGGCGAGCACCTGCACGAACACCGCGGGGTCGACCGGCGGGGGCGACTCGCCCGCCACCACGACCACCTCATCGGCGCCGCGCGCGATCTCCTCTCCGGCCCGCGCCGCGCCTTCGTCACCGACCACAAGCGACACGACCCGGAGGCCCGAGCCCTGCGCGAGCTGGCGACCGACCGCGAGCAGCTCGGCGCCCACATCCGCCCGCTCCGAAAACGTGAGGATGTCCGAACCGTTGCTCACTGGTCACCGCCGTCGATCGTCTCACTCAAAATCGGATCACCGCCTCTTCCAACAGGTGCTGCAACAGGGTCTCGGCTGTCTCGTTCGCGTCGTCGCCGCCGATGACAACCCGCTTGCGCTCGCTGGGCGGCGCATAGGTGGCGACCGTCGTGATCCGCGAAGCGGGATCGGCGTAGGCGTCGGCTGACACGAGGTCGCTGAGCGGCCACTCGACCAGCGGCTTGTGCTCGGCCTGCCTGATCTGGCGCAGGGTCGGCAGGCGCGGATCGTTCGTCTCGCTGCCGACGGTGAGCAGCGCCGGAAGCGGCACCTCGACGGTCTCCAGCCAGCCGTCGAGCGCGCGATCGGCGCTGACGCGGTCGCCCTCCACGGCGAGGCGCGTGACGTGGGTCACGGGCGTGATCTCCAGCTCCTCCGCGAGCCGAGGACCGACCTCGCCGCGGTACTCGTCGACCGAGGTGTCGCTGCAGATCACGCAGTCGAAGCTCCCGAGCTTGCGAACGAGGGCGGCGAGAACCTTCGCCGTCGTCAGCGCATCGCAGTCACGCAGCGCCTCATCGCAGACGATGTGCAGCTCGTCGACGCCCATTGCGAGCGCGCGCAGCAGCACGTTCTCCGGCGGCCTGTCCGCGAAAGCACTGACCGCAAGCACACGGCCCTCGTGCTCGTCGCGGAGCCGCAGGCCGGCTTCGATTCCATTCTCGTCGAAGTCGTTGATGCGATAGGACGCGTGCTTGAGGTTCGGCTCGCCGGTGCCCGGATCGACCTTGATCTCGTTGACGTCGAGCGTATACCTGACGGTCACGATCGACGTCAGGCCATTGCTGGATAGGGAGGTCGACATCGATGTCCT
>JAWKKD010000038.1:0-15749 GCA_041393435.1 Solirubrobacterales bacterium | reverse complement strand
GCGCAGGACGATCTGCCCGAGGCGGCAGCGGTCTCGCTGGACCGAGCCAAGGACCTGGTGGCGCGGGCCGAGATCGCCACGCGCGATGTGCTCCAGCGCGTGGCTCCGATGCCCGACGACTCGCTCGAGGAGCGGCTGCGGACGCTGGTCGCCTCGATCGAAGAGGAGTTCGCCCGGACGGTCCAGCTCGAGATCGCAGCGGACGCGTGCGACGCGGCCGGTGGCCTCGGGCGGGCGTCCGCGGCGCTGCTGCTGCGGACGGCGCGCGAGGCGCTCGTCAACGCCGCCAAGCACGCCGGGCCGTGCCAGATCACCGTCGGGCTGTCCGCCCCGCGCGCCGGCCGCGTCCGGCTCGCGGTCGCCGATCACGGCGTCGGCTTCACGCGCCGGCGCAGTCCCGGCTACGGCCTGGCGGCGGTCCGCCGCGCCGCGCGCGAGCACGGCGGCTCGCTGCGCGTCGAGCGTGTCAGGACCGGCGGCACGAAGGTCGTCCTGAGCTTGCCCGTCTAGCCCGATCGGCGCCGAAGCGGGCCACGGAACGCGCTCCGACGTGGCGGTTGCAAACCAATCGATTGGTTGTTTAGGATGTCGCACCTGAACCCAAACGGGCGTTTGGTGAGCGTATGTCCCACAGGTTTGGAGGAGTGCAGTGAGTCGCATGTCCCTGACGGTCGATCATCGAACCGCCCAGCGGGTGCTCGACGCGGCTGTGCAGGAGTTCGCGCGTGGCGGCTACCAGGGCACCTCCGTGCGCGCCGTCGCGGCGCGGGCCGGCGTCAGCGTGCGCGGGCTCTATGCGGTGCTGCCGTCCAAGCAGGCGATGCTCGCCGAGGTGATCGATGCCACGTATGCGGCGCTGCTGTCCCAGGTTCGGACGTTCGTGCACGCCGCCCGCGCCGATCCCGCTGCGCGCCTCGATGCCGCGGTCTTCGCGCAATGCGAGTTCTACGCGCGCAATCCGCTCACGGGCGCCGTCGCGCGCAACGAGACGCGCAGCCTGGCGCCCGCCGCGCGCCGCCGCGTCCACGAGCGCTCGCTGCAGCTGACCGACGTTTTCGGGGAGATCCTCGCCGATGGCGTCGACGCAGGCGTCTTCGACCTCGACGACCCGGCGACCGCCGCGCACGCGCTCGTGAGCATGTGCGAGGCGATCCCCGCCTGGTACGCGTCGGGCGGCAGCCAGAGCCCGCGCCAGCTGGCGCGCACCTACTGCGCCCTGGCCGCGCGCATGTGCGGCTCGGACCGCAACGCCGCGTCGCGCCGCAGCGCCCGCCATCTGGCCGTCGTCGCGACGGAGCACCGGCTGTCGGCATGAGGGACGTGGTGAAGCTCGGAGCCTGGGCCGCGTTCTGGGGCGACACGCCGGCCGCGGCGCGGCAGGTCCTGCGCGTGCCCGACCTCGACTACCTGGTCTCGGACTACCTGGCCGAGATCACGATGGCCCTGCTCGCGCGCGCCCGCGCGAAGGATCCGGCGAGCGGCTACGTCGGCGACGCGGTCGATGCGCTCAGCGCGGTGCTGCCCGAGCTGAGCGAGCGCGGGATCAAGGTGGTGACCAACGCCGGCGCGCTCAACCCGGCCGCGTGCGCCGACGCGCTGCAGCAGGCGGCCGACGAGGCCGGCGTCGCGCTGCGGGTCGCCGCCGTCGAGGGCGACGACCTCCTGGCGCGCCGCGACGAGGTCCTCGCCGCCTGCCCGCGCGACATGTTCACCGGCGAGCAGGTGCCGGCGACGCTCAGCTCGCTCAATGCCTACCTCGGCGCGCGTCCGATCGCCCGGGCGCTCGACCTCGGCGCCGACATCGTCGTCACCGGCCGCTGCGTCGACGCCGCCGTGGTGCTCGGGCCGCTGATGCCTGAGCTCGGCTGGAGCGACGACGACGCCTCCTCAGCGCGGGCACGTTGGCGGGCCACATCATCGAGTGCGGCCCCCAGTGCCTTCGGCGACATCCACACCGACTGGCAGGACGTCCGGGCTGGGACGACATGGGCTGCCCGTGGCGGAGGTCCACCGCGATGGCGACGGTCATCACGAAGCCCGAGGGCGCCGAAGCGGCTGGCCTGGTGTCCGTGGGCACCGTCGCCGAGCAGATCCTGTATGAGATCGGCGACCCGGGGCCTACGTCATGCCCGAGGTCATCTGCGACTGGCGCGACGTGCGCGTCGACCAGGACGGCCCCGACCGCGTGCGTGTCAGCGGCGCGCGGGGCTCGGCGCCGACCACGAGCTACAAGGTCGCGGCGACGCACGCTGACGGCTACCGCGTCATGACGACCGCGATGTTCTCGGGCATCGACGCGGCCGGCCAGGCGCGCCGGGCGGGCGGGCGCTTGTTGCGCGCGCACCGCCAGGCTCGTCGCGCAGGCGGGTCACGCGCCGCTGTCGGAGGCGTCGGTCGAGGTCATCGGCAGCATGCACGGCGACACGTTCGGCTCTGAGCGCCGCCCCGACGCCGCGACCGAGGCGGTCGTGAAGATCGGCGTCCGCCACGCAGATCGCGACGCGTTGGAGATCTGCTCCAAGGAGCTGGCAGCCGATGGGCCTGGTCGCCCAGGGCCTGGCTGGCGTCTTCGCCGGACGCCCGCGCGTCGCCTTCGGTCTTCAGGTCTTCCGCACTGGCGGCCAAGGCCGCCACCGCCGTCACGGTGCGCCTGGGCGACGCGGTCACGCCCGTTGCCGTGAGCCCCGGCGTCGAGGATCCGCGCCTGGCCACCAGGCAGCTCGCCGGGCCATCGGCGGCAGCAGCGTCCCGACGACCTCGCGACGGTGCCCGCTGCGCCGGATCGCGTGGGGGCGCAGCGGCGACAAGGGCGACAAGGCGAACATCGGCCTGATCGCGCGGCGTCCCGAGTACGCCGCGATCCTGCACGAGCGGAGTGACCTGCGAGCGCGTCCGCCGGTTCTTCGGGCACTACGTCCGCCGGCGACGTCGTGCGCTGGGAGCTGCCCGGCCTGCACGCCGTGAACTTCCTCCTCGACGGCGTGCTCGGCGGCTCGAGCGGGACGTCGTCGCTTGCGCTACGACCCGCAGGGCAAGTCCTACGCCGCGATGCTGCTGACGCTCCCGGTGCGGGTCCCGGTGTCGTGGGCGTTGGGCGCCGCTGGCCAGCACGACCAGGGAGAGGCTGCCTGATGCCTTTATCAAGCGGCCATGGCGACCGGGTGGCGGCAGGACCGGCGGTTCGATGAGCCTGCCGGAGAAGGTGCTCATCGCCAATCGCGGCGAGATCGCCGTGCGGATCGTCCACACGCTGCGGCGGATGGGCATCGCGAGCGTTGCGGTGTTCCATGCGGTCGACGCGGAGAGCCTCGCGGTGCGCGAGGCCGACGAGGCGGTCCGAGCTGACCGGCGATCCGGCTGCGGTGGCCTGCGCCTACCTCGACGTCGGCAGCTCATCGCGGCGTGCCGGAGCAGCCGGCGCCCGACGCGGTCCACCCCGGCTTCGGGTTCCTGGCCGAGAACGCCGCGTTCGCCGAGGCCGTCGCCGCCGCCGGCCTGACGTTCATCGGGCCGACGCCGTAAACGTCCGCGCGATGGGCGACAAGATCGAGTCCAAGCGCCTGGCCCGGCTCATGCGGCGTGCCGACGCTCCCGGGCTCGAGGCGCGGTCGGCGACGTCGGCGGGCGCTCGCCAGGCGCAGCGGATCGGCTATCCAGTGCTGCTGAAGGCCAGCAGCCGGCGGCGGCGGCAAGGGCATGCGCAGCGCGACCCCGATGCCTGCCGCGACGGGTGAGCGAGCGTCCGCCGAGGCGCTGGCCGCGTTCGGCGACAGCCGCGTCTTCCTCGAGCGCTACATCGATCGTCCACGCCATCGAGATCCAGGTGCTCGAGGATGCATGGCACGGTGCTGCATCTCGGCGAGCGCGAGTGCTCGATCGCGCCGCCACCAGAAGGTCATCGAGGAGGCCCCGTCGCCGGTCATCGACGACGCGACGCGCGCGGCGATGGGCGCGACCGCCGTCGCGCTGGCCGGGCCGTCGACTACGTCTCGGCGGGAACGGTCGAGATGATCCTCGACGAGGACCGCAACTTCTACTTCCTGGAGATGAACACCCACGCCTGCCGGGTCGACATCCGGTCACCGAGCAGGTCACGGGCATCGACATCGTCGCCGAGCAGGTGCGCATCGCAGCCGGAGAGCCGTCGCCTTCGGTCAGGACGACGTCCGCCTGACAGATCATGCGATCGAGTGCCGCGTCTACCGCCGAGGACGCCGACGATGGCTTCGTGCCGGCCACTGGCCGCCTGCGCCTCGTGCAGTTCCCGTCCGGCCCGGGCGTTCGCGTCGACCACGGGGTGCGCGAGGGCCAGGTCATCGGCGCGGCCTTCGACCCGATGATCGCCAAGGTCATCGGGTACGGCCCGACGCGCGAGGCCGTGATCGCCCGAGCGCGCGAGGCGCTGCGCGGCACGGTCCTGCTCGGGCTCACGACGAACACCGCCTACCTCGAGCGCGTCTTGGCCCACCCTGCCTACGCGGCCGGCGAGACGCACACCGCCTTCCTCGACGAGCACGCGGATGCGTTGCGTACGCCGCCGCCCAGCGAGGGCGAGGCGCGGATCATCATGGCGCTGCCGCGCCGGCCAGCGCCCGCTACGACCACGGCTACGAAGTTGACGAGCCACACGCCTCGATGGGCGGATGGAGACCCTGATGGATCTGCAGATCGCGATCGACGGGGGTACGCCGCGCATCGCGGCCGTCCTGCGCTTCAGCGGCGGCGCACGGCTGTGGATCGACGGGCGCGAGCACCGCGCGACGTTCGACCCGGTCGGGCGCTGCTTCGACCTGCAACTCGACGACCGCTGCGAGCGCATCTACGTGGCAGTCGACCACGACGACGCGTGGGTCCACGCGTTCGGCCGTGCGTTCGCCGGCTCATCGATCCCAGCGAGCGGTCGCGGCAGTCCGCCGAGCAGGCCGACAGCACCGTGACCGCGCCGATGCCCGGCACGGTCATCACCGTCGCGGTGCAGCCCGGCGAGGAGGTGACGACAGACCGGCCCCTCCGTCGTCATCGAGTCCATGAAGATGCAAGAGCGAGATCACCGCGTGGCGCGACGGCGTCATCGAGCGCATCCACGTCCGGCCCGGCTCGTTCGGCCGCGGCGCCGGCCTCATCGCGCTGGCGCCGGAGGAGGAGGCCGCCTGATGCGCCGCATCGTCTCCACGTCGACACGACGTCCGACGTCTACCGCGCCAACCGCGAGCACAACCTGGCGCTCAGGGCCGACCTGCGAGAGCGCCTGCACAAGGCCCGCTACGAGCGACCGGCACCGAGCGCCTCGCGGAAGGCTGCAACAAGCTCACCGCGCTTCGGCGCGGGCTGCTGCTGGACCCGGGCTCGCCGTTCTCGAGCTCTCGCCGCTCGCGGCGACCGAGGCCTACGGCGGCGAAGGCGCCCAGGGCCTCGTCGTCACTCGGCGTCGGCATCGTCAACGGCCGCCAGGGTGATGATCCTGCTCGGCAGCGACAGCTCCCTCAAGGGCGGCTCGTGGTATCCGCTGTCGGTCAAGAAGATCGTCCGCGCGCTGCGAGATCGCTGCAGAACCACCTGCCCGTGGTGAACCTCATCGGCTTCGGGCGGCGCCTACACTCCGCTGCAGGACGAGATCTACACGCTCGGCGGGCACGTACCACCCAGTGCCTGCTGTCGGGCGCCGGGATCCCTCAGCTCGCGCTCGTCCTCGGGCCGTGCACCGCCGGGGAGCCTACCTGCCGACGTTGTGCGACCAGTCGATCATGGTCCGCGGCACCGGCTTCGTGTTCCTCGGCGCCCCGCCGCTCGTCAAGGCGGCGACCGGCGAGGACGTCAGCGCCGAGGCTCGGCGGCGCCGACATGCACACCTCCGTCTCGGGCACCGCCGACTACGCGGTCGACAGCGAGCAGGAGGGGCTTGGCGCTATGCCGCGAGATCGTCGGGACGTGGGCCAAGCCGCGCAAGGCGTTCGTCGACCGGCGCGAGGCTGAGCCCCGTACTACGGCCCCGACGAGCTGTACAGGATCATCCCCGACGACATCAAGAAGCAGTTCGAGCATCCGCGAGGTGATCGCGCGGATCGTCGACGGGTCGCTGTTCACGGAGTTCAAGCCACGCTACGGCGACACGCTCGTCACCGGCTGGGCCTACATCTGGGGGATGAAGGTCGGCATCCTCGGCAACAACGGGGTGCTGTTCGGCGAGGCGGCCAACAAGGCGTCGCAGTTCATGCAGCTATGCGACCGCGACGGGGTCCCGCTCGTGTTCCTCCACAGCATCACCGGCTTCATGGTCGGTCGGGAGTACAGCGCAACGCTCACCAAGGACGGGGCGAAGATGCTCATGGTCCAGGCACGTCACGGTCCCCCAAGCTGTCGGTCTACGTCCACGCCTCGCAGGCATCCGGCAACTACGCGATGACCGGGCCCGGCGTGGAACCACGCTTCCTGTTCGCGTGGCCAGATTCGCTCGTCGATCATGGGCGCCGAACGAGCCCCGGTGGAACGCTCACCGAGGTTCGCATCGCCAGCATGCGCCGCGAGCAGGGACGATCCCCGACCCGGAGGAGCTCGCCGCGATCCAGGAGCAGGTCGGCGAGTACTTCGAGCGCACGTCGCACCCGTATCACCTGACGTCGAGCTGCGCGACGACGGTTTGTTGGACCCGGTCGATACGCGCAACACGCTGGGCATGGCGATCAGCGCGGCGCTCAACGCCCCGATCGTCCACGCCTGGCGGCGTCCTGCTGACCCGTCCCACCGACGAGAGGAGCCCGAATGACAGACGAGATCCTGTACGAGGTCCGCGATGGCATCGCGTGGCTGACGATCAACCGGCCCGCGGCGCGCAACGCCCTGAACAAGGGGATGCGTGACGCGTTCGAGCCGCCTGCGAGCTTGCCGGCGACGAGGACGCGGGTCCTGGTCATCACCGGGAGCGGGCGACAGGCGTTCTGTAAGCGCCGACCTCAAGGAGATGGCCGACACGCAGGTGCGGATCCGCCGAAGGACCTCTTCGTCGAGTTCAACCGGACGCTGAGGACCGACAAGCCGATCATCGCGGCCGATCAACGGGCACGCGTTCGCCATTGGCTTCCGCATCCTTTTGGATGGCGGACCTCGTCGTGTCCGCGGAGCACGCGACCTACGCGATCTCCAGGCCGAAGGTCGGGCGCGGCGCGCCGTGGGCCGCGCCGCTGGCGTGGATCGTCGGCCCGCGCATGCTGGAGCTGCTCACCACCGCTGCGCCGCTGCCCGGCCCAGCGCATGTACGACCTCGGTTCGTCAACCGGGTCGTCCCCTACGACGAGCTGCTGCCCGCCGCGGAGGCGCGGCGCGCGATCGCCGAGAACGCGCCGCTGTCCGTGCGCTGCGGCAAGCGCATGGTGTATCGATACGCCAACCCGAACTTCGGCGCCGACCTCGACGCGGCCGACGAGATGTGTGGAGCACGTCTACCTCAGCGAGGACGGCCAGGAGGACCGCAGGCGTTTCGCGAAGCGCAAGCCGGTCTGGACCGCCAAGTAGCGACGGAGCCGACATGACCACGCAGGCCTGCCCAGCGCGACGTCGCGCCGAACCTCACGTCTACGAGGAAGGCGCGGGCGGCGTACCGCCTCGACCTGCGAGACGTACAACCCGGTGCTCGACATCGTCGAGCGCGCTGGGCGACGAGCGCCCGACGAGCTCGCGCTGGTCTCAGCTCGACGGCGTCGGCGACATCGTCGCCCGAAACACGGCCGCCGAGCTGGCGCTCGAGTCGCGCGGCACGCGCGCATAGCAGCGGCGAGGGGGTGGCAGGCGATCGCGTGTTCATCATGCTGCCGCGCGTCCCGGCTTGGTACTTCGCGATGCTCGGCGCGATCCGGATCGGGGCGGTCATGCATGCCTGCGCCGAACCTGCTCACGCCGCGCGACGTCGGCTATCGGATCACGAGCGTGGCGCCGTCGCCGCCATCACCGGCGGCGCGGGCGCCCGCGAAGCTCGACGCCGTCGGAGCCACTCCGACGCTGAGGGTGCGCCTCGTCGGCCAGCGCGCAGCCCGGAGAACGTCTCTGGGCGCGCGATGGACGCTGCCGGCGACGGCGACACCAGCGCAGCCAACCTGAAGGACGACCCCATCATCTGTTCTTCACCAGCGGCACGGTGAGCTACCCGAAGATGGTGCTCCACGCCGCCTCCTACGGGCTGGGCCACGTCTCGACCGCGCGCTTCTGGCACGACCTGCGTCGCGGCGACCGCCACTGGACCGTGTCGGACACCGGGTGGGCGAAGGCGGCGTGGGGCGGGCTCTTCGGGCAGTGCTTCGACGCGCCACGGTCGTGCAGGTCGCGCTCGGCAAGCCCGACGCCGACGATCCTCGACATCGTCCTTAAAGGCGGATCGTCGTTCTGCGCTCCGCCGACGTACCGGCTGCTCGATGAACCGACATCGCCAAGCACGACCTCGGCCTCCTGCGCCACTGCACCAGCGCCGGCGAGCCGCTGAACCCCGGGGTCATCCGCGCCTGGCGCGACGGGACCGGCGGGCTCACGATCTACGACGGCTACGGCCAGTCCGAGACGACCTGCCTGGTGGCCAACTACCGCGCGATGCCCGTGCGGCCGCAGCTCGGACGGCCGGTGCCGGGCTGGACCGTCGAGGTCCTCGGCGACGACGGCCGCCCTGCGCCCAACGACGTGGTCGGCAACATCGCCGTGCGCTACGGCGACACGCCGATCGGCCTGTTCGTCGAGTATCACGGCGACGCCGAGGCGAACGCGAAGGCGTTCCGCGACGGCTTCAGTACTACCGCCAAGCGACAAGGCGTGGCGCGATGAGGACGGCTACCTGTGGTTCGAGGGCCGCGACGACGACGTCATCACGTCGTCCGCGTACCGGATCGGGCCGTTCGAGGTCGAGTCGGCGCTGATCGAGCATCCGGCGGTGGCCGAGGCGGCCGTCGTCGGCAAGGACGACGGAGCGCACGCAGATCGTCACGGCGTTCTGCGTGCTGGTCGAGAACGTCGAGGGCGACGACGCGCTCGCTTCGAGCTGCAGGAGCACTGCAAGCGGTTGACCGCGCCCTACAAGTATCCGCGCGAGATCACTTCGTCGCCGAGCTGCCGAAGACGGTCAGCGGCAAGATCCGCCGCTCGGAGCTGCGCGAGCGGCTCAACGAGGGCGGCTGAGGTGCCCGCGGGCGCTGGTGCATCCGTCAGTCCTGCGCCCGTTCCCGCCGCAGCCGCCCGTGCAACTCGTCTGCACGCCCGTGCCACGTTCGAGGAACGACACCCAGTCTGGAACCGCGCCAGCACCGCAATCGCGAGGCGGAGCTCGCCGCGGCGATTCGCGTCTTCTGTCAGAAGGGCTACGCGGCCGCGTCGATCCGGGACGTCGCCAACGAGGTCGGGGTGCTCCAAGGCGGCCTCTACCACTACATATCGTCGAGGAGGACCTCCTCACGGGGATCTTCGACGACGCTCTGCAGCAGGCGTGCGGATCATGGACGACGTGTCCGAGCTCGACGTCGACCCGCTGACGCGGCTGCGCGAATACGCCGAGCGTCACGTCACCTGGTACTGGAGCACGTCGAGCACGCGACCGTCTGCCGCGAGTGGCGGTTCCTGACCGGTGAGCGGCGGCGAATCGTCAAGGCGCGGCGCGACGGCTATGAGCAGTTCATCGCGGGGCTGATCAAGGACGGCCAGGCGGCCAGCGGCAGCATCGCGGCGGACCTCGACGTCAAGTACGCCCTGTATTACGTGTTGGGCGCCGTCAACGCCGTGCCCGAGTGGTATCGCCGGACCGGGCGCGATCGCCCGGCGCGCATCGCCGCGACTACGCGGACCTGACAGTGGCGGCGCTCGCCGGGGCCCCACGCCCGCGGCCCCAGGTGCCGCCCGCGTCTCCGCAGCGGCGGTCGCGCGCGCGGCCGCGTCGTCGTAGGACGCGACGACTACCGGTTGCGATGGCCGTGGTTGACCGACGCGCGGCCACCGGCTAGGACCTATGGCCAAACGGACGGTTGAGATCGACGTCGTGGAGATGGACGAGCGGGAACAGGTGACAGGTCGGCGTGGCTGAGGTGCTGGACACCCGCGACGGCGGTCATCCCTGCCATCGACGCCGGGCCTGCGTCGGCGTGGGCGGCTCGATCAACGCCAGCCGCCACGATGGCGCTTGTGCGGGCGCTGATCGATGCCGGGACGTCGGATCTGACCGTGGCCGACACTCACCAGCGGCTTGGACCTCGACCTGCTCGTGGCCTCGGGCGCCGTCGCGCGCCTGTCGGCGGCCTACGTCGGCGCCGAGGATCATCGCGGTCTGCCGCCCGCGATCGCTGGGCGGCAGAGGACAGCCGGCTCGAGGTCTGGGAGTGCGAGGAGGGGTGCACCTCTCGAGCCTGCGCGCCCGCACCCTGCGCCAGCCCTACGCGACGTGGCCGGGCGGCGTGGGCGCGGCGTCGTCGACCACCGCTCGTCGAGGGCCTTCGACGACGCCGCAACTATCTGAAGGTCCGACCGCTTCGAGGTCGACGCGGCGCTCGTGTGGGCGGAAGCCGCCGACGAGGACGGCAACGTCCTGCTCGCTGGCCACGACTTCGGCGACCCGGACCTCCTCAACGCCGCCGACCTGCGAGTCGTGCAGGTGGAGCGGATCGTCCCGACCGCTGTGCTCGCTCGCCACCCCGACCGGGTGCTGCCATGGGCCGCCGACATCGTCGTGTGCTCACCGCTGTCGACGCACCCGTTCTCGGGCACGACGCTCGCGACCGACACGCGGTGGCTCTCGGACTATGTCGCCGCGGTCGGAGACGCGCGCCGCGCCGGAGCGCCTGAGCGCGTCGGGGCGCTCGTCGACGAGTGGATCCGCTCGACGACCGAGGACGAGTACCTGACCCGGATCGGCGTCGCGCGACTGCGGGAGCTCCTGCGTTGATAGACGACCGGGCCCTCAGCGACCTCTTCGTCGTGTCGCTGGCGCGCGAGCTGCGCGACGGCGAGCGCCTGTTCGTCGGCGCCAACCAGATCGATGTCGCGTTCGCCGCGTACCTGGCCCGCCGGCTGTGGGCGCCGCGGCTGCGGATCTGGGCCGCCGGTGCGGCGCAGATCGACCGAGCGCTCGACGGGTTCGTCGTCGGCCGCCGCACGAACGACGTCGAGATGACGGCGGCCCGCGGGGCGTCGTTCTCGCAGGGGCGCGCATTCGAGGACGTCCGCGCGCCCGTGGTGTTCGCCGGCGGCCTGCAGGTCGACGCCCGGGGCGACGCCAACCTGGTGGGGATTCGCGCGCCGGACGGGCGCTGGCGGCTGCGCGGACCGGGCAGCGCGGGACTGCCGACGCTCACCGCCCTGTCCCCGAGGTTCTTCATCATGGTCCCCCGCCACGATCCGCGATCCCTCGTCGAGCGCTGCTCCGCGATCTCCGTCGTCGGTGACCCCGTGCGGCGCGCTGAGCTCGGCCTGCGCCCGGACGCGCTGCAGGCCGTCATCACGCCGCTGGCGACGTTCGTGCCGACCGCCGCGGGGCTCCAGCTGCGCGAGCTGGCACCGGGCGTGACGCGCGTCGACGTCGCCGAGCGGACGGGCTTCGCCGTCCGGGAGAGCGCCGCCGTCGCCGAGCGCCGCCCGGTGACGGGTGAGGAGGCCGCGGCGCTTGCGCAGCTGCGCGCGGACGTGGAGCGCAACCGAGGGAGGGACCTTGCCGTCGCCGTCGCCGGGTGACGCCCTGGCCCGCCCGGCCGCGGACGGCGCGGCGCTCGGCGCTTGGGACGACATGCCCGTGCACCGCGACGCCGAGCTGCTGGGCGCGATCGCGCCGGCCCAGGCCGGCTGGGCGGAGCGGTTCTACTTCAACGTGCTGCGCCCCACCGGCGAGATCGCCGCGATCGTCGGCGCCGGCGTGTACCCAGTCCGCGGCGTGTGCGAGGCGTACTGCTGCCGCATGGACGACGCGTTCAGCGCAACGTCCGGTCGCTGCACCGGCTCCGCGCGACGGGCGGCCGGCGACCGGCGGCGCGGTGACGCTGACGGTCGATGCGCCGATGCGCGACTGGTCGGTAGCCGTCGACGCTCCCGATCTGCGGCTGGCGGGACGCTTCGCGGGGATCGGTGAGCCGTATCTGTACGCGCTGGTCGACGTACCGCCGGACGAGCCGGGCGAGCCGTTCGACCGCTTCCGCCACTTCATCGCCACTGGCCGCTGGACGATCGACGAGGGGCCGCCCGACCTCCTCGGTCAGCCCGGGCTGCTCGGCGTGCGCGACCGCACGTGGGGTGTGCGGACCCGCCGTGTGCGCTGGCACAACTGGTACGTCTTCCAGCTCGGCGGGACGTGCCTGACGCTCATGCACCGGGAACCGCCGACGGGACCGTGCGCTTCAGCGAGGCGGGCATCGTGCACGGCGACGGCCGCGCCGAGCGTCTGGACCTCGAGGAGCCATAGACGTCCGCTTCGACCGCGTGACGCGCGACCTGCGCGCGGGCACCGTGTGGCTGCGCTGCGCCGCGGGCCCGCTGCAGGTCGCGTTCGAGCGGGTCGGTCCCGGCATTCGACTGGCCGGTGCGGGCTACGACGACCGGCAGGACGAACGCGACGAGGGCCACGGCGTCCAGCACGACGCCTACGACCTGGCGGACCCGGATGTCGCCGTCCGCACCGGGAAGGGCACGATCGACGGCGGCGCCGTCGTCATCTGCACGCGGCGCGCTGGAGGCCACCGGGATCGGCGTCGTCGAGTCCGCGATCGCCCGCGACCACGTCCGCTTCGGGAGCAGGTGCGCTGACGTGTTCAACCCGCTGACTCCCGCCCAGGTGACGCTCGCCATCGGCCGTGCCGCGCGCGACGCCGCCCGCAACGACGAGCCCGCCAGCGCCTTCGCCCGCGGGCAGCTGCTGTCCGCCTACAGCGTCGCCCGTCACCTGGCGGTCGACCTGGAGGCGTACGAGCCTGAGCTGGCCGCGTTCCGGATGCAGGTCGCCGACGCGGTCGAGGCGGGCGCACCGGACCGCGCTGCGCGAGCTGGGCGCCGCGGTGCGCGCCGCCGCGACGGCGCTCGACCGGCGACGCCACGTGCCGACTGCTCGATGCGCTGCGCGCCGATCCCGGCGCGGAAGCCGCCGGGCTGCGCGCCGCGATTCGTGCCGCGCTGCGCCGCCTGGTCGACCGCGAGGTCGAGCTGCTGGCGAGGCCATCGAGGGACCGGCCCGGTGAGCGCCACGGCCTCCGATCACGCCCCGGACCTCGCAGGGCAGCGCGCCGCGATGCTGACCCACCTGCTGCGCGGCGAGGGCGAGCTCGATGCCTGCGAGGAGATCGTCGAGGTCGTCCAACTCGAGGGCGGCTGGTCGCGCCTGTCGTTCGCGGCCACCGCGCGGCTGGCCGGCGGCGCGCAGCGCCGCTACATCGTGCGCGTCAAGGCGCCGGTCGCGCTGTTCGATACCGACCTGCTCGCCGAGTACGCCGTCTTCGTCGCGCTCGAGGACGTGGACCTGCCCACGCCCCGCGCGTTCGGCCTGGTCCGCGACGAGGGCAACCCGTTCGGCGGCCAGCTGTTCGTGATGGAGCACCTCCCCGGCCACCCGCCGAACGTGTGGCGGCCGAAGGACAACGAGGCGCTACGCGCCGACTGGGACGGCGGCCGCGGCATCGCGACCGACGCCGTCACGGCGCTCGCGCGCATTCACGGGATCGGCGGCGAGCTGGCACCGGAGGGCCTGCCGACGGTGGCGTTCGAAGAGCACGTCGCGCGCTGGCGCCGCGCGTACGAGGACGCCGCCCTGATCCGCGACCCGGTCGTGGAGGAGGCGTTGGACTGGCTCGACCACCATGCGCCGTCGCCCGTGCCCGTCAGGCTCGTCCACGGCGACTACCGGGCCGGCAACTTCCTGGTCGAGGACGGGCGGATCACCGGGATCCTCGACTGGGAGCTGGCGACCATGGGCGACCCCCGGTTCGACCTGGGGTACTTCGTGCTGCCGTACATCGCGGGCAAGCACCTGCGCCCGAAGACCGACCTGGCCGCGGGCCTCGCCGACCGCGCGTGGTTCCTGGCCGAGTACGAGCGACTGACCGGCACCGGCGTCGATCCGGAGGCGGTGCGCGCGCACTCCGTGCTCGGCGCGCTGTCGCTGATCGCGATGACGCACATCGGCGCGCGGCGCTACGCCGACGGGCGCACGACCGACGTCCGGCGGGTCTGGGCGCGCTTCCTGCTGCCGGGCCTGCGCGAGGACCTGACCCGACTCCTGGAGTTCTGACATGAGCCGCTCCGCGAACCTTGCGCACGGGACCTGGGAGCAGGCCGAGGCCATGGTCGGCGAGGTGCTGGCCGTCACGACCGGCGTCGACGTCGTGACCGCGGCGGACATCCGCCGCAAGCTCGAGGTCCTCGGCGTCGACTGCCCGCTGCACACCGATGAGGACGTCGCGCGCGCCCACGGGCGCGCGACGATCGTGGCCCCCGCGTCGATGCTGCGCGTATGGGCGATGCCGGCCTACTGGGCGCCCGGGTCGCCCCCGCCCGACGCAGCGCCGTTCACCCGCCGATCCCCGCCTCGCGCGTACCCGGCGAGGGCGACAGGTTCATCGCGACGGGCAACCGCGTCGTCCACCACGCCGACGTGCATCCCGGCGACCGCATCACGTCGACCGCGGTGCTGCGCTCGGTGACGCGCAAACGCGCGGATCGGCGACGGCGCGTTCCTGGAGGTCGAGATGACGTACACCAACCAGCACGGCGACGTGGTGGCCGTCGAGACCACGACGCTGTTCCGCTATCGCGAGGCCGACGCGGAGGGTGCGGCGTGACCGCCGCGGCGCCCGACCCGACGCGCGCGGCGGCCGGCGACCCGGTGCCCGGGCTGGCGGTCGAGCTGACGCTTCAGCGCCTCGCGATGGAGGCGGCGGCCAACCGCGACTTCAACCTCATCCACCTGCAACCCGAGGCCGGGCGCGCGTCGGGCGCTCCCAGCGCCTACGCGAACACGACGTTCGTCGAGACGCTGCTCGAGCTGACGCTGCGCCAATGGGCCGGGCTGGACGCGCGGATCCGCGAGCTGTCGTTTGCGATGCGCGACTTCAACTGCGCCGGTGACCGCCTGCGCAGCGGCGGCGCCGTGACCGCCGTGGCGGCCGAGGAGGGCTGGACCGTCGTGACCGCCGACCTGTGGATCGACGGGCCGCGCTCGCGGACGGTGACCGGTCAGGGCGTCGTCGCGCTGCCGGACGCCTCCGGGGCGGAGCCCGCCGCGTGATGTCGCTGCTGGACCGCTTCCGGCTCGACGGTCGGGTCGCCATCGTCACCGGCGCCTCGTCGGGCCTGGGCGTGCACGTCGCGCGCGGTCTCGCCGAGGCCGGCGCCGACATCGTCCTCGGCGCGCGACGCGTCGACATGCTCGAAGAGACGCGCCGGCTCGTCCTCGAGACGGGTCGCCGGGCGGTCGCCGTGCGCTGCGACGTCTCCGACCCGCAGGACTGCGAAGCGCTCGGTCAGGCGGCGGTGGACCAGCTGGGCCGGCTGGACATCCTGGTCAACAACGCCGGGATCGGCGATACCCGCCCGGCGCTCAAGGAGTCCGACGACGAGTTCCGGCGCACGATCGAGGTCAACCTCATGGGCTGCCGCTGGATGGCCACGCGCGCCGTCCCGCATATGCGCCGCGGCGGGTCGATCGTCAACGTCACGAGCATGCTGGCGTTCACGACCGCCGGGTTCCCCCAGGGGGCGTACATCGCCAGCAAGGCCGGGATCGTCGGCCTCACGCGCGACCTCGCTCACGAGTG
>JAWKKD010000037.1:0-16133 GCA_041393435.1 Solirubrobacterales bacterium | reverse complement strand
CGGGCGGACGGAGATAGGCGTGGCGATGCGGCTCCACGGCGCCGAGATCGTCGACACGTTCGCCGAGGCGTTCCCGATGTGGGGCGCACGCGTCCTCATCACCGCGAACACCAGCGGCTGGGCGCTCGAGGCGGGCCGTTCGATGACCGGCTTTGCCACCTCGGTGATCGGGTGCAAGTGCGAGGCCGGCATCGAGCGCGAGCTGTCCGGCGGCGACACGCCCGACGGGCGCCCCGGCGTGAGCGTGCTCCTGTTCGCCACCGACCGCGCGGGGCTGGCGAAGCGGCTCGTCGAGCGCGTCGGCCAGTGCGTGCTGACGTGCCCGACCACCGCCTGCTTCAACGGGCTCGACGCGGCGACGCAGGTCGACGTCGGCGGCCAGCTGCGCTTCTTCGGCGACGGCTGGCAGGCGAGCAAGGTGATCGCCGGTCGCCGCTACTGGCGCGTGCCGGTGATGGAGGGCGAGTTCCTCGTCGAGGAGAGCTTCGGGGTCGTGGAGGGGGTCGGCGGCGGCAACCTGATCGTGCTCGGCGAGGACGCGGCCGCGGCGCTGGGCGCGACGGAGGAGGCGGCGGCAGCGATGCGCGAGGTCGAGGGCGTGATCCTGCCGTTCCCGGGCGGCATCGCGCGCAGCGGCAGCAAGGTCGGCTCGCGCTACGCCGCGCTGATCGCCTCCACGAACGAGCGGCTGTGCCCGACGCTGCGGGCACAAGTGCCCGACAGCGAGGTGCCCGCCGGCATCGGCGCGGTGTACGAGCTCGTCATCGACGGGCTCGGCGAGGAAGCGGTGCGCGCGGCGATGGCGCGCGGCCTCGAGACGGCCGCGCGGGCGGGTGCGCGGCAGATAACGGCCGGCAACTACGGCGGCAGCCTCGGCCCGTACCACCTCCATCTCCATGAGCTCGCCCCCGCGGGGCGGCGGGAGTAGGCGGCATGCCGCTGACGCTGACGCTGCACACGCCGCCCGCGGTCCCGCTCGAGGCGGACGTGCTGACTCCGGAGCGCCTCGCGGGCTTGGGGCAGCGCGAGATCGAGGCGCTCGAGGTCTGGCACGGCCATCGGCGCTCGCGGGTCGGCGACTTCTTCCGCGTCTCAGGACGCGGCGCCGACGACGTGCGGCTCGAGGGGGAGCTCAGCCGGGTCAAGTTCGTGGGCGACGGCATGAGCGCCGGACGGCTCGTGGTCTCGGGCTCGGTGGGCATGCACGTCGGCGCGCGGATGCGAGGGGGCGAGATCCTGGTCGAGGGCGACGCCGGCGATTGGGCCGGTGCGGAGATGGCCGGCGGCCTGCTCGTGATCCGGGGCGCGGCCGGGCACTGCCTCGGCAGCGCCTATCCGGGCCGCCGTGCCGGCATGCACGGCGGCGAGATCCTCGTTCACGGCGACGCCGGAGACAGGGTCGGAGCCGGCCTGCGGCGCGGCCTCGTGGCGATCGGCGGGCGGGCGGGCGACCACGCAGGCCTGAACATGCTCGCCGGTACGATCCTGGCGCTCGGCGGGGTGGGCGCCCACCCGGGCGCCAACATGCGCCGAGGCTCGATCGTGTCCATGGTCCGCGCGACTCCCCTGCCGACGTTCACCTTCGCCTGCGCCTACCGGCCGCTGTTCCTCGCGCTCTGCCTGCGGCGTCTCGAGGCCCTGGGCTGGCGGTTCTCCCGCGAGCAGCGGCACGGCCGGTACGCCCGCTGGTGCGGTGACGGGCTCGAGCTTCGCCGGGGCGAGCTGTTGATCCTGGAGGCCCAGCCATGACGCCATCCCTGAACCGCCGCGCGCTGACGCTGGTGGACCGGCTGCTCGGCGACTCGGAGGCCACCGGGGTGGCCGTGACGACCCTTCCCGGCGGCACGCGGCTGATCGACTGCGGCAGCACGGCCGCGGGCGGCTTCGAGGCGGGACGGCTGTTCGCCGAGATCTGCATGGGCGGCCTCGGGTCCGTCCAGTTCGCGCCCCTGGTGCTCGAGGGACGCTGGTTCCCGGGACTCACGGTGGTCACCGACCATCCCGCGCTCGCCTGCCTCGCGTCCCAGTACGCCGGCTGGCGCCTGAGCTCCGAGGGCTGGTTCGCGATGGCCAGCGGTCCCGCCCGGGCGCTCGTCAGAGCCGAGGAGCTCTACCGCGATCTCGTCTGCGAGGAACGGGCTGACGTCGCCGTCCTGTGCCTCGAGACGCGCGCGGCGCCGCCGCAGAGCGAGGTCGAGCGCGTGGCCCAGCGCGCCGGGGTGGAGCCCGAGGCGCTGACCGTGCTGATGGCCCCCACCGCCAGCCTGGTGGGGAGCGTGCAGGTGTCCGCCCGCGTCGTGGAGACCGCGCTGCACAAGCTGCACGAGCTGGGCTTCGACGTGCAGCGCGTGAGGAGCGGGTTCGGCAGCTGTCCCGTGCCGCCGGTCGCGCGCGACGACGCAGAGGCGATCGGCCGCACCAACGACGCCGTGCTCTACGGCGGGCAGGTGCACCTCACCGTCGCGGCCGACGACGACGAGCTCGAGACCCTGGCGACGCGGCTGCCGGCATCTGCCTCGTCCGACTACGGCGAGCCCTTCGGAGCCCTCCTGAAACGCGCGGGCTTCGATTTCTACAAGCTCGACCCCATGCTGTTCAGCCCCGCCGAGATCACGCTCACGAGCACCGTCACCGGACGCAGCTTCCGCGGCGGCGGCGTCGCCGTCGACGTGCTCGAGCGGTCGTTCTCGCGATGAGTCGGCGCGCAAGGCGCTGCGCGTCGCGATCCTCGGCCTGCGCGACGGATGGCACACGCAGCGCCTCGCGGCGGTGCTCGCCGAGCGAGGCCACGACCCGCAGCTCGTGCGCGTGACGCGCGTGCTCGGCCGCATCGACGTGCTCGCGCTCCTGCACGAGGGCGACCTGGCGCTCGGGACGTTCGACGTCGCGCTGGTGCGGGGCATCCTGGCCGGCTCGTTGAGCAGGTGATCTTCCGCGTCGATGCCCTGCACCTGCTCGAGGCCGCCGGCGTGACGGTCGTCGGGGATACGGCGCGCGCGATCGAGCGTACGGTCGACAAGTTCCTCGCCAGCGCACTGCTCGCCCGGGCGGGAGTGACCACCCCCCGGACGATCGCCTGCCAGAACCGCGTGGGATGCGCTCCAGGCGTTCGGAGGATCTCGGCGGCGACGTCATCGTGAAGCCGCTGTTCGGCGCCATGGGGCTGGGCATGGCCCGCGTCGAGGATCCTGACATCGCGCATCGTGCGTTCCGCGCGCTCGAGCTCGAGCGCGCGGTGTACTACCTGCAGGAGACCATCCCGCACGCCGGAGAGGACGTGCGCGCGCTCGTCGTCGGCGACGCAGTCGTCGCGGCGATCCGACGTACGGCCCCCGGCTGGCGCGTGAATCTCGCGGGGGGAGCGACCGCCCACCCCGTGCGGCTCGAGGCGGAACGCGAGGAAAGCTCTGCCTCCGCGCCGCGACCGCGCTCGGGCGCCGAGGTCGCCGGCGTGGACGGTTCCGCGCGAGCGATGGTCGGGAGTACGTGATCGAGGTCAACGGAATTCCCGGGTGGCAAGGACTCGAGCGAGCCACCGGCGTCGACGTCGCGGGCGTGGTGGTGCGGCGCATCGAGGCGCTCGCGAGAGCTATGGGCCAGGTCAGGTGCCTTCCGCCACGCCGCGAGGGCGTCGCGGTCGATGGCGCCGGTGTGAAGGGCCGTCCCCATCGAGCGCCCCCGCCGCTCCGGCGCGCCGCAGGGCCTGGAGATCGCCGAGGCGCCGCACGCCGCCGCCGGCGAGCAGTTGCAGACCGGGAAACCTGCGATGCAGCTCGGCGACGAGCGCGATGTCCGGGCCTTCACCGGTTCCGGACGCGATCGAGGTCGAGCACGATCGCTTCGTGCAGGCCGCCGCCCATCACCCGTGCGAGCGCATCAGCCGGTGGCAGGTCGCGGAGGTCATCGGCCCGCGTGACGACCCGGCCGCCCCGCAGGTCGAGGCTGACGATGAGGCGGACGCCCGGCAGACCGGTGCGGATGCACGTCAGTGCCCGCGCGTCGGGGAGCGTCTCGCTGCCGACCACCACGCCGGCGACGGCCAGATCGAGGAGCGCCCGCGCGGACGCGACGTCGGCGCTGCCGGCGTCGACGATCACCTGCGACTCCCGTGCGAGCGAGCCGGATCCTCGGATCGACACCGGTCCGGGCGCTCGATCGCGTCGCAGGTCGGCGACGTAGAGCCTCGTCGAGCCCCAGCTTCGTCCGCAGCGCGCGGGCCACGCGGAGCGGATCGCTGCCGTCGACCAGGACGCTGCGCAGCGGCTGATAGAACTCCCGCTCGCCCCGTACCGCGTGCACGGCGCGACCGCCCTTGAGGTCGATGACGGGGATGACTCGCATGCAGGCGACCGCAGGATGCCACCAGCCGGGCTTCGTCGGGCTCGACGTCGGAGGCGTGAGCACGAAGGCCGCGCGCCTGCGCGCCGGGCGCATGCGGGTCGCCTCGTGCCCGTTCGAGGTGTGGCGGGACCGCGACGCGCTCGCGGCCGTCATCGGCGCTGCGCTGGCGGAGGTGGGCAGCGAACCGGACGACGAGGTCGCGCTGACCATGACCGCCGAGCTCTCGGACGCGTTTCGCCGTAAGCGTGAAGGGGTCGAGTTCGTGATCGACTCCGCCGAGGCGGCGCTGGGAGGTCGCGCGCCGCGTGTGCTCACCACCGCGGGGGAGCTCGTCAGCAGCGCCACGGCGCGGGCGCGCCCGATCGAGGTGGCGGCGGCGAACTGGATGGCGACCGCGCTCGAGATCGCGGCGCTGCATCCGGACGCACTGTTGATCGACGTGGGCAGCACCACCGCCGACCTGATCCCGCTGACCGATGGGCGGGTCACCGCCGTCGGGCGCACCGATCTCGACCGGCTGCTGGCGGGCGAGCTCGTCTACACGGGGATGCTGCGCACCAACCTGGCGGCGATCGCCCGGCGGGTGCCGGTGCGGGGGCGATGGTGCCCTGTGTCGTCGGGTTCTTCGCGATCAGCGCGGACGTGCACCTGATCCTGGGTCACATCGCGCCGTCCGAGTACGAAGGCTCATCGCCCGATGGTCGAGACGCCACTGTGGGACTGCGCCCGCGAGCGGGTCGCGCGGCTGGTGTGTGCGTGGACGTCGAGCAGCTCGACATCGGCGAGATCGATGCCATCGCCGGCCATCTCCACGCAGAGCAGGTCCGCCAGATCGAGACGGCGGCCCGGCGCGTGGTGACGCGCTGCGCGGCGGATGCTCCCGTCGTGGCGGTGGGCGCCGGCGCGCTGCTCGCGCGCGAGGTCGCCGCGCGGCTGGGGCGTCGCCTGGTGGCCGCGCCCGAGGGCTGGGGTGCCGCCGCTGCGAGGGCGGCGCCGGCCGCCGCGCTCGCCGGCCTTCTGGCGCGACGCGCGGGCGCGCGATGCTGACCGTGGTCAAGGTCGGCGGAGGGTTCGCCCGCGAGCTGGGTGACGCGGCGCTCGGCCGTCTCTGCCGCAAGCTCGGAGAGCTCGCCGCCGAGCATCCGCTGCTGATCGTGCCGGGCGGCGGGGCGTTCGCCGACGTGCGCGATCACGACCGGCGCTTCGCTGTCTGCGCGGTCGTCGCACCGGATGGCGCTGCTGGCGATGGACCAGTTCGGCCTGGTGCTGAGCGAGCTGATCCCGGGTGCGCAGGGATGTCTCGAGCCGGCCGAGGCCAGCGCCCGCGCCGCAGGAGGACGGGCGACCGTGCTGCTGGGGCGGACAACGCCGCCGGCGACGAGCTGCTGCTGGCCTCAAATGGGATGTCAGCTCGATTCCGTCGCGGTCTGGGCGGCCGGCGTCGCGGGAGCACGCCGGGTCGTCCTGATCAAGGCGGTCGATGGTCTCTACTCGACTGGCCGGCGCGCGGATCTTCTCGGCCCAGCTGACCGCCGACGAGCTGGAGCGACCGCACCGGCACGGAAGATGCGCGGGCGTCGACCGCCACCTGCCGACGGCCCTGCGAACAGCCGGCGTCGAGGCCTGGGTCATCGGGGGCGCGGAGCCCGCGCGGCTCGGCGAGCTGCTCGAGCGGGGCTCGACGCGCGGGACGCGGCTGATTGCGCCTGACCGGGTCAGACGAGGCAGGTGCTGCGCAGGCGGCGGATGCGCTCGCGGTCCAGTGGGGCCGTGCGGACTCCGTCGCGGCACGCCGCCGAACGGACGCCGGCGATGTCGGCTCCGGTGGCGAGCACCGTGGGCAGGTCGCGGTCGGACAGGGCGCCCGCCAACGCCACCTCGAGCCCGGCGTCGTGTGCCTCGTCCACCAGCGCCAGGACGGTTGGCGGCGACAGCCAGTCAAACAGCCCGCGGCCGTCCTTGATGCCCGTGTCGAGCAGGCAGCCGGCGACTCCGGCGGCGCGGGCGACGTGCGGCAGCCGGTGGGGAGCGAGCGGACGCCCGGGGAGACGTTCGGCATCGGCGTACCCCGCGGCGATCACCGACACCGCGGATGCGCCGGTCAGTGCCTCTCGCGTCGCGCGCAGCAGCGCGATCGCCGCGTCCTCGGTCGAGGTGCCCCAGAGGCCCACCTTCACGTACGTGGCCCCTGACGTCGCGGCGCCGAGCGCGGCGAGCGCGGCCGTGCCCGGTAGGGACGGCATGTCGCCCAGCGCGACGCTGACGGGGATGGCGGCCGGCACCGCGGCCCGCACGTCGGCGATCGTCCGTGGCACGGGCGCGCCCAGCGACCCCTCGGACGGGTTCTTCACATCGACGATGTCGGCGCCGCCCGCCAGCGCCGTGCGGGCCTCGCGGGCGTCGACGACGCTTACGAGGAGTCGCACAGGGCCTCCACTTGGGCGCCCTCGTTGTCGAACGCCACGATCGCCACGCGTCCGCGCCCATCCACGAGCGCGGTGAGCCGATCGGCGAGCGAGCGCGCCTCGGCGGCGCTTCCCACGAGCCCGTAGGTGGCCGGGCCCCAGGAGCTCTGACCAGCGCCGGCGGCCCCGAGGTCGAGCAGCGCCTCGACCAGCGCAGACGAGTCCGGATGGAACGGCCCCCCCTGGACGCTGGCGAAGGCTTCGCCCACCAACCTCTGCAGGCGCGTGAGCGTGCTGCCGAACTCCACGAGGTCGCGCTCGACGAGGGCGGGCAGCAGCGAGGTCAACACGAGCTGGCAGACGAGCGCCGCGTGCTCGCGTGGAGCCCGCAGCGTGCGGAACGCCTCCTCCTCAACGCTGCCGGAGAGCCCGCACGGGGAGTCGGGGATGGCCAGCACGCAGCGCCAGTCATCGGGGACCGCGTGTCGGGCCAGCAGCGGAGAGAGCGCGTCGGAGCCCGGGCGTACGCCGCCCTCGACCACCAGGCCGCCGCTGGCGAACGTCCACACGCCGACGCCGGAGCGCGCGCCCCGGCCGGCCGCGCGCGCGATCTCGCTCGCCGGCAGCGAGCGGCCGTTCAACTCGACGAGGGCCTGACAGACCGCGAGTCCGAGCTTGGTGCCGGATCCGAGGCCGACATGCGGGGGTATCGCCTCGATCACGCGGATGTGGGCACCGGTGGACAGGCCGAGGACATCGGCGCTGCGACGGGCGAACGCGAGCGCGCGCTCAGCGTCGGGACCCTCCGCCGAGAGATCGTCGGCCGCGCTGGCCTCGATTGCGACGGCCGGCCGGTCGAGGGCGAGTCCGATGCCGCCGTAGCGACGTGTCGTGCTGCCCGCGACGTCGAACATGCCGAGATGCAGTCGTGCGGGCGCCCGGACCCTGACGGTGCTCATTGCGTGCGGCTTCTCTCCTGCACGTAGTCGCGCACCAACTGCATGGCCGTATGTTCTCGTAGACCTGCGGTCTTGTCGACGACGACCTGGAGGCGGGCGAGCTCCGCTCGAACCTGCGCGGCGGGAACGAGGTGAATCCGGCTGGCGAGGATCGATGCCTCGAGCACGGCGGCAGACGCTCGGTTGAAGCCGACGAACTCGCGGCCGAAGCCGCGCTGGACCACCCGGGTCTCGACTCGTGCCCGCTGGCCGCTGTCGTCGATCGCCGTCACCTGCACCTCGCGCCATGAGCACGCGTCTTCGAGCACCGCACCGTGGACGACCTCGGCCGGACGGCTGGCGGGATGCGGGTCGCCGAGGGCCGCCTGCGCGAACAAGAGGATGTCGTCGGTGATGTGGACGACAGCCGCAGGATTGGTGCGCAGGTTGCGCATCGTGCGCGTGCGCAAGAACGGCTTGAGGACGATCTCGTGCACGCCCCATTCGACGCCCATCGCGCCGCAGTTGGTGCTCCCGTCCGGGTTGGTGGTCGTGACGACGGTTTCGACGATCAGGACCGGGCGCTCGCTTCGCTCCCGCGGCCTCAGAGGCCGAGGATCGCCCTGACCTCGGCGACGTGACGCCGCGAGACCGGGACGATCTCCTCGGGTGACCCATCCATCACGAGGCCGAAGCCGCCCTTGAAGCTGGGGGCGATCTCCCTGACCCGATTGAGGTTGACCAGGGACTGGCGGCTCACCCGCAGGAACCCGTGACCGTGGACCCGCTCCTCCAGCGCGCTGAGGCCGCGCCCGAAGGCTCGCATGCGCCCTTGATCCGTCGTCATCCAGACGGTGTTCCCATCGGCCTCGGCGAATCGGATCTCTTCCGGCGCCAGCACGAGCAGCCGCTGCGCGCGGACGCCGAGCACCCGGCTCAGGCTCGCGTGCGCGGGCGGAGCAGCCGGGGTCAACCGCTCGCCCTTCGGACCGGGAGAGCGGATGAGGACGCCGGCCACGCGCTCTTGAGAGATGACCGGCTGGAAGCTCACGACGAGCTCGGTATCCGCCATGGGCGGAGAGAGCTCAGCGGTGCCGATCCACTGGTGGTCGGCATGGGCTCGCGCCACCGCCTCGAGGATGAGGTTCTTGAACTCGACGGACCCAACGTCCAGGTGGCCGGGCGAGCTCGCGGCGTCGAACGCCGATTCGGCGATGCCAAAGCGGCGCCGCCCCTCCTCGTTGACCGCCACGAACCTTCCGCCGTTGTCCGCGGCGGCCAGAACGCTGCGCGCCGGTCGCTCGTGCGTGGCGAACGCCGAGAGCAGCTCGGAGCGAGACCGGCTGGCCTGATCCTGGAGCTGCGCCTCGATGGGCGCGACGAGCTTCGCCAGCCACGTGCACACAGCCTGCGGAACCGTCTTCTTGTAGGTGGAGATGTCGAGAACGCCGAGGGGATGGCCCGTGACGGGGTCGCGGATCGCGACTCCGGCGCAGGTCCAGTCGTGAAAGCCCACGCACCAGTGCTCCGCCTGGGTGACGAGGGTCGCGCCGCTCTGCTCGAGCGCGGTCCCCAGCCCGTTCGTCCCGGCCTGATCCTCCGCCCACGCGGCCCAGCGGGCCAAGTTGCGGGTGCTGGCGCCACCGAGCGTTCGGGTGCTGCCCCAGGCCGCCAGCACCCGGCCCTCGCGGTCGGCGACCGCGGCGAGGCCGTTCATCTCCTGCGCCTCAGCCGAGATCGACTTCGCCAGCCCGGCCAGCTCGGCCACGACGATGCCGTCCTCGAGCCCGTGCTGTGACTCTTCGCCGGTCGCGTTCGGGGCACGCTCGCGCCACGGATCGACCTGGTGCTCGTCCCGGCAGCGCAACCACGAAGCCAGGATCTCCGGGCGCACATCCTGGCCCACGTCTTCCCCTGCGACGAAACGCTCCCAGACCTCTGCGCCGACCTTGCGGTCGGGCTGGCTTCCTCCGCTCTTGCGCCCGGAACCCTCTGAGCGCCCGGTTCTCGTACTGGGACCGCTCGTGTCTGTTTTCACGCCGTTCATCACACGGTCTTTGACCGGTAGCCGTCGACCGCCGGATCATAGAGTCGTGGAGAGCATCGATCAAGCCGTCGCGCCCCGCGCGGAGGTCTCTGAGATGACCACGCTCGCCCGTTCAAGTCCGCTGACCGCGGTGGCGGGTCTGCCGCGCGTCGATCGGGCGATCGATCGGGCCGCGGCCGAGCGCGCCGCATATGACCTCCTCGCCGCCCTGGGCGCCGATCTCGAGAGCGAGGGCATGAGGGAGACGCCGCGTCGGATGGCCGCGATGTACGTGGAGATGCTCAACCCCGAGCCCGTCAACCTCACGACCTTCCCCAACACAGAGGGCTACGACGAGTTGGTCGTCCTGCGGAACATCCCGTTCCAGTCGTTGTGCATGCATCACGTGCTGCCCTTCTACGGGGTCGCCCACGTGGCCTACCTCCCCGCGGAGCGGATTCTCGGACTGTCAAAGCTCGCGCGGGTGGTGGAGCTCTTCGCCCGTGATCTGCAACTGCAGGAGCGGTTGACGATCCAGGTCGCCAAATGGCTGCAGGAGCAGCTCAGGCCGAAGGGGGTGGGAGTGGTACTCGAGGCCGAGCACCTGTGCATGTCGGTGCGCGGCGTGCAGAAGCCGGGCACGAGGACCGTGACCTCGGCACACCACGGGCTCATCCGTGACGACCCGCGTACGCGCGAGGAGTTCTTGAGCCTGGCCGGAGGCCGCGCGTCATGACGCGGTTTGTCGCCGAGTGCGAAACGGGGCCACGACCGCCAGCGTGCAGGCGCGCGGCGAAGGCCCGCTCGGTCGCTGGTTGTCGTTCGTGTTGTCGTCGTTGAGAGGGGGTTGTGGTGGCGATTGATTTTTCGCTTTCGGCGCAGCAGAAGGAGTTGCAGAAGGTTGCGCGGGAGTTTGCGTTGGAGGTGTTGAAGCCGTTGATTGTGGCGGCGGATGCTGAGCCGGATCCGCAGAAGGGGTTTGCGATGGTGCGGCCGGCGTATGAGAAGGCGTATGAGTTGGGGTTTGCGACGGGGTTCTTGCCGGAGCGGTATGGCGGTGGGGGCTTGTCGAATATGGATGTGCAGGTGGCGGCGGAGGAGATCGCGGCGGTTGATCCGGGGTTTGCGTGTATTTTGTTGGTGAATGGGTTGGCGTTGATGCCGTTGGTGTGGTTTGGGTCGGAGGAGCAGAAGGAGAAGTGGTTGACGGAGGCGTGTAACGATCCGTCGCATTCGTATTTGGCGGGTTGGGTGGTGTCGGAGCCGGCGGGGTCGCCGGGGGGGACGGCGAATTTTGATCATCCGGATCCGAAGGCGGGGATCCAGTTGACGGCGGATCTTGATGGTGATGAGTATGTGCTCAATGGGCGCAAGTTTTGGCCGTCGAGTTCTGGTGGGTGGGATTTGCAGGGCGCGAATGCGAATGTGGTGATCGTGCGGACGGATCGGGCGGCGGGGGGCAAGAGCGGTTTGTCGGCGATCATTGTGCCGCGGGGGACGGCGGGTGTGCGGTATGAGCGGCCGGTGGACAAGATGGGTCAGCGGTTGAATCAGAACAACGACATCGTGTTTGAGAATGCGCGGGTGTCGGCGGAGAACGTGTTTGCGGTGGGGGATGGGGATCTCGTTATCAGCAAGGCGTTTACGTGGTCGGGGCCGGTGGCGGGGATCGCGGCGGTGGCGACGGCGCGGTCGGCGTATGAGTACACGTTGGATTGGTGTAAGACGTATACGGCGGGGGGCAAGGATCCGATCATCTTCCATCAGGCGGTGGGGTATACGTTGACGGATATCGCGATGCGGTTGGAGGCGTGTCGGTATTTGAGTTGGAAGGCGGCGTATTACGCGGATTTGTATGACTGTGAGAATCACGCGTTGGGGGCGATGTCGAAGATTTATGCGGGTGAGGTGTGCATGCAGGTGGTGTATGACTGTATGCGGGTGATGGGTGTGAATAGTTATGATCGGCGGAGCCATCCGTTGGATAAGTTTATGCGGGATGTGATGTGTTTCCCGATTTATGATGCGGGGAATATGGGGATGCAGCGGCGGAAGTTGTGGGGTGTGATGGCGCATCCGGATTTCAATCCGCGGGCGTTTGTGGAGAATGAGGCGATTGAGTTTACGAAGGATATGGAGGGGATTGGGTCGGTGACGACGCGCCCGGAGCTGGTCACCGCTTGATTGATGATGGTGCGGGTTGGGCCTGGCGGCGCGTTTGGTGAGACCAGGCCCACACCACCCACGGAACGGAAGGTCCGCTCCGCCGACGGCGGAGCGGACCGGTGGACATCACGACGTGACGCGCCGGAGGAGCAGTCTCTCCGACGCTGGGGATGGCGCGCCCATCCTCGTCGTTGCCGTCAGCGCCCGCATGCTCGCCGAGTTGGCGACCGCCGCGGGGTACCGCGTGGTGGCGCTCGATCGCTTCGGCGATCTCGATCTCGAGCAGATCTGCGAGAGCCGCTCGCTGCGTGATATCGGCGGAGCGGGCGGCATGGCCGCCCTGGTGGCCGCGGCCGAGGGGCTGGCCGCCGAGGCGGTGGTGTACGGCGCTGGCCTGGAGAACCGGCCGGATCTCGTGGTTCGCCTCGCACGGCGTCGCACGCTGCTGGGCAACGATGCCGATGTCCTGCGCCGCGTCCGCGAGCCGGCGATCCTCGGGCCCGCGCTGCGATCGGCCGGGCTCGACTACCCGCGCACGCTGCACGCGGCGGATGTGTCCTTCCGGCCCACCCACTCGCGCGCCTGGCTGCGCAAGCCGTTGCGCGGTGGCGGCGGTCGCGGCGTGGGCGAATGGCGCGGCGGGGCGCTGACCCCCCACGAGGTCGTCCAGGAGCGCGTGCGGGGGCTCTCCTGCTCGATCGCCGCCGTCGGCAACGGTCGCTCGGCGGTGGTGCTCGGCATCACCGAGCAGCTGATCGGCGAGCGGGCGTTCGGGGGGCGCCGGTATGCATGGTGCGGCAACGTCACGCCGCCGCGGCTGGCCGCGGACGAGCGTCGCGCTCTCGCGCGCTGGGCGGACTCGATCTGCGCGCTGATCGTCGAGAAGCTCGGCCTTCGCGGCCTCTTCGGCGTCGACCTCGTGTGGGACGGGAGACGGGCCTGGATCGTGGAGGTCAACCCGCGTCCGACCGGGTCGCTCGAGGTGATCGCGCTCGTCGGCGGGCCGGCGCCGTTCGACGCGCACGTGCGGGCCTGCGCGGGCCACCTGCCGCCCGGGCCGCCCCGCGCCGCGACGGCAGGCCCGCGCGCCGCGGGGAAGGCGATCGTCTACGCCCGCGCCGACATCGTGGTCGGCGATACGCGTTCCTGGGGCGCGCAGGGGATGCGCGACATCCCGCACCCCGGGGAGCGGATCGCCGCTGGACAGCCCATGTGTACGCTGATCGGCGTGGCCGAGACGGCCGAGGCGGTGTTGGCCGAGCTGCACGAGCGCGTGGAGCGGCTTCGAGCCGAGCTAGGCGACGGGGTGGCGCGCGGTGCGAGCGCCTGAACCGCACAGCTCCCTGCGAGCCACGTGTGCCGGGTGCGGCTGCGACTGCGACGACCTGGAGCTGTGGGTGCACGGTGGACGGATCGAGCGGATCGAAGGCGCCTGTCCGCTCGGCGCCCGCTGGTTCGCGGAGCGAGCCGCCGCCCAGGCCCCGGTGGCCCGCGTTGACGGGGTCGAGGCGGATCTGCCCACTGCGCTCGGGGTCGCCGCCGGCGTCCTCACCGCGGCTCGCCTGCCGCTCGTGTACGGCCTCGGGCAGTCCAGCTGCGAGACGCAGCGTGAGGCGGTCGCCATCGCCGAGGCCATCGGGGCGGTGATCGATCCGGCCGGGGGAACGCTCGACGGCCGGACGGCAGCGGCCGTTCAGGCGCTCGGGGCCAGCACCGCCACCCTCGGCGAGATACGGGATCGCGCGGAGGTCGTGATCGTGTGGCGCGCCGATCCCGTCACGACGCATCCGCGGCTGCTGGCGCGGCTGGGCCTCGACCGATCGCGGGATCGCCGCGCGCTGGTCGTCGTCGACTCCGCCCCGACGGCGACCGCCGCGGAGGCCGACCTGTTCGTCGAGCTCGCGGGCGAGGAGGACCTCGAGGCGCTGTCGGTGCTGCGGGCGCTGGTGCGCGGAGCGCCGGTCGAGCGCGACAACGCGCCGAGCCTGCCGTGGGCGTCGCTCGAGCAGCTCGCGGTCCGACTGGGTGGGTGCGGACACGCGGCGTTCCTGTTCGGCGCCGGGCTGGCCGCCGCGCCGGGCGGAGACGTTCGGGTGATGGCGCTGCAGGCGCTCCTGCGGGATCTGAGCGGCTCGCTGCACGGGGTGTCCGCGGTCCTGCGCACGGAGGGCAACGCGGCCGGCGCCGAGGCCGTGCTCGCGTGGCAGACCGGCTATCCCGGCGCGGTCAGCTTCGCCCGCGGGTATCCGCGCGGGAGCGCCGACGAGCTCAGCGCCCCCGGGCTGCTGGCCCGCGGCGAGGTCGATGCGGCGCTCGTGGTCGCCTCCGACCCGCTCGAGCACCTGCCCGCGGCCGCGGCGGCTGGGCTGCGAGCGATCCCGACGGTGACCGTCGATGCGCGTGACAGCGTGACCGCCGACGCCGCGCGCGTGGCCCTCACGACCGCTGCCGCGGGGATTCACGTGCTCGGCACGGTGCACCGCCTGGACGATGTGCCGATCACGCTTCGCGCCCCGCTCCAGGCGAGCCGTCCGGCGCAGGAAGAGGTGCTGCGCGCGCTCGCGGAGCAGATCGCCGACCGCCTGGGCGCCCGCCAGGCGGAGCAACGGGAGGCATAGGCGCCGTGCTGCGCATCGCCGGGGGTCGCGTGTACGACCCGGCCAACGGGATCGACGGCGAGGTGCGCGACGTCTGCGTGAGCGCTGGGCGTGTCGTCGACGACGTGCCGGCGGGCGCCCGCCGCATCGATGCCCGAGGGATGGTGGTGATGCCCGGCGGTGTCGACATCCACGCCCACATCGCGGGGCCCAAGGTCAACGCCGCGCGCAAGCTCACCGTCGATCAGCGCCGCGACGATGTGGTCCGGCGCACCCCGATCACGCGCGCGGGCAGCGGCGGCACCGTGCCCTCGACGTTCGCGACGGGCTACCGGTACGCGCTGCTCGGGTACACGACCGTCGTCGAGGCCGCCACCCCGCCGCTGGCCGCACGACACACGCTGGCGGAGTTGCGAGACACGCCCGTGATCGACGCGGCGTTTCTCATCCTGATGGGCAACAACCTGCCGTTGTTCGAGCTGATCCGCAGCGGGCGCGGCAGCGCGGGCGTCGCGAGGCTCCAGGACGCGATGGCCTGGTATCTCGAGGCAACCGGCGGATACGGGGTGAAGCTCGTCAACGCGGGCGGCGTCGAGATGTGGAAGCGCCGCAACCGCGACGTGGCCTCGCTCGACGAGGAGCTGGACGGGCTCGGGGTCACGCCGCGCCAGGTCGTCGAGCAGCTCGTCACCGCCGCCGACGGCCTCGGGCTGCCGCATCCGGCCCACATCCACTGCCACAACCTCGGCGTGGCCGGCAACTGGCGCACGACGCTCGACACGCTCGACACGCTCGAGGGCCGGCGCGCCCATCTCGCCCACATCCAGTTCCACGCCTACGGCGGCCGGCCCGGCGGCCGGCCGCGCTCCAGGGCGCCCGAGATCGTCGAGTACCTGAACGCCCACCCCGAGTTCAGCGGACGTCGGGCAGGTGATGTTCGGCCCGGCGACGACGATGACGGCGGATGCCCCGGTCTCCGCGAGGCTGCACGAGATCACGCGCGGCAAGTGGGTGAACGCCGACCTCGAGGCGGAGACGGGCTGTGGGATCGTGCCGATCGTCTACAAGGCGCGCAACTACACCCACGCGCTGCAATGGGGCATCGGCCTCGAGCTGTTCCTGCTCTCCCAGGACCCTTGGCGGCTCGTCCTGTCGACCGACCATCCCAACGGAGGCTCGTTCCTCAGCTACCCCAAGCTCATCCGCCTGCTGATGGACCGCGAGTACCGCAACGAGCAGCTCCGGCTGGCCAACCGTCGCGCGATCGGCCGCACAGTGCTGTTCGATGACCTCGAGCGCGAGTACACGCTGAGCGAGATCGCGATCGTCACCCGCGCCGGACCGGCCCGCCTGCTGGGCATGAAGCACAAGGGCCACCTCGGCGTCGGGGCGGACGCCGACGTGACGATCTACGACGACCGCGCCGATCGCGAGGAGATGTTCGCCACGCCGCGCTACGTCATCAAGGGTGGGCAACTGGTCGTCGAGGACGGAGAGCTGCGCGAGACGCCGCCCGGCGAGCTGCTGCGGGTTCGGGCTCCGTACGATCCGGCGATCGAAGATGCCCTACGGCCGATCTTCGACGAGCGCTACAGCGTGCGCTTCGACAGCTACCCGGTGAACGAGCCATGGCTGCTGGAGCCGGCCCGCCGGGTCGAGG
>JAWKKD010000036.1:0-17617 GCA_041393435.1 Solirubrobacterales bacterium | reverse complement strand
TTGGCGACCAGGGGGCACGTGGCGTCGATGGCGTCGAGGCCGCGCTCGCGGGCCTGCGCGCGCACCGCCGGCGAGACCCCGTGGGCGGAGAAGACGACGGTCGCCCCCTCGGGCACCTCGTCGAGCTCCTCGACGAAGATCGCCCCGCGCCGCTCGAGGTCGGCGACGACCCCGGCGTTGTGGACGATCTGGCGGCGGACGTAGACCGGCGGGCCGTGCTCGCGCAGCAGGCGCTCGACGGTGTCGACCGCGCGCACGACGCCGGCGCACGACGCCCGCGGAGCGGCGAGCACGACCTCGCGCTCCATCAGCGCTTCGGCCCACTCGCCGGCCAGCGCGCACGCGCGGCGCAGCGTCCGCAGCGCCCGTGCGGCGCCGACCGCGGCGTGCCACGGCCAGTGCAGCTCGCGCTCGGCGGTGTCGAGCACGACGCGCAGCGTCACGAGCGGCCGGCCGTTGGCGTCGGCGGCCAGCCACGCGGACTCCATGTCGACCGCGATCGCGCCGCTGCGGTGCAGGGCGCGGCGGCGCTCGCGGACCACGAGCCGCTGGCTGGAGGCGATCGGGCCGACGTGGACGTTCAGGCCGCCGCGGCGCAGGACGCCGGCGAGGATCGACGGGTCGGCGCACTGGGTCGTGCCGGTCGGGCCCCGCAGCTCGCTGGCGAGCACGACGTCGCCCGGCTTGAGCTCGGGATCGAGGGCGCCGCAGACGCCGGCGATGAGGACCGGGCCGGGGTCGATGCCGTGGGTCAGCGTCGCGGCGCGCGCGGCGCGCTGCGGGCCCATGCCGAAGCGCTCGACCCGCGCCCAGGGCGCGCCCGACCGCGCGGCGGCGGCCTCGATGGCCATCGGGGCGAGGATGAGCAGCTCGCGGCTGCGCTCGACGGGGGCCGGCGCCACGGCGGGACGCTCAGGCGCGAGGGTCACGCCGCCACCGCCTGCATCGCGGGCTCGGTCCGGGTCGCGGCGAGCGCCGCGCGGGCCGCCGCGTGGCCGCTGCGCACCGCGCTCTCCATCGTCGCCGGCCAGCCCGTGTCCGTCCACGTCCCGGCGAGCACCAGCCCCGGCAGTGCGGTCCGCGGCCCGGGACGCAGCCGGCGCTGGCCCGGGCCCGGGCGGAACGTCGCCGCGTGCTCGCGGGTGACGAGGAAGCGCTCGACCCGGGCCGAGCGGGCGGCGGGCAGCAGCTCGGCCAGCGCGGGGACGAACCGCTCGCGCAGCGCGGCGGTGTCCAGCGCGGCCTCCTCGTCGGCGCCCGAGAGCGAGACGGCGACCAGCTGCCCGCGCGCCAGCCCGGACCCTTCGGTGCGGTCGAACATCCACTGCACCGGCGAGCGGATCGCGACGGCGAACGGCTCGTCGAGCACGCGGCGGTCGTAGGCGACATGGAGGTTGACGATCGGCGAGCGGCCGAGGCGCTCGAGCGCACCCGGGTCCGCCAGCGCGCCCGCCGGCAGCAGCGGCGCCGTGCGCTGCGCCGGGACGGCCGCGACCACCGCGTCGGCCTCGACCCCGTCCGCCGGGCCCTCCACGAGGAACCCGCCGCCGGGGCGGGCCACGATGCGCTCGATCCGGGCGCCCAGCCGCACCTCGGCGCCCGCCGCCGCCAGCGCGCGGCGCGACGGCCCGTCGTGGAGGTCCGACAGCGGCACGCGCGACCAGCCGATGTCCGCCGCGCTGTTGTGCTCGAGCAGCGCGGTGCGAAACACGTACGCGGCCTGGGCCAGCGACGCGTCGGCCGGCTCGACGTTCAGCGTCGGCAGCCCGATGAGCCGCCACACCGCCTCGATCTCGGCCGGGCCCTGGCGCTGCTCGGCCAGCCAGTCGCCGAACGAGCGGGCGTCGGCGAACCCGTCGTCGGGGTCGACGTCGCGCAGCGCGAGCAGCGCCCGCGCGACCCGCGCCTTCTCGGCCACCGTCAGCAGCGGGAACCGCGCCAGTGCGCCCGAGAGCTGCAGCGGCGCGCGCAGGCGCGACCGGCGCAGGCGGGCGGGCCGCCGGCCGGGGGCCAGCACGGGGATGTCGAGGCGCGGCTGCAGCACGACGTCGTCCTGCGCGCCGATGCGCGCCAGCAGCCCGCGGTACGCGCCGCAGCAGCGCAGGAAGACGTGCTGGCCGTTGTCGAGGCGCAGGCCGTCGCGCTCGTAGGAGTACGCGGCGCCGCCGAGCCGCGGGCGCACCTCGAGCAGGGTGACCCGCGCGCCCCCGGCCGCGCAGTCCAGCGCGGCGGTGATCCCGGCCAGGCCGCCGCCGACGACCGCGATGTGCGGCGCGCGGGCGCTCATGCCGCGCTCCTGGCCAGGCTGCTCGCCGCCACGCGCGCCTTCTCCCAGCCCGACAGCGAGATCCGCCCGCGCGTCACCGCCGCCGGGTCCTGCTCGATGCGCGACAGGATCCGCCGGTAGATGCCGGTCATGGCCAGCAGGCACGCGGTGCTGCGCCAGTCGAGCAGCGCGGTGAGCGCCATGCCACGCGCGAACCACTCGCGGTTGCGCTGCGCCTCGAAGCGCACGAGCTGCTCGATCCGCGCCGGATCGCCCGACACGGGATCGTCAAGCCCGAACCGGTGCAGGTCCTCCTGCGGGATGTAGATGCGGCCGTTGGCCAGGTCTTCGCGCACGTCACGGAGGATGTTCGTCAACTGCATCGCGATTCCCAGGTCCTCGGCCAGGGGCATGGCCCGGTCGCGGTCGGTGGCGCCGAAGATCGCCACGCACAGGCGCCCGATCGACCCGGCGACGCAGATGCAGTAGTGGCGCAGCTCGTCGAACGTCGCGTACGTCGTCCCGCGCACGTCGAGCTCGACGCCGTCGACGAGCTGCTCGAACGCGTCGAGCGGCAGGTCGAAGCGGTCGCGGGCGTCGGCGAGCGCGATCAGCGTCGCGTCGGTGTGGCCGTTGAGCACGCCCGCGCGCAGGTGCGCGATGCCGTCGCGTTCGCGGGCGAGCGCCGTGAGCTTCGCGTCGTCGGGCAGTGTGCCGTCGCCGATGTCGTCGACCCGGCGGGCGAACGCGTAGACCGCGCTCATGGCCCGGCGCTTGTCCGCGGGCAGCAGCCGGATGCCGTAGAAGAAGTTCGCCGCCTCGCGCCGGGTCGTCTGCTCGCAGGCGCGGTACGCGTCCTCGATCGTGGCGACGGTCATCGGCGCATCTTTGCAAGCGCGCGCAACGTTCCCAGCGCGATCGTCGCCTTCGCGGGTCGTGGACGGTGGCCGAGGACGTCCCAGCCGGCGCGCTCCAGCGCGCCGAGCGCCGCCCGTCCGCCGGCCACGAACCCGGCGACGGCGAACGCGGGACGGGCGGGCAGCGAGCGGCCGAGCGGGATGCCAGCGGCCAGCAGCTCGCGGGCGCGCGCCGCCTCGAGCGCCATGACGGCGCGCAGCTGCGGGCCGGGCGCGGGCGCCCGCAGGTGCGCCTCGGTGCAGCCGCAGGCGTCGAGATCGGCCACGGGCAGGTAGATGCGCCCGGCGGCGAGGTCCTCGGCGACGTCCTGGAGGTGCTCGGTGACCTGCAGGCCCGCGCAGACGCGGTCCGACAGCGCGATGCGCTCCGGGGTCGCGCAGCCGAACACGTGGAGCACGAGCTCGCCGACCGGCGCCGCCGAGAGGTCGCAGTAGCGCAGCAGGGCGGCGAAGTCCTCGTAGCGGGAGACGACCTGGTCGGCGCGGTTGGCGGCGACGAGCCGGTCGAGCGGGTCGCGCGGGATCGCGCAGGCCCGCACCGTGACGGCCAGGCGGCGCATCACGGGGTGCTCGGGCCGGCCCGGCTCGCCCGCGACCGGCCCGGCCCGCGCCGGGTCCGGCCCGCCCGCTGCGTGACCCGCGCCCGGGGCGCCGTAGATCGCGTCGAGCTCGCCCTCGACCCAGTCCAGCAGCGCCCCGCGGTCGCCGGGCGCCTCGTCGCCGATGTCGTCGACCAGCCGCGCGTAGCCGTAGATCGCCCGCAGGTGCTCGCGCTCGCGGGCGGGCAGCAGGCGGCTGGCGACCGGGAAGTTCTCGTGGGACGCGCGCGCCATGACGGCGGCGGCGCTCGGCGCGCTGGCGGCGTCCGCCTCCGTCACCGCAGGCATCGGCCCAGCGCCATCACGGGGAACACCTGCCGGTAGAGGCCGTAGTTGATGTAGAAGTCGCCGGGGAAGCCGGTGCCGGTGTACTGCGGCTCGTCCCAGCCGCCGTCCGGTCGCTGGGTGGCGGCCAGCCACGCCACGCCGCGCTGCGCGACCTCGCCGTCGCGCTCGCCCGCGGCCGCCAGCGCCAGCAGCGCCCAGGCGGTCTGCGAAGCGGTGCTCGCACCCCGCCCGACCCAGGCCGGGTCGACGTACGAGCGGGGGTCCTCGCCCCAGCCGCCGTCCCCGTTCTGGTGGGCGGCCAGCCAGTCGACCGCGCGGCGGATGGCCGGGGCGTCTGCCGCGACGCCCGCCGCCACCAGGGCCGGGACCACCGCGCCGGTCCCGTAGACGTGGTTGATCCCCCAGCGGCCGAACCACGAGCCGTCGGCCTCCTGGGCGTCGAGCAGCCAGCGGATCCCGCGCTGCGCGGCCGGCTCGCCCGCCCGCCCCTCGAGCGCGAGCATCTCGACCACGTGCGCGGTGACGTCGGCCGACGGCGGGTCGATGACCGCACCGAAGTCGCAGAACGGCAGCTGCGTGCACAGCGTGCGCGTGTTGTCGGCGTCGAAGGCGCCCCAGCCGCCGTCGCGCGACTGCATGCCGAGGGTCCAGTCGACGCCGCGCCGGATCGCCGCGCCGGCGTCCGCCGCGGTGCGCCGCAGCGCCATGATGACCTCGGCGGTGTCGTCGATGTCGGGGTAGCAGTCGTTGGCGAACTCGAAGGCCCAGCCGCCCGGCGCGAGGTCCGGCCGGCGCACCGCCCAGTCGCCGCGGACGCGGATCTCCTCGGCGAGGATCCAGCGCGCCGCGCGCTCGAGCGCGGGGTCGTCGGGCGCCGCGCCGCCGTCGGCCACGGCCAGCATGGCCAGCGCCGTGTCCCACACCGGCGACTGGCACGCCTCGAGGCGGCGCTGGCCGTCCTCCTCGATGACGAACGTGTCGAGGCCGGCCAGGCCGGCGCGCATGACCGGGTGGTCGTTGGCGTAGCCGCGCACGCTGAGCGCCATCAGCGAGTACACCCACGGCGGCTGGATGCCGCCCCACGAGCCGTCGGCCTCCTGGCGGGCGATGATCCAGCGCTCGGCGCGGTCGAGCGCCAGCCGCCGCAGCGGGCCGACCGGACGGTGCTCGTAGCGGTGCAGGATCGCGTCGATCCAGCCGAGGCGGCCGGGCCAGTCGCGCAGCGAGCGCCGCGGACGGGGCACCGGCCCGCCGCAGCGCAGCTCGTCGACGCCGACCGGGAGCGGGCGCTGCGGTCGATGGGCGCCGATGATCGTCAACGGCGCGATCGTCTGGCGCGCCCAGCACGCGAAGTCGTAGAGGTTCAGCGGGAACCAGGCGGGCAGGAAGATCATCTCCGGCGGCATCGCCGGCACGTCGTCCCACGACCACTGGCCGAACAGCGCCAGCCAGATGCGGGTGAAGACGCGGCTGCGCTCCAGGCCGCCGCCGTCGAGGACGAACGCCGCCGCCTCGCGCATGTGCGCGGCGTCCGGCGGGTCACCGGCCAGGCGCAGGGCGACCCATGCCTCGGCGGTGGTCGACAGGTCGCCGGGGCCGCCGTGGAACGTCGCCCACGTGCCGTCGGCGCGCTGCTGCGCGCGGATCCAGTTCGCGGCGGCCGCGGTCTCGCGCTCGGTGCGGATGCCGAGGAACTCGCGCATGAGCAGATCCTCGGCGTCCATGGTGACGTTCGTGTCCAGCGGCGCCTTCCACCAGCCGCCGGGCGACTGCTGCGCGCGCAGGTACTCCACGGCACGATCGAGCGCCTCGCGCGCCGTGGAGGCGGTGTGGGTGACGTCTTCGGCAGCGGACAAGAGACCACAACCTTGCACATGGCGCGGACACGGGTCGTCCCGTCGCCTGACAGGGCGGTTGCATGACCGCAACGCGCCGGGCCGATGTGGGTTGATGATCCCGTGATGCGCCGCTGCCTGCCGCTCCTCGTCCTCGTCTGCCTGCTCGCGGGCGCCGGCGCGGCGAGCGCGCGCACGATCGGGCCCTGCGTCGACGGCGAGGCCAACGGGCCGCGCTGCTCGATCTGGGAGGGCAAGGTCAGCTGGGTCGACGACGGCGACACGCTGCGCGTGAAGGTCGGCAGCCGCACCTGGCATGTGCGCATCACCGGCATCAACGCCCAGGAGCTGACCGACTACGACGTGCGCCACCGCGCCGGCGAGTGCCACGCGGTGGCGGCGGCCGACCGCCTCGACGACCTCGTCCGGCGCTCGAAGGGCCGCGTGCGGCTGACCGCCCAGGACGTGCGCAGCAACTCGCACGGCCGCCAGCGCCGCTCGGTAGCGGTCAGGATCGGCGGCCGCTGGCGCGACGTCGGCCGGATCCTGTTGGCCGAGGGGCTCGCGCTGTGGATGCCCAACCGCACCGAGTGGGCCTGGAACCCCCGCTACAGCGTGCTCGCCGAGCGGGCCGCGGCCGCGCACGTCGGCATCTGGAACCCCACCGCGTGCGCCCCCGGCCCCGACGACGGCCACCCGCTGAAGGTCTGGGTCAACTGGCAGAGCGACGGAACCGGCAGCCCGGACGGCGAGTGGGTCCGGGTGCGCAACCTCGATCCGGTCAACGCGCTCGCGCTGGACGGCTGGGCGGTGCGCGACTCGATGCGCCGCCAGTACCGCTTCCCGCCCAGCACCGTGATCGCGCCGGGCAGCGTGCTCACGGTTCACGTCGGTCGCGGCGACGACACCGCCACCGACCTGTACTGGGGCCTGGATCGGCCGGTGTTCGACAACGTCGACCGCGCGCGCGAGTCCGGCGACGGCGCGTACCTCTTCGACCCCGACGGGGACCTGCGGGCGTGGATGGTCTACCCGTGCCGGACGACCTGCGGCGATCCCAACCAGGGCCTGCTCGAGCTCGGCGTGGAGCCCCGCAGCAAGGAGTGGGTGAGCGTGCGCAACACCGGGCCGGTCCCGGTCGGGATGGAGGGCTACCGGCTGACCAGCGGGCCGCACACGTACGCGTTCGACGACGCGGTGCTGGCGCCGGGCCAGAGCCTGCGCGTCTACACGACGCGCGACTCCGACCGCGACAAGCCGCTGGTCAAGGGCTGGAACCAGATCTTCGGGATCCTGCGCAACGCCGGCGGCGAGGTGCGGCTGAGCACCTTCACCGACAGCGTGTTGGCGTGCGTGGCGTGGGGCGACGGCAACTGCTCGAACCCGTCGAGCCGCTGAACCGATCGCCCCCGGCGGCTCAGAGCGTTGCGCAGGCGCTGCTCGCGTCACTCCTCTCGACGTCGCCGGCGTTGTGCGCCTCGCCGTTCCACTCGTAGCCGACCTGCCAGCGGTCGCCGTCCTTGACGACCGCCTGCACGTGCCGCCCGCCGGGGATCTTCGCTTCGACGGTGGCCGTGAACCCGCGGCCGTCGCGCGCCATCCTGGCGTCGACGACCCGCCATCCCTGCGTTCCGACGGCCCCGCCGCGGCCGACGTCGTCCTGCCACTTGCCGTTGGCGCAGTAGATCGTGTCGATCGTGACGCCGTCGGTCCGCGACCCGACGAGATGCGAGTCGGCGACCTCCTGGTAGACCGCGAGGTTCGCCATGCACTGCTTGTGCTTGGCGGTCGCGGCACGCCGCTTCTGACCGGTCGTCTTGCGGACCTTCGCCTTCTCCTTCGCGCACGTCGGCTGCCGGAACTTGGCTGCCGCGGCCGCGACATCCGGCCCGCCCGCCTCGGCGGCCGCGAGGCCCGCGACCGCGACGAGCACGCACAGAGCGGCGGCGGCGCCTCGCCGGACCGGATGACGCCCCACGCGGCTCATCGCGTCAGCGGCAGGCGCTTGACGACGCGCCCTCCCTCCGCGGGCTTGACCACGACGGTCACCGTGTGCCGGCGGCTCTTACCGATCGCCCGGCGGCCGCGCTGGTTGAGCTTGACCGGGATCTCGGCGCTGGCCTGCTCGTCGAGCTGGTAGGTGCCGGAGCCGAGCGTCTTCTTGCCCTTGCGGATCAGCACGGTGCCCTTGCACGGCGGGGTGGCCGTGGCGCCGCAGGCGATCGCGACGCTGACCTGGCCGTTGGCGACACGCGTCCGCGTCGAGGTCACCGACGGTCCCGAGGTCGACGCCGTCGACTCGCCTAGCGCTGCGTCGGCGATCACGGACGGGACCTTCAGGAACGCCCGCCAGGCCATCGGCGAGACCTCGTAGACGGCGGTCAGCGCCGGGGCGCCGATGAGGACGGCGGCGCTGCGCGGCGCCGTCCTGACGTCGATGGTGCCCAGCGACTGGCGCAGCGCGGCGATCTGCTCGTCGGTGTAGCCGAGCTGCGTGCGCAGAGACCGCAGCTCGCGCTTGGTGAAGCCGCGCTTGGCCTTGCGCTGGAGGTTCTTCGCCAGCTGCTTGCGGCTGACCAACGGCTTCGAGAGCGCCGGGCTCTTCTTCGCCAGCGCGGCCGCGGTCTGCTGGCGCTTGGGGAGCCGCTCCAGGCTGGCGATCAGTCGCTTGACGTAGCCGATGTTGGCGCGGGTCTGGATCCCCACCCACTTCTGGTCGCCGGCCTCCTTGGCGCCGCCGGCCTTGTCGAGGGTGGCCGCGATCGCGCGGGCGAGGTTGCGCGCGCGGGTCTGCTCGCGCACCAGTTGCGTGACCGCGCGCGCCGTCTTGCGGTTGAGGCCCTTGCCGGCTTTCAGCCGCGCGACCTTGACCCGCTCGGGCGTCACCACGACCTTGTAGTTCGGATCGGGCGGATCCTTGATCGCTCGATCGTGTGCGTCGTTGAGCGCATCCAGGGTGCTCACGGTCGCCGGGTAGACGTACTCCTTGGTCACCGCCGCGCCGAGCACGGCTCCGCCGACCGTGCCCGCCGGGCCGACCTCGGTGCCGGCGATCGCGCCGCCGACTGGAGCTCCGACGCCCGCGGCAACCCCGACGGTGATGACGACGCCGTTCGCGGTGATGGTGACGCCGTACCGGAACAGCTTCGCTCCGGTGTACCAGAGGCAGTACCCCACGCCGCGCTCGTGCTCGGGCACGCGCGCCGCCTCGGTTTCGATTGCGGCCTTGGCGGTCGGCCCGCCGGTGCGCGGCAGGCCGGCGAGCGGGTCTCCGCAGGAGCTCTCAGGATCGAACGGCTCGTTCGTGCTCGGTGGGGCGGCGATGATGAAGCTCGTCGCTCCCTGGCTCGGCGCGTGGGTGCTGCTGCCCTGGTAGCTGGCGGTGACCTCCGGGAACCCGCTGCCCGCGGCCGGGTAGTACGTCGCCGCGCAGCTGGCCACGCCGGGTGACATCGACGTCGGGGTCAGGTTGCACGTGCCGCCCATCGGGAAGGACCCGGTGGTCGTGGTGAACGCGACCTTGCCGGTCGGGTTGGGACGCGGCGGGGCGCCGGCGTCGCCGACCGTGGCGGTGCACACGGACGGGTCACCGGGGTTGGGGCCGCGGTTGCACATCACCTGGGTGGCCGTGGGGCGCAGGTCGTTGCCGCCATGGCCGCCGTCGGGCGCCGGCGGCGCGACGGGCTGGGCCGCGCAGTTGGCGGCGGAGGTCAGCGTGGCGACGTTGCTGGTCGCGCCCAGCGGACCGACGATCCTGATCGTGTGGCTCCCCGCGGCGAGGTTCGAGACCTTGAACTCCATGCGCTGGCTCGACAGGGTGGCTGCGCCGGACACCTCGCTGCCGTCGAGGAACAGCTTGCTGCCCAGCGCGAAGTTGGTGCCGGTGACGGCCACGACTTGGTTGGTCGCCGTCGAGCTCACGCAGCTCGGGTCCACTCCGCCGATCTGAGGCGTGTCGGCCGCGAACGGGGTGGCGACGTCCACATCGTCGATCAGCAGGCCGCGGAAGCCCTGGTAGAGGCTGTCGACCGTGTCGAACGTGAACCCGACCCTGACGTTGGCCTGCCCGGCCGCCGCGCTGAGGCTGGCGACATAGGTGTGCCACGACGGTGAGACGGCCAGCCCGTTGTTGGAGTAGGTCTCGAAGTGCTGGCCGGCCGGGTTGTTGACCGGGTTGAGCTTGCCGACCGCGTGCCAGGTGGTGCCGCCGTCCGTCGAGTACTCCACCTTGATCAGGTCGAAGTTGTCGGCGTTGACGGCCTCGATCTCCCACCACGCGTTGAACGCGACCTGCGCCGTGGTCGCGCCCACCAGGCTGAACGACGGCGAGACCAGCCGCCCGGTGTTGGGCGACGCCGACTCGCAGCCGTTCTTGGCCGACTGGGTCACGGACGTGTAGCCGGTGCAGAACGTCCCGGAGCTGTCCTCGCCGTACCACGCGGCATGCGTGCCGCTGACCGCGCTCGGGAGTTGTCCGGAATCGGGCAGCGTCACCAGGGTCGGATGGATGGCTGACACCACCGACACCGTCTGGGGGTTGTTCTTGACGTGCCACAGCCCGCTCTGCGTCCAGCCCGGTGCGTTGGACTCGAAGTCCTCGTGCAGCACGACCTCGGCTGACGCGGCCGCCGGTGCCCCCAACGCCACCGCCAGAACGGCAGCGACGATCGACAATCCGGTCTTCAAGGCCTTCTCCCTCCGTGTTCTAGTGACGTGACCCGCAACGCACAGAACGCGGCGAGACGCTGCGTTCTTCCCTGACGCTCGCCGTGGGATGACTCGGCGTCGACGCAACATATTCCGGACGGAGCCGGATGGGTACTAGCACCCCGGCTAGGGTTTGCGCACGGCGTCGCCAAGCGCGTCGGCGAGCTCGGACCGCGACGCGACCCCCAGCTTGCGGTAGACGCCGCGGAGGTGGAACCGGACCGTGTGCGTCGTGATCACCAGCTCGGCGGCGATCTCGGCGTTCGTCAGCCCGAGGGCGGCCAGGCGGGCGACGTGCAGCTCGGACGCGGTCAGCCCGGCCGGCGTGCGCGGGTCCCGGCGGCCCGGGCGGCCCCCGGCGCGCCGCAGCTCGCGCTCGGCTCGTTCGGCGATGGTCACGGCGCCCAGGGCGCTCGCCGCGTCGAGCGCCGTCCGGAGCGCGCGCCGGGCTTCCGGGTGCCGGCCGCCGTCGTGCAGCGCCACTCCGAGATCGGTCAGCGCCCTGGCGTGGTCGATCCGTGCGCCGCATCCGTCGAGGACCTCCACGGCGCGGGCCAGGTCCGCCTCGCCGTCGCGTCCCGCCCGCTGCTGCAGGTCGGCGCGCGCCCGCAGCGCCACGCCCAGGGGGCGGGGCAGCTCGATCTCCTCGGCCTGCCGCAGCTCCGTGTCGACGAGCACGGAGGCGGCCGCCAGGTCACCCTGGCGCGCGCGGACGCACCCCAGCCGCGACCGCCACGGGCAGAAGGGATGCTTGGAGCCCATCGCCTGCATCAGCTCGCCGGCCTCGGCGAGATCGTCCGCCGCCGCATCGAGCGCTCCGGCGATCGCGTGCAGGCGCCCGCGCGCCTCCAGCAGCATGGCGTAGGGGATGGTCCGCCGCCACGGCTGCGGATCCTCGAGCACCAGCGCGTCACGCGCCGCCTCGTGGTCGCCCCGCTCGACGAGCACGTGGGCGAGGACGGCCCGGGCCGATGGCAGGTACATCTCCCATCCCGGCGTGGCGAGCGCCGCCCGCACGTCCTCCTCGGCCTCGGTCAGCCGGCCGGCGTACAGCCGCGGCCAGGCGCGCAGGTACCGCGCCGTGGCGCCGAGCAGCGGCTCGCAGGCGGCGTCGGCGTGGCGCAGGGCGGCGGTGAGGACCGCGTCGGACGCCGCGAGCTCGTCCGACCACGTCAGGACGGCGGCCACCTGGCTGAGCACGATCCCGTGGTGGTCGGCTCCCTCCAGCAGCAGGCCGTCCGCCCACGCGCGCCGCGCCAGCGCGACGACGCGGTCGCGCGGCGCGCCCGAGATCCCCCGCTCGAGGGCGATCTCGGCCAGCAGCGCCCGCTCGGCGGGATTGCGGCCGGGCTCCGAGCGGTCGAGGAACGGCGCCAGATGCCGGGCGGCGGCGCCTTCGAGCGTGCGGTCGAAGCGCGCGGCGGCGACGAACGCCGCCACCAGCTCGACGCGCAGCGGATCGTCGGGTTTGTCGAGGGCGTCGATGCCGCGCTCGAGCTCGAGCGCCGAGGCGCGATAGTCCCCGGCACCGAACAGGGTGCGGCCGAGCCGCAGATGCAGGCGCGGCCGGGCCTCCGGCTCGGCGACCCGCAGGGCTCGGCGGTACGCGTCGGCTGCACCATCGCCGCCCGCGCGGCTGCGGGCGTCGCCCAGCGCTTCGAGCAGCGCGCAGCGCTGGGCGGCCGGCAGCGGCTCGGCGAGCGCGCGCTCGAGCCGCTCGATCGCGGCGTCGACGCGCCCGTCCGCGGTCGCCAGATGGGCGGCGTCGCGGAGGACGCCGGCGGCCCAGGGCTCGCCGCACGGTGGGATGGCGAGCAGGTGCGCCGCTGCGGCCTCGATGCCGTCGTCGGTCTGGGCGAGCAGGCGCGCGGCGGTCCGGTGGATCTGGTGGCGCCTCGCGCCGGACGTCCACTCGGCCATCGCCCGCCAGGCGAGCGGGATGCGCTGGCGCATCGGGTCCGCGGAGTGCAGCAGCCCGGAGAGGACGAGTGCGTCGGCCGCGGCGGCAGCGTCGTCGGGCGAGAGCCCGGCGATCCCGGCCGCCAGCCACAGCGGCGTGTCGTCGCCGAGGACGTTTGCCGCGTGGATGAGCGCCTCGGCCCCGGGGACGGTGCGCGTGACGTGCGCCGCGCAGAAGCGCCGCAGGCGCGGCAGCACCGCGGCCGCGGCGCGCTCCAGGACGTCGGGTCCGGGTTCGAGCGCCTGCAGCGCGCGCACGAGCCGCGACACGAGCAGCGGGTTGCCCGACGACAGCGCGAGGCACCCGTCCGCGAGGCCGGGCGCGTCGGCCACGCCCGCGGCCTCGAGCAGCCGGCGGATCCCGGTGACGTCGAGCGGGCCGAGCGTCACGATCGCCGTGGCCTCCTGGGTGCGGATCGCCGCCAGTCCCGCGGGGTCGGCGGGCGCGACGCCGTGCCGGACGCTGCCGATGACGACGGCCGGCGCCCGCTCGCCGGCCGGGCGCCGCAGCGCCCGCAGCGCGTCGGCGCCGAGCCACTGCAGGTCGTCGACGCAGACCGCCTGCGGGGACGCCGTGTCGGCTGGTGGCGGCTCGAGCAGGTCGCCGCCTGAACGCCGGGCTGCCGGCAGCCCGCGCGCCGCGGCGAGCTCCATCGCGTGGTCGAGCAGGCGGATCGCGCCGCTGCCCGGCGGACCTTCCAGCAGCACCCAGCGCTGGGCGGGAGCGGAGGCGTCGAGGGCGCGCTCGATGGCGACGAGCGCATCCGTGCGGTCGATCAGCGGTGCGGCCGAGGCGGGGGACGTCCGGTTCACCCGTAGGGCAGCCTAACCCGAAGCCGGGCCGGCGTGCCAGCGGGTGGCTATCCGAGCAGCTCGAGCGCGTCGACGACGTGCTCGGCGGCGTGGCCGTCCCCGTACGGCTGCGGGTGCTCGTCGTGCAGCGGGCGGTCGAGGGCCTCGATCGCCCGTGTCGCGTCCAGGTCGACCAGCACGTTCCAGCCGGAGTCGACCGTCTCGACCCACTCGGTCGTGTCGCGCAGCGTCACGCACCGCGTCCGCGCCAGGAACGCCTCCTTCTGCACGCCCCCCGAGTCGGTGAGCGCGGCGTGGGCGTGGACGAGCAGCGCGGTGAAGTCGAGGTAGCCGAGCGGCGGCGAGAGGATCACGCCGGCGGCGAGCTCGTCGAGCCAGCCCGCGGCCTCGAGCCGGGCGCGGGTGCGCGGATGCAGCGGCAGCACCACCGGGTACGGCACGGCGAGCAGCAGCTCGACCAGCCGGCGCAGGCGCGCGGGGTCGTCGACGTTCGCCGCGCGATGGGTGGTGCAGACGACGAACTCGCCGGGACGCACGCCGGCGCTCGAGCGCGGCGAGGTTCTCGCGTGCACGCGGCCGGAAGAGGTCGGCGACGTCGACCATCACGTCGCCGACGTAGACGATCCGCCCGCGCGGGTGCTCGCGCTGGAGATTGCGCTCCGCGGTGCGCGACGGCACCAGCAGCAGGTCGCTGAGCGCGTCGGTGAGCACGCGGTTCTGCTCCTCGGGCATGGCCCAGTCCCACGAGCGCATGCCCGCCTCGACGTGTGCGACCGGGATGTCGGCCTGGGCGGCGGCCAGACCGCCGGTGAGGGTCGAGTTCGTGTCGCCGTAGACGAGCACGACGTCGGGGCGCTGCTCGGCGACGAGCGGGCCGAGCGCGGCGAGCTGCTTGGCGGTCTGCTCGGTGTTCGTGCCGCCGCCGAGGCCGAGCTGGATCTCGGGCTTGGGGACGCCGAGCTCGCGCTCGAAGATCGTCGACAGCTCGTCGTCGAAGTGCTGGCCGGTGTGGACGAGCACCTCCTCGTGGCGGGCGCGCAGCACGCGCGAGACGGCGGCGGCCTTGACCGACTGGGGGCGGTTGCCGAGGACGGTGAGGACGCGCACGGCCGCGCATGCTAGGCGCCGTCGCCGTCGCCTCGCCCGTGCGCCCACGGGTCGGCGGTCGGACGCGGCCGGGAGCCGGCTGTCACACCGCCGGGCGCGATCGCGTCATAGAGGTGACGACCCGCAAGCCCAGGAGCACGAGCCATGACCCCAGTGCGCCAGACGCCCTCTCCCGTCACCGCCATGCCGTCGCGGATCTCGCCGCCCGACCCGCCCTCGGTCGCGGACATGCTCGACGGCGCCGCCAGCTTCGCCGGCGGGTTGGTGGCCGGGATCCTGCCGTTCATCCTCCTGTCGGTCTCGGCCCTCATCCTGGTCGCCGTGCCGCTCGTCGTCGCCGCGATCCCGCTCGCCCTGCTGGGCGCCCTCCTCGCCCCGCCGTACCTGCTGGCGCGCGCCGTGCGGCGGCGGCTGCGGCGACCGATCGGCTGAGCCGCGCCCGGCGGTCGGCGTCGGCGATCAGGCGGGCGCGAACGCGCGCACCGCGGCGACCACCTCGGCCGCCTGCTCGGCGCTCAGCACCGCGCTCATCGGGATCGCCAGGTGCGTGCGGGCCACCTCGTCGGTGGCCGGAAGGTCGACGCCGGCGCCGAAGCCGGCCATCGCCGGCTGGAGGTGGATCGGGACGCGGTAGTACGCCTTCTGGCCGATCCCGCGCTCGGCGAGGGCCGCGGCCAGCTCGTCGGCGCGGTCGAGGCGGATCACGTACAGGTGCCACGCCGGCCGGCTGCCCGGCGTCGGCTGCGGCAGCGCGACCAGCTCGCCCAGGCCGGCCGCCTCGTAGTGGCGCCCGGCGGCGCGGCGGCCGTCGGCCCAGCGGTCGAGCTCGGGCAGCATCACGCGCAGAACCGCCGCCTGCAGCTCGTCCAGGCGCGAGTTGTAGCCGACGTGCTCGTAGGTGACCTTGTCGTAGGAGCCGTGGAAGCGCAGCATCCGCACGCGGTCGGCAAGGCTGGCGTCGCCGGTGGTGATCATGCCGCCGTCGCCGAACGCCCCGAGGTTCTTGGACGGGAAGAACGAGAACGTGGCGATCGTGCCCAGCGCGCCGGGACGGCCGTCCGCGTGCGTCGTGCCCGCGGCCTGCGCGGCGTCCTCGACCACCGGCACGCCGAGCGCCTCGATCTCGCGCACCGGCGCGACGTTGCCGAACAGGTGGACGGCGACGACCGCCTTCGTGCGCGGGGTCATCGCGGCCTTGACGGTGTCGGGCGTGACGCAGAACGTGTCGGGGTCGACGTCGCAGAAGACCGGGGTCGCGCCGGTGGGCGGGATCGCCTCGGCCGAGGCGTAGAACGTGAAGCTCGGCACGACGACCTCGTCGCCCGGCCCCACGCCCAGCGCCCGCAGCGCGATCGTCAGCGCGTCGGTGCCGTTGGCGACCCCGATGCCGTGCGCGGCCCCGCAGGAGTCCGCGAACTCCTGCTCGAACGCGGCGACGTTCGGCCCGAGGATGAAGCGGCCGTCCTCCACGACCGCCTGCATGGCCGCCAGCAGGCGCGGGCGCAGTGGCTCGAGCGGCGTGGAGGTGTCGAAGAGCGGGACCGGCATACGCGGCGTCAGAGAGTAGAACGCGTCACGCTCGCCGTTTCGTGCGCCCTGCTCGGGGTGCCGAGCGCCTGCTGGGACCCGGCGGCGCGGAGGCGGGCCCCCGTGCGCCCTAATGTCCCGCGCGGTGAGCGAGAGCGACGTCCTCGACAGCCGCCGGGCCGGCCCGGCGGCGCTGCGCGGGAGCGCGATGCGCAGCGGCGCGTACCTCGCCGGCGTCGTGCTGTCGATCGTCTCCGCGCCGCTGATCATCCGCCACCTCGGCGTCGGCGAGTTCGGCCGCTACGTCACCGTCGTCTCGCTGATGAACCTCGTCGGCGGCGTGACCGAGGGCGGGTTGAACGCGATCGCGCTGCGCGAGTACGCGACGCTGCGCGGCGACGCCCGCCGCGACGCGCTGCGCGGCCTGATGGGCCTGCGCTGGGCGCTGAGCCTCGGCGGGATGGCGGTCGGGATCCTCTTCGCGCTCGTCGCCGGCTACGACTCGCCGCTGGTCTTCGGCGCCGTCGGCGCCGGCGTCGCGGTCGTGCTCCAGGCGGTGCAGATGCTCGTCGCCACCCCGCTGCAGGGCGAGCTGCGCTTCGGCTGGGTCTCCACCCTGCAGCTGCTCGGCCAGGCCCTGAGCGTCGCGCTCGTCGTCGTGCTCGTGCTGGCCGACGCCGGCCTCGTCGCGTTCCTGTGGATCGCGGCGCCGGTCTCCGGGCTGCTGCTGGTCCTGACCGTCGCGCTCGTCGGCCGCGACATGCCGCTGCGGCCGTCGCTGCGCTGGGCGTCGGTGTGGCCGCTGCTGCGCGACACGCTGCCCTTCACGGTCGCCGTCGCGCTCAACGTCGTCTACTTCCGGGTGACGATCCTCGTCATGTCGCTGCAGGCCAGCGCCCTGGAGACCGGCTACTTCGCGACGTCGTTTCGCGTGGTCGAGGTGCTGCTTGGCGTCCCGGCGCTGGTCGTCGGCGCCGCGTACCCGATCCTGGCGCGGGCGCAGCGCGACGACCAGGCGCGCTTTGCCTACGCGATGCGGCGGATCCTCGAGCTGTCGCTGCTGCTGGGCACGTGGATGGCGATGTGCTGCGTCAGCGGCGCCCAGCTCGCCATCGACATCCTCGCCGGGGACGAGGGGCAGCCGGCGGTCGCGGTGCTGCGCATCCAGGGCCTGACGCTGGTCGCCACCGGCGCGGCCGTCGCCGCCGGCTACGGCCTGCTGACGCTGCGCCGGTATCGCGAGATGCTGCTGCTCAACGCCGGCGCGCTGGTCCTCACGGTGATCCTGACCCTCGCGCTCGTCCCGGCGCTGGGCGCGCAGGGGGCGGCGATCGCCACGCTCGGCACGGAGACCGCGGTCGCCGTCGGGGTGATCGCGGTGCTGGTGGGCCTGCGCCCCGAGCTGCGGCCCGGGCTGCGCGGCGCGGTGCCGATCCTCGCCGTCGGCGGCGCCGGCGTGGCCGCCGGCCTGCTGCTCGGCCTGCCGCCGCTGGCCGCCCTGGTGGTCGCCAATGCGGTCTTCGCGGCCGGGCTCGTGGCGGTGCGGCGCGTCCCACCCGAGCTCCGCGACGTGCTGCGGCGCGGGTAAGGGCCTAACCT
>JAWKKD010000035.1:0-19864 GCA_041393435.1 Solirubrobacterales bacterium | reverse complement strand
TCCGCTTCGGCGCCGACAACGTCCGCGATCCGTTCTACCCGTACGGCGACGCGGACCCGCTGGAGACGGCGTGGCTGGCCGCGCTCGGCGCCCAAGTCGACGACCAGGCGGTGCTCCTGCGCGGCGTCTGCGGCGGGCGCGACGGGCTCGAGGTCGGCGACCGCGGCCCGATCGTGGTCGTCGAGGCGGCGTCGCTGACCGACGCGCTCGCCCGGCGCCCGCCCGGCCGCCGCGTCGTCCGCCCCTGACCGACCCGCCGGCGCGGCGGCCCCTGCCGCGGTCGCGCCGGCGAGGCGGCGCGGCCGAGATCGCCCCCGCGGCGGCGGCGATCACATCGCGGTCAGGCGCTCTCCATGACCACGCGCACAGAGGCGATGTGGGCCTTGGTCGCACGCCGGGCGGTCGCGCCGTCGCCCTGCTCGATCGCGGCGAGGATCGCCTCGTGCTCGCGCGCCGAGGCGAGCGCCCGCTCGCGAGGCATGAAGAACACGGCCCGCGACTCGGCGAGGTGGTGGTGCAGCTCGGCCAGCAGGTCGTGCAGCAGCTTGCTCCCCGACGCCTCGGCGACCGCCAGATGGAACGCCATGTCGAGCTCGGCGAGCCGCTCGGCCGAGCTCGTCGGCGCCTCCTGCTCGAACGCCTCGTAGGCCGTCCGGATGGCCGCGATGGCGTCGAGGTCCTGATGCTCGGCCGCCTCCTGGCCCGCGACCTCGTCCAGCGCCCCACGCACCCGCAGCAGCTCCAGCACCTCGCCGCGGTTGGCGCGCATCCAGCCGCTGAGGTCGCGGGTGGCGCGCCGGGACGGGTCGGCGACCGTCGTCCCCATCCCGTGGCGCACCTCGACGAGCCCGACCGCCTCCAGCGAGCGGATCGCCTCGCGCACGCTGACCCGGCTGACCCCGAACATCGCCGTCAGCTCACGTTCGGACGGCAGCCGGTCGCCGACGCCGTACTCGCCGCTGCGGATCGCCTGCTCGAGCTGCTCGCGGACCTGCGCCGACCGCGGGACGAGCTTGAGCTTGGAGAATCCGGGATGGGCGTCGCTCGAGGCCATGCCAGGTGAGCATCGCAGACGGCGCGGTGCTGCGTGGCACGGCGCCGGGCGGCCCGCGGTTGGGCCGCCCGGCCCTCCGCGCCCTCAACGCATCAGCAATCCCCCGTTGATGTCGTACGTCGCCCCGGTGATGTACCCGGCGAGGTCCGAGCAGAGGAACACGGTCAGCGCTCCCACTTCCTCGGGCGTCCCGATCCGGCCCCCGGGGATCCGGGTGCCGTAGCCGTTGCGGATCTCGTCGGGCAGGGCCCGCATCACGGGCCCGTCGATCGCCGCGGGAGCGATCGTGTTGACGGTCACACCGGCCGCCGCGAGCTCGTACGCGGCGACCTTCGTGACGAGCATGATCCCCGCCTTGGAGGCGCCGTAGTGGGCCGAGGCGATCCCGCCCGGCGACTGGCCCGAGATCGACGACAGGTTGACGATCCTTCCCCAGCCGGCGTCGCGCAGGTGCTCGCCGATGACCTGGCAGCCGAAGAAGACCCCGCGCAGGTTGACGTCGATGACGTCGTCCCACTCCTCCTGGGAGATCTCGAAGAAGGGCCTGCGCACGGTCACCGCGGCGTTGTTGACGAGGATGTCGATGCCGCCGAACGCGTCGATCGTGCGCTCCGCCGCCGCGGCCAGCGACGCGCGCTCGCGCACGTCGCAGGACAGCGCGAACGCACCCTCGCCGAGCCCCGCCGCCACGGCCTCGGCGCCCGCGACGTCGACGTCGGTGACCGCGACGCGGGCGCCGGCCTCGTGCAGCGCGCGGGCGATCGCCTCGCCCAGCCCCTGTGCCGCGCCCGTCACGAAGGCGCGCCGCCCCGCGAGCGCTCGGTTTCCGTTCGTCTCGCTCATGTGCCGTCCTTCCCGGGGAAGTAGTCGTTGGTGTAGGCGCCGGCGACGTCGAAGCTGCGCTTGAACTGCCCGGTCTCGTCGAGCTGGCGGTAGAGATCGCTCCAGCGACTCGCGTCCATGGCCTTCAGCGGCGTGACCAGCAGGCCCTCGTCGAGCATCTTGCGATGGGCGAAGTCAACGAGCTGCGGGTCGCTGTCCTTGTTGACCTTCGTGATGAGCTCGCGCGCGGGAGCCGGATCCTGCGCGAACGCCTCCCAGCCCTCCTTCGCGGTGGCCACCACCTGGCGGACGAGGTCGGGATTCTCCCGGATCACGCGCTCGGTGGTGAACAGGCCCTGGTAGTACGGGTCGTAGCCGACGTCGGCGGTCTTGAGCTCCGCGTGCGCGACGCCCTGCTTGCTCGCGTAGTACGGCTCCGCGGTCAGCAGGCACTGCTGCACCAAGTCGTCGTCCTGGACGAAGTTCGCGATGACGCCCGTGTAGTTGACCTCCTTGACATCGTCGAGGTCAAACCGGGCCTTCACCCACGGCCAGAAGCCGCCGCTGGGCGCGATCGCCACGGTGTGGCCGTTAACATCCGGGAAGTCCCTGATGCCGCTCGACGGGTGGTACATCAGGCACTGCAACGTGTGCTCGAACGGCGCGAAGATGAACACGACCGGCACGCCCTCGGCGCGGGCCTGCATCAGCGTGTCGGCCTGGGTCACGCCGAACTGCGCCTTGCCCGAGGCCACCTGCGGGATCGTCTGGATCTGCGGCCCGCCCTGGACGTTCTCCAGGGCGATGCCGTGCTTCGCGCCGAGGCCCTGCGCCTCCGCCTGCCAGTAGCCCGCCTGCTCGGGCTGAGCGAACCAGTTCATGAGGATCTTCACCTGCGTCGGCTGCTTCTCGTCTGCGCCGGTCGCCGGTGCCGGCTCCGATGCGCCGCAGCCCGCCGCGCCCACCACGGTGAGCACGGTGAGACCGAGCGCAAAGATCCGCGCGCACGTCGTGCGCAACATCTCACACCTCCACATTTGTCTAGATCGGTCGGGTGTGGCGTCAAGAGACGCCACACCGGCCTACCAGCGTGAGGTGCGTGGGCGCTCGTGCGTTCCCACGAGCGAGAGCACGGGTCGAACCTGGCGTTCCACTGCCGCAGGTGTCACCCGAATGCGCATGAAGTCGGCGATAATGTCAGAGACAGAGTGAAACGTCAACCACGTGTCACCGTCAGACGGCGACGCCGGACGGACGTGTCACACACTGGCCCGCGCCCGCCGCGTCCGGGTCGACCTCGCCGTCCTCGTAGACCACCCGCCCGCGCGAGACCGTGAGCACCGGCCAGCCGCGCAGCGACATCCCCTCGTAGATGCAAGTGCCCTTGCCCTCGTGGACGACGTCGCGCTCGGTGTCGAGGTCGACGAGCACCAGGTCGGCGTCGGCCCCCGGCTGCAGCGACCCCTTGTGGGGGTAGAGCCCGAACCGGCGCGCGGGCGTGTACGAGTTCATCTCGACCAGCCGCGAGAGCGGCAGCCCGCGCTTGTGCACGCCCTCGGTGATGAGCAGCGGCAGCTCCCACGGGAACGACACGATGCCCGGCTTCTCCTTCCACAGGTCCTTGCCTTCCTTCGGGAAGAACGGCACGTGGTCGGAGCCCAGCGAGCGGACCTGGCCGGCGAAGATCGCCTCCCACAGTCCTTCGACCTCGGTGCGGTCGCGCAGCGGCGGCGAGATCTTCGCCGTCATGTCGAGGTCCTCGTCATAGCAGGACCGCGTGAGGTAGTGCGGGCAGGTCTCGATCGTCACGTCGACGCCGCGGGCGCGGGCCAGCTCGGCCAGCGGCGGCGCTCCCGCCGCCGTCGTGTGGACGATGTACAGCGGGCAGCCGGTCTGCTCGGCCAGGAAGATCATCCGCTGGACCGTCTCGACCTCGCAGAACGCCGGGCGCGACTCCGTGTACGCACCGAGGTCCTGGCGCCCCGTCGCCATCAGCTCTTCCTTCAGCCACACAGCGATGCCGGTGTTCTCGCAGTGCACCGAGACGACGCCCTGCGGCAGCTGCGCCGCCGCCCGCATCGTCGCGTAGACCCAGCCGTCGGTGGCCGGCACGATCCCGATCGGGTTGCCGTGCTCGTAGCCGAAGTACAGCTTGAACGACTGCACCCCGGTCTCCTGCGCGATGCGCGGGATCTCGTGGATGTGCTCCTCGCGCTGGATGCCGAAGTGGAAGCCGAAGTCGATGTGCACGTTCTCCTCGCCGACCGCGCGCCGCTCGGCGTAGAAGGGCAGGTACGACGCCTCCTTGTTGCGGATGTAGAGCAGGATCGTCGTGATCCCGCCGCTGGCCGCCGCGGCGGTCTGGTCGCGCATGTCCTCGTCGTAGGGGTAGTTGACCCCGAGGTGGCAGTGCGGGTCGATGACGCCGGGCAGCAGCGCCCGGCCGTCGGCGTCGACGACGCGCGTCGCGTCCGGTAGCGCCTCGTCGGAGCCGACGGCGACGATGCGGCCGTCCAGCGACGCGACGCCGCCGTGGAACTCTCCGGCGTGCGTGACGACGCGGGCGTTGCGGATGACCAAGTCGGCCTTCATGTGCTCACCTTCCGAGCTTCGCGGTCTTCGATGCGCCGGCGGATGCCGGTCCACTGGCTGGCGCCGACGGTCACCGGCGCCCGGCGCCCCAGCCCACGCGCCCACACTGCGCGGTGGCCCAGCTCCCGAGCCAGCTCGAGGTCGTCTCCGCCGGGGGGCGCCGCCAGGTCCATCACGAGCGATCCGGGCGCAAGCCGCTCGAGCACCTCGCGCCCGACGACCGGCGCCGGCACGGCCGAGAACACCATCGCGAAGCGCTCGGCGCAGGCGGGCAGGTCGGCCAGCGGCAGCGGCGTGGCGCCGATCGCGTAGGCACCGGCGCGCTGGACGGGGTTGCGCGCGGCGACGGTGACCGCGGCGCCGAGCGCGTGCAGCGTCCCGGCCAGCAGTCCGCCGATCGTCCCGAAGCCGACGACGACCACGTCGTTGGCGTGGATGGTCACATCGGTGTGCTCGACGGCGATCCGCAGCGCGCCCTCCACGATCGCCGGCGCGCGCAGGAGCATGAGCTCCTTGTCGTGCTCGTACTCGTCGAACTCGATGCCGTGCGCGGCGCCGCTGCACGCAGATGCTCGTCGGCGACGCCGAGCACGATCGTCGCGCCCGCGCGCATGCCGGCCAGCATCTCGGCGGTGGGGACGATTGGGTCCGGATGCTCGGGCGCGAACAGGCTCCGTCGGCCGCGATGCCCGGAATCGGGAACAGCGCGTAGTCGGCGTCCTGGAGCGCCTCGCTCGCCGACGCCGCGGGCGTGACGCCCTCGATCCCGCCCTGCGGCCACGGGAAGCCGAACGCGCGCACCTCGGCGCCCTCGCTGGCGGCCAGGCGGGCGATCTCCTGCTCGCGCTCGTCGCCGGCGACCACGGCGATCCGCAGCGCAGCCCAGTCGGTCAGCGTCCCACCTCCGGTTGCGGTGGCCGCCGAAGTGGCGCGCACGCGCGCCAGCAGCCGGTCGACGTCCAGGCCAGCAAGGCCGAGCCGCTCGAGGGTCAGGCCGTCGGCGGCCACGCCGCCGGGGACGAACGTGTCGGCCAGCGCGAGCAGCGAGTGCGCCGTGGGCACCCCCACCCCGGCCACCCCGGCCAGCGCACAGAACGGCAGCAGGCCGTAGCCGAAGTCCTCGCGGTAGTAGCGATGCTCGAGCGAGTCGGGCGGCGATCCGCGCGTTGGCCTCGCCCCCGGCGATCGCCGCGCGCAGGTCGCCCGCCGCGGCCGCCTGCGGGTCGACGGTGCCGATCGCCGCCATCTCCTCGACGAGCGGATCGAGCCGGTGGCCGAAGGCCAGCGCCACCGCGAGCCGCTCGGCGTCCAGCGCACCGATCACGCGGGCCACGGCGGGCGTGGTCGCGTCGGCGTAGAAGCGAAACGCGCCGCCGGTCGCCTCCACCCACGCGGCGCCGAGCACGGCGGCCGGGGGTGCAGCACGAGGTTGACGTTGGCCAGCCCGGTGGCCAGCACGTCGCGCTCGCGCACCGCGCACGGATACAGCTCGCAGGCCAGGTCGAGCGCCGCCTCCCCGCCGGGCAGGCACGCCGCGCGCACGCGCCCGGCGACCCCGCTGATGCGCACCCGGTCGCCCTGCGGCTTGCGCGCGACGTAGGTCAGCGTCGACAGCTCGGCCAGCGGCGGAGCCGCGGCGCCCAGCCGCGCCGCGAGGTGCAGCGCGCCGCCCGTGTGCCCGGGGTTCAGCACGACCGGGATCCGCGCGCCGCCGCGGCCAGCGCGTCGGCCACGCCGTCGTGGGCCAGCGACGGCAGGCAGACGAGCGCGACCGCCGCGCCCGCCAGCGCCTCCCCCACATCCTGCGTGATCGTCGCCACCGGCGTGAAGCCCGCGCCGAGGACGCCCTCGTAGTGCACGCCGCCCGCGGCCCGCAGCGGCTCGAGGGTCGTGGCCGAGCGGTTCCACAGCGCGACCTCGAAGCCGCGCGCGGTCAGGTCGACCGCGGCGGCGGCGCCGCCCGCCCCGGCGCCGAGGATCGCGACGCGGGTCATGCCACGGGCACCTCCGCCGCCTGCGCGTAGTGGCGCAGCTTGTCCTCGTCGACCTCGATGCCGAGGCCCGGCCCGTCGGGGCAGAGCACCGCGCCGTCGACGAACGCCAGCGGCTGCGCGACGATGTCGTCGAGGTAGTACACCCCGGCGATCTCGGGACCGTCGATCCCCTCGATACGCGTCACCGGGCACACGCTGGGCAGGATCGCGCGCTCCAGGAGACGCCCAGGTGGAGGTTGGCCGCGTTGCCGATCCCCATCTCGATCGAGCCGCCGATGTCGCAGTACATCCCCAGCGCCGCCGCGACCTCGGCCTGCTGGCGCGCACGCCAGAGCCCGCCCGGCTTGGTCACGTAGCACGAGAAGCACTGGGCGGCGTCGAGCGCGTCGAGCTCGAGGATGTCCTGCACCGTCCACGCGGACTCGTCGGCCATGACCGGCGTGTCGATGCGCTCCGCCACCGCGGCGAGCGCGCGCGCGCCGGCCAGCGGCTGCTCGCACAGGAAGATCCCGTACTGCTCCTGCTCGCGGGTGACCTCGACGGCCTCCTGGACGGTCGCGTAGCCCTCGTTGCCGTCGACGCGGATGCGCACGTCGTCGCCCAGGCGCGCGCGCAGCGCGCGCACGAGCTCGACGTCGCGCACGGGGTCCAGGCCGGTCTTGCACTTGATCGTGCGCGCGCCCTCGGCCACCGCCTGCGCGGCCTCCTCGACACACCGGTCGACGGGCATGATGCCGAGCGAGTGCGCGACCTCGATGCCGTCGCGGCGCTTGCCCCCCAGCAGCCGCCACACGGGCACGCCGAGCGCCTTGCCCGCCGCGTCGTGGCAGGCGATGTCGAGCGCCGCCTTGGCGTACGGGTTGCCCTTGACGACCTTGTCCATGCGGGCGTGGACGACGCCGAGGTCGGCGGGGTCCACGCCCTCGATCGCCGGCAGCAGGTAGTCGAGCACCATGTGGCGGACCGTCTGCGGCGTCTCCCCGTACTGGCGCATGTGCGCGCCGCCCCACGTGGCGATCGCCGGGGACTCGCCCCAGCCGCTGATGCCCGCGTCGGTGTCGAGCCGCACGATGGCGTGATGGCCGATGGGGGTCACCATCTTCGAGGCCCAGGTGTGCTCGCGCCGCGAGGGCAGCGCGACCAGGAAGACCTCGGCACCGGTGATCTTCACGTCAGTCTCCGATCCGCAGGATGTCGCCGGCCTGGGTGAGCAGCTCGCAGCCGTCGGCGGTGACGAGCAGCTCGTCCTCGATCTGCATGCCGAAGCGCCCTTCGACGGACGTCAGCGGCTCGATGCACAGGACCATCCCCTCGCGCAGCACCACCGACTGCAGCGGGTTGATGAACGGCTCCTCGTGCAGCGTGACGCCCAGGCCGTGGCCCACGAAGTGGTAGGCCGGCAGGCCGGCGGCCGCGACCGCGTCGTGGTAGATCGCGTAGATGTCCGAGCTGATCGCCCCCGGGCGCACTGCTTCCAGGCAGCGCTGGTGGACGTCGAGCAGGAGGTCGTAGATCTTGCGCTGCTCGGGGCTCGGCTCGCCGACGACCGCGGTCCGCGCGACGTCGGAGTAGTAGTGGCGCGCGGTGCCGATGACGTCGGTGCGGACGATGTCGCCCGGCTCGAGCCGCTTCCCGGTTGGCGGGCCGTTGAGATGCGCCGAGCGCTCGCCGGAGGCGACGACGAGCATGGTCAGCGCATCGCCGCCGGCCGCGTGGTAGCGCTCGGTGATGGCGTTGCCCAGCTCCCGCTCGGTCGATCCCGCGCCGACCAGGGCGCAGCACTCCCGCGTGATGCGCTCGGCGGCCCGGCCGATGTCGCGGATCAGCTCGACCTCGCCCGGCGTCTTGATCAGCCGCAGCTCCTCCCACAGCGCGTCCACGGGGCGCAGCTGCGCGCCGGGCAGCGCCGCGGCCAGCCGCTCGTGGTCGGCGTGCGAGAGGTAGGTGACCTCGATGCCGATGCGCCCGTCGGCCAGGCCGCGCTCGCGCAGCGAGCGCGCAAGGACGTCGATGGGATGCTCGACGAACTCCTCGTACGCGGTCACGCGGTCCAGCCGCGACTGCGCGGTGACCAGCGGCGCCTCGAGCTTGACCGTGAAGACCTCGGTGTCGGCCCCGTCGGAGGGCAGGATCGCGCCGGCCAGGCGCGACCGGACCGTCTTCTGCGACGGCGGCGCCGCCCCCGATGCGTAGGCCAGGTTCTCCGGCGACATCGGCACGAGCACGTCGAGCTGCTCGTCGGCCATCGCGTCGCAGACCTTGGCCAGGACCTGGTCCTCGACCACTACGTGATCGCTCACTGGTCATCCTCCTGCGTGCCGATCAGCTCGATCTCGTTGCCGTCGGGGTCCTCGAGGTAGACCGAGACCCCGTACGCGTTGGGCTCGGGGCCGCGGACGACCCGCACGCCGGCGGCGCGCGCCCGCTCGACGAGCGCCGCGAGCCCCCGGACCCGGAAGGCGATGTGGTCGACGTTGGCGGCATCGGTCGCCACGCTCGTGCGGCCGTTCGTCAGGCCGAGGCCCTGCTCGGTGACGATGAGCGGCCGCCCGTCGCGGAACGTCTCGCGCTTGCGCACCCCCAGACCGAGCAGATCGACGTAGAAGCGCTCGGCGGTCTCGATGTCCTGGGTCTGCAGCAGCAGGTGCAGCAGACCTTCGACCCGGCCGCCGGCGCGCGCGCCGTCCCGCCAGGCGACCACCTCGTCGGAGGTGGCCAGCACCCCGAGGTACTGCTGCCAGACCGCGTGCGCCGTCGGCTCCCACTGGGGCCTCACTGCCGCGATGCAGTCGGTGACCGCGACGACGTCGTAGTCGCGCAGGTAGGCCTCGCGCAGCGTCGTCTCCACGCAGGCGTTGGCGGTGACGCCCGTGACCAGCAGCGCCTCGACGCCGAGCATGCGCAGCAGCGCGTCCAGCCGCGTCTCGTAGAACGCGCCGAAGCGGTGCTTGGTGACGAGGAACGTCGGATCGGTGGCGAGGTCCTTGAGCTCGTCGACGATCTCGGCGTCCCACGTGCCGGCCAGCGCACTGACGCGCTTGCGCTTGGCGGTGTGGGAGGCCAGGCGCTTGCGCGCCCGGCTCGCGTCGTCGGGCAGGTGGACCTGGAGCGTCCAGATGACCGGCAGGCCCGCCGCGCGGCACGCCTCGATCAGCGGGCGGTGCGGCGCGATCGCCGCCTGAGCCGGCCTCACGTCGACGCCGGAGGCGCCGAGCGTGCCCTCGTCGTGGACGAAGGCGTTCTGCATGTCGATGACCAGCAGCGCGGTGCGCGCCGGATCGAGCACCTCGATCGCGCTCACGGCGCACCTGCCTTCCGGGTGGGTGAGGATCCGCGGCGCCTCATGCGTCGGTCCGATCGATACCGAGGACGCCCGCGCGGGCCCAGTTCTCCTTGGCGACCTCGTGGATGATCACGTGCAGCCCGTCCGGGCGGCAGTCGGCGTGCTCGACCATCGCGTCGGTGATGGCGCGGCACAGCGCGCGCTTCTGATCGACGCTGCGGCCCTCCCAGATCTCGACCGTGACGACCGGCATCAGCCCTCCTGCCCCGCGAACTCGGCGTCGTACTCGGCGCGGTCGGCGGCGATCACGCAGACGTCGACTCCGACATCGACGGTGTCGCCCTCCTCGACCAGCGCCCGGGCGAACACGCCGCCGACCGGCGCCGGCAGCTCCATCTGCGTCTTCTCGGACTCGACCGTGGCCAGCACCTCGCTCTGGGCGACGTCGTCGCCGGGGCCGACCATCCACTCGACGATCGTGCCCTCCTCCATCGACAGCCCCCACTTCGGCATCTGGACGACATGGGCCATGTCAGGCCACCCCCTGGCGCGCGCCGACCGTCAGGCGGACCGCGTCGGCGATCCGCTCCACGCTCGGCAGCATCGTGTTCTCGAGCTCGGGCGCGTAGGCGTGCGGCACGGCGAGCGCCCCGACCCGGGCCACCGGCGCCTTGAGCAGGTCGAACATCTCCTCGGCCGCGATCGCGGCGATCTCGGCGCCGAAGCCGCCGCGCACGACCGCCTCGTGCACCGTCACGAGCCGCCCGGTGCGCGCCAGCGATGCCCGCAGGCCGTCGCGGTCGAACGGCACGAGGCTGCGCACGTCCCAGACCTCGACCGAGATGCCCTCGCGCTCGAGGACGTCGGCCGCCTCGAGCGCCTGGTGGACGCCCTTCATGTACGTGGCGATCGTGACGTCGGTGCCCTCGCGGACCACGCGCCCCTCACCGAGGCGCGCCGGCTCGGCGTCCTCGGGCACCTCGCCCTTCGTGTTGTACAGGGCCCGCTGCTCGAAGAACATGACCGGATCGGGATCGCGGATCGCCGCCTTGAGGAACGCCACCGCGTCGGCCGGCGTGGACGGCGCCACGACCTTCAGGCCGGGCACGTGGGTGAACCAGGCCTCCAGCGACTGCGAGTGCTGGGCCGCCGTCGAGCCGTTCGTGCCGCACAGCATCCGGATGACCAGCGGCGCGGACAGCCGCCCACCGGTCATGTAGTGGATCTTCGCCGCCTGGTTGACGATCTGGTCCATCGCCAGCACGACGAAGTCGTTGAACATGATCTCGACGACCGGCCGGGCGCCCATGATCGACGAGCCGACCGCGGCCCCGACGATCGCCTCCTCGGAGATCGGCGTGTCGTACACCCGCGCCTCGCCGTACTTGTTCAGCAGCCCCTTGGTGATGCCGAACGAGCCGCCGGGCTTGCCGATGTCCTCGCCGAGCAGGATGACCTGCTCGTCGCGGGCCATCTCCTCGTCGAGCGCCCGCGTGATCGCCTGCGCGAATCGGATCGGCTTCATCGCAGCGCCTTCCCGTCGATGCTGTCCACGTAGACGTCCTCGACCGCCTGCTCGGGATCGGGGTGGGTCCCGGCCGCGGCGAACTCCGCGGCCTCGTCGAGGCGCCGCTCGACCCGCTCGCGCACCGCCTCCAGCTCGCTCTCGGCCACGCCGAACTCGGACCGCAGCCGCGCGGGGAAGGTGATGACCGGGTCGCGCTCGAGCCACTGCTCGAGCTCGCCTTCGGGGCGGTACGTGCACATGTCGCCCTCGTAGTGGCCGCGGTGGCGGTAGGTCGTGGCCTCGACCAGCGACGGACCCTGGCCGGCGCGGGCCCGCGCCACGGCCTGCGCCACGGTGTCGCGCACCGCCAGCACGTCGTTGCCGTCGCAGCGCAGGCCGGGCATCGCGTACGCCACGGCGCGCTGCGCGACCTCGGTCACCGGCGACTGCTCGGCCTGCGCGGTGAACTCGCCGTACAGGTTGTTCTCGCACACGAAGATGGCGGGCAGGCGCCACAGCGAGCACAGGTTGAGCACCTCGTGGAAGGCGCCCTGGTTGACCGCGCCGTCGCCGAAGAACGACACGGCCACGCCGCCCTGGCCCCGGCGCTTCTGCTGCAGCGCCGCGCCGCCGGCAATCGGGATGCCGCCGCCGACGATCCCGTTGGCGCCGAGGAACCCGAGCTCGGTGTCGATCATGTGCAGCGAGCCGCCCTTGGAGCGGTTGTAGCCCTCGGTGCGCGCGTACAGCTCGGCGTACATGCGCGCCGGGTCGGCGCCGCGAGCCAGCATGTGCCCGTGGCCGCGGTGGGTCGAGAGGATGACGTCGTCGGGCCCAAGCGCGGCGCACGTGCCGACCGCGGAGGCCTCCTGCCCGATGCAGGGATGCAGGAAGCCCGGGATGTTGCCCGCCAGCCGGTACTCGGAGGCGCGCTCCTCGAACCGGCGGATGAGCAGCATCCGCTCGTAGAGCCCGACGAGCGTGGCCGTGTCCGGGCGCTCGCCGACCGCTGTGGTCATCGTTCCTCCCGTGCGTTCATTGGTAAGACGTCAGTCCAGTCTAGGACCCGGTGAAGCCGCCGTCAACCACCACGGCCGACGCCGCGAAGTACGACGCCTCGTCGGACAGCAGGAAGGCCGCAGTCGCGGCGATCTCCTCCGGCCGCGCGAACCGGCCGATCGGGTGCTTGTCGCGAAACGCGTCCGGGTTGGCGCGGTCGGCCATCAGCCGCCGCAGCAGCGGCGTGTCGGTCGAGCCGGGACACAGGCAGTTGGCGCGGACACCGGCCCGCGCGTACTCGACCCCGATCGACTTCGTGAGGTTGAGCACCGCCCCCTTGGCCGCCGAGTAGGCCGCCAGCCCAGGCGCGCCGCCCAGCGACGCGGTCGAGCCGAGCGTGACGATCCGCCCGGCGCCCTGCTCGAGGAAGCCCGGCAGCGCGGCGCGGCAGCAGTGGAACGTGCCGTTGACGCTGACCTCCATCACCCGCGCGAACGCCGCCGGCTCCATCTCGTGGGTCGGCCCGGTCCAATGGATCCCGGCGGCGAGGACGAGCCCGTCGAGCCCGCCCAGCGCGGTGCGCGCGTCGTCGACGAGCGCCTGCGCCGCGTCCGGGTCGGTGACGTCGGCGCCCAGTGCCACCGCGGCGTCCGCGTGGGCGGGAGCGTCGAGATCCGCCGCCGCCACCCGGGCGCCCTCGGCCGTCAGCCGCTGCACGCAGGCGAGTCCGATGCCGCCGGCGGCGCCCGTGATCAGCACGCGCAGGCCATCGAGGCCGCGCATCAGAACGGGAACACCTCCTTGATGGCGGCGACCGCGGCGTCGCTGTCGCCGTCGAGCGGCACCACCTCGAACGTCAGCTGGCGGTCGTAGCCCGCCCCTTCGAGCACGCGGCGGATGTGGTGGAAGTTGATCTCCCCCGCCCCCGGCTGGTGGCGGCCCGGCACGTCGGCGATGTGCACCGACGACACGTACGGCAGCGCGTGCAGCAGGTGATCGGTGAGCCGCCCGCCGACCAGCTGCTGGTGGAAGCAGTCGAAGAACATCGTCACCTGCGGGTGCGACAGCTCGCGGCACAGCGCCACCGACATGTCGCTGTCGGCCAGGAAGTAGCCGGGCACGAACACGGTGTTGATCGACTCGACGCACAGCTGCATCGGCTTGCCGTCGATGAGCTTGAGGCACTCGCGCAGCGCCTCGATCGCCGCGACCTGACGCTCGTCGCGCGTCAGCGGCGGCGGCTTGGTGACGTGGCCCTCGGGCCGGCGCATGCCGTCGGAGAAGACGTGCAGCTGGTCGGCGCCCACGCGCTGCGCCACCGCGACCGCTTGGCGCAGCGACTCGAGCACGAGCTCGAGGTCGTCCGGGTTGGCCAGGCCACCCTGGTGGTGGCCGAAGAACCCGGCGATCTCGATGCCGCACTCGCGCGCGACGGCGGCGAGCTCGTCGATGTCGTCGGGCTCGCGCCAGTCCCACAGCTCGACCCGGTCGAACCCGGCGGCGGCCGCGCGGCGGATCCGCTCCGGCCACGGCAGGTCCGCCCACATGAACTTGATGGAGACCGAGCGCCGCATCACGACGGGCCCATCGTCGCCCCGCCGTTGACCAGCAGCGTCTGGCCGGTGACCAGACGCGCGGCCGGGCTCGCGAGGTAGGCGACGGCCTGAGCGATGTCGCTGGGGACCAGCGGCTCGCGCAGGCACTGGTTGGAGGCCACGACCTGCCGGTACTCGGCCGGCACGGTCTGCTCGGTGATCTCGGTGGTCACCAGGCCCGGGCTGACCGCGTTGACCGCGATGCCGAACGGGCCCAGCTCGCGCGCCATCGTGCGCGTCATCCCCACGACGGCGCCCTTGGAGGCGACGTAGTGCAGGAACTCCGGCATCCCGAACGTGAAGACGTTCGAGGCGATGTTGACGATCCGCCCCCGCCCCGCCGCGCGCATCGGCGCCGACGCCGCCTTGGTGACGACGAACACCGAGCGCGTGTTGACGCGCATCATGAGGTCCCACTCGTCGCTCGGGATCTCCCAGAACGGGCGGCGGGCCATCGTCGAGAACACGCCGGCGTTGTTGACGAGGATGTCGATGCGGCCGTGGCGCTCGACGACGCCGTCGACCGCCGCGCCGACCTGCGCCTCGTCGGTGACGTCGCAGACCACGCCCTCGGCGTGCCCGCCGGCCGCCTCGATCGCGGCCACGGCGTCGTCGGACGGGTTGAGGTCGAAGGAGACGACGCGAGCGCCGGCGCGGGCCAGCGTCTCGCCGATCTCGCGGCCGATCGCGCGCGCGCCGCCCGTGACGACGGCGACCTGGCCTTCCACGCTCACCACAGGGCTCACCACAGGGAGGGGTTGCCGTCGAAGTTCAGGCTCTTGACCTCGGTGAACTCCTCGAGGCCGACGACCCCCTGCTGGCGACCCACGCCGGACTGCTTCACGCCGCCCACCTCCAACTCCGAGTAGAAGCGGTTGTAGGTGTTGACCCAGATGGTCCCCGCCTCGATCTCGCGCCCCATCCTCCAGGCGCGCTGCAAGTTGCTCGTCCACAGCCCGGCGGCGAGGCCGAACTCGGTGCCGTTGGCCAGGGCGATCGCCTCGTCTTCGTCGTCGAACAGCTGCACGGCCAGGACCGGGCCGAAGATCTCCTCCTGCACGATGCGCGAGCCCTCGGGCAGGCCGGCGACGACGGTCGGCGCCACGTAGCAGCCGGCGTCGTAGCGGTCGCCGCTCAGCGCCGCCCCGCCGGCGACGATCTCGCCGTCGTGGCGCGCGACCTCGATGTACTCGAGGATCGAGCGCTGCTGGGAGCGCGACACGACCGGCGCCACGTCGGTGGCCGGATCCAGCCCGTCGCCGACCTGCATCGCCTCGACCCGCGCGCCCAGCTTGGACAGGAACTCGTCGGCAATCGAGCGCTCGAGCAGCAGGCGGCTGCCGGCCGTGCAGATCTGCCCGGTGCTGGAGAACGCGGCGGCAGCAGCGCCGTCGAGCGCCTTGTCGAGCGGAGCGTCGGCGAAGACCACGTTGGGCGACTTGCCGCCGAGCTCGAGCGAGACCTTCTTGAGGCGATCGGCGGCGTGCTTCATCACGCCGATGCCCGTCGACGACTCGCCCGTGAAGGCGATCATGTCGACGCCCGGGTGCTTGACGAGCGCGTCGCCGACCACCGCACCGGAGCCGAGCACGCAGGACAGCACGCCCGCGGGCAGCTCGGGGTCCGCGGCCAGCGGAGCGAGCGCGGCGACGGTGATGGCCGGCGTCAGGCTCGCGGGCTTGACGATCGCCGCGTTGCCGGCGGCCAGCGCGGGGGCCAGCGAGCGGGTCAGCAGCGTCAGGGGCCAGTTCCACGGCGTGATGACCGCGACGACGCCGACCGGCTCACGCAGCGTGACGCCGTGGACACCGCTGCCCAGCGCCATCGCCCGCCCGTGGATCGCCCGGGCCTGGCCGGCGTAGTACTCGGCGTGGTTGGCGGCGCCGAGGACCTCGATGCGCGCCTCGAACAGCTTCTTGCCCTGCTCGCGCGTGAGCAGCTCGGCCAGCTCGTCGGCCCGGTCGCGCAGCGCCTGCGCGTAGCGGTAGAGCACGCGCCCGCGCAGGGCGCCGTCGTCGCGCCAGGCGCCGAGCCGCGCCCGGCGCGCGGCCTCGACCGCGGCGTCGACGTCGGCGGGCTCGGATCCGCGCAGGCGGGCGACCACCTCGCCGGTGGCCGGATCGGTGGACTCGAACGCCGAGCCCGTGGCGTGCACGAACGCGTGCTCGGCGGCCGGCAGCGCGACCGCCTCCCAGCGCGTTCGACCAGTCGCGGCAACAGGTGCGCTCACCGGTCACCCTCCGTCTCTGTCGTTTCCAAGATCCGCGTCAGCGACGCGCGCACCGACTCCAGGTGCGCCGCGACCGCGGCCCGCGCGCCGCGGGGGTCGCGCCGCTCGATCGCCGCGATGATCGCGTCGTGCTCGCGGGCCGACTCCGCCGGGCGCCATGATGGCTGCAGCGTCGCCTGGCGCGACTCGTTGAAGGTCTCGTGCAGCTCGCGCAGCAGGTCCATCAGCAGCGGGCTGCCGCTGGCTTCGGCGATGGCGGCGTGAAACGCGACGTCGCACGCCACCAGCTGGTCGATGTCCGCCGGGTCGGTGGCGCGGAAGGCGGCGTTGAGCTCGCGCAGGCGCGGCGCCCACTCGGCGCCGGCACCGTCGTTGGCGGCCAGCTCGGCGGCCAGCTCGTCGAGCGCGCCGCGGACCTTGAGCAGCTCGAGCACCTCGTCGCGGTGGACGGCGAGCCAATGCGCGAACGAGGTCGCGTACTGGTCGCTGCGGCTCGTCGCGACGAAGCAGCCGCGCCCGTGCTGGACCTCGACGACGCCAACCGCCTCCAGTGAGCGGATCGCCTCGCGCACGCTGACGCGAGATACGCCGAGCAGCTCGACGAGCTCGCGCTCCGAGGGCAGCCGGTCGCCCGGCTGGTAGTCGCCGCGCGCGATCGCCGCCTCCAGCTGCTCGCGGACCTGCTGGGTCCGCGAGGTGGTCGGCAGGACTGTGTATCCCCGGGTGCGTCGGCTCTCTTCGTTGTTCCTTGACACGCCCGGCATGGGACCGGCATTATATCAGACGTCAGACCAGATGAGGACGATTCGGCGCGATGATGTCTCGCCCAACAGGTAACCGGAGAGGAGACATGGCGACATGCCGACCACCTCGGCCGAAGCCGATCGAGGACCCGTGAACACCCAACCAGTGACGACCCCCAACGGCGCCGGCGGTATCACCGTCACCGGCGTCTCCAAGGTCTTTCCCAACGGCACCACCGCGCTGGTGCCGACCGACCTGCGCGTCGACGAGGGCCAGTTCGTGTCGATCGTCGGCCCGTCGGGCTGCGGCAAGTCGACGCTGCTGCGCGTGATCGCGGGCCTGACCAGCGCCACCACCGGTGAGTGCTCGATGGCGACCGGATCACGGCGCGCCTTCGTCTTCCAGGACGCGACGCTGCTGCCCTGGCGCAACGTCCGCCGCAACGCGCAGCTGCTGCTCGAGCTCGAGGGCTTCGACAAGGCCGAGCGGGAGCGCCGCGCCGCCGACGCGCTGCAGCTCGTCGGCCTGAACGGGTTCGAGAAGTCCTATCCGCGCAACCTGTCCGGCGGCATGAAGATGCGCCTGTCGCTGGCCTGCGCGCCGCGCTGCGGCCCAAGCTGTTCCTGATGGACGAGCCGTTCTCGGCGCTGGACGAGCTCACGCGCGAGACCCTCCAGGACGAGCTGCTGAGCATCTGGGGCTCCGAGGGGTTCACCGCGCTGTTCGTCACCCACAACCTGTACGAGGCGGTCTACCTCTCCAGTCGCGTGATCGTCATGTCGCCCCGTCCCGGCCGGGTGGTCGCCGACATCGACGTCCCCCTTCCCTATCCGCGGACGCCCGACGTCCGCCAGTCCCCGGACTTCGGCGAGATCTCCGCCCGGGTCTCGAACGCGCTGCGAGGAGGCATGGCCCAATGAGCACGTCCGCACCCCCGGCGGATCTCGCCGTCCAGGCCGCCACCCCGTCGGCCACCGCAACCAGCCGCGCCGGCTCGTGGCTGGCGAAGTACGGGCCGCCGATCCTCGTCTTCGTCCTGTTCGTCGCGGTGTGGGCGCTGCTCGCGAACACGGTCTACGGCGACCGCAACTACCTGCTGCCCAAGCCGTGGGACGTCGCCACGGCGGCGTGGGAGAACCGCAGCGACCTGCTGTCCGCGACCCGGATCACGTTCACCGAGGCGGCCGCCGGCTTCGGCGCCGCCATCGTGATCGGCATGCTCTTCGCCGTCGTCATGAGCCAGGCGAAGGTGCTGGAGCGCAGCCTCTACCCGTATGCGGTGATGCTGCAGACCGTGCCGGTCGTCGCCGTCGCCCCGGTCATCGTGCTGTGGTTCGGCTACAACCAGAAGTCGGTGATCGTGGTCGCGTTCATGATCGCCGTCTTCCCGATCCTCAACAACACCCTGCTCGGGCTGCTGTCGACGGATCGCAACCATGTCGACCTGTTCCGCCTGCACCGGGCGGGGCGGCTGAGCCAGTTTCTCAAGCTGCGGCTGCCCGGTGCGACCCCCAACATCTTCGCCGGCCTGCGGGTGTCCGCCGGCCTGTCGGTGATCGGGGCGATCGTCGGCGAGTTCATCATCGGCTCGGGCGGCTCGGAGGGGGGCCTGGGCGTAAAGGTGATCTACGCCCAGGGCAAGCTGGACACCAACCTGCTGTTCGCCGAGGTCTTCGCGGCCACGCTGCTCGGCTTCCTGTTCTTCGTGGTCGTCAGCTACGTGGGCAACGTGCTCATGCGCAGCTGGCACGAATCAGCGCTCAAGAACGACGCCTGATCCGAGGAGGGTCATTTGTTCTCGCTCCGTAGGTCAATCGCGGCCCTGGCCGCACTCGTCGCAGTACTCGCCCTGGCCGCCTGTGGGAGCGGCTCGGACAACTCCACATCGACGTCCGCGTCGACGTCCGCGTCGACAACGTCGGGTTCAACCGAGAAGGCCACCCTGCTGATGAACTGGTTCGCCCAGGCCGAGCAGGGCGGCTACTGGCAGGCCCAGGCCGCGCAGACGGGCAAGAAGGACGGCCTCGACATCGAGGTCAAGCAGGGCGGGCCGCAGATCCAGACGATCCCGCAGGTCGCCTCCGGCCAAGCCGACTTCGGCATCGCACAGGCCGACGAGCTGATGCTGGCCAAGGCCGAGGGCGTGCCGATCGTCCAGGTCTTCGGCGGCATGGACAACTACCTGCAGTGCCTGATGTTCCACCCCGACGCGGGCATCAAGGACTTCAGCGACATCTCCGGCCATCAGGTGGCGGTCGCCCCGAGCGGCGGCTTCTGGCCCTACCTCAAGGGCAAGTACAACCTCACCGACGTCAAGGAGATCAACTTCACCGGGTCGCTGGCCGAGTTCAAGCGCAACGACAACCTCGTCCAGCAGTGCTTCATCACCAGCGAGCCGTACTTCGCCAAGCAGCAGAACATCCCGTTCGAGACGCTGATGGTGTCCAAGTCCGGCTACAACCCCTACTCGCAGGGCCTGTTCACCAGCGAGAAGATGGTCAAGGAGCACCCGGAGACGGTGCAGAAGGTCGTCGACGCCGTGCGTGAGGGCTGGCGTCAGTTCCTGGAGGATCCCTCGAAGGCCAAGGCGCTGGTCGAGCAGGTCAACAAGGACACCGATCCGGCCGCGTTCGACTACGCCGCCAAGGAGCTCAAGGACGGCGGCTACTTCGCGTCCGACATCGGCAGCATGACCGCCGAGCGCTGGAACACGCTGCATCAGCAGCTCACCGACGCCGGGGTGCTGACCAAGCAGGTCGATCCCAGCACCGTGTGGACCGACCAGTTCGTCGGGTCGAGCTCCGGCAGCTGACCCATCCGGTGGGGCGGGCCGCGCGGCGGCCCGCCCCACCTCCGCGTCCCCGAACCTCTGGAGCCGCATGAGCACCACCGCCGTCAAGGCGTCCCCCACCGCACGGCGCATGGCGCAGGAGCTCGGCGTCGACCTGGCGACCGTGACCGGCAGCGGGCCGGGTGGGCGGATCGTCAAGGAGGACGTCGAGGCGGCGGCGGGCCGCGCTGCGCCGGCGTCCGAGACCGGGCGT
>JAWKKD010000034.1:0-21810 GCA_041393435.1 Solirubrobacterales bacterium | reverse complement strand
GCCACGGTGTTCCTGTCGGCCGCGGACTCCCAGGCCCTGGCCGTGGTGCCGGCGCTCAAGCAGGCGGGCAAGCTGGGCGAGGTCAAGCTGATCGGCAACGGCGGCAGCCGCCTGGGGGCCAAGGCGGTCGCCGACGGCACGCTGTTCGGCACCGTGGGCAACTGGCCCGAGCGGCACGGCAAGGTCGCCGGCAAGATGCTCACGCAGGCCGTCAATGGCGAGCCGGTCCAGCCCGACGGCGTCAACGCCCTCGAGCTCGGCGAGTCGCAGCCGCTGATCCTGACCAAGGACAACGTCGACCAGTTCACGGCGGAGTGGGGCGCCACGCGCCCGAGCTGACCGGCTCCTCCACCGGCGCCCGGGCCGCGCGGCCCGGGCGGCGCGGGGGCGACGCGCTCGGCCCACCCGGCGGCGCCCAGGCAGCTCGGTGGTGGTTAGGCGGCGTCGCCCATCAGCGCCAGGTACTTGTCGAGGGCGGCCTTGATGAACGGCTCGCGGGTGGGGGAGTTGGGGCCGGGGACGAAGCGGTGGGAGTTGACGCCGCGCTGGTTGAGCTCGGCGAGGTCGCAGTCCTCGACGTTGGTCACGTGGAAGACGCCCTTGAGCGCCTCGACGTCGTAGTCGACGCCCTCGACGGCGTCCTCGTGGACGAGCCACTGGGAGACGAGCCGGGTGGTGTCCTGGTCGACCGGGTGACGTCGAGGTGGACGCCGTGGTCGGCGAAGTACACGGGTCCCGAGAAGAACGGGACGTTGACGTAGCCGCAGCTGTAGTCCGGGACGAAGCCGCAGCCCAGCGGCTTGCGGCACACCCACTCGCCGTCCAGCGAGAAGGTCTTCATGCCCTCGCGCAGCGGGAAGTGGCGCTGCGGGCCCGACAGCTGGGTCGGCTGCTCGTCGCGGGGGGTGAAGAAGGCGGCGTAGTCGCAGGTGGCGGCCAGCGACGGGTGCGCGCCGGCGCAGTGGTAGCACTCGCAGTTGTTCTCGAGCAGCAGCTTCCAGTTGGCCTTGATCTCGTAGACCTCCTGGTGGGCGATCTTCGTGCGCTGCGGCTGCACGCGCTCGAGCATCCCGAAGTCGTTGACCATCGGCTCGAGCGTCTCGCGCAGGGTCGGCGCCTCGGCGGGATCGCCCAGCCACACCCAGATGCCGCCGTAGAACGTGTCGCACAGCGCCTCGTGCAGCGGCCAGTCGGCGTAGTCGAAGTCGACGCCGTCGGGCGCGCCGGGCGCGCCGAGCAGGCGGCCGTCGAGCCCGTAGCTCCAGCGGTGATACGGGCAGACGAACTGCTTCGCTCGGCCGGCCGTGCCGCTGTCGCACAGCTGGGCGCCGCGGTGGCGGCAGACGTTGAAGAAGGCGCGGACCGCACCCTCGCCGTCGCGGGTGACGATCAGGCTCTCGGGCCCGACCAGGCGGCTGAAGAAGTCCCCGGTCTCGCGGACCTGGCCGATCTGGCCGGCGTAGAGCCACTGGCGCCGCAGCACGCGCTCGAGCTCCAGCGCGTAGATCTCGGGTGAGACGTAGTACTCACGCGGCAGGCTCGTGAAGTAGCCCGGCTGCTCGATGACGGTCGACATGCGCTCTCCTGGTCCCGACGTGGATTAGGACGATCGTCCCAACTCTGGTCGGCCGTGTCAACGTCGCTTAGGCTCTGAGGCCATGACGTCGAGCTCGCCACCGCGCAGGATCGACCGCCAGCGGCGAGCGCGGATCATCGCCGGAGCGCTCACGGTGATCGGCGAGGACGGGGTGGAGGGCCTGACGCACCGCAAGGTCGCCCGCACGGCCGGCGTGCCGCTCTCGGCGCCGTCGTACTACTTCGACTCGATCGAGGACCTGTTGGAGGCGGCGATGCAGGACGCCGCCGACCGCGACATCGCCGCGCTGCGCGAGCGGTTCGCCGGTGGCGCGCAGGCCGAGGAGCTTCCGGCTCTGCTGGCCGCCCACATCGCCCACGGCGTGCGCCACGATCGCACGGGCATGATCATCACCAGCGAGCTCTACGTCGCCGCGCTGCGCCGGCCGGGTCTGCGCGAGATCGCCGATGCCTGGGACGAGACCTGGATGGAGCTGCTGGCGCCGCTGGTCGGCCGGTCGGCCGCGCTGGCCGCGACGATGGTGACGGGGGGATTGGCGCAGCGCGCCCTGTTCGCGGAGGGCGCGCTGGACATGGAGGAGCTCGAGTCCGTGCTGTGCGTCGCCCTCGGCCTCGGCCCGGCATCGGCGCGGTCCTGCTCGGCGCATCGTGGTGGCGAACGTGATCAGGCCGAGACGACGACGTCGACCAGCCGCTCGACGGAACGGGCGAGCCGACCGTCGCGCGTCAGCAGCGTGCCGTCCAGGGCTTCGGTCAAGCCCACGTAGAGCGCGTCGTAGGTCGTGCAGACGTCGCGCAGCTCCCACGCTCGTCGCAGCAACGGCGCGTCGGGATGGCGACGGACACCGAGCTGGCTGAGATCGTCGCGTGCCAGCTCCGCGGTCACCACGCTCAGCTTGGACCCGCGCACCAGGCCGCGCAGCGTCTGGATCACCTCGACGTCGAGGAGGCCGGGCGCGTGGACGTCACCGAGCATCCCACCGTGCTCGGCCTCGGAGCCCTCGCCGAGGAGGTAGGCCACGACGCTCGACGCGTCGACGACCCACCTCACCCTTGCCTGCCGGCATCGCGCGCGGCGAGGATGTCCTTGGTGCTGACACCCGCCGCGCCGCGCGAGCGGATCCGTTCGTCGAGCTCTTCTGGCGTCGGTGTGCGCGCTGCTTGGATCACCTGACGAAGGACGTAGTCGCTCAGCGACGTTCCCTGCCGCTGCGGCGCGCGCCTTGAGTGCGATGCATCCTCTGGGATCGCGGGTTGGATGTCCATGCGGACGGTCGGGTTTCATCCGGATTCCGCGCGGCTGCCGTGGCCATGAACATGCGAGGCGTTTAGCCTCGACCGGCCGGGTTTGAGGCCGAACTGGCCGGTTGGCGGGCTGCGCAAGGGCGCCGAGCGATCTGCACGCCTCGCGATGGCGAGGAAAGCTCGATGGCGGTAGCAGGCTCTTTATGGCGCGGTGCGGCCACGTCGATCGGCGCGAGCCGCCGCCGAGGAGGGGGCTCTCGGCGTGGTAGGTCGAGATGGTCTCAGGCTCAGCCCGGAGATCGCGCGCTCGGCGAAGGCGGGGGTCGAGCGGCACGAACTGCTCGGACGCAACACAGCGCACGAGCTCGGCCACGGCGGCGCGCGGCCGGTTGGCTCGGCCGTCCACCCGGCGAAGCGCGGCTCCTGGCGGATGTCGTCGGCCTGCAGGCCGACGAGGGGTCGTAGGGCGAGGTGGCCAGGAAGATCGTGTCGGCGTACAGGAAGCCGTAGAGGCGGCTGGCGGCAGGCTCTCGGCTCTCGGTCAGCGCGTGGACCGGGGCCACGAGCCCGGCCAGGCTGTGCTCGAGCAGCGCCTCGGCGATGGCGGCAGCTTCGAGGAAGTGGTGAAACAGCGACGGCGGGCGGATGCCGACCGCCTCGGCGATCGCGGGTGCGCGTGCCGGAGTAGCCGCTTGGCCGCGAACAGGGCGGCGGCAGCCCGGAGGATGCGCTCGCGCGTCATCGGCGCCGGGCGGCCAGGTCGGCGCCAGGTGGGCGGGAGCGGCAGTGGGCGGCTTGCGACGGGCAGGAGCGCCTGGCTCCATTGGGTGGGGAGCGGTCGAGCCGCCGACCGGCGAGATGCCCGGTCATGACAGTTGACAGACGCGATCGCGTGCGATGTACTCGCCCCTACCGACTCTTGGGGCGAACGCGGGTGACCGTACCGAACGAGAGGGCGATGTCTTCGCCGGACCACGCCGCGCCACGCGCACGGGCGCACCACATCGAGCCGGAGGTGGTCGACGTCGCCGGCCTGCCCACCGCGTACCGGCGCCGGGGCGACGGCACGCCGCTGGTCTACCTGCACGGCGGCGGCCTGACGCGCATCTGGTTGCCGTTCCTCGAGCTGTCAGCCCACCACGACGTCATCGCGCCCGAGCACCCGGCTTCGGCGCCACGCCGCTGCCCGACGGGTTCGACGGCTTCGACGACCTCGTCCTGCACTACGACGGCCTCTTCGACGCGCTCGGGCTCGACCGCGTCCACCTCGTCGGCCACTCGCTCGGCGGCTGGATCGCCGCCGACCTCGCGGTCTACTGCCGCGCGCCGCTTCGCCAGCCTCACGCTGATCACGCCGACCGGGCTGCGCCTGCTCGACGCTCCGCTGGTCGACACCTTCCGGATGACGCCGCAAGGAGAGCCGAGGCCGCCCTGTTCAACGGCCGCGACGCCTCCTACGAGGGAGCTGATGTTCGTCACCGAGGGCGGCACCGCCGACCTGATCAGAAGCTTCACCGAGCAGGCGACGCTGGCGCGGCTGACGTGGAACCCGCTACGACCGCAAGCTCGACGCGCGGCTGCGCCGCGTCAGCGCCCGACCCTGGTGATCGGCGCGCAGGACGACCGCGTCGATGCCCACGGCGATGGCGGCGCGGTTCGCCGAGCTTCATCTCCGGGTGCGCGCCTGCTCACCGCGCCGGGCGCCCCGGCGCGAGCCAGCGGCCACGTCCCCACGTCGAGGACCCCGACCGGATGGCGGCCACCGTCCGCGAGCACATCGGGCAGGCGCATGATCGATCCCGAGTTCTTCGTCGTCCTCGACGGCGCCTACCCGCCCGCGTGCCCTATGCCCAGCCGGCGCACGTCGAACTTCGTCGACCTCCCCAACCGCCACTACGACCCCGTCGTCGGCCAGCAGGTGCTCGAGGACCAGCTCGAGACCGCGGCGGCGCTCGAGGACCTCGGCTTCGACGGCGTGTCGTCTCCAGGCAACTGTGGCCGATCGGCGTGCTCGGCAACCCGATGATCGCCGGCGGCTGGATCGCCGCCCGCACCCGGCGGATGCGGATCGGCGCGTCGTCGGCTCGATCGTCAACGACTACCTCACGCCGATCGGCTGGCCGAGGAGATCGCCACCGTCGACACGATGTCGCGCGGACGGCTGATCGTCGGCCTGCCCATGGGCCACGGGATGCAGTACCACTCGACCGGGGTGATGAACCCCGCCACCGGCCGCGCGGTATCGCGAGGCTCACGAGCTGCTGATCCGCGCGGTAATAGAGCCGGGGCCGTTCGAGTTCAAGGGCGACTTCTTCCACGTCCCCTACGTGAACCTGTGGCCGCGCCCGCTGCAGCAGCCACACGCCGATCTGGATCCCCGGCGGCGGCTCGGTCAGACCCTGCGGCTCGTCGCCCGTCACCGCTACACCTACCTGGCCGTGCTCAGCCCGCGTCCGGCGCTGCTGAAGACGATGGCGCGGCTGCGCGACTCTGCCGCGAGGAGGGGCTGAGGCGGCGCCCAACCAGATCGCCCAGAACATCGGCGTGCACGTGGCGGAGTCCGACGCGCAGGCGCGCCGCGAGGCCGAGGCGCACGATCTCTGGGTCTACCAGAACTTCTTCCGCTCGCCGCTGCACGACAACTTCCCGCCCGGCTACACCAGCGCCGAGTCGCTGGCCAACATGATGGCCGGCGGCTACCGCAGCAAGCCGCTGTCCGAGCTGACCTTCGACGAGCTCGTCGAGATGGGCTGGCTCGTGGCCGGCTCGCCCGAGACGGTGGCCTCGCGGCTGCCGCGCGGGCTGATGGAGAGGCGGGCACCGGCCGCCTGGTCATCGGCGCCAATAGCGGCAAGCCGCTGGATGGCGATGAAGAGCCTAACGATGTTCGCCGAGGAGGTCATGCCGCGGCTGCGACCGGGCGGCTCGCCGACGTGGGACGCGCCGGTGCTGGCCTACGAGACCAGCAGCGAGTACGGCGCTCGCCGGCCAGCCGGCGACTCCCCGCCCGTGGCCGGGCTGGTGGACGGCGCGCTGGTCGACGTGAGCACCGCCCACGTGGAGGAGCTGCCGCCCGCTGGAGACCCTGGCCGCCGGCCTGAGCGGCGAGGGCGCCCGCCGCGCCTGCCGATGCTGACGACGTCCAGGCCGCGCGGCCGGGCGCCAGCGAGGCGTGACGCGTCAGCGCCAGAGGCGCTGCGTGGCCGTCGCGCGCCCTCGCTGAGGGGCCTCGAGCTTGGCCCACTGGATGGTGGGGTGGACGCGCTGGACGTAGGGTCCCTGGGCGAAGCCGCAGTCGGTGCCGGCGATGACGTTCTCGCGGCCGACGAGCTCCGGCCAGGCGGACGATGCGCTCCGGCCACCAGAAGGTCGGATGCTCGTGACGTTGGTGACGTGGCGACGACGCCCGGGACCGAGCTTGCGGCCCTCGGGGAGCCTGACGTCGCGCCAGACCTGCCACTCGTGCTCGTGGCGAGTTGGCCATCTCGATCGCGTAGGCGCCGACGGGGACGCGCAGGATGAGGTCGACGATGTCGCGCAGCGCCCGTCGCCCACGTGGGGCGCGTTCCAGCTGCCCCAGCAGACGTGGTAGCGGGCGCGCTGCGCCAGGATGCCGTCCGGCGCGCGCACGAGCGCTTGATACGCAGCTCGGCCCAGGCGCGGTACTCTGGCTCGGGTCGGCGGGCGAGCCCATCGTGTCGTACATCGTCGCCAGGTAGGCGTCGTCGATCTGAACCATCAGCCCCGACTCGACGATCGTGCGGTACTCGACGTTCGCGCGTCGGCGACGGCGAAGACGAACTCCTCCTCGGTCGCGTAGTGCTCGTCCTCGCGGATCGGCACGACCGATGCCGGCGCGACGACGGGCAGGAACCCGTCGACCACGTCGACGCCGTCCAGGGCGGCCTTGAGATCGTCGATGTCGCGGGCCAGCGCCGCCTGGCCGTGTAGCGGATCGGGCCGGTGCGGGCCCAGTTGATGGTGCCGGTGAAGCGCTGGGACGTCTCGTACTCGGCCCAGAACTCCGGGAACGCCTGCTTGTCGGTGCCCGGCAGCACGTTGCGGCCGGTCAGGTCGGCGGGCAGGTCGCGCTGCTCGAAGCCGCCGATGCGCTCGCGGATGTAGCGCGCCCACGAGAGCGTCTTGCCGAACTCGCCGTCGCTGACCACGTCGATGCCGACCTCGGCCTGCCGGCGCGCGACGCCGGCTACCGCCACCAGCGCCGCGTCGAAGTGCGCCGGATCGACGTCACCGGCCGTCGTCGCGCGCCCGCAGCAGCTCGACGAGCTCGGGCGGGCGGACGAGGCTGCCGACGTGCGTGGTCAGGATACGATCCATCGTGGCCTCCTCTCGCCGTGGGGTCAGGCCGCGTGCGCGACGGCCGCGGCCGGGGCGAGGTCGGCGCGCACCTGCGCGGCGATCCGCTCGGCCGCCTGGCGCGTCGGTGCCGGGGGCCAGGTAGAGCAGGATCCCGCCCGGGCGGTCGCCGGCCAGCCGGCGCAGCGGTAGCGCTCGAGCTCGGCGGGAGTGAAGGCCCGTCGTCGAGCGGCCGGCGGACGTGGTGTGCAGCGGCGCGTCGAGTCCGCCCCGCTCGCCCACGACCAGCGCGATGTGCTCCGGGCCGCCGGGCTCCCGATAGGTCGTGGCGAGTGCCGGGCCGACCACCGTGTGCACCGCGGCCCGGCCGACAGCCCGTTGGACCAGCGGCTCACGGCGGCGGCGCTCGTCGACGACGTCGCCGGTGGTGACGACCGCCAGGCCGCGGCGGCGCGCCAGCGCCGGACCGCGTCGAGCGAGGGCGACCTGGCCGTCCTCGTCGAGGATGTGGCGCATCGCGCCGCCGCCGTCGAGGCCGGCCAGGCGGGTGAGGTCGACGGCAGCCGCCTCCGGCGCGGCCGCGCGCGCGAGCACGCCGGCCTCCGCGGCGCACCGGCATGACGTGGCCCGGCACCGCGACGTCGGCCGGACCCGTCCGCGGTCGGCGGCGATCATCGTCCGCGCCCGATCGGCGGCCGAGACGCCGGTGGTCACACCGTGGCGCGCCTCGATCGAGACCATGAACGCGAAGCGCGGCCCGGAGTCTGCGCGTCGCCGAGCGGCGCGATGGCCAGCGCGCGGCAGCGCGACTCGCCAGCGCCACCACGGCGTGCCGCCCGCGTCGAGCAGCATCGCGTTGACGAGCGGCGGCGTGATCGTCCGCGCCGCCCCGACGAGGTAGCCCTCCGATGCGCCGCGCCTCGTCGACCAGCACGACCAGGCGCTGGTCGCGCAGGTCGGCCAGCGCGCGGCCGAGGCGCCGACGCCCCCTCCGCGGCCCGCGCAGGCTCGGCGACACGCGGCGATGGCCTGCGGCTCCTGCACGATCAGCAGGTGGGCCGTCGGATGCGTCTGGCCCGCGATGTGGACGATCGGGGCGCCGCCCAGGCGGCGAGGCCACTCGGCGAAGGCCGCGTGGGGGATGACCCGGTCCTCGTCGGGCACGAGCACCTGCGCCGGCGCCCGCACCCGCGCCAGACGGCGATACAGCGTCGGCGACGCGTCCAGCGTCCAGGCCGCCGGGTCGGCGTGCTCGTCCCCCGTCGGCGGGCGCGACGACGAGCCCTCGTCGTCGCCGTCGCGGCCTCGGAGTACGCGGCCTGGTGGTCGTTGAACGGGATCGCGTCGCCGTCGAAGTCGGCCGGCGCATCAGAAGCCGCGGGTTCCTCGAGGGCGGGCGATACCAACGGCAGCAGCGCCGGCGCGATCAGCGTCAGCGAGCGCACTCGCTCGGGTACGCCGCCACGAACACGCCCGCGATCAGCCCGCCCAGCGAGTGGCCGGCGACGTGCGCGTCCTGCAGGCCCAACGGTCAGCGAGTCCGCGTAGTGGGGCGCGAAGTCGTCCAGCGAGCGCAGCCAGGCCGGCCAGCCCGTGTCGCCCCAGCCCGGGTGCTCGGGCGCGATGACGTCGAAGCGCTCGGCCAGCGCGGCGTGGATCGGCAGCCAGCGCTTCGTCAGCCCCATGCCGTGCAGGAACAGCAGCGGCGGGCCGGAACCGGCGCGGCGGTAGGCCACGTCGACGTCGCCGACCGCGAGCCGCCGGGGTGCCTCCAGGCCGCTCATCCGATGTGCCCCGTGTAGCCGGCGGCGCGGTTGCCGAGCTCGACGATCCGCGACGGCTTGCCGGTCCGCAGCTCGGCCTTGTCGCCGATCTGGCGCAGCACGGCGATGCCGGCGGCGCCGATCGCGCGCAGCGGCTCAGGCTCCACTTGCGCGCGGGCGGTCCGGCGAACGGCAGGCGCGTGAGCTCGGTGTCGCGGTCGAGGATGAGGTCGGCCATCGTCCGCCCGGCCAGGTTCGACGTGGCGACGCCCTCGCCGACGTAGCCGCCCGCCCAGGCCAGGCCCGTGGCCCGGTCGATCCCGACCCCCGGCGCCCAGTTGCGCGGCGCGGCGAACGCCCTGCCGAAGTGGTCGATGCGCACGTCGCGCAGCGCCAGGAACAGCCGCACCAGCTCCGCCGGTACATCGAGAGCACGCGCCCGGGCGCAGGCTCATCGGAACAGGCGCGGAGTTGTAGAGGTAGGGGACGCGGTTGTCGTCGCCGCCGATCGTGATGCGGTGGTCGGCCGTGTGCTGGAGGTGCAGGAACGGGTGCTCGGCCAGCAGCGCCTCGCGGCCGGCCCAGCCGATCTGGACCCAGACGTCGTCGGGGAGGCACCTCGGTGACGAGCATCGAGGTGTGCACCGGCACCATCACGCGCCGGTGCGTCTCCAGGCTCTCGGTGTAGGCCTCGGTCGCGCGCAGGATCGTGCGCGCGCGCGCACGGTCGGCCCGGACGCGGTGCGCGCGACGCCGGGCTCGATCGCCGTCACCCGCGTGCCCTCGTAGATCGTCGCGCCGAGCCGCTCGACCGCGTCGGCCAGCCCGCGGACGAGGGCGCCAGGGTGGATCGACACCGATGGGCGTTGAAGCGCCGATCGCGCCGTCGACCTTGATGCGCTCGAGCACCTCCGGTCCCGAGGTAGCGGCTGTCCTGCGGCGTCCAGCCCCACTCGCGGTCCTCGTCGACGGTCGCCCGGAAGCGCTGCGCCTCCAGCGGCGTGCGGGCGACCATGACCACGCCGTTGCGCGCGTAGGCGCAGTCGATGCCCTCGCGTTCGACCGCGGCGCCGACGCCGGCCACCGCGTCGCGGACGCCCGCTCCATCGCCATCGCGCCCGCGCGCCCGCCGCGCTTGGTCCAGTACTCGCGCGAGCCGTTGAACTGGGCGATCACCGCGCCGCCGTTGCGGCCGGAGGCGCCGTAGCCGGCGACCTCGGCGTCGAGCAGCACCACCGCCAGCGCCAGGTCCGCGCAGACGGCGCATACGCTGTCCACAGGCCGGTGTAGCCGGCGCCGACGATGCACACGTCCGCCTCGCGCGACTCGGCGAGGGCCGGACTGGACGAGACGCTCGTCCCCGTCGGCGTAGAGCTGCTTGAACCAGTGGGCTTCGCGCGGGATCGGCGAGGACAGAGCTGTTGTGGTTCACGTGACCGCCTGCTCGGATGTATCGAATATCGACCGGTTGTGACCGAAAACGTAGTCTAGGTGGTGCTCCGGCGTCCCGCAACTTCGCCGCTCGCGTTGACGTGAGCCGGGCGGCATGAAACGATAATCGTGCTTGTCCGTCCGATTCTGTAGGAGGTTGGTCGATCCCATGGCGACAGCCACCGAGACCAGCAGCACAGCTGGCCGTTCTACGCCGCCGGAGGTGGTCGACGTCCAGGGCATCGCCACCGCGTACCGCCGCGCCGGCTCGGGCCCGGCCGTCGTCTGCCTCCACGGCGCCGGACTCACCCGTTTCGCTGGCTGCCGTTCCACGAGCGCCTGAGCCGGCGCACGTCGACCCTCGTCGCGCCCGAGCAGCCCGGAGTTCGGCGACACGCCGATGCCGCCGATGGCTGCGCTCGATCAACGACGTCGTCCTGCACCTCGACGACCTGTTCGAGACCCTGGGCCTGGGCGAGGTGCACCTGGTTGGGCACTCGCTGGGCGGCTGGATCGCCGCCGACTTCGCCGTCACCTATCCGCGGCGGCTGCGCGGCCTGACGCTCGTCAACGCACTCGGCCTGCGCGTCCCGGGGAGTCCGCTGTACGACATCTTCCGCATGACCCCCGACGAGGCCGACGACATCCTGTTCAACGGCCAGGCCGCGCGCGCTACCCAGAGGACTACCTCGAGCAGGCGACCCGGTGGAGGCGCTCGTCCACGGCTACGGCGAGATCACCACCGCGGCGCGGCTCGCCTACAACCCGCTACGACCACCGCTTCGACCGCCGGCTCGCGCGCGTCACCTGCCGGCCTCGTGGTCGTCAGCGAGGACGACCACGTCGTCCCGCGCGCACAGCGAGCGTTACGCAGAGCTGCCCGACGCGCGCCTGCGGGTCGTCGAAGTGACGCCCCGACCGGCCGTTCGTCCAGGAGCCCGAGCGGCTCGCGGACATGATCGCCGACTTCGTCACCCAGGAGGCAACTCGATGAGACCCCGCGGGTCCTCATCCCGCCAACATCGCGACCCGGCAGGAGGCAGCTCGATGAGTCCGGCTCGAGTTCTACGCGTTCCACAACGGCGCCTACCCGTGGGTGCCCCACAAGAAGCGTCATCGCCGAGCACTCATGTACCCGAACTTCATCTCGCTGCCGACGACGTTCTACGACGAGGCGCTGGCCCAGCGCCAGATGTGCGACTTCCTCGAGATGCTCGTCGCCTGCGAGCGGCTCGGCTTCGACGGCGTGCTGCACTCCGAGCAGCACAACGGCCCGATCGGCCTCAGCGCCCAGGGCATGGTCACGTCGGCCTACCTGGCCGCGCAGACCGAGCGCATCCGCATCGCCGCCGTCGGCCCGATCATGAACGCCTACCTCTCGCCGATCCGGCTGGCCGAGGAGGTGGCGATGGTCGACATGATGTCCAACGGGCGCCTCATCCTGGGGCTCCCGATGGGGCTCGGCGCGCAGTACCACTCCTACGGCGTGACCAACCCGGCCGAAGCGCGCGACCGCTTCAAGGAGGCCCACGAGCTGCTGATCCGGGCCATGAGCGAGCAGGGGCCGTTCGCGTTCGAGGGCGAGTGGTTCGACGTCCCCTACGTGAACCTGTGGCCGCGGCCGGTGCAGAAGCCGCACCCGCCGATCTGGATCCCGGCCGCGGGCTCGCGCGAGTCGCTGCAGATGTGCGCCCGGCACCGCTACGTCTACCAGGCGATCCTGGCCCCGCGGAAGGTGCTGCTGCGCAACTGCGACACGTTCCGCCAGCTGTGCGCGGAGGAGGGCTACACGCCCGACCCGCGCCAGATCGCCGCGGTCCTGTTCGTCCACACCGCCGAGACCGACGAGCAGGCCCGCCGCGAGGCCGAGCCGCACTACGCGTGGATCATGCAGAACTTCTTCCGGTCCACCTTCCAGGACGCGTTCGCGCCCGGTCACGTCAGCGTCCAGTCGCTGCGCGGCATGGCGGCCGGCGGCGGCTACCGCAGCCGCGACATCTCCGAGATGACCTGGGACGACCTGGTCGAGGAGGAGTGGCTCATCGCCGGGTCGCCGGACACGGTGGCCGAGCGCCTCGAGCAGGTCACGAGCGAGATGGGCGCCGGCCGGGTCATCCTCGACATCGACCACGGCAGCATGCCGCGCTGGCTGATCGAGAAGAGCGCCACGATCTTCGCCGAGGAGGTCATGCCGAAGTTCCGCCCGCCCGGCGGCAAGCCGGTGTGGGCGCGCGGCGAGGACCAGCGCCACTACACGACCTCGAGCGAGATCGCCGCGGTCACCGGCGGCGCGCGCGCCGTGCCGGCCAGCCAGCTCGTGAGCGGCGACATCGTCGACGTGCGCACGTCGCACGTCCCGGAGCTCGCGCAGCCCGTCGAGCTCTGACCTGCGCGCGGGTGGCGCCTGCCCGGCTGGCAGGCGCTGCCGCGCGCGGTCACGCTCGCCGCCGCGCGTCGCCTTGACGCGCGATCCGCGGGTTGAGTACGCTGTGCCAAGAATCGAACATAATTGTTCGATATTCGACCGATCAAGGGAGACGAGGCGTGCAGGTCCGAGTCAGGAGAATTGGGCACATCGGGGTCACGGTGCGTGACCTCGACCGATCGGTCGACTTCTACACCGGCGTTCTCGGCCTGCGGCTGACCGAGCGCTTCGAGTACCCGGTCGAGGAGGTCGGCCACGGCGTGACCGTCGCGTCCGGCGCGTTCATGCGCTGCAACACCACCCATCACGCGCTCTCGCTCTTCCAGCTCAAGGACGGGCTGCTGCCCGGCGACGCGCCCGACGGGTCGGCGCTGGGGATCGGGCTGCACCACATCGCCTTCGAGCTGGCCACGCCGGGCGAGCTGCTGGCCAAGCTGCGCGAGATGCGCGCGGCCGGGGTGCCGATCGTCAACTGCCGCAAGGGCGGGCCAGGCAACCAGCCGCGCTTCTACGCGCGCGATCCCGACGGCCACCTGCTCGAGTTCTACTGGGGCATCGACGAGGTCGGCTGGGACGGGCTGCCGCGCGAGTACGAGCCGATCCAGGAGATCGAGCTCGACGACTTCGACTTCGAGGCCTACCTCGAGCAGCGCGAGGAGCACGCGCGCCGCATGCAGGACGTCGCCCACAGCGCGACGGCGCAACGGGCGTAGGCGCCCCCGCCGCCGCGAGGGGACGGCGGCCGGGGCGCGATCGATCAGCCCGGCGACGTGCTGCGGCGGGCCGCGTCAGCCGTGCCGGACCGCCGAGACGTCGTCGGGGTTGACGAGGTCGGGCGCGGTCCAGCCGCTGCGGTCGTAGTCGGCCAGGCAGCGGTCGACGAGCCCGCGCCAGCGGTCGATCGAGCCGTCGTGGCGGGCGATCTCCAGCATCCCCAGGTGGTTGAGCTCGGGCGGGCCGAAGTAGTTGAGCTCGTAGAGCTCGTGCCGGCCGCCGAACTCGCTGCCGATGGCGTCCCAGAACAGCTTCATGACCTTCGAGCGCTCCTCGGCGGTGATGCCGCCGGTGCCGCGCATGAAGCGGTCCATGTAGCGGCGCATCTGCGGCTGGTCGAAGTCGACCGCGTTGGAGTTGAGGTAGATGAGCCCGGAGGAGACGGTGCTCTGGATGATCTCCTTGACGCGCCGGTACATGACCGGGGCCATCGCCGCGTACGCGGTGCCGTAGGACTCGTTGGGCAGCAGCGCGTGGCCGCCGAGCTGCGGCTGGGGGTTCTCGATCATGCCGTCGACCATCGCCGCGACCGCGTTGCGGTAGACGATGATCTCGCCGAAGGCGGCCTGCAGCAGCCGGCTGTCGCCGCCGCCCTTGATGTCGAGCGCCTTGGCCATCAGGCCGCAGAGGAACTCGAGCTTGACCGCCATTCGCGTGGCCGCCTGCAGCAGCGCGCGGCCGATCCAGCCCGACTGGGCGTCGTAGGCGTTGGACTTCTCGACGTCGTAGACGAGGACGTTCTCCCACGGGATCCGGGCGCGGTCGAAGACGATGATCGAGTCGTTCTCGTCCAGGCGGCTGGAGAGCGGGTAGTCGAACGGGCTCGCCGCGCGCGCGGCCGCCAGCTCGTAGGACGCGCGCGACAGGAACTTCACGCCGGGCGCGTTGGTCGGCGCCAGGAAGACGAGCGCGTACGCCTTCTTGCGCAGCGGCACGCCGAAGTGCGAGATGAACACCTGGTGGGTCAGCGGAGAGCCGGTCGCGACGACCTTGGCGCCGCTGACGATCAGGCCGTTGTCGGTCTCGTCCTCGACGTGCACGTAGACGTCGGCGACGTCGTCGGGCGGCAGGTCGCGGTCGACGGGCGGCGGCACGATCGCGTGCCCGAGGTACAGCACCTTCTCCTGGCCCTCGCGGTACCAGCGCCGGGCGTTGCCGGCGTACTCGCCGTACCACTCCGGGGCACCGCCCAGCGCGCCGAGCATCGCCGCCTTGTAGTCCGGGCTGCGGCCCATCCAGCCGAACGTCAGCTCGGCCCACACGCGCACCGCGTCGCGCGACGCGCGCAGGTCGTCCTGGGTGCGCGCGGCCTTGAACAGCGGATGGGTGAAGCCGCCGTTGCCGGTATCGGTCGGGGCGGTGAGCCGGTCGCGGTACTGGGGATCGTGCAGTGCGTCGTAGAGCCGCGCCAGGGACCGGGCCGAGTTGCGGAAGGCGGGATGCGCGGTGACGTCGTCGACGCGCTCCCCGTAGATCCACACCTCGCGCCCGTCGCGCAGGCTCTCGAGGTACTCGTCGCCGGTGAACGGCAGCTGCGGCGCGGTCGCCGCCGCGGCCGCGGCGTCCTCGAACTGGGTCATGGCTGGGTCCTCTCCCGGAGCAGATGGCTTATGGACGTACGTCCACAACGGTGGTACCGTAGCACGGTCGGTGGTGTCCGGAAAGCGAACGGGAGAGGGCAGATGCGGCGACAGATGAAGGCGGGACGGCGGCGCGCGGGACGGCTGCTGGCGGTGGTCGCGCTGGCGGGGCTCGCCGCGGTGGGGGGCGGATGCGGATCGAGCGGCGGCGACTCGACCTCGGCGGCCGTCAACCCGTCGGGCGCGACCGCGACGACCGCGGGCGGCGGCGGCCAGGCGGCCAAGGTCGCCTACATCAGCTACTCGGACAACGACTTCATCCAGGCCGAGCTGAGCGGCGTGAAGCGGGCGGTCGCGGCCCACGGCGGCAGCGCGACGATCTTCAACGCCGGCTTCGACCCCCAGAAGCAGGTCCAGCAGTGCCAGGACGCCATCCAGAGCGGGCGCTACAACGCGATCGTCCTCGCGCCGGTGGCTCCGGCGACCGGCATCCCGTGCGTGACGGCGGCCAAGGCGGCGAACATCCCGGTCGTCAACCTCGAGGGCGTCGTCGGCCAGGACCCCAACGACCTCGAGCCCCAGGTCGACGGGGTGGTCGGCTCGGTGCTGCTCGCTCCGATTCCCAACGCGGCGGCGCTGACCGAGCTCACCAGGCGGGCCTGCGAGGGCCTGGACCCGTGCAAGGTCATCGTCGAGGTGGCCACGCCGAGCGACTACTTCACCAACCAGGTGCCGAAGACGGTCAAGGCGAAGCTGCCCAACGTCGAGATCGTGCAGAAGCTCGCGGGCATGTACGACCCGAGCGTGATCGCCAAGGCGTTCCCCGACGCGCTTCTGGCGACCCGGACGCCGACGTCTTCCTGTCGGCGTCCGATTCGCAGGCGCTGGCGGTCGTGCCGGCGCTCAAGCAGGCCGGCAAGCTCGGCCAGATCGCGCTGATCGGCACGGCGGCAGCCGCCTCGGGGCCAAGGCGGTCGCCGACGGCACCATGTTCGGCACCGCGGCCAACTACCCCGAGCAGATGGGCGCGGCGGCCGGCAAGATGGCCAACCAGGCCGTCAACGGCGAGCCGGTCGAGCCCAACTCCGTCGACGCCATGAAGATCGACACGCCGCTCTACATCACGAAGGAGACGGTGAAGGACTTCACGCCCGAGTGGGGCGCCGAGCGTCCTGAGTAGCCGGGCCGAGGGCGCCTCGCGGTCAGCCGCCGGCCGCGCGGCGGAAGACCGGTTCGATCTGCGCGGCCGCGACGGGCCGGTCGAGGACGACCGCCTGGATGAGCACGCCCTCGAAGACCATCGAGACCGCCTGCGTCGCGAGCTCGTCGGCGGCGTAGCGGCGGATGAGCGCCTCGGAGTCGTCGAGCCAGCGCTGCGCGGCATCGCGCAGCTCGGGGCGCCGGCGGGCCGCCAGGTACATCTCGTAGTCGAGGACGAGCTGCGGGCGCTGGCGCACGGTCAGCTCCTCGACCACGCCGGCCATCGCCGCGGCCAGGTCCACGTCGGGCGAGAGGCCCTCGAGGATCTCGGTGAGCACGTCGCGGTTGATCTCCTGGGCCAGCTCCACGGCGCTCTTGAGCAGCTCCTCCTTGTCGGCGAAGTGGTAGCTCGTCGAGCCGAGGGGCACGTCGGCCTCCCTGGCCACGGCGCGGTGGGTGAGGCCGTCGAGGCCGTCGCGGGCGACGACCTGGATGGCCGCGGCGGCGATCCGCTCGCGGCGGTCGGGGTCGTAGCGGCGGCGGCGGGGGGCGGCCTTCATGACCGGTACCGTAGCCGCGCCGCCATGGCGGCGGGCCGGGCCGCCCAGGATGTCCGCCCGCGGTCCGACAATGGTCGAATATCGTTGTGGCGTGTTCGATTCCGGTACGATCGGGTGGCATCCGGTGCCCGGAGCGGCGGATGGCCTACGAGGGGAAAGGAGCGGCGATGGACGGCGACGCGAACCGAGCACACGTCGAGCTGCGCGGGGTGTCGAAGAGCTACGGCGGCGTGCAGGCGGTGCGCGACGTGTCGTTGTCGATCGCGCGGGGGTCGGTCCATGCCATCGTCGGGGAGAACGGGGCCGGCAAGTCGACCGTGAGCAAGATGATCGCGGGGGTGATCTCCCCGAGCGCGGGCGAGCTGGTCGTCGACGGCGAGGTCGTGCAGTTCTCCGCGCCCCGCCAGGCGCTGGGGGCGGGGATCGCGATGATCGACCAGGAGCTGGCGATGGTGCCAGCGCGGTCGGTGATGGACAACGTGTTCCTCGGGGTCGAGGCGCGCCGCGGCGGGGTGGTCGACGTGCGCCGGCAGCGGGCGGCGTTCGCGGAGCTGATCGAGCGCACGGGGTTCGACCTGGCGCGGGACGTGCCGGTGGGCGCGCTGCGGATCGCCGATCAGCAGAAGGTCGAGATCCTGCGGGCGATCGCGCGCGAGGCGCGGTTCATCATCATGGACGAGCCGACGGCGCCGTTGACGCAGGTCGAGGCCGACCAGCTGTACGAGATCATCTGGTCGCTGCGCGACCAGGGCACGACGATCCTCTACATCTCGCACTTCCTCGACGAGGTGCTCAAGGTCGCCGACACGGTCACGGTCATGCGCGACGGGGTCCACGTGTCGACGCGGCCGTCAGCGGAGGAGACCGAGGCGTCGCTGGTGCGCGGGATGCTGGGCCGCTCGCTGGAGCTGACGTTTCCCGAGCGCCGGCGCTGCGATCCGTCGGCGCCGCCGGTGCTGGAGGTGCGCGACCTGTGCGCGGCGGGGCGCTTTGCCGATGTGAGCTTCAGCCTGCGCCCGGGGGAGATCGTGGGGATGGCGGGGTTGATCGGCAGCGGCCGCAGCGAGGTGCTGCGGGCGGTGTTCGGCGCCGACCCGATCGACAGCGGCGAGATCCTGCTGGATGGCAAGCGCGTGCGCTCGCCCTCGCCCCGCAAGTCGATCGCCAACGGGCTGGTGATGCTGCCCGAGAGCCGCAAGGACGACGGGCTGGTGATGGTGCAGTCGGTGGCCGAGAACACGGTGATCTCGCACCTGGACGACGTGTCGTCGGGAGGCCTGCTGCGCCCGGATCGCGAGAAGGCGGCGGTGCGCAAGCTGATCGCCGATCTCGACGTGCGCACCAGCGGCCAGGACGCGCCGATCTGGAGCCTGTCGGGCGGCAACCAGCAGAAGGTGCTGTTCGCCAAGTGCCTGATGGGCGGCCCTCGCGTGATGCTGATCGACGAGCCGACCCGCGGCGTCGACGTGGGGGCCAAGCGCGCGATCTACGAGCTGATCTGCTCGCTGGCGGCCGAGGGCATGGCCCTGCTCGTGGTCTCCAGCGAGCTCGAAGAGGTGCTCGGTCTCGCGCACCGCGTGCTCGTCATGCGGCGCGGGCGCATCGCGGCCGAGATGCCGGCCGACGACGCCGACGAGGAGAACGTCCTCGCCGCCGCCTTCGGCACCGAGGGCAGCGCCTGATGCTTTACGCCTACCAGGCTCATTGCTAGGTTTCCGAACAAGTCTCTCCGGATAACGAACCAGGATCCAGGATGACCGCCACATCAGCCACCCCCGCCTCGCCGTCGACGACGCCCGAACCGTCGGGGCGGCGCTTCTCCGGGCTGCGGCTCTCGACCCTGCGCGACTACGGGATCGTGATCTTCTTGATCGCGCTGATCATCGCGCTGTGGATCAGCACCGACACGTTCATGACGGTCAACAACATCAAGAACGTGATCGACGGTGCGGTCGCGGTCGGGTTGATCGCCTGTGCGGGCTCGATCGTGATCATGGCCGGCGGGTTCGATCTGTCGGCCGGGGCCATCTTCGCGGTGGCCGCGATCGTCGGGGTCAAGATCTCCAACGAGGCCAGCCCGCTGGTGGGCATCCTGGTGGGCATCCTGGTCGGGGCGGGGCTGGGGCTGATCAACGGGCTGCTGACCACGGTGGGGCGCATCAACCACTTCGTGGCCACGCTGGGCACGATGATCGCCTTCGGCGGCATGGCGGTCGCGATCTCGGGCTCGGGGCTGATCCTGGTCAACGATCCGTCGTTCGCCAACATCGCCAACACCGACGTGCTCGGCTTTCACATCTCGAGCTGGGTGTTGGTGGCGATCGCGCTGTTGTGCGGGTTCCTGCTGAACTGGACGGTGTTCGGCCGTCACGTGTTCGGCACCGGCGGCAACCTCGCGGCGGCGCGGCTGTCGGGGGTGCCGATCAACCGCACGCTGATCGCCTGCTACGTCCTCTCGGGCGGCGTGGCCGCGGTCGCGGGGCTGATCGTCGCCGCCCGCTCGCTGTCGGTCAGCGCGACGACCGGCGCGAACATCATCTTCGACGCGCTGGCGGCGATCCTCATCGGCGGCAACAGCGTCTTCGGCGGCGAGGGCGCGATCTGGCGCACGATGATCGGCGTCGCCATCCTCGCCGTCATCTCCAACGGCTTCAACCTGCTCGGCGTCGACCCGCTCTACCAGCAGATCGTCAGCGGCACCCTGATCATCGTGGCCGTCGGCCTCGACGCCTGGGTTCGCCGCCGCAGCGTCTGATTGCGGGCCAGGTAACCCGCTCATCGAACGCGACCGTCCGGTATAGTCTAACCGGACGGTCCAGTTCGATAATCGTGCGACCACGGGGAACCCGTGCTGCCGCACACGAGGGGAGGAGCGATCTCCATGAGGTACCCACGGGCGCTCACGCTCGCCGGCATCGTGGCCGTCGCGGCCGTCGCCGCGACCGGTTGCGGGTCGGGTGACGACGGCGGCTCGACCGCGGCATCGACGGGGTCGCAGACCGCCGCATCCACCACGGCGGGCGAGCAGAAGCCGGTGAAGATGGCCTACATGGTCAACACGTACACCGACTACGTGCAGGCCGAGGAGAAGGGCGCCCGGGCCGCGCTCAAGCCCCAGGGCGGCAGCCTGCAGATCTTCAACGCGAACTTCGACCCGCAGAAGCAGGTCAAGCAGTGCCAGGACGCGGTGACCAGCGGCCGCTACAACGCGATCATGGTCATCCCGGTCGAGGCGCCGGCCGCGGTCCCGTGCGCGACCGTGGCCAAGCAGGCCGGGATTCCCGTGCTGGCGATGGAGACCGCGATCGGCGACGACCTCAACGCCATCGAGCCGACCGTCCCCGGCGTGGTCTGGCAGGCGCCGCAGACGCCGGAGAAGACGGCCGACAAGCTGGTCGAGCTGACGACGAAGGCCTGCGAGGGCCTCGATCCGTGCAACATCATCGTGGAGATCGTGACGGCCAGCGACACGTACAGCAACACGTACGCCGACGCGATCGCCAAGGAGGTTCCCCACGCCAAGGTCGTGGCCAAGCTGCCGGGCATGTACGACCCGTCGGTGATCACCAAGACGATGCCCGACCTGCTCAGCGCGCATCCGGACACGAACGTGTTCGTCTCGGCCGCCGACTCGCAGGCGCTGGCCGCGGTGCCCGCGATCAAGTCCGCCGGCCTCGAGGGCAAGATCAAGCTCATCGGCAACGGCGGCAGCCGCCTGGGCGCCAAGGCGGTCGCGGACGGGACGCTGTTCGGCACGCTCGGCCTGTGGCCGCAGCAGAACGGCGCTCTGGCGGTGAAGGCGGCGACGCAGGCGGTCAACGGGCAGCCCGTCGATCCTCGGGCGTCGACATCTACACGGTCGACACGCCGTCGATCATCACCAAGGAGAACGTCGACCAGTTCAAGCCCGAGTGGGGGCGTCGTCCTGAGCGACGCGGCTCGCGTGCGGTCCGGCCTCGTGTGAGCGACGGACCGGCGTGCGGTCTGGCCTCGCGCCAGACCGCGGCCGCAGCCGGTGACCGATGCCCGGGCAGGGATGCCCGGGCATCGGCCGTTTGGTGGGTACGGGTCCTGGTTGCGGCATCGGGCGGCAGGCTGTATCGTTCTGCGAACGGTACTGTCCGATATGTGTACGCACCTCGGAATGGCCGCCGACGGTCGGCCGAGGGGCGACGAGGGGGGTCACAGGAATGACGAGACCACGCGTGCTGGCGCTCGGCGCGGTCATCGGCGCGGTGGCGCTGGCCGCCGCCGGGTGCGGAGGATCCAGCGACGACAGCGGTTCGACCGCGAGCGGCACCTCCGCGGCCACCGCCGCGTCGACGACGGGCGGCTCGGGCGGCGAGCCGGTCAAGGTCGCGTACCTCACGTACGCGCTGACCGACTACGTCCAGGCCGAGGAGAAGGGACTCAAGAGCGTCATCGGGCCCGACGGCGGCAGCGTGACGGTGTTCAACGCCAACTTCGACCCGCAGAAGCTCACGCAGCAGTGCCAGGACGCGGTGACCAGCGGTCGCTACAACGCGATCCTGCTCGCCCCGGTCGACATGGCCACCGGCAAGCCGTGCGTCGCCGCGGCCAAGAACGCGAACATCCCGGTGGTGACGATCGAGACCCAGGTCGGCACCGATCCCAACAGCTTCAAGCCGCAGGTTCCCGGCGTCGTCGGCGTCGTCACCATCCCCCAGCAGGCCAACGCCGACGCCCTTCTGCAGGTCACCGAGAAGGCGTGCGAGGGCCAGGACCCGTGCAAGATCATCGCCGAGGTGGCCAGCCCCAACGATCCGCTGACCAACCTCGTGGTCAAGACGGTCAAGGAGAAGATGCCCAACGCGGACATCGTCCAGGTCATCTCGGGCCAGTACGACCCGAGCGTGATCGCCAAGGCGTTCCCGGACGCGCTGTCCGCGCATCCCGAC
>JAWKKD010000033.1:0-22051 GCA_041393435.1 Solirubrobacterales bacterium | reverse complement strand
TGGGATGCCATGAAGCAGCACGACCGGCTCTCCCTCGCCGACGTCGGTGTAGGCGATGTCCAAGTCCAGCGGTCCCAGGCCGCTGAGCGTGAGGTGCCGCTGGCGTTCACGGAATACCTCGTGCGACCGGCTCATCGATCATCCTCTCGTTGCCTCGTCGATGCCTCAACCTATCTCGGCTTCGGGTGTCGCAGAAAACTTGAAATCGGAACTACCGGGCTCATCGTCGACCTGGCGCAGCGCCTGCGCGCAGGGGCGCTCGATCCGTCCGGCGCTGACCGCGAGGGACCGCAGAGCAGCATGCTGCGCCCGGCGGCCGCACATGACGGTGGCCGCCCGGGCGAGCCACGACATCAGCGGTCGTCGTTCTCCGGAACATCGAGGTCCGCCAGCTCCTCGGCGAAGCCCGGGTCCGAGCTGCCGTTGCCGATCTCCCCCAGCGAGGCCAGCTCCTGGTCGTCGAACCCGAAGCCGCCGAGCCCGTCGCCGTCGAGGCCGAGCTCGGCCGCGATGTCGTCGGAGTCCAGCAGCCCGACCTCGTCGGCCCGGGGCAGCGGCTCGGCCGGCTCGATCTCGATCCGCCGGTAGCGCTTGAGGCCCGTGGCGGCCGGGATCAGCTTGCCGATGATCACGTTCTCCTTCAGGCCGTTGAGGCGGTCGATCTTGCCCTCGAGCGCCGCGTCGGTCAGGACCTTCGTGGTCTCCTGGAAGGAGGCCGCCGACAGGAACGAGTCCGTGTTCAGCGACGCCTTCGTGATGCCGAGGATGATCTCCTCGTACTGCGCGGTCTCGCCGCCGCCCGCCTTGACCTCGTCGTTGGTGCGCGCGAACTCGTAGCGGTCGACGAACGCGCCCGGCAGGTAGTCCGTGTCGCCCTTCTGGTCGACGCGCACCTTCTTGAGCATCTGCCGCACGATCAGCTCGATGTGCTTGTCGTTGATGTCGACGCCCTGGGACTTGTAGACGACCTGCACCTCCTTGACGAGGTACTGCTCGGTCGCGGTGCGCCCCTGGATGCGCAGCACGTCGTGCGGGTACAGCGAGCCCTCGTTGAGCTGCGTGCCCTTCTCGATCGTCTGGCCGTCCTCGACGTAGATCCGCGTCCGGCGCGGGAACGAGTAGCGGTGCTCCTCGCCCGTGTCGTCGGTCACCACGACCGCGATCGCCTTGTCGGTCTCCTCGATCGACACCTGGCCGTCGACCTCGGAGATCTGGGCCAGGCCCTTGGGCTTGCGCGCCTCGAACAGCTCGACGACGCGCGGCAGGCCGTGCGTGATGTCCGCGCCGGCGACGCCGCCGGTGTGGAACGTCCGCATGGTCAGCTGCGTGCCCGGCTCGCCGATCGACTGCGCGGCGATGATGCCCACCGCGTCGCCGATCTGCGCCGTCTGGCCCGTGGCCATCGACCGGCCGTAGCAGGCCTGGCACACGCCGCTGGTCGCCTCGCACTTGAGCACCGAGCGCACCGGGATGCGCGGGTTCTCGCCCGTCTCGTCGTAGTCGGGACGGAACGCCTCGACGATCGCCTCGAGCTCCTCGCGGCCGATCTCGCCGCCCGCCTCGACGAGCACGCGGCCGCGCTTGGTGGCGATGCCCATGGCGCGCGGCGCCCGATGAGGTTGTCGTTGGTCGCCGCCGTCGTTGAACGCCAGCAGCTCGATGTACTCCTCGGTCCCGCAGTCGACCTCGCGGATGATCACGTCCTGCGAGACGTCGACCAGGCGCCGGGTCAGGTAGCCCGAGTCGGCGGTGCGCAGGGCGGTGTCGGCCAGGCCCTTGCGGGCGCCGTGCGTCGAGATGAAGTACTCGAGCACGGACAGGCCCTCGATGAAGTTGGCCTTGATCGGCCGCGGGATGATCTCGCCCTTCGGGTTGGCCATGAGGCCGCGCATGCCCGCCAGCTGGCGGATCTGCTTGAACGACCCACGAGCACCCGAGTTGGCCATCATGTAGATCGGGTTGAGCTCGTAGAGGTTCGCGACCATGGCGTCCGCGACCTCCTCGGTCGCCTGGTCCCACTGCGCGACGATCGCGTCCTTGCGCTCCTCCTCGGTGATGAGGCCCATGTCGTACTGGTCCTCGATGTCCGCCACGCGCTGGTCGTACTTGGCCAGGATCTCGGGCTTGCTGGGCGGCACGACGACGTCGTTCTTGGACACCGTGATGCCGGCCTGCGTCGCGTACTTGAAGCCGAGGTCCTTGAACGCGTCGAGCACCTGCGCGACGGTGGCCGCACCGTACGTCTGCACGAGCGCGTCGATGATCGCGCCGGTGTCGCGCTTCTTCATCGGCTTGTTGACGAAGGTGTAGGTCGACGGGTCGAACTCGTCGCCCAGCGCCTCCGCCAGCGCGCGCTCGATGCGGTCGTTGTAGATGATCCGCCCGACCGTGGTCAGGACGTGCTCGTCCTTGCCCACCGGCCGGAACTCGGCCAGGTCGTGCAGCTTGACCGCGCCGAAGTCGTAGGACAGCTCGGCCTCCTGCGCCGTGCGGAACACGTGCGGGCGCGGGTCCTGCTGCGCCGGGTCCATCTGCCGTTCGTCGCCGTCCTTGCCGTAGGTCAGGTAGTACGCGCCGAGCACCATGTCCTGTCGGTGTGGCCATGCGGCGCCCCCGTGCGCCGGCGACAGGATGTTGTTCGCCGACAGCATGAGGATCCGCGCCTCCGCCTGCGCCTCGGCGCTCAGCGGGAGGTGGACCGCCATCTGGTCGCCGTCGAAGTCCGCGTTGAACGCGTGGCAGACCAGCGGATGGACCTGGATCGCCTTGCCCTCGACCAGCACCGGCTCGAACGCCTGGATGCCCAGGCGGTGCAGTGTCGGCGCGCGGTTGAGGAGCATCGGGTGCTCGAGATGACCTCCTCGAGCACGTCCCAGACCTCGGGGATCATCGAGTCGACCATCTTCTTGGCCGCCTTGATGTTCTGCGCGGACTTGCGCTCGACGAGGCGGGCCATGATGAACGGCTTGAACAGCTCGAGCGCCATCAGCTTGGCAGCCTGCACTGGTGCAGGCGCAGCGACGGGCCGGACACGATGACCGAGCGGCCCGAGTAGTCGACGCGCTTGCCCAGCAGGTTCTGGCGGAAGCGGCCCTGTTTGCCTTGAGCATGTCGCTCGGGGCGACTTCAGCGGCCGGTTGCCTCGCCGGTGACGGGCGCCCGCGGCGGCCGTTGTCGAACAGGGCGTCGACGGCCTCCTGCAGCATGCGCTTCTCGTTGTTGACGATGATCTCCGGCGCGCCGAGGTCGAGCAGCCGCTTGAGGCGGTTGTTGCGGTTGATGACGCGGCGGTAGAGGTCGTTGAGGTCCGACGTCGCGAACCGGCCGCCGTCGAGCTGGACCATCGGGCGCAGCTCCGGCGGGATGACCGGCACGGCCTCGAGGATCATCTGCTCGGGGCGGTTGCCCGACTGGATGAACGCGCTGACGACCTTCAGCCGCTTGACCGCGCGGGCCTGCTTCTGGCCCTTGGCCGTGCGGATCTGCTCGTCGAGGTCGGCGGCCTCGGCGTCGAGGTCGACCTGCTCGAGCAGGTCGCGGATCGCCCCGGCGCCCATGCCCCCGCGGAAGTACTCGCCGAAGCCGTAGGGCGAGCCGAACCGCTCCTTGAGCTCGCGGAACGTCGTCTCGTCGTGCTCGATGCGCTTGGGCTCCATCTCCTTGAAGAGCTCCCACACCTGACGCATGCGCTCGGCGGCGTCCTCGATGTAGGCCTCGGTGTCGGAGATGTCGGCCTCGAACGTCTTGCGGATCTCCTTGAGCAGCTTGTCGCGCTCGTCGTCGTCGATCTTCTTGATGTTGACGTCGAGCGAGTCCGCCCACAGGTGGTCCTCGTCGGAGAAGCCCGACTGGTTGGCGGTCTGCAGGTAGTCCTCGCGGCGGGCCAGGGACTCCCTGGCCTCGAGCACCCGCTCCTCGCGCTCGGCGGCGTAGGAGTCGAGCACCTCGTTGACGCGCTCCTCGAGCTCGGGCAGGTCGGCCTGGCGGGCCTCGTCGTCGACCCACGTCACGATCGACGCGGCGAAGTAGAGGACCTTCTCGAGCTCCTTCGGCGCCATGTCGAGCAGGTAGCCGATGCGCGACGGGACGCCCTTGAAGAACCAGATGTGGCTCACCGGGGCGGCGAGGTCGATGTGGCCCATGCGCTCGCGGCGCACCTTGGACCGCGTGACCTCGACCCCGCAGCGCTCGCAGACGATGCCCTTGTAGCGGACGCGCTTGTACTTGCCGCAGTAGCACTCCCAGTCCTTGGTCGGACCGAAGATGCGCTCGCAGAACAGGCCGTCCTTCTCGGGCTTGAGCGTGCGGTAGTTGATGGTCTCCGGCTTCAGGACCACCGGCTCCAGCTCCGGATCTGCTTCGAGGATGCGAGGCCGATCTCGATGGCGTCGAAATTGTTGATGTCGATCATGAATGCGTTCCCCGAGGGGCGTCCGGCCCCGGCGTTCTGATGTAGATCCTCAGCGTCCAGCCTCGGTTGATCGGGTGCGACGGCCGCAGGGTGGGCTCACTCCTGCGGCAGGTCCGGCGATGTCCACGTCGGCGTCGACGTCCACGTCGCTGCTGGCCTCAGCGTCGGTGTCCTCGGAGCCCTCGGCGACCGCGTCGGTGTCGTCGGAGCCCTCGACCTGCTCGTCGGCGCCGGCACCGTCCCCGGCGCGCACCCCCGAGAGGTCGATGCCCAGCTCCTCGGCGGCGCGCAGGAGGTCGTCGTCCTCGTCGCCCATCTCGGCGCGCGCTCCCTCGTCGGAGACCACGTTGACGTCGAGCGCCAGCGACTGCATCTCCTTGAGCAGGACCTTGAAGGACTCGGGGATCGACGGCTCGGCGATGTTCTCGCCCTTGACGATCGCCTCGTAGGCCTTCACGCGCCCGACGGTGTCGTCGGACTTGATCGTGAGCATCTCCTGCAGCGTGTAGGCGGCGCCGTAGGCCTCGAGCGCCCACACCTCCATCTCGCCGAAGCGCTGGCCGCCGAACTGCGCCTTGCCGCCCAGCGGCTGCTGGGTGACGAGCGAGTACGGGCCGGTCGAGCGCGCGTGGATCTTGTCGTCGACCAGGTGGTGCAGCTTGAGGATGTACATGTAGCCGACGGTGACCTTCTGCTCGAAGGGCTCGCCGGTGCGGCCGTTGAAGAGCTGGACCTTGCCCGACGCGCGCTCGCCCGGCCGGCGGCGCTCGTCGATGTCCATCTTGATCCGGCCCTGGTGCTCCTTCTGCCACTGCACGAGCGCGTGGTCGACGTCCTCGATCTCGGCGCCGTCGAACACCGGCGTCGAGACGTAGACCTTGGTGCCGTTGGCCTCGGCCTGCTGGTAGGCCTCGCTGCCGTCGTCGTACCAGCCCTGGGCCGCGACCCACCCGAGGTGCGTCTCCATGATCTGGCCGACGTTCATGCGGCTCGGCACGCCCAGCGGGTTGAGGATGACGTCGACCGGCGTGCCGTCCTCGAGGAACGGCAGTCCTGCTCGTCGACGATCTTCGAGATGACGCCCTTGTTGCCGTGGCGGCTGGCGAGCTTGTCGCCCTCGGAGATCTTGCGCTTCTTGGCCACGAACACGCGGACGAGGTCGTTGACGCCCGGCGGCAGGTCGTCGCCGTTCTCGCGCGAGAACGTCATGACGTCGATGACGACGCCGCCTCGCCGTGGGCACCTTCAGCGAGGTGTCAGGGACCTCGCGCGCCTTCTCCTTGAAGATCGCGCGGATCAGCTTCTCTCGGCCGTCAGCTCGGTCTCGCCCTTCGGGGTGACCTTGCCGACCAGGGTATGCCCGAGCCGACCTCGGCGCCGACGCGGACGATGCCGCGATCGTCGAGGTTGCGCAGCGACTCCTCGGAGCGGGTTGGGGATGTCGCGGGTGATCTCCTCGTCGCCCAGCTTCGTCGTGCGGGCGTCGATCTCGTACTCCTCGATGTGGATCGAGGTGGTTTCGTCGTCCTTGACCAGGCGCTTGGACAGGATGATCGCGTCCTCGAAGTTGTAGCCCTCCCAGGACATGAAGGCGACCATCAGGTTCTTGCCCAGCGCCATCTCGCCGTGATCGGTCGAGGAGCCGTCGGCCAGGACGTCGCCCGCCTCGACCGTCTCGCCCGGCTTGACCAGCGGCTTGTGGTGGATCAGCGTGCCCTGGTTGGAGCGCATGAACTTCAGCAGCTCGTACTCGTCGCGGCCGTCGGCGTGCTCCACCGTGATGTGCGTGGCGTCGACGAAGGCGATCGTGCCGCCGTTCGGGCGATCACCACGTCACCGGAGTCGATCGCCGCACGGCGCTCCATGCCGGTGCCGATGACGGGCGCGTCGGTCTTCAGCAGCGGGACGGCCTGGCGCTGCATGTTGGAGCCCATCAGCGCCCGGTTGGCGTCGTCGTGCTCCAGGAACGGGATCATCGCCGTCGCGACCGACCAGATCTGCTCGGGCGAGACGTCCATCAGGTCGACCTCGGTGGGCGGGACGGTCACGTACTGACCGGCCTGCGTGCGGCACAGGCACTCGGCCTCGGTGATCCGGCCGCTGGCGTCGACGGCCGTGTTGGCCTGCGCGATCAGCCGCTCCTCCTCCTGGGTGGCGTCCAGGTGGACGATCTCGTCGGTGACGACGCCGTCGCGGACCACGCGGTACGGCGTGGTCACGAAGCCGTGCTCGGAGACCTCGGCGTAGCTCGACAGCGACCCGATCAGGCCGATGTCTGCCCTCCGGGGTCTCGATCGGGCACATGCGGCCGCAGGGTCGGGTGCACGTCGCGCACCTCGATCGGCGCGCTCGCGGGTCGGCCGCCGCGCCCAGGGCCGACAGGCGGCGACGGTGCGTCAGGCCGGTCAGCGAGTTCGTCTGGTCCATGAACTGCGACAGCTGCGAGGAGCCGAAGAACTCCTTCTGCGCGGCCACGACCGGGCGGATGTTGATGATCGTCTGCGGCGTGATCGTGTCGGCGTCCTCGGTGGTGAGGCGCTCGCGCACGACGCGCTCCATCCGGTACAGGCCGATGCGGAAGGCCTCCTGGATGAGCTCGCCGACGGTCCGCAAGCGGCGGTTGCCGAAGTGCTCGTACTCGTCGAGGTGCTCGGCCACCGGCTCGCGCGGCATCGAGGACGCCTCCGCCGCGTAGTCCTTGATCTCGACCTCCGGCTCCTCGGGCATGCCGAGCAGCTTGGGCAGCGTGACGAGCTCCTTGACCAGCGCGAGGATGTCGTCGTGGGTCAGGGTCCGCGTCTCGAGGTCGATGTCGAGGCCGAGGCGCGAGTTCAGCTTGTAGCGCCCGACGCGGGTGAGGTCGTAGCGCTTGGGATCGAAGAAGAGCTGGTTGAGCAGCGCGCGCGCGTTGTCGACGCTGGGCGGCTCGCCCGGGCGCTGCTTCTTGAACAGCTCGATGAGCGCCCCCTCCTCGGTCTTGGTGACCTCGGTGTCGGAGTCGATCGTGTTGCGGATGTAGAGCGAGTTGTCGAAGAGGCGCAGGATCTCCTCGTCGCTCGCGTAGCCCATCGCGCGCAGCAGCACGGTGACCGGCAGCTTGCGCTTGCGGTCGATGCGGACGTAGACCTTGCCCTTCTTGTCGATCTCGAGCTCCAGCCACGAGCCCCGCGCCGGCATGAGGTTGGCGATGAAGACCTGCTTCTCGCGGTCCTTGGGCTCCATCAGGTAGGCGCCCGGGGAGCGCACGAGCTGCGTGACGACGACGCGCTCGGTGCCGTTGATGATGAACGTGCCCCGGTCGGTCATCCACGGGAAGTCGCCCATGAAGACGGACTGCTCGCGGATCTCCCCGGTCTCGCGGTTGACGAACGCGACGGTGACGGTCAGCGGGCGGGCGTAGGTGAGGTCCTTCTCGCGGCACTCCTCGATCGACGCGACCGGCTCGTCGAAGCTGAACTCGCCGAAGTCGACGGCCAGGTTGCCGGTGTAGTCCTCGATCGGCGTGATGTCGTCGATCGTCTCGCGCAGCCCACCGTTCTCGGGGTCGGTGAGCCACTCGAAGGAGCGGCGCTGGATGTCGATGAGGTTGGGGACCTCGAGGGGCTTGTGCAGGCGCGCGAAGCTGCGGCGCGTGCGCGTGGCGTCAACGGAAGCCAAGACGGCGACTCCTCTGAAGGGTCGAAGGTGCGAGAGGCGTGGGGTCCGCGCGCCGGGAAACGCGCGACCATCCAAGTTAGCACAGCGCGGAGCGGAGCCCCCCAGGGGGCGCGTCAGCGCTCACGGACCCCGCCCGGGGCGACCGCGTATGTGGCGCGGTGCTCGTGACTTGGGCGGCTGCGACTATCGGCAGACGGCGCGTACTGTACCAAGCAACATGCAGTTCGACCACGTCGCCCACCAGGTCCCCGACATCGCCCACGCCGTGGCGTGGTGGCGGGAGATGATCCCCGCGACCAAGGTCCTCTACCAGGACGACACCTGGGCGATGATCGAGGCCGGCGGGGCGAAGATCGCGTTCGTCACCCCCGGCCAGCACCCCGACCACATGGCGTGGCGCGTGTCGAACCTCGAGCTCGAGCGGCTGGCCGAGCGCCACGCGATGGAGATCCACACGCACCGCGACGGCTCGCGCTCGTTCTACCTCGAAGCGCCGGGCGAGCAGCCGATCGAGCTCATCGCCTACCCGGAGGCGGAGTAAACCCACGGGGCCCGCCTCACGCCGGCAGGTTTCAGTACTCGACCTTGTCAGGCCGAGGGCCGGCATCGGCACCCCTAGCACCCACGGGGCCCGCCTCACGCCGGCAGGTTTCAGTACTCGACCTTGTCAAGCCGAGGGCCGGCATCGGCACCCCTAGCACCCACGGGGGCCCGCCTCACGCCGGCAGGTTTCAGTACTCGACCTTGTCAAGCCGAGGGCCGGCATCGGCACCCCTAGCACCCAGCGCCGGGCGCCACGAGCCCGTGCTCGTAGGCGAAGATCACCGACTGCACGCGGTCGCGCACGCCGAGCTTGGCCAGGATCCGCTTCGTGTGGGTCTTGACCGTCGACTCCTCGATGACGAGCCGAGCCGCGATCTCGGCGTTGGACAGGCCCCGGGCGACGAGCTCGAGCACCTCGCGCTCGCGCCCGGTGAGCTCGGCGAGGCGGGCGTCGAGCGCCAGGTCGGGCGCGGGCTGGCGCGCCATCCGTTCGATCACCCGGCTCGTGACCGACGGCGACAGCAGGGAGTCGCCCGCCGCGACCGTGTGGATCGCGGCCACGAGGTCCTCCGGCCGCGTGCGCTTGAGCAGGAAGCCCGAGGCGCCGGCGCGCAGGGCGCCGAAGATGTAGTCGTCCTGCTCGAAGGTCGTGAGGATGATGACCTTGACCTCGGGGAACGCGCCGAGGACGTCCCGCGTGGCGGCGATCCCGTCGCGGCCCGGCATCCGGATGTCCATGAGCACGATGTCGGGCCGAAGGAGCCGGGTGCGGTAGAGCGCGTCGCTGCCGTCGGCCGCCTCGCCGGCGACCTCGATGGCGGGGTCGGCGCTCAGCACGCCGCGCAGGCCGGCGCGCATCAGCGCGTCGTCCTCGACGATCAGCACGCGGGTCATGCGCCGGCCGCGGTCAGCGGGAGCCGGGCGTGCACGCAGAAGCGGTCGTCGCGGCGGCCGGCCTCGACGCTGCCGCCCAGCAGCGCGGCCCGCTCGTGCATGCCGGCGATCCCGTGGCCGCCGCCGGGCCGGGCGGGCACGCCCGCACCGACCGGGTTGTCGACCGTGATCTCCAGCGCGTCGGGCGCGAAGGCGAGGTCGACGCCGGCGTGCCCGTCGCCGTGGCGGGCCGCGTTCGTCAGCGCCTCCTGGACGATGCGGTAGGCGCCGCGATCGACGCTCGGCGCGAGCGGCCGCTGCTCGCCATGGACGTCCACGGTGACGTCGAGGCCGGCGACCCGGTGGCGATCGGCGAGCGCGTCGAGGGCGGCCAAGCCGGGCGGCGGCTCCACGCCGGATCCGGCGGCGTCGTCGCGCAGGGCGGCGACGAGCTGGTCGATGTCGGCCACGGTGTCGCGCGCCACCGCCTCGATGGTGGCGAACGTCTCGCGCGCCTGCGGATCGTCCGTCGCGCGCACCCGGCCCAGGCCCGCGTGGACGAGGATGACGTTGATCGCGTGGCCGGCGGAGTCGTGCAGGTCGCGCGCGATGCGCGCGCGCTCCTCGGCGGTGGCCAGGCGGCGCTCGCGCTCGGCCTCGTGCTCGGCGCGCAGGGCGCGCTGCTCGAGCTCGGCCATCCGCTCCTGGCGCAGCCGGGCCCGGTCGCCCGCCAGCCACGCGCCGCCCCACACGAGCACGCCGAACGCGATCGCGGTGCCCGGGAAGACGCCGTCGTGCACGCCGACCGCGACGACGTGCGCGATCAGGATCGCGACGGCGACCGCGATCGCCAGCCGCGTCTGGGCGCGGGACGCGTCGCGGCGCGCGGCCAGGAAGAAGAGGGCGATGGTCGGCCCGACCGGCGGGCCGGCCGGCTCGGCGATCACGCGCAGCGCCACCGTCGCCAGGCCGGTGACGACAAAGACGGCCAGCGGCGAGCGGCGGCGGGCGACCAGGGGCAGCGAGGCGAGCGCGGCCAGCGCGACCTCCGCGACGTCGAGCCCGCGCGGCGCGTCCGGCCCGCCGGCGACCAGCAGCCCGAGCGTGGCGGCGAACGCGGCGAGCGCGAGGGCCGCGTCGGCCGCGGGCCTCGCCCAACGTCGAGCGTCGACGTCCCCGGCCCGAGGCCCAGCGGCTCGACGCTCGATGTCGCGGTGGGCGGCGTGTCGCAGCGTGGACACCAGATGGCGAGCGTACCGGCGCCCGTGCCGTGCTCGGATCGCCCCGCGGGAGGATCGCCGCGTCCCTCCTGAGGGGGACCGAGGATCCCTCCGCGGTGCGTTTGCGGGCCGTGACCACGGCCCTACGGTCGCGGTCATGACCACGATCACCACACCGATCGACGCCCCCGTCGCCGCGCCGTTCGTCATCGAGACGCGCGGGCTGACCAAGCGCTACGGCGACGAGGTGGTGGCCGTCTCGGACCTCGCGCTCGGCGTGCGCCGCGGCGAGGTCTACGGGTTCCTCGGTCCCAACGGCGCCGGCAAGACCACGACCCTGCGGATGCTGCTCGGGCTCGTCCGGCCCAGCTCGGGCCGGGTCAGCGTGCTGGGCGAGGCGCCCGGCACGCCGGACGGCCTGGCCCGGGTCGGCGCGATGGTCGAGACGCCGGCGTTCTACCCGTACCTCAGCGGCCGCGACAACCTGCGCGTGCTCGCGCGCCACGCCGACGTGGGCGACAGCCGCGCCGAGGCCGTGCTCGACGAGGTCGGGCTGACCGCGCGCGCCGGCCACCGGGTGCGCACGTACTCGCTCGGCATGGTCCAGCGGCTGGGCGTCGCCGCCGCGCTGCTGAAGGACCCCGAGCTGCTGATCCTCGACGAGCCGACCAACGGCCTCGATCCGGCGGGCATGGCCGAGATGCGGGCGTTCATCCGCGCGCAGGGCCGCGCCGGGCGAACGGTCGTGCTCTCCAGCCACCTGATGGGCGAGGTCGAGCAGGTCTGCGACCGCGTCGGCGTGATCCGGGGCGGGCGGCTCATGGCCGAGGGAACGGTCGACGAGCTGCGCGGCCGCGCCGGCCTGCGCGTGCGCGCTGATCCGCTGGAGGAGGCGGTCCGCGTCGTCTCCGGCCGTCCGGGCGTCGGCGCGGTCACCGTGGTCGGCGGCGCGCTGGACGTGACCGTGGAGCCGGCGCGCGCCGCCGAGATCAACCGCGTGCTCGTGGAGGCGGGCATCGCCGTCTGCGAGCTGCATCCCCAGACCGCCTCGCTGGAGGACGTCTTCCTGGAGCTGACCGGAGGTGCCCGATGACCCGCGACGTGACCGCCGAGCTGCTCGTGCTGCGCAAGCGCGCGGCGACCTGGATCCTGCTTGGCACCTGGACCTTCCTCGGCGTGTTCTTCGCCTACGTCGTCCCCTACGCGCTCGACCCCGACGACGCGGCCGGCGGCATCGGCCGGTTCCTGCCCGAGCAGTTCACCGCCAACCTGCTGACCGGCTTTCCCTTCTTCGGCGGCGTGTTCGCGCTCATGCTCGGCGTGCTCGCGCTCGGCAGCGAGTACGGCTGGGACACGCTGAAGACGCTGTTCACGCAGCGCCCCGGCCGGCTGCGGATCCTCGGCGCGAAGCTGATCGCGCTCGGCGTGGTGCTCGTGCCGTTCGTGCTCGCGCTGTTCGCGGCGGGCGCGGTGGCGAGCGTCGTGATCGCGCAGATCGAGGACGCGCCGGTGCACTGGCCGTCGGCCTGGCTGATCGTGCGGTCGGCCGCGGGGGGCTGGCTGATCCTGGCGGCGTGGGCGGCGCTCGGCGTGCTGCTCGGCGTGCTGACCCGCGGCACGTCGCTGGCGATCGGCATCGGCATCCTCTACGCGCTCGTCATCGAAGGCCTGCTCAGCGCGTTCGCCGACAGCGTCGGGGCACTCGAGCCGCTGACGAACGTGTTCCTGCGCGCCAACGGCTACTCGATCGCGGCCGCGCTGGGGGCTTCGGCCGACACGATCGGCTCGAACGGGCCGGGGTCGTTCGAGGGGCCGTTGGTCGGCGCGGGCCAGGCGGTGGCGGTGATCGCCGCGCTGCTGGCCGCGTTCGCCGGCGTCACGGCGGTGGCGCTGCGCCGTCGCGACGTGACCTGACGGAGTGGGCGGCCGGTCCGCCCACCCGCTTGCCCGGGGTCTCAGCGCACGACGAAGCGCGCCGAACGGACGTCGAGGCCGCCGCAGTCGCCGTCCGGGCTGTAGGCGTGGTCGACGCCGAGATCGACGAACCAGGCGCCGCGCTTGAGGCGGACGTCCCGGGTGCCCGCCTGGGACGTGTCGCCGAAGACGTAGCGGCGGGTGCCGTCGGGCCGCTCGGCCGGCACGATGGTGCCGCGGCGGTTGTCCTTGATGAAGCGCACGCGCCACTCCCAGCCGGTGGCGGGCAGGCCGGCGCAGCCGCCGAGCGCCCAGGTGACGCGGACGTCGCGGGGCGCCTTCTTGTCGCGCGGGATCCGGCCGATCTGCTCGGCCTTGACGCAGTCGACGTTGAGGTTGCCCACCTGCTCGGCGAGGCACTCTTCGAACGTCTGGGCACCGGCGGCGGGAGCGGTCGCCACGGCCAGGGCGGCCGCGGCGGCGAGAGCGAGGATCGGACGGGTCATGCGCGGTGCGTCGGCCGCGCGGTCGCGCCTCATGAGCGGCGGCGCGCCAGATTGGACGTTCCTTGCCGGCGCAGCGTCGGCAGGCCCACGAGCGCGGCGACCAGGCAGGCGAGGCGGCGAGGACCAGCCGGAAGTCCCGATCTCCGACGGGACCGGCCACGCGGAGCCGCCTCATGCCGGAGAGCCCGGGGCCGGCCTCGGTCCCCCTACGCGCGCCGGACCGCCTCGACGCGCATCTCCTTGCAGACGTTGAACAGATGCGTCCGCGCCCAGTCGTACGGGATCAACCGGCGCAGGATCCGCGGCCATGCCTCCCACTCCTCGCTCTGGCGGTACGTGATCCGCGTGATCTCGAACTGCGCCCCGAAGGACGGGTTGCGCTCGAAGAACCGCTCGGTGAGGAAGACGCTGTGCCCGGGCGCCAGGCCGTCCGCGCTGTTGGCGTAGGGCACGATCGCGACGAACCGCCCGCCCGGCGCCAGCACCCGGTGCGACTGCTCGAAGACGTGGTCGAGCAGCGAGTGCTCGAGGAAGTGGCGCGAGCGCACCTCGACCGCCGCGCCGTCCGCGAACGGGTATGGGTCGGCGTTGAGGTCGAGCAGGATGTCGGGCCCGCCCTCGACGCTCGGCAGCTGGCCGGACAGCCCGCCGACCCCGCGCAGGTCGTCGAGGCCGACGTACCCGGCCGGCTTGACGTACCCGCAGCCCAGGTCCAGCCGCAGCTCGGGGTGCGCCGCGACGATCTCGTCGATGGAGGACCAGCGGTCGGCGAGGATCATGCGACCGCGATCTCGAAGCGCAACGTGTACGGCGCGGCGGGCAGGTGCTCGCCGGTGACGAGGGCGTTCGTCGGGGCGGCCATCGGCTCGAAGGCGATGAGCGGCTCAGCGGCCGGGGCGAAGACCTGGGCCCAGCGCGCGCCCGCGCCGAAGCGGACCCGGACGGCGCCGGCCGCGAAGACGGCGCCCGGTGGGGCCTCGAAGAGGTCGTCGTAGGTCCGGTCGCCCAGCGGGCCCGAGAAGGCCGGAACGTCCTCGGTCTCCCGGTGGGCAGGCCGCGGCCGTCGAGGAGGTGGCGGCGCATCGCCGGGATCGCGACGGCGGTGGTCGCTCGATCGATCGCCAGGTACGGGTGCCAGCCGAACGCGACCGGCACGCCGTCGCCCGCGACGGTGGTGGTCACGCGCAGCGCCCCGTCGCTCAGCTCGTGGGCGATCTCGACGCGGTGCGGCGGCGCGAACGCGGGGTCGTCCCAGTCGAGGACCGCGCGCACCCGGTCGGGCGCCCGCTCGAGGACCTCCCACGCCCCGAGCGCGGCGGGCAGGCCGTGGATCGGCAGGCCGGAGGGATCGCGCCGCGCCGCCGATGCGTCGATCCGCGCGCAGCGCACCTGCGACAGGCGGTTCGCGAACGGGTACAGCAGCGGCACGCCGAACGTGGAGCCCCGCTCGCGGTAGGCCTTCAGTCCGCCCCGCAGCCCGAGCAGCTCGCGCCTGCCGGCCCGCAGCGAGGCGACGACCATCCCGCACTCGGGGACGACGTCGGCCTCCAGCGGTCCCGCGCGCAACGTGAGCATCGTGCGGATCATGCCGCACGCGGCGCGCGAGGCGCATGGTCCGAGCCCGCGCCCTCCCGGTGGGTGCCCGGCCGGCAGGGGCCGGCGGCGCGCGCGGCGCCGCCGGGGGTGAACCGCTCCGGCCGGCGAGGCGTCAGCCTGACGTGGGCAGGCGCACGTCGATCACGATCTCGACGTCGTCGCGCACCTTCAGGGCGCCCATCAGCCCTCGGTAGGGCTTGATGCCGTGGGCGCTCTGCACGACCGACACGGTGCCGTGCAGGCGCCCGTCCGGGTCGACGTCGAGCTGGGCGGCGACCGGCCGCGTGGCGCCGCCGATCGTCAGCTCGCCCTCGACGGAGACCGGCCCGCTGTCGGCGGCCCGCACCGCGCTCGAGCGGAAGCGGATCGGGTCGCCCTTGAGCACCTTGGCGTCGATGGTCTTGCGGATCTCGCCGCGGTCCTTGTCGGTGAGCGGCTTGACGCCGCCCAGCCCGTCGCGGACCTGCAGCGAGCGGGGGTCGGCGGTCAGCTCGACCGTCCAGCCGCCGTCCGCCACCGTGACGGTGGCGTTCCAGCTCGTGACATCGATGACGAGGTCGTGGCCGGCCTTGGCGGCCATGCCCTCGCGATAGGTCTTGACGACAAGCGATCCGTCCTGCGGACCGACGGTGTGGGTGCCCGGGGTGATCATGGCGATCGATGCTACGTCAGGCAGCCGGCGCGTGCTGCGTCTTGGGGCTCGGAGGCACGGAGCGGCGCGGGCCACGGCTCGGTGTTCGCCGCCGGCGCGGCGCGCCAGGCGTTCACGCCGGGGCTTCGCTGGCCGCGACCACCCGGGACGTGCGGCTGCCGGTACCGCCCTGCGCGCGCTCGGCGTCGCGGGCGCGCAGGGCGATGAAGAAGTCCACCCGGTCGCCCATCCACGCCAGGTCGCGGCCGGTGAGCTTCTCGATCCGCGCCAGCCGGTAGCGCAGCGTGTTGACGTGGACGCCGAGCTGCGACGCGGAGGCGGTCCACTGGCCCGACGTCGATAGGAACACGTCGAGGGTGTGCACGAGCTCGGACCCGTGCGCGGCGTCGTAGGCCAGCAGCGGCTCGAGCATCGCAGCCTGCAGCGCCGCGCGGGCCCGCTCGTGGTCGCACAGCAGCATCGCGCTGAGCGGCGGGGCTCCCGCGGGGGGCGGCGCAGGCCCCGGCACGGCCTCGTGGAGCAGGTTCAGCCGGCAGACCTGGCGCGCGTCGATCAGCGCCCGGACCACGTCGGCCGTCTCCTTGGCGATCACCGAGCTCGTACCGAACGCCACGCCTCCGTGGCGCATCTCGGTCCCGATGAGCATCTGCGCCAGCGCGATCGCCCGATCGGTCTCGCGTCCGTCCACCTCGCGGGAGAAGACGAAGACGCCGACCTCCTCGCCCTCGGTCACCACGATGCTCGCCGCGCCCACCGAGTCGGCGAGGTCCTCCAGCGCCGCGGCCACCTCGGCGATCTCGTGGTCCTTGGCGTCGGGCACCCGCACGACCAGGCAGACGACGTGGCCGCGGAGGTCGACCCCGACCGCCCGCGCCCAGGCCTCGAGCTCGTCCGGTGTCGCCACCCCGGAGGAGAGGCGGCCGACGAACTCGGCGCCGCAGGGCCGCCGGGCCGCCCGCCCCGCGGAGACGAGCGACAGCTCGACGGCGAGGAACGTCAGCGTCTGGTCGATCGCCAGCCGCAGCTCCACGGGCACCTTCTCCGCGGGCATCTCGCACACGAGCCGGCCCACGGGCGACGTGCCCGGCTGCGGGCTCGGGGCCGCAAACGCCGACGCCTCGGTGCCGTCGGGCATCGAGACGGCGATGGCATTGCCGCCGGCCGCGTGCTTCTCCACCACCGCGCGGACGTGCGCCATGGGCGGCTGTCGCTGGCCCGTCGGGCAGAACACGGCCCCGCGTGAGATCAGCCAGATGGGCACGCCGCAGTGGGCGGCCAGGACGTCGAGCACCGCTCGCGGTCCGTGCTCGGTGCCGATGGCCGACAGAAACGCCCGCTCGCGCTGGAGCGACCGGACGAGGTCGCTGCAGCGCGCTTCCATGATCAGGGCGTTCGCCGCCTCGGCCGCCGCCTCGCACGTCGCGTCGGGCGACAGCTCGAGCAGCACCACCCGCCAGCGCTCGCACGCCGCCACGACGTCGTCCGGGATGCCCGCCTCGCTTTGGGGCGCCATGACCAGCGCCGCCACCCCCCGGGTCGCCAGCGCGCACACGTACCGGTCGCCGTCGGACACGGTGCATCTCCAGCGCCCGCCGGTGACCACCAGCTCGCCGCCGGTGAGCTGCCCGAGGACGTCGGCGTCCTCGATGACGCGGGCCCACCGGATCCACCTGTCGAGGTCGTCAGGACAGGCCCGCACGGTGAGGCCGGGCTGCGAGCGATCGAGCAGGCTGCGGATCCTGATCATCTCGGCCTTCGGCAACTGTACGCGCTGGAGCCGGTGACCGCCATTCAACTGCCAGCGGCGGGTTGTCCAACCGGTGGGCGTCGGAAGCTCGGCACGATGGCCTCCGGATAGGGGTCGGGTGCGCGGGGCTCGAACTGCGCGATCACGTCGAACTGGCCGTCATCGCGCGTGCAGCCGATATAGCAGGGGTGGTCCGTGTGATGGTTGGGATGGACCCGCACCGGCCAGCCCTCGGGGTTGCCGTCGAACGTCGTGCCGACGAGCGCGGCCCGCAACGATGGCGCCGTGAGGTCCGGTGCTCGGTCCGCTGCCCGCGCGAACAGCTGCACCGCGTTGTACGCGCCGACCTGGGTGACGTGGGTCACCGAGTCCGGGCCGAAGCGCGCCCGCATGGCCGCCCGGTAGCGGTTGTTGGCCGGGTTGTCCAGCGATCCGAAGTACGTGGCGATCATGAAGTGGCCAGCGGCGTTCTCCGCGCCCATCGCCTGGACCTCGACCTCGGTGGTGACGGTCGCCGCGATCGGCAGCGACGCCGCAGTGTGGCCCGCGGCGCGGAACCGGCGGTAGAAGGCGGCGGTGGAATCGCTGCCCACGATGTTGGAGACGACGACGTCGGGCCGGTCGGCGCTGATCTCGGCGACCACCTCGGCGAAGTCGGTGCCGCCCAGCGGGACGTAGCGATCGGCCATCACCTGCCCGCCGGCGTCGGCCACCAGCTTGCGGATCATGGTGCCCACCGCCCGGGGATACACGTAGTCCGAGCCCACCATGTAGATGCGCGTACCGAGGTGCGCGAGCACCCACGCGATGTAGTCGAGCAGGTACTGGTTGGGCACCGCGCCGAAGTAGAAGACGTGCGGGTCCTCCTCCAGCCCCTCGAAGTAGGTCGGGTACAGCAGCAGCGAGTCGGCGGCGCGGATCGCCGGAGCCGTGGCCACGCGGCTGGCCGAGATGTAGCCGCCCACACAGGCGATGACGTCGTGCTCGCTGATGAGCTTGCCCGCGCGGATGGGCGCCAGCGTGCAATCGGACGCGTAGTCCTCGATCACCGCCTCCACGGGTCGGCCCTGGATGCCGCCGGCGGCGTTGACCTCGTCGATCGCCAGCAGCGCCCCCTGACACACCGATGTCTCGATCGCCGCGAGCCCCCCGGTGAGCGAGAACAACAGCCCGATCGGAACCGCCTCGCCCTGCGGGCGCCGCGCGGTGCGCCGCGGGCGGAACGCGTCGCGCAGCCGGCCCATCACGACCGGCCTCCGGAACAGACGCGGCGGCCGTCGATGTCGACGGCCGCCGCGGCACCTGGTCTCCCCATTAGCACGAGGCTGGAGAGGGCATGGGGAGACCAAGCGTTGACGTGTGCTGAGGGGTCAGGCATCGCGTGGACCACCCGAGCGGATGGTGTCACGTCCGCTCGACGCCGCAACCGCCTCGTTCGCCGCGTCGTCGGCGCTCGCCGCCCCCGATCCCCGTCGGACGGCGGCGGACGGCGGCGCGGCAGCCGGGCCAGGATGCCCTCGCGCCGGGAGCCGAGCAGGCCGCCGGGCGCCAGCAGCACGATGAAGATGAGGGCCAGGCCCAGGAACAGCTGCCAGCTGCTCTGGAGGCCGAGATCCACCGACAGCAGCTGCTGCAGCCACTGGACGACGAGGGTGCCGACCACCGGCCCCAGCAGGGTGCCGGTGCCGCCGACGGCGACCCAGATCAGCGGCTGGGCGCTGAAGGTGATATCGGCCAGCCCGGGTCCGATGACCCCGGCGGTCGCGGCGTACAGCGATCCCGCCAGTCCAGCTATGGCCACCGAGACGGCGAAGCCGTAGGCACGGATCCGGCGCACGGGATAGCCGAGGGCCTCGAGCCGGACCGCGTCGTCGCCCAGCGCCCGCCAGGTGGCGCCGCGCTGCGATTGGCGGAACACGGCGTACCCGATCAGCGCCGCCACCACGAAGGCCGCGTTGAACACGTACTGCACGGTGGTGCCGCCGCCGGCGATGTCCTTCGTGAACGACGGGATGCCGCCCAGCCCGTTGCTGCCGCCGATCCCGTCGACGTCGTTGAACCACAGCCCGGCGACGACCGTGATGCCGAGCGTGATCAGCGGCAGGTAGATCTCCGGGTCGGTGACCCGGAAGACGATCATGCCGATGATCAGGCCGATCGCGCCGACGACGAGCGGCGGCACGAGGAGCGCCGGGACCGGCAGGCCCGCGATCGAGATGTCGTGCAGGTGCCCGAGCAGGCGGTCGAGCCCGGAGCTCGACCCGCCCTGCTCCAGGAAGCTCGCCGCACCGCTGATCGGGTTGTACGTGTGCCCGATGAGGATGAGGCCGCCGATGTAGCCGCCCGCGGCGAAGAAGGCGCCGTGGCCGAAGCTGATGATGCGGTTCTCCCCCCACAGGATGTCGACGCTCATGGCCAGCAGCGCGAGCGGCAGGAACAACGCGGTCAGCCGTAGCGACGACTGCGACAGGAGCAGCGGGGCGAGGATGGCGAGCACCACCAGCACGCCCAGTGCGGTCCAGTCGCGAGTCCGGGCGGACCCCGGCAGGCGGGTCATGGCGCGCGCGCTCATGGCCTCACACCCGCGCCACGACGACGGGACGACGCCGCGCGGCGATGATCACCAGCGCGCCGCACCAGACCACGATGCTGGCCAGCGTGTCGCTCACCGGCACCGCGACGGCCGCGAACGCGATCCCGACCGCGATCGACCAGAAGATGGCGGCGCGGACGCTGCCCAGGCCGGCCAGCACCACGACCAGGAACGCGCCGACCAGATAGGGCACCCCCATGTTCGGGAACACCGTCCGCAGCGGCGCGACGAGCGCCCCGGCCAGGCCCGCCAGCCCGCACCCGAGCGCGAAGGCCCACCGGTTGATGTGCGCCGACCGCACGCCCAGGCTCTCGGCGATCCCCGGGTTGGCGATCACGGCCCGCATCTGCATCCCGAAGGTGGTGCGAGCGATGACGGCGCCGAGGCCCACGGCGGCGGTGATGCCGCAGACGATGAGCACCAGCCGCCACCACTGCAGGCTCGCTCCGAACCCGATGGCGAACGACGAGGCGATCGGCAGCGCCACGTAGCGCAGCTCGGTGCCGAAGAGCAGGATCACCACTTGGCGGATGACCATCCCCAGGCCCCAGGTGGCGAGCATCGACTCAACCGGGCGGTGATACAGGAACCGGATCAGGACGGCGTCGAGCAGCACCCCCAGCGCGCCGACGCCCACGAAGGCGAGGACGATCGACCCCGGCACCGAGAGCGTCCCTGCGGTGAGCGCCACCACGTACGAGCCGATCATCAGCAGCTCGCCATGGGCCAGGTTGACGACGCCCATGACCCCGTAGATGACGGTCAGCCCCAGCGCACTGAGCAGATACACCGCGCCCAGGGAGAGCCCCTGGGCGAGGACGTTCATGACAGTGTGCATGGCTCACTTCCCGACGGTGGCAACCGGGCACTCCGGACGCTTGCCGGCAGGGACGACCTGCGGCGGGAACGGGTCGGCGGGACGGGACTCAAACGACTTGACGATGTCGTACTGGCCCTGCTTGTTGGCCTGACCGATGTACGAGGGATGGTTGCAGAAGTGATCCGACGCGATCGTGATCGGAGCGCCCTCCGGGTTCTCGTCGAACGTCGCACCGATGAGCGCCTTGCTCAACGAGGCGGGGGACAGGTCCGGGGCCTTGGCCGCGGCCTTGGCGAACAGCCACACGGCGTTGTACGTGCCGACGAGGGGCATGAACGTCACGGCGTCCGCCCCGTACTTCGACTGGTAGGCCTCCACGAACTTCTTGTTGTTGTCGTTGGGCAGCGACTGGAAGTACGTGGCCGACATGTAGTGGCCGGCGCCGTTCTCGGCGCCCATCGCCGCCACCTCGTCCTCGGTCGTCACCGTCGCCGCGATCGGGTTCTTCGCGGCGGTGAACCCCGCGCTGCGGTACTGCTTGTAGAACGCGGGCACCGAGTCGGCCACGAGGTTCGAGAACACCACGTCGGGCTTGACCGTCCCGATGTCGGAGATCACCGCTCCGAAGTCGGTGGTGCCGAGCGGGAAGTACCGGTCGGCGACGACCTTGCCGCCCCCCTGCGCGACCAGCTTGCGCACGATGGCGCTCACGGTCCGGGGATACACGTAGTCCGAGCCGACGATGTAGAAGGTCTTGCCCAGGTTGCTCAGGATCCACGGCACGTAGTCGATGAGGAACTGGTTGGGGACGGCACCCGAGTAGAAGACGTTGGGATCGCACTCGAGCCCCTCGAAGTACGTCCCGTAGAAGAAGATCGCGTCGTTGTCACGGAAGGTCGGGATGACCGCGACGCGGCTCGCCGACGTGTAGCCGCCGATCGTGATCGCCACGTCGTACTTGTTGATCAGCGTGTCGGACTTCTGCACCGCCTGGGTGAAGTCCGAGGCGTAGTCCTGGGAGATGGCCTTCAGCTGCCGGCCGTTGACCCCGCCCGCCGCGTTGATCTCGTCGATCGCCATGAGCGACACGTTGTGGAGCGGCACCTCGACGATCGAGAGGTTGCCCGACAGCGAGTTGAGCAGCCCGACGTCGATCGGCCCCTTGGCCGCCGTGGCCGCGTTCGTCGCCGCCGACGTTGACGTCGATGTCGATCCGCCGCCTCCGCAGGCGGCCAGGAGCCCGCCCATCCCGAGGAGGGAGGCTCCCGCCCCGGCCTGCTTGATGAAGTCCCGACGCGTGCCCGGTCGTTGCATCAACGTCTTCTCCTTGCTGGGAACCATGGATGGACGGGGCGGTCAGAGCGCCCGGTAGTGGGTGTCGATGACGCCGGGCTCGAGCGGCCCGGACGCCACGGATTCGCCGGCGCGCAACACGAGCACCGTCGAGCACAGACGCTCGACGAGGGCCCGGTGCTGCTCCGCCAGGATGATCGTCAGGCCCTCGGCGATCAGGTGCTCG
>JAWKKD010000032.1:0-25476 GCA_041393435.1 Solirubrobacterales bacterium | reverse complement strand
CCGGCGTCGACGATCCAGCCCACCTGCTCCTCGAACATCGCCCGCACCGCCCGGCGGCTCGCTTCGTCGGGGTGGAACGCGTTCGTGTTGCACAGGTCGCCGGCGGCGAGCGTGCCGGTCTCGCGCGCCACGCCGCCGGCCAGCTCGAGCGCGTCGCGGTTGAGCGGCTCCAGCAGGTGCTCCTTGCCGACGATGCGCAGCTTCTCGCGGTGGCCGTAGTACGTGAACGCCTGCACGACGTCCGAGCCCGCGTGGACGAGCTCCCGGTGCAGCTGCGCGACGAGGTCGGGGTGCTCGAGCACGATCTCGGGGACGAAGGCGCCGGCCTGGAGGTAGCCGCGGCGCTCGAACTCGAACAGGTACCCCTCGGCGCAGATCACCGCGCCCTCGTCGAGGCGCTCCAGCAGCCCCTTGGTGGTGGCCCCATCGCTCATCGCAGTCCGTCTCCTGGATCGTGGTCGGTGGTATACAGCTCGGGGCGGCGGTCGCCCAGCACGTCGTTGCGCTCGCCCCATGATTTGTCGCGCGCGCGCGCGAGGTCGGCGTCGGCCACCAGCAGCGCCTCGCCGTCGGGCGGGCCGGCGACGACGCTGCCGTCGGGGTCGACGATCACGCTGGCCTGTGCCCAGCGGGTGCCGCGCTCGTCGCGGGTGCGGTCGGCCTGCGCGATGTAGACGCGGTTGGCGTTGGCGGCGGCCATGGCGACGGCGATCTCGATCGCGACCGGCTGCGTGGCCTGGACCGGGGCGGGCGAGCTCATCGGCACCGCGACGATCTCGGCGCCGCGCAGGCCAAGCCGGCGCAGGTGCTCGGGGAAGACCGCGTCGTAGCAGACGGCGACGCCGACGCGTCCGGCCGGCGTGTCGACGACGGGGGCGGGCTCGTCGCCACGGCGGAAGATCGCCGGCTCGCGGTCCCAGAGGTGGGCCTTGCGGTAGGCGGCGCGCACCCCGGTGGCGTCGACGATCACGGCGCTGTTGCGCAGCGCGCCGTCGGGATCGAGCTCGCAGATGCCGCCGACCACGACGAGGTCGTGGCGCGCGGCCTGCTCGCACCAGCCGCGGACCGTCGGCCCGTCGAGGGGCTCGGCGCCGGCGCGCGCCTCGCCGGCGTCCGCGAAGCAGTAGCCGGTGACGCACAGCTCGGGCAGGACGACGAGCCGTGCGCCCTGGGCGGCGGCGGCGTCGATCGCCGCGGCCGTGCGCTCGCGGTTGGCCGCCACCTGGCCGATCGCCGGGCCCAGCTGTGCGCACGCGATGCGCAGGGACGAGGAAGCGGAGGCATGCCGGTTAACGACCAACGGGTGATGGTTATACGGCAACAGATCGGGATCGGTCAAGTGGCCGCACCGGCTCTCGAGGCCGATGGTACGGTGTCGAGGACAACATCTGTTGGGTATATGGCAGGTCTGCGTGGGCGAGGGGTCGAGAATCTGTGGCAGCCGATCGTGAAACCAGCATCCGACGGGGGATCGAGGTGCTCCTCTCGCTCGGCTCCGACGAGGCGATGCGCGAGGGTGGGCTGGGCGTCACCCGCATCAGCGAGCGGCTCGAGCGCGAGAAGAGCCAGGTCTCGCGCGCGCTGAAGGCGCTGGCCGAGTACGGCCTCGTCGAGCGCAACCGCGACGCGCTCACCTACCGGCTGGGCTGGCGCATCTACGCGCTGGCCGGCCTGGCCGGCCGCCCGCGCGTCGTCGACGAGGCCGGGCCGCGGCTACGGGCGCTGGCGCGAGGTCCAGGAGCGCGCGCACCTCTCGGTCCTGCAGGGCCTGGAGGTGCTGACGCTGCTGTCCGAGTCGCCCGGGCGCGCGGTCGAGGCCGTGGGATGGGGTGGACGCATGACGCCCGCCTACTGCACCTCGGCTGGCCGGGCGCTGCTCATGGACCACGACCGCGACGAGCTCGAGCTGCTGTTCGCCGGCGTCGAGCTGCACCCGCTGGGGCCCAACGCCGCGCGCGACCTCGACGAGCTCGCCGCGCGCGTGCAGCGGGCGGCGCAGGACGGCTACGCCCTGTGCGACGAGGAGTTCGAGGCGGGCCTGTTCGCCGTGGCCGCGCCCGTGCGCGACGTGAGCGGCGCGATCGTCGCCGCGCTGAACGTCTCGGCGCCGAAGTTCCGCGTCGCGGGCCACGTCGACCAGCTCGTCCACGCCGTGCGCGACCGAGCAGCCGAGCTGACCGCGGCGCTGTGCGCCGGCGCGGCAGACCCCGACCTCGTCGGCGTGACAGTGGCAGAGTGAGCCCATGACCACGACCCTGGCCGACCACATCGCGTTCGCCCGCGGCCTGCGCTGGTCCGACGTCCCGGCGCGGGTGCAGGAGCACACGCGGCTGGTGCTGGCGGACATGGCGGCGGCGCTCGTGGCGGGCCGGCCCGCACCGGCGACCAGGATCGCCGCCGAGCACGCCAGCGCCGTCTATCCCGGCGACGCGGCGGTCGCCCTGTTCGACGGCCGGCGGCTGGGCGCCGTCGGCGCCGCCTGGGCCAACGGCGTGCTGGCCAACGTGCTCGACTGCGACGACGGGCACCGCATCACGAAGGGCCACCCGGGCGCGGTGATCATCCCCGCCGCGCTGGCCGCCGCCCAGCACGCCGACGCCGACGCCGACGAGCTGCTCGCCGCGGTCGTCGTCGGCTACGAGATCGCGATCCGGGCGGGCATCGCGCTGCACGACCGCGACGACGGCTACCACGCCTCCGGCTCGTGGGGCGGCGTCGGCGCCGCGGCCGCCGCGGCCCGCCTGCTCGGCCTCGACGCCGACACGACCGCGCACGCGCTCGGCCTGGCCGAGTACCACGCGCCGATCTCCCACATCATGCGCTCGGTCGCCGAGCCGCAGATGACCAAGGACGCCTGCGCCTGGGGCGCCGGCGTCGGCGTCGAGTCCGCACTGCTGGCGCAGCGCGGGTTCACGAGCGTGCGCCCGGTCTACCTCGACACCCCCGCCGACGACCTCGGCGTCCGCTGGTGCGTGGAGGAGCTCTACGTCAAGGCGCACCCGTGCTGCCGCTGGACGCAGGGCGCGCTGCGCGCTGCGCTGGAGGCAACGGACGGCCGGCCGCCGGAGGGCGTGCAGCGCGTCGTCATCCGCACGTTCGCGGCCGCCGACGCGCTGGCCAAGGTGCCGCCGACCACCACCGAGGAGGCGCAGTACAACCTCATCTGGCCGGTGGCCGCCGTGGTGGCCCGCGGCGCGTTCGGCGTCGAGGAGGTCCTCGGCGCGTGGGACGACCCCGCGGTCGCCGCGATCGCCGGGTGCACGACCGTGGTGGTCGAGCCCGAGCTGACCGCCGCCTTCCCGGCCCGCCGGCTCACCGCGGTCGAGATCGAGCTGCGCGACGGGCGGCGCCTGGCTGCCGGGCCGCTGGAGGCGCACGGCGAGCCGACCGATCCCGAGTGGGAGACCGTCGTGCGCGACAAGGTTGCCGCGCTGGTCGATCCCCAGCGCGACCTCGCCGCCGCCGTGCCGTCCGGCGGCCTGCGCGCCTGCGGCCCGGCCGAGCTGCTGGCCCTGTGCTGCGCCGGGGTCCTGGCGTCCCATGCCTGAGCTGGAGCTCGACGACGCCACGCTGTCCTACGAGCAGAGCGGGACCGGGCCCGACATCGTCTGGCTGGCCGCCGGCGACAACCCGGGCTCCCACTGGCGCCGGTTCCAGACGCCGGCCTTCGAGCCGGGCTTTCGCAACACGACCTACGACGCGCGCGGCGTGGGGGCGACCCGCTCGGCCAGCGACCCGCCGTGGAGCATCGAGGACCACGCGCGCGACTGCGCGGCCCTGATCGAGGCCTGCTGCGCGCCGCCCGTCTTCCTCGTCGGCCTGTCGATGGGGTCGCTGACCGCCGTCCAGCTCGCCCACGACCGCCCCGACCTCGTGCGCTGCGCCATCGTCATGGGCACGTGCGTGCGCAAGACCGGCTTCATCCGCGAGTGGGAGGAGGCCGAGATCGCCCTGCGCCGCGCCGGGGCCGAGCTGCCGCCCGACTTCGCCACGACCCACTACGCGATGCAGTACTACCCGGCCGAGGTCCTCGGCGACGACGAGCTGTGGGCGCGGGTCAGGCCGTTCATGACGACGAGCTTCGCCCAGCGCGACGGGGCGATGCTCGCCGCGCAGTGGCAGGCGTGCCTGGACTTCGACTCCAGCGGCCTGCTGCCCGACACCCGCGTACCGATCCATGCCGTGGCGTTCGGCGAGGACGTGCAGACGCCGCCGCGTCGCGTGCGCGAGGTGGCCGACCTGGCCGCCGACGGGCACTTCCACCTGCTGCCGGGCCTCGGCCACGGCTCGGCGTTCGGCCACCGCCCCGACGCGGTCAACGCGTGCCTGCGCGCGATCGTCGAGGGCGAGCCGGTCGCCGCGGGCCGGTCGCCCGGCGCCGGTTAGCGGTCCGCGTCGACGGTCGCGAGCAGGCCCAGGGCCCCGGTCAGCTCGGCCAGGAAGCGCTCGACCTCGTCGGGTGCGCCGACGGTCACGCGCAGCAGCGCGGGGGTGCCGACGCCGTCGAGGGCGCGGACCAGGATGCCGCGCGCCTCCAGCCGTGCCGCGACGGCGACCGCGTCGCCCACGTCGACCGTCACGAAGTTCGTCTGCGACGGCAGGTGCGCCAGCCCGAGCGCGTCGAACGCGGCCTGCAGGCGGGCGCGCTGCTCGTCGTTGGCCGTCCGGCGCCGGGCCACCTCCGCGGGATCGTCGAGGCTGGCCAGCGCGGCGGCCACCGCCAGGTCGGTGACGTCGTAGTAGTGGCGGATCTCGCGCAGGCGCGCCGCGAGCGCGGGCGGACCGGCGAGCCAGCCGATGCGCAGCGCCGCCAGGCCGTACAGCTTCGAGAACGTCCGCAGCGCCGCGACGTTGGGGCGCGTGAGGACGTGCTCGGCGATCGCGTCGGCGTGGTCGGGCCCGGCGGCGTACTCGAAGTAGGCCTCGTCGACCACCACGAGCACGTCCTCGGGCACCGCGTCGAGGAAGTCGGCCAGCGCGTCGCGGCCGACCGCGGCCCCCATCGGGTTGTTCGGGGTGCAGACCCAGATCAGGCGGGTCGCCGGGCTGATGCGCTGCGCCATCGCGGGCAGGTCGAAGGCGCCGTCGTCGGTGAGCGCGACGGTGACCGCGGTGGCGCCCGCCTTCTCGGCGTCGATCAGGTAGGTGGCGAACGACGGCCAGCCCGTGAGAACCTCGTCGCCGGGGCGCAGCAGCGCCTGCGAGACGTAGCCGATGATCGCGTCGGCCCCGTTGCCGAGCGCGATGCGGTCGGGGTCGAGGCCGTGGATCGCGGCGAGCCGGGCGATCAGCTCGTCGTCGCGGCCGGGGTAGCGGTGCAGCCCTGCGAGCTGGGCCGCGACGGCCTCGCGGGCGGCGGGAAACGGACCGAACGGGCACTCGTTGACCGCCATCCGGATCACGGCTATAACCCTAACACCATTTGCTGTTGGTAATACGACAACGACCGGGAGGTGCGGTGCGTGGCGTCGTGCGGTGAGGCGCTGGTGCAGCTGCTGGAGACGTCAGGCGCCGACACGGTGTTCGGCATCCCCGGCGTGCACACGCTGGAGATCTATCGCGGACTGGCCGGCTCGGGCATCCGCCACGTCACGCCCCGCCACGAGCAGGGGGCGGCGTTCATGGCCGACGGCTGGGCCCGGGTGACCGGTCGTCCGGGCATCTGCGTGCTCATCAGCGGGCCCGGGCTGACCAACGCGATCACGCCGATCGCGCAGGCCCATCACGACTCGATCCCGATGCTGGTGATCTCGGGCGTCGTGCCCGAGGACCAGCGCGGGCTGGGCGAGATCCACGACCTGCCCGACCAGCAGGGGCTGATGTCGACCGTGACCGCGTTCAGCCATTCGGTCGCCGATCCCGCCGAGCTGCCCGACGTGCTCGCCCGCGCCCGCGAGGTCTTCGAGTCGCGGCGGCCCCAGCCCGTGCACATCCAGCTTCCCGTCGACGTCCTGCGCGCCGACGCCGGCGACGTGGGCGCGGCCGTGCTCGCCGATCCGCCGCCGCGACCCGCGCCCGCGGCGGCCGACGTCGAGGCCGCCGCACGCCGCCTCGCCGCCGCGCGCTCGCCGCTGATCCTGCTCGGCGGCGGCGCCCGCGACGCCGGCGCACCGGCGCTGGCGCTGGCCCGGCGCCTGGGCGCGCCGGTCGGCCTGACGATCAACGGCCGGGGGACGATCGATCACGACGACCCGCTGTGCCTCGGATCGGCCCTGAGCTTCCGCCGATGGACGCCGTCCTGCGCGAGGCCGACGCCGTCGTGCTGGCCGGCGCGCAGCTCTCGGACCTCGAGCTGTGGGGCCTCGAGGCGCCGCTGGAGCTGCGCGGCGTCATCCGGATCGACATCGACGCCGACCAGCTCCAGCGCCGCTACCCGGCGCAGGTCGCCCTGCACGGCGACAGCGCGGCGACGCTGGCGGCGCTCGCCGCCGCGCTGAAGCGCGAGCTCCCGCCGGTCGACGCGGCGCGCGTGCAGGCGGCGCAGGAGCGGGTGGCGGGCGCCCGGGCGGCGGTGCGCTGGCCGGCGGCGGTGTCGGACTTCGCGGAAATCGTCGCGGCGCTCGACGCGGCGCTGCCGGAGGACCGGATCGTCGCCGGAGACTCGACCAAGCCCGCCTACGCCGCCAACCACAGCCTGCCCATGCACCGCCCGCGGTCGTGGCTGATGCCGATCGGCTACGGCTGCCTGGGCTGCGCGCTGCCGATGGCGATCGGCGCGAAGCTCGCGGCGCCGCAGCGGCCCGTCGTGGCGCTGGCCGGCGACGGCGGCGTGCTGTTCACCGTCCAGGAGCTCGCGACCGCGCGCGACCTGGGGCTGGCGCTGCCGGTCGTCGTCTACGACAACTCCGGCTTCGGCGAGATCCGCGACGCGATGGACGAGTCCGGCATCCCGCACCTCGGCACCGACGTGGCCACGCACGACCTGCCGACCATCGCCCGCGGGTTCGGCTGCCGCGGGGTGCGCATCGGCTCCGCGCAGGAGCTCGAGGCCGAGGTGCGCACGGCGCTGGACGCCGCCGGGCCGACGGTCATCGAACTGCGGGACGGGCGCCGGTGAGCTGGCACCATGCGACCGGGCGGGACGGCGCCCAACCGGTGGCCGGTTGCACCTGGGGGCGCGGTCGGCAAGACTATCGCCCACGCCTGTTGGCTATATGGCAAACTCCGACGAGGGTGGGGAGATGACGCACGACGATCGCATGCCAAGCCGGCTGACACGCCGCCAGGCGCTGGCGCGGGGGACCGGCGGGCTGCTGGCCGTCTCGGCCCTCCCGACGTTCCTCGCTGCCTGCGGGGGCAGCTCGGACGGCGGGACCGGCACCGCGACGAGCGCGTCGACCACGAGCGGCGGCCCGACGCCGGCCGACCAGGTGACGGGCGACCTCGTCCTGCTCGGCTACCCCGACTGGTACGGCCCCAACGAGTTCAAGGACTTCCACCAGAAGTATCCGAACGCGACGGTCAAGAACACGGCCAGCGGCCTCAGCGGCCAGGCGCAGCAGATCGCCCAGATCACGCAGAACAAGGGCTCCTACGACCTGACCCTGGCGGGCCCCAACGTGGCGGAGCAATCGAAGCTCGCCGGGCTGCTGGCGCCGCTGGACGCGTCGGCGGTGCCCAACGTCGAGCGGGTGGGCCAGCCGTTCCGCGACTTCTACACCTGGGGCATCCCCACCGACTACGGCAAGGTCGGCTATGCCTACCGCAAGGACCTGATCTCCGAGCGCCCGACCACCTGGAAGGAGTTCTGGGACCTCGCCGCCAAGTACAAGGGCAAGACGACCCTGATCAAGTACGACTCGGACATCCAGGGCTCCGCGCTGAAGTCCCTGGGCTACTCGATCAACACGAAGAACGAGTCCGAGCTCGAGCAGATGCAGAAGGCGCTACTGCAGCTCAAGCCCAACATCAAGGCGATCATCGACACCGACTACTCCAAGGCGCTGGTCCAGGGCACCGCCTCCATGGCCGTCGACTACGACTACGACATCGCGCTCGCCCAGCAGAAGAACGACAACATCGTCTGGGTGCAGCCCGAGGAGGGCGTCGCCGCCTACATCGAGGGATGGGCCGGGCTGAAGGACTCCCAGCACCTGCCCGCGGTGTGGGCGCTGATGGACTTCCATCTCGAGCCCAAGAACTACGCCGGGTTCATCAACTCGGTCGGCTGCTCCTACGTCATGCCCGACGTCGAGCCGTTCCTGAAGAAGTCGATCGCCACCAACCCCGTGCTCAAGTACGACCCCGATGCGCTGGAGAAGATCGAGTTCGAGGCGTACCTGGGGCCGGAGGAGACCGCCAAGCGCGGCAAGCTGTGGGAGGAGTTCCTCGCCGCCTGACGCCGTGCAGACGACGCGGCCGGCGGCCGCGCAGACCACACCACCCGGCGCCGAGCAGGCACCGTCGCGGGCCGTACGCGGCCTCGGCCGCCATACGCTCGCGCTCCCGAGCCTGGGCTGGACCGTGCTGTTCTTCGTGGCGCCGCTGGTCCTGCTCGTCCTCTACTCGTTCGGCACGCGCAACGTGCTCACCTACGAGGTCGAGTTCGGCTGGACGCTGCAGAACTACAGCGACGTCTGGCACGGGCTGTACATCGACGCGCTGCTGCGCTCGCTGGCCCTGTCGGCGGCGGCGACGTTCGCCTGCCTGCTGATCGGCTTCCCGGTCGCCTACACGATCGCGCGCGCCGGCCGGCGCATGCAGCTCGTCCTGCTGCTGCTGGTGATGGTGCCGTTCTGGACGAGCTTCGTCGTGCGCACCTACGGCGTCTTCAACGTCATCGGCGACCGCGGGCCGCTGCAGCAGCTGCTGAAGGCGCTGGGGCTGGTCGGCGGCGACATCCACCTGCTGTTCACGCCGGTGGGCGTGGGCATCGGCATCGTCTACACCTACCTGCCGCTGATGATCCTGCCGCTGTACGTGGCGCTCGAGCGCATCGACCCGGCGCTGCTGGAGGCGGCCAGCGACCTCGGGGCGCGGCCGGTGCGCACGCTGCTGCGGGTGATCGTGCCGCTGGCGCTGCCGGGCATCGTCGGCGGCTGCGTGCTGGTCGGCATCCCGGCCACCGGCGAGTACGTCATTCCCCAGATCCTCGGCGGCGGCAAGACGCTGATGATCGGCAACGTGATCGCCGACCAGTTCCTCGAGATCGGCGACTTCCCGTTCGGCGCGGCGCTGGCCATGGTCCTCACCGCGATCGTCATGGCCATCCTGCTGCTCGTGCGCGCGCGGGCCGACCGCGGAGAGACGGTGACGTCGTGAGCCGCCGCCTGCCCCGCCCCAGCGTGGTGTTCACGATCATCGTGCTGCTGTGCCTGTACGCGCCGATCGTGATCGTGGTCCTCTACTCGGTCAACAAGGACGAGGCGCTGCTGCACTGGGAGGGCTTCACCTGGAAGTGGTACAGCCAGGCCTTCCACGACGACGACGTGCGCAAGGCGTTCGGGGTCAGCATCCAGGTGGCGATCCTGTCGACGCTCATCTCGCTGGTCATCGCGGTCACCGCCGGCCTGTGGTGGCGGCGGGCGTCGCGCCGCGCGCGGCGCGCGGTCGATGGCCTGACGTTCTCGCGTATCGTGCTGCCCGAGGTCGTCTTCGCGCTCGGGCTGTTCGTGCTGTTTCGCAAGCTCGACATCGCGCTGGGCGTGGGCGCCATCGTCGTCGGCCACGTCGTGTTCATCTCCGCGTACGCCACGATCATCATCCAGACCCGGCTGGCCACCATGAACGACACGCTCGAGGAGGCCGCGGCGGACCTCGGCGCCAGCCCGTGGCGCGTCTTCCGCCGGGTCACGCTCCCCGCGCTGGCCCCAGCCGTCGCCGTCGCCGCGCTGCTGTCGATGACGTTCTCGTTCGACGACGTGATCGCCTCCCAGTTCCTGGGCGGGCCCAACGCGCAGACCCTGCCGGTGCTCGTCCTGGGCAAGATCCGCCTGCACCTGACGCCCGAGGTCAACGCCATCGGCGTGGGGTTGATGGTGATCACGCTGCTGTCGTTCACGATCGCCGGGCTGATCGCGATGCTGCGGCCCACGGGCGCGGGATCGGTCCTCGGACTCGGAAGGAGGGCGCGATGAGCGCCGGACCCACCCAGGCGGTGAGCGAGCCCGCGACGGGCGCGGCGGTGGACGCCGGGCGCACGCCGGCCGTGGCGCTCATCGGCCTGCGCCGTGCGTACGGACCGGTGCTCGCGGTCGACCGCGTGGACCTCGAGATCGCCGACGGCGAGTTCTTCTCGATGATCGGCCCCAGCGGCTGCGGCAAGACGACGACCCTGCGCATGATCGCCGGCCTGGTCGACCCCAGCGAGGGGCGCATCGAGGTCCGCGGCCGCGACATCACGCGCGTGCGCGCCTACAAGCGGCCGGTCAACACGGTCTTCCAGCAGTACGCGCTGTTCCCGCACATGACGGTGTTCGAGAACGTCGCGTTCGGGCTGCGCGAGCGGCGGGTGGGGCGCGCGGAGATCGCCACGCGCGTGGCCGAGATGCTCGAGCTGGTGGGGCTGACCGGCCGCGAGCGGGCCAAGCCCGCCCAGCTGTCCGGCGGCCAGCAGCAGCGGGTCGCGCTCGCGCGCTCGCTCGTGCTGCGCCCGGAGGTGCTGCTGCTCGACGAGCCGCTCGGCGCGCTGGACCTCAAGATGCGCAAGCAGCTGCAGATGCAGCTCAAGCGCGTCCAGCACGAGGTCGGCATCACGTTCGTCTACGTGACGCACGACCAGGAAGAGGCCTTCTCGATGTCGGACCGCGTGGCGATCATGCAGCACGGGCTGATCCAGCAGCTCGGCACGCCGCAGGACGTCTACCAGCGCCCGGTCAACGAGTTCGTCGCCGACTTCGTGGGCGCGTCGAACCGCCGCTACGGCGAGGTCACGGGCACGTCGGCCGCCGGCTACGAGGTCGACCTGGCCGGCATCGGCCGGGTGCCCGCCGCCGGGGTGGCGGGCATGCGCCCGGGCCAGCGGGTGTGCGCGCTCGTGCGCCCCGAGTCCGTCGAGCTGGCGCCGTCGGCGTCCGGCTGGACCACGGTGTCGGCCTGCGTGGTCGACCTGTCCTACCTGGGCCCGCAGGTCACCTGCGTCCTGGAGACGCCGGGCGACGAGCAGGTCACGATGAGCCTGCGCTCGGGGATGATCGGCGCGCTCGCGGTCGGCGACACGTGCGAGATCGGGTGGCCGCACACGGCGCTGTGGGCGCTGCCCGCCGATCCGCAGGCCGAGGACGCGCCCGCCGCGGACGCCGGCGCCGCGCCGGAGTGAGCACGCGCTACCGCGACACCCCGCCTAGCTGAGCGACCGTGCCCTCCCACCAACGCAGCAGCAGCGCGCGGACCACCTGCGCGTCGTCGTCGCCGAACCAGCCGCCGGCGCGCACGCGCGCGAGGTGGCCGGTGTGCTCGGCGGGGACGGTCACCTCGATCGCGCGCAGCGGCAGGTTGCGCCAGGGAAAGACGGGCGGCGGGCCGGCCGGGACCGCGGGGGCGGGGCGCCCGGGGTCGCGCCGGCGCACGATCACGCGGATGGGCTGCAGCGTGTAGGGGGACGCGCCGAACAGGTCGCTCGCGCACGGGTTGACCGCCACGAGGACGTCGGTCAGCGCCCGCAGCTCGACGTGGTCGCCGCGGCGGCATTGCACCGGCCACCAGCACAGCGTGCCGTCGGGCGCCACGTCGGTCGGCAGCCACAGGTTGAGCGGGTCGTGCTGGTCGCGCGCGTCGACGCCCCAGTGGCGCTGCACCGCGCGCTGGATGTCGACGCAGTTGGAGTGGCCGGGGATGCCGGTCAGCTGCTCGAACTCGAACGCGCTGCAGGCGGGGAACATGAGGTCGTGCGGCCCGGCGGAGTCGGCCTCGATCGCCAACAGCGCGATCTCGGGCGGCGAGGACCACAGGGTCGCGCCGGTGCTGATGCGGGCGCCGTGGGTCGCCCGGGTGCGGGCGGCGTCGAAGCGCTGCCGGGGCGGGCGCAGCGCGAACGCGCTCAGGTCGGCGCCCTGCCCGTCGACGACCTGCTCGACGCGCAGCAGATCGCCCTCGGCCAGCGCGACGCCGAGGCCGGTCCCCGCGGCGACGAGCGCGTCGACCGACGCCGCCGGGTCTGGCGGGCTGGGATGGTGCGCGGCCGGCGGCCGGGGCGCACGGCGGCGTGGATCGGCGGACCGCCCCGCGTCGTGGGCCAGCGCGATGGGGACGAGGTCGGCGACCGTGTCCACGCCCGCCGCCGGCAGCGCCCGCTCGAGGATCGCCAGCTGCTGGTCGTTGAGGTGCAGCGTCAGTCGGATGCCGCGGCCGCTCGACTGCCTCACCTCGCTCTCAGGCACGAGATCCGCCTGCGTGCCGCTCGACTCGGATTCGGACCGTGATGCACACGCATCAGCCAAGTTACCAACAGTGGTTGGCGCGCTTTCCCCGGGGAGCCCCGCTACCGGTCCGATCCACATACGTCTTTCGCGGCGTGGTTAGCCGCGGTCCAGCGATTTGGTACCCGCGGATAACCACAGTCCAGAACACCCCCCAATACCGGGTGGACTGGGGCGGCGGCACGCCGGGCGGACTTGCGCAGCGGCATGCCAGATCGGAGTGGCGGGATCCCCGGTAGGGCGTCGAGGGCGCCGGGACCGTCGCGGCGCCGGTCAGCGCCGGGTGCGCTCGCGCACCCGCCGCGCCCAGTCGCGCGCCAGCGCGGCCGCGTGCCCGGTTGCGGCGTAGCGCAGCGCGCCGCGCACCGACCGGTCCGCCGCACACAGCGACGATGGCAGCGGAGTGACGCCCAGGGCGCGCGCGGCCCGGTCGGCCACGTCCAGCTCACCGAGCGCAGTGAGGTGCACGGCGTCGGGCAGCACCAGCCGCCAGCCGCGCAGCCCGGCCAGCCCGACGAGCACCGCCCCCACCCGCCGCGCCTCGCGGGCGATCACGTCGTTGGCGGCCAGCACCTTGACCCGGCCCGCGCGCGGGCGGCCGAGGTCGAGCGGGATCGTCGGCATCACCACGCGCTCGCAGGTGCCAGCCACCGCGTCGGCCGCGCGGCGAAGGCCGGCCGCGTAGGCGCGGGCGTCGAAGTCCGCGCCGCGGACGTCGTTGACGCCGATCCACAGGCACCCGAGCGCGTACGGCCCGTCGAGCCGCGGCAGCTGCTCGGCGAGCAGGTCGGGCACGCGCGCGCCGGGCGCCGCCAGCCCGGTGTACGACAGCCCCGCTGCGGTCGCCAGCCACTGGGCCCACGACCAGCCGCGGACGCCGAGCATCGGGGCGACGTCGCCGTCGGTGATCGAGTCGCCGAGCGCGACGAGCCCGGGCCGCGTCACGCCCGCCACCCCGCACCGCGGCGGCCTGCCGAACGGGCGTGGGGCGCGCGCCGCGTCATGGCAGCCGCCCCGCCTCCTCGGTCACCGCGCGCAGCCGCCGGCCCAGGGCGCCGGTCAGCGCGCCCGGCACCATCCGCCAGCGCCACGACCCCGTTGCCCGTCCCGGCACGTTCATCCGCGCCTCGGAGCCTAGGCCGAGCACGTCCTGGGCCTGCACCATGGCCACCTGCGCCGGCGAGGCCGCGCACAGCCGCATGAGCCGCCACCACGGCTCGCGGTCGTCGTACGGCGCCGCCGCGGCGTCGACCTCGCGGCGCACGCCGGCGGGCAGCGTCGCGTACCAGCCGCGCAGCGTGTCGTTGTCGTGGGTGCCCGTGTAGACGATCGCCCGCCGCCGGTGGTGCGCGGGCCGGTGAGGCGAGTCCGGCTCGTCGGGATCGAACCCGAACTGCAGCACGAGCATCCCCGGCAGCGCCAGCGCGTCGCGCAGCCGCTCGACGGCGGGCGTGATCACGCCCAGGTCCTCGGCGATCAGCGGCAGCCGCCCCAGCGCCGCCCGCGCCGCGTCGAGCACCGCCCGCCCCGGTCCGCGCCGCCACCGCCCGCCCCGCGCGTCGCGCGCGCCGGCCGGCACCGACCAGTAGGCCACCAGCCCGCGGAAGTGGTCCAGCCGCGCGAGGTCGAAGTGGGCGAACGTCCGCCGCAGCCGCTCCACCCACCAGCGGTAGCCCGTCCGCCGCAGCCGCGGCCAGTCGTAGAGCGGGTTGCCCCACAGCTGCCCGCTGTCGCTGTAGGCGTCCGGCGGCACGCCGGCCTGCACGCCGTCCTGGAACAGCCACGGCCACGTGCGCTGGTCGGCGCCGCCCGGCGCCACGTAGATCGGCACGTCCCCGATGAGCCGCACGCCGGCGGACGCGGCGTAGGCCCGCAGCGCGGTCCACTCGCGCTCGAAGCGCACCTGGTCGAGCACGGCGCGCCGCCCGCCGGCGACCGCCGCCCAACCGTCGATCCAGAACGCCTCGCGCGCGCGAAACGCGTCCTCCTCGTCCAGCGACACCGGCGCGCGCGGGTCGGCGAGCAGCCCGCGCCAGTGCGCGAACGCCGACCTCGCTTTGTACGGCGAGCCGGCCCGGTCGGGCGGCCCGAGCGGCAGCATCTGCCACCACGTCTGGCCGGCATCGTGCAGCCAGTCGACGAACCGTCGGGCACCATCTCCCAGGCGCCCCTCCGCCAGCGACGTCAGATGGAGCTGTACGCCGCTCGTTCTCGGCAGGTTCACGAGACGAGGTTAGGAACAGGACGAAGACGGAAGTAGGAGCACTTGGTGCCGAGTTCCCCCAACCAGCCCCCGCCACGCATCCAGATCGAGGACCCGGCGCCGCGCGTCGACTGCGGCCGCTATCCCGCCAAGGCCTGCGTGGGCGACACCGTCGACGTCTACGCGACGATCTTCAAGGACGGCCACGACATCCTGCGCGCCGTCGCCCGCTACCAGGCGCCGGACTCCGAGGACTGGCACGAGGCGCCGATGGAGCGCATCGACGCCCACGTCGACGGCGACCGGTGGCACGGCTGCTTTCGCGTGACCGCGCAGGGCCGCTGGACGTGGACCGTCGAGGCGTGGACCGACGCGTACGCGACCTGGCACTCGGAGATCGAGCGCAAGGTCGAGGCCGGCCAGGAGGACCTCTCGGGCGAGCTGTCCGAGGGCGCCGTGCTGCTGCGCGAGGCGGCGGCCTGCGCCGGCGCGGGGCTGGATGCCGACCGCCTCCAGCACGCTGCCGACCACCTGACCGTCGACGGCGCGCTCGACGCGGACCTGCTCGCGCTCACCGAGCGCCACCCCGACCGCGGCGGCTCGAGCACGCTCGACCGGCCGCTTGCCGTCGAGGTCGACCGCCCCCGCGCCCGCTTCGGGGCCTGGTACGAGCTGTTCCCGCGCTCGTGGGGCGGCCTGCAGGGCGTCCAGGCGATCCTGCCGCAGCTGGCCGACCTCGGCTTCGACGTCGTCTACCTGCCGCCGATCCACCCGATCGGCACGACGAACCGCAAGGGCGCCAACAACGCGCTGGCGGCCGGTCCCGGCGACCCCGGAAGCCCGTGGGCGATCGGCTCGGCCGCCGGCGGCCACGACGCGATCCATCCCGACCTGGGCACGCTGGAGGACTTCGACGCGATGGTGGCCACCGCCCGCGAGTACGGCATCGACGTCGCGCTGGACTTCGCGATCCAGTGCTCGCCCGACCATCCGTGGCTGACCGAGCACCCGGAGTGGTTCCACCACCGCCCCGACGGCACCCTGAAGTACGCCGAGAACCCGCCCAAGCGCTACCAGGACATCTACAACGTCAACTGGGACACGCCCGAGTGGGAGGCGCTGTGGAACGCCCTGCTCGGCGTCGTCCTGCACTGGGTACGCCACGGGGTGCGGGTCTTCCGCGTCGACAACCCGCACACCAAGCCGCTGCCGTTCTGGGAGTGGCTGATCGCCGAGGTCCGCCGCGAGCACCCGGACACGATCTTCCTCGCGGAGGCGTTCACGCGCCGGGCGATGATGCGCACGCTGGCCAAGGTCGGCTTCAGCCAGTCCTACACGTACTTCACGTGGAAGAACTCGCGCTGGGAGCTGACCGAGTACGTCGCCGAGCTCGCCGACGTGCAGCACTACTACCGGCCCAACTTCTTCGCCAACACGCCGGACATCCTCACCGAGTACCTGCAGCACGGCGGACCGCCGGCGTTCGCGCCGCGGCTGATCCTCGCCGCCACCCTGTCGCCGTCCTACGGCATCTACTCGGGCTTCGAGCACTTCGAGAACGTGCCGGTGCGCCCGGGCAGCGAGGAGTACCTGGACTCCGAGAAGTACGAGATCAAGCACCGCCGCCTCGACGGTCCGCTGCTGCCGCTCGTCGGCCGGCTGAACGAGATCCGCCGCGATCACCCGGCGCTCCAGCACCTGGGCAACGTCCTGTTCCTGGAGACCGAGAACGACGCGCTGATCGCCTACGCCAAGCGCCACGAGGACGACGTCGTCATCTGCGTCGTCAACCTCGACCCGCACCACGCGCAGGAGGGCGTCGCGGTCGTGCCCTACGAGCTCGGCCTGCCGCCGGTCTTCGGTGTCGTCGACCTGCTCGGCGGCGAGCGCTTCGACTGGCACATCGGGCGCAACTACGTCCGCCTCAACCCGCCCTTCCGCGCCGCCCACGTCCTCAGCACTGCAGCTCGATGAACCCGACGACCCAGCAGTGGTTCGAGTCCAACCCGCTGTGGTTCAAGACCGCGGTCTTCTACCAGGTGCTCATGCGCGGCTTCCACGACGGCAACGGCGACGGCCACGGCGACATCGTGGGCCTGCGCGAGAAGCTCGACTACGTGCAGTGGCTCGGCGTCGACTGCATCTGGATCATGCCGTTCTACCCCTCGCCGCTGCGCGACGGCGGCTACGACGTCGCGGACTTCACGAACATCGACCCGGTCTACGGCACCGTGGACGAGTTCCGCGGCCTCGTCTCCGACGCCCACGAGCGCGGCATCCGCGTGATCGTCGACATGGTCATGAACCACACGTCGACCGAGCATCCGTGGTTCCAGCGCGCGCGCAACGCGCCGCCCGGCTCGCCGGAGCGCGACTGGTACGTGTGGTCGGAGACCTACGACCGCTACCACGATGCGCGGATCATCTTCATCGACTCCGAGACGTCGAACTGGGCGTGGGACGACGTCGCGCAGGCCTACTACTGGCACCGCTTCTACTGGCATCAGCCCGACCTGAACTTCGCCAACCCCGAGGTCCGCGAGGCGATGCTCGACGTGCTGCGCTTCTGGCTCGACCTCGGCCTCGACGGCTACCGGCTGGACGCCGTGCCCTACCTGTTCGAGGCCGAGGGGACCAACTGCGAGAACCTGCCGGCGACGCACGACTTCCTCAAGCGCGTGCGCGCCGAGGTCGACGCCGACTACCCCGACACCGTGCTCCTGGCCGAGGCCAACCAGTGGCCCGGCGACGTCGTGCAGTACTTCGGCGCCGGCGACGAGTGCCACATGGCGTTCCACTTCCCGGTCATGCCGCGCATGTTCATGGCCCTGCGCCGCGAGGACGCCACCCCGATCGCCGAGATCCTGCGCCAGACCCCCGAGATCCCCGACAACTGCCAGTGGGGGCTGTTCCTGCGCAACCACGACGAGCTGACGCTCGAGATGGTCTCCGACGAGGACCGCGACTACATGTGGGAGGAGTACGCCAAGGACCCGCGGATGAAGTCGAACCTCGGCATCCGCCGGCGTCTCGCGCCCCTGCTCGACAACGGCCGCGACGAGATCGAGCTCATGCACGCGATCCTCTTCTCGCTGCCGGGCAGCCCCGTCCTCTACTACGGTGACGAGATCTCGATGGGGGACAACGTATACCTCGGCGACCGGGACGGGGTCAGGACGCCGATGCAATGGACCGGGGATCGCAACGGGGGCTTCTCGCGCGCGGACTTCGCGCAGCTCTACGCGCCGCCGCTGATGGATCCGGTCTACGGCTTCCAGGCGGTCAACGTCGAGGCCCAGCTGCGCACGCCGACGTCGCTGCTGCGCTGGCTGCGCCGCTTCATCGCCCTGCGCAAGGAGCACCCGGTGTTCGGGCTGGGCACGCTCGAGATCCTCGAGACCTCGAACCCCCGCGTCTTCGCCCACATCCGCTGCTTCCGCGACGACGTCGTGCTGTGCGTGCACAACGTCGCGCGCAGCGCACAGGCGGTCGAGCTCGACCTGCGCCCGTATGCGGGCCGTCACCCCGTCGAGATGTTCGGCCTGTCGCGCTTCCCGCGCATCGGCGAGCTGTCGTACCTGCTGACGCTGGCGCCGCGCGGGTTCTTCTGGTTCTCGCTGGAGGGCGTCGAGGACGACGGGGAGCGTGGCGCCGATGGCTGACCTGCGGGCGATGATCGACGACGCCCGGCTCGTGGAGTGGCTGACCACGCAGCGCTGGTTCGCGTCCAAGACGCGCGACGTCGCCGAGGTCACGGTGGCCGACGTCCTCACGCTGCGCGACGACCCGCCGTTCGGCATCGGCCTGCTCGAGGCGCGCTTCTACGCCGGCACGCACGAGCTCTACCAGCTCGTGCTGGGCGTCGAGCGCGACCGGGTGGCGCTCGATGCGCTGACCAGCCCGCCGCACGCCGCGGTCCTGGCGCAGCTGCTGCGCGAGCAGGCCGTCTGCGACTCGCGCTCGGGGACGATCGCCTTCCACTGGCTGCCCGACGCGCCGGCGCTGCCGCAGCGCACGACGGTGCGGCCGATCGGGGCCGAGCAGTCCAACTCGTCGGTGGTCCTCGACGACGCGTTCGTCCTCAAGACGTTCCGGCGCCTGGAGCCCGGCGAGAACCCGGAGCTCGAGATGCTGCGCTTCCTGTCGGCGCGCGGATTCCCGAACATCGCCGCGCTCACAGGCTGGTACGAGATGCAGGGCGAGCTGCTGACGGCGACGCTCGGCATCGCCCAGGAGTACGTCGCGGACGGCCGTGACGGCTGGGAGCTCGCGCTCGACGAGCTCGGCGCGGACCCCGAGCGCTTCCTGACCCGCCTGCACGAGCTCGGCGAGGTCATCGGCCGCATGCACACGGCGCTGGGCTCCGATCCCGCCGACCCGGACTTCGCCCCCGACGAGCCGGCGGCCGAGGGCCTGTCGCTGCTGACCGCCACCATCGACGAGGACATCGAGCGGCTGTTCATCACGCTGCCCGACGACAACGCGGCGCTGGCCCCGATCCTCGGACGCGGCGAGGAGATCCGCGACCGCCTGCAGATGATGTCGCACATCGGCACCGGTGGGCGGCTGATCCGCCACCACGGCGATCTGCATCTCGGCCAGACGCTGAGAAGGCCGGACCGGTGGGTGATCATCGACTTCGAGGGCGAGCCGGCCCGGCCGCTGACCGAGCGCCGGCGCAAGCGTCAGCCGCTGCGCGACGTGGCCGGGATGCTGCGCTCGTTCGCCTACGCGGCCTCGGCCTCGCAGATCCTGCGCTCCAACCCGGTGCCCGGCGATTGGGAGCTGCGGGCGCGCGAGACCTTCCTGGAGGGGTACTTCGGCTGCATGGAGATGAGCCTGCTGCCGACCGGCCAGCGCGCGATCGAGAGCCTGCTGGGCATCTTCGAGCTCGAGAAGGCGGTCTACGAGCTGCGCTACGAGCTCGACCACCGCCCGCAGTGGGTGAGCATCCCGGTGGCCGGCATCGAGCGCCTGCTCGAGGAGCCGGAGGCTTGATGGGACCCTGCGGGTCCTCACCCACGACGGTCGCGACCCTGTGGGAGGCATCTCGGTGAGCCACAAGGTCGACGCTCTCGTCGCGCGCGACAGCGCCGACCCGCACGGCGTGCTGGGCGCCCACCCGTCCAAGCACGGGGTGAAGATCCGCGCCTACCGGCCCGCCGCCGAGGCGGTCAGCGCCATCGTCGACGGCGACGCCGTCAAGCTCGAGCGCTGCCACCCCGACGGGGTCTTCGAGGGCGTCGTCAAGGGCGCGCGGCTGCCGCTGCGCTACGAGCTCGACGTCCGCTACCCGGACGGCAACGCGTTTCGCATCCAGGACCCGTACCGCTTCCCGCCGACGCTCGGCGAGCTGGACCTGCACCTGGTCGGCGAGGGCCGCCACGAGCGCCTGTACCAGCGCCTCGGCGCGCACGTCACCGAGGTCGACGGGGTCGCCGGCACCGCGTTCGCGGTGTGGGCGCCGGCCGCGCGCTCGATCAGCGTCGTCGGCGACTTCAACTCCTGGGACGGGCGCCTGCACCCGATGCGCTCGATGGGCAGCTCGGGCGTGTGGGAGCTGTTCGTGCCCGGCGTCGACGAGGGCGCCCGCTACAAGTACGAGATCCGCACGCAGACGGGGGCGCTGCTGCTGAAGGCCGACCCGGTGGCGTTCGCGGCCGAGCTGCCGCCGGCCACCGCCTCCGTGGTGACGCGGTCGCGCCACGAGTGGGGCGACGCGGCGTGGTTGACGCGGCGCCAGGCGACCGATCCGCTCGCGGAGCCGGTGTCGATCTACGAGGTGCATCTCGGCTCGTGGCGGCGCGACCCCAGCGCCCCCGACGCGTGCCTGAGCTACCCCGAGCTGGCCGACGAGCTGGCCGCCTACGCCACCGACATGGGCTTCACGCACGTCGAGCTCATGCCGGTGATGGCGCACCCGTTCAGCGGCTCGTGGGGCTACCAGGTCACGAGCTACTTCGCGCCGACGCCGCGCTTCGGCGCCCCCGACGAGTTCCGCGGCTTCGTCGACCGCCTGCACGGCGCCGGGATCGGGGTCATCCTCGACTGGGTGCCCGCCCACTTCCCGCGCGACGAGTTCGGCCTCGCCCGCTTCGACGGCACCGCGCTCTACGAGCACGAGGACCCGCGCCGCGGCGCCCATCCCGACTGGGGGACGCTCGTCTTCAACTTCGGGCGCAACGAGGTGCGCAACTTCCTGCTCTCCAACGCCCTGTTCTGGACCGACGCCTACCACGCCGACGGCATCCGCGTGGACGCTGTCGCCTCGATGCTCTACCTCGACTACTCGCGCGACGAGGGCGAGTGGATCCCCAACCGCTTCGGCGGCCGGGAGGACCTCGACGCGGTGGCGTTCCTCAAGGAGCTCAACGAGCTGCTGTTCGCGCGCGAGCCGGGGATCATCACCGCGGCCGAGGAGTCCACCGCGTGGCCGGGGGTGTCGCGCCCGACGTACCTCGGGGGCCTGGGCTTCGGCTTCAAGTGGAACATGGGCTGGATGCACGACACGCTGGCCTACTTCCAGCACGACCCGGTCTACCGCCGCTACCACCACCACCAGCTGACGTTCAGCCTGATGTACGCGTTCAGCGAGAACTTCGTCCTGCCGCTCAGCCACGACGAGGTCGTGCACGGCAAGGGCGCGCTGCTGGCCAAGATGCCCGGCGACCGCTGGCAGCAGCTGGCCAACCTGCGCGCGCTGTACGCGTACATGTGGGCGCACCCCGGCAAGAAGCTGCTGTTCATGGGCGGCGAGCTGGCGCAGGAGCGCGAGTGGAGCCACGACCGCTCGCTGGACTGGCACCTGCTCGCCGATCCCGGCCACAGCGGCGTGCAGGCGCTCGTGCGCGACCTCAACCACGTCTACCGCGCCACGCCGGCGCTGTGGCAGCGCGACTTCGACCCGTCGGGCTTTGCCTGGCTGGAGCCCAACGACGCCGACCGCAACATCGTGGCCTTCGCCCGGGCCGGCGACGATCCGGCGCACCACCTGGTCTGCGTGTGCAACCTCTCGCCGGTGCCGCGCGAGCGCTATCGCGTCGGCCTGCCGCGCGCCGGGCGCTGGACCGAGGCGCTCAACACGGATGCGAGCGCGTACGGCGGGTCGAACGTCGGCAACCTCGGCGGGGTGGACGCCGAGCCGGTGCCGTGGCATTCCCAGCCACATTCGGCGGAGCTGACGCTGCCGCCGCTGGGCGTGGTCTGGCTGGTGCCGGCGCGTTGACCGCCGCGCTGGCGCTGCGCCGTCCGCTGGGGGCGACCCCGGTGGGCGACGGTCGCACGCGCGTGCGCGTCTGGGCGCCGCGGGCGCAGGCGGTCGCCGTGCGGGTGGCGCGCCGGGGCGAGACGCCGCTGCGCGACGAGGGCTTCGGCGTGTGGGCGGGCGAGGTGCCGGCGAGCGGCGGCGACGACTACTGGGTGCTGCTCGACGGCCGGCGGCTGGCGGACCCGTGCACGCGCTGGCAGCCGCGCGGGCTGCGCGGGGCGTCGCGGGTGTGGGACCCGGGCGCCGTCGGGTGGACCGACGCGGCGTGGCAGCCGCCGGCGCTGACCGACCTGGTCATCGCCGAGCTGCACGTCGGCACGTGCACGCCGCAGGGGACGTTCGACGCCGCGCTCGGCTACGTCGAGCGGCTCGCGCGGCTGGGGGTCAACGCCGTGGAGCTCATGCCGGTCGCCGACTTCCCCGGCGAGCGCGGCTGGGGCTACGACGGCGTGCACCTGTGGGCGGCGCATCGCGCGTACGGCGGGCCGGAGGGCTTCGCGCGCTTCGTCGACGCGGCGCACGGGCTCGGCGTGGCGGTGATCCTCGACCTCGTGCTCAACCACGTCGGCGCCTCGGGCAACCGCGCGCTGCGCGCGTTCGGCCCGTACTTCACCGAGCGCTACGAGACGTTCTGGGGCGCGGCGATCAACTACGACGACGCGGGCTCCGACGCCGTGCGCGAGTGGGCGTGCCAGTGCGCCGAGTACTGGGTGCGCGACATGCACGTCGACGGCCTGCGCCTCGACGCGATCCACGCGATCTTCGACCAGCGGCCCGAGCACATCGTCGCCGAGGTCGCGCGGCGGGTCCACGCCGTGCGGCCGGGCGCGCTGGTGATCGCCGAGAGCGGGCTCAACGACCCGAAGGTCATGCGACCGGCGGCGCGGGGCGGGTGGGGCTGCGACGCGGCGTGGGCCGACGACTTCCACCACGCGCTGCGCACGCTGCTGACCGGCGACCGCGACGGCTACTACGCCGAGTTCGGCCGGGTCGCCGACCTGGCCAAGGCGCTGCACCGCCCGCACGTCCACGACGGCACCTGGTCGGAGTACCGCCAGCGCAGCTTCGGGGCGCCGGCCGACGACCTCCCGCGCGCGGCGTTCGTCGTCTTCGACCAGAACCACGACCAGGTCGGCAACCGCGCGTTCGGCGACCGCCTGCCCGCGCCGGCGCGGCCGCTCGCCGCCTTCGTCATGCTCCTGTCAGGGTTCACGCCGATGCTGTTCATGGGGGAGGAGTACGGGGAGGACGCGCCGTTTCAGTTCTTCACCGACCACATCGACCGGCGCATCGCCACCGCGACCCGCGAGGGGCGCCGGCGCGAGTTCGCCGCGTTCGCCCAGTTCGCCGGCGAGGAGGTGCCCGATCCCCAGGACCCGGCGACGTTCGCGCGCTCGAAGCTGACCGGGCGCGGCGACGAGCGGCTGCGCGGGCTGTACGCCGACCTGCTGCGCGTGCGCCGCGACGTGCGCGGCGAGGCGGAGTGCCGCTTCGACGAGGATGCGCGCTGGCTGGTGGCGCGCCGCGGGGCGCACGAGCTGGCGTGCAATTTCGCGTCCGAGCCGCGGACGGTGCCGGTCGAGGGGCGCGAGATCGTGCTCGCCACGCACGAGGGCGTGACGGGTCGGGTCTCGCTGCCGCCGCTGGCAGGGGCGCTGGTCCGGTGAGACCCTGCGGGTCCTCACCCGCGACGGCTCCGACCTTCCGCGGGGTGTCATCGTGAGCCGGGAGGTCTGGCCCGGCCGGCCGTACCCGCTGGGCCCGACCTGGGACGGCCACGGCACGAACTTCTCGCTGTTCTCCGAGCACGCCGAGCGCGTCGATCTGTGCCTGTTCGACGCCGACGACGCCGAGGAGCGCATCGACGTGCAGCAGGTGACCGCGCACAACTGGCATTGCTACCTGCCGGGCGTCGGCCCCGGCCAGCGCTACGGCTACCGCGTCCACGGCCCGTACGCGCCGCAGCAGGGCCACCGCTTCAACGCGCACAAGCTGCTCATCGATCCCTACGCGAAGGCGATCGAGGGGCCGGTGCGCTGGGAGCGCGCGAACACGCTGCCCTACGTGCCCGACCCCGACAACCCGGACGCCGACCTGGAGATGGACGACGAGGACTCCTCGCCCGCGATGCCGCGCTGCCTGGTCGTCGACCCCAGCTTCCACTGGGAGGACGACCGCCCGCCCGACCACCGCTGGTCGGACATGGTCATCTACGAGACGCACGTCAAGGGCTTCACCAAGCGCCACCCGCACGTGCCCGAGCACCTGCGCGGGACCTACGCCGGCCTGGCCTCCGACGAGGCGCTGGCCCACCTGATCGACCTCGGCGTCACCGCGGTCGAGCTGCTGCCGATCCACCACATCGTCGACGAGTCGTTCCTGCCCGAGCGTGGGCTGACGAACTACTGGGGCTACAGCTCGATCGGCTACCTCGCGCCGCACGCGCTGTACGCCCACGGCGGCAGCGGCGAGGAGGCGCTGCGCGAGTTCAAGGGCATGGTCAAGGCGCTGCACCGCGCCGGGATCGAGGTGATCCTCGACGTCGTCTACAACCACACCGCCGAGGGCAACCACCTCGGCCCGATGCTGTCGTTTCGCGGCGTCGACAACGCCGCCTACTACCGGCTGATGCCCGACGACCCGCGCCACTACATGGACTTCACCGGCACCGGCAACAGCCTCAACCCGGTGCAGCCGAGCGTCCTGCGGCTGATCATGGACTCGCTGCGCTACTGGGTCAGCGAGTGCCACGTCGACGGCTTCCGCTTCGACCTGGCCAGCGCGCTGGCCCGCGAGCTCTACGACGTGGATCGGCTGTCGGCGTTCTTCGACACCATCCACCAGGACCCGGTGCTCTCCCAGGTCAAGCTGATCGCCGAGCCGTGGGACGTCGGGCCCGGCGGCTACCAGGTCGGCAACTTCCCCGTGCTGTGGTCGGAGTGGAACGGCATCTATCGCGACACCGTGCGCGACTTCTGGCGCGGCGAGGCCAACGTGGCCGAGTTCGCCGAGCGCCTGACCGGCTCCAGCGACCTCTACCAGGCCGACGGGCGCGATCCGTTCGCCTCGATCAACTTCGTCACCGCCCACGACGGCTTCACGCTGCGCGACCTCGTCTCCTACAACGACAAGCACAACGAGGCCAACCTCGAGGACAACCAGGACGGCACGGACGACAACCGGTCGTGGAACTGCGGGGTCGAGGGCGAGACCGACGACCCGCAGGTCGAGGCGCTGCGCCGGCGCCAGCAGCGCAACTTCCTCGTCACGCTGCTGCTGTCGATCGGCACGCCGATGCTGCTGGGCGGCGACGAGTTCGGCCGCACCCAGGGCGGCAACAACAACGCGTGGTGCCAGGACAACGAGATCTCGTGGCTGGACTGGGATCTGGCCGAGCGCAACCGCGACATGCTGGACTTCACGCGGCGCCTGATCCGCCTGCGCCTCGACCATCCCGCGTTCCGGCGCACGAACTTCCTGGCCGGCCAGGACCTCGAGGACGAGGGGCTGCCCGACGCCTGGTGGTTCCGGCTCGACGGGCGGCGCATGACCCAGCACGACTGGCAGCGCGAGGACGGCCTCTACGTCGGCGTGTTCCTCAACGGCGAACAGCTGCGCGAGGTCGACGAGCAGGGCCGGCCGCTGAGCGA
>JAWKKD010000031.1:0-28201 GCA_041393435.1 Solirubrobacterales bacterium | reverse complement strand
GACGCGTCGCTGCGCGACGTCGGCCCGGCGGACCTCGGCGGCAAGGTGACGTCCTACCTGGCCGACGCGCATGCGCTGGAGGCGCAGGCGATCTCGCTGCTGGAGGGCGGCCAGAAGCTCGTGGGCGACGACCAGCTCGCCGCGCTGATGCGCGAGCACCTGGAGGAGACGCGCGAGCACGAGCGCCTCGTCACGGAGCGCCTCGAGGCGCTCGGCTCCGGCCCGTCGCGGATGAAGGACGTCGCGCTCGGCCTGGGCGGGCTGAGCTGGGGCGGCTTCTTCAAGGCGCATCCGGACACGCCGGGCAAGCTCGCCGCGTTCGCGTACGCGTTCGAGCACCTCGAGATCGCCGGCTACGAGCTGCTCAAGCGGGTGGCCGCGCGGGCGGGCGACGCGGCGACCGTGGCCCTGGCCGAGCGGATCCTGGCCGACGAGCGCGGGGCCGCGCGGAAGATGGCGGCGCAGTTCGACCACGCGACCGACGCGGCGCTCGCGGCGCAGGCGAGCTGACCGCCCGCCCCGCCGGCGCACGACGACGAGCGCCCCGTCCGGTCGACGGGGCGCTCGCGGCCCGGCGTGAGGAGGAGCCGCCGGGACGTCAGCCCGCCGGGACCTGCCAGGCGGAGAGATCGAAGTCCCTGGCCTGCTTGGACTCGACGAGGTAGTCGAGCGTGCCCTGCAGGGCCGACACCGCGTCGGGCGGGAACGGCTCGAGCGGGTAGTTCTCGACCGGATAGGAGGCCTTCGCCGCCGACAGCGGGACCTTGTTGTGCGTGGACTCGAACGTCCAGAACGCGTTCGGGTCGTCGCGCACCGCCTGGTTGCTGGCCTGCGTCGCGGCGCGCCATGCCTCGGCGAGCCGCGGATGGTCGGCCAGCGCCGCGTCGGTGATCAGCGTGACGCTGTTGCCGGCCAGGCCCTCGTGATCCGTGGCCTTGGCGACGACCGGGAAGCCCTTCTCGGCGAGCGCGGCCCCGATCGGGAACGGGAACGCGTACGCGTCGAGCGAGCCGTTCTGGATCGCGCTCACGCCGGCCGGAGGCAGCAGCGCGCCGACCTGGATCTTGCCGTCGAGTCCCTCCTCGTGGATGAGGCCCTTGAGGAACCGGTCCATGTAGGAGCCGGGCGCGGTGGCGACCTTCTTGCCCGCGAGGCCCTCGAGGGTGGTCGGGCCGCCCTTGCGGGCGATGAGCCAGGCCTCGAGGTCCTGCTGGTAGATCTGCAGGAGCTTGGCCTTGATGCCCTGGCTGCCGGCGATCAACGCCGGCGTGTCGCCGAACTCGCCGATGTCGAGGTCGCCCGACACGAGCGCCGCGGCCAGGTTGGGGCCATTGGGGAAGGTCGTGACCTTGATGTCGGTCACGCCGGCGGACTTGAGGTGCCCGAGCAGGCGGTCTTCCTGGAGGGCGAGGCCGTTGGGGCCCTCGGGCGCGCCGTTGACGCTGACCACGCCGTAGCGCAGCGTGAACGGCTTGGCGTCGCCGGCGGCGCTCGTGGACACCGCGGCGGTCGAGCCGGCCGCCGTCGCCGCGCCGTCGTTCGACGAGCCGCATGCGGCGACGGTCAGTGCGACGAGCGCGAGGGCGGCGAGGAGGGAGAGCCGCGCCGCGGAGGCGCGGGATCTGATTCGGTGCATGGCTCCTGAGGGGGTTGCGGTGGTCGATGGGGGACGGACGGCCCGTCAGCCGATGGCCGGCGTGCCGTCGGGCGCGGGGACGCCCGCGAGCGCGAACAGCTCCTCGGTGGTGCGCGGGGGCGTGTGCCCCTCGCCCCAGCCGAGCCGCGCCCGGTAGCTGCCGACGACGCCCTCCGCGGCCAGACGCGCGAAGTCGCGGTGGCGCGACCCCGCGGGCGCCGGCTCCTTGAGCGGCGCGACGTAGAGGGCGTCGGCGGGACAGTGCGCCTCGCACATGAAGCAGGTCTGGCAGCTGTCCTGGCGCGCGATCGCGGGCGCCGCGCCGGGGACGCGATCGAAGACGTCCATCGGGCAGACGCGGATGCAGAGGTTGCAGCGCGTGCAGCGGGCGTCGTCGACGAGCTCGATCATGCGGCGGCCTCCAGGTTGACGTCGGCGGCGACGGGCGCGCGGTGCGTCCACACCGAGTCGAGCCCGCCGGTCAGCACGCGCAGGCGCTGGGCGGGATCGCGGTGCGGGAAGTCGTCGCGGACGTGCATGCCGCGCGACTCCGTGCGCGCCAGGGCGGACGCGTAGGCCCAGCGGCCGGTGGCGATCATCGCCGCGGTCTTCGCGCGCACGGCGTCGCGCGCCGCTGGCGCCCAGCGTCGCGGCGGCGTCGCGCCAGAGCGCGTCGAGCGTCGTCGCCGCCCGTGCCATCACGGGGCCGCGGCGAATGCCGTTCTTGGCGGTCGGCAGCATCTCGTCCTGGACGGCCCGCGCCAGCTCGCGCCAGGCGTCGGGCGGTCCGGTGCGCGCGCTCGGGCGCAGGCCGGCGAGCCCGGCGGGGCGCAGCTCGTCCTGGGGCAGGCCGCGCGCGGCCGCGTGGCGGGCGGCGGCGCGCCCCGCCCACGTGCCCGACGAGATCGTCCACGCGGCGTTGGCGGCGCCGGCGCCGCTGGCGGCGCCGACGACCTGTTCGCGGGTGGCGGCGTCGCCGGCCGCCCACAGCCCCGGCACGCCCGTCCAGCAGGTGTCGTCGGCGATCGCCAGCCCGCCGGTCCCGCGCACGGTGCCCTCCTGGACGAAGTCGATCTCGAAGCGGTCGCGGAACGGGTCGATGCCCAGGCGGTCGAAGACCATGAAGAAGTTCGGCATGCCGGCGCGCATCGCCCCGCGCGCGTCGGCCGGCGCGCGGTCGAGGACCGCGTACACGGGACCGCGCAGGCCGGCCCGCAGGAGCGACGCGTCCGCGATGTCGGGGCCGACCGCGCCGAGCGGCCCGCTCCAGCCGACCGCGACGACGTCCCCGTCCTCGTCGGTGAACGTGGCTGTCGGGTAGTAGCCGTTCTTGTCCATCGTGGACCCGGTCGGAACGATCCCGTAGTAGTTGGAGAACTCCATGCCGGACAGGTGGGCGCCCACCTCGGCGGCCATGAGGAACCCGTCGCCGGTGTCGACGTTGGAGCCCAGCGAGCCGCTGCCCCACGTGCACCCGCCGGTCGCGAGGACGACCGCCGCCGCGCGGATCTCCCACTCGCGCTCGTGCTGGCGCTGGACGCCGCGGGCTCCCGCCACCGCGCCGTCGCCGTCGGTGAGCAGCTCGAGCGCGGGGGCGTGGTCGAGGATGCGCACGCCGGCGTGCGACACGCGCCGGCGCAGCGCGCGCAGGTACACGGGGCCCTCGGCGACGGGGCGCGGGACGCCGCCCATCATGCGCAGCGGCGCGGGGTAGGCGATCTCGTCGGCGATCTCCGGCCAGCGTCGCCACGTCTCCTCGAGCACCCGCGCCATCCACGAGCGCTCGGACAGCTCGCCGCCGGCGTCGTAGCGCTCGCGCATCGCCCGTTCGCGGGCGCCCCGGTCGGGCGGCACCCACCAGTGGCCCGCGGTCGCCGCTGCTGCGACGCCGCTGGCCCCGGCGAAGCCCTTGTCGACGAGGGCGACGCGGGCGCCCGCCTGCCGGGCGGTGATCGCCGACCACAGCGCGGCCGGTCCACCGCCGATCACGAGGACGTCGGTGTCCAGGGTCAGCGGCGAGGGAGCGGGGCGGGAGAGGATCCGGAGGGGCACGGTTCGGTACATTACATGGAATGCCGATCAACTTTATAGGAAAGACGGCCGGCACGGCTTCCGGGCCCGGGCTCGAGCTCGTTGTCGGCCGCACGCCCACGCATGGCCGCCGGGACGATCTCCGTGCCGCCTGGCGGCGCCTGTGGCGCTCGAACTGGGTGCGGATCGTCGGCCCGCTGCTGCTGCTCGCCGCCTGGGAGATCGCGGTCACCTGGTTCGGCGTCTCCGAGTTGACGCTGTCGTCGCCGCGGTCGGTCGCGGAGACCGCGTGGCGGCTCATGGAGGACGGGACGCTGTGGACCGCGCTCGGCATCTCGCTGCGGCGGGTGGCGATCGGCATCGCCATCGGGGTTCCCGCCGGTGCGGCGCTCGCGCTGCTGTCGGGGCTGTTCTCGACCGGCGAGCGGCTCATCGACCCGGTCGTGCAGATGCTGCGCACGATGCCGGCGCTGGCGGTCGTGCCGCTCTTCATCCTCTGGTTCGGCATCGGCGAGGAGCCGAAGGTCCTGCTCGTCGCGCTCGCCGTCTCGTTCCCGGTCTACATCAACCTCTACGCGGGGATCCGCGGCGTCGACGGGCGGCTGGTCGAGGCCGGGCGCGTGTTCGGCCTCGGCCGCTTCCGGCTCATCCGGGACGTGATCCTGCCCGGCGCGCTGCCGTCGTTCCTCGTTGGCCTGCGCTTCTCGCTGGGCATCGCGTGGATCGTGCTCGTCGCCAGCGAGCAGATCAACGCGACCTCGGGCCTCGGCTACATGATGCTCAACGCCCAGAACCTCCTGCAGACCGACGTGATCTTCGTCGGGCTGATCGTCTACAGCCTGCTCGGGCTGATCTCCGACCTCCTGGTGCGACTCCTCGAAAGGTGGCTGCTGTCGTGGCGACACGGGTTCCGCTCTCTCTGACTCCGTCCCCCGCGGCGCCGCTGCGCGCCGTGCCGGCGGTCGGCGGCGACACCGCCGTGTCGCTGACGGGCTACGGCCGGCGCTTCGGCGCGCGCACCGTCATGGCGGACATCACGCTCTCGATCGCCGAGGGCGAGTTCGTCCTCCTGCTCGGCGCCAGCGGGTCGGGCAAGTCGACGCTGCTGCGGGCGCTCGCCGGGCTCGACCCCCAGGCCGACGGCGAGGTGCTCGTCCCGCGGGCGCGGACGGTCGTCTTCCAGGACCACCGCCTGCTGCCGTGGAAGCGCGTCTGGCGCAACGTGATCGTCGGGCTGCCCGACCGGGCGAAGGCGGACGCCGTGACGGCGCTCGGCGAGGTCGGGCTGGCCGAGCGGGCCGACAACTGGCCCGGCACGCTGTCGGGCGGCGAGTCGCAGCGCGTGGCGCTCGCGCGAGCCTTCATCCGCGAGCCGCACCTCCTGCTGCTCGACGAGCCGTTCGGCGCGCTCGACGCGCTGACCCGCATCCGGATGCACGTCCTCATGCGCGCGCTGTGCGAGCGCCACCGGCCCACGTCGGTCATGGTCACGCACGACGTCGACGAGGCGATCGCGCTCGCCACCCGCGTGCTCGTCCTGCGCGACGGCGGGATCTCGCTCGACCTGCCGGTCGACCTGCCCGGCCGGCGGATGACCGACCCGGGCGTCGCTGACCTGCGCGCCCGCCTGCTGGGCGAGCTCGGCGTCGTCGCCGAGTAGCGCCGAACACAGGCGAAGGGCCCTCCCGGAGGAGGGCCCTTCATCGCCCGGCCGTGCGCTGTCTGTGGCGTGACTAGTGGCCCGTCCCGCAACCATCGACCTGAAATGCGGGCCGTCGATCACCGCCAGGCTGCGTCCTCGACCGCTCGAAATCCCAGGGCGGCCGTGGGCTCCCTGGCCCTCGCTCCACCCGAGCTGGCGCCGGTAGCTGCCGAGCAGGTCGCGGCGGACCAGCTCGTCCTCGTCGCGCAGGACCGAGCCGACGGGCGCCGGCTCGACGAGCGGCGCGACGAACAGGGCGTCCGTCGGGCACCAGGCCTCGCACATGAAGCAGGTCTGGCAGTCGTCCTGGCGCACGATCTGCGGCACGCCCTCGGGGCCGCGCTCGAACACGTTCGTCGGGCAGACCCGGATGCACACGTCGCACTTGATGCAGCGCGACTCGCTGACCACCTCGATCATGCCGCGACGGCCACGGCCGCCTGGGGGCCGGTCGGGTCGACGTCCACCCACAGCTCGTCCAGGCCGCCCACGAGCAGCCGGTGATGCTGGGCGGGGTCCTGGGCGGCGTGGTCGAGGCGCTTGTGCATGCCGCGCGTCTCGGTCCGCCGCGCGCCCGCGGCGTACATCCAGCGGGCATGGGCGAGCATCGCGCTCGCCTCCCGCGTGCGGACGGCGTCGCCGCGGGTCGCCCGCAGCGTGCGGCGCGCCTGCTCCCACAGGCGATCCAGCCGCCGGCTCGACGACTGCAGGCCATCGCCGGTGCGGAAGTAGTTCTTGTCGTACGGGTGCACCTCGGCCTGGACGGCGGGCACGATCTCCCGCCACGAGAGGTCGTCGGTGGCGGTCTCCGTCGGCCGCAGCCCGACGCCGCCGATCGGGGTGGCTGCGCCGGCGGCGCCTCGCGCGGCGCGCGTACGCCGCCGCGCCGCGCCCCGCCCACGTCCCCGACGAGATCGCCCACGCGGCGTTGTGGCTGCCGCCGCCGGTGAACCCGCCGCAGATGAGCTCGCGAGTCGAGGCGTCGCCCGCCGCGAACAGGCCCGGCACCGACGTGGCGCAGTGCGCGTCGACGATCCGCAGCCCGCCCGTGCCGCGGATCGTGCCCTCGAGGCGCAGCGTGATCTCGAAGCGCTCGGTGAACGGGTCGATGCCGGCCCGGTCGAAGGGCAGGAAGAAGTTCGGCTGCGCGCGGCGCAGCAGCGGCCACAGCTCCGGCTCGGCGCGGTCGAGGATCGCGTAGACCTTCTCGCGCATGAGCGCCCGCGCGATCGGCGAGCGCGACTTGCCGCCGGCGGCCTCGATCTCGCGGCCGTCCTCGTGCAGGAACGTCGCCCAGTGGTAGAAGGCGGTCTTCGTCACCGAGCCGAACGCGGTGCAGATCGCGTACGAGTTCGAGAATTCCATGCCCGACAGCTGCGCGCCGGCCTCCGCGGCCAGCAGGTGGCCGTCGCCGGTGAGCACGTCGCAGCCGAAACCGCCGCCGAGAAACGAGCATCCGCCGGTGGCGATGATCGTCGCGCCGGCGTGGACGGTCCACGTCCCGCCCTTCTGGCGGCGCACGCCGGTCGCGCCGGCGACCGCGCCGTCGTCGCCGCGCAGCAGCTCGAGCGCCGGGCTCTGGTCCCAGATCTTCACGCGGGAGCGGGAGACCTTGCGCCGCATCCTGCGCATGTACTCGGGGCCCTGGAGGCTCGTGCGAGCCTGCCTGCCGTCGTTGCCGGCCGGAAACGGATAGCCCCAGTCCGCGAGGCGCCCGACCTGCTCGTACGTCTCGTCGAGCACCCGGCCCATCCACTCGCGATCGGCCAGGTAGCCGCCCATCTGCTCGCGGCTGGCCATCGCCGCCTCGCGCGCCTGCGCCTCCGGTGGGACGTACCAGACGCCCACGCCCGCCGACGCGGCCGCGCCCGACGTGCCGCAGTAGCCCTTGTCGACGAGGACGACCGAGGCACCGGACTCGGCGGCGGCGATCGCCGCCCAGCATCCCGCGGGGCCGCCGCCGATCACCAGCACGTCGGCGCGCGCGGCGATGTCGTCTCCGTCGGTGGTGATCTGCGGCAGGGCCGGGCCGTGTCGGTGCGTCATGTCGCCGGGTCTCCCGTATTGTCCTGATTGTCTACTGATTAAGTGGACATTACAGCATGCCGCGCATGACACGGCGCCCCACGGCTCGCGCCGCCCACCTCGGACCACTGGGCAACGGGCGGGAAAACCGCTATGATCTCAGTCGTAGTCACTGAGATTTTCGACTGGAAGAGATATGACCCCTGACACCCCCATCGTCTGCGAGCTGTGCGGCCAGCGGCCCGGCACGGTGCGCATGATGTTCTCCGACGGCACGCGGCGTCGCGGGGCGGTCCTCTGCGAGACCTGCGCACGGCAGGCTGTGCAGGGCGGTCCGGCCGCGATGCCCGGCGCCACGCCGTCACCGTCGTCCACGCTGGACGAGTTCGGCCACGATCTCACCGCCGACGCCCGCGCGGGCCGGATCGACCCGGTCATCGGGCGCGAGGACGAGATCGAGCAGACCGTCGAGATCCTGTCGCGGCGGCGCAAGAACAACGCGGTGCTGATCGGCGAGGCCGGCGTCGGCAAGACCGCCATCGCCGAGGGCCTGGCCCAGCGCATCGCCGACGGCGACGTGCCCGAGGCGCTGCGCGAGTCCCGCGTGGTCGCGCTCGACCTCGCCGGCATGGTCGCGGGCAGCCAGTACCGCGGGCAGTTCGAGCAGCGCCTGAAGGCGGTGCTCAAGGAGGTCGCCGACGGCGAGGGCCAGATCCTGCTGTTCGTCGACGAGCTGCACACGGTCCTGGGCGCCGGCGGTGCCGAGGGCGCGATGGATGCCGCGAACATGCTCAAGCCGATGCTCGCCCGCGGCGAGCTGCGGATGATCGGCGCCACGACCCTGGCCGAGTACCGCAAGATCGAGCGCGACTCGGCGCTGGCGCGGCGCTTCTCGCCCGTGATGGTCGGCGAGCCGTCGGTCGAGCAGACCGTCGAGATCCTGCGCGGTCTGCGCGAGGTCTACGCGTTCCATCACGACTGCGAGATCACCGACGAGGCGCTGCTGGCCGCGGCGCGGCTGTCGGACCGCTACATCAGCGAGTACCACCTGCCCGACAAGGCGATCGACCTGGTCGACCAGGCGGCGGCGCGCGTGCGCCTGCACGGCGGCGCCGGCGACTCGGAGGCCGCGCGCGTGCGCGCCGAGCTCGAGCACCTGGAGGCCGAGAAGGCCGCGGCGGTCGAGGCCGAGGCGTTCGAGGACGCCGCCCGGCTCAAGGAGCTGATCGCGCAGGCCCGCGAGCGCCTGGAGGCGCTGGGCGAGCCGAGCGAGCCCGCGCGGCCGGCGGTCGGCGAGGCCGAGATCGCGGCGGTGATCGCCGCGCGGACCGGCATCCCGGTCGGCGAGCTGGTCTCCGGCGAGCTGGAGCGGCTGTCGCACCTGGAGGACGACCTGCACCAGCGGGTCGTCGGCCAGGACGCGGCGGTCGAGGTGGTCGCCGACACGATCCGCCGGGCTCGCGTCGGCCTGTCGGAGGGCGACCGGCCGCTGGGCACGTTCCTGTTCCTGGGCCCGACCGGGGTCGGCAAGACCGAGCTCGTCAAGGCGCTGGCGGAGCGGCTGTTCGCGACCGAGAAGGCGCTCGTGCGCATCGACATGTCCGAGTACCGCGAGCCGCACACGGTGGCGCGGCTGATCGGGTCGCCGCCCGGCTACGTCGGCTACGGCGACGGCGGCCAGCTGACCGAGCCGGTGCGCCGGCGGCCGTACAGCGTCGTGCTGCTCGACGAGGTCGAGAAGGCCCACCCGGACGTGTGGAACGTGCTGCTCCAGCTGATGGACGACGGGCGCCTGACCGACGGCGAGGGCCGCACGGTGGACTTCACCAACGCGGTCGTCGTGATGACGTCGAACCTCGGCGCCGGGACGGCGAAGCGGTCGCTGGGCTTCACGGCGGCGCAGGCCGCTCCCGACGGCGAGCGGATGCTCGCCGCGGCGAAGGCGGCCTTCCTGCCCGAGTTCCTCAACCGCATCGACGAGATCGTCATGTTCCGGGCGCTCGACGGCGGCCAGGTCGGCGAGATCACCGGCCTGATCGTCGACCGGGTGGCCGACCGGCTGCGCGCCGAGCGCGCGATCGAGCTCGAGGTCGACGAGGCCCTGGTCGCCCGGCTGGCGCGCGAGGGCTTCGACGCGGAGTTCGGGGCGCGGCCGCTGCAGCGCCACGTGCGCCGCACGCTGGAGAAGGCGCTCACGCGGGCGATCCTCGACGGCCGGCTGAGCGACGGCGACCACGTCCGGGCCCGAGACGGCCGGGACGGCGCGATCGTCCTCGACGTCCAGCAGCCCGCCGAGCTGCTGCCCGTCGCGGCCTGAGCGACGGGAGCCCGTGGGGCGTTGCTCCCGCTCAGCGGGAGCAACGGCCCACGCCGCCGGGGGCCCGGCGTAGTCGGCGGTCGCGACGGGCATGATGGGTGCTCGTGACGCTGCTGAGCGAGATCCTCGGCCGGTCGCTGCACCTGATTGCGCCGCAGACGCGCGACGTCGAGGTGCTGCGCGACCTGCCGGCGACGATGGACGACGGGGTCGTCCTGCTCGCCGACCGCTACGTCCCGGCCGGCGTCTCCGAGCGCGTGCCGCCCACGGTGCTGGTGCGCACGCCGTACGGGCGGCGCGGGTTCTTCGGCCTGATCTACGGTCGGCTGCTGGCCGAGCGCGGGTTCCAGGTCGTCGTCCAGAGCGTGCGCGGGACGTTCGGGTCGGGCGGGCGCTTCGCCCCGTTCGACGAGCGCGCCGACGGCCTGGCCACGCTGCGCTGGCTGCGCGAGCAGCCGTGGTGCGACGGCCCGGTGGGGATGATCGGCTCGAGCTACATGGGCCTCGTCCAGTGGGCGGTCGCCGCCGACGCGGGCGACGCGCTGGGCGCGCTGGCGCCCTCGATCACCGCGTCGCAGTTCTACGGCCAGGCGTTCCCGGGCGGCAGCCTGGCGCTCGACACCGCGTTGTCGTGGACGTTCATCATCGCCGCGCAGGAGCGCCGCCTCGCCCCGCTGCGCATGATCCTCGGCCTGCGGCGGCGGCTGCCGAAGATCCTCGACGAGCTGCCGCTGGGCGAGCTCGACGCGCTCGTGGCCGGCGAGTCGCTGCCGTTCTACCGCGAGTGGTTCGAGCAGACGGCGCCCGACGAGCCGTACTGGCGGCTGCGCGACTACTCCTCCGACGTCGCGCGCGTCAGCGCGCCGGTCCAGCTCATCGGCGGCTGGTACGACATCTTCCTGCCCTGGATGATCTCCGATCACCTCGCGCTGCGGCGCGCGGGGCGCGAGACGCAGCTGATCGTCGGCCCCTGGGCGCACACCTCGCCGGGCCTGCTGGCCAGCAGCACGCGCCAGGGGCTCGCGTGGCTGCGCGCCCAGCTGCTGGGCGACCGGCGGCTGCTACGCGACGCGCCGGTGGCGGTGTGGGTGGGGGGCGAGGACGCCTGGCGCACGCTCGACGCGTGGCCGCCGCCGGAGGTCGAGCCGCTGCGCCTGTACCTCCAGCCCGGGGGCGGGCTGGAGGCCGCGCCGCCGCCGGCGGGCGGCGAGCCCGACCGCTACCGCTACGACCCGGCGCAGCCGACGCCCGCGGTCGGCGGTCCGGTGCTGCTGGCGCGCCGGCCGGTCGTCGACAACCGCCCGCTCGAAGCGCGCGACGACGTGCTCGTGTTCACCACCGGGCCGCTCGACGCCGATGTCGAGGCGATCGGGCCGGTCAGCGCGGAGATCCACCTGCGGTCCAGCCTCGAGCACACGGACGTGTTCGTGCGGGTGTGCGACGTGCTGCCCGACGGCACGTCGCTGAACGTGTGCGACGCGCTGCTGCGCCTGACGCCCGGCACGCCCCCGGCGGCGCCGGACGGCGTGCGCCGCGCCGTGGTGGACCTGTGGCCCACCGCGCATCGGTTTCCGCGCCCGCCACCGCATCCGCGTCCAGGTCTCCAGCGGCGCGCATCCGCGCTACGCCCGGAACCCGGGGACGGGCGAGTTGCCGGCCACCGCGAAGCGCCTCGTGGCAGCCGAGCAGGAGGTCTTCCACGACGCCGACCACCCGTCATCCGTCACGCTGGCGGTCATGCCCGGCGTCCGATCGCCGGCTGGCTCTGGGTGGTAGCACCCGGCGTCGGCGCGGGCCGAATGACCCCGCACGCCGCGATGGGTATCGTGAAGGCATGCGGCGCAGCCGGGAGCTCATCCCCGCGGACCGCGGACTGCAGGCCCGCATGGTCACTGCCGCCGTGCTGACGCCGCTGCTGGTCGTCGTCGCCGTCGCCGCCGTCGTGCTGTTCCTGGCGACCAAGCTCGTCATCGCGCTGCTCATCGCCGCGGCCATCGGCGTCGCGATGGCGATCAAGGCGCGCAACGAGACCAAGCACTCGCGGCCGCTGCGCGACGACGAGGCGCCCGCGCTGCACGCCGCGGTCGAGCGGCTGTGCGTGCTCAGCGACCTGCCCAAGCCCGACCTCGTCCTCGACGACGAGCGCCAGCCGAACTCCTGGATCGTCGCGCCGCTGCGCAAGCGGCCGCAGCTGCACGTCACCCGCGGACTGCTCGACCTCCTCACCGCCGAGGAGCTCGAGGCCGTGGTCGCCCACGAGCTCGCGCACGTGGTCAACCGCGACGCGATGGTCATGACCGTCGTCGGCTCGCCCGGCGCCGTGCTGCAGGAGGGCGGGCGCCGCACGACGCATCTCGGCATCTGGGGCCTCGGCGGGCTGCTGGCCTTCGCGATCGGCTGGGTCGCCCAGCTCGGCACCAAGGCCCTGTCGCGCTACCGCGAGCTGGCCGCGGACGCCGGCGCCGTCGCGCTCACCGCGCGGCCCGCCGTGCTCGCCGCGGCGCTGGTGAAGGTCAGCGGCGGCATCGAGCGCCTGCCGCGAGCCGACCTGCGCGCCGTCGCCGGCCGCGACGGCTTCCACCTGCTGCCCACTGACGCCTCCAGCCACCGCCTTCTGCGCACGCATCCGGATCTGGCGCAGCGCCTGGCCCGCCTCGAGCGCATGGAGCGCGACCTGCACGCGCGCGGCCTGGCGTACCGGCCGCCGGCATGACGCTCCCCGTCCAGGCCTACAAGCTGCCGGGGATCTCGCCGCGGGCCTACCAGCATCCGGCGGACCGCGCCGCGACGGCGGCGCTGCAGAAGGTCCCGTACCTCGACGACGTCGTGCGCAAGCTCGTCGCGCTGGGCTACGAGCGCGCGCTGCGGGCGGCGTCGCTGGGCGCGTCGGTCCGGCTGGGCCAGCACCAGCTCCCGCACATCTGGGTCCTGCATCGCGAGTGCTTCAACGCGCTCGACCTCGACCAGGTCCCCGACCTCTACCTGACGCAGTTCCCGCTCGCCAACGCGGCGACCATCGGCGTCGACCGGCCCGTCGTGGTGCTCAACTCCGAGCTCGTCCGGCTGCTCGGCGACGAGGGCCGCCGCGCGGTGCTCGCCCACGAGGCGGCGCACGTGCACTCCGACCACGTCCTCTACCACACGGCGCTCATCATCCTGCTGCGCCTCGGCGGCGCGGCGCGCCTGCCGCTGCTCGCCGGCCTGCCGCTCGCCGCGATCCAGCTCGCCCTGCTCGAGTGGTTTCGCAACGCCGAGCTGTCCTGCGACCGCGCCGCCGCGCTCGTCACCCGCGACCCGATCGCCGTGTGCCGGGCGCTCATGGTCATCGCCGCCGGCGAGGCGGCAATGGAGCTCAACCTCGACGCGTTCATCCAGCAGGCGATGGACTACGACGAGGGCACCGGCCTCGATCGCCTCACGCGCCTGACGCAGGACCTGCGCCTGACCCACCCGATGCCCGTGCGACGCGTGCGCGAGCTGCTGGCCTGGGTGCGCTGCGGCGACTACGACCGGATCGCCGGCGGCGACTACATCCGCCGCGGCCAGGAGCCGCCGCTGCGCGACGAGGTCGACGCGGCGCAGGACCACTACGCCCGGCGGGTCACCGACGCGTTCTCGCAGGCCGGCTCGTCGGTGTCCGACGTCGGCCAGCAGCTCGCGGACTGGCTCAAGCGCCAGGGCGGCGGCGAGGGCTGATCCACGCCGGCTCGCCCGGCGCCCGACCTTCCAGCGCCGCTGTCAGATCCGCCGGTGGGCGCCGGCGTCGTCCGCCGAGCTCAGCGCAGCGGGAACGCGTGCGAGACGGTGATCCGCCACGCGCCGTCGGGCTGGCGCTCGAAGACGTCGAGGCCCTTCTCGCGGCCGCGCTCGAGCAGCTTGCCGTCGCGGCGCTCGATGCGATACGTCCAGATCAGCCGCACCGCGGCGAGGTCACCGTCGACGACGATCCGCTCGATCGTCGGCCGGCGGTAGCGGACGGTGCGCCGGCGGTTTGCCGTCAGCGCGCGGAACTGCGCGCAGGCCTGGCGGTAGGTCCGGTCGGGCCCGCCCGGGAAGCTGAGGACCACGTCGGGCGCGAACAGGCCGCAGATCGCGGGCGCGTCGCGGCGCGCCCACGCACGCGGCCAGGCGTTCAGCGCGGCGCGGATCGCCGCCTCGTCGGCCTGGGCGCCGGCGGACGTCGCCGCGGCTGCCGGCCCACGCGCGTTCGCATCCGCGCTGGCCGCGACCGCAGCCACTCCGCCGGCCAACCCCGCGCAGGCAACCACTCCGCCCAGCGTCACGGCAATCCTTCGCGCTCCGCGCATCGCCGCGGAGTCTAGGGGTGGCGAGGGACGCCCGCGAACGCCGAGGGTGGAGTACTGAGGCCTGCGTCCGGAGGCGGGCCCCCGTGGGTTCTCCGGGTGGGGAGGGACGCCCGCGAACGGTGGAGCACTGAAGTCGCGGATCAACCCGGCTCGGCAACGACCAGACGCTCGAGCGCGGCGCGGATCGGCGGCGGGATCTCCACCGGCCGCCGGGTCTCGCGATCGACGAAGACGTGGACGAACCAGCCCTCGGCGGCGGGGGCGTCGGCGCCCTCGGCGAACAGGCCGATCTCGTAGCGCACGGCGCGGGTGCGCAGCTCGCCGACGCGCAGGGCGGCGTGCACGGTCTCCGGGAACGTGAACGCGGCGTGGTAGGTGCAGTGGGACTCCGCACAGACCCCGATCACGGCGCCGCGGGCGATGTCCAGCCCGCCCTCGCGGATCAGGTACGTGTTGATCGCCGTGTCGAAGAACGCGTAGTACTCGACGTTGTTGACGTGGCCGTAGACGTCGTTGTCGTGCCAGCGGGTGGTGATCGCCTGGCGGTAGGGGTAGTCCACGGCCGGGGTTCTAGCGGATGGTGGAGATTCGGCGTTCGTGGGCGTCCGTCAGCACCCCTAGGATCGCCGCGTGCCTGCCTCGACTCCCGCACGGCGCCGCCGGCGCCCGACCCCGCCCGAGACGCCGTTCGAAGCCCGCCCCGGCGAGGCCGCTGTCTGGACCGACGGCGCGTGCCGCGGCAATCCCGGGCCCGGCGGCTGGGCGGCGATCGTCGTCCACGACGACGATCGCGAGCCGCTCGAGCTGTCGGGCGGCGAGCCCCACACGACGAACAACCGCATGGAGTACACGGCCGCGCTGCAGGGCCTGCGCTCCCTGCCCGCCGGCAGCCGCGTGTGCATCGTCACCGACTCGCGCCTGATGCTCGACTCGATGACCCGCTGGATCCACGGCTGGAAACGCAAGGGCTGGAAGACCGCGGGCGGCGACCCGGTCAAGAACCAGGACCTCGTGCAGGCTCTCGACGCCGAGATCGCCCGCCACACCGAGGTCCGCTGGCACTGGGTGCGCGGGCACGAGACCGGCGCGGCGCACGCACACAAGGAGCTCAACGACCGCGCGGACCGGCTCGCGGTCGCGGCGGCCGCCGCGGCGACCGCCTAGCGCCGCGGCAACCACCTAGCACCGGAGCGGAGCCCACCGCGCGCCGGCCGAGCCGGGACGCAGCGATTCACCGTCTGCGCAGCGTGTCCGCGACCAGCTTGGCGATGATCGCGTATCCCTCGGTCCGGGAGTGGATGTCCTGGAACTGGCAGTAGTACGTGAGCTCGCAGACCTTCGCCACCGGCACCGGGATCTCGCCGTACGGGGCCAGGGTCGTCATCTCCTGCAGCGAGCCATAGGCCCCGGTGGCCGCGGTCACGTCGACGAACGCGCCCTGGCCCTCCGCGTAGGCAGCTTGGAGCGCCGGGTTGATCAGCGACTTGAACGCGACGACCGACAGCTCCGGGAGCGTGTGGTCGGGGTTGAGCACCCAGGCGCCGAGGATGACGTCGGGGTACGTGATGCCGACGATCGGCGGCTTCGGCCCGGCCGCCGCACGCAGGCGCCGGGTGAGCACGCCGACGTTGTCCTTGATGCCCTGCACCGCCCCGCCGACGCACGTGATGGGATCGGGGTCGCTTGCGCACTTGGTCACGTCGTTGCCGCCGATCGACACGGTGATCAGGCCGACCCGGTGACGATGCTTGCGGATGTAGCGCTCGGCGGCGGCGATCTGCGTCGTGTTCGCGTAGCCGGGCCCCCGATCGCCCGCGCGTCGGGCCGGCAGCCGACCTGCTCGAGGATCGTGGTCGTGGTCGCGCCGCCGCAGCCGAAGTTCACGAGCTTGAAGCGGTACCCGCGCTGGCGGGCGTAGGCCGGGACCTGGTACGCGAAGCCGTTCTTCGTGTTGTGGCCCTGCTGCACGCCGGTGGCCTGGTAGCCGGTCGCGTAGGAGTCGCCGAGCGACACGTAGAGCTGCCGGGCCGGGCGCTTGGCGGCCAGGCTGGTGGCCGGCACGGCCACCAGCAGGCCGGCGGCGAGGACGAACAGGAGCGACAGTCGGGTCATGCGCGCACGCTACCGCGAGGTTGACATGGACTTCACCGGTCGGATCGTGGTGGTGACCGGCGCATGCACGAGCAGGGCTGCTCGGCGACGATCGTCAACACCGCATCGGCGCTCGGCCTCGTCGCGATGGCCCGGATGGCGCCGTACTGCGCGTCGAAGTTCGGCGTCGTCGGCCTCAGCGAGGCGCTGCACGCCAAGCTCGCGCCCCGCGGCATCCACGTCTGCGCGGTCTGCCCCGGCATCATCGACACCCCGATCACCCGCAACGCCGTTCTGCGCGGCGAGCCGGGCGAGCGGCGCGAGGGCATCGCCCGCTTCTACGCCAAGCACGGGGCGACGGCCGACGACGTCGTCGACGCGGTGCGCCGCCGGCGGGTCATCGTGCCGGTCCCGCGCCGCCAGGTCGCGCCCGGCTGGTGGGCCAAGCGCGCGTCGCAGCGCGCCGGGCATCTCATCGCCCGCCACCTGCCCCGGGTCGTGCTCGGACGTTGACCGGTCGCGCCGGCGAGCGACGCGAGGACGACGCCTCGGCCCCAATCAGCGGATCGCCACGGATTCGCCGTCCACCTCGACGACGTCGCCGGCGCGCAGCTGGCGCCCGCGCCGGGTCTCCGGCTCGCCGTTGACCCGGACCGCCCCGGCGAGCAGCAGCTGCTTGGCGTCGGCGCCGGAGTCGGCCAGCCCCGCGGCCTTGAGCGCCTGGCCGAGGCGGATGACCTCGCCGCGGATGGGGAGCTCGCGGGCCACTACCGCATCATCGCGGTCGTCGTCGGTGAGCGCCTCGCCTCGAGGGCCCACGCGGCCACCACGCCGCCGATGCCGCCGAACAGATGGCCCTGCCAGGAGATGCCGTCCCGCGGCACCAGCCCGAACAGCAGCGTCGAGCCGTAGACGGCGAGCACGAACGCGCCGATCAGCAGGTGCACGAGGCTGCGGCTGACCACCGCGCGCGTGACCAGGTACGTCGCGTAGCCGAACACGATGCCGCTGGCGCCGATGTGGTCGGTGCCCGACGGGGCGACCAGCCACGTGCCGAGCCCGGCCACGACCGCGATGATGACCGTGGCCCACACGATCCGCGCCAGGCCCGACAGCGCGATCGCGGCCCCGAGGATGACGAACGGGATCGTGTTGCCGATGAGGTGGCCGAAGCCGGCGTGCAGGAACGGGGCGGTGGCGATGCCGATCAGCCCGTCGCCGTCGTGTGGCTCGATGCCGTAGCGATCCAGGTCGCCGCCCAGCGCGGTGTCGACGAGCTCGGCGATCCACATCAGCCCCGCCATCGCGGCCACGAAGATCAGGCCGCGCTCGCGGTCGGCGCCGAGGGCACGCGGGGGAGACGTGGACATGCCGATCAAGGTAGACGGCGCCGGGACGCCGTCGGGCGGCTACAGGCCGGCCGGGTGACGCGCGACGAAGCCGCGGGTCGAGCGGTCCATCGGCTGCCAGCGAGATCCGCTCGCCTTCTGGCCGCTCGTGTCGAAGCGCAGCCCGGCCACGACCATGAACGCGTGGCCCTTGTTCGAGTACACCGTGATCCAGCGCCCCGCGTCCGGCTCGCCCCACGACATCAGCCCGGTGGAGGCCAGCGGCGACTCGATCAGCCCGGCGCCGTTGAGCGCGAAGGAGACCGAGCCCGAGCAGTCGTAGGCGGTGTCGGTGAACCCGCGCCGGTGCCCGCCGCCGTAGCGGTAGGGCAGGGTCGCGATCGCGTTGGCCGCGGCGATGACCTCGGCGACCTCCGGCGGCGCGCCGGCGGGGGCGATCGCGCTGCCGTCGCCGGCGAGCGTGGCGGCCGGCAGCGGGGCGGCGGGGTCGGCCGGGGCGCTGGCGCCCACGGTGGCCGCGGTCGTCGCCGGCGCCTTGCTGTCGCGATATGCGGCGCCACCCGTCTCGCGCGCTGCCGACGCGGGCGCCGCGGCCAGCGCCGCGCAGGCGAGGGCGGCGACGACGGCGGTGGGCAGGCGAGCGGAGATCACGCCCAGAAGGTTCGGCACGCCACGGCGCGCGCGACCGCGCGTGGAGGTTCTGCGCAGGTTCGGGCAGGATTGGCCAGCGATCACGAGCGAAAGCTGCAGCGCCGGCGCACCCTCGCCACGGAAGTTGCAAGACGAGACGGTGATGCCCAGGGTCGATCATGGGGTAGTGCCACCGTCGTGGTCGCCGAAGACGAGCCGTTCTCCCTCTCGCTGTCGCACGAGGACGACGTCGCGGTCGTCGCGGTCCAGGGGACGGTCGACCTCTACACGGCGCGCGAGCTGCGCGACCTGCTCAACGAGGCCGTCCCGCAGGCGCAGGGGCGGGTCGTGCTCGATCTCAGCGCGACGACGTTCTTCGACTCGACCGGCCTGGCCGCGATCATCGCCGCGCACCAGCGCGCCGAGCGGATCGGCGGCCGGCTCGTCGTCGTCAACGTCGATGCGGAGATCGCCCGGCTGCTGGCGGTCAGCGGGCTGGACGCGCTGCTCAGCCTGACCGATGACCGCGCGACCGCCGTGGCGCAGCTGCGGGGCTGACCGGCGTCAGGCGAGGATCGCCAGCGGGTCGGGCCGCTCGAGGTGGCGCGGCACAAGCGCGAAGGCGATCGCGCCCGCGCGCACCCGCACCGCCGCCCCGGGCCGGAAGTCCGGGACGCCCGGGTCGTGGGCGGGATCGCGCAGCCCGAAGATCCGGTGGCCGACCCGGGCGGCGTGCGTGCGCAGGGCCCGCTTGGCGTCGCGCTCGGTCAGCCGCCAGCCCGCCGCCTCGAGCGTGGCGCCGTGCCACAGCTCCCAGCGCCAGCGCCGGAACGGCAGCCGGCCGGGCGGAAGCTCGTGGAGCACGTAGGCGAAGGAGAGGCCCTCGACGATCGGCACGTCCCGGTCGAGCCTACCGGGCCGAGTGGCGCAGCGGGCGCAGGGCCGCCTCGAGCCGGGCCGTCTCGTCCAGCAGCGCGTCCGCGCTCGACGCCAGCGTCTCGTTGGGCTGCAGGCGGCCCTCGTCGTCGATGAACTGACGGAAGAACGGGATCGTCACGGCGTCGGTGACCGGGACCATCCGCAGCGGGGTCACCACCTGCTTGAGCATGTTCATGGCGCGGGTGCCGGCGGAGACGCCGCCGTAGGCGACGAACGCGATCGGCTTGTGGGCCCACTCCTCGTGCAGGAAGTCGAGCGCGTTCTTGACCGGCGCGCTGAGCCCGTGGTTGTACTCGGGCGTGACCACGACGAACGCGTCGGCCGCGTCGACCCGGGCGCTCCAGTCCTTCGTGTGCTGCCGGGTGTACTGGCGCAGGCGCGGGTGGTGGGGCTCGTCGAGGAACGGCAGGCCGAGCTCGAGGAGGTCGACGACGTCGAGGTCGAAGCCGCCGTGGCGGCGGACGCGCTCGGCGAACCACTGCGCGACGGGCTGCGCACCGCGGCCGGGTCGCGTGCTGCCGATGATGACCATGAGCCTGGGCATGCTGCGCGGACTCCTACCAGGAGCCGAAGCCGAGTGCGGCGACGCTGGCGCCGATCACCAGCACGCCGGCGGCGCGGGTGAGTCGGTTGTCGAAGATCCCGGGGATGCGCTCGTGCTGGGCCCGCGCGTCGCCCACGGCGATCAGCAGCACGGAGCCGAGCGCCACGCCGACGACCCCGGCGGCGATCGCGACGCCCTGCCAGGGGCCGGCGCCGTCGTCGCGGGCGAGCGCGGCGAGGGTCAGCGCGCCCGCCAGCAGCGTCCAGACCCGCGCGCGGCTCTTGGCCCGCAGCTCGCGGTGGCGCCACCAGTCGCGGTCGACGGGCGGCGGGCCGCGCAGCACACGGTCCGCGCGCCAGACCTCGACCAGCGCGTTGGTCGCCGCGACCGCGGCGGCGACGCCGGCCACGAGCTTCGCCGATCCCGAGCTCAGCGCGACCGCGAGCAGGCCGACGACGACCGCCGCGGCCCAGACTGCGACGGCACGGGCGGACAGGGCGGTGGGCAGGACGGAACCTCCATGGGGCGGGAATCGTGGGCGCGCGCAGGGGTGCGCCCACGGACTATCCCCGCCGCGCCGGACGGCCGCTGGCCGGGCGGCGCGGCGCCGCCCGGCCGGGGCGGACCTAGATGACCGATGCCACGACCCCTCGCACTCGACTGCGCGCGCCTCGCGGCGCCGGATCGCCACCCGCCAGACCCTTCCGTACGTCCAGTACTAAACGGGTCTGGCGGGCGGCGCCCGGCATCCACGATGCACGCACATCCGAGCACGACGGCCGCGGAATCGATCATCTACCGGCCGACCCGCTGAGCCAGGGTCTGGCTGCGGATCACGCGGCCGGTCGTGCGCTCGTTGCCGGCGCTGTCGCGGACCGTCGTCTGCACGCTCATGCGCAGCGTCCCGGGCCGGCGGACGAGCGCCTTGCTGGCGGCGTCGAGCGGAATCGAGACGTCGACGGACCCGGGGCCGCCCACGATCTCGCCGGTCGTCTGGCCCAGCGGGCGGTTGGTGTGGTCGACGACCGCCGAGGCCGACACGCTGCACGCCTCATCGCAGGCGACCTTGATCGGGATGCCGCGCGTGAGCATCGTCGACTCGAGCAGCGTGCTCGACAGGTCGACGACGACGTTGGGCGCCGTGCGGTCGTCGGCCACCGGGCCGAGCGCCACGATCGCGGTGACCGGCGTGGCCGTGCGCTGCGTGTTCGACGGCCGCGGCGCGATCGGCCCGACCGCCGTGGCCGCGCCGTTGGCCAGGTTCACCCGGAACAGCTCGGGGTTCTGCTGGCCGGTGCGGCGCAGCGCGGCGTAGGCGGCGCCCGCCGGCGTGATCGTGAATCCGCCGGGCCCGCCGACGTCCACGCCGAGCGCGCCGACGGTGCGCAGGGCGCCGTCGTTCTCGGGGTTCTGGATGGCCAGGACGTCGCGGGCGGCGTCGATGTCGTAGAGCGTCGTGTCCTTGGCGCCCGGGGCCTGGTTGGTATACGCCGAGGCGACGACGGCCGGCACCGCGCCGGCCCCGGCGTCGCCCGCCGCGTACCGCAGCGCCTCGTCGGAGCCGGCCACCTGGCCGGTGTCGGGGTTGATGCGCAGGTTCTGGCGGCCGTCGGAGACACTGCGCAAGTAGTCGGCGACCGGGTTCGCGCTGAAGCCGAACATCCCGCCGCTCAGCGCCGGGGTGAACGGGTTGCCGACGGCGAGCGCCTGCCCGGAGCCGAGGTCGACGCGGTAGATGCGGCTGGTGGCGCCGAGCGCGTAGAGCGCCCCGGTGCCGATCCGGCGGTCGAGCCCGACGATCCGCTCGCCGGCGGGCAGGCCGCTGACCGGCACGCTGTACTGGATGTTGCCGGGGGCGTCGGAGCGGAACAGCACGAGCTGGTTGTCTTCCGTGACACCGGCGATCTGGTCGGCGGCGAGGGCGCCGCCGGGCATCGCGAGGGCTCCGGCCGCGACGGCCAGCACGACGCACGAGCGCAGTGGTCTCAAGACGGACTCCTGTGGTTCGTGAACGGACGGTGTACTGGCCTCAGCAACACACCGGGACCGCGCGCCGATGCGGTGGCACGAGGCCGTGCCCGCCGGCGGTACGGTTCGCCGCGATGACCTCCGCGGCGACACCCCGGCGGCGCCGGCGCCATGATCCCGACCGGCGCAACCGGATCGCCCGCGCCGCGGTCGCCGTGGTGGCGCGCGACGGGATCGACGGGCTGACCCATCGCGCGGTCGCCAAGGAGGCCGACGTCCCGCTCGGCTCCACCACCTACCACTTCGCCGACAAGGACGAGCTGCTGCGCAGCGCCATCGAGATCGCCCAGGCGGCCGACCGCGACATGCTCGAGGCGACGCTCGAGCGGTTCTCGCCGCAGACGGATCTCGCTGCCGCCCTCGCGCAGCTGATCGAGCATCTGACCATGCACGACCGCGAGCAGCTCCTGTTCGACTACGAGCTGTTCCTCGCCGCGCGCCATCACCCGGCGCTCGCGGTCAGCGCCCGCCGGTGGGTCGACGACACGCGCGACCTCATCGCGCGGTTCACCGACGAGCGCACCGCGGCCGCCTTGATCCACATGGTGGAGGGGCTTCTCGTGGAGTCGGTCGTGCTGCACGAGCCCTGTTGCGCCGCGCGCGTCGAGCCGGACTTCCGGCGCGTCCTGGACCGCTGATCGGGTCGCGCTTGCCTGCGGACGGCCGCCGGAGTACAGTCGCGCCCAGCGCTGTGTACGCAGCGTACATAACCGGTTCATCGCGTCCCTAGGAGAGAGCAGATGAGCATCGAGCCCGGCACCGTCACCGGTGTCCGTCCCTACACCGGCGAGGAGTACCTCGAGAGCCTGCGCGACGGTCGCGAGGTGTGGCTCTACGGCGAGCGCGTCGAGGACGTGACCACCCATCCGGCGTTCCGCAACAGCGCACGGTCCGTGGCGCGCCTGTACGACGCGCTGCACGATCCCGCGCGGCGCGACGTGCTCACCACGCCCACCGACACGGGCAACGGCGGGTTCACCCATCCCTTCTTCAAGACGCCCCGCAGCAAGGACGACCTGCGCGCCTCGCGCGACGCCATCCGCGCATGGCAGGAGATGGGCTACGGGTTCATGGGGCGCACCCCCGACTACAAGGCGTCGTTCCTCGGCACGCTCGGAGCGAACTCGGCCTTCTATGCCGACTACGAGGAGAACGCGCAGCGCTGGTATCGGATGGCGCAGGAGCGCGTCATGTACCTCGACCACGCGATCGTCCACCCGCCGGTGGACCGGCACCGGTCGCCGGACGAGGTCGCCGACGTCTACATGCATGTCGACGAGGAGACCGACGCGGGCCTGATCGTCAGCGGCGCCAAGATGGTGGCCACCAACGCGGCGCTGACGCAGGCCAACTTCGTCGCCCACTACGGCGCGCCCGTGCGCAAGGACGAGTTCGGCCTGGTCTTCGCGCTCGGGATGGACACGCCGGGCGTCAAGCTCGTGGCGCGCCAGTCCTACGAGTACCAGGCGGCGACGGTCGGCAGCCCATTCGACTACCCGCTGTCGAGCCGCCTCGACGAGAACGACTCCGTGCTGATCCTCGATCGCGCGCTCGTCCCGTGGGAGGACGTCTTCTGCTACGGCGCCGAGCGCGCCAACGCGTGGATGCTCGGGTCGGGCTTCGTCGAGCGGCTGGCGTTCCAGGCCGTCGTGCGGTTCACGGTCAAGCTCGAGTTCTTCGCCGGCCTGCTCGAGCAGGCTCTGAAGGTCAACGGCACCGATGCGTCGGCGGTCGGCCAGGAGGCGCTCGGCGAGGTCCTGATGTGGCGCAACCTGTTCGCCGGGCTCACCGACGGGATGATCGAGAACGCCCGGCCGTGGACCGGCGACGCGCTCCAGCCGGACGGGTCCTACGGCGTCGTCTACCTGCACATGGCCTCGCAGGCCTACGTGCGCATCCGCCAGATCGTCGAGGAGACCGTCGGCTCCAACCTGATCTACCTGAACTCCAACGCCGCCGACTTCGCCAGCGAGCAGCTGCGCCCGGTCCTCGACCGCTTCTACCGGGGATCGCACGGCATGGAGGCGCGCGACCGGGTCAAGATCATGAAGCTGTTCTGGGACGCGCTCGGCTCGGAGTTCGGCAGCCGTCACGAGCTCTACGAGCTCAACTACGGCGCCCCGCGACGGACGAACCGGATGCGGTCGCTCTGGGGGGCGCAGGCGTCGGGCCTGCTGGATGCGTGCTGCGGCATGGTCGAGCGGTGCATGGGGGAGTACGACCTCGACGGCTGGACCGCGCCGGACCTGATCGCCCCCGACGACGTGAGCCTCGTGCGGTGAGCGCGGCGTAGGATCGCACGGTGCCCCGCCGCCGCGGCCCCATCCGCAGCCGCCGCGGCGACGAGATCGAGCTCGTCGTCGCCGCGGTGGCGCTCGCCTTCCTCGCCGCGCTCGTCACCGGCGTCGTGCTCAACGGCTCGCTGCTCGTCGTGCTGCTGGTCGTCGGGGCGGTCGTGATGGTGTTCCTGGCGCTCATGCAGGTCATGTGAGCGGCGCGCCTGCCAGGATCACCCCCCATGAGCCAAGAGAGTCAGATCGGGGTGACGGGGCTGGCAGTGATGGGCGCCAACCTCGCCCGCAACATCGCCCGCCATGGCGTACCGGTCGCCGTCCACAACCGCACGGCGGCGCGCACAGCCGAGTTCATCCAGCACTACTCCGACGAGGGCACGTTCACCGCGGGCGAGACGATGGAGGCGTTCGTGGCCGCGCTCGAGCGCCCGCGGCGGATCGTGGTCATGGTCAAGGCCGGCGCCCCGGTCGACGGCGTCATCGACGAGCTCACGCCGCTGCTCGACCAGGGCGACATCATCATCGACGCGGGCAACTCGCACTTCGCGGACACCAGGCGGCGCACCCAGACCTGCGAGCAGCGCGGGCTGCGGTTCATGGGCATCGGCGTCTCCGGCGGCGAGGAGGGCGCGCTGCTCGGCCCGAGCATCATGCCCGGCGGCCCGCGCGAGGCCTACGCCGAGGTCGAGCACGTCCTGACCTCGATCGCCGCGCAGGTCGACGGGACGCCGTGCTGCACCTACGTCGGCCCCGACGGCGCCGGCCACTACGTGAAGATGGTCCACAACGGCATCGAGTACGCCGACATCCAGCTCATCGCCGAGGCCTACGACCTGCTGCGCCACGTCGCCGGCCTCGAGGTCGCCGACATCGCGCAGATCTTCGCCGAGTGGAACGCCGGCGACCTCGAGTCGTTCCTCATCGAGATCACCGCGAAGGTGCTGGCCAAGACCGACGAGTCGACCGGCGGGCCGCTGCTGGACGCGATCGTCGACCAGGCCGAGCAGAAGGGCACCGGGCGCTGGACGAGCCAGGACGCGCTCGAGCTCGGCGTCCCGCTGACCGGGATCACCGAGGCGGTGTTCGCGCGGACCCTGTCGTCGCTGCGCGACGAGCGCAAGGTCGCCTCGCGGCGGCTGGCCGGGCCGATCCCCGGCGCGGCGAAGGGCGCCACCGACGGGCTCGTCGACGACATCCAGAAGGCGCTGTACGCGAGCAAGGTCGTCGCCTACGCCCAGGGCTTCCACCAGATGACCGCGGCGTCGGCGACGCACGAGTGGGACCTCGACCTCGGCGCGATGGCGACGATCTGGCGCGGCGGCTGCATCATCCGCGCGCGGTTCCTCAACCGCATCCGCGACGCCTACGTGGCGGATCCCGGCCTGCAGAACCTGCTGCTGGTCGACGACTTCCGCGACGCGGTGGCCGACGCGCAGGACGCGTGGCGCCGCGTGGTGTCGCGGGCCACGGCGGAGGGCGTCGCGATCCCCGCGTTCGCCTCGTCGCTGGCCTACTACGACGGCTACCGCCGCGAGCGTGGGCCGGCGAACCTCATCCAGGGGCTGCGGGACTACTTCGGCGCGCACACCTACCGGCGCGTGGACCGCGACGGCGCGTACCACACGCGCTGGGCGCAGGACGGGACGGAGGTGCGCACCGATGCATAGTCACCCCCGCGAGCGCACGAGCGTCCGCACCATGCCCGTCATGGTGATCAGCCACGCGGTGAAGGCGATCCAGATCGAGACCCGCGGCAGCGTCGACAGCGGCGTGAAGTCCGCGGCCAGCGCCAGGTGGTAGGTGGCCAGCGTGTACATGCCGAGCGGGAAGACGAGGCTCCAGTACGCCGGGTGGTAGCTCAGCGGCTCCCGGCGTACCCCGTGGCGCCAGATGCCGATGATCACCAGCAGCGGGATCCACCAGGTTGCCCAGGCCCACAGGAGCAGCGTCGTGCCGTCGACGAACGAGTGCATGTCCATCAGGAACGGCAGGTCCGGCGGCAGCCTCAGCATGGTCGACCCGGCGTTGGTGGCGATCGCCGCGGCGCCCATGATCACCCAGAACAGCGGGCTCATCTCGGTGGCGTCGACCGGCAGGAAGAAGATCCGGTAGGCGAACAACGTGACGAAGATCCCGTACAGGACGATCCCGACGCCCCACAGCACGTACACCGCGACGAACATCAGCGACTCCAGCGAGCCGAGGTGCGGCGCGAGGCGCACGCCGAGCAGCGCCAGCGACTCGGTGCCGACGATGGCGATCAGCCAGCCGCCGTGCACGACGTCGGCACTGCGACCCTCGTTGAGGAACGTCAGCACCGAGAAGCTGAAGTAGCTGAGCGCGACCCACGCGACGAACGCGACGATCCACAGCGCGACCGCGACCCCGACGTGGCCGCGCACGAACAGCTGCAGGCCGAGGACGTCGGTGCCGGCGACGATCGTGAAGAACGAGAAGACGAGCCGCGGGTTGACGAGGTCGGCCCACAGCTCGCGCGGATGGCGGGCCAGGCGCGCGACGGTGGCGACGACCAGCACCGGGTAGGCGACGAGGTTGACGGCCAGCAGGACGTCCGACAGGACCGGCCAGCCGAGGAACCAGAACCCGTTGGACACGATCCCGGTCGCCATGACGAGCGCGAAGTAGCCCGGGTAGAGCGTGCGCACGCCGCCGTCGAACCACGCGACCCATCCGGGCCGCAGAGCCGAGACCGAGCCTGTCGGCGTGCTCATGGCCTGCAGCATTCCCCACCGACCGGATCCGTGCGCGCGACGGACCGCAGGCGGACGATGCCGGGTCGCCGTGGGGCGCGGAGCGCACGCCTGATCGTGCCCGCGCTCGCTGCGTCACGCCCGCCCCGGCTGCTATGAAGCACGTCCGATGACCACCTGGGAGATCGTCCGCTGGCTGCACCTGCTCGCGATGGCCTTCTTCGTCGGCGGCCAGCTCGTGCTCGTCGCCGCCGTCGTGCCGTCGTTTCGCGGAGTCGAGGATCGCACGCGGCTGCGGGCGATCGCGCGGCGGTTCGGATGGGGGTCGCTCGTCGCGCTGGGGGTGCTGCTGGCCACCGGCGCCGCGATGGCCGACCACTTCAGCCGCTGGAGCGACGGGACGCTTCAGGTCAAGCTCGTGCTCGTGGCCATCGCCGGGCTGCTCGTGCTGATCCACATGCGCCGCCCCAACCAGCACTGGCTCGAGGGCCTGATCTTCGTGGTCTCGCTGGTCATCGTGTGGCTGGGCATGGTCCTGGCGCACTGATCTGCATATCAATCCCAATGGCGCTCGGGCGGGCGCGGCTCGACGATGAGGCCATGCAGCTTCGATGGCATGACAGCCGCGGGGCGAGGACGGCGGGGCCGGTGCTCGCCGAGGCGCCCGAGCCGCCGCGGCCGCGAGATCCGGCCCATGTCCTCTACGACCACGCCTGCGATCTGCTGGCCGCGGCGCAGGGGATGCGAGCGTCGGCCGGCACCGACGGCGTCGCTCCCGCGCTGGCGGCCACCCTCGGCTGCCTGGAGGCGACGCTCGACGCGCTCGCCGTGTCGGTGGCCGGCATGGGGGGCGAGGCGGTGCGCATGCTCGAGGAGGCCCCGCCCTCGCCCGCCGGCGACCAGCGGACGCTGATCGGTGCCGAGCGGCAGTTCGCGGGGCTGGTCGACACGCTCAATGCCGGTCAGGCGATCGCGGGCTCGCTGCGCGAGCGCGTCGGCGCCGCCGGCGTGGCCCAGCGGGCGGTCTGAGCCGTCGGCGACTCGAGCCCACAGAAACGCAGGCGGCCGGCGTGGCGCGGCCTGCTGCTGATCGCGCTCGGCGCGGTGATCCTGGCGGCGTGGTGGCCGAGCGCCGGCCGCGACGGGCGCTCGCCGCCGAGCCTGGCGGACTTCCTCGCCCAGGTCGACGCGGGGACGCTGCGCGCGGTCGAGGTCCGCACCCGCGACCACACGATCCGGGTCACGCCCGAGGACGGCGACTCGTACACGGTCGGCTACCCACAGGCCTACGGCCAGGAGCTGATCGAGGGGCTCGAGGCGGCCGAGATCCCGTTCACGGTCGAGGGCAGCGGGCGCAGCTTCTGGGAGGCGATCGCCCCGTTTGCGCTGCTGATCTTGCTCGTGGTCGTCGTCGGCGCGTTCCTCGTGCGCCGGGCCCGTCGTGGCGGCGTGGGACAGATGGGGGCGCTGCGCAAGGCTCGGGCCCGTGCGGTCGAGCCCGGGGGCGTGACCGTCACGTTCGCCGACGTGGCGGGCGCCGATGAGGCCGTCGGCGAGCTGCACGAGATCAAGGAGTTCCTGCAGGACCCCGCGCGCT
>JAWKKD010000030.1:0-28355 GCA_041393435.1 Solirubrobacterales bacterium | reverse complement strand
CGCCTCCTCGGCCGCGGGCGCATAGGCCTTGCGGATGCGCTGCGCGAACACCGGCTCGCCGAAGTTCTCGTACGCCTCGCCCTTGTCGTTGTGGGTGATCAGGCGGCTCGCGGGCTGCGCGAGCCCGTCGACGGCGTCGTAGAAGCTGCCGATGAACGTGCTGCGCCGCAGCTCGCCGTCGGTGACGACGTCGAGGCCGGCGTCGATCTGGCGCTGGACGGCTGTCCGCGACGCCGCGTCGGCGAGCCGGTTGAGCTCGGCGATGCGCTCGGCGCGCTGCTCGAGCACGAGCGGCCGGACGTAGGTGGTCGATCCCGCGAAGATCCGGTCGATCTGCGCGGTGATCTGGGGGCTGCGCAGCAGGCTGCCGACGGGCTCGGCGCGGGCGACGGCACGCGCGGTCCGGGTGGGAGCGGTCGTGGTCATGCGTCCTCCTGGGCTCACAGGCCCTCGTAGGTGGTCTCGTTGAGCAGCGTGGCGATCGAGCCGGTGCGGATCTGCAGGGCGCGGGCGGTCTGGGCCTCCCAGCCGAAGAGGCGGCCGGCCGCCCGGCCCGCCTCGAGGTCGAGCACGATCGCGCCGTTGAACGGCTGGGCGCGCTCGTGCCAGGAGAACAGGTACAGGCGGTCGGCGAGCTTGTAGGCGTCGGTGTAGTCGACGTCGGCGACGCCGGCCTCCGGCCCCTCCAGCCCCTGGTAGGCGTACGTGCGGGGGCTGAGGTAGATGTGCTCGAACGCGTGCGTGTCGCTGTAGCGGTGGTGGACGCGCTTGCCGACCAGCTCGTGCGTGCGCTCGAAGCGCGTACGGATCGGTCCGCCGAGGCCGGCCTGGCCGTACGTCGTGACCTCGCGAGGGTCGTCGCCGACCAGCCGCGTGAGGTTCAGGATCGCGCGGTCGTTGGCGAGGTCGACCACGGCGAGCAGGCTCGTGCGCTCGGCGAGCCGCGGGACGACGACCAGGTACAGGTCCGCTGGACGCAGCGCGATCGCCTCGTAGGCGTCCGTGCCCGACCGGCCCCACAGCTGCTCGGCGCCGCTGCTCCAGCTCAGCTGCGACGCGCTGCCGAAGCGCGCGTCGATCACCGATCCGTCCTTGAGGTGCAGCGCGAGCGTGCGCCCGGCCAGCGCCCCGGTCGGCTCGGGGCGGTAGGCGTCGTGGTTGTCGAACTGCTCCGACAGCGGGATGAGGTCGGTGGCGAGCGTCGGCTCGGTCATGCGTTCCTCTCGTGTTGCGCGACGGTGAGCACGGCCCACACCCGGGCCGGTCCGGGGCCCAGCCCCTGCCAGCGGTGGGGCCGGTCACCCGGGTAGACGGCGTAGTCGCCCTCCTCGAGCTCGGCCGGCTGGTCGATCGGACCGGCGGCGACGCGCCCACTGCGGACGATCACGTGCTCCCACGAGCCCTCGCCGTGGGTGGCCGACACGTCGGCGTGGCCCGCGGGGATCGTCAGGTCGTGGACCTCGACGAGCAGGCGGTCGCGCGAGAGCACGTTGACCAGCCGGGCCGCCATGTCGCCGTCGCCGATGTCGATGCCCTCGCCGGCGCGGACGACCTCGATCCCGGTCTGCGGCGCGGCGAAGAGCTCGGCGAGCGGGGCCGACAGCGCGGCGGCCAGCGTGGCCAGCGTGTCGAGCGTCGGGTTGGCCGCCCCGCGCTCGAGCTTGGACAGCGTGCCCTTCGACATCCCCGCGCGCGCGGCGAGCTGGCCGAGGCTCAGGCCCTGGCGGGCGCGCAGCACGCGGACGTTGGCGGCGACGTCCGCCGCGGCGGCGCCGAGGATCGCAGCGCCGGCCATCACGCGTCCCAGCGCACGTACAGCTGCTTGGGGGCCCGGAACGCGAAGCCGGTGACGACCGGCTCGCGGTCGGAGTCCAGGCGGACGCCGGGCAGCGCGGGCAGCAGCTCCTCCAGCGCGATGCGCTCGAGCTGGCGCGAGAAGAAGTGCCCGGAGCAGAAGTGCTCGCCGTTGCCGAACGACATGTGCGACTGGCGCGAACGGTCGATGTCGTACTCGTCGGGACGCTCGAAGCGGGCGGGGTCGCGGTTGGCCGACGACAGCACGATCTCGACGACGTCGCCCGCAGCCAGCGCCACGCCGCCGAGGTCGACGTCGCTCGCGGCCTGGCGCTCGGTCCAGCCGATCGGCGCGATCCAGCGCAGGCCCTCGGTGACCGCAGTCGGCACGAGCGACGTGTCGGCGGCGACGCGCGCCAGCTGGTCGGGCCGGCCCAGCAAGCCGAGCATGGTCGAGCCGGCGGCGTGACCGGGCTCCTGCATGCCGCCGAGCAGGATGACCTTCAGCGACGGCAGGACCTGCGCGGGCGTGCGCGGCGCGCGGCCGGCACGGCCGCCGTGGACCATGTGCGAGAGCATGCTGTCGTCCGGCTCGCGGACGAGGCGCTCGAGCAGCGGCTCGATGCGCGCGCCGATCTCCGCCGTCACGGCGTCGGCGCGCGCCAGCTTGGCCGGGTCGAGCTCGGAGTTGGAGATGCCGACGTTGAGCTCGTGAAACCAGCGCCGCAGGGTGTCGTCGTCGACGCCGAGGCCGAGCAGCTCGCCCAGCCCGCGCACGCTGACCGGCTCGAAGAACTCGCCCATCAGCTCCGCCTCGCCGCGGCCCTCGAGCGCCGCCAGGCGCTCGCGCACGATCGGGCGCACGAGATCGTCGATGTAGCGGTTGACCGCCCGCGGGCGCAGCGGCGGGTCGACGCTGTCGCGCAGGTCGCGGTGCTCGTCGCCGCTGCTCGTCAGGACGTTGGGCGCGCCGAAGACGCGGTTGAGCGTCGGATGGTTGGCGGCGGAGACGAAGCGCTCGGTGTCCGTGCCGGCCGTCCAGCACTCGTCCCAGCGGGTGACGAGCCAGGCGTCCGCCCAGGGCAGCCAGGCCACGGGCGCCTCCTCGCGCAGGCGCGCGTACGCCGGATACGGGTCGGCGTCGAGAGCTGTCCGGCGTGATCTCCTCGATCAAGTCCACGGTGGCGGGCATCGCGGTTCCTCAACAGTACGTCGAGATGAACGATCGTTTCCTGCTACAAACCCTCGCAGGCCCAACGCGCACCGTCAACCCGAATGGAGGACATGACCGTCCGATGACCGACCACTGGACCGAGCTGACGCTGATGGGCGCGCCCGTCGAGGACGAGGTGATCGAGGCCCGCGCCGGCGACCGGATGCTCGCCGCCGTGCGCCACGCGGGCGCCTGGCGCGTGTTCGACGACATGTGCACCCACGCGCAGTGCGCGTTCACCGACTACGGCGAGGTCGCGCCCGAGGATGGCGTGATCATCTGCAACTGCCACGGCGCCGAGTTCAGCCTGGCCGACGGGTCGGTCGTGCTCGAGCCGGCCGAGGTGCCGCTCACCCTGCTCGAGGTGCGCGAGCGCGACGGCCGGCTCGAGGTGCTTCTTGCGTAGCTACCTAGTACTGCTCCGTTAGGTTGGGTGGAGGTAGGGGGTGTCGGGCGGCAGCCGTCTGCGGCAGGTGGGGCAGGTGCCCTGCCAGCAGGCCAGGAGCGTTTGGAGCTCTCTGACGATTTCTTGGAGGAGATCAGGCGGCCGCCCGCTGTTGCAGGCAGCGCAGGCGCTGCGTGGTCAGGAAGCCGTGGGCGACGCTGACGAGGGTGACGTGGTGGTGCCAGCCCGGCCAGGAGCGTCCTTCGAAGTGGTCTAGGCCGAGTGAGTCTTTGAGCTCGCGGTAGTCCTGCTCCACGCGCCAGCTGCTTGGCCATCTCGACGAGCCGGTCGATCGGCGTGTCGTCGGGCGCTGATCCAGTAGTCGGTTGGGGCGTCGGCGTCGTCGGGCCATTCGGCCAGCAGCCACCGCACTGGCAACTGGCCGTCGAGGTCAGCGCCTGAGCTTGATATTGGCTGGCCGAACGGATCGCGGCGAAGCGTGAGGTCATCTGGCCGCGGGTCCCTTCGCGCCACGTGATCTGCTCATAGGCGCCCTCGCCGTCTCGGTGGCCAATGCGGCCAGGGTGCTGAGCGGGCCGGTAGCGTGCCTTGGGCGGCTGGCCCGCGCCCGCCGTATTCGAGCCGCTCGAGGCCGTCGATTCCGTGATCGCTGAGGTCGTGGCCTTGACATCGAGCACATAGCTCAGATCGCGTTCTTCGAGGCCCAGCCGGAACTCGGTCGCGTCTCCATAGGTACTGTCGCCGAGCACCGGCGGCGCCCGGGCCCCAGCCGACCAGCTCGTCGATCATCGATAGCGCCAGCTTCCACGCCGGCTCATGGCACACGTCGTCGGGCACTCGGCACTCCCGCCGGCGTGGATCCTGATCCCACGCCTGCGGCAAAGACAGCCGCCAGTCCAGCGGGCAGGACGCCTGCGCCTTGACCGCGCTGATCGACTTTACCCCGATCTGGCAGTTGCCGACCTTCCCAAGCGCTCCGCAGTACTGCCGGCCGACACCGACCGACTTCTTGCCCTGCTTGGGAAATCCGGTGTCGTCAACCACCCACGCCGCCGGCACTGATCGCCGCGCTCATCCGCAGCGCCAGCCGCTGACGAACCGCCACCGGATCCCACGGCGACTGGTTGACGAACTGCTGCAAGCACTGCTCATCGCCATCCTCCAACCGAGCGGCCATCGGCTCGATGCTCTTGCGCTTGCCGTCCAGCATCAGACCACGCAGATACACCTCGCCCCACCGCCGCTGATCCTTGCGACGCATCGGCGCAAACATCTCCTCGGCAAACGCGACCAGCCGGCCACGCACCCGCGCAAGCTGCTTGTCGGTCAACCCCGACACGGCCCGCATCCTGACCTCCCCAGTCGACGGCAACGCCGACCAAGGGATTCGCCTGCAAACCACAGACTCCTGCAAAAACCTAACGGAGCAGTACCCAGCTACGGGCCTATCCCGCCCGGTAGGCCCGCAGCGCGACCTAAGAGGATGTCTGGACCTGGAAATCGTGCACGGCCCGCACATCGGCCGGTTCGCCACCGCCGGACGAATCAGCTGCAAGCCTTACCGACAGCCACCCAGCGGCCCGGGCGCGCGCTTTGATCGCGCTGTTGAGCTGGTGCGTCAAACGCGACTTGGCGGCTTTGCTCTTGGCCGCGGCGAGCTTCTTGCGCGCCGTGTTGACATTCTTGCGCGCCGTGTTGTAGGTCGTTCTTGCCTTGTTGCACTTCGCGGTGTCGCTCTTGTCTTCTTCGCCGGTGACGATCACCCAGGCTGGCCCGGCGAGCTTCTGCTCAGTCTGTGACCGGAACTCGGCGCAGCTTGCCTCTGGGGCCGGCACGGTTGGGTCGAAACCGCTACCCCAGGCTGCCCAGAGCTGCAGCCAGTTGTTGCCGTCAGTGGCGATGTGGTCGACGCCACATCAGGAAGATCTTGTTGTTGAACGGGCGCGGCTCTTCGATCTCTCTCCGTCGACGGTGTAGTGCGCCTCCATCGCGTTGCGACGAAGCGGTTCGCGGTCGGATCCTTCCATTGCAGCAGCGCGACGGTGCCGCAGTTGCTCAGATCGGTCGGGTTGCGGTCGGACTTGAAGATCACCGTCGCCTCGACCCGCTGCGTGATCGGCTTTGCCGACGCTGACGCCGGCAGCGCGGCGAGCACCGAGACGTGAGCAATGCCACCAGTCGCGCGACAGGAGCCGTCGGCCGCGTACGGGCCACTGTGTACAGACGCCGGACGGGATCTTCGATCATGGCGCGCAACCCTACTAAAGGGCCCGATCTCAGAGTGACTGCAGTCGTGGATGTGGTGCTCGGCGGCGCCGGAGCCGGTCCTGCGGCGGTGCGGGGCGGCGCGGTGCGGGCGACTCGGTGCGATCGTGGCGCGTTCACATGGTGATCTGGGGTGCTCCTACCTGAGGAGCGGCACGACCTCTTCCGCAAACCGCGACATCTGCTCGCGCCCGAACGCCTCGTCCTCCCAGCCGTGGAACTGACAGTCCAGGACGATGTAGTCGATGCCTGCGTCGAAGAAACGCTCGACCAGCTCAGCACACCGCTCCGCCGGCCCGAAGAAGATGCTCTTCTCAGGATCCTGGCCCTCTGCGGTGAAATTCATGCAACGAAGTACCTTCGGTCGAAACTGCGTCCGCACATAGTCCTCGTCGTCGGAGATCGCGACGTAATTCATCATCGCCAGCTTCATCTCGCGACCCTGCTGCGCCGCGGCGTCGTCCAGCTTGGCCCGCAGCACGCGAGCCTCGTCGGGCTGCATGTCGAGCGGGAAGAGGGCCTCTGCCCACCGGGCGGCTCGCTGGATCGAACGCTCGCCACCGCCAATCCAGAGCGGAAGCGGCTGCTGCAGCGGTCGCGGCTCGAGTGCCGCCCCTTCAGCATTCCAGAAGGTCGTGTCTCCCCCGATCGCCTCGCCGGACCACAGCCGGGTCACGACGTCGAGCGCTTCGTCCATGCGCGCCCCGCGTCCCTTCAGCTCGGCGAGTCCCAGCTTGAAGTCGTCGAGCCACCAGCCGACGGCCGCCCCGGCGATGGTCCGGCCCCCCGAATGCACATCGAGCGACGCGAGATACTGCGCCCACAAAAAGGGATGAAGCGTCGGGAAGATCGCCGCGTTGAACGCGACCCGGATGCGCTGCGTTCGCTCGACGATCGCCGGCACGACGACCAGCGGGTCGAGATTGAACCGATTGTCGAATTCCGGAAAGATCCATTCGGTGGCCGGCAGCGTGAAATGCCACGGCACGTGGACGGAGTCGTAGCCGAGCTGCTCGGCGTGTTGCGCGAGGCCGACGATGCTGTCAACCGTGGGTGGTTGCTTGCCCCACGGGAAGAGATAGACGCCGAACCGGTCCAGGCCATTCATGTTATTCACCATATTGTGTCACCCTCGAGAGAACCACGGGTCGAGACAGGACGTCACTCAGTCCCCTTTGTTGCGAACCAGGACCCGCATGGCCGGCGGCTCGGACGGGGCCGCGGTCTCGTCGGCCCAGCGCCTCGAACCGCCGCGCAGGCGCCGTAGGGCGGTCGTCGCAGCGCCGGCGAGGCCGTTGGGGACGAACACGATCACCGCCAGCGCGACGGCGGCGAAGATCATCAGCGTGTACTCGGCGCCGATCCCGCGTGCTTGGAAGGAGATGTACTGCAGGACCAGCACGCCGAGGATCGGCCCCAGCCGCCAGCCCAGTCCGCCGACCACGACGAACGACATGATCATGCCCATCTCCGTGAGGTCGGAGATGGACGGCGACACCAGCCCGACGTAGCCCGCGTACAGCGCGCCGGCCAGGCCGGCCCAGAACGCGGTATAGACGAACGCCACCAGCTTGACGCGAACGGTCTGCACGCCGAGGCCCGCCGCGACTTGCTCGTTGTCGCGCACGGCTTGCGCGAACAACCCCCAGCGGCTGTCGAGCACGAGCGACTGCAGGATGAAGTACAGCGCGACGATGCCGAGGCCAAGCCACACGTACGGGCTCTTGTCGATGCCCATGAAGAGAAAGCCAGACGTGTGCCCGTTGTTGCCGCCGGTCAGCGACGTCGCCCCGCTGACCATGACCGCGAAGGCGCCGGCGAACGCGAATGTCACCAGCGACAGGTACACGCCGCGCACGCGCAGGGCAAACAGGCCCAGGAGCAGGCCCACCGCCGCGGTCAGCAGCGCCGCGAGTGGCAGCGACGCCATCGGCGAGGCTCCGAGCGTCTCCTGGACCAGCACCGCGCCGTAGGCGCCGACGGCGGCCAGCGCAGCGTGCGCGAACGAGTACTCGCCCGTGAAGCCGGCGAGCAGGTTCCACGAGCCCGCCAGCACCATGTAGTAGGCCATGAAGACGGCCAGGTCGAGGTAGACCGGGTTGTCGACGAAGAGGGGGACGCAGGCACCGAGCACCAACAGGGCGGCCCCGGCACCGAGTCGCGTGCCACGGGTCATCCGACCACCCCCGATCCGCTGCGCCGCATCCAACCGCGCACCACGTCGTCGAGGCGGCCGGCGACGTCCGCGGCGCCGCCGTCGGTGTCGTTGCGGCCCATCGCGAGCGCATAGACGTGGTCGGCCAGCTGGAGCGCCTCGCGCACGTTCTGGTCGACCAGCAACACGGAGACGCGGGTCTCGTCGCGCAGGCGCCGGATCTGCTCGTAGACCTGGCGCGCCATGCCCGGGCTGAGGCCGGCGGTCGGCTCGTCGAGCAGCAGAACGCGCGGCTCGGAGATCAGGCAGCGGCCGACCTCGACCATCTTCTGCTGCCCGCCGGAGAGGCTGCCGGCCGGCTGGTCCAGTCGGGAGCCGAGCGCCGGGAAGATCTCGCACACCCGCTCGATGCGTCCGTTGAGCCACTGTCGTTGGCGGCGACGGATCCAACCGCCGAGACGCAGGTTCTCCTCGACCGTCATCTCCGGGAAGGGCGTGTGCTCCTGCGGGACGAACGCCAGCCCGGACTCGAGCAGCCGCCGCGGCGGCCGGCTCGTCAGGTCGGTCCCGTCGAGGGTCACGCGGCCGCCGGTGACGGTCGCCAGCCCGGCGATGCCGCGCAACAGCGTCGACTTGCCGGCCCCGTTGGGACCGATGACGCCCGCGATCGTTCCGGGATCGACCGTGAGGCTGACGCCACGCACGATCTCGGCGTCGCGCTGGTAGGCGACCCGGAGTCCATCGACCCGCAGGCCGTCCTCAGGCGAGGTAGGCATCGATCACCCTCGGGTCGTTCGTCACTTCCTCCGGCGTCCCCACCATGAGCCGCTGTCCCTGCGCCAGCACCATCACGCGGGGGCACAGCTCGAAGACCCATGGCAGGTCGTGGCTGACGATCACGAAGGCCATGCCCTCTTCCTGGCGCTTGCGGATCTGCACCGCGAGGATCTCCGACAACGCCGGGTTGACCCCCGCTGTCGGCTCGTCCAGCAGAGCCACCTGCGCGTCCGAGACGACAAGCGTGCGCGCGAAGTCCACGAGCTTCTTCTGGCCGCCCGAGAGCCGGTCGGCCCGCTCGCCGCCCATCGGATCCATCCCCAGGCGCGCCAGCACCTCCCAGGCCACCTTGACGGCCGCCCGGTGGCTCTGGCCCCGACTGACCGCCGCGACGGCCACGTTGTCGACCGCCGTCAGCCGGAGGAACATCCCGGCGTTCTGGTAGGTCCGCACCGCCGGCCAGCGAGCACGGTGCGACGGCGCCCGCGAGCTGACGTCCCGGCCGGCGATCGTGACGCGCCCGCGGTCGGGGACCTGTTGGCCCGTGAGCACGTTGAGCAGCGTCGTCTTGCCGGCGCCGTTGGGCCCCACCAGGGCGATCATGTCGCCGGGCTCGACCCGCAGGTCTACGCCGTCAAGCGCCTGGACGCCGTTGAAGGCCCGCGCGAGCCCCTCCGCCTCGAGCACCGCCGCCATCACAGGGCCCTGGTGGAACGCCCGAAGATGCCGAGCGGATAGATCATCATGATCGCGATCATGATGAGGAAGCCGTAGGCGTCGGTGTAGGCCGACGAGATGTAGGTGGTGCCCAACGCCTCGACCAGGCCGAGCGCCAGGCCGCCGATGAGGACGCCCCCGATCGATCCGAGCCCGGCGACGATCACGACGACGAAGCCTTTCATCAACACGATCGACCCCGAGCCCGGATAGACGAAGAACAGCGGCGTCATCAGCGTCAGCCCGGCCGCGGCCAGACCGGCACCGGCGGCGAACGCGTAGCCCGACAGTCGTCCGACGTCCAGTCCCGACACCTGCGCCCCCAGCCGGTTCTGCGTCAGCGCTCGCCACGCCCGCCCGAGGTCGGTGTGGTAGACGACCCACAGCAACCCGGCCAGCAGGCCGATCGCCGCGACGAACGCCACGACGCGGTTGCCCGACACCGCGACCCAATCGGAGATGTGCAGGTTGCTGTCCCAAAAACCCGCGCTGTGCCGGTAGGTGCCGCCGAAGCCGACGATCGCCGCGCCGAGGATCAACTGCATCAGCACGAACGTCGCGATCACGACGTACTCGCCGGGGTGCTGCAGCTTCCCCTGGTGGACCGGCCGCAGCAGCAAGGCGTTCGTGGCGTAGCCCACTGCACCTCCGGCCAGGATCGCCACCGGGATTCCGAGCAGCGCCGGTACGCCCGTGTTTGCCGTCGCGAAGTAGGCGGCAAACGCCCCGAGCATCGCCATGGCGCCGTGCGCGAAGTTCACGACGCGCAGCACGCCGAAGACGAGGCTCAACCCCGCGGCGATGAGCGCGTAGATCCCGCCGGTCAGAAGGCCGAGGACGATCGTCTGGACCAGGAGGTGCATTCAGGCCGGCCTACTGCTTGGGGAACAGCAGCGTCGCGTCCTCGCCGCTCTGGCCTTCGGCCGTGAGCTGCATGAAGAACTGCTTGACCCCCATCCACTGGTTGAACGCCGGCGTGCCCTTCTCGTTGGCGAACGTGATCTTGCCGGTGGTGCCCTCGAACTCGATGGACGGGAGGGTCTTCACGAGCTCGGCCGGGTCGGTGCTCTTGGCCTTCTCGATCGCCGTCTTCTGGGCGTTGAGGGTGTCCCACAGGAAGTACTGCATGATCACGGGGTTGCTGCCGTAGGCTGCCTCGTAGGCCTTGGCGAAATCCTGACCCGTCGGCGTCAGCGCCAGCGACTTGTCGTAGAAGGTCGGGTAGATGATGTCCACGCCGGCCTTGCCGACCGTCTTCCAGAAGTCGGCGGACGTCGGGTAGTCCCACCCGGCGATGAGCTGCGCGTCGAGGCCGACCTCCTTCGCCTGGCGCACCGCGAGGTTCGAGGCGGCGTAGACCGTCGCGATGATCACCGCGTCGGGGTTCTGCGTCTTGATCTTCGACAGCTGCGCCGTGACGTCCTCGGACTGTGCCGGGAACTGCGTGACGTCGATGGTGGCCTCAGTGCCGACCGCCTTCTTCAGCGCCTCGGCGAAGCCGATGCCGTAGTCGGTGTCCTCCGCCAGGACGGCGACCTTCTTGTAGCCCTGCTGCTTGATGAACGGGGCGAAGTTGGCCGCGATCTGGCTGTTGTACGGACCGATCCTGAAGACCTGCGGCAGGTTGTCGCCGGTGACCTGGTCCGCCCACGAGTAGAAGGCGAACAGCGGAACGTTGTAGCGATGGACGACGTTCATCTGCGCGACGGTGACGCTGGAGTGCCAGACGCCGAAGATGCCGGACGCCTTGTCCTGGGTGATCGCGCGCTCAACGTCCGAGGCGCCAACGGCCGGCTTGCCCTGGTCGTCGTAGAACTTCAGGTTGACCTTGTGGCCATCCACCCCGCCCGCGGCGTTGGTCTGCTTGGTCCAGAGCTCCCCGACCTTCTGGATCAGCTCTCCGGATCGGTAGTCGCCCGGTTCGGATAGCGGAGTCACGAGTGCGAACGTGACGGGGTCCTTGGCGCCGGCCTCGGCGCTCGTGGACGAGCCGCTCGACGTGCCAGTCGACGAGCCGCTCGAGCCGCAAGCCGCCAGGATGAACGCGCCGATCAACAGCGTGACGGCGAACCCATGCCGCATGGAAAACTTCATCTGGAATCTTCTCCTCCTGATGGCCGGTACGGCCTGTGTCAAGTCGGATTCATCCGCTTGGCGACCCGTCGTTCAACTCACGCGGGTCAGACTGCCATTTCGCGCACATTCGCGCCACAAAGACCGCTGAGACCGACATAAGAACCCCTTATAGGGCTTCACTACGTCACCACGTTGCGGGGAGCGCCGGCAGCGAACGCGACCAGGTTCCCGACGGCTGCGCGGTACAGCTCACGCGCCGCCGGCGTGGTGAGGTACGCACTGTGCGGCGTGCAGACCACGCGCTCGTGGGCGACCAGCGGATCGTCCGGCATCGGGGGCTCTGGGCTGAAGACATCGAGCCCAGCTCCGGCCAGCGCGCCCGAGTTCAGGCACTCCAGCAGGGCCTCTGGGTCCACGAGCTCCGCGCGGGCGGTGTTGACCAAGATGGCGCCGGGTGGCAGCTGCGCGAGCAGCGGTCGGCTGATCATCCCCTCGGTCTCGGGTGTGTGCGCGACGTGGAGCGACACGACGTCCGAGCGGCGGAAGAGCTCCTCGGCGCCGAGCAGCGGGATGGCGTGCGCGGCGGCTCGCTCCGGGGTCGCGTTGCGGGTCCAGGCGGCGACGTCCATGCCGAGCGCCTGCCCGAGCTCGATGGCGCGCGCGCCGATCGGTCCCAGACCGACGACGCCGAGCCGCCGGCCGCGCAGCTCGACCAGCTCGCGGGGCTCCCAACGGTTGGCGCGCAGGGCGCGGTCGCCGCGCGGGACCTGGCGAGCGACGGCGAAGATCAGCGCGAAGGCGTGTTCAGCCACGGCGTTGGCGCCGTAGGAGGGGACATTGCAGACCGTCACCTCGCGTGCTCGGGCGCGCTCGAGATCCACATAGCGCTCGACGCCCGTACCAGCGAAGCTCACCACGCGCAGAGCGGGACAGCGCTCGAGCACCTCGCCGGGCATCGCCCAGTTGAGCAGAACGCCGTCAGCGTCACGCAGACGCCTCGCCCACTCGTCGAGATCGCCGATCGGTCCGGTGAAGGTGCGCAGCCGGTGTGGTCCGCCGCCGAGCAGCTGACGTTCGGCGGCAGCGATGTGTGGGCGCAGATCAGGCTCGGCATCCGGCGACACGAACCGCACCCGGTCAGACCGCCTTGCCTGGGTTCAGCAGCCCTTTCGGATCGAACAGGCCCTTGATCTGTCGCTGCAGATCGAGGACGCCCGGATCGCCATGCGCATGCAAGTGCCGCAGCTTGGTCAGGCCGATGCCGTGCTCGCCGGAGACCGTTCCGCCCAGACCGACAGCAGCGGCGATCAGCTCCGCGGCGGCCGCCTCGGCGCGCCCGCGCGCCAAGGCGTCGTCGGGTGCGAAGAGGAAGCTCGAGTGCACGTTCCCGTCGCCGGCGTGGCCCCAACTGCAGGCCGGCACGCCATGCCGCTCGCCGATGACGACGGTCGCCTCGATGATGTCGGGCAGCCGGTCGACCGGGACCGAGACGTCTTCGCTGAGCTTGTGGCCCAGCCGTCCTGTCACCGCGAACGACACGCCGTCGCGCCAGCGCCACAGTGCGGCGATCTCGTCGGGTTCCGTGGGCGCCGCGAGGCTCGAGGCGCCCACGTCGAGTGCCTCCATCAGCTCGCGGCGCAGCGCTGCGGCGCACCCATTCGGTCCATCGGCCTCGACGATCACCATGAAGCCCGGCTCGAGCGTCGCCGGCAGCGAAGCGCCGGCGGCAGTGACGGCCTCGGCGTCGACGTACTCGAGAACGGACGGCTCGAGACCGCTGCCCATCACGCAGGCGATCGCTTCGCAGCCGCTGCTGGCGCTGGGGTAGGTGGCGATCACCGGCAGGCGGCTCTCCGGGAGGGGCACGAGGCGCAGCCAGGCGGCGGTGATGATGCCGAGGGCGCCCTCAGAGCCGATCATCAGATCGCGCAGGTCGAAGCCGGCGACGTCCTTGCGGACCGGCCCGCCGATCTGGATCACGTTTCCCGGCGGGACGACCACCTCCAGCCCGGTCACCCACCGGCCCGTGACGCCGTACTTGAAGGCGTGCGGGCCGCCCGCGTTCGTGGCGAGGTTGCCGCCGATCTGCGACTGCTCAGACGCGCCGGGATCGGGCGGGAAGTAGAGGCCGTTCTCCCGCGCCAGCCGCTGGACCTCCGCGGTCGGAAGGCCCGCCTCGACGTGCATGCGCCACTGCAGTGGCTCGATGGCGCGCACCGCTCGCAGACGCTCGAGCGAGACGACCACGGCGCCCGGCCGGGACGGCCCTGCCGGCGAAGCCGGTCCCGCCGCCGCGCGGCACGATCGGGATGCCATGCTCGTAACAGCAGGCCATCACGCTCGCGACCTCTTCCGTGCTGCCCGGCAGCACGACGAGCATCGCCTCGCCGCGGATGCCGCGGCTGTCGGTCGCGTCGACGAGATAGGCGGCGGTGGTGCCAGAGAGGACGCCGTCCGGAGCCGACGATCGCCTGGAACCGCAGGGCGAGGCTCGGTGGTGGTCAACGAAACAGCCATCGGCTCGTGCTGCTGCGGGGCTCGCTCGGCCCGGGCGGGGCCAGCGTCGAGATGAACTTGGTCGGGATGTCGGGCCTGCCTCCGGCATCCTCCGCACGCTCGCGGCGAGCGACGGCGCCGCGCACGACCAGGCCCCCCACGTAGCGCAACGGCTCGGGCGGGAAGCGACCGACGGGATCGCGCACGACGCCGGCGTTGGACCACTCGTCATCGCGCCGGAGCACGAGCGAGGCGAGAACGCGCCCGCCCAGGTAGGACGGGACGACGCCGTTGCCGGAGTAGCCGGCGCCGAAGACGATGTCCTCGCGCCCGCCGAGGCGCGAGAAGAACGGCAAGCCGGCGACTGAGCGGTCGATCGGACCGGTCCAGGAGTGGGTGAACCGCACGCCCGCCAAATTCGGGTAGAGCCACAGCAGGCTGTCGGAGACCTCATGTGGGCGAGGGGAGACGCCCTGCAAGCCGGCGCCGATCCAGCCGCCGAAGGCCAGGGTGCCGCCGCCCTTGCCCCAGGCGATCCGGCCGTCGATGGTCGTCCGGTAGTAGTTGATCAGCATCCGGGAGTCCGAGATGCCGACGCCGGTGGTGAGACCGATCTCCGCCAGGCGCTCGGGCATCCGCTCGGTCGCGACCATGTCCGTCGCGATCGTCGTGTATGCGTTCCGCAGCTCGTGCACCTGGTTCGTCCAGGCGCCCATCGCCAACACGAGCCGGTCGGCGGTGATCGATCCTGCGGTGGTCTTCACCGTCGGCGGACGCCCGCGGTGCAGCTGGGTGACTGGCGAGTGCTCGTAGATCCGGACGCCCCGCTCGAGCGCCACACGGCGCATGCCGCGGGCGAGCCGCGCCGGATGCACGGTCGCGCCGTCCTGTTCCAGGATGCCCGCGAGATGGTGCGCAGTGCCGCTGAGCTCACGCAGCTCGCGCGCGTCGAGCTCGCGAAAGGGCTCGTAGCCGTGCGCGGCCGCCGCGCGGATGGTCGGCTCCCAGGCGCCGATCTGGGCGCGGTTGGAGGCCGTCCAGAGCCAGCCGTCACGGCGCAGGTGAGCGTCGATTCCGTGGTGCTGGCAGAAGCGCTCGATCTCGTCGATCGCTTCGACCGTGGCGAGCGCCAGGCGGACTGCCTCGTCTGCGCCGCAGAGGTCCTTCAACGCGAAGTACTTGACCCACCACGGTTCCATGAAGCCGCCGTTGCGACCGCTCGGACCGCCGCCGCAGATGTCGGCCTCGACGATCGCGACGTCCAACGCGGGCTCGAGCTCCTTCAGACGCAACGCCGTCCACAAGCCGGTGTACCCGCCGCCGACGATGCACACGTCGGCGTGCTCGTCACCGGTCAAGCTCGGGAGATCCCGCTCGCCCTCCAGTGCCTCCTGCAGCCACAGTGCCCGCTCCGGGCCACGACTGGATCGAAAGTGCAGCCGTCGTTCAGGGCGCCGCATCGCCGGGCACCAGATACGCCGTCTTGAGCTCGGTGAAGAAGTCTCGTGCGGTCTCGCCCTGCTCGTGCGGTCCCTGCGAAGACGACTCGCGCATGCCGCCGAAGGGGACGTGGGGCTCGCTGCCCGTCGTCGCGTTGTTCACATGGATGATCCCGGCGTCGATCTCGAGCAGGGCGCGCCGAATGCGCCGCTCGTCGCGCGTGAACACCGCCGCCGACAGGCCGAAGCGCGTGGCGTTCGCGATGGCGATCGCCTCGTCGTCGTCGTCAGCTGGGATGACGGAGGTGACGGGGCCGAAGACTTCTTCCTGCGCGATCCGCATGTCCGGTGTGACATCGGTCAACAGCGTCGGTCGCAGGTAGTAGCCACCGTCGAGCTCGACGACATCGCCACCGGCGGCGATGTCGACGCCGTCGCGCGCCGCCCGCGCGACCTCGTCGGCGACCTCGTCACGTGCAGCCGCGCTCACGAGCGGTCCGACGTCGACGGACTCGTCGAGCGCGTCGCCCACGCGCAGCGCCGCGACACGCTCGGTGAGCCGCTCGACGAGCGCGTCGTGGACGCCGCCCACCGCGACGATGCGGCGCGTCGCGGTGCACTTCTGTCCAGTGGCGCCCATCGCGCCGATCACGATCTGGTCGACGGCGCGGTCGAGATCGGCGTCGGGATAGACGATCGCGGCGTTGTGACCGCCGAGCTCCAACTGGACGCGTACGCCTCGCGGAGTGGCCTCATTCCAGATTCCGCGCCCGACGGCACCCGAGCCGGTGAAGGTGATCGCGTCCACGCGCTTGTGCGACACGAGCCGCGCCCCGGCGCGTCCGCTGCCGAGGACGAGGTTGAGCACACCGGCGGGGAGGCCCGCGGCTTCGAGCTCCCGCGCCAGCTCAACGGCCATCGCGGGTGTCGGGCTGGCCGGCTTCCACACGATGGTGTTGCCGTGGACCAACGCCGGGGCGATCTTCCACGCGGGGATCGCGATCGGGAAGTTCCAGGGCGTGATCGCGGCGACCACACCGACCGGGACGCGGACAGTCCGGATCTCCTCGTCGGGGTTGCTCGACGCGTAGACCTCCCCGGTGGCGCGCCAGGCCTGCGCCGCGTGGTAATGGAAGATCAGCGCCGCACGGTGAACCTCGCCACGCGCCTCCGCCAGCGGCTTTCCCTCCTCGCGGGTGAGAAGCCGCGCGAGCTCCTCGGCGCGGGCCGCAACTCGCTCACCGGCTCGCCGCAGGATCGCGGCCCGGGCCGGGGCCGGTGTGCGGATCCAAGCCGGCAACGCCGCGTCTGCGGCCTCGACCGCCGCATCGACCTCGGCGTCCGTCGCGAGCGCGTGACGGACGATCTCCTCGGCCGGCCGCGCCGGGTTCTCACTGAGCGCGTCATCTCGTCCCGGCCACCACTGGCCGGCTATGAAGTGGCCGACGGTCATACGGTCATTTTACGTTTACTGCCGGCTGCCGGCGATAAGGTTGCTTTATCCTCGTGACCGCGATCTTTGATTGACGATCGCCTGCTGGGGCGTCACGTTAACCAGCATGCGCCGTTCAGTCGAAACGGGAGCCGACGCTGTCGTCACGTCGCTTCAGTCCCTTGGAGTGGAGTGCGCCTTCGGGCTTCCAGGCGTGCACAACCTCGCGATCTGGGAAGCCTTCGCCGGCTCGCCGTTGCGGCTGATCGGGGTGCGCCACGAGCAGACGGCCGCGTACGCCGCCGATGGCTTCGCGCGCTCGACCGGCAGGCTCGGCGTCGCCATCTCGACGACCGGCCCCGGTGCCGCCAACATGGTCTGCGCAACCGGCGAGGCGTGGGTGTCGTCGGCGCCGGTCCTGGTCATCGTGACCGACATTCCCACGACGCTGCGCCGACCCGGCGTCTACCGCGGCGTGCTGCACGAGATTCGAGATCAGGCCTCGATGTTCTCGACGGTGACCAAGGCCACGCTGCGTGCGACGTGCGCCGAGGAGATCGGCGACTTGGTGCTGCGGGCGGGTCGCCTGGCCCTCACCGCGCCCACCCGCCCGGTGTATCTCGAGATCCCGACCGACCTGCTGAACGCGCCCACCCGCGCACCGGTGGACGGCGGGCGCGGCATCGCGGTGGGTACGGTCGATCCCGACTCCACGCCGGGGCGGCGCGATGTCGATGTGTCTCGCGCCGTCGCCGCGGCCGCCGAGCTGCTCACCGCCAGCCGCCGCCCATTGCTGTGGGCCGGCGCCGGTGCCGTTCGCAGCGGTGCGGACGGTGAGGTGGCGCGGCTCGCCGAACAGCTCGGGGCCCCGGTGATCGAGACCTACGCCGCGCGTGGCCTGCTGCCTCCCGGCCACCCTTCGCGAGTCGGCGCGGTCCCGCACTTCCCCGCCGTCGGTGAGCTGTGGGACGCCGCCGATGTCGTCGTGGCGATCGGGACCGACTTCGACGGCACGATGACCCAGAACTGGCAGCAGCCGCAACCGCCGGCGCTTGTTGCGATCAACGTCGATGGCGACGACGCCGCCAAGAATTACACCGTCGACGTCCTGCTCGAGGGCGACGGCGCGCAGCTCACAGGCCAGCTCGCGGACGCCCTTGCCGTTCATGACGCCCGCGCCCCGTGGTGCGACCTGCCCGCCGTGCACGCGCGGCTGCGCACGGCGCTGGAGTCATCCGAGCCCGCGGCGCTCGGCTTCGTCGACGCCGTCGCCGCCGGCACCGGCGCGGACGTGACCGTCATCACCGACATGTGCATCGCCGGCTACTGGCTCGCGGCCCTGCACCCGCTGCCCGCGCCGCGTCGGCTCCTGCATCCACTCGGGTGGGGGACGCTCGGGTTCGCCTTTCCCGCGAGCGTCGGCGTTGCCGCCGCGGGACAGCCGGCCCTTTGTGTCTGCGGTGACGGCGGCTTCCTGTTCGCCTGTGGCGAACTGGCCGTGCTCGCTCAGGAGCGCCTGCCGGTCACCGTCCTGATCGTCGACGACGGCGGCTACGGCATGCTCCGCTACGACCAGCAGATCAACGGGCCCGAAGGCCAGAGATACGGCGGCGTCGATCTCGCGACGCCCGACTTCGAGCGGCTGACGGAGGCCTTCGGCATCCGCGCCGAGCGCGTCGCCGGCCTGGGCGCCGAGGTCGCCGACGCGCTCGCCCGCCACCTGGCGCTGCCCGAGCCGTCGGTGATCGTCGTGGAGGGCTCGCTCAACCCACCGCTCAGCACGTCCGCGCGCTGGTACCGCAGCGGCGCTCAGTCCGCCGACAACGGCTCCAGCCTGCGCGCACACGCCGCGGACAGCTCGGCCATCACGAGTCCCATCCCGGGCGATCGATAGCCGTTGCGTCGCGTCGCCAGCGCGATACGACGGCACACCTCGCCGTCCGCAAGCGAGCGGATCGCGATGTGCTCCAAGTCGCCGCAGACCGCCAGACGCGGGATCAGGGCCACGCCGACACCGGCGGCGACGAGGCGCAGCACCACCTGATAATTGCCGCTGTTGAACGCCACACGTGGCTCAAAGCCGGCCCGCTGGCAGGCCTCGAGGAGAATCAGCGACGCGGCCGTCTCGGCGCCCGCGCCTTCGATCCAGCCCTCCGTCGCCAGGTCGGTGAGACGGATCTCCGACTGGCGCACGATGGGGTGGCGAGCCGGAAGGGCGAGCAGCATCGGGTCGCTGCCGACGTAGGCATACGAGACATCGGGATCCTCGGTGAGGGCGTAGGCGAAGCTGTCGAACACGATCGCGACGTCGATCTGGTGCGCTTTCAGGCGCATGATCGTGTCCGTCGCCTCGCCCTCGACCAGGCTGATGCGAACCTGCGGCGCCTGCGCGCCCAACCGCGCCAGAGCGTCCACCACCACCGTCGCGCTCGCGGTCGCGAACGCGCCCAGCCGCACGCGCGTGCCCCGGCCGGTGACCTCCGCCACCGCGGTCTCCGCCTCGGCCACGCGTTCGAGTATTCCGCACGCGTGCTCGTACAGCACCTCACCGGCGGGCGTCAGATGCGGTCCGCGCGAGCGCCGCGTGACCAGCTTCGCCCCGACCTCGAGCTCGAGCTGGGCGACGTGATGCGAGACCGCCGGCTGTGTATAGGACAGTGCGTGGGCGGCGGCGGAGAACGACCCGCGCTCGGCAACCTCCTTGAAGATGAGCAGACGCTTCGGGTCCAACATCGCAAACGATCTCCCAATCGTTCAATGGCAGCGGCCGAGCGTATCGCGCGCCTCACCACCTCGATCCGTAGTCGTCCGCACCCGATCGGCGCGCCACGCCGCAGCCCCGTCCTTGGTCGCCGTCCCCTATGTGCGAACCGCTCACCCCCAGACGCGGCGCGCCGTCTTCGCGACGAGGCGCAGCTTGTCCTCCTGGGTGCGCTCGGTGATCTCGTTGCCCATCGCCACCGAGGCGAACCCGCACTGCGTGGAGATCGCGAGCCGCTCCAGGGGGTGGTGGCGGGCGGCGTCCTCGATGCGCGCGACGAGGTCGTCGACGCTCTCCAGCTCGTCCTTCTTCGACGAGACCAGGCCGAGCACCGCGACCTTGTCGTCGGGCAGGTCGTCGAGCGCCGCGAACGAGCCCGAGCGCGGGTCGTCGTACTCGAGGACGTAGCCGTCGAAGTTCGCGGCCCGCTGGAAGACCGCCTTGGAGATCGACTCGTAGCCGCCCGCGCTGATCCAGCGGCTCTGGTAGTTGCCGCGGCACAGGTGCAGCGCGAAGAAGACGCCGGGCGCGGCGGCCACGCTGTCGATGATCTCCACGCCCTCGGTCAGCACGCGATCGGGGTCGATGCCCAGGGACGCCCAGTGGGCGCGCAGCTTGTCGTCGACCATCTCGCACAGGTCCGGCGCGTCGATCTGGATGTACGTGCAGCCGTCGTCGGCGAGCACGCGCGCCTCCTCGCGGACGAGGTCGGCGGCGTCGCGGAACATCTCCCACGGGTCGGGATACGCCTCGCCGCTGTTCTCGGGGGTGTACATCGCGTACGTCATCAGCGGGCTGGGCAGCGTGACCTTGACCGGCTTGGCCGCGCGCGCCCGCGCGTAGGCGTACTCCGGCGGCGTGAGCATGCGCTTGCGCCGCAGCTTGCCCACGACCGACTCGGGGCTCTGGAAGTCGATGTCGTCGCCGTCGTCGGCGTGGAACGGCACGGGCTTGGCCGCCGCCTGCCCGAGGCCCTCGATCGCCGTGACGAGCTGGTCGAAGAAGGTGAACCGGCGCATCTCGCCGTCGGTGACGACGTCGAGCCCGGCGCCCTCCTGCAGTGCGATCGCCTGGTCGACGGCGCGGTCCTCCAGCCACTTGTACTGGTCCGCCCCGAGCGCGCCCGCCTCCAGCGCGGCGCGCGCCTCGGCCAGATAGCGGGGCGCAGCAGCGAGCCGACGACCTCGGCACGGTGGACGCACATGGACGAACTCCTCCTATCGTTCTGCCGGTTTACGAACAGCCTAGTTCGATATTTGCACAGATGCGACGCGGTGGCGATCCCGGACGATGGCCAGCACGACGAGGATGCCGGCGACGCCGATGCCCGCGCCGAGCAGCGCCGCGTCGTGGAAGCCGTCGGCCACCCCGGCCGTCCCCGCCCCCGACCCGTGGGCCATCACGGTGGCCATGACGCCCAGGCCGACCGCGCCGCCGACCTGCGTGCTCGTGCTCCACAGGCCGGACGACAGGCCCGCCTCGGCGCCGTGGCCGAGATCCTCGCTCGTCGTGATGACGCTCGAGACCTCCGCGAAGCAGATGCCCGCGCCGAACACGGCGGCGGCCGGCAGGTACACCAGCCACAGGGAGCCGTCGGCGCCCACCGCGGCCAGGCCCGCCGATCCGCCGGCCATCAGCGCCAGGGCGAGCACGAGCATGGTGCGGAAGCCGAACCGGCCGACCAGCCGCGACGCGATCACCGACAGCGTGAGCGACCCCAGGCCGGTGGGCAGCATCCACAGCCCGCACTCGATGGGCGACAGCCCCCGCGCGTCCTGCAGGAACACGGACGTCAGCGCCAGCACGCCGAGCATGAGCGCCCCGAAGACCAACGTGGCGACGTTGCCGCCGACGACGTTGCGCAGGCGCAGGACGCCGAGCGGCAGGATCGGCGCCGCGGCGCGGCGCTCGCGCGCGACGAACGCCGCCGCCACCGCGACGGCACCGAGCAGCGGGCCGATCGTCGCCGCGCCCGTCCAGCCCGCTGTCCCCGCCTGCGAGACGCCGAGGACGAGCAGGGTGATCGCGGACGAGCCGAGGACCGCGCCCGCGAGGTCGAGGCGGTCGCCGCGGGTGCCGGGATGGGACGGGACGACGCGCAGGATCGCCAGTGCGGCCGCGGCGCTGACCGGGACCATGACGAGGAAGACCCAGCGCCAGCTCATGAGCTCGGTCACCACGCCGCCGACGAGCAGGCCGAGCGTGGCGGCGAGGCCGGAGACGAGCCCGTAGAGCCCGAGGGCCCGGTCGCGCTCGGCGCCGCGGGTGAACGTCACGGTGACGATCGACAGCGCCGCGGCGGCGGCGAAGGCCGACCCCAGGCCCTGGACCGCGCGCCCCAGCACCAGCGCGACGGCGGACGGCGCGAGGCCGCACCAGACCGAGGCGAGCGTGAACACGGCGAGCCCGGCGACGAGGATCCGCCGGCGGCCGAAGAGGTCCGCGGCGCGGCCGGCGAGCAGCAGGAACCCGCCGAAGCCGATCATGTACGCGGTCTGCACCCACTGCAGACCGGTGATCGCGAAGCCGAGGTCGCGCTGGATGGCGGGCAGCGCGAGCGTCGCGTCCACGTCGAGCGGCACGACGAGGAACTGCGTGAGCAGCAGCAGCGCGAGCAGGAGGCTGCGATGGATGGGGCGCGCGGCGGTGACGGACAAGCCGCCGCGGATCGTCGCACGTTTATCGCACATTGGTGTCCGGACTCGATTACCATCGCCGCGACCCACCCCGACCCGGAGGAACCCATGGTCGACGACCTGTACGCCGAGATCGTCCGCATCCGCCCCAAGGACGCCGCCGCGCAGCGGCGCCTGCTCGAGATCCGCGACGAGATGGTCCAGTCCTACCGCGACAACTTCCCGGGGTTCGTCAGCTGCCGGCTGCTGGCGCCCGAGGAGGGCGGCACGTGGGTCGACCTCTGGTACTGGCGCTCGAAGGCGGCGGCCGAGGATGCGCTGGCCAACACGAGCAAGACCCCGCTCTTCGAGGAGTGGGGCACGCTCGTGGAGATGGTGGCGTTCGAGTGGGCCGCGGTGGTCAGCGACCACTGATCGGCCGGCGCCGGTCGCCGGTCGCCGGTCAGCCCAGCCCGGCGACCAGCGCAGCGGCGCGGTCCACCGCCGCCGCCTGGTGGGACGCCAGCTCCTGCCCACCCATCGCGGTGAACGGACCCGAGTACGGATCCTCGACCGGCGTGCGCTCCCCGGCCAGCTGCTCGATCGTGGCCAGCCCGCAGAACGGCGTGACGGCCGTGCTGTAGCCGCCCTCGTGCGCGAGCACGAGCCGTCCGCCGCAGCAGTCGGCCGCGGCCTCCATCGTCATCCGGGTGAGGTTGGCGAACTCGCTGGGCGGCAGGATCATCGCGCCCAGCGGGTCCTGGCAGGCGGCGTCGAAGCCGCAGGCGACAAGGATGAGCTGCGGCCGGAACGACCGCAGCGCCGGCAGCACGACCCGCGCGAACGCGTCGCGATAGGCGCCGGTCCCGCAGCCGGGCGGCAGCACGACGTTGACGTTCGTCCCCACCCCGGTCTCGTCCACGTGGCCGGAGTCCGGCGGGAACACGTTGTCCTGGTGCAGCGAGATCGTCAGCGTGTCGGGGTCGTCGAAGAACGCGCTCTGGGCGCCGTTGCCGTGGTGGACGTCCCAGTCGACGATGGCGATGCGCCCGACGGCGGCCTGCGCCCGCACATGGTGGGCGGCGACGACCAGGTTGTTGAACAGGCAGAAGCCCTTGCCCTCGCCGGCCACCGCGTGGTGCCCGGGCGGCCGCACGAGCGCGTAGGCGTTGTCGACGCGTCCCTCGAGGACCGCCTCGACGGCGACGAGCACGCCGCCGGCCGCCAGCCGGGCGATGTCATAGGAGCCGCGGCCGACCCAGGCGTCGAGCCGGCCTCGCCGCCTCGCCGGCGGAGAGCGCCTCGATGCGCGCCACGTGCTCGGCCGTGTGGAACCGGCACAGCTCCTCGACGGTGGCCGGGCGCGCGCGCAGGCGCACCAGCCGGTCCAGGAGCCCGCTCGCGCTCGAGAAGGCTGCGGATCCGCCGCTTGGTCGCCGCGTGCTCGGCCATCGGCTCGCCGGGCTCGATCCAGCCCCCGGCCCGCAACGGTCCCCCGCCGGCACCGGTGTCGCGCCACGCGTAGCGCTCTTCCGGGCAGACGAACCCCGTGCTCATGCGCGAGAGACTATCCGACTATCGGAAGCTGTATGAACGATAAATGGGCACGTGGTAACGTCGTGGACAACCCAAGGATCCGCGGAGGAGCTGACCGCCCGACATGCCCGAGCCTCGAGTTCTATCTCTTCAACTTCGGGTCGTATCCCGATGTGCCGCACGTCGACGACACGCCGCGGCGGTCCCTGTACATCGACCTGCCCAACGAGTACTACGACCCCCGCAAGGGGCAGTGGGTGCTCGACACCTACCTCGACACGCTCGTCTTCGGCGAGAAGCTCGGGTTCGACGGCATCTGCACCGCGACGCAGATGGGCGGCCCGATCGGCGTCACGCCGAGGCTCGATGCTGCCCGGCGCCTACCTCGCCGCGCGCACCGAGCGCATCAAGATCGCCGTGCTGGGCCCGATCCTCAACACCTATCTGTCGCCGATGCGCGCGGCGGAGGACATCGCGCTGCTCGACACGATGAGCGGCGGGCGGCTCATCGTGGGCCTGCCCATGGGCCACGGCCAGAACTGGCATGCCGCCGGCGGCATGAACCCGGCCTACGCGCGCGACCGCCACTGGGAGGCGCACGACCTCATGGTCAAGGCGTTCACCGAGCCGGGGCCGTTCGAGTGGCAGGGCCAGTACTTCCACGTGCCCTACGCCAACCTGTGGCCGCGGCCGATCCAGGATCCTACCCCGAGATCTGGATCCCCGCCGCCGGCTCGCGCATCACCTTCGAGCGCTGCGCGAAGCACCACTACACCTACCAGACGCTGTTCTCGCCCAAGAAGGCGCTGCTGCGCAACGTCACCGCGTTCCGGCGGGTCGCCGAGGAGGAATACGGCTACACGCCGGAGGCCAACCAGGTCGTCTCCGTGCTGTTCGTCCACGTCGCCGAGACCGACCGCCAGGCCCGCCTGGAGGCCGAGCCGCACCTGCGCTGGGTCTTCCAGAACATGATCCGCGCCAACTCCTACGACGCCTTCCCGCCCGGCCACTTCAGCCCCGAGTCGCTGCGCGGGTTCCTGACCGGCGGCGGCTACCGCAATCGCGACATCGGCGACATGACCTACGAGGAGATCGTCGACGAGGGCTGGGGGATCATCGGGTCGCCCGACACGGTCTGCGAGCAGCTCGAGTCGATCGTCGACGAGCTCGGCGCGGGACGCGTCATCGTGATCGCCGACAACGGCGCCATGCCGAACTGGATGATCCGCAAGTCGATGGCGCTGATGGCCGAGCAGGTGATCCCGCGCTTCCGACCGCCGGGCGGGGCGCCGATCTGGGCGCGCGAGGACCCGCGCCCGGTGCCGACGCACGCGCAGCTCGGCGCCGACCTGATGGGCCGCGAGCTCCCGGCTCACCCCGAGGCGGTCATGCCCGACGGCGAGCGCATCGACGTCCGCACGGGCCACGTGGCCGACGCCCGCGACCGGATCGCGCAGGCCTAGATGACTGTGGCCGAGCCGCTGCGCATCGCCCTGTTCGGGGCGTCCGGATCGATCGGCGGCGCGATCGCCGCGGAGGCGCTGGCCCGCGGGCACGTGGTCGTCGCGGTCGCGCGCGACCCGGGTCGGGTCGACCGCGCCGCCCTGGCCGCTGCCGCGGACGCGCTCGCCGCGCCCGGCGCACCGGCCGCGGACCGACTTGGCGCCACCACCGGACCGCCCGCCGCGGACCGACCCGGCGCCACCGGCCCGTCCGCCGCCGATCGGCCCGGCGCCACCGGCGACCCCGACGCCGCGCAGCGGCTGAGCGTCGTCACCGGCGACGCGACCGACGCCGCGTGCGTGGCCGCTGTCGCCGGCGACTGCGATGTCGTGGTCAGCGCCGTCGGCGGCGCGGCGCAGGGGCAGCCCGACGTCGTCGTCGAGGCGGCCCATGCCCTGGTCGACGGCGTGCGCCGCGCCGGTCACGCGCGCCTGTTCGTGGTCGGTGGCGCCGGCAGCCTGCAGCACCCCGACGGCGGGCGCCTGCACGACCAACCCGACTTCCCGGACGCCTGGAAGCCGAGCTCGCACGCGCAGGGCCGCGCGCTCGAGGTCTACCGCCAGGCCGGCGACGCGGTCGACTGGACCTACCTCTCCCCCGCCCATGTCATCGAGCCGGGCCAACGCACGGGCCGCTACCGCACGGGCGGCGACGCGGCCGTCTTCGACGCTGCGGGCGAGAGCCGGATCACGATCCCCGACTACGCGGTCGCCGCGCTCGACGAGCTCGAGGCGCCGCGCTTCCGCGGGCGCCGGTTCACCATCGGCTACTGAGCGGCCGCGTGGCCGGCGATCGCCGCGGCGAGCTGCTGCGGGCGCTGGAGGATCAGCAGGTGGCCGGTCGGCTCGCCCGCCTCGCCGCTGACCACGGTCGTCGTCGCCCCCGGGATCAGCTCGGCCCAGCGCTCCACGTGGCGGCCCGGGATGAGGCGGTCGTCGTCGGCCCCGACCACCAGCGTCGGGATCTGGATCCGCGCCAGCCGGTGGTCGAGCTTGACGTCGTAGCGCGGGTTCCACATGAGCCGTCCGAAGGTGATCGATTCCCGGTAGGCATGGACCGTGTTGTCGATCTCGTCGCCCTGGCTGAAGTACTCGACGTAGCGCTCGGCGGGCGCGCCGCTGAGCAGCGTCTCCATCGCCATCTCGGGGCTCATGCGGAACGGGTCCGTCATCGGCGCCTCGGGGACGCGCAGGCCGGCCGGCGTGATGAGCGTCAGCGAGCGGAAGCGCTGCGGGTAGAAGATCGCGAGGTACGCGGCGATCCAGCCGCCGAGCGAGTGGCCGACCAGATGCGCGCCCTCGATGCCCAGGGCGCGCAGGAACCCGTCGTAGTGCAGGACGAGGTCGTCGATGCCGCGCAGCCAGCCCGGCATCTCGGTGTCGCCGAAGCCGGGGTGCTCGGGCACGACGACGTCGAAGCGGGCGCTCAGCTCGTCGTAGAGCGGCAGCCACTGGCGCGTCTGGCCGGCCCCGTGCAGGTAGACGAGCGGCGGCCCGTCGCCCTGGCGCCGGTAGGCGGTCGGCAGGCCGTCGACCTCGACCCACTCCGGCTCGGTCCAGTGCGCCCAGTCGCGCGGCGCCTCGGCGGTCTGGCTCATCGTTCCCCCGGTGTCATGACGTTCGATATACGTGCGTTACTGCCCGATGAACGGTACCTGTTGGGCGGCGGTCCGTCAACGGCGGTCAACGTCTCGGACCATCCCAGACTGCCGGTATGGTTCCCCGCCGTGGCCGAGATCTCCAAGACCGCCGACCAGGCGCTGACGGTGCTGCTCGAGGTCGGCGAGCGCGGGCCGGTCACGCCGGCCGCGCTGGCCCGCTCGCTGGGGATGAACCGGACGGTCGTCCACCGCCTGCTCACCACGCTGCACCAGCGCGGTTTCATCACGCGCCAGGAGGACGGGTACGTGCCCGGCGCGATCCTCGTGCGCATCGCCGACCACGTGCAACCCGAGCTGCGGGCCCAGGCCCGCCGCGCCATGCGCGAGCTCAGCGACGCGGTCGGCGAGACGGTCGTCATGCACATCCCCGACGGCGAGGACGCCGTCGTGCTCGACCAAGTCGTCTCCGAGCGCAACGTCGTCCGCGTCGAGCACCAGATCGGCTCCCGCCACGCGCTCGTCCAGGGCGCCAGCGGCCGCGCGATCCTCGCCTTCCTCAGCCCGCAGGCCGTCGACCGCATCGTCCGCCGTCACGACCACCCGGATGCGATCCGCCGCCAGCTCGAGGGGGTGCGCCAGCTCGGCTACTCGCTCTCACACGACGAGCTCCAGCAGGGCGTCCACGGCCTCGCGGTCCCGGTGCTCGACGGCGCCGGCGTCGCGGTGGCGAGCCTGGCCATCCTCGTTCCGGTCACCCGCGCGACCAGCATCACCCAGCACACCGACGCGCTGCTGCAGTCGGCCGCGTCGCTGTCGGCCGCGTTGTCGGGCGCCGAGCAGCTCGCGGCGCGCTGACCGAGCGCGGGGCGTCGCGGCCCGGGCGGGCCGCGACGCAGCGCCCTCAGCCCGCGCCGCCCTCCTCGGCCTCCACGGCGTCGAAGACCTCGCGCGCCAGCCGGAACGCCTCCACCCCGGCCGGGATCCCCGCGTAGATCGCGAGCTGGATCAGGGTGTCCTGGATCTCGGCCTTCGTGCACCCGTTGCGCAGCGCGCCGCGCAGGTGCAGCTTGAACTCGTGCCCGCGGTTCAGCGCCCCGAGCATGGCCAGGTTCAGCAGCGAGCGGTCGCGGCGGGTGAGCGCGTCGCGCCCCCACCCCGCCCCCCAGCAGTACTCGGTGACGAGCTCCTGGAACGGGCGCGAGAAGTCGTCGGCCTGGGCCAGCGAGCGATCGACGTACTCGCGGCCCACGACGTCCCGGCGGATCTCCAGCCCCTTCTCGAACAGCTCCTGGCTCATCGAGGTACCTCTTCCACCACCGGGTTGCTCAGCGTGCCCAGCCCCTCGACGGTGACGCTGACGCGGTCGCCCGGCACGAGGAACTCCGGCGGGTTGCGCTTGAAGCCGACCCCGGACGGCGTCCCCGTGGGAATGACGTCGCCCGGCTCGAGCTCGATCCACTCGGAGATGTGCTCGATGATCGTCGGGATGTCGTAGATGAAGTCGCGCGTGTTGCCCTCCTGCTTGACCACCCCGTTGATCTCCGTCCTCAGGTCGAGCTGGTGCGGGTCG
>JAWKKD010000029.1:0-28888 GCA_041393435.1 Solirubrobacterales bacterium | reverse complement strand
AGACATAGGCCTGCTGGACCACCGAAACCAGCGCCTGCTCAGACCGCTTCCTGGGCTGCAGAAACGACGGGAAATAGCTGCCCTGGCGGATCTTGGGGATCTGCAGCTCGATCTCGCCCGCGCGGGTGTCCCACCGCCTGGGCCGGTAGCCGTTGCGGTGTGTCGCGCGGTCCTCGGTGCGCTCGCCGCGCTCGGCGCCGATGAGCTCTGAGACCTCGGCCTCCATGATCTCTTGGGCGACCACGCGCACCGACTCCCTGATCACGTCGGCATGCTCGTCGCGCAGCACCTTCCGCACGACCTCCTCGACCGTCATCCTGCTGTATCCGGCCATCGCCGGCCTCCTTACGTCGACTCCGTGGAACGAGACGACGATGATGAGCGCCGCGGTGGCCGGACTACGTTCGATCCGTCCGACGCGCTCTTACACCAACCGTAGGGACGTGACCCTCCTGCAAAAACCTAACGGAGCAGTACTAGGCTCCGGTCGCTACCGCTGCCACGGCGACCTTGGGCGGCCAGAGCCAGGTGGACGATCAGCGGGCGCGCACGTGAGGCAAGACGTCGCGCGAGACCCGCTCCAGCAGCTGTCTCGTGTCGGGTCCGCCCTCGAGCCACAGCGACACGGTGTCCGCGCCGGCATCGAGAAACCGCTGAATACCGGCGGCGCACTCGTCCGGGGTGCCGGAGATGGACAGCCCGTCAATCCACTCTTCCGGCACATGCGGCTCCAAGCCGTCGACGCCGTGCTCGTCGATCATCGCTCGGATTTCGTCAGAGATCCCGTACGCATCGGTATAGCCGCAGACTCCCATGATCCCGAGATAGAAGGCAACCTGCTCGCGAGCTGCGCGCTTGGCCCGCGTCGAGTCATCATCCATGCTGAAGATCGCGTACGCCGCGATCCTGTGCTGTGAACCATCACGACCAGCGCGAGCCGCACCCTCATTGATCCGCTCGCGCGCCCAGCGGAGGTACGCGGAGCTCGATGTCACGCCGACCACCGTGCCATCGGCGATCTCGCCTGAGAGGGCGAGCATCTTGGGACCGACGATGCCCATATAGAGCGGCAGCTGCTCTGTCGGCGGGTGAACGAGCTTGACATTGTCGAAGTGGAACAACTGACCGTGAAAGGTGACCGTCTCCCCACTCAGCAGGGCCCGCGTCTGCGTGACGCACTCGCGCATGGCGGTCAAGGACGACTTGGGCCTGAGCCCCATCTGCCCTAGCCAATACGGCACGCCAAGCCCGATGCCCGGGATCAGGCGACCCGGGTAGAGCCGCGAGAGGGTCGACAGCTCCATGGCCAGCAGACCCGGATGGCGCACCATCGCCGATACGATGCCGAGGCCGACCTTGATCTCGCGCGTGGCAGCGAGAGCCGCAGCCGCACCGACCATACCGCCGGTGAAGAAGTAGTCCTCCGGCAGCCAAATCTCGCCAAAGCCGAGGTCCTCCGCCGCCTGCACGGCGCCGAGGAGCTCCTCAGGAGACGTCTCGCTGGTGATCGCGACACCGACTGGTGATCTCATCGTTGATCCTCTCAGGTAGAACGCAGCGTCTCAGAGAGTCAGACCAGCTCCGAGGAGAAGGCGACGAACGACCCGATCCGCTCACCCCATTGGCCCAGCATCTCCTGCATCTCTGCGGTCGACGCGGCTTCGAGATAGGCGGCAACATCCGAGACGTCGATGATCTCGACGTAGTCGTACGTCAACTCCGCTGTATCAGCGAGCAGGCGCTGCTCGGCGCGGTAGATCTCATACCGGAGAATGGGCGGCTGAGAGCGCGCGACGGGATAGTCCACGCTGTTGACCCAAGCCTCGTACTCGGCGACGTCCACGCCGTCCTTGAGCTTGGTGAGGACGATGACACGGCTGGCCATGTCGCTAGCCTTTCTGTCGCGTCTGCGCTGCAACCTTGACAGCGCGGATGATTTTTTGGTAACCGGTACAGCGACACAGGTTGCCGGCGAGACCACGGCGAATCGCCTCGTCGTCCGGATCTGGGTTGCGGTCCAGCAACGCTTTGGCGGCCATGATCATCCCGGGGGTACAGAACCCGCACTGCACCCCACCTTCAGCGAGAAACGCCTGCTGGATCGGGTGCATGTCAGGGAGCTGCGCAAGTCCCTCGATCGTCGTGACGTCGCGCCCAGCCACCTGTACGGCCAGATACGAGCACGAATTCACCAATTGGCCGTCCACCAGCACCATGCAGGCGCCGCATTCCGAGTCGTCGCAGCCTTCCTTGGCCCCCACGAGCCCGAGCTGATTCCGCAACGCCCACAGCAACGACCGATGCGGCTCGATCGTCATCGTGTACGCCTGCGCATTGACGGTCACCTCGATGTCGTGCAGCATCAGGCCCCTCCACCGTTGGTGATCGGCTTGACCTCGCTGGCAGGAACGGGCACGGCTCGGCCGCGCGCACGCTCGGCCGCGAACGTGATCGCCCGTCTCGCGATCGTTCCCACCAGCGCCTGGCGGTACTCGGCATCGGCGCGCGCATCGCTGATCGGTCGCGCGACATCCTCGGCAGCCGCAGCGGCAGCGTCCAGTCGGTCGGCACTGAGCGCCTGGCCGACCAGGACGTCCGTGGCCTCCCGGACGTCGAGGCACGTCGGACCGACCGCCGTCAGCGCGACGCGGGCCTCCGAGACGATGCCGTCGTCGAGGACGATCAGCGCAGCGGCACCGACGACGGCGATCTCCATTGCCCGCCGATACTGCAGCCGAACGTATGCGCTCCCCGTGCCCGGGGCGGGCGCAGGAACATGAACCGCCGCTGCGTACTCGCTCGCCTGGGCTGTCGTCTTGCCGGGCCCAACGACCAGTTCCCCGAACGGAACCTGTCTGCGGCCTCCGCTCGAGCGCAGCTCGACCTCGGCCCCATGCACGAGGAGCGGCGAACCCAGATCCATCGCCGGCGACGCGTTCATGATGTTGCCCGCCACGGTGCCGGTGTTGCGCGTTGCCGGCGAACCGATCAGCGCCGAGCCGTCGGCGAGCGCCGTCCACGAGTCGACGACGGTCGGGCTCGCCTCGATGTCAGCGTGCGTCGTCAACGCGCCGACGACGAGCGACCCATCATCGCCCACGCTGAGACCCCGCAGACCGGACACCCGATCCAACGAGATCAGCGTGCCGGCCAGCGGCTTCTGGCCCCGCCTGGTGGAGACGACCCTGTCCGTCCCGCCCGCGACGAGGACGACATCGTCGTGCCGACCGATCAGTGACGCGAGCTCGGCTTCGCTTTCGGGCGCGAAGTACCGGTGGACGGTCACGTCGTGCCGTCCTGCCTGATCGCTCTCCACACCCGTGGAGGTGTCATCGGCAACGCATGGACACGCGCGCCAGTGGCCGCGGCGATCGCGTTGGCGACGGCGGCCGCCGGGGCAATGACCGGTTGCTCACCAGCGACTTCGCCCCGTGAGGCCCAACACCGGGCGCGCCATCACCGACGAACGCAATCCGGATCGGCGGAGCGTCCGCAGCCGTGCGGAGCTTGTAGTCGAGCAGGTTTGGGTTGACCTGACGGCCCTCTCGGTGCAGCGTCCCTTCCGACAGCGCAAGTCCGATGCCGTGCACGACCCCGCCGTCGACCTGACCTTCCGCTCCGATGGGATTCAGCACATGGCCTACGTCATGCACTGCGGTGTAGTCCAGGACCTGCGTCACGCCGGTCTCGGCATCGACTCGCACCTTGGCGACGTGACAGGAGAACGTCGGGTGAGGGAACACGCTGTAGCCGAGACGGCCGACACAGCCTGAGGCGTCGTGAGCCGTCCACGCGGGAACGTCGCCCGAACCCTTGCCCAGCAGAAGCCTTCCCCCCTGCGCCGTCTGCGCCAATGTCGCAATCGCGACAGCCCGCGAGGGGTCGCCGACCGGGCGTACGTGACCTCCCGACAGCTCCAGGTCGGCCGCGTCGATCTCGAGCACGTCGCTCGCCAGATCCAGCAGCTGCTCTCGCACCTCCAGCGCAGCCTCGGTGACGGCGCGGCCGTTGTTGCACGTCGTCTGGCTGCCCGCGCTCCCCAGATCCCAGGGTCCGGTCTCGGTGTCCTGGTAGATGATCGAGAAGTCCTCGGCGCTCATGCCGAGCGCCTCGGCGGCAAGCATCGGCAAGGCCATGACGGCTCCGCTGCCGTTCTCCTGCGCCCCGGTGATGATTGTGCCGCTTCCGTCGGCGTTGATCCGCACGAACGCCCCCGACGCAAGCGGGAGCGTGTACCACCATGCGCACGCGACGCCGACGCCTTCGCCCGGGCCGAGCGCATCGGCGTAGCCGCTCTCCTCGATCGCTCGTTCAAGGCACGTCAATGCCAGCGGCGCCTCAAACACCTGACCGGTAGGGCCGACGTCGCCATCGGCGACCAGATTGCGTCGGCGGAACTCGACGGGATCCAGGCCGAGCCTTGCCGCCAAGACGTCGGTGTGCTGCTCGACGGCCCAGCAGACCTGTGGTCCGCCAGGCGCGCGCACCGATCCCGACGGCGTCCGGTTGGTGTAGACGCTGTGAGCCTCGATCGAGATGTTCTCGATCCGGTAGCCGTTGGCGAACATCATCATGCCGATCTCCGTGGCGTACGGGCCATCGGCCGCGTACGCTCCGGCATCGATCACCAGCCGTCCCTCGCGGGCCACGATCGTGCCGTCCCGCATGACGCCGGTCTTGATGTCGATCTGCATGGGCCCGTGGGTCTTGTCGACCGCGGTGAACTCCTCGCGGCGACTGAATACGAGTCGCACAGGCCGGCGCGCCGCCCGGGCCAGAATCGCCAGGTGCGGCTCGAAGTGGACGTCGCACTTGCCACCGAACCCGCCACCGAGGTACGGCACGACGATGCGAACGCGGCTTTCGGGAATGCCGAGGATCTGAGCCGTCGCCGCTCGAGCGAGAAACGGAACCTGCGACGAGCTCCAGACGGTGACCTGGTCGCCGTTCCACTGAGCGACGATCGCGTGCGGCTCGATCGGCACGGCATGGGCCATGTCGCTGACGTAGCGCTCCTCGACGATCAGGTCGGCCACCGCGAAGGCCGACGCGACATCGCCTCGAACAGTCGTCATGCGACCGTGGTCGTTTCCTTGGCGGACGATGTTCGGATAGCCCGTCGCGTACTGCTCCCAGTCGGGATGAACGAGATCGGCGCCGTCAAGCGCCTGCTCGACATCGACGATGGGGTCCAGCGGCTCGTACTCGACGTCGATGTGCTCGAGTGCCAGCGCGGCGATGTCCGGCGTCTGCGCGGCGACCGCGGCAACGACTTCGCCCGCGAACCGGACCTCCTCGCACGCGAAGACCGTCCGGTCCTTCACAAAGCCGCCGTAGCGGTCGGGCGGCGCGTCGACCTGCGTCACCACGGCGTAGACGCCGGGCAGCGCGCGCGCGGCAGTGACATCCAACCGGAGAATTCGCGCGCGGGCGTGCGGGGCGTACAGGAAGGCCCCATGAGCCATCCCCGTGACCGTCATATCGGCGGTGTAGTACGCGGCGCCTGTGACCTTCTGCCGGCCATCTTGCCGCACGACACGCTCTCCCACGACTGTCGTCATCGCTCCGCTCCTTTCGCCGCGATCACGACCTGTGGCACACCAATGTCCGGGAGTCGCTGCATGAGCACGCGAAGGAAGTTGCCTCCCATGATCGCCGCGATGTCCGCCTTGTCGAATCCGCGCCGGTCGAGCGCGTCCCGCAGGTTGCCCAGGTCACCCGGCGATTCCAAACCCACTGGGAAGTCTCGGGCCATATCGTGGTGGTAGCGATGCATGTGGGTGCTCGCACACCACAACTCGGCGACGTCAGCCGTGAAGTCCCCGCCGATGCCCACGGCTCGAGGCCCGATCAACTCGCAGAGGTAGTCGATATGTCGAACCAGATCGTCGATCTCCGGGCGGCGATCGCGCGTCAACATCACCGGGTAGGCACACACCCCGACGGCCCCGCCTGTGCGTGCGATCTCGACGAGCAGCGAGTCAGGCAGGTTCCGCGGATGATCGAAGACCGTGCGAGCATTGGTATGGGAGGCGACCACTGGTCCACGACTCAGCGCGCACACCTCCGCGACCGAACGGTCCGCCATGTGCGATACATCCACCACCATCCCGAGTCGATCCATCTCCTCGACCACGGAGCGTCCGTACGGCGTTAGGCCGGCGTCACGATCGGAGCCCGAACCATCGGCGGCCGCGCTGGTTTCCCCCCAGCTCAGACCGGCTGAACGAAGCCCCAACCGCCACGCGAGACGCAGGGTGGAAAGTGACTCCGCCGGCCGCATCCCCTCCCAGTGCAGGACGAATCCGACCTGCTCATCGCTCTCGGCCAACATGTCGACGTCCACCTTGGATCGCACGAGGCAGAATTCCGCGGGGGCCTCCTCGTGCTCGCAATGAATCGCATCGAGTATCTCGAGCGACTGGCGCAGATAGTCAATGCCGCCGAAGTCACCGGCGAACATGGGGAAGTCGCCGCCCACGGTCAGGAACTGAACGGTGACGCCGCCCGCCCGCAACGCGGGCAGATGCCGGCGGGCCAGAACTCGCCTCTCGCCCAAGAGGCGCCGTCGGGCGACATCCATCAACAAGTCCGAATGCGCGTCCACCGTCTGCGCCGCGCGCACCGTCATCGTCACGAGCGGGCCCCTCGACGCGGCGAGAGCTCGACGACCGCGAAGTCATCGGGATCCACGACGACCCCGTAGATCTCGCGAGCGCCGTCAAGGGTGACGAATCCGTTGCGCACGTCAGCGGCCACCGCGTCGGGATCGCGCCGCAGGGGATCGCCCCAGCCGCCGCCGCTGCCGCTGCGCACTCGCACGACGTCACCGCTCTCGACATCGGCTCGCCGCATCGACAGCGATTCCACGGTTCCGTCGGCACGAATCGCCTCGACCGCGCTGACCGATCCATCGCAGCCGCCGCGCGCGCCCCACGCAGGTTCCAGAGCACGCTCGACCATCCCACTGGCGACCACGTCGCGTCCGCGAATGCGATAGTCGCGGATGACGCCCTCGCCACCCCGCCACTGTCCGGCGCCGCTGTCGCTCACGTTCAGCGCGTATTGCTCGACATGAAGCCCGTACCGGCTCTCGACGATCTCGCACGGAATCATGAACGTCTCGCCGTCGCAGATGTTCACGAGCCCTCGAGCGCCATCGTGACCTTCGCACGCACCCCACCCACCCGCGTTCGGCTCGAAGAGGATCCAGAGCTCGTCCGAGTCCTCGGCCCGACCGGAGATGAGATCGGCGCACGTCGTCGCGAAATGGCCGGCACTCGCTCGATCGGGAACGGCCTCCGCCACGGCGTGCCACACCAGATCCGAGGCGCGAGCAAGCACCTCCCAGTACAGCGACACCGGCGTCGGCCGCTGCGCGGTGAACACCGTGCCGTCTGGGCAGCGGACCTCCACTGGGTCGAACGTTCCCTCGGTCAGCGCGGAATGAGGGTCGACGAGCCCCTTGAAGACCACCCGCGTGGCCGATTCCAAGCCGGTGCGTGTGCAGTTGGTCGGGCTCATCACCGCGGGGTGGGTGCCAGTGAAGTCGCAGACAAAGCGATCGTGTGACACCGTGACCTTCACGCAGATCCGCACCGGCTCGCCGCCCGCGACCTCGAGCGTGTCCTCCGCCTCGTAGTCGCCCGGCGCCAACTGGCGCAGCGCGGCACGCGAGACCTCTGCGCTGTGACGCATCATGTGGGCGATCGCCGCGTCCATCAGCTCGTCCCCGTATCGGACGAACAGCTCCTCGACACGCTCGACGGCCAGGCGCGTCGACGCGATCTGCGCGTGGAGGTCCCCCATCGACATGTCGGGCAGACGAACGTTGGCACGGATCACGTCCAAGACCGCCTCATTGGGGACCCCGGCGTCGTAGAGCTTCAAGCAGGGAAGCTGCAGCCCCTCCTGGTAGATCTCCGTCGCGCTCGTGGACACGGAGCCTGCGGTCGCGCCCCCGACTTCGGTCCAGTGCGCCTTGTTGCACGCGAACCCCACCACGCGGCCACCGACGACGGCGGGCATCGCGATGGTGACATCCGACAGATGGGTTCCGCCACCGACATACGGATCGTTGAGGACAAACACGTCGCCGCGCTGGATCTCCGCAATCGGGAACTTCCCGAGGATCATCTGGACGGCGTCGGCGAGGGTCGCCAAGAAGAGCGTGACGCCGTTGCCCTGTGTGATCAGACGTCCACGGACATCGGTGATTCCCACCGAGAAGTCCAGCACCTCGTACACGATCGTACTTTGACTGGTTCGTGCCGTGGTCACGAACATCTCCTCGCCGATCGCCACGAAGGAATTGGCGATGATCTCCAGATCAAACGGGTCCGGGCTGGTCATCATCGTGCGGTTCCGTTCACCATGGTCAAGATCAGGTTGCCGAAGTCGTCGACCACCACTCGTTGACTCGGAGCGATCACGGTGGTCGATCCGGTCTCCTCGATGATCGCGGGGCCGGGCACCTCCACAGCGGCGCCCAGGAGCTCGCGCTGATAGATCGATGCCTCCTGGGCACCTTCACTGTCGAAGTGCACTCGCCGCCGTCCCTTCAGCGCCGCGCTGGCATCGGCGTCGGTGGTCTCGAGCTTGCGGAGCTCGGGCTTGTGCAGGACCCCGAGCCCGGTGAGGCGCAGGTTGACGATCTCCACGCCCGTGTCGAGTCGAAAGGTGTACAGCTGCTCGTGCGCGGCATGGAACGCCTCGAGCACCGCGGATCGATCGGACCCGGCAGCGGCCGGCAAGTGCACCGTGACCGTGTGCTCCTGGCCTTGGTAACGCATGTCGGCCGATCGTGTGAGCACGACACCGTTTCCGTTCAACCCCTCTCCGTGAAAGTACTCGGCGGCTCGGGCCTCCAACTCGCCAAAGAGATGATTGAGCTCCTCCTCACGGATCGCGGCCGCGTCAGCGACCTTGGTCCTCACCCAATCAGCACGCAGATCCGTCATCAGCATGCCCCAGGCCGAGAACACGGACGTCGCCCGAGGCACGATCACGCGCGGGATCCGAAGCTCCGCCGCCAACGCGCCAGCGTGCATGGAGCCGCCGCCGCCCATCGCCACGAGATCGAAGTCGCGCGGATCGTGACCGCGCCTGACGGAGACCAGCTTGATGGCGTTGACCATGTTGGCGTTGGCCAGACGGATGATCCCCAGGGCGGCCTGCTCAACCGTCAGACCGAGGCGATCACCGACGCGGGCGACGGCCTGCTCGGCCAGCTCACGTGACACCTCCATCTGCCCACCCAGGAAGTAGTCAGGGTCGATACGACCCACCACGAGGTTCGCGTCCGTCACGGTCGGCTCGGTACCGCCCTTGCCGTAGCACGCCGGTCCCGGCTCGGCCCCCGCGCTACGCGGCCCCACGCTCAGTCCGCCCGCCTCGTCAAGCCACGCGATCGAGCCGCCCCCGGCGCCGATCTCCACGATGTCGACCACCGGAACCTTGATCGGGTAGCCCGACGACGTCGGTGTGCGCTCGATGTAGTAATCGGTCGTGACTTCGACCTGACCGGCCTTGATGAGCGACGTCTTCGCTGTCGTGCCGCCGATGTCGAGGGTGATCAGGTTGGAGCGACCGATCGCCTCCCCCGTCACGGCGGCGCCAGTGACGCCGGCCACCGGACCCGACTCGACCATGTTGATCGGCAGAACGCGCGACTGCTCGATCGTCATCGACCCGCCGCTGGACTGCATCACGTAGATGCCGTCGTCGATGCCGCGCTCTGCCAGCTTGGCGTCCAGCCCTTGCATGTACCGAGCCACGACCGGCTGGACGTAGGCATTGAGCACAGCCGTGTTGGTCCGCTCGTACTCGCCACTCCCCGCACACTTCGTGGGAGAGCGTCACGAAGGCGTCAGGCGCCGCCTCTCGGACCAGCTCACCGCACCGGCGCTCGTGATCAGGGTTGGCGTACGCATGGAGGAAGCAGATGGCAAAGGCGTTGGCGCCGAGGCGCTGTGCCTCTGCGACCGCGGAGCGCACCGCGTTGGCGTCGAGCTCGGTCAGGACCCTGCCTCGATGATCGACCCGCTCGGGAACCTCGAAGCGCAGATAGCGTTCGACGAATGGCGCGGGCTTCTGGTAGCGAAGGTTGAACAGATCCGGACGATTCGATCGCCCGAGCTCCAACACGTCTCGGAACCCCTTCGTCGTGATCAGGGCGGTGACCGCCCCTGTGCGCTCGGTCAGGGCGTTGATCACGACCGTGGAGCCATGGAAGAACGAGGTGACGTCGTCCTCGGTCCCGATGCCAGCCTTGGCGAGCGCACGGTCGACCCCGAGCTGGAACTGCGACGGCGTCGTGGAGTGCTTGGCGACGCCCACTTCGCCGGTGGCTTCATCGAGATAGACGACGTCGGTGAACGTGCCGCCGATGTCGCTGGCGACCCGCACAGAGCGATGCCTGCTCTTCGGCTCAAGCATTGCGGAGCGATGAACGCGGACTCACGTGATCATGCAAGTTCATGTCTCGGCTCATGTTTTTTAACTTATGCCATATGTCAAGCGAAACGCCGCCAGTGGGCTCCATGCCGTGCTCCGTCGAGCTCCTTGGGGCACGTCCGTCTCGCGAACAATGACCAAGCCGCCAAGAAACTTCGGGAAGGCGGCGAAAGCACGAAACGCGCTCCGCCCATCCTCCCGCAGCAAGCGAACGCGTTGGACCGGGGAGACGGATGAGCGGACTCTCCTGTTGCTCATGCATGAGCCAAGGTATTTGTGCTGTCACAGCATGTCAAGGCCCACGCTGGGCCGGCGGTCGAGAGCCATCCGTACGATGTCCCAAGCCATGACGGTTCTCAAGAAGCGCTCCCGCCGCAAGCTGCGGATTGGTGACGAGCCGCGCGAGACCTTCAGCCGCTCGGTCATCTGGCCGACACGAGCCTGAAGGCCGCGGTGGCCGAGGCGCTCGACGCCGCGCTGGAGGTGCTGCGCTGCCCGGTCTGCTCGACCGGGCTGACCCGGGACATGCGGTCGTGCGCTGCCAGCGCGGGCATGCGTTCGACGTGGCGCGGCAGGGGTACCTGAGCCTGCTGGCCGGGACGGCGCCGGCGGCGCCGGGCGACACCGCGGCGATGGTCGCGGCGCGGGCGGCGTTCCTGGGCACGGGCGCCTTCGACCCGCTGCGAGAGGCGGTGGCGGACGCCGTCGCGCGGGCGGTGGCCGGTCCGGGCGTGGTGGTGGACCTGGGGGCCGGAACCGGCTGGTACCTGGCGGGGGTGCTGGAGCGGCTGACCGAGCGGCTGGGGATCGCGCTGGACATCTCCAAGCCGGCCCTGCGGCGGGCGGCGCGGGCGCATCCGCGGATCGCCGCGATCGGGTCCGACGCCTGGCGCGCGTTGCCGCTGCGCGATGCCTGCGCAGGTGCGGTGCTCGACGTGTTCGCCCCGCGCAACGGGCCGCAGGCGCGGCGGGTGCTGGTCCCCGGCGGCGCGCTGGTCGTCGTCACCCCCACCGCCCGGCACCTGCGTGAGCTCGTCGCACCGCTCGGGCTGCTCGACGTGGACGAGCGCAAGGACGCCCGCGTGACCGCCCAGCTCGCGGGCGAGCTCGCGCCGGAGGACCGCGAGCAGCACGAATGGACGATGCGCCTGGGACATGACGCGGTGGACGCCCTCGCCGGCATGGGCCCGAGCGCCTTCCACCGAGACGAGCGCGAACGCGCGCAGGCGATCGCGGCGCTGCCCGACCCGGTGGACGTCAGCGCATCCGTGAGCATCGCCGTGTACCGGCGTCGATGACCGTTCATGGGGGCCGCATGTGATGGCGTCAAGCCGCACGAAGCGCGTCGAGCACGCCGCGGGCACGGTCGCGCCGACAACGAGACGTCATCGCACGAACCCGTGCACGAACGTCGCGTTCGACACCGGGTTCGGGTCGACGCGGAGACCGGGCGGCGACTGGCTCGGGTCGACGAACAGGCACAGCGACCGCCCGTCCGGCCCGCCGGGCACGCAGGTGCGGTAGACGTCGCCGAGGCGGACGAACGTCGCGTCGTCGATGCGGCGGCGATAGCGCGGCGGCGCCTCGTGGGCGACGTACCGGCGCAGGACGAGCGAGACCTGCGCGAGCTCGGCCTCGTGCGCCTCGCGGACCGGCCGGTGCGCGAGCCCGACGGCGAGCAGGATCGCGGTGACGGCGACGAGCGCCGCCGTGCCGGCGCGGTCGCGGGCGACGATCGCCGGGAGGTCATCTCGGCGGCGCCGCAGCAGCGCGCCGGCGACCGGCGCCACCACCCCGACCGCGAGCAGGTTGAAGAAGGCGGCAAGCAGCAGAGCGGGGACCCAGCCCGCGGTCCGGTCGCCCGCCAGGGGGAGCTGGTGCACGATCACCGCGTCCACGACCATCAGCGCGGCGAACGTCGGCCACTGCCAAGCGCCGCGCCGCCGCCACCGCAGCCGCGACAGCCACACCCGCTCCATCCACGCAGCCTACGCTGCCGCCGGCATGCCGCGTCGCGGCGCAATCCCGCCGCGTCGAACCGGGAGCGGCACGACCACGCGGGCGCGGGTGGAATGGACGCACGACGGGCTTCGCGACCCGACACCGGGTCACGGAGCGCGCCGAATCGCCCGGTATGCTCAGGTAACCCGGCGCCCACGGCGGCGATCCCGCCCGCGGCGCGAGATGATGCGCTGGATCGGCGATCCCGAACATCCGGCGTGGACCAGGGAGAGATAGGAGATGGCGACCGAGACGGCTCGCGTGACGCAGGACGCCGCGAGCGAGCACCTCACCACCGCGGACCGGACGGCGCTCCTGCGCTACATGCTGCTGATGCGCGGCATCGAGGCGCGGGCGATGACGCTCTACCGGCAGGGCCGGGTCCCGGGCTCGTTCTACGACGGACACGGGCAGGAGGCGGTCTCCGTCGGCGCGGCGTTCGCGATGGCCGCCGAGGACCGGCTCTGCATCCTGCATCGCGACCTCGGCGCGCACCTCGTCCGCGGCGTCACCCCCGCGCGGATCTTCGGCCAGTACATGGGCCGCGCCGGCGGCGTCACGGGCGGCCGCGACGGCAACGTGCACTTCGGCGACCGCACCCTCGGCTGCGTCGGGATGGTGTCGATGCTGCCCGACATGATGCTCGTCGCCACCGGCATGGCGATGGCGTTCAAGCTGCGCGGCGAGCAGCGCGCGGCGATCACCTGGTTCGGCGACGGCTCGTCCTCCCGCGGGGACTTCCACGAGGCGATGAACTGGGCCGGCGTCCAGCGCCTGCCGGTCGTCTTCGTCCTCGAGAACAACCAGTTCGCCTACTCCACGCCGATCGACCAGCAGTTCGCCGTCAACCCGGTCCGCCGCGCCGAGGCGTACGGCTTCCCGGGCGAGTCCGTCGACGGCAACGACGCCGAGGCGGTGTTCGACGCGGTCCGCCGCGCCCGCGAGCGCGCAATCGGCGGCGGCGGGCCGACGCTGATCGAGGCGGTCACGATGCGCATGCACGGCCACGCGGCACACGACGACATGAAGTACGTGCCGAAGGACCTCGTCGCGCGCTGGCAGGAGCGCGACCCGATCGACCGCCAGGAGGCGCGCGTGCGCGAGCTCGGCGTCGACACCGACGCGCTGCGCGCGGAGGTCGAGGCCGAGATCGACGCGGGCGTCCAGGAGGCGCTGGCGATGCCGATGCCCGACCCGGCGACCGCGGCCGACGGCGTCTTCGCCGACGAGGCCGAGCCGCTGGGCGACGGCAACGCGCCCTGGTCGGGGTTCGCGCGATGACCGTCTCCGCGCCCCCCAACACCATGACCTACCTCCAGGCGATCTCCGACGCCCTGCGCGAGGAGATGCGCGCCGACGACCGCGTCCTGCTCATGGGCGAGGACATCGGCGTCTTCGGCGGCGCGTTCAAGGTCACCGACGGCTTCATCGACGAGTTCGGCCCCGAGCGCGTCATGGACACCCCGCTCGCCGAGTCCGGGATCATCGGCACGGCGGTCGGCGCGGCCGTCGTCGGCCTGCGCCCGGTGTGCGAGATGCAGTTCTCGGACTTCGTCTCCTGCGGCTTCGACCAGCTCGTCAACGTCGCCGGCAAGATGCACTACCGGATGGGGCTCGCCGTGCCGATCACGGTGCGCCTGCCCACCGGCGGCGGCTTCTCCGGCGGCCCGTACCACTCGCAGAACCCCGAAGCGTGGTTCATGCACGCGCCCGGCCTGAAGGTCGTCGCGCCGTCGACCGCGCAGGACGCCAAGGGCCTGCTGATCGCGGCGATCCGCGACCCCAACCCGGTGCTGTTCTGCGAGCACAAGCACCTGTACCGGCGGGTGAAGGGCGACGTCCCCGCCGGCACCTACGAGACGCCGATGACCGCCCGCGTCGCGCGCGAGGGCGACGACCTCTGCGTCATCGCCTACGGCGCGATGGTCCACGCGGCGCTCGAGGCGGCCGACGACCTCGACGGCGCCAGCGTGCGCGTGCTCGACCTGCGCTCGCTCGTCCCGCTCGACGAGGACGCGATCCTCGAAAGCGTGCGCCGCTGCTCGAAGGTCGTGGTCCTCGACGAGGCCAACGCGACCTGCGCCGCCGGCGCCCAGGTCGCCGCGCTGATCGCCGAGCGGGGCTTCGAGGACCTCGACGGCCCGGTGGTGCGCATCGCGACGCCGGACGTGCCGATCGCGTTCTCGCCGCCGCTCGAGCAGGCGCTGCTGCCGTCCGTCGACCGCGTCAAGGAAGCGTGCCGTGGCCTCCTCGAGTACTGAGCGGCCGGCCTCGATGGTGGACGTGACCATGCCGCAGATGGGCGTTTCGGTCGCCGAGGGCACCGTCGTCGGCTGGTCCAAGCAGCCCGGCGACTGGGTCGAGGCCGACGAGACCGTCCTCGAGGTCTCCACCGACAAGATCGATACCGAGGTGCCCGCCCCGGCCAGCGGGCGGCTGGCGGAGATCCTCGTGCCCGAGGGCGAGACGGTGGACGTCGGCACGGTGCTTGCGCGGATCGAGACCGCCGCGCGTCCCGGCCAGGCGCACGCCAGCGAGGCCGCCGCGCCCGCCGCGCGCCCGGCCGAGCGAGCCCACCCCGCCGACGATGGCGACGGCAGCGCCGCCCGCCACTACTCGCCGGTCGTCCGGCGCGTCGCCGCCGAGCACGGCATCGACCTCGCGCAGGTCGAGGGCACCGGGCGCGGCGGACGGGTGCGCAAGCAGGACGTGCTCGCGGCGGTCGAGGCCGCGCCGGCGCAGCCGCCGCTGCACATCGAGTCGCCGTACCGGCCGGAGCCCACCGCCGCGGCGCCGCCCGGCGGATCCCTCTCGCGCATGCGCCGCGCGATCGGCGAGCACATGAAGCGCTCGCTGGAGACGGCGGCGACCTGCACGACCTGGATCGAGATCGACTTCTCGCGCGTGGAGGCCGAGCGCGCACGGCTCGGCCTCACCGCCCTGCCGATCGTCGCCCGCGCCACGATCGACGCGCTGCGCGAGCACCCGGCGCTCAACGCGACGCTCGACGGCGAGGACTACCGCCGCTACGACGACGCGGTGCATCTCGGCATCGCGGTCTCGCTCGGCGACGACGGGCTCATCGTCCCGGTGATCCGCGACGCGCACGACCTCAGCGCGGAGGGGCTGGGCAAGGCGATCCGCGACCTCGCCCGGCGGGCGCGGGCCAAGCAGCTCGACCCCGACGAGGTCCGCGGCGGGACGTTCACCATCACCAACCCCGGCCAGTTCGGCTCGATCATGGCCACGCCGGTGATCAACCAGCCGCAGGTGGCCATCCTCGACGTCGAGGCGGTCGTCAAGCGCCCGGTGGTGGTCGACGGCGATGCCATCGCGGTGCGGCCGATCTGCATCCTCGGCCTGTCGTGGGACCACCGAGCGCTCGACGGCGTGCTCGCCGCCCAGTTCCTGGCCACGATCAAGCGCCGGCTCGAAGGGGCGTAGGCTGCGGCGATGGCCGACCTGCACGTCGTGAACCTCGGCCTCGTCGAGTACCGCGAGGCGCTCGACCTCCAGCACCGCTTCGCCGACGCCCGCGCGGCCGAGGCGGTCGCCGACACGGTGCTCATGCTCGAGCACCCGCTCTGCTACACGCGTGGACGGCGCACCGGCGACGCCGAGCTGCCGCTCGGCGACGCGTGGTACCGCGAGCGGGGCATCGACGTCGTCGACGTCGATCGCGGCGGCAAGGTCACCCACCACGCTCCGGGCCAGCTCGTCGCCTACCCGATCATGCGGGTCGACAGCGTCCGCGAGCACGTCGCTCGCATGGAACGCGCGATCGTCGCCGCGCTGGCCGACGAGGGCGTCGAGGCGCGCGGGCGCAGCAGCGAGGGGCCGGCGTGGACGGGCGTCTGGATCGGCGACGCGAAGATCGCCTCGATCGGCGTGCACGTCTCGCGCGGAGTCACCACCCACGGGCTGGCAGTGAACGTCGACAACGACCTCGAGCCGTGGTCGTGGATCGTCCCGTGCGGCCTGCCAGGGTGCGCACGACGTCGCTGGGCGAGGTCACCGGCGCGCCGGGACCGCTGCTGCCGTGCTTTCGCAAGCGGCTGGCGTGGCGCTTCGCGCAGGAGTGCGGGATGCGCCAGCGGATCGTCTCGCGCGAGCGCGCGCTGGCCGGGCTGCCTGGCGCCCGCGGGCTGAGCGAGCGCGCGCTGGCCGGGCTGCTGGCGCCCGCGGGCTGAGCGGGCGCGAGCGCGCGCGGCCGGCTGCTGGCGCCCGCGGGCCGAGCGGGCGCGAGCGGCGCGGCAGGCTGCCGCGGGCCGAGCGCGGCGCGGTCGCCCGGCGGACCCGTCGCCAGCGATCCTGCAGCGATCGCGACGGCGGTCAGGGACAATGCCCTGCCCATGCGTCCGCCAAGGAGCCGCCCGTGATCCCTCGCCCGCGCGCCCGCCACACCGCCGCCGCCGTCGTCGCCGTCGCCGCGATCGCCGCGCCCGCGACGGCGCAGGCGGCCGAGCAGCTCGCCGGCGTGACCGCCGACAACCAGCTCTACCTCTTCCGGTCGGACTCGCCGGGCAACCTCCAGCTCGCGGTCCCCGTCACGGGCCTGCAGAGCAACGAGCAGCTCCTGGGCCTCGACAGCGTGGCGACGACCGGCCGCCTGTACGCGCTCGGCTCCACGAACCGCATCTACGTGATCGACCCGATCACCGGCGCGGCCACGCCGATCAGCACCACGCCGTTCAGCCCGCCGCTCAACGGCACCGCGTTCGCGTTCTCGATCGATCCCGTCACCCTGGCCGGCCGCTCGATCTCCGCCACGCAGAACCTGCGCATCTCCGTGTCCACCGGCCAGGTCGCCGGCGTCGACGGCGCGTTCACCGATGACCCGGCGGACGCCGGCGCGGGCACGACCCCGGTCTTCGGCGGCATCGCCTTCTCGGTCCCGCCCCCGGCCAGCGGCGCCGCCGCCGCGCTCTACGGCATCGACACCGACCGCGACACGCTCATCACCGCGCCGACCCAGGCCGCGCTCGTGCGCACGATCGGCCCGCTCGGCCTCGACGCCGCCGGCCAGACGCCGATGGACCTCACCGCATCGGGCGTCGCGTACGCGGCGCTGCACACCGGCAACGCCGCGCCGAGCCTCTACACGCTCGACCTGTCCACCGGCGCGGCCAAGCCGTCCGCCGGCACCGCCGCCCGCTCGACGATCGCGACGCACGCGTCGAGCACGTCGCGCGCCGTCGAGCCGATCCTCATGATGGCCGCGCTCGGCGCGGCGCCGGACGACCGGTCCGACCCGCGCGTCCTGCTCGACGCCCCGAACTCGATCAAGGCGGCGAACCTGCGCTCGCGCGGCTACCGCTTCAGCGTGTCGTGCAGCGAGGCGTGCACGGTGTCGGGCCGGCTCACCGTCGGCCGGGCGAGGCTGTCCCCGGTGACCGGCGAGGTGCCGTCGACCGCCGGCTACGTCCGGCTGCGGGCCAGGCTCGACGCCAACGCCAAGAAGCTGCTGCGCGGGGACCCGACGCAGAGCCTCGCGCTGCGCGTGACCGTCACCGACGCGGCCGGCAACCAGGTGGCCGTGTCGCGCCGCGGCCGGACGCGGTGAGGCGGCCGGGCCGGTAGCCTCCAGCGGGTGACCGAGCGGATCCACCAGACGCGTTCGCGCGCCAAGCCGGGCGGCATGGACGTGCTGAGCGTGCTGGGCCCGGACGTGCTGCCGCTGCGGTCGCGCAAGCCGCGCTGGTTCAAGGTGCCGGCGCCGGGCGGCGCGCGGTACCGGCAGCTGCGGGCGTTGATGGAGGCCGAGAACCTCCACACGGTCTGCCAGGAGGCGGCGTGCCCGAACGTCGGCGACTGCTGGGATCGCGGGACGGCGACGTTCATGATCCTGGGCGACACCTGCACGCGCCGGTGTGGGTTCTGTCACGTCAAGACCGGCAAGCCGACGTGGAACGATCCGCTGGAGCCGGCCCGGGTCGCGCGGTCGATCGCGCGGTTGGGGCTGCGTCACGCGGTGATCACCAGCGTCGATCGCGACGATCTGCCCGACAAGGGGGCGCGGATCTGGGCGGCGACGATCCGTGAGGTGCGCCGCCAGGCGCCCGGCTGCCAGGTCGAGGTGCTGACCCCCGACTTCCAGGGCCACGAGATGCCGCTGGCGATGGTCATCGCCCAACGCCCGGATGTCTTCAACCACAACGTCGAGGTGGTGCCGCGGCTGTATTCGGTGGCGCGGCGCGGGTCGACGTGGACGCGCTCGCTGCGGGTGCTACGCAACGCCAAGGAGATGGGCGGCGCGGCGGTGACGACGAAGTCGGGGCTGATGGTCGGTCTGGGCGAGACCCACGAGGAGATGGTGGCCGCGTTCGCCGATCTGCGCGAGGCGGGCGTGCAGGTGCTGACCGTGGGCCAGTACCTGCGCCCGACCGAGAACCACCTGCCGGTGGTGCGCTACTGGCATCCCGACGAGTTCGCCGCGCTGGAAGCGGCGGCCTACGAGCTGGGCTTCGACCACATCGCCGCCGGACCGCTGGTGCGCTCCAGCTACCACGCCGACCAGCACGTGCCCCAGCAGCAGCCGGGGGCCGGCCCCCTCGCCGCCGCCGCAAGCTGAGCCGGCCACGGCGAGCGTCGGCCGGGTCGAACCGTCCGTGCCACGCCGGCGGCGTACGCCCGGCGCGGCGGTAGCCTTGCCGTCAGCCATGTTCCCGGTCATGGACGACATCCCCAAGGACCGCCACCCGCTCGTGACCTACGTGCTGCTGGGGGCGAACCTGGCGGCGCTGCTGGCGCTGGACACCGGGCTCGTCGCGCTGGCCGGCATCCTGCTCTTCCTGTGGTGGTTCGGCCCCAGCGTCGAGGACGCGCTGGGCCGGGCCCGCTTCCTGGCCTTCTACGTCGCCGGCGGCCTGGTCGCGAGCGGCGTCCAGGTGGCGGTCGACGCGTCGTCGACGCTTCCGCAGGCCGCCGCGACGGGCGCGGTCGCCGCGGTCATGGGCGCCTACCTGCGCCTCTATCCGTGGGCGCGGGTGTTCACGCTCGTGTTGTGGCCGTTGTTCTCGACCTTCGTCGCCATCCCCATCGTCGTCCTGCTCGCCGGCTGGATCGGACTGCAGGTCGCGCTCGCCCTCGCCGACCCGGGCAGCGTCGCCTGGGCCGGCCAGATCGCCGGCTTCGCGCTCGGGCTGCTCGCGGCCGGCCCGCTCGCTGCGCACACCAAGACCCCCGAGTCCCTGCTGCGACGTGGCCGCGCGGCCTGGCAGTGAGGACGGCCGTTCTCGCCGCGGCGCTGGCCATGATCGCGGCGCTGGGGGGCCTGACCATCGTCGTCGCCGTGCGCAACGGGCCTGACCCGCTGATCGTTCTCTCGCTGCTCGTCGTCGCGCTCCTGGGCTTCGGCATCCTCGGCGCGCTGCGCAACCCGCCCCCGCCGTCGTCGTGAAGCGCGCCGCCGGCGTCCTGATCGTCGTGCTCGCCGCCGTCATCGCCGGGGTGTGGCTGGCGAGCGACCGCCCCGAGCGCGCCCACACCGCGGTCCAGACCGCGACGGTCCCCCCGCGCCTGGCCGAGCAGACGCTCGTCAACGGGCCGCCGTCCGGCGACGTGGTCGCCCGCCAGCCGCTCGACGTCCGGCTCGCCGGCACCGCCGACCCGGTGCGGGTCCGCTTCAAGCGCCCGCCGCGCAGCGGGCTGCTGTTCGACCTCGACACCGGCCGGGTCCTGTGGCGCCACGCCCCCGAGCGCGTGCTGCCGATCGCCTCGCTGACGAAGATGATGACCGCGCTGCTCGTCGTCGAGCACAGCAAGCCGAGCTACCGCGTGCGGGTCACCAAGCAGGCGCTCGCCTACCAGGGCTCGGGCCTCGGGGTGCTGCCGAAGGGCAGGCTGATCCGCCTGGAGACGATGCTCAACGGCCTGCTCATCGTCTCCGGCAACGACGCGGCGATCGCGCTCGCGCAGCGCATCGGCGGCAGCGTCCCGCACTTCGTGGCGATGATGAACGCCAAGGCGCGCGACCTCGGCCTGCGCTGCACCCGCTACGCCGCGCCCGACGGGCTGGTCGACCGCGGCAACCACTCGTGCGCGGCCGACCTCGCGGCGCTCGCCCGCGCCGTCCTCGACGAGCCCCGGCTGGCGCGGATCGTGCGCAGGCGCTCGGCCATCCTCCCCTTCCCGATCAAGGGCCACAAGCTCTACCTCTACTCGCACAACCCGCTCATCCGCGCCGGCTATCGCGGCGTGACCGGGATCAAGACCGGCTACACCGACGCCGCCGGCCGCTGCCTCGTCGCGTCGGCCACCCGCGACGGCCACCGGCTCGGCGTCGTGCTGCTGCACTCGCCCGACACGGAAGGCCAGGCGCGCCGCCTGCTCGACGCGGGGTTCCGGGCCGAGCGCTGATCCGCCGAGCGGCGGGGCGCTGATCGTGCGCGGACTGGGCGGCGCGGCCAGGGAGGAAAATGGGCGGCATCGAGACCGAAGACCGCCCTCTGCTCGCCCCGGCTCCGTCCGACGCGGCGAGCCCGATCCACCCGCGGCCCGGGCCGCGCTGGCTGCCCGCGGCCTGGGCCGTGCTCCTCCTGCTCACGGGCGTCGAGGGCCTGCACGAGCTGACGGGCTTCGCCGGCCCGGGACTCGTCGACAACGGGATCCACAACGCGGTGATGATCGCGGCCACGGCGCTGTGCGTCGGCCGCGCCTGGTATGAGCCGCACTGCCGGCCCGCCTGGCTGGCGTTCGCCGCCGGTCTGGCCGCGTGGACGCTCGGAGACCTGACCTGGAGCATCCTCTACGGCAGCGAGGCCCACCTGCCCTATCCGACGATCTCCGACGTGTTCTGGCTGGCCTGGTATCCGCTGATGGCGGTGGGCGTCGCCCTGCTGATCCGGTGACGTCTCGCGCTTCGAGCTGCACCGCTGGATGGACGGGATCGCGGTGGTGCTGATCGTGCTCATCCCCGGCTTCGCTTGGGTCGTGCGGCCGGTGGGCGACGCGACGCATGACAGCACGCTGGCGACGATCGTCGACTTCAGCTATCCGATCCTCGACATCGTGCTGGTCGGCGCGCTGCTCGGCGTCTACGGCCTGCTCGCCTGGCGGCCCGGTCGAGTGTGGCTGGCGCTCGGGTTCGGCTGCGCGCTCATCGCGATCTCCGATGCCGGCTACGCGGTCCAGCAGGCCCGCCAGGACTTCGACGGCGACTGGGGCTTCACGCTCACGGTCGGGGCGATCGCCATCGCCTACGCCGCCTGGATCTCGGCCGCGGAGGCCGAGCACCGCGAGGCCTACGGCTGGCGGGCAATCGCGCTCGCCGTCGCCGCGCAGGTGCTGGCCGCGGCGATCCAGGTGTACGGGCTCTTCCACGAACTGGGGTCGAGCGAGCGCATCGTCACGCTCGCGATCCTGGCCATCGCGACGACGCAGATCATCATCACGCGCCCGCGCGCGCCCGGCGACGGCTGACCTCTACGACGCCGCCCGGGCGCCGTCGTGCAGCGCCTTGGAGACGAGCGAGCCGACGACGATGAGCCCGACGCCCAGCCACCACGGCGTCCCGCCGACGATGAGCACGACGATGCCCACCGGCACGAGGAAGCCCGACAGCGGCAGCAGCAGGTCGCGGATGGTCGGCATCGAGCGGTGCTCGCCCGGCGCGCCCGCCCGGCCGGCGGCGACATCCGGATACCAGTCGGTGAAGCGGATCGCGAGCACGAGCGCGCCGATCGGGACGACCCAGTTCAACCACAGGTTGTCGGGGTCGTCGAGCGGACCGTCGGCGATGTAGCCGGAGATCGCCATGACCGCGAACGCCGCCACCCACGCCCAGGTGAGCACGTAGTTGATGTGCAGGAACAGCGGTGAACGCCAGTACTCGCGGGGCGTGCTCTCGCGGGCGTACTGGATCGTGAACGGCTGGCGGATGACGATCGACAGCAGGGCGATGGCGAAGATGACCGCGTTTGACAGGTCGCCGGCGTAGAACTCGAGCCACTCCCGGGTGGCGTCGGAGGCGACGATGCTGATCACGACGAGCACGCCGAAGAAGGCGATCCCGGCGACGTCGAGGATCTTCGGGGACATGTGCACGGCCAGGCCGAGCCCAAGCGACAGCAGCGCGAGACCGAGGGCGACCGCGGCGGCGAGCACCAAGCGGTCGGGCCCCGCGAGCACGGCCATCGCGATCCAGGGCGCGAAGCCCACGAAGGGATTCGCGAGCAGCTTGCGCAGGCCGTCGGCGTTCATCGCAGCGACCCTACACCGGGGTTGGTCAGGCCGGTCGGCCGCTACCGCGCGACCGTGCGCCGGTAGCGCGACGTCGCCAGCACGGCGAACACCGCCGCGATCCCGACGCACCACAGCAGGGCGAAGCCGACGTCCGTGCCCGCCGGCGTGCCCAGCCACAGCGACCGCAGCGCGTCCACCACCGTGGTGATCGGGTTCACGTCGGCGATCGCCTGGAGCACGTCGGGCATCGAGGCGGTCGGCACGTAGGCCGACGAGACGAAGGTCAGCGGGAAGATGACGATCGTGATCATCGCCGAGGCGGACTCCGGCGACGACGCGATCAGCCCGAAGAAGCAGTACACCCACGACATCGCGTAGCCGAACAGCAGGACGAGCCCGACCCCGGCCGCGATCTTCGGCGCGCTCGAGTCGAAGGCGAAGCCGACGACGAACCCGCAGACGAGCATCGTCACCAGCGCGATGACGTTCATCGCCACGTCGCTGAGCGTGCGGCCGGCGAGGACGGCCGAGCGCGCCATCGGCAGCGAGCGGAAGCGGTCGATCAGGCCCTTGCGCAGGTCGTCGGAGATCCCCAGCGCCGTCGCGTAGCCGGTGAAGGCGATCATCTGCACCATGATCCCGGGCAGGAAGAAGTCGATGTAGTCGAAGCCCGGCGTGCTGATCGCGCCGCCGAAGACGTAGGTGAACAGGACCACGAACATGATCGGCTGGAACGTGACGCCGACCAGCAGGTCCGGGTTGCGCGGGATGCGGCGCAGGTTGCGTCCCGCGAGCAGCAACGCGTCGGTCAGCGCGGCGGTCACCGGCGCACCGCCTCGGGCTCGCGCTCGGCGTCGTCCTCGGCGGCGTGACCGGTGAGGGTCAGGAACACGTCGTCGAGCGTGGGGCGGCGCAGCGCGAGGTCGTCGACGTCGACGCCGGCATCGTCGAGCCGGCGCAGCGCGTCGACGACCGTACCGTCGCGCCGCGAGACCGCCGCGCGCAGCACCCCGTCGCGCAGCACCGGCCGCTCGGTGACGACTCCGCCCAGCGCGGCGATCGCCGCGTCGGCCTGGACGTCGGGGTCGCCGAGGCGAATCTCGAGGAAGGCGCCGCCGACGCGGTCCTTGAGCTCGATGCCCGTCCCCTCGGCGATCACCCGGCCGTGGTCAATGACGGCGATGCGGTCGGCGAGGCGATCGGCCTCCTCGAGGTACTGCGTGGTGAGCAGGACGGTCGTGCCCTCGGCGACGCGGTCGCGGATCGTCTCCCACAGGCCGAGCCGGCTGCGGGGGTCCAGGCCGGTGGTCGGCTCGTCGAGGAAGAGGACCTCGGGGCGGGCGACGAGCGCCGCGGCGAGGTCGAGGCGCCGGCGCATGCCGCCCGAGTAGGTGCCGACGAGCCGCCCGGCCGCGTCGCTCAGGCTGAAGCGCTCGAGCAGATCGCGCGCCCGGGCCCGCGCCTCGCCGCGCCGCAGGTGGTAGAGGCGACCGAACAGCTCGAGGTTCTCCTGGCCGGTCAGCGCCTCGTCGACCGCCGCGTACTGGCCGGCCAGCCCGATGCGCTGGCGCAGCGCGGCGGCGTCCCGGACGACGTCGAGACCGAGGACGCGCGCGCTGCCGCCGTCGGGGCGCAGCAGCGTCGTGAGGATGCGCACGGCGGTCGTCTTGCCGGCGCCGTTGGGGCCGAGCACGCCGAGCACGCTGCCCTCGTCGACGCGGAGGTCCACGCCGTCGAGCGCGCGCACGTCGCCGTAGCGCTTGACCAGGTTGTCGGTCTCGATCGCTCCCATCCCCGAGACCCACGGTAACGAAGCCGACCGCGTCGGGTCCGCCCGCCGCGGCGGCGCGGGCGGCCCGTCAGACCTGCAGCTTGCGCAGCCGCCAGCCCGCGTACAGCTGCAGCAGGCCGAGCACGACGAGGTAGATGCCGAGCAGGATGACCGCGAACTTCGCGCTCTTGTCGGGCGCGATGAGCAGGATGATGCCGGCGACCAGCGTGAGCACGGCGCGCAGGACGGTGATGCCGCGCGCCTCGGCCTCGAGCCGGTCGACCAGGCCGAAGAGCCCGACGACGACGAGGAAGATGCCGAGCGCAACGGTGACGAGCCGCACGGAGCTGTCGGGCCGCAGGATGGCGAGGACGCCGACGATGACCGCGACGAGGCCGACCGTCGCGTACTTGGCGCGCTCCATCGTCAGCAGGCCCGGCTCCGCGAAGCCGCGCACGAGCTGGATCACCCCGATGGCGAGCAGGTAGATGCCGACCACGATCCCGAGCACGGTCAGCGCCGGGCCGGGGATGATCAGCAGGATGATGCCCGCCACCAGCGCGATGACCCCGCCGATGAGCAGGATCGACGACGGCAGGATCGGTGCCGGGCGGTCAGAGGAGGCGGGGGCGGAGGCGGACATGGGCAGACGGTCGCAGGGTGATGACGAGGTGTCAATGCTCGCCGTCGGTCTTGCGCGGCGCGTAGCGGTGGTGGAGCATCAGCGCGTTGCCGTCGGGGTCGGCGAAGAACGCCATGTGGCAGACGCCCGTGTCGAAGATGTCGCCGTTGAAGCGCACCCCGCGCTCCTCGAGGGTGGACCGCGCGGCCGCGACGTCGTCGACGTGCAACGCGATGGCGGTGCGGCTGACGTGGTGGCCGATGCCCATCTTCTCGCCGTCGGCGACGCCGATGGTCAGGTTGCCCGTCTCGAACTCGGCGAAGTTGCGCTCCGGCATGTAGACCGAGCGCTCGAGCCCGAGCGTGGTGCCGTAGAACGCGACGGCGGTCTCGAGGTCTTGCGTGGAGAGTCCGACGAAGTCGACGCCGGTGACGAGGCGCGTGCCGGTGGCCATCGAAAGCAGCTCCTGCGGTGGGGGACGGTGCACGGATCTTCGACGGCCGGCGGGCGGCGTGCAAGGCCCACCGGGGTCGACCGCGGCCCTACCCCGCCGCGGCGATCGCCTGGCGCAGGTCCTCGACGAGGTCCTCCGGCGCCTCGATCCCGCACGACAGCCGCACGAGGTCGGGCGGGACGGCGGCGGCGGAGCCCTCGACGGACTGGTGGGTCATCGCCTGCGGCACCTCGATCAGCGACTCGACGCCGCCGAGCGACTCGGCCAGGGCGAAGATCCGCGTGGCGGCGGCGATTCGCGCCGCCTCCGGATGGCGGAAGGACACCATGCCGCCGGACCCGGGGTAGGCGACGTCGGTCACGCCGGGCTGGTCGCGCACGAACGTGGCGCACGCCCGCGCGCTCGCCTCGTGCGCGGCCATCCGCAGGTGCAGCGTGCGCAGGCCGCGATGCACGAGGAAGCAGTCGAGCGGGCCCGGGACCGCGCCGACCGCGTTCTGCACGAAGCGCACCTGCTCGTGCAGCGCCGGGTCGCTCACCACCACCGCCCCGCCGATCGCGTCGGAGTGCCCGCCCAGGTACTTCGTGGTCGAGTGCACGACGGCGCCGGCGCCGAGCTCGAGCGGGCGCTGGTTGACCGGCGTGGCGAACGTGTTGTCGACGCAGACGAGCGCGTCGCCGGCGCGCTGGGCGACCGCGGCGATGTCGATCACCTTCAGCGTCGGGTTCGTCGGCGTCTCGATCCAGACGAGCGTGGTGCGGCCAGGCACGATCGTCGCGGCCACCGCGTCGAGGTCGCGCTGGTCGACGAGCGTGTAGTCCAGGCCCCAGCGCGTGAGCACCTTGTCGACGAGCCGGAAGCTGCCGCCGTAGAGGTCGTCGGGCAGCACGACGTGATCGCCGGCGCGGCAGTGCGCGGTGATCAGGGCGTGCTCGGCCGCCATCCCGGAGGCGAACGCGCTGGCGTGGCCGCCCTCCAGCTCGCCCAGCGCCGTCTCCAGGGCGGTCCGGGTCGGGTTCGCCGAGCGCGAGTAGTCGTAGTCCTCGACGAACTCGCCCGGCGCGCGCTGGATGTACGTCGTGGCCTGGTGGATCGCCGGGACGACCCCACCGGTGTAGGGGTCGGGCTCGAGGCCCGCGTGCACCGCGCGGGTCGCGAAGCGCGCGCCGGAGGGCAGCTCGCGACTCACCGCGACAGCGACTCCAGCAGATCGGAGCGCGTGACGATCCCGACGGGGCGGCCGTGCTCGGTCACCGTCAGCGCCTGGCGGTCGCCGGCGAGCAGCTCGACCGCGTCGCGCACCGAGTCCTCGACCGACACCGACGGAAACGGCGCCTCCATCACGTCGGCCACGTGCGCAGCGAGCACCGCCGCGTCGCCGATCGCGTGCTTGAGCACGCCGCGCTCGCCGACCGAGCCGACGATCGACTCGCGATCGTGGCTGGAGACGACGGGCAGCTGGGAGACGCGGTGCTCGTGGAAGAGCGCGACGGCGTCGCGCACCTTCTGCTCGGACTCCACCACCACCAGCGGCGGGATCTCGCCGACCCCGTGCTTGGCGAGCAGGACCTCGCCGACGGTGCGGTCGCTGACGCGGGGCAGGAAGCCGTGCTGCGCCATCCAGGCGTCGTTGAAGACCTTCGAGAGATACGAGCGCCCGCCGTCGGGGAGGATCACGACGACCAGCGCCTCGGGGTCGTCGAGCTCGTGCGCGACGACCGCCGCGGCGTGCACCGCCATGCCGCTCGAGCCGCCGACGAGCAGGCCCTCGGTGCGCGCGAGCTTGCGGGTGGTCAGGAACGCGTCGCGGTCGGAGACCGTGACGTAGCGGTCCACGACGGACGGGTCGAAGGTCTCCGGCCAGAAGTCCTCGCCGACGCCCTCGACCAGATACGGCTTGACCTCCTTGCTGGAGTAGATCGAGCCGGCCGGATCGGCGCCGACCACGACGAGGCTCGGGTTGCGCTCGCGCAGGTAGCGCGCGCAGCCGGTGATCGTGCCGCCCGTCCCCACGCCGACCACGAGATGCGTGATGCGCCCGCCGCTCTGGCGCCAGATCTCCGGGGCGGTCGTGCGCTGGTGCGCCTCGGGGTTGGCCGGGTTCGTGTACTGGTTGGGCCGGAAGGCGCCCGGCGTCTCGGCCGTCAGCCGGTCGGCGACGTTGTAGTACGACTCCGGCGAGTCCGGGGCGACGTTGGCGGGACAGACGACGACCTCGGCACCGTAGGCGCGCAGCAGGTCGATCTTCTCCTTGGAGACCTTGTCGGGCATGACGGCGACGACGCGGTAGCCCTTCAGCCGGGCGGCGATGGCCAGACCGGTGCCGGTGTTGCCGGAGGTCGGCTCGAGGATCGTCTGGCCGGGCCGGATGGCGCCCTTCTCTTCGGCGTCCTCGATCAGCGCGCGGGCGACGCGGTCCTTGACCGAGCCGGTCGGGTTGAACGACTCCATCTTCGCCCAGATGCGCACGCCCGGCTTGGGCGAGAGGCGCTTGAGCTCGATCAGCGGGGTGTGGCCGATCGCCTGGACGATGTCGCCGTAGCGGCCGCCGCACGGCCGGTTGCGGAGCTCGGAGAGGGCCATCGCTTTACGAAGTGTAGTGCCGCGGAGCGGCTCAGCAACCCCCGGCCATCGCCGGGAGGATCACGAGCACGTCACCGTCGTCGACGGCCGTGTCGAGGCCGTCGAGAACGCGGACGTCCTCGTCGTTGAGATAGACGTTGACGTAGCGGTTGAGCTCGCCCCCCTCGCCGAAGAGCTGGCCCTGGGTGGCCGGATGCTCCTCGGCGAGCGAGCGCAGAACCTCGCCGACGTTCGTCCCGTCGGCGCCGACCTCCTTGGCGCCGCCGGTCGACGGGCGCAGGACGGGGGGAATGCGGACAGTTGCCATAGCGGCGGTCACCCTAACCAGCGGCGGCGCAGAACGCCTCGTAGTCGGGGAACACGCCCATCTCCTCGTCGGAGATGTCCTCGGGCGGGCGCGAGCACACCGGGCACTCGGGGTCGCGGCGGACCTTGAGCTCGGTGAACGTGGCGCCGAGGGCCTCGTAGAGCAGCAGCCGGCCGACCAGCGGCTCGCCGATGCCGACGATCAGCTTGATGACCTCGGTCGCCTGCAGCAGCCCCATCGTGCCCGGCAGCACGCCGAGCACGCCGTTGGCGCCGCAGCTCGGGGCGAGCTCGGCGGGCGGCGGGACCGGGTACAGGCAGCGGTAGCACGGCCCGTCGTAGGGCTTGAAGACCGAGAGCTGGCCGTCGAAGCCGAGGATCGACGCCGAGACCACCGGGATCTGCAGGCGCACCGAGGCGTCGTTGAGCAGGTACCGGGTCGGGAAGTTGTCCAGGCCGTCGACGATGACGTCGTAGCCCGTGATGACGTCCATGATGTTCGACGCGTCCATGC
>JAWKKD010000028.1:0-29225 GCA_041393435.1 Solirubrobacterales bacterium | reverse complement strand
TGGTCACCGACATCGCCAGCACTGAGTCGGTGCAACGGGCGGTGTCAGCCGCCGCCGAGCAGTCGGGCCGGATCGACGTCCTCGTCAACAACGCCGGCGTCCTGCGCGACAACGTGCTGTGGAAGCTGTCCGACGACGACTGGGACACCGTGGTCGACGTGCACCTGGGCGGCACGTTCAAGATGACCCGCGCGTGCGTGCCGGTCTTCCGCCGGCAGGGATCGGGCCGAGTCGTCAACGTGACCTCGTACTCGGGGCTGCACGGCAACCTCGGTCAGGCCAACTACGCGGCGGCCAAGGCCGGCATCATCGGCTTCACCCGGACCGCCGCCAAGGAGCTCGCGCGCTTCGGGATCACCGTCAACGCGATCTCCCCGAACGCCGAGACGCGGATGGTCGCCTCGATACCCGAGGACCGCCGCGCCGAGCTGGCCGCCGGCATCCCGATGGGCCGCTTCGCGGCGCCCAGCGAGATGTGCGCGGCAGTGCAGTTCCTGGCCTCCGAGGAGGCGGGCTACGTCACCGGCGTCGTTCTGCCCGTGGACGGAGGGCTGTCGATCTGAGCGTCGCGGCACGGCGAAGTCGTGCGCGCATCCGCCCTGACCCGTGTACGCATCCTTGTCCGTCGCCCGTGACGTGCGGATGCTTGTCTCATGGGGACCGTGTCCGCAGCGCAGACGGTGGTCTCGCGGCGCAGGTTCCTGGCTCCGCTGGCGCTCGCGCAGTTCATCTGCAGCTTCGCGGGATCGAACATGAACGTGATGATCAACGACATCACGGAGGACCTGAACACCACCGTTCAGGGCGTGCAGGCCACGATCACGCTCTTCCTCCTCGTGATGGCGGTCCTGATGATCCCGTGCAGCAAGCTCACCGACCGCTGGGGGCGCCGGCGGTGCTTCACGGCCGGGCTGCTGCTGTACGGGGTCGGTGCGCTCCTCAGCGCGGCCGCCCCGGGGCTGGGTGTGCTCATCATCGGCAACTCGATTCTCGAGGGCGTGGGCACCGCGCTGCTGATCCCGCCCGTCTACATCCTCACCACCCTGCACTTCAGCGATCTCACGTCGCGGGCGCGCGCGTTTGGCGTGATCAGCGGCATGGGCGGCATCGGGGCGGCCGCCGGGCCGCTGATCGGCGGCGTGATCACCACCGGCATCAGCTGGCGGGCGGCGTTCGTCTTCCAGGCGGCGATCGTCGCCACGATCATCCTGCTCAGCAGGCGGATCGAGGATCCTCTCCCGGCCGATCCCACGCGCCCCTTCGACGCCTTCGGCGCCGTCCTCTCGGCGGCCGGCATGTTCCTGGTGGTCCTCGGGATCTTGCAGGCCGACACCAACGGCGTGCTGATGGCGGCCTTGGTGGCGGGCGGCGTCGGCTTCCTGCTCTGGTTCTTCCTCTACACCCGCGGTCGGCAGCGGGCCGGCAAGGAGCCGCTGCTCTCGCTCGCGCTGTTCAAGAACCGTACGTCGAACCTGGCGCTCGTCACCCAGAACCTGCAGTGGCTGCTGCTGATGGGCGTCTCGTTCGTGGTCGCCGTGTTCCTGCAGACGGTCCGGGGCTACAACGCGATCGAGACCGGCGTCATCTTCACGGCTGCGACTGTCGGTGTGCTGCTCTCGTCGCTGGCCGCCGAGCGGCTCGCCAAGCGCCGTCCGCAGCGGACCCTGATCATGGCCGGCTTCTCGATCACGGCGGCGGGGATCGCGCTGCTCCTGGCCCTGGTCGGCGCGTCCTCGCGCGTCGTCGCCTTCGCGCCCGGGCTGTTCTTGATCGGCACCGGCCTCGGGGTGATGCTCACGCCGTCCGTGAACGTCGTGCAGTCCAGCTTCCCCGAGCGTCAGCAGGGCGAGATCTCGGGCCTCTCGCGCAGCGTTTCGAACCTCGGTTCCTCATTCGGCACGGCGATCGCCGGGACGATCCTCGTCTCCGACCTCGCATCGGGCAACGGCACCTACGTGGCCGCGATGATCGTCCTGGCCGTGCTCGCCGTCGTCGGGTTCGTCGTCGCCCTCCGGCTGCCGCGCGACTCGGCGCCCGGCGCCCCGGTCGAGGCGAGATGAGCGATCGGCCAGGCCGTGGACGCGGTCACACGCCGACGTCGGCGGCGACGCGGCCGGTCCGCACCGCCTCGGCGAGCGCCGCGTAGTCGCGTTCGTTCTGGTTGGCGTAGTCGCGCGCGAATTCGACCAGAGCGTCGTCGAACGCGGCCTTGGAGCCGAGGTAGGCGGCGATCGCGATCCGGTCCCCGGAGCGCGCGTGGCCGCAGGCGAGCGTCCACGCGCACGCCCGCACGTAGGCTTCGAGCCGGTCGGCGGGCATCTTGCGACGTCGATGGCCGAGAGCTTGCCGTCCCAGAGCTGGCGGATGTAGAAGTCGCGCCGGCGGCCGTCCAGGCCCCGGACCCGGTCCCACCCGAGGAGGACGTCGCTCGAGGCCTGCATGAGGCGCTGCCCTTCGACCACGCGCTGGCCCTGGTTGGCGTACCGGCTGTGGCCGGTGTACTGCGCCAGCACCGACTCCTCGGCCTCCTTGGCCTGCAGGACGAGCGGGTCGCCGGCGTCGCGCCCGTGCAGGAGGATGACCCAGGCGCGCGTGCCCACGCTGCCGACGCCCACGACCTTGCGCGCCATATCGACGATCCGGTAGCTCTCGAGGAGGTGGCGGCGGTCAGCGTTGAGGCTGCGGCGATAGCTCGCGAACAGCCGCTGCATCTCCTGTTCGACGTCGCGCTCGTCGTCGGGCGCCAGCAGCTCGCCGACGGGCACGATCAGCGGTGGCCGGCTGATGATGCGCACCGTTCCGTTCACCCGCTCGGTCAGCTTGGTCACCGCGCGCAGGCTGCCGCGCGCCCGCGCGCTGGCGGTCGCGCGGCGCATGGCCGCGTCGGCCGCCGGCGCCGTCCGGGCAGGAAGCGGCGCGCGAGGATGTCCTCGTCGATGCGCTCGTACCACAGGGCGAGGTTGCCCATGCCGGCGAACCTCCGCATCGCCTGGCGGTAGGCCTGCGCCGCCGCCGCCACCAGCGTCCGCCGCTCGCGCCCGCGCTGTCCGCGCTCGCGGCCAACGATCTCGATGCTGGCCGCGAGCCGCTTGACGTCCCACTCCCAGGGTCCGGGGAGCGTCTCGTCGAAGTCGTTGACGTCGAAGACGAGCTTGCGGTCGGGAGCGGCGTAGACGCCGAAGTTCAGGAGGTGAGCGTCGCCGCAGGCCTGCACGATGAGGCCGGAGGCCGGGGTGGGCGCGAGATCGCTCGCCATGATCGCCGCGGCGCCGCGATAGAACGCGAACGGGCTGGCGAGCATGCGCCCATAGCGGATCGGGACGAGCTCGGGACCCCGGGTCTGCGCCTCCTCCTGCAGGATCTCGATCGGGTCGCGGCGGTCGGCCGGCGCCGTCCACCCGGCGTGCTGGGAGCGCGGCGCCCGCGCGCGAGCGGCGCGCCCGATCGCGGCGCGGTCGGCGGGCGCGAGCGGCACGCGCGGCACCGCCGGCTCGCTCGGCGCCGTGTTGCGGCCGCCGGCCGGCCGCAGTTCCGGAAGCGTCATGGCGCTGACTCTCCCGGCACGACGCTAGCCCGGCAACCGTGCTCGCATGCCGCCCGCCGGGCGTGCGCATGACCGCCGCGCTCGTGCGCGCGCGTGCGCGATCAGACGAGCGACATCTCGTCCGCGGACGACGACGGCGCCGGGTCGGGATGGCGCATCATCCGCATCCCCGTGAGCAGGCCGAGCACACCGGCGAGGATCGGCACGCCCAGCGCAACCTGCAGCGCGAGCGGGCGGGCATCGGTGTTGATGCGCACGATCTCCTCGCGCACCGCCGGCGGCTGCCCGGCGAGCTGCTCGTTGAGCTGCGTGTTGCTGAGGACCTCGGCATCGTCCTCGAGCGCCTGCGCCACCTGCTCCTTGGCGGCCGGCGGCAGCACGGCGCTGTCGTCGGCCATCTGGGTGAACGCGATCGAGAGCGTGGCGAGCAGGACGGCGCCGGCGCACGCGAGCCCGAACGACAGGCCGAACGACCCGGCCGCCGAGTTCACGCCCGCCGCCTCGCTGACGCGGTCCTCGGAGATCGGCGACAGCGTGTAGTGGTTGAGCTGCGACACGAGCAGGCCGAAGCCCGCGCCCGCGACGATCAGCGGGACGGCGAGGACCCAGCCGCTGTCGGCGCGCGGCACGATCGGGACGAGCGCAGCCATGCCCACGGTCACCAGGCCGGCGCCGAGCCGAAGCAGCGAGCTCGGGCGCCATCGCTCGCCGATCTTGCCGGCGATCAGCGCGGTCGCGAACATCGTCAGCGACAGCGGCGCCAGCGTCAGGCCGGTCTCGAGCGCGTTGTACTCGAGCACCATCTGCAGGAAGATCGGCAGGGCGATCATCGCGCCGCCGAGCGCGATGTTCTGCAGCATCTGCCCCGTGATCCCCAGCCGGAACAGGGCGAGCCGGAACAGCTCGGGATCGAGCAGCGTCGGGCGGCCCGCCCGCTTGCGGCGGACCAGCCACCAGGCGAGCGAGACGAGCGCAACGAGCCCGACGGCGATGAACACGCCCACGAACTCGCCGCCCTCCTGCCAGATGAGGATGCCGACCACGACGCCGCCCATGCCGAGGGCCGAGAGCGCCGCGCCGACGACATCGACGTGCCGCGGACCGGTGTACGGGGCGTCGGCGATGAGCTTCATGCCCGACAGCACCACGGCGATGACGACGACCTCGAGCGCGAATCCCACGCGCCAGGACAGGAACGTCGTCACGAAGCCCCCGAGCAGCGGTCCCACGGCGGCGGCGATGGCCGCGGCGGCGCCGATCGTGGCGTAGGCCTTCGTCTGCGCCTCGCCCTCGAAGTTGCCGTGGACGAGCGCCTGCATGGACGGCAGCAACAGCGAGGCGCCGAGCCCGCCGATGACCGCCCAGAACACGATGATCGCGAGGAGGTCCTGCGCGAAGACCATGGCGAGCGCGCCGACCGCGTACGCCAGCAGCCCGAGCACGAACGCTCGCTTGCGCCCGATCAGGTCGGCCACCTTGCTCCCGATGAGGATGAACGACGCCGACACCAGCGCCTCGAGCGCGATCGCCGACTGCACGCCGCTGACGGTCGTGTCGAGGTCGCGGACCACCGACGAGATCGAGACGTTCATCAGCGACGTGTCGACGACGAGCACGAACATCGCCATCGCGAGGCGGACGGACAGGGCTCGGCTGCCCGTCCCCGCGCTCGGCTCGTCGCCACCGCGGGCGGGCGCGGCCATCGTCAGGCCGAAGGTTCGGCGAGCCAGGCCTTCGCGCGGTCGAGGTCGCGCACGCGAAAGCCCCTGGCCTTGCCCGGGAGCAGGACCGACAGCGCCCGCAGCGCCGGGCGCACCCAGTCTTCGTCGCTGACGACCGCGACGCGCTCGAACGACCGGGCATGGCGTGCGCGAAAGCCGGTGTCGGCCTTCATGGCATCGCCCTCGAGCTCCCGAGTCTGCGGCCCCAGCAGGTACAGCAGCCGGACCTTGCGGCCGTCCGCGATCTCCTGACGGAGCACGGGCTCGACCGTCTCCTCCCAGTCGTCGTCGTCGACCTCGCCGATGGCCTCGAAGCCGATCGTCCCGGCCGGTACGTCCGTCATCCGTCGCAGCATGGGCGTCACCTTCCATTGCTGGCGCCCGCGATCGCGCGGGCGGCCATGATGAGCGTGAGATGGCTGAAGGCCTGGGGGAAGTTGCCGACCTGGCGGCTCCGGGCGACGTCGTACTCCTCGGCCAGCAGCCCGACGTCGTTCGCCAGCCCCAGCAGGCGCTCGAACAGCGCGGCGGCCTCGTCGGTGCGGCCGTTGAGCGCCAGCGCCGTCACGAGCCAGAACGAGCACGCCAGGAACTGACCCTCGTCGCCGGCGAGGCCGTCGTCGGTCTCGGCGGTCGAGTACCGCGACACGAACCCGTCGCGCCCGAGCTCGCGCCGGACCGCGTCGATCGTGCCCGTCACACGCTCGTCGTTCGGCGGCAGGAAGCCGACGATCGGGATGTTGAGCGTGCTCGCGTCCAGCTCGCGCGAGCCGTAGTACTGGGTGAACGTGCGTCGCTGCGGGTCGTAGCCGTGCTCGCAGACCTCGCGGTGGATCTCGTCGCGGGTCCGCCTCCACCGCTCCAGCGGTGCGTCGAGGTCGAAGCGCTCTGCGACCCGCACCAGCCGGTCGAACACGACCCAGGCCATCACCTTCGAGTACGTGAAGTGCTGGCGGGACCCGCGCGTCTCCCAGATGCCGTCGTCTGGCTCGCGCCAGATCGTCTCGACGTGGTCGGCGATCGCCCGCCATCTCGGCCAGAGTCGATGCTCGACGCGACCGGTCACCTCCGTGCCGAGGAACCCGACGCCCACGACCTCGCCGTAGACGTCGAGCTGGAACTGCTCGGACGCCGCGTTGCCGATCCGGACCGGACGGGAGCCCTCGTACCCCGGCATGTCCGGCAGCTCGAACTCGGTCAGGCGCCGCTCGCCCTCGATCCCGTACATGATCTGGACCGCGGTGGGATCGCCGGTGCCGACGTGCAGCAGGAACTCGCGGAAGGCCAGCGCTTCGTCCGTATAGCCGGTCGCCAACAGCGCCTCGAGAGCGAGGACGGAGTCCCGCAGCCAGCAGTAGCGGTAGTCCCAGTTGCGGACGCCGCCGATGTCCTCTGGCAGCGAGGTCGTCGGGGCGGCCACGAGCGCGCCGGTCGTCTCGGAGGTCATCGCCTTCAGCACGATCAGCGACGTCAGCACCTCGTCGCGGTAGGGCCCCGAGTAGGCGCAGCGACCGCTCCAGGATTGCCACCACGCCTCGGTGCGCGCGAGCGCCGACTCGGCGTCCTCCACCGTGGGAGCATCCTCGAACGACTTGTGCCAGGTCAGCGTCAGGCGCTGCCGTGCACCCTCGATCGCGTCGAACTGCGACGTGATCGTCTCGCGCTCGACCTCCAGCGCCAGCGCGGTGCTCAGCCGGAAGGCGTCGGGCCCCGCCGTGGCGTTGGCGCCGTCGGCGGCCGGCTCGACCCACGGCGTGATCGCCGCATAGTCGGGGCGCAGCGTGAGCTCCATGCGCATCGGGACCCGGCCCCGCAGCCCCTCGACGATGCGCATCACGCGCGGCGGGCCACCGCGGCGGGGCGGCATGAAGTCGATCACGCGCACCGCGCCGTCGGCGGTCTCGAAGTCCGTCTCCAGCACGAGCGTTCCGGGACGGTACCGGCGGACGCAGCCGCGGATCGTCCCGGCGGGGGCGACCAGCCAGCGCCCGTGGCGCTCGTCGCCCAGAAGCGCGGACAGGCACGACGCCGAGTCGAACTGCGGCAGGCACAGCCAGTCCATCGACCCGTCGCGGCCGACGAGCGCGGCGGAGCGCATGTCGCCGATGAGCGCATAGTCCTCGAGCCGGGCCATGCCGGCCAGCCTTCCGCCGCGGCTGCGGATCGGCAAGGGTGCGTGCATGCCTGTGGGCGAGGGGTCCGCACGGAGCGTCATCCGTGCGACGCGGGCACCCCCGCGCTTGGCGTGTGCGCACCCTTGCCACCCCGCTCGATCGCGTGAGACGGTCCGCCCCACCACGACTGGGAGGTAAGCCCGCATGGACCTGGTGAAGCTGGAGGAGAAGCAGACCGTCAGCCGCGAGGATGCGGCGGCGCACCTGCGCGCGATCGCCGACGAGCTCGCGTCCGGCAACGACTTTCGCATCGAGCGCGACGGCCTGCGCTTCGTCGCCAAGGTCCCGCCGACCGTGCGGCTCAAGGTCGAGCTGGAGGTCGAGGACGACGAGACCGAGCTCGAGATCGAGCTGACCTGGTGACGGGGCGCCGGCTCGCGGCGGCGGCGGCGCTCGCGCTGCCCGTGCTCGCGCTGGCCATCGCGACGGCGGTCACGATCGCCCGGACGCCCGGGATTCGCCTGCTCGGCGTCGTGCTGCTCGCGCTGGCGCTCCTCGTCGGCTGGCGTGGGCTGCTGCACGCCGGCGTCGCGCGCTGGCTGCATCTGGCCGCGGCCGCCGTGCTCGCCGGCGGGGCGGTCGCCCCGCTGCCGTGGGGCAGACCGCTGACGATCGCGGCCGACATCGTCATGATCCTGGCGCTGGCCGGTGCGATCGCCGCGGCCGCATGGCCTTTCGCATCCGGATGCCGTTGCCGGCCTGCCAGCGCCCGAGCGTCCGTGCTGGTCTGGAACCCGCGCTCGGGCGACGGCGCCGCCGTGCGCCATCACCTCGCCGAGGAGGCGCAGACGCGCGGGATCGAGCCGATCGAGCTGCGCCCGGGCGACGATCTGCGCCAGCTCGTGCTCGACGCGCTCGCGCACGGGGCCGACACGCGGTCGCCGCCGCCGGCGGCGACGGCACCCAGGCGATCGTGGCGGAGATCGCGGCCGAACAGGGCGTGCCGTTCGCGTGCATCCCGGCAGGGGACGCGCAACCACTTCGCGCTCGACCTCGGTGTCGACCGCGAGGACGTTGTCGGGGCGCTCGACGCGTTCGTGGACGGCGGCGAAGGCGTCTCGTGGACCTGCCGCTCGTCAGCGGGCGGACGTTCGTCAACAACGTGTCGCTCAGGGTCTACGCCTCCGCCGTCGCCCGGCGCGAGTACCGCGGCGCCAAGCTGCGGACCATCCTGCGCACGCTGCCGGAGGCCGGCACATGGACCTGGAGTGGACCGGTCCGCACGGGCATCGCCACCGCCAGCGGGGTGGCGGTCCTGGTCTCGAACAACCGCTACCGCCTCGGCGTGCTCGAAGGCGGGACGCGTCCGCGCATCGACGAAGGCCTGCTCGGCATCACGCTCCTGGGCTCGCCCGCCGAGATCGGTGAGGGCCTGCGCCCCGGTGTACGGCGGCCGTGGCGGCCGTGGTCGGCGGCCCAGTTCGAGGTCGGCGCCGCGGCGCGGTGCCCGCGGGGATCGACGGCGAGTCGGTCCTGCTCGATCCGCCGCTGCGGTTCTCCGGTTCGCCGAAGGCGCTGCATCTGGCCGCGGCCGCCGTGCTCGCCGGCGGGGCGGTCGCCCTGCTGCCGTGGGGCGAACCGCTGTTGTTCGCGGCCGACATCGTCGCGATCCTGGCGCTGGCCGGTGCGATCGCCGCTGCCCACGTGGCCTTTCGCATCCGGATGCCGTTGCCGGCCTGCCCGGCGCCCGAGCGTCCCGTGCTGGTCTGGAACCCGCGCTCGGGCGACGGCGCCGCCGTGCGCCATCACCTCGCCGAGGAGGCGCAGACGCGCGGGATCGAGCCGATCGAGCTGCGCCCGGGCGACGATCTGCGCCAGCTCGTGCTCGACGCGCTCGCGCACGGGGCCGACGCGGTCGCCGCCGCCGGCGGCGACGGCACCCAGGCGATCGTGGCGGAGATCGCGGCCGAACGGGGCGTGCCGTTCGCGTGCATCCCGGCGGGGACGCGCAACCACTTCGCGCTCGACCTCGGCGTCGACCGCGAGGACGTCGTCGGGGCGCTCGACGCGTTCGTGGACGGCGGCGAGCGTCTCGTGGACCTGCCGCTCGTCAACGGGCGGACGTTCGTCAACAACGTGTCGCTCGGGGTCTACGCCTCCGCCGTCGCCCGGCGCGAGTACCGTGGCGCCAAGCTGCGGACCATCCTGCGCACGCTGCCGGAGGCCCGGCACATGGACCTGGAGTGGACCGGTCCGCACGGGCATCGCCACCGCGGCGGGGTGGCGGTCCTCGTCTCGAACAACCGCTACCGCCTCGGCCTGCTCGAAGGCGGGACGCGTCCGCGCATCGACGAGGGCCTGCTCGGCATCACGCTCCTGGGCTCGCCCGCCGAGATCGGCGAGGGGCTGCGTCCGGTGCAGCGGCCGTGGCGGCAATGGTCGGCGCCCGAGTTCGAGGTCGGGGCCGCGGCTGCGGTGCCCGCGGGGATCGACGGCGAGTCGGTCCTGCTCGATCCGCCGCTGCGCTTCTCGGTTCGCCCGAAGGCGCTGCGGGTCCGTGTCGCGCGCCAGCATCCCGGCGCATCGCCGTCGGCGGCCATTCCGGATCGCGTGCCCGACCTCGCGCGTGCGCTGGCGCGGATGGCCGCCGGTCACGGTCCGCCGGCGGCCGCTCCTGCCGCCGGGCGGGCAGGCCTGCCGGCGTAGGCCTCGGTGAGGACCGGCCGGCCCAGCCATGCCATCCAGCGGCACATACGTCCCGCTCGTCAGTCGTCGGGTCGCGGGGCCGGTACCGCGGCCAGCGTCACTCCTCCTCGATCAGTCCGTGCACCGTCAGGGCGTAGATGATCAGGCCGTCGACGGTCAGGGCGACGATCGACCACACCGGGTAGGCGCCGATCGACAGCAGCGCCAGCAATCCATGCATCAGGGCGATGCCGATGCCCAGCACTGCGCCGATCCCCGAGCGCCGCAGGACCAGGATGCCGGTCACCAGCTGCGCCGCGCCGAAGACGAGGTAGAGGACGCCCCACATCGACAGGTCGCCGAACAGCAGCTCGTCGACCGCGAAGTACTTGTCGTTGACCAGTGCGGAGATGCCGTAGAGGATGTTGACCGTCGCGGCGGCGAGGAACATGACCGCGGCGAACGTGAGCCAGCCGCTGCGATGGGCAGAGCGCGCGGTGGCACCGTCGTAGGCGGGGTCCATCTGCGACTGCGTGCGAGAGGCCATGATGGTCCTCCAGACGTCGAGGGAATCGTCAAGCCGACTCTCCCGCCGGGCGTGGGCCGGCGGCAAACCGGTGCGCCCGTCTCCGGCGGTGGGGCACGTATCACCCGCCGGGGGCGGCGGGCTCCCGGCCGGGCCGGGCCTCGTGCTCGGTGAGGTAGATCAGCGCCGCCTTCACGCGGCGGCTGACGTCGGTGGCCAGCGACAGATCGAGCTTGAGGAAGATCGCGTTGATGTGCTTCTCGACGGCTCGCTTGGTGAGCACCAGCTCGTCGGCGATCGCCTGGTTGCTGTTCCCGCGCGCGACGTAGGCGAGGATCTCGAGCTCCCGCGGCGTGAGCTGGGCCAGCCGTGACGACTCCACCCGCTGGCGCTCGGCGATCAGACCCTCGACGATCTTCGAGTCGATCACCGATCCGCCGATGGCCACCGCGCGGATGGCCGCCACGAGCTGGCCGCTGTGCTGGACGCGCTCCTTGAGCAGGTACGCGCGCCCGTCTGATCCGCCGTCGAGCAGCGCGAGCCCGTAGCGCGGCTCGGCGAACTGGCTGAGCACCACCACGCCGATCCGAGGATGGGTGCGACGCAGGTCGGCGGCGATCTGCAGCCCCTCGTCGCTGTGCCCCGGCGGCATGCGGATGTCGGTGAGGACGACGTCCGGATCCTGCTCCTCGATCGCGCGCGTCAACGTCGACAGGTCGCCGCACGACGCGACGACCTGGATGTCGTCGGCGGTGTCCAGCACGTGACCCAGGGCTTCGCGGACGAGGTAGCTGTCGTCCGCGAGAGCCACTCGGATCGGCACCCTGGGGACGTCCTCGGCGAGGTCCCCCTCCTGCATGGAGCGACTATCGAGCACGGACACCGCCGGCGTCAACCCGTGCGCGTCTTCGTGTCGGCACCCCCACCGATCAGGTGGAGCGTCACCTTGCCGGTCGCGGGCCGGTCGACGACAGTGGTGCGATCGCCATTGCCCGGAGGATCCCGCCGTGAGCCACCGAAGCCGGCCGTGTCCGAGCCCATCGCCCGATCCCGTCACCGTGCTCGCCGTCGATGACCAGGACGTCTTCCGCGCCGCTTTGCGCGACCTCATCGCCGCGACGCCCGGCTTCGAGACGGCGGGCGAAGCGGCGTCCGGTGCCGAGGCGATCGAACGCGCGGCGGAGCTCGAGCCGGACCTCGTGCTTCTCGACGTCCGGATGCCGGGGATGGACGGCATCGAGACGGCACGGCGCCTCGCCGAGACGGTCCACCCGCCGCTTGTCGTGCTCATCTCGCTGGACGCGGCGGTGACGCCGAGCTCGGATTGCGGCGCGGCGTTCGTGCGCAAGCAGGAGCTCTCGACCGCTCGGCTGCGCGCCATCTGGGCGGCGCACATCGCCGGGGCCGATCCAACCTGAAGGCGGCGCCGCCGACCTCACGCCAGCGAGGCGCCGAGCGGGATCCGCCCGCGGACGACGGTCCCCGCGCGAGGCGTCGAGCTGATCGATACCGCGCCGCCGACCGTCGCCATGCGCTCGCGCATGTTCGCCAGCCCGCGGCCGGGCGCGTACCCCTCCTCCATGCCGGCGCCGTCGTCGCTGACCGCGAAGTCGAGCTGGTCGCCGCCGCCGTCGAGCGTGACCCGCACCTGCTGGACCCCGTCGGCGTGCTTGAGCACGTTCTGCAGCGCCTCGTTCACGCAGAAGTAGATCGTGCTCTCGATGACCTCGGGATACCGCCCGACGTCGTGCGCGGTGACGCTCACCGCCACCGGCATGCCGGCGGCGACGACCCGCAGCGCCTCGGTGACCCCGCGGTCGGCCAGGATTGGCGGGTAGATGCCATGGGCGAGGGCTCTCAGCTCGTCGATCGCGTCGTCGACGCGCTCTTCGAGCTCGTGGATGCGGCGCGCCGCCCGCGCGGGATCCTGCCGGACGAGCTCCTCGGCGAGGCCGAGCTCGATGCGCAGGGCGACGAGCTGCTGCTGGGCGCCGTCGTGGAGGTCGCGCTCGATGCGCCGGCGCTCGCGCTCGGCGGCGGAGGCGATGCGCGCGCGGGAGCGGCGCACCTCGCGCATCGCGGCGTCCGCCTCCGTGGCCAGCCGCCGGCTGACCAGCGCCGTGCCGGCGATCGCCGTCCCGGCGCGCAGGACCTCCGGCTCGAGCGTCAGGGCCTCGTCGTGGAGGAGCGCCGCCACCGGGCGGTCGCCGTCGTTGATCGTCGTCAGCGTGCGCCCGCTGCCCGCCTGCGGCACCGTCAGCTCGTGCCCGAACGCGTCGCACCACCGCTCGTCGCCCGGTTCGCCGGTGCGGAAGGCGATCTGGACGGTGGGATCTCGAAACGCGTTGGCGAACGCCCGCTGCACCGCCGCGGGATCGCCGGCGGGGAGGCACTCCGCGAGGCGGAGCATCGCCTGGCCGGCGAACATGCGCCAGCGCACGAGGCCGGCGAGGAAGGCGAGCGCGAGCGCGGGGATGAGCAGCGCCATCAGCCAGGAGACGAGCTCGAGTCCGGGGTTCGCGCCGTCCACGTCGCGAATCGACATTCCGGCCACGAACAGCGCGGTGCGCGCGATCGCGATCACCAGGACCGGCCCCAACATGCGTCGCGCCAGGGGCGTCGCGCCCGCGATCCGACCCCACAGGCGCACGACGACCGCGCTCATCATCGCGACCGCGCCGACGGCGCCGACGATGGTCAGGACCGAGACGAGCCCTGACGGTTCGTGGTCCAGCGTGAACAGCGCGTTGGCCGGGCACGCGTGGGCGCAGGACGTGAACGGGTTCGGCACGGGGAAGTGCTGCGCGAGGACGAGCCGCGGCATGAACGCGACGACGACGACGCCGGTGATCGCCGCGACGAGCAGGCGGTCGACCCGCGCGGCCAGGCGGCCCGACGGGTAGGCCAGCACGAGGTACACCAGAACGATCTCCATCAGCCAGCCCGCCGTGCGGCCGATCGTGTACAGCGTCGAGTCCCGGGACTCGGCCAGCGTCGTGACGAACAGCAGCACGCTGGTCGCCGCCAGCGCCGCGCCGAAGCGCGCCTGGTCGCGCCGGTACCACCTGCAGAGCCCGGCCACGGCCGGCACGGCGACGATCAGTGCGCGCGTCACGGCGGCGCGGGCCGGGTGTTCGGCCGTGCCGCCCAGGGCCACCAGCACGGAGATCGCGGTGGCCGTCGTGGTGGCGAGAAGTCCCGCGGCGAGGTAGGCGGCCCGCCAGTTCCCGCCCCGGACGGACCGGATCGACACCGATGCCGCGATGTCCATGGCGCGACTCTAACGCCGGCCGGCGGCGGACTATGGGGATTTCCCTAGCGCGACGTGCGGCCGCTGCTCAGGAGCCCGGGCCGATCAGCCCGCGCTCGAGCGCGTAGGAGACGAGCTCGGCGCGCGTGGTGCGGCCGAGCTTGCGCTGGATGTGGGCGCGATGGGATTCCACCGTGCGCACGCTGAGAAAGAGCTGCTCGGCGATCTCGGCGTTGGTGTTGCCGAGCGCGATGAGGCGCAGGACCTCGACCTCGCGGTCGCTGAGGTCGTCGGCGGGGCTCGACGGCGTCGGGGGCTCGGCGGCCAGGCGCGCGCCGAGCTTGGGGTTGAGGTAGGTCTCGCCGCGCGCCGCCGCGCGGACCGCCTCGACGAGCTCGTCGTCGGCGGCCTCCTTGAGCACGTAGCCGGCCGCGCCCGCCTGCAGCGCCTCGCGGGCGAAGCCGGGCTCGCTCTGCATCGTGAGCACGACGATCGCGGTGTCAGGGACGTCCGCGCGCAGCTGCGGGATCGAGGGCAGGCTCGACTCCGAGCCGAGATTGAGGTCGAGCACCAGCACGTCGGGCCGGATCGCGCGAACCTTGCGCAGCGTCTCGGACAGGTCGCCGGCCTCGGCGATGACCTCCATCTCGTCCTCGTGCTCGAGCACGAAGCGCAGGCCGCTGCGCACCACCGCGTGGTCGTCCGCCAGGACGATCCGGATCCCCGACCGTTCGCCGCTCACGGGGCCGACGATAGCCGACGGTCAGGCGGCGAGAGTCGGCGCTCAGCTTGCGACGGCGTGCGGAACCGGATCGCCGATGGGCGGCAGGAAGGCCCGGACGACCGTTCCGGTGCGCTCGCCGGGCTCCACGCTGAGGGTGCCCTGGACCAGCTCGACGCGCTCGCGCATCCCGACGAGCCCGAAGCCGCCCTGGCCCTTGTCGACCGGGACGGCGGCGCCGACCCCGATGCCATCGTCGGTCACCGTCACCGTGACGGCACGCTGCTCGTCCTCGACCACGCTCACGCTCACGCGCGTCGCCCCGGCGTGCTTGACGACGTTGGTCAGCGCCTCCTGCACGATGCGGTAGATCGCGTCCTCGACCACGGCGGGATGGCGGGTGTTGGCGCGACCCTGCTCGTGGGCGAGATCGAGGCTCAGCGAGATCTTCAGCCCCGAGGTCTGGGCGACCCGCTCGACGAGCCCCTCGAGCGCGGTGGCGGTCCCGAACTCGTCCAGCGCGGCCGGCCGCAGGTCGGTGATCAGGCGCCGCAGCTCGGCGATGGCGTCGCCGATCTGCTCCACCGCGCTGTCGAGGATCGTCGCCACCGAGTCGAGGTCGCGGGCGCGCCGCGCACTGGAGAGCATCACCTTCAGGCCGGCCAGCGCCTGCAGCGTCTCGTCGTGCAGCTCGCGGGCCCAGCGCTGGCGCTCGCGCTCGGAGGCCTCGATGCTGCGGCGCAGGCCCTGGGCCGCGACGCTCTGCGCCGTCGCGACCGCCGTAGCGGCGCTGGCGGCGAAGCTGGTCAGCAGCTCCTCGTCGTCGGCCGCTGAACTCCTCGCCCTCGCTGCGGTCGAACGCGGCCAGCACCCCGAGCCGGCGGCCGCGGAAGGTCAGCGGCACCATGAGGCCCGTCGTCGCGTCGATGCGGTCGGCGAGCGAGAAGCGCAGCTGGGAGGACAGGTTGCTGAGGCGCATCGCGCGCCCCGTGCTCAGCACGGAACCGCCCACCGACCCTCGACCGGGACGCGCGTCCCCGGCAGGTCGGTCGGCAGCGCCCCGGCCACAGCGGTGACCACGAGCCTCGGCGCCCTGGGCCAGCAGGATCAGCATCCCGCGCGCGTCGACGAGCGCCCGGGCGCGCTCGACCACCAGCTCGAGCACCCGGCCGAGGTCGGTCTCGTCCCCCACGGCCCGGGCGACCGCGGTCGTCGCCTCCATCACGTTGACCGCCCGCTCGAGCCTCCTCGCGGCGCACCTGCTCGTTGCGGTAGGCGCGGGCGTTGTCGATCGCCACGCCGGCCCAGCCGGCCAGCAGGACGATGGCCTCTTCGTCGGCCTCGTCGAAGCCGTCGGCGCCCTGCTTGTCGGTCAGGTAGAGGTTGCCCCACGCCTCGCCGTGCACGAGGATCGGCACCCCGAGGAACGAGCTCATGTCCGGATGGCCGTCCGGGAAGCCGTACGAGCGCGGGTCGTCGGCGACGTGGTTGAGGCGCAGCGGCCGCGGGTCGCTGATCAGCACCCCGAGAACGCCACGGCCGTGGGGCAGGTCGCCGATCGCGCGGTGGGTCTCGGGATCGACGCCGACGGTCAGGAAGCGCTCGAGCTGGCGGCGCTCCTCGTCGAGGATGCCCAGCGCGGCGAACCGCGCGCCGGTGAGCTCGCGGGCCTCGTCGAGCACGCGCTGCAGGACCGTCTCGAGGTCTAGCTCCGAGACGACGGTCCGGCTGACCTCGACCACTCTGCGCAGGCGACCTTCTTCGAGCATGGCGGCCCGGCCAGCATAACCCGGCGCCTTCCGCCGCGGCTGGGCGCGGTAAGGTCGCCGGAGATGGGCGGCGCGTTCGATGTCGAGGTCCGGTCCCTCATGCGACCCGGGGTCGTGAGCGTCGGCGAGCACGCGACGGTCGAGCAGGCGCGCCGGGCGATGCTCGCGCACAAGGTGCACGCGGTGCTCGTCATCGGCGACGGCGGCCACGCCGTGGGCTGGGTCACCGCCGGCGGGGCGCTGGCGCACATGGAGCGCAGCGCCGACCTGACGCCCGCCGGCGCGGCCATCGACGAGCCGGCCGTGGGCGTGCATCCCAACGAGCCGGCGTCGCGCGCCGTGGAGCTGCTGCGCGAGCACGACGTGCAGCGCCTCTACGTGGCGCGCGCGGAGGGGGAGCACCCCGAGGGCGTCATCGGCGAGCTCGATCTGCTCGGCGCCTGAGCGCTCGGCCGTGGGTCAGCCGGCCTGCGGCCGCGGCGACCTCATCCGCCGGCGGGCTCGTCGTGGTGCAGCAGCCCCACGCCGTCGGCGGGGAAGAAGATCGACTCGTGCTGCTCGTCCCACTTGACGCGGTAGCGCTCGTGCGCGCCCTCGCCGAGAACCTCGACGATCAGGCCCTTGCGCGGGGGCTGCCCCGGCAGTCCTCGGGCGACGATCCAGTCGCCGGGCGCCGCGTGGCCGCTGAGCGGGTGAGCGCTCATGGCGCCATGGTCGCCACCGGGCCCAAGCACGGCATCGGGCGCGGGCCGCGGACTTCGTGCGGGGATCTACGGAACGCCTCGTTTCGGGCGTCCATTTCTGCGCTGGGGTCGATCCCTGGGCCGTTCAACTGGACTGAGCCGCACCGCGACCTGGGAGATGCGAGACTGACGGTGATGGATATTCAGGTGCTCGAACGCGAGATCTACTCCGAGGCCGAGGCTGCGCGGCTGCTGCGCGTGGCCCAGAGCACGCTGCACTATTGGCTTGAGGGCGGTGTTCGCCGTGGCAAACGCTACAAGCCGGTCATCCGCGTCGAGCCGAAGGGCACGCGGTCGGTCACCTGGGCGGAGTTCGTAGAGGCTGGTCTGCTGCGCGAGTACCGCCGCGAGCACCAGGTGCCGATGCCCGAGCTACGGCACTTCATCGAGACGCTGCGTCACAAGCTCGGCGTGCCCTACCCGCTGGCTCATCAGCGGCCGTTTGTCGGGGTAGGCCGGCAGCTCGTGGTCGAGGCGCAAGACGAGGTCGGTCTCGAACCCGAGTTCTTCCTCGTCGCTACCGCGCGGGAGCAACTGGTGTTGACGGCGCCCTCGCAGATGTTCGTCGATCGCGTGACGTGGGAGGGCGACCTTGCGGCTGCCTGGCGCCCGCACGACGACCTCGAATCGCCGGTGCGCGTCAGTCCGCTGCAGCGGTTCGGCCGTCCGGCGGTTGGCGGCATCAGCACCGAGGTGCTGTGGGAGCACGAAGACGCCGGCGAGAGCGTCGACGAGATCGCCGATGCGTTCGCGCTGACGCGCCGTGACGTGCGCTGGGCGTTGGCGTACGAAAACGCTTCGCGCGCCGCGTGAGCCGAGCGGCCAAGCTGGCAGACGTCCACTTCTACTTCGACGCCGATGTGCTGGGCGTCGCCAAGATCCTCGCCAGGCTCCGCCCGGACATCACCTATCCAGGTGATCCAGGTGCTGTCGTCCACCGTCGGCAACGGCCGTCGTGCCCGATCACGTCACCATCCGTGCTCGATGTCGAGTGGATTCCGGTGGTCGCTGAGGCAGGCTGGCTGATCGTCACCCGGGACAGCCACATCCAAGATCACCGTGCCGAGATCGCTGCCGTCCGCGACAACGGCGCCAAGATGGTCGCGCTCTCCGGCCGCGACGCGACGACCACGTGAAACAGCTCGAAGTGCTGTTCACGCAGTGGCGCGCGATCGAACCGCTCGCCAGCCGCGACAGCCCGTTCATCTTCGCTGCGACGCGATCCGGACTCCGCAGCATCGAGCTCTCCTAGAGCGCAGGCACTGGCCCGCACGAGCCCGGTGATGAATGAGCTGCGCCGTGGGGTTCCCGCACCCGAGGAGGGCATCGTGGCCCAGCACATCGAATCGCTGCACGGCGACGAGCCGAGCTGTTCCAGCGGCTCGCGCGGTTGCCGCGGAGCCAGGTAGACGCGTCAGACGGTGGTCCGGAATGGCGGCGGAGCGGCCCTCGGGAGACTTCACGGTGCTCGCCCGACCGATCAGCGCGTTGCTGGCGCTCGGCAAGTGCAAGCGCATGTCAGGGCGAGGCTTCGATCTGGTGTCGAAACCCGGGACATCCGCAGTCCGCGCGGTCGCCAAGGCGCGATTTGTACGGAAGCGGGTTCGGTAGGAGCCGCCGTTTCCCGCGGGCCCTGGCGCACGTAGCCTGCGCGCCAGAGACACGGAAACAGAGGTCGCAAGATGCTTGCCCCGCTATTCACCCCGCCGCCCCTCGAGGACCGGCACCCGCAGACAGGCTCCTACATGACCGACGGAACCCACCTGTACCGGCGGCTGGAGTCGCCCGCTTGGCGCGACGTCGTTGCGGTGGAGGACTGCCACTCGCTCGAGATCGTCCTGCTGCCGGCGCGCGACGTGCGCCACCTGCGCCGCGTCAGCGTCGCGGTTGAGGCGGCGGCCTGACACCTCCGGCGCTCGACGTCATCGACGAGGACGACGCGCTTGTCCTGCGCGCCGAGATCCCCGGTATGACGCCCGACGAGATCTCGATCGAGCTTGCGGGCGACGTGCTGACGATCCGCGGCCACCACGAGGAGACCTCGGAGGAGAAGGACAAGCGCTACATCCGCCGCGAGCGCCGTTCGGGCTCGTTCGCGCGCTCCATCGCGCTGCCCGCCGGCACCGACCCGGAGGCGATCGAGGCCTCGTGCAAGGACGGCGTGCTCAGCGTGCGCGTGCCGCACGTCGCCAAGCCCGAGCCCAAGCGGATCGACGTCAAGTCCGAGGGCTGACCCTCGCGGGCGCGGCTGCCGGGCCGCCGGCGCCCCGGCGGCGCGTCTACGCCGGCGGCGGGGTCGGTGCGACCGGGGCGCGGGCCGCCCGCGCCGCCTCCCGGAACGCGGCCAGCCGGGTCCGCACGCGCTCGTCGATCTCCTCCGCGGAGCAGGCGCTGAGCACGGCCAGGCCCTCGTCGACCGTCCGGATCGGCCACACGTTGAAGCGCTGGGCCGCGACGGCGTCGACCACCTCCGGGTCGAGCATCGTGTGCACGAGGTTGGCCTCCGGCACGACGACGCCCTGGTCGCCGGTCAGGCCGCGGTCGCGGCACAGCGCGAAGAAGCCCTCGATCTTCTCGTTGATCCCGCCGATCGCCTGGATGGCGCCGTGCTGGTCGACCGACCCGGTCACCGCGACGCCCTGGCGCAGCGGCACGCCGGCCAGCGCCGAGAGGACGGCGAACAGCTCCGCCGCCGCCGCCGAGTCGCCCTCGACCGGCCCGTAGCTCTGCTCGAACACGATGCTGGCCCGCAGCGACAGCGCGCCGTCGCCGGCGTAGCGGCCGGCGAGGAACCCGCTGACGATGAGCACGCCCTTGCTGTGCAGACGGCCGGACAGCTCCGCCTCCCGGTCGATGTCGAGGACCTGCCCGTCCCCGGCCGACACCGTGGCCGAGATGCGGACCGGGTGGCCGAACTCGTGGTCTCCGGCCGCCGAGACGGCCAGCCCGTTGACCTGGCCGGTGCTCGCGCCCTCGACCTCCACCCGCAGGACGCGCTCCAGGGTCGCCTCGCGCAGCCGGATCTCCGGCAGGTTCGAGCGCCGGCGCCGCGCGGCGAGCGCATCGGCCACGTCCTGGGCGCCGACGCGCTCGCGGCCCGCCCGCCGGGCCTCCAGGCCCGCCTCCGCCGCGACGTCGCACAGCGGCCGCAGCCGCAGCGACAGGCGCCGCTGGTCGCCCGCCAGCCGGCTGCTGTGCTCGACCAGCCGCGCGACGGCGCCCCGGTCGAACGGCGGCAGGTCGTGCGCGTCGGAGACCTGGCGCAGGATCGCCGCGATCGCCCGCACGCCGGCCTCGTCGCGCTCCATCCGCACGTCGAAGTCCGCGCGCAGCTTGAACAGGCGGGCGACGTCGTCGTCGACGGCGTACAGCAGCTCGTACAGCTCGCGCGTGCCCACCAGAACGACGGTCATGCGCACCTCGATCGGCTCCGCGTCCGGGCTGACCCCGGGGAAGACCGTGTACTGGGCGGCCGGGTTCTCGATCTTCAGCCGCCCGGTGCGCAGGACGTCCTTCAGGCGCGCCCAGGCGAACGGCGCCGCCAGCAGCTCGGCCGCGTCCAGCAGCAGGTAGCCGCCGCGCGCCGCGTGCACCGCGCCCGCGCGCAGGTGGCGGTGGTCGGTCACGACGGCGCCCAGGGCGGTCTCGTACTCGACCCGGCCGAAGAGGTCCGAGAACGTCGGATCGGTCGGCACGAGCACCGGTGCGCCGCCATCCGGGTCGTTGGTCACGAGCACGTTGACCGCGTAGCGGGCGCGCAGCGCCTCCGCCGGCGTCGCGCCCGCGGCCGGCGGCGCCGGCGGCGCCCCCTCGGTGCCCTGGAAGAGCACGACGTTGGCGACCATGTCGTCCGCCGCGCGATCCAGCCACGTCACGATCCCCGGCGCACCCGCCCAGCGCGCGCGGACCTCGTCGGCGAGCGGCCGGATGGCTCCGCCCGCCACGTCGTGTGTGAGCTCGGCATGGCGGGCGGCCGCCTCCCGCTCGAGCTCGTGGATGGCGGCGAAGGCGGTGTCGGCCGGCTCGCGCAGCCCGGCGACCGCGGCCTCGAACTGCGCGCGCGCCTCCGCCGGCATGTTCGCCGCCTCGTCGGGCTTCAGCGGCCGGCCCGCCGCGATGGGCAGCATCATCACGCCCGTCGGGGTGACCTGGAGCGCGACGCCGCGCGCGCGGCCCTGGGCGTCGAGCCGACCGAGGATCTCGTCGCGGCGCCGGTCGAGGTCCTCGTGCAGCGCGCGGTGGCGAGCGCGGTATCCCTCGCTCTCGAAGGCCTCGGCGAAGCGCAGGCCGACGGCGTCGACGAGCCGCTCGACGGCGGCGGCGAGGTCGCGGGCGGAGCCGGCCGGCAGCTCGGCGGCGCCCGGCCGCAGCGGATCGTCGAAGTTCGGCAGGTAGACGACGTCCGGCGGCGCGGGCTCCGACGCGGCCCGCTCGCGCGCCCACGCCGAGATCGACGAGCGCCGGCCCGTGCCGCTCGGTCCGGTGGCGAATACGTTGAAGCCGCCGTCGCGCAGCTCGGCGGCCAGGACGAGGGCCTCGAGCGCGCGGGGCTGGCCGGCCGGCCCGCTCACCGGCGCGACCTCCGACGTGCTGTCGAACGGCAGCGCCGCCGGGTCGCAGGCGCGCCGCAGGTCGGCGGCGGGGGCGGGCGCAGGCGGGGCCGCGGGGCTGACGTCGTCGGTCATCGAGGACGCACGCTACCTACGATGGCGCGCATGTTCTCGCCGATCGTGGTCGGCTACGACGACTCGGGCCCGGCGCGGGACGCGCTCGCGCTCGCACTGGCGCTCGCCGCCGACGAGTCCGAGATCGTCGTCGTCTGCGCGTACCGGGCCGGGTCGCTGTCGTCGCGGGTCGTCCCGCCGCAGCACGGCGCCGCGGGGCGTGCGGACGCCGAGGCGCGCCTGGCCGCCGCGGGCGAGCGCCTGCGCGGACGCGAGCGCGTCCGGTTCGTGGCCCGCCCCGCGCGCTCGGCCGCCGCCGCGCTGCACGAGATCGCGCAGGAGACGGACGCCGGGCTCGTCGTCGTCGGCTCCTCGCATCGCGGCGCGCTCGGCCGCGTGCTGCCCGGCACGACGGCCACGCAGGTGCTCGCCGCCGCGCCGTGCGCGGTGGCCGTCGCGCCGGTGGTCCTGGCCGAGCGCCGGCCGGGCCCGATCGCCAGCGTCGGCGCCGCGTTCGACGGCAGCCCCGAGGCGGTCGGCGCGCTCGGCGTCGCCGCCCAGCTCGCGGTCGAGCGGCGCGCGGTGCTGCGCGCGGTGGCGGTGATCGAGCCGGTGGAGCGCGCGTTCGGCTGGGCGGGCGCGTGGGTGTATCCCGAGTACCGCGAGGACACGCTCGCCGCGGTGCGCGAGGACCTCGCCGCCGCGCGCGCCGCGCTGACCGCGGCCCCGGCGCACGTGACCGAGGAGCTCGTCGAGGGCGACCCGGTCACCGAGCTCGTGCGGATCTCGCGACAGCTCGACGTCCTCGTGCTCGGCTCGCGCGGCTACGGCCCGGTCGGGCGGCTCCTGCTCGGCAGCGTCACCGCTCGCGTGGTCACCGCCGCCGCCTGCCCACTGCTTCTCTGCCCGCGCGCCGGCGCGTGAGCGCCCCGCCGCGCCGGCGGCGGCACCCGCCCGTCGGGCGCGCGGTCCACGTTCGCGCCCACCGCCACCGGGCGCGCCGCCTGCGCCGGCGTCCGCTCGGCGCGCTGGCCATCGTCGCGGTGCTCGGCCCCGGGCTGCTGGCCGGGCTGTCCGACGACGACCCGGCCGGGATCACCACCTACTCGATCCTCGGCGCCGACTACGGCTACGAGCTGCTGTGGGTGCTCGCCCTGTCGACCGCGGCGCTCATCGTCTTCCACGAGCTCGCCGCGCGCACCGGGGTCGTCACCGGCCAGGGGCTCATCCTGCTCGTCCGCGCCCGCTTCGGGCGCGGTGCGGCGGCCTTCGCCGTGTCCGCGCTCGTGCTCGCGAACCTGGGAACGCTGTGCGCGGAGCTGGCCGGCGTCGCCGTCGGCGCGCGGACCCTGGCCGGTGTCGCGCCGGTGGTCTCGGTGCCGATCGCCGTGGTCGCCGTCTCGGTGCTCGTGCTGGCCAGCGGCTTTCACCGCGTCGAGCACGTGCTGCTCGCGCTCAGCAGCGTGTTCGTGGCCTACATCGCGGCAGGGGTGCTCGCGGGACCCGACTGGGGCGCCGCGGCCCACGGGCTCGTGGTGCCGCAGCTGCCCGGCACCCGCGACGCGGTGCTCGTGGCCGTCGCCACGCTCGGCACGACCCTCGCCCCGTGGGGGCTGGCGTTCATGCAGAGCTATGCGGTCGACAAGCGGCTCAAGACCGCCGACCTGCCCTATGAGCGCATCGACGTCGTCACCGGCGCGGTCCTGACCGGGATCATCGGCGCGTTCATCGTGATCGCGTGCGCCGCGACGCTGCATCCGGCGGGGTTGACCATCCACGATGGGGCCGAGGCGGCGCGCGCGCTGGAGCCGTTGGCGGGGTCGGCCGCATCGGCGCTCTTCGGGCTCGGCTTCCTCGGCGCGGCCCTGCTCGCGGCGGCGATCGTGCCGCTGTCCACCGCCTACTCGGTGTGCGAGGCGGCGCAGCACCCCGCCGGGCTCGATCAGCGGCCGGGCCAGGCGCCGCTGTTCTACGGCACGTTCGCGGTGGCCATGGCCGCGGCGGCGGCGGTCGTCCTCGTGCCCGGGATGCCGCTCATCTCGGTGCTCTACCTGACCCAGGCCCTCAACGCGGTGCTGCTGCTGGCGCTGCTGCCGTTCATGCGCGCGCTGGCCCGCGACCCCGCGGTGCTCGGCGAGCATCGTCTGGGCCGCGTGGACTCGGTGGTCACGGCCGCCGTGATCGTGGCTATCGCCGCGGCCTGCGTCGTGCTGCTCGTGCTGACGATCGCCGGCTGAGACGATGTCGGGCGATGATCCCCGCCGAGGTGCTGTCGCGGCCGCTCATCTTCGTGACCGGCAAGGGCGGCGCCGGCAAGACGACGGTGGCGCTCGCGATCGCCCTGGCGGCTCAGGCTGCGGGCCGCCGCCCGATCGTCTGCGAGGTGGCGGGCCGCCACGAGGCGCCGCGGCTGCTCGGCCCCCGCTCCGGCGTCGCCACGACCTCCGTCGATCCCCGGGCCGCGCTGCGCGAGTGGCTGGGCCGCGTGATCGGCGCCCCGGGCGCCGCGCTGCTGACCCGCTCGGAGACGTTTCAGTACTTCGTCGCGGCGGCGCCGGGCGCGCGCGAGCTCGTCACCATCGGCAAGGCGTGGGACCTCACGCGGCCGCGGCGGCGGCGCTTGGCGTTCGCCCCGGTCGTCGTGGACGGTCCGTCGACCGGTCAGGCCGAGGGCATGCTGCGCGCCCCGGCCACGTACGCCGCGATCGGCCGGGTGGGGCCGGTCGGCACGCAGGCCGCGCAGCTGCGCGCCGCGCTCGCCGACCCGCAGCACTGCGCGCTGGTGGTGGCGAGCCTGCTCACCGAGCTGTCGGTCAGCGAGACGCTCGTGTTCGCCGAGCGCGCAGCCGCCGTGCTGGGCCGCGGGCCGGACCTCATCGTCGCCGACCAGGTGCTGCCCGACCGCTTCACGCACGCGACGCTGGACCACGTGCGTCGCGCGTGCGCCCGCTCACACGACCCGGTGCTGGCGGCGGCGGGGCGGGCGGCGGAGCTCGAGTGGACGCGGGCGCGCGCGCAGGAGCGCCAGCTGACGCGCCTGCGCGCCGGGGTCGCGGCGCCGATCGTCGAGCTGCCCTTCCTCCCGGTCCCCGCGATCGGGCCGGGCGAGCTGCGCCGTCTCGCCGGCCTGCTGGCGGAGCGCTGCGGGGCGGTCGGGTCGGCGGCGTGTGGGCGAATACGGACGCAGCGGCGGACGTTGTCCCGATGAGCGCCGGCCAGCGGAGGGCCACCATCACCGGTATGTCCGTCGAGCAGATCGCGCCCCTTCGAGTGGTCGTCGCGGGCGGTGGCGTCGCCGCGCTGGAGGCCGTCATGGCCCTGCACGACCTGGGCGGGCGTCGGCTGCAGCTGACGCTCGTCGCGCCGCACGAGGACTACGTCCTGCGGGCGATGTCGGTCGCCGTCCCGTTCGGCGACGACGGCGTCCAGCGCGTCGCGCTCGACGACGTGTGCGCGGACGTCGGCGCCGAGCACCGCCGGGCCGCCGTGGTGTCGGTCGATGCGGCGGCGCGCCGGGTGAGCTGCTCGGACGGCACCGAGCTGGACTACGACGTGCTCGTGCTGGCGACCGGCGCCGTCGCCGGGGTCGCCTTCGCCCACGCGCTGACGTTCTCCGACGAGGATCCGGTGCTGCTGGGTGGGCTGCTGCGCGACGTCGAGCACGGCGCCTGCCATTCGCTGGCCGTGGTCGTTCCGCCGAGCGGGTCCTGGGCGCTGCCCGTCTACGAGCTCGCGCTGCTCATCGCCCGCCACGCGCGTCGCGTGGCGGTCGACATCCCCGTGCACCTCGTCACGCCCGAGCCCGCGGCGCTGCAGATCTTCGGACCGCCCGCGACCGCGGCGGTGACCCGGCTGCTGGCGGACGCCGGCATCACGCTGCACGCCGGCTCGTACGCGTCGGTCGAGCGGCGGGGGCGCATCGTCCTGCGGCCGGGCGACCGCCGGCTCACCGTCGACCGGGTCGTCGCGCTGCCGACCATCAACGGGCGGCCGATCGCCGGCGTGCCGGCTGACGAGCATGGCTTCGTGCCCGTCGACGGGCACGGCCGGGTCAAGGGCTGCGACGGCGTGTACGCGGTGGGCGACGGCGCGGACTTCCCAGTCAAGCAGGGCGGCCTCGCGGCGCAGCAGGCCGATGCGGCCGCGCGCCACATCGCCTTCGGCGCGGGCGCGCCGGTGGTGCCCACGCCGTTTCGGCCGATCCTGCGCGGCATGCTGCTGACCGGAGGCGAGCCGCAGTGGCTGCGGTCGGCGCCCGCGGGCGGCGGCGGCGAGGCGCGGGTCGCCAACGAGGCGCTGTGGTGGCCGCCGGCCAAGGTGGCGGGCGACTACCTGGCGCCGTGGCTGGCCGAGCACGCGCACGTCGACCATCCGCCGCAGGGCGACCGCGCCGTCGCGGTCGACGTCTCCCTGCCGTTCGAGCGAGACGCGCGGCCGCTCAGCCTCGACCCGCTCGGCGGGGGCGCCCGCAGCTCGTCGCCGGCGAGCATCGATCGCAAGCGATCGACCTCCACCCGCTCGCGCCGGCGGCCGCGCGGGCAGTGAGAGCCGGCCGCGCGGGGCTGGGCCACGATCGGCCCGCGCGGCAGACGATGGAGCGGACGCGAGGCCTGCCGGTGGGGGCTACGGACCGCCTGCCGTACGGATCGCGGATGACAGGCGCCGCGAGCCGGCGTACGGTCGGCGGGCATGCAGACGACCGACCTCATCGCGCCGCGGCGGGCGGCCACCGAACCGAACATGCGCGACTACGCGCGCGAGCGGGCGGGCTTCTCGTGGGACGCCGCCCGCGCCCGACTCGACGGGCTGCCGGACGGCGGCCTGAACATCGCGCACGAGGCGGTCGACCGCCACGCCGTGGGCGCGCGTGCCGGCCGGGTCGCCCTGCGCTGGCTCGGCCGCCACGGCGAGCGGCGCGACATCACCTACGCCGAGCTGGGCGAGGCGACCGCCCGCTTCGCCAACGCGCTCGAGGCGCTCGGCGTGCGGCGCGGCGACCGGGTGTTCGCCCTGTGCGGGCGCATCCCGGAGCTCTACGTCGCCGCGCTGGGGACGCTCAAGCACGGCGCGGTGTTCTGCCCGCTGTTCTCCGCGTTCGGCCCCGAGCCCGTCCACCAGCGCCTCTCGCGCGGCGGCGCCCGCGTGCTGGTCACCACCGCGCCGCTGTACGCGCGCAAGGTCGCCGACCTGCGCGAGCGGCTGCCCGAGCTCGAGCACGTGCTGATCGCCGGGGCGACGGCCGATCTGCCCGCGGGCACGACCGGCCTCGACGGGCTGATGGCCGCCGCCTCGGCGGACCATGCCACCGCCCCGACCCAGCCGCAGGACATGGCGCTGCTGCACTTCACCAGCGGCACGACCGGCGCCCCCAAGGGCGCCATCCACGTCCACGAGGCGGTCGTGGCCCACCACGAGACCGGGCGCCTCGTCCTCGACCTCCACGACGACGACGTCTACTGGTGCACCGCCGACCCCGGCTGGGTGACCGGCACCTCCTACGGGATCATCGCCCCGCTGGCCGCCGGCGTGACGATGGTCGTCGACGAGGGCGAGTTCGACGCCGAGCGCTGGTACGACACGCTCGAGCGCGAGGCGGTGACCGTCTGGTACACGGCGCCGACCGCGGTGCGCATGCTGATGCGCGCCGGCGACGACCTGCCGGCCCAGCGCGACCTGAGTCGGCTGCGCTTCATCGCCAGCGTCGGCGAGCCGCTCAACGCCGCCGCCGTCGTGTGGGGCGAGAAGGTGCTGGGCCGGCCGTTCCACGACACGTGGTGGCAGACCGAGACCGGCGGGATCATGATCGCCAACTTCGCGTCGATGCCGATCAAGCCGGGATCGATGGGGCGGCCGCTGCCGGGCATCGACGCGGCCATCGTCCGCCGCGACGAGCACGGCGAGCCCGTCGTGCGCCCGGACGGCGGCCTCGAGCTCATCGACGATCCCGCGCAGGAGGGCGAGCTGGTCCTGCGGCCGGGCTGGCCGTCGATGTTCCGCGGCTACCTCGGCGATCCGGAGCGCTACGCGCGCTGCTTCGCCGGCGGCTGGTACCTCACGGGCGACCTGGCGCGCCGCGACGAGGACGGCTACTACTGGTTCGTCGGGCGCGGCGACGACCTCATCAAGTCCGCCGGCCATCTCATCGGCCCGTTCGAGGTCGAGAGCGCGCTGCTCGAGCACCCCGCCGTCGCCGAGGCGGCGGCGATCGGCGTGCCCGACGAGGTCGCCGGCCAGGTCGTCAAGGCGTTCGTCCTGCTGCGCCCCGGCCACGAGCCGAGCGACGCGCTGCGCCGCGAGCTGATGGCGCTCGGCCGCCGCCGCCTGGGCGCGGCGGTCGCGCCGCGGGCGATCGAGTTCTCGACCGAGCTGCCGCACACCCGCAGCGGCAAGATCATGCGCCGCCTCGTGCGGGCGCGCGAGCTGGGCCTCGAGACCGGCGACACGTCGACCGTCGAGGGGAGCGCGGCGTGAGCGCCCAGGCCGACCATGCCCGCTACCTGCTGCGCGAGATGGTGCGCGTCCGGCGCTTCGAGGAGCGCTGCGTCGAGCTCTACAGCGCGGGGCGCATCCGCGGCTTCCTGCACCTGTACATCGGCGAGGAGGCGGTCGCGACGGGCGTCATGCAGGCGCTCGAGCCCGGCGACAACGTCGTGGCGACCTACCGCGAGCACGGCCACGCGCTCGTGCGGGGCGTGCCGGCCAGCGCGCTGATGGCCGAGATGTTCGGCCGCGTCACCGGCTGCTCGCGCGGTCGCGGCGGCTCGATGCACCTCTTCGACGCGCAGCGGCGCTTCTACGGCGGGCAGGGGATCGTCGGCGGCGGCCTGCCGCTGGCCGTCGGCCTGGCGCTGGCCGACAAGATGCAGGACCGCCGCCGGGTGACGTGCTGCTTCTTCGGTGAGGGTGCGATGGCCGAAGGCGAGTTCCACGAGGCGATCAACCTCGCCGCGCTCTGGCATCTGCCGGTGCTGTTCGCCTGCGAGAACAACCGCTACGCGATGGGCACCGCGCTCGAGCGCTCGGAGTCCGAGACCGACCTGGCGCTGAAGGCCGCGGCCTACGAGGTGCCGGCGTGGGCCGTCGACGGGATGGATGTCGAGGCGGTGGAGGAGGCGGCGCGCCGCCAGGCCGAGATGGTCCGCGGGGGCGGCGGGCCGGCGTTCCTGGAGTGCCGGACGTACCGCTTCCGCGCGCACTCGATGTACGACCCCGACCTCTACCGCGACAAGGCGGAGATCGAGGAGTGGCGCCGGCGCGACCCGATCGACCTGCACGCCGCCCGGCTGCGCGAGCGCGGCTGGCTGGACGACGAGGCGCTGGCCGAGATCGAAGCGGCGGCGACGGCCGAGGTCGACGACGCGGTCGCGTTCGCCGAGGCGGGCGAGCTCGAGCCGGTCGAGGACCTCGAGCGCTTCGTCCACAGCGAGCGGGAGGCGACGGCATGAGCACCGTGCCGGCCACCACGACCACGACCCTGACCTGCCGCGC
>JAWKKD010000027.1:0-33314 GCA_041393435.1 Solirubrobacterales bacterium | reverse complement strand
GACGAGGTGCCCGAGGGGGCGACCGTCGTCTTCTCCGCCCACGGGGTCTCGCCGGCGGTCCGCGCGCAGGCCCGCGAGCGCGGCCTCGACGCCATCGACGCCACGTGCCCCCTGGTCGCCAAGGTCCACGCCGAGGCGCGGCGCTTCGTGCGCGCCGGCATGGACGTGGTCCTCGTCGGCCACCGCGACCACGAGGAGGTCGAGGGCACCACCGGCGAGGCGCCCGACCGCATCCAGGTCATCGCCAGCGCCGGCGACATCGACAAGCTGCGCGTCGAGGATCCCGAGCGGGTCGCGTTCCTGACCCAGACGACGCTGGCCGTCGACGAGACCGCCGAGGTGGTCGACGCGCTGCACGAGCGCTTCCCGGCGCTGATCGGGCCGGGCTCCGACGACATCTGCTACGCCACCCAGAACCGCCAGGACGGCGTGCGCGCGCTAGCCTCCGACTGCGAGCGCATCGTCGTCGTCGGCTCGCAGAACTCGTCGAACTCCCGCCGCCTGGTCGAGGTGGCCGAGCGGGCGGGCGTCCCGGCGCTCCTGGTCGACGAGCCCTCCGAGCTGCCGCCGTCCTTCGTGGCCGGCGCGCGCCGCGTGGGCATCACCGCCGGCGCGTCGGCGCCCGAGCGCCAGGTGCAGGACGTCGTGTCCGCGCTGGCGGGCTTCGGCGGGGTGACGGTCGACGAGCGCAGCGTCACCACCGAACATGTGCAGTTCAAGCCGCCTCCGCGGCGACCGAGAAGGACCTAGATGGCCCGACCCGCAACCATCGACACGAACCACCTGAGGACCCCATGCCGGTATCGATGAGGCAGAGCATCCGCGTCGGCGCCTACCTGGCCAAGCAGAAGATCCTGCGCCGGGAGAGGTACCCGCTGATCGTCGAGCTCGAGCCGCTGTTCCAGTGCAACCTCGCCTGCGAGGGCTGCGGGAAGATCCAGCACCCCGAGCACGAGCTGCGCCGCCGCATGCCCGTCGAGCAGGCGGTCGCCGCCGTCATGGAGTGCGGCGCGCCGATGGTGTCGATCGCGGGCGGCGAGCCGCTCATCCACCCGGAGATCGACCGGATCGTGGGCGAGCTGGTCAAGCGCCGCAAGTACGTCTACCTGTGCACCAACGCGCTGCTGATGAAGAAGAAGCTCGACCTGTTCACGCCCGGCCCGTACTTCAGCTGGGCGGTGCACATCGACGGCCTGCGCGAGCGCCACGACGCGTCCGTGGCCCGCGAAGGCGTGTTCGACAAGGCGGTCGAGGCGATCAGGCTGGCCAAGGAGCGCGGCTTCCGGGTCACGACGAACACGACGTTCTTCACGCACGACTCCCCCGAGACGGTGCGCTCGGTGCTCGACTTCCTCAACGACGAGCTCGAGGTCGACGACATGATGATCTCGCCGGCCTACGCGTACGAGAAGGCGCCCGACCAGGACCACTTCCTCGGCGTCGAGCAGACCCGCGCGCTGTTTCGGACCGCGTTCGCCGACGGCCGGCGCAAGCGGTGGCGCCTGAACCACAGCCCGCTGTTCCTCGACTTCCTCGAGGGCAAGGTCGACTACGAGTGCACGCCGTGGGGCATCCCGAGCTACTCGCTGTTCGGCTGGCAGCGCCCGTGCTACCTGATGGCCGACGGCTACACGCAGACCTACAAGGAGCTCGTGGAGACGACCGACTGGTCGAAGTACGGCCGGGGCCGCGACCCGCGCTGCGACAACTGCATGGCTCACTGCGGCTACGAGCCGACCGCGGTGATCGCGACCGCCAAGTCGGCCAAGCAGTCGCTGCGCGCGCTCGTGCGCAGCTGACGCTCCGAGCGGATCGTCACCGAAGGGTGCCGGCCGGCGCCAGCCAGCGCGTCGGCTGGCCAGTGATCTCCGCGATCCGCTCGTAGTCCTCGTCGTAGTGCAGCACCGTGATCCCGGCAGACTCGGCCGCGGCCGCGATCAGCAGATCGGAGTGCTTGACCGAACGCTGATGGCCGCCGCCGCGGCGACTGAGCTGCTCGTAGACCCACAGTGCTCGATCCCATTGCGCTTCGCCGATCGGACAATCGATCAGCGCTGCGAGCTCGTCGCGGATCTCGACGAATTCGGTCGCGTTGCGCGCGCTGTGCAGCAGTTCGAGCCTGACCATGTCGCATGTCGCCAGGTCGCCATCGACGAGCGCCGAGTCGAAGGTATGACGCAGGTGCGGATATCCCCGTCGGCGCGACCAGATCCAGGCGCTGGTATCGGCGAGCTCCCTCACGCCGTGCGGCCGGCGGGGCGCCGCATGGCCTCAAGCGACTCCGGCGTGAGGTCTTCGAAGTCGCGCTGCGCCAGCCGCGCGCGCCGACCGCGTGCGATCACGTCGCGCAGGGCCTCGTGGACGGTGTCGGTCGTTCGACGGGTGCCGAGCTGCCGAGCGGCGTCGGCCACGAGATCCATGTCGAGGTTGATGTTCGTGCGCTTGACCACCGCCGACGATGATACACCTCACAGACCCACATCCATACACCTGACGCGGCCGGCGGGCGGTCGCGTTCGCGGCACGGTGAGCCCGTGCGGCGGCGGGGGTTGTGACGTCGGTTCGCGCTCGGTTAGGCTCGGCGTGACGGTGTGAGCACGATGCCAGCAGACGTCATGGCGACCGGTGGCCCGGCGGATCTCACGGGCCTGCCCCCGGTGGACCGGGCGCTCCCCGCGCCGCGCCTGGCGCTCGGCGGCCTGCGCGTGCCGGCGCTGGCGCTGGTGACCGCCACCGTCGCGCTGCTCGCGCTCGCGGAGGTCGGGCTGGTCCTGTCGCAGCCCGCGCCGGGGCCCCGCTGGGCGCTCGTGCTGGTGCCCGCGGTCGCCGGGGTCTACCTGGTCGCGGGCGCCGTCGCGTGGCAGCGGCGCCCCGGCAACCGCACGGGCCCCCTGATCGTCGCCGGCGCCGTCGTCTGGGTGATCGCGGGCGCCGTCAACACGACGGCGGCGCCACTGGTCGCCGCCGGGCTGATCGCGGCTACGGTGCCGTTCGCCGTCGTCGTCCACCTCCTGCACGGCTTTCCGTCCGGGCGGCTGCGCGGGTGGCGCAGCGTCGGGATCGTCGCCGCCGGCTACGTCGTCTGCGTGCTGATGCAGGCGCCGCTGTACCTGTTCGGGGAGGGACCCGCGACCCTGCTGCAGATCGCCGACCGCCCCGACCTCGCCGACGCGGGGCGGTGGGCGCAGTGGGCGGTCGGCTCGTGCGTGATGGCCGCGACCGCGATCCTGCTCGAGCGCCGCCGCCGGGCGATGGCCCCCGCGCGCCGCCACGGCATGGCGCCGCTGCTCGCCTACGGCATCGGCGCGGTGCTGTTCGTGCCCATCAGCGGGCAGGTCGCGGTCGTGGCGTCCGCCTCGCCGGACGCGGTGCTCGCGCTGGTGGTGGCGCAGCTCGCCGTGCTGGCGGGCGTGCCGGTCGCCTTCCTGGCGGCGCTGCGGCGCGGCGGGTTCCCGCGCACGACGGGGCTGGCGAACCTGGCCACGTGGCTGGGCACGGCGCCCGCCGACCGCGTCGACGTCGCCGCTCGGCTGGCCGACGCGCTCGGCGACCCGTCCGTGCAGGTGGCGTTCTGGCTGCCCGATCCCGGCGTCCACGTCGACCTCGACGGGCGTCCCGTCGCGCTGCCGCCGCCGGGCTCCGAGCGCGGCATCGCCGCCGTCCGGGTGGGCGGCCGGCGCGTCGGCGCGATCGTCTACGACGCACGGCTGCTCGGCGAGCCGGCCGAGGTGGCGGCGGCGGCCGGCGTCGTCGCGCTGGCCTTCGACCACCTGCGGCTGACCGCCGAGCTGCGCGCCAGCCGCGTGCGCATCGTGGAGGCGGCCGACGGGGAGCGGCGCCGCATCGCGCGCGATCTGCACGACGGGCTGCAGGCGCAACTCGTGCTGCTCGCCATGGAGGCCGACCGGCTCGGCGACGAGGCCGACGCACTGCGCGGCGGCCTGCGGACGGCGATCGGCGAGCTGCGCGAGCTGGCGCAGGGCGTCATGCCGGCGGTGCTGACCGAGCGCGGGCTCGGCGAGGCGGTCGAGGAGCTCGCGGCGCGGCTGCCGCTGGCGGTCCGCTGCGACGTCGAGCCGCTCGACCCGCGCCCGCCGGCGGCGGTCGAGAGCACGGCGTACTTCGTCGTCTCCGAGGCGCTCGCCAACACGCTCAAGCATGCGGACGCGGGCGCGGTGCGCGTCGCGGTCGCGGCTCGCGGCGATGCCCTGGTGGTCGAGGTCAGCGACGACGGCGCCGGCGGCGCACGCCCCGGCGGCGGCACCGGGCTGCGCTGCATCGCCGCCCGCGTGGAGGCGCTCGGCGGGCGGCTGGCGGTCGACAGAGCGCCGGGGCGCGGCACACGGGTGCACGCGGAGCTGCCATGCGGGTGGTGATCGGCGAGGACGACGCGCTGATGCGCGAGGGCGTCGGGCTGGTGCTCAGACGCCACGGCTTTGAGGTCGCGGAGAGCGCCGCCGACGGCGGTGACCTGGTGCGCAAGGCGCGGGCGCACCAGCCCGATGTCGTGATCGCCGACATCCGCATGCCGCCGACGGGCACGGACGAGGGGCTGCGCGCGGCGCTCGACATCCGCGCGTCGCATCCGCGGATCGCGATCGTCGTGCTCTCCCAGCACGTCCAGCAGCGCTACGCGGCCGAGTTGCTGGAGACCGCCGCCGGCGGCGGCGAGGTCGGCTACCTGCTCAAGCAGCGGGTCGCCGACGGCGCGACGTTCTGCGCCGACGTGCGCCGGGTCGGCGCCGGGGCGTCGGTGCTCGACCCCGAGGTAGTGGCGCTGATGCTGGGCCGCATGCGGCGGGACCCGCTCGGGCGCCTGACGCCGCGTCAGCGCGAGGTGCTGGCGCTGATGGCCGAGGGGCGCAGCAACACGGGCATCGCCAAGGCGCTCGTGCTCACGCCCAAGGCGGTCGCCAAGCACGTCGCGCACATCTACGAGCAGCTGGGGCTCCAGCCCGACGACGACGAGCACCGGCGGGTGCTGGCCGTCGTGCGCTACCTCACAGGATGATCCCGCCGCCCTCGGAGATCTTGACGGCGGGGCTCGTCGCGATCCCGGTGCCGACCAGGTTGGTGACCGTGACCCGGCAGGCCACCAGGGAGTTCGCCCAGCTCGACGGCGCCCTCAGGGCCGAGCTGGTCTCCCCGGGGACCACAGCGCCGTCGCGCAGCCACTCGTAGTGGGGCTCGAAGTCGCCCGGCTCCTCCCAGCTGCCCGTGTGGCAGGTCAGCTTGTTCGCGTTGAACTCGTCGGCGGTGATCGACGGCGGCACGGTGTTGCGCGGCGCCCCGCCGACGACCGGGCTCGGGGCGACGAGCGTGACCCGCGTCGGGCCCGCGCTGTTCGTCACGGTCAGCTCGCAGACCAGCCGGGTGTGCACGTCGTCCCCGGTGACGCGGTATGTGTCGTCGGTGGCGCCCGGGATCGCCACGCGGGTGCCGTCGGAAAGCTGGCGCTGCCACTGATAGGCGACGGTGTTGGGGAGGACGTTCGTCCACGTGCCCGGCAGGCACACGTACCCGAACCCCGGAGCGGCCTCGCCCAGCAGCTGCGGCTGCTCGACCGCGACCGGCGCGCCGATCTGGCAGACCCACTCGATGGTCACCTCCCGGCTGATGTCGGGCGACCAGTTGTACAGGCCCCACCAGGCACCGCCGAAGACGTCCTCCTCCGTCCACCAACCGTCCCGGCGGTTGAGGTCGTACTCGAAGCCCGGCCACTGGTCGCCGTTGCGCGTGTAGACCGTGCCCGTCGGGCACGGGCGGTCGAACTCGGGGATCACGACGCTCTGGGTGGGCGCCAGGCAGAACTTCTCCCGGCGCAGGAGGGACGTGCCGATGACCTGATCGGTGGTCACGTCGCAGGTGACGCTCGCTCGGGCGCTCGGGGCGTGCGCGCGCGCCGCGGCTGCGGTCCGGGCGCCGTGGGCGGCCATGACGCCGCCGACGACGACCCGCCCCTTGGTGGGCCGGTGCAGGCCGCGGCAGCGGAAGCGGCCGTCGAGCGCGAACCGGCGCCGGCCGGTGCGGATGCGCGTGTGGGTCAGGCGGCAGGCGCGGGTGGGCGGCTCGGTCTCGAGCGCGATCGCGGGAACGACGCGGCCGGGCGGCTTGTCGAGGCGCAGCCGGATGCGGCCGGGCCCGTTGTGCACGGGCTTCGTGCGGACGATGGGCCGGGTGAAGCGCAGGTGCACGCGCGCGGCACGCGGGCAGCGGACGACGAGACGCAGCGTGCCGATCGACGCCTGGCGGGGCGCGCGCTGCACGGCGTGGTAGTCGGCGGAGCGCAGCGAGCAGCGCGTCGCGGCGGGCGCGACCGCGTAGCGGATCAGCGGCGGCCGGGCGCCGGTGCGGTGCGGGACGGTGACGCGGACGACGTTGCGGCCGGCGTGCAGGCGGGCGGAGCGCTGGACCGGCGCGGCGGCGGCGGTCGAGGCGCCGGCCGCCAGCGCGGCGGCGATCACACAGGTGGCGATGCGCAGCACCGGCCGACCATAGAGCCGGGCGCCGGTGTCGGGAAGGGTCCCCGGGAGCCTGTCCGCGGGGGCTCAGGCCCCCCATCGCGTGACACCGTCAGCGGCAGGTCTGCTTGACCTCCCAGCCCTCCCCGCGCGGATGGAACCGCGTCCCGGTGGGCAGGGGCGGCGCGGCCACCTGGACCTGCTGCAGGTGCAGGCGCCAGGCGACGCTCTGGGTCTGCAGCGGCACGGTCGACACCCGGCCGCAGCGCTTGATCGCCGCCTCGCCGCCGGCACGGTCGATGGCGCCGGGCAGCGCACCGCCCAGGGTGGCGGCAGAGCGCATCTTGTCCATCTCGTCGCCGAACCGGCGGGCGTCGCTGATCAGGAACGCGGCGCTCGCGGCCAGCGCCGCGACGCCCGCCGCGACCGCGACCGCCACGCCGAACCGGCCGCGCAGCGCGTGCAGCAGGTCGGCCCAGCCGATGCCGGCCAGGACGCAGACGAGCGCCGCCGGCAGCGTGATGTAGCGCAGGTTGCCGGTGAAGCCGATCTCGGCGAAGACCGCGACGATGATCATCAGCGCCGTCGCGATGGCGGCGATGGCGAGGACGGCGCCGCCCTCGCGCCGGCGCCGCCAGGCCACCGCGGCAAAGACGACCGCCATCACCCCGCCGACGTAGACCGGGATCGACAGCGCCCCGTGCGAGTTCTGAAACACGGCCACGAACGGCCGGTCGGCCTGCGCGGGCGAGTTGGCCACCGGCTCCGTGGCCCGCGACGCGGCCCGCAGGAAGTCGCCCGAGCCGATGTACTCCGGCACCAGCCACAGCGCGATCACGCCGATCCCGGACGCGACGACGATCGCGATCGTCCGCCACGGCGGCGCGCCGGCCGCCCGCCAATCGCCCCAGACGAGCCACAGGCCGTAGAGCGCGACGAACGGCCACACCTCGGGCCGCAGCAGGCCGGCGGCCACGGCGAGGGCGAACGTCTGCCAGCGCCGTCCGTCGAGGTGGCGCTCGATCGCCCACAGCGCAAGCGCGACGAGCAGGCCCTCGGAGTTGCCGCGCCAGAAGTTGAAGACGAACTGCTCGGCCAGCACCATCGCGACGACCGCGAGCACCCCGGCCACCGGGCCGGCGAGCCGGGTGGCCAGCCGGAAGCCGAGCGCGATCGCCAACAGACCCCCGGCCCGCGCCACGACGAGCCACAGCATCGGCGCCGCGCCGTCGCCCGCCAGCGCGAACGGCGTCGTGAACAGGACCGGCAGCGGCTTCCACGAGGGCCCAGCCGTGGTGTGCAGGTCCCAGTGGATGATGTCGCGGCCCCAGATCAGCCACGCCGTCGGGTCGTAGGTCGGCTGGCTGGGGCCGAGCAGCGACAGCGCCGCCAGCGCGAGGCAGCCGGCCAGCAGCCAGGCGGTGGACGGGACCAGCGCCGCCGGCGGGCGGCGTGCGACGGCCGGGGACCGGGCGCTGATCGTCGAAGCGGTCACGTGCCGCCCGCACGGTAGTGGAGGGGTGGGCTCCTCCAGCGATAGGGACCCACAGCGGTGGGATCCTCCGCCCATGGGGTCCTACACTCATGCGGCGACCATGGCCACCCGGACGAGTGACAGCGGCACGAGGACGCTCGGGCCGGACACGGCCGCGGTACGTCAGGCGGCGATCGCCGCGTTCGAGCGCGACTACCCCGACCTGCGCTTCGCCCCGGTCGTCGTGGTCATCGCGGCGCTCAACGAGGCGCCGTGCATCGGCCAGGTGCTCACCGACATCCCCGCGCAGGCGCACGGCCTGGCCATCGACACGCTCGTCGTCGACGACGGCAGCAGCGACGGCACGAGCGACGCCGCCCGCCGTCACGGCGTCCACATCGCCCGGCTCGAGCGCAACTGCGGCCACGGGGTGGCGCTGCGGCTCGGCTACCAGCTCGCCCGCGAGCACGGCGCCCGCTTCATCGTCACGCTCGACGCCGACGGCCAGTGGGACCCGGTGGAGCTGCCCAAGGTGCTCGAGCCGCTCGTCCACGACGAGGCCGACTTCGTCATCGGCTCGCGCGTCCTGGGGCGCACCGAGACCGACGACCACTTCCGCCAGGCCGGCGTGCACGTGTTCGCCGCGCTCGTGCGGCTGCTGACCGGCGCCCAGGTCACCGACACCTCCAGCGGCTACCGGGCCATGCGCGCCGAGGTCACCGCCACGGTGCCTCAGCGTCAGGTGCAGTACCAGACGTCCGAGCTGCTGATCGGGGCGGTCTACCAGGGCTATCGCATCGCCGAACGGCCGATCGTCATGCGCAAGCGCGCCGCGGGCGACAGCAAGAAGGGGCACAATGTCCTGTACGGCGCGCGCTACGCCCGGGTGATCCTGGGTACCTGGTGGCGGGAGCGGCGCCCGTGAGGCTCCCGGACCGCAGGCGCCCGACGTGTGGTGACGGCATACTGCGGGGAGATCCAGGGGTCAGACGACACATAGACCGGAGGACGTTCTGCGCATCTTGATCTTGGGAGGCGACGGCTTCTGCGGCTGGCCCACCTCCCTGCACCTGTCAGCCTGCGGGCACGACGTCGCGATCGTCGACAACCTGGCGCGGCGCAAGGCCGACGTCGAGCTCGAAGCGGAGTCGCTGACGCCGATCGCCCCGATGTCCACGCGACTGGCCGCCTGGGAGGAGATCTCGGGCCGGCGGCTGGGCTTCCACAACATCGACGTCGCCCAGAGCTACGCGGAGCTGCTGGCGCTCCTGCGCGACTGGCGGCCGGACGCGGTCGTCCACTTCGCCGAGCAGCGCGCCGCGCCGTACTCGATGAAGAGCTCGTGGCACAAGCGCTACACGGTCGACAACAACGTCAACGCCACGCACAACCTTCTCGCCGCGCTGGTCGAGGCCGACCTGGACGCCCACATCGTCCACCTCGGCACGATGGGCGTCTACGGCTACGGCACCACCGGGGCCAAGATCCCCGAGGGCTACCTGCGCGTGCGCATCGACACCGACGACGGCGGCGAGATCGAGCAGGAGATCCTCTACCCGACCAACCCGGGCAGCGTCTACCACATGACCAAGACCCAGGATCAGCTGCTGTTCGCGTTCTACAACAAGAACGACGAGATCCGGGTCACCGACCTGCACCAGGGCATCGTGTGGGGGACGCAGACCGCCGAGACGCGCCTCGACGAGCGGCTCATCAACCGCTTCGACTACGACGGCGACTACGGCACCGTCCTCAACCGCTTCCTCATGCAGGCGGCGATCGGCTACCCGCTGACCGTCCACGGCACCGGCGGCCAGACCCGTGCGTTCATCCACATCCAGGACAGCGTGCGCTGCATCCAGCTGGCGATCGAGAACCCGCCCGAGCGCGCGGAGCGCGTGCGGATCTTCAACCAGATGACCGAGATCCACCGCGTGATCGACCTCGCCGAGATCGTGGCGCGGATCACCGGCGCGGAGATCGACCTGGTCGAGAACCCCCGCAAGGAGGCCGACCAGAACGAGCTCATCGCCGAGAACGCGCAGCTGCTGCAGCTCGGCCTGCAGCCGATCCGCCTCGAGGACGACCTGCTCTCGGAGGTCACGGAGATCGCCCAGCGCTATATGGACCGCTGCAACCGCGACCGCATCCCGTGCCGGTCGCTGTGGGTGCGCGCTCGCGCCGACGAGCGCGCGGACCGGCTGATCGCGGGGTAGCGCCCGGCGATCAGGGCCCTCTCACGGGGCCCTATTCGCCATCCGTCCAATCCGAGCGCTGATGGCAGCGGCCCGCGGCGCCGCCTGCCGATCCATGGGGAGCCATGGATGGCAGGAAGCTCAGCATGATGCTGGCCGTGATCGCGCTCGTCGTCGGCCCCGCCGCGAGCGCGTCCGCCGCGCCCGCGGACGGCACCGACGCCGCGCCCGAGGTGCGCTTCGCCGTGGGCAGCCCGGCGATGCTCGCCGCCCAGGACCTCGCACGCCGCACCTGGGGGACCGACCCGTGCGGCGGGCACATCGACATCGTCTGGGACGTCGACGCGATGACCATCAACGCCCGCTCGACGTGGGCCAACCCGCGCTCGGCCTACGACGCGCCCGCGCTCAACGTGCAGTGCCGGATCGTCTTCAACCGGCTCATCGACTACGACTGGGACCGGTTCTGCACCGTGCTCGTCCACGAGTACGGGCACCTGGCCGGGCACCCGCACACCGACGACGGGCCCGACGTGATGTCGCCGGTCTACCGCGCGCCGCTGCCCGACTGCCTGGCGATCGCGGACCCGTCCGCAGCACCGGCGCCGGCCGCGCCGAGCACCCGGCCGGCGGTGGCCGACGCGCCTACCGCCAGCGCTCGAGCAGGTCGTCCTCGAGCACGTCGCGGATCACGCGCGCGGGCACGCCGAGCACCACAGCGCGCGGCGGCACGTCGCGGGTGACGAGCGCGCCCGCCGCGACGAAGCCCTCCTCGCCGATCTCCACCCCGGGCGTCAGCACCGCCCCGCCGCCGATCCGGCACGCGCGCCGCAGGATCGCGCCGCGCAGCGCGTAGTCGGGGCCGTGGCGACTCATCGTGTCGTCGTTGGTGGTCACCGCGCACGGCCCGACGAACACGTCGTCCTCGACCAGCGAGAACGCGGTCAGGTAGACCATGGTCTGGATCCGGCAGCGCGCGCCGATCGCCACGTCGTTGTCGACCGCGCTGCCGCGCCCCACCACCGTCTCGGCGCCGACGGTGGTGCGCTCGCGCACGTAGGACTGGTCGCCGATGATCGTGCGATCGCCGATCTCCGCGCCCGCGAAGACGACCGCCCCGGCGCAGACGGTCACCTGGGCGCCCAGCACGAGCGGCGGCGGCGGCTCGCGCCCGGCCGCCGAGCTCGTGCGCGCCAGCTTGGCCACCTTCCCGAGCACCGCGTTGTCCTCGATGACGCAGCCGTCGCCGATCACCGTTCCCGCGTGCACCACGACGCCGGAGCCGAACTGGACCCCCTCGCCGACCTGCACGCCCTCCCCCAGCACCGGTTCAGCCATGACGCTCCCTCCGCGATCGGTCGAGCTCCTCCTGCAGGCGCTCGAGCACCCGCACCACCCGCATCCCGCTGGCGCCGTCGCTGACCGGCGCGCGCCCCTGGGCGATGCACTCGAGGAAGTGCTGGCACTCGAGCCGCAGCGGCTCGTGGTTGGGCACCTGCGGGCTCCAGATGTCACCCGAGCGCATGATGTACTCGCCGTAGGAGTGGATGGACTCGTCGAAGCCCTTGTCGTACAGGGTGACCTTGCGCTCGATGTCCATGTCGTCGAACGTCGCCATCCGCTTGGACCCGACGACGGTGAAGCGCCGCTCCTTGTGCGGGTCCAGCCAGCTCAGGTGCAGGTGCGCGGCCAGGCCCGACGGGAAGCGCATGAAGCCGAAGACGACGTCCTCGACGCCGTGGCGCATGTAGCTCTCGCCGCGGGCGGAGAACTCGTAGGGCTCCTCGTCTCCGGCCAGGTGCAGCACGACGGAGATGTCGTGGGCGCCGAGCGACCACAGCGCGTTCTCCTCGGCCCGCAGCTGGCCGAGGTTCAGGCGGTTGCCGTAGATGTAGTGGATGTCGCCCAGCTCGCCGGCGGTCACGAGGTCGCGCAGCGTGTTGATGCCCGGGTGGTACTGCAGCAGGTGGCCGACCATGAGCACCCGGCCCGCGCGCTGCGCGGCGGCGACGGCGCGCTCGGCGTCGGCGACCCGCGTGGCCAGCGGCTTCTCGACGAAGCAGTGCTTGCCGGCCTCGAGGACCTTCACGGCGAGATCGGCGTGCGTCGGGACGGGGGTGGCGAGGACGATCGCGTCGAGCGCGTCGTCGCCCAGCAGGTCCTCGAGCTCGCCGGTGAAGCGCGCGTGGCGGTACAGCGGCTCGTAGCGGGCGCGGACCGCCTCGCTGTCGTCGCACAGCCAGGCGAGCTCGCAGCCGGGCAGCGCGTCGAAGTTGCGCGCCAGGTTGGGGCCCCAGTAGCCGAGGCCGACGATGCCGATGCGCACGCGCGTCATCGCCCGCTCCGCTGGCCGGCCGCCCTCACAGGCGGATCACGTTCTCGGCCGCCACCCCGCGCGTCACGCCGCGCAGGTCCAGCACGGCCCGCGCGCCGGCCGCCACCTGGGCGTGGTCGATGCCCGGGTGCGCGGTGACGATCACCACGAGGTCGGCGCCGGCGACGGCGTCCTCGAGCGGCTCGTCGTGCAGGCCCTCGTCGCGCAGCTCGGGCACGAACTCGTCGTGGTAGTGCACATCGGCGCCGAGCGCCTGCAGCAGCGCGATGATCTTCAAAGCGGGCGACTCGCGCACGTCGCCCACCCCGGCCTTGTAGGACACGCCCAGCAGCGCGACCTTCGCGCCGCGGACCGCCTTGCCCTGGTCGTTGAGCGCGCGCTCGACGCGGGCGACGCAGTGGTAGGGCATCTGCTGGTTGATCTCGCCCGCCAGCTCCACGAAGCGCGTCGTCATGTCGAACTCGCGCGCCCGCCAGCTCAGGTAGAACGGGTCGACCGGCAGGCAGTGGCCGCCCATGCCCGGGCCCGGCTCGAAGCGCATGAACCCGTACGGCTTGGTCGACGCCGCGTCGACGACCTCCCAGATGTCGATGCCCATGCGGTCGGTCAGCAGCGCCAGCTCGTTGACGAGCGCGATGTTGACGCTGCGGAAGATGTTCTCCAGCAGCTTGGTCAGCTCGGCGACCTCCGGGCTGGAGACGCGCACGACGCTGTCGCAGACCCGGCTGTAGAGCTCGACCGCGCAGGCGCCGCACGCCTCGGTCAGCCCGCCGACGACCTTCGGCGTCGTGCGCAGCGTGAAGTCGGTGCGGCCCGGGTCGACGCGCTCGGGGCTGAAGGCGACGTGGAAATCGCGGCCGGCGCCCAGCCCGGACTCCTCCAGCAGCGGCACGAGCTGCTCGCGCGTCGTGCCGGGATACGTCGTCGACTCCAGCACCACCAGCTGCCCGGCCCGCAGCACGTTGGCCACCGCCCGACTGGACTCCAGCAGCGGCCCGAGGTCCGGCTCGCGGTTCTGGGTCAACGGCGTGGGGACCGCGATGACGATCGCCTCGGTGTCGGCCAGGTCGGCGTAGCGCGTCGTGGCGTGGATGCGCCCGTCGACGCCGCGCAGGCGATCGGACGGGATGTCCTCGATGTACGACTCGCCGCTGCGGATAGCGGCGATCTTGCGCTGGTCGATGTCGAGGGCGACGACGCTGTGGCCCGCCTCGGCGAACGCCACCGCCAGGGGCAGGCCGACGTAGCCCAGGCCCACGATGCCGATGCTCATGGCGCCGCAGGGTAACGTGCGCGCCCGCCATGACGGACTGGGCCGCACCACCGCCGGACCGCTGCGACCTGGCCGTCGTGGGCGCCGGGATCGTTGGGCTGGCGGTGGCGCGGGAGCTGGCCCGGCAGCATCCGGGGCGCCGAGTGGTCGTCCTCGAGCGCGAGCAGACGGTCGGCGCCCATCAGACGGGGCACAACTCGGGCGTCATCCATGCCGGCATCTACTACCTCCCGGGGTCGCTGAAGGCGCGGCTCTGCGTCGAGGGCGCCGCGGCGCTGCGCGAGCTCTGCGATCAACGGGACATCCCGCACGAGACTTGCGGGAAGGTCATCGTCGCCACGGACCGCTCCGAGCTCGGGCGCCTCGACGAGCTCGAGCGCCGCGGCCGGGCCAACGGCGTGCGCGGGCTGCGGCGGCTGGACGCCGCGGGCGTCCACGAGCTCGAGCCCCACGTGGCCGGGATCGCCGGCCTGCACTCGCCCGTCACCGGGATCGCGGACTTCGCCGCGGTCGCGCGGGCGCTGGCCGCCGACGTCGGCGGCGTGCACTGCGGCTGCGGCGTCGAGGCGGTCCAGGAGCGCGAGCGCACCGTCGTGCTGCGCCATGCGCAGGGCCACCTCGAGGCCGGCCACGCCGTGTTCTGCGCCGGCGCGTGGTCGGACCGCCTCGCGGTGCTCGGCGGCGCGCAGCCCGATCCGCGCATCGTCCCCTTCCGCGGCGCCTACCTGCGCTTGGTGCCCGAGCGCCGCCACCTCGTGCGCGCGCTCGTCTATCCGGTCCCCGATCCGGCGCTGCCGTTCCTCGGCGTGCACCTGACCAAGCACACCAGCGGCGACGTGCTCGTCGGCCCCACCGCGCTGCTGGCCGGCGCGCGCGACGCCTATCGGCTCGGCCGGGTGCGCCCGCGCGACGCCGCCGACACGCTGCGCTGGCCCGGTACGTGGCGGCTGATGGGACGGTTCTGGCGCACCGGCACCGTCGAGCTGCGCCATGCCGCCAGCCGCGCCGCGTTCGTGCGCGCCGCCGCCCGCTTCGTCCCCGAGCTGCGCCCCGACGACATCGAGCCGGCGTTCGCCGGCGTGCGCGCGCAGGCGCTCGGCCGCGACGGGCAGCTCGTCGACGACTTCGTCTTCTCGCGCACCCGCCGCGCGCTGCACGTGCGCAACGCGCCGTCGCCCGGCGCCACGTCCGCGCTGGCGATCGCACGTCACGTCGCCGAAGAAGTGGGAAGGATGGTGGGATGAGCGATCTCGCGCGCGCCGCGTCCTCGCTGGCCGCCCGCCTCCCCGAGCCGCTGCGCCCCCTGGCCGGCCTGGCCTACGACATGCGCTGGTCGTGGATGCCCGGCGGCGACGAGCTCTTCGCCTCGATCGACCGCGAGCGCTGGCATCGCTGTCGCGCGAACCCCGTCCGCCTGCTGCTCGAGGCCAGCGGGGAGGCGATCGAGGCGGCCGCCGAGGACGACGAGTTCCTCGCCCGCGCCGGCGAGATCATCGCCGCGGTACGGGCCGACCACGCGCGGCCGGTCTCCTCCGCGCTGGACGGCACCGTGGCGTTCTTCTGCGCCGAGTACGGCGTCCACCGCTCGCTGCCGATCTACTCCGGCGGCCTGGGCGTCCTGGCCGGCGACGTCCTCAAGCAGGCCTCGGACGACGCCCTGCCGTTCGTGGCGATCGGGCTGATGTACCGCGAGGGCTACTTCCGCCAGCGCATCGACGCGACCGGCTGGCAGCAGGAGTCGTGGGTCGACAACGACCCGGACCGCCTGCCGATGGCGCTCATCACCGGCGACGACGGCGAGCCGCTCGTCGTGCGCATCCCGGTGGGCGAGCAGGACGTCGCCGCGCAGATCTGGGAGGTGCGGGTCGGCCGCGTCCGGCTGCTGCTGCTCGACACCGACCATCCCGCCAACGACGGCATCTCGCGCTGGATCACCGCCCGGCTGTACGTCGGCGACCCGGCGATCCGGCTGGCGCAGTACCTCGTGCTCGGCATCGACGGCGTGCGAGCGCTCGCGGCGCTGGCGATCGAGCCCGCCATCGTCCACCTCAACGAGGGGCATGCGGCGTTCGCGGCGCTCGAGCTGGCCGCCCAGTCCGAGCGGCGCGGGGCACCGGTGGACGAGGCGCTCGCCGCGGCGCGCGAGATCACGGTCTTCACCACCCACGCCGGTGCCCGCGGGCAACGACACCTACGACCCCGCCCACGTCGCGCAGGCCGTGGGCCGCGCGGCGGACGCCATGGGCCTGGGCGTGGACCGGCTGCTGGCCATGGGACGCACGAACCCCGACGACGGCGGCGAGCCGTTCGGCGTGACGCAGTTCGCGCTGCGCACGAGCCGGGCGGCCAACGGCGTCAGCGCCTACGGTGAGGTCGCGCTCGATGTGGCACGGCCTGTGGCCGGACCGATCGGTGGAGGACGTGCCGATCGCCTCGGTGACCAACGGGGTCCACGTGCCCACGTGGGTGGGCGGGCCGATCCGCCACGTGCTCGATCGCCATCTCGGCGCGGGCTGGTTCGCCCGGGCCAGCGACCCGGCGGTGTGGGAGGCGCTGGACGACGTCTCCGACGAGGAGCTGTGGTCGGCGCGCTGCCGGCAGCGCGCCGCGCTGATCGCGCACGTCCGCGACAACAGCGTGCGCGCGCGGTTGGCGCGCGGCGACACGCTCGACTACGCCCGCGCGGCGAACGAGTTCACCGCCGACGCGCTGACCATCGGCTTCGCGCGCCGCGTGGCGACGTACAAGCGCATCGGCCTGCTGCTCGCGGAGCTCGAGGCGAACCTCACGCTGCTGGGCGCCGACCCGCCGGTGCAGCTGCTGATCGCCGGCAAGGCGCATCCGCGCGACAACGAGGCCAAGCGCCTGCTGCAGGAGCTGTTCGAGGTGCGTGGCGCGGAGGCCGTCGCCCGGCGCGTGGCCTTCCTCGAGGACTACGACGTGGAGACCGCGGCGCGGCTGGTCGCCGGCTGCGACGTGTGGCTCAACCTGCCGCGCCCGCCGCTGGAAGGCGGGCGGGACGAGCGGCATGATCCGTCGTCAGCGGCGGCTTGCACCTGAGCGTGCTCGACGGCTGGTGGGCGGAGGCCTACGACGGCGCGAACGGGTGGGCGCTGCCCGGCGAGGTGTGGGAGGACGCGGGTGCCCAGGACGCGCGCGACGGCGCCGAGCTGCCGGCTGCTGGCCGAGGAGGTGCGGCCGCTGGCCTGCTGCAGGCATGCGCGGCGCCGACCGGCATCCTGGCGCGGCTGGCGATGGTTGCGCGCCTCGATGAAGACGCTGGCGCCGCGGTTCGGGGCGGGCCGGATGCTGGCCGACTACGCCGAGCCGGATGTACCCGGTGCGGGCGGGCAGCCGGCGCTAGAGAGCCTGTGGACCAGCTGCGGCCCCGCGGTACTACTGCTTCCGCGGGCCGGAGTCAGGCGCGGCGACGCCTAGTGGGTCGGCCATGAACGTTTGACCGGAAACTTGCCGTGAGCGGCGAACTGGGAGCCATCCCCGATGATGGAGGTAGCGATGCGTCCCCCGGAGGTGTTCGTGCGCGAGTTGTCGCTCGAAGAGGCCGCGCGGTTAAAGCAGATCTCCCGGAAGGCCAAGTATCGGTCCAAGCGTCAGCGGGCGAGTCATCTTGTTGGCGTCGGCGACGGGCATGTCGGCGCCGCAGATCGCGGCGATGGCCCGGACCGACGAGTCGCACGTGCGCAAGGTCATCCACGCGTTCAACGAGCAGGGCTTCTCGTCGTTGGACCCTGACTACCGGGGCGGGCGCCCCAGGAAGACGACGCCTGCGCAGCGCGACCGGATCGTCGCGGTCGCGCGCGCCCGCCCCGACACCCAGGGCGTCGCGCTGACCAGGTGGTCGCTGGCCAAACTGGCCGGGCATCTCGCGGGGCTGGGATCGTGCTCTGCGAGGAAGCGCTGCGCCAGACACTGATCGCGGCCGGCCTGTCGCATCAACGCACCAGGTCGTGGAAATGGAGCCCGGACCCCGACTTCGCCGCCAAGGCCGAGCGGGTCCTGGCGCTGTCCGAAGCCAAACCCGACGATGGCGTGGTGGTCTGCTTCGATGAATGGAGCCGATCCAGTTGATTTCGCATCACGGCTCGGGCTGGGCGCCCCAGGACCGCTGCGAGCGGCTGCGAGCACCTACAACCGCAACCGCGGGGTGCGCTACCTCTTCGGCGCCTACGACGTGCACGCCGACCGGCTGCACGGCCGGCTGCGCGCGCACAAAAACGCCGGCGAGGTGCTCGCGTTCTACCGCCAGATCCGCATGCGCTACGACCCCCGCCTGCGGATCTATCTGATCGCCGACAACCTCTCGACCCACAAGACCCCAGCGATCCACGACTGGGCCGCCGAGTCCAACGTCGAGCTCGTGTTCACCCCGACCTACGCCAGCTTTCTGAACCGCATCGAGTGCCACTTCTGGGGCATCGGCGAGTTCGTCATCAACAACGCCGACTACCCCGACTGGAACACACTGGCCAAGGCGATGGCCGACCACATCACCTCCCGCAACGGCCCCCACCGCGACCAACGCCTCATCGCCGCCGAACGCAAGCTCTTGATCGCCGCCTGACCATGCCATCTCCGGTCAAACGAATCTGGTCGACCCACTAGCGCCGACCGGGCGTGAGCCGGCCGCGTCAAGACCTACAGCCCCCGGAGCGCTGGGGGCGGTCAAGTTGCCCGCGCTCGACCGCATCCCTGACCTCCGCCCATGACGGAGTGATCAGCGGACGACGATCGGTACGGCGTGCCCGCTGGATCGGGCGAGGCGGGCATCTCGGGTCACCATCTGGCATTCCAACGCTTCCGCGAGGGCCACATAGGCGGCGTCATACGCGGTCAGGTTGTCCCGGAGGCTGTAGGCGCGTCGGCGCAGACTGGGGCCAGCTTCCCAGCGGTAGATGGGAAGGGCGTCGAAGTCGATCAGCGCGTCGTTCGCTCTGGTCGCGCTGACACGTCCGGCGAGCGTCAAGCCTCGGAGCGCGCAGACGAACTCGAAGTCCAGCAGCGCAGGCGCGTGCAGCTCCTCACCGGCGAGGTGGCTTCGCAACTCATCGCAGCCCGGCACGCCTGTGAGCGCGTCGACAACCGCCGACGTGTCGACGACGATCACGCGTCGGTGATTCGGGTCAGCCGCTCGTCCCGCTCACGCCGCGCGGCATCGAGGACGTCCACCGCCGAAGCGGTCGCCGTCTCGGTCCGCCCGGCCGCGCGCGACAGGACCTCGGCCACGGTCGGGCGGGCGACTTCCCGCTCGATCAGGTCCAGCATGTAGCGGTTGAGCGACTGACCGTGGCTCGCCGCGCGCGCCTTGAGCACACGGCGGGCTTCTTCGGGGACATCGCGAACCTGAAGCAGCGCCATGCATGCATTGTAGATGAAGTCATATGCGTCGTGCCACAGATGTCACCTCTCGGATCCCTCGCTATGGACCGTCGGTATGGCAACGGTCAAGAAGACGATCACGGTCCCCCGCGGGCGCTGGCCCGGCTACGTGCGGCGCCTCGCCGGCGCGAGCGTCCTACCCGTGTGATCCGACCCGACCGGTCGCCACCGCCGCGGTTCCGCAGCGCGCGCGTCAGCGCCCCCAGCCCAGCTCCCGCGGCGCGGGCAGCCCGCCGGACATCCGCAGCACGCCCGCATAGAGCGCGACGCCGATGACGGCCTGGATCGCCGCCGGGATCGGGATGAGCGCCGCCGCGGCGCCCACCGCACCCGCCAGCACGATCCGGCCGAGCGTGCGCGGGGCTCCGCGCAGCGCCACCGGCCGGGTCCGGGCGAGGGCGACGCCGAACGCGATCGCCAGGCCCGCCTCGCCGAGGACGGTGGCCAGCGCGCCGCCCCGGGCGTCGGCCGTCACGATGAGGACGGCGGCGACCGCCGTGGCGATCGCCAGGCCGGCGAGGTTCAGCCACATCATCGTGCGCTCGCGGCGCAGGCTCAGCAGCGCGAACCCCCACGGCGCCGCGACGAACGACGCGGCCAGCGCGAACCCCTGGATGCGCAGGACTCCGACGGCGTCGTCGAAGCCGCCGCCGGCGATGACCGCGATGACCGCGGGCGCACCGAGCGCCAGGCCGAGCGCGAGCGCGCCCCCGGCGACGGCGCACGCCTCGGTCGTCCGGGCGACGGCCCGGGCGAAGCGCGCGTCGTCGCGGGCGTGGGCGGCCGCGGCGAAGACGGGGAACGCCGCGCTCACCGCCAGCGCCGGCAGCGCCGACAGGACCTCGATGACCCGAAACGACGCGCCGAACAGGCCGGTCTGGCGTTCGGTCGAGATCAGCGACATCTCGACGACGGCGACCCGGAAGAAGAGGGCCGAGGCGGCCGCCGCGATGGCGAACGGGACGGTCTGGCGCAGGATCGGCACCCAGCGGCCGGGCGCCGTGCCGGGGGCGACCTTCGCCGACGAGGCGACGACGACCGTGAACCCGGCCAGCGCCGCCGGGACGAGGACGGCGAAGAAGACGAGCAGACCGCCGCCCGCCGCCACGCCGGCGACGACCAGCGCGGCGGCGACGGCCTGCCGGACAGGTCCGCCAGCGCCATCCGGCCCGCCTGCAGGCGCACCAGCAGGTCTATTCCCAGCGTCGTCCCGGCGTTCTGGACGACCAGCCCCGCCCCGGCCAGCGCGATCCCGGCGACGACCGTGTATCGCCGTAGCCGGCGACGACGCCGAACGCCACGACGATCGCCACCCCGGCGACCGTGGCGGCCAGGCGCAGGCCGAGCAGGTCTGCGAGCAGCGGGCGCCGCTCGTCCTCCGCCGCGGTGCTGAGCTCGCGGACGCCGAGCGTGGTCAGGCCGAGGTCCGTGAGGCCCTGCACGATCGCGACCAGGCTGAGCACCGTGACGTAGCGGCCGGTGTCGTCGACGCCGAGATGCCGGAACAGCAACGCGACGGCCCCGACGGTGAGCAGCTGTCCGGCGAGGAAGCCCGCGGCGCGCAGCGCGCCGCCCCGAGCGGCGTGCCGACCCTCGCCCTCGCGCTCGGCGTCCATAGGCGGGCAACGGTACTTCGGCGCGCGGCCGCCAGGTCGTGGGGCGGCGCGACGTCCCCCGGGTTCACTCCGCGATCCGGCGCCAAGTCCCGCCACACCGCCGGCCCGTAGCGCCCTCCCCGGCCGCCCGCGCGTCGTCTCGCGAGTTCACTCCGCGATCCGGCGCCAAGTCCCGCCACACCGCCGGCCCGTAGCGCCCTCCCCGGCCGCCCGCGCGTCGTCCCGCGAGTTCACTCCGCGATCCGACGCCAAGTCGCGCCACCCCGCCGGCGCGCACCGCGCGGCCGGCGTCCCGCCACTTCACGCCGCCATCCGGTGCCAGACCTGGGCACGTGCCGGCGGGGCCGAGGCGCCGGCGCAGCGCGATGCGGGCGCCGTCACGCTTGCGCAACAAACCCGTCTTGTTTCGCGCGGCCCGGCCCGACAGTCTCGACGACATGCGCGGTCCGACCGCTCCGACCCGGTCCATCGTCGAGCTCGCGTCGCGTCAGTTCGGCGTCGTGTCGCGGCGCGACCTGGCCGCCGCCGGCCTTCGAGCGGGCGCCATCGACCGCCGCATCGCGTCCGGGCTGCTTGTCCCGCTCCACCGGGGCGTCTACGCCGTCGGCCACACCGCGCTGCGCCGGGAGGGACGATGGTTGGCGGCCGTCCTCGCGTGCGGGCCAGATGCTGTCCTCTCCCACCGGTCGGCCGCCCGTGCCGCCGGCGTCCGCCACGCGGACCCGCCGTTCGTCGAGGTGACATCACCGCGCGGTCGTGGGCGCGGGCGCCGCGGGCTCGTCGTGCACGAGGGGCGGCTGACCGGGGACGACGTCATGCTCATGTATGGCGTCATCCCGATCACCACGCTCGAGCGGACCCTTCTCGACGTCGCGGAGGTCGAACCGCCGCGTGAGCTCGAACGCCAGCTCGATCGCGCAGTGCAGTTGCGCCGCTACGACGGACCGGCGATCGACGCGACCATCGCTCGTGCCCACGGTCGCCACGGGATTCGGCCTCTCGCCGCGGCACTTGCGCGCATCCGCCCAGAGCAGGGTGCGACGCGATCGTGGCTGGAGCGACTCATGCTCGTTCTGGCCGCTGACCGCCGGATCCCGCCTCCCGAGGCCAATGTCTGGGTGGCTGGCCGCGAGGTCGATCTCCTGTGACCGACCGAGCGCCTTGTGGTCGAGCTCGACAGCCACGCCTTCCATACGTCGCCGGCGGCCTTCGAGCAGGATCGCCGGCGCGACGTCGAGCTGCGCGCCCTGGGCTACACGGTCTACCGCTTCACCTGGCGCCAGATCACCCGTGAGCCACAATGGGTGGCGGGGCATGTGGCGCGCGCGCTGGCGAGCGCCCCGCAACCGGGACGCGCACGCGCCGCGTGAGAGAGCATCCCCTGCTTCAATCCCGGCGTGGTCCGCGATCCGCGCAGCGAAGCCGACGAGCGCCTCCGCGGTCGCGTCCGCGCGCGGCACCGCAACGGCCGGCCCATCGCGGCGCCGGCAGCAACAAGATTGGCCTGCGCTGGACGCTTGGGGCTTCGGCACCGTCCTTCGCAGTTGGCATCCAGCTGCGCGTCGAGGTGACGAGCTCGTTCGCGCGGAGATCGGCCACGCGCCGACCGACCGCGCACGTCTCACCACCCTGCGCAACGCCGCGGCGCTCACCGGCATCGAGCACGCCGACGACGCGGCGCTGACCGTCGACCACGCCGCATCGCGCCGGATCGGCGCGTACGTCTCGCCCTTGACGGCGTCGGCCGCCGACCCCGCACTCCGGAACGCCTCCGGATCCACCGGCGCCTTGCTTCCGTTCGCCGCGCTGCACGGCGCCGCCGATCAGCGCGACGCCGCCCTGGCCTTCCTGCGCCAGCATCGATCGGCGCTCGTCAACGGGTAAGCCGGTAGATCCTCCGTGCAGCGACGGCATCGTCCAGAACAGCGGGCGAGCCGGAATCACCCAGGCGCATCGCCGAGTCCATTCTCCAGGGCGTCGCGCGACATCTTTACTGAGGTTTGGCGACAATCTCGCTTGATTGTCACGACAATCTCGCTACAATACGGGACCGTGCCCCTTGGATTCGCCAGCGAAGCGGCCCACGTCCGGGAGACTGGCCACCTGACGACGGCGGACATCGCCCGCGCCACAGGGGTCGACGATTCCACTGTCCGCGCGTGGCTGAACGAAACGCGCTCCCCGTCAGGCGAGCGCGCTGAAAGGCTGGCGGAGCTCTCATCGCTCGTCGAGCGACTCGTGCACGCCTCATGGAGCCTGCGTATGTCCCGGTCTGGCTACGCAAGCCCAACGCGCTGCTCGATCACGAGAAGCCGATCGACCTCGTGGCGACGGCCGACTACCGCAAGGTCTCCAAGGTCATCGCCGCACTCGAGGCCACCGCTATCTCATAGCGCTCCGGGAATCACTTGGACGTCGATCCCGTCGAGATCCACGGGATGTGGTGGCGACACATCCCGGCAGGTGGTGACGTGTTCTATGAGCCCGACGACCCTGCCGACAACCGTTGGCAGCGAGGATCCACCGTGGACGCCTTGTACCTCGGCGACGAAGCCGCCACGGTATGGGCTGAGTGGTACCGCTTCCTCGCCGAGGCAGGCATACCTCCGATGGCCGCACTGCCTCGCGACCTATGGCGGTGGAACATCGAGCTCGAGGTCGCCGATCTGTCCGATCCTGCGCGTCTGGCCCGCGTCGGACTCCCGGTCCCCAAGCCCGGCCAGCTTCAGTGGCCGATGTTCCAAGATGTGGGGGAGCGGCTGTATCACGACGGATGGGCGGGCATCCTCGCGCCGTCGGCGGCGAGACCCAGGTTCCTCGTCCTGTGCGTGTTCCGTGATTCGCGGGAGACCGACGGAACGCGTCCGATGCCGCCGCCGACCCTGCATAAGTATCCGCCCCAGGTGCCGCAGGGCATGACGACCTGACCTGATCCAGTCCCGATCCGTGGCGCGCAGCGCCTTCTCAGACGCCACCGCCTTGCCCGGCGCCGAGCTGCCGTTCGCCGCCGCGCACGGCGCCGTCGACCGGCGCAGCGCCGCCGTGGCCTTCCTGCGCGAGCAGCGATCAGCACCCGCCGGCGGGTAGGCTGTCTGCGCGACAAGGGGTCGTTCACCCGAGGCAATTCCGAGACCTTCCGGGCCGCCGGCCGTCTCGTGGGATAGCCATCCGGCCCATCCGCCACGCTCTACCCACCCATGTCCTCCTCCGCCGACCCCGAGCCACGCCCGCGCCCCAGCGCCGCGGCGGCCGCCCGAGGGATCGAGCCGAGCGCGCCCCGTCCACGTGACGGCGCGGCGCATCCCGGCTCCGGCGACGAGCGCGTCGGGGACGCGACCGCCCTGCGCCCCCGCGCCCAGGAGATCGTCGGCATCCCGCTCGCGCTCACGGACTACGACCGCACCATGAACTGGATGGACGCGGTCGTGCGCGAGCACGGCAAGGCGATCGTCACCGCCGCCGCCGTGCACCTCGTCATGGTCGCGCGCGAGGACGCCGCCACCCGCGCCGCCGTCAGCGATCCGCACGTCCTCGCCGTCCCCGACGGCCAGCCGCTCGTCTGGGCCCAGAAGGCGCTCGGCCACCGCGACGCCTCGCGCGTCTACGGCCCCGACCTCATGGCCAAGTACCTCGAACGCGCGACCCGCACCGGCACCCGCCACTACCTGTATGGCGGGCGCAACCAGGGCGCGCTCGTGCAGCTCGTCAACGAGCTGCGCCGCCGCTACCCGGGCCTGCAGATCGTCGGCGGTTACTCGCCGCCCTTCCGGCCGCTGACCGAGGACGAGGCGGCCTTCGTCGTCGAGGACGCCAACCGCTCGCAGGCCGACGTCGTGTGGGTCGGCACCGGCCAGCCCAAGCAGGAGCTGTGGATGGCCGCGATGCGCGACCGCCTCGACGCGCCGATCCTGGCGGGCGTGGGCGCGGCGTTCGACTTCCACGCGGGCCTGGTGCCGCAGGCGCCGGCGTGGATGCAGGCCAGCGGTCTCGAGTGGGCCTACCGGCTCGTGCACGAGCCACGCCGACTGTGGCGCCGCTACGCGCGCTACAACCCGCTCTTCGTGGGCGCCTTCGCGCGCCAGCTCTACGAGCACCGGCGCGCGTGAGCCCCGGCGCCCGCCGATGACGGCGGCCGACCAGCCCGCACCCGGGCCGGCCGATACCCTCACTACCCGCATGCGCTACGACGTTTCCATCGTCGGCCTCGGCCGTGTCGGGCTGCCGCTGGCGCTCAGCTTCGCCGGCCACGGGCTGCGCGTCCTGGGCATCGACAACGACCCGGATCGCCTCGCCGCCCTGCGCGAGCGGCGCATGCCGTTCCAGGAGCGAGGCGCCCAGGAGCTGCTGGGCCGCGTCGAGCTCGGCCTCTCCGACCGCGTGAGCGACGCCGCCGACGCCCGCCACATCGTCATCACGCTCGGCACGCCGTCGTTCAGCCACATCGAGATCGACATGCGCGACATCCGCTCCGCGCTCGACGACCTCCTGCCGGTGCTCAGCGAGGGCCACGCCCTGGTGCTGCGCTCGACCGTCGCGCCCGACACCACCGACTTCGTCGCCGGCTACCTGGAGAAGCACCGCGGCTTCACGGTCGGCGAGGACGTGTTCGTCGCCCACGTGCCCGAGCGCATCGCCGCCGGGCGCTTCTTCGAGGAGATCGCGACGCTGCCGTGCATCGTCGGCGGCGTCGGCCAGCGCTCCGGCGAGGTCGCGGGCAAGCTCTTCGAGGTGCTCGGCGCGCCGATCGTGCAGACCAGCGCCGTGCAGGCCGAGCTGGCCAAGATCTGGACCAACATCCTGCGCTACGCGAACTTCGCGCTGCCCAACCTCCTGATGATGGACTGCGAGCAGCACGGCGCGAACGTCTTCGAGGTCATCGACCTCATCAACCGCGACTACCCGCGCGGCGGCATGGCCCAGCCCGGGATGACCGCCGGCACCTGCCTGCGCAAGGACTTCGCGTTCTCCGAGGAGCGCTCGCCCGCGCCGGGCATGCTGCTCGCCGTCCACCGCGTCAACGAGACCGTCCCGCGCTTCCTCGTCGAGGGCATCAAGCGCCGGATCGGCAGCCTGCGCGGCCAGAAGGTCGCGGTGCTCGGCCTCGCGTTCAAGGCCGGCACGGACGACGAGCGCGACTCGCTGGCCCACAAGCTCGTCCGGCTGCTCGAGCGCGACCTCGCCGACGTCACCGTCCACGACCCGCATGTGCAGACCCCGACCTCGTCGTTCGACGAGGCGGTCGACGCCGCCGACGTCGTGATCGTCGCCACCAACCACGCCGAGTTCTGCGGGCCCGCCGCGCTGCGCGCCATCCGCTCGCAGGCCCGCGAGGGGGCGCTCATCGTCGACCCGTGGAACTGCTTCGGCGTCGCCCAGGTGTTCGCCTACGCCGCCGAGATCCAGGCGCTGAGCCCCAGCGCGTAGGACCGATGGGTCGAGTCCTCGTCACCGGCGGCGCCGGCACGATCGGACAGGCGGTCGTGCGCCGGCTGCTGTCCGATCCGGCCTACGAGGTGCGGGTGTCCGACCAGCGCACGCCGCCGCGGTGGGTGCGCGAGGGCTGCGAGGTCCACACCGGCGACCTGCGCGACCGCCAGGAGGCGCGCACCGCCACGACCGGCTGCTCGCACGTCATCCACCTCGCCGCGATCGTCGGCGGGATCGCGAACTTCCACAAGCTTCCCTACACGCTCACCGAGGTCAACGCGGCGCTGTACAACGGCGTCGTCGGAGCCGCGCTCGACGTGGGGGTCGAGCGCTTCCTCTACGTCAGCTCGTCGATGGTCTTCGAGCGCGCCACGCAGTTCCCGACCACCGAGGAGCACGTGTGGGACGTGGCGATGCCGCGCTCGGCCTATGGGTTCAGCAAGCTCGCGGGCGAGGTGTGGGTCCGCGCCGCGCACGACGAGCACGGCCTGCCCTACACGATCTGCCGGCCCTTCAACGCCTACGGCCCCGGCGAGATGCCCACCGACGAGCCCGGCATCGCCCACGCCGTGCCCGACCTCATCCGCAAGGTGCTCGCCGGCCAGCGCCCCCTGCAGATCTTCGGCGACGGCACGCAGACGCGCACGCTGACGCACGTCGACGACATCGCCGACGGCATCGTGACCGCGCTCGGGCACCCCGCCGCGCTGCACGAGGACTTCAACGTCTCGGCCGCCGGCGAGCTGACCGTGGCCGAGATCGCGCGCGTCGTCTGGGAGGCGTGCGGGCGCGACCCCGAGGACTTCGAGCTCGAGCACCTGCCCTCGTTTCCCGTCGACGTGGTCCGCCGCTGGCCGAGCGTCGAGAAGGCCCGCACGCTGCTGGGCTGGGAGGCGCGGATCGGCGTGCGGGAGGGCATCGAGCAAACCGTGCAGTGGCTCAAGCGAATGGACGTGACGACGACATGAGCGACCGGCGTGCGCTGATCACCGGGATCACCGGGCAGGACGGCTCGTATCTGGCCGAGCTGCTCCTCGACAATGGCTACGAGGTCCACGGCATGGTCCGGCGCGCCTCGACCGAGAAGTTCGACCGCATCGAGCACCTGCGCGACCGCATCACCCTGCACCAGGGCGACCTGCTCGACCACCGGTCGCTGACCGACGCGCTGCGCGCGTCCAACCCGCACGAGATCTACAACCTCGCCGCGATGTCGTTCGTCGCCGTCTCCTGGATCCAGCCGACGCTGACCGCCGAGTTCACCGGCATCGGCGTGACGCGCCTCCTCGAGGCGATGCGCGAGGTCTGCCCCGAGGCGCGCTTCTACCAGGCGTCGAGCTCGGAGATGTTCGGCAAGGTCCTCGAGGTGCCCCAGACCGAGAAGACGCCGTTCTACCCGCGCTCACCGTACGGGGTGGCCAAGGCCTACGGGCACTTCATCACGGTCAACTACCGCGAGTCCTACGACCTGCACGCTACGAGCGGAATACTTTTTAACCACGAATGTCTGGTAGCTAACAGTCCTCTGCTCGTACGCGAGAACGGCACGATTGGCGTCAAGACCCCCCTAGATCTCGTCAAGCTCCGCCGTAAGGGATCGAGCACCCAGCACTTCACGCCGAACGGTCTGGTGGAGGTGTGGGATGGCGAGGACTGGACCCCGATCACGGCGATTACCGCCACGCGGCGCCGGCGCACCGATGCGGACCACCGTCTGCTGTCCATCCAGACGCGCGCGGGGATCGTCGAGACGACCGCCCACCACCACATGCTCGACAGCGATCGCGGCATCCTGCGGGCCGATGCCGTCGAGGACGGCGACCGGCTGGCGATCGCGTCGGAGATGCCCGAGCCGACCGGCTGGAGCGTGGTGACCGAGGAGCTGGCGATGCTCCTGGGCTACCTCGCCGCCGACGGATGGGTCGACGCCCATTCGACGAAGATCAGCTTCCGCAACAACGACCCACTGCTTCGCGCCCAGGTCGCCCAGTTGTGGTCGCGCTGCTTCCTGGGCCGATCTCGCGAGAGAACCGGGATCTCCGGCTTCACGGGAGCCGAGACCCAGGCGGTCCAGCTCTCGGGCGCGCCGTCCGTCGCCGCCTGGCTGCGCGACCAGCTCTACACACCAACCGGTCTTAAGCAGGTCCCGCCGGTCATCCTCAACGCCGACGCGGCCACCCAGTACCAGTTCCTCGTCGGCTACTACGACGGCGACGGTCTCAAGAAGGGCAAGGGGCTGTCGATCAAGACGAACAGCCCGGTCCTCGCGCAGGGCGTCTGCTGGCTGTTCCACAACCAGGGCATGCCGGCCTCCGTCTACGCCGAGCAGCGCAACGGCAAGACCTACTACCAGCTGAACCTGCGCTCGGCCGTGAAGGTCGGCGCCAAGGGCCAACACCTCGCCAAGGATCCGGCCGAGGTCCGCCGTGTCGTCGACGCCCAGGTCGCCGACGACGAGTGGGTGTTCGACCTCGAGACCGAGAGCGGTGTCTTCTGCGCCGGCGTGGGCCGCGTCATCGTGCACAATTCGCCGCGCCGCGGGCTGGAGTTCGTGACGCGCAAGATCACCTGGCACGCCGCGGCGATCCGGCTCGGGCGCAAGGACCACCTCGCGCTGGGCAACCTCGACGCCGAGCGCGACTGGGGCTACGCGCTGGACTACGTCGAGGCGATGTGGATGATGCTCCAGCAGGACCAGGCCGACGACTTCGTCATCGCCACCGGCAAGTCGCACTCGGTACGCCAGTGCGTGGAGATCGCCTTCGACCACGTCGGCCTGGACTGGGAGCAGTACGTGCGCATCGACCCGCAGTTCGTGCGGCCGGCTGAGGTCGACCACCTCGTCGGCGACCCGACGAAGGCGCGCGAGCAGCTCGGCTGGGAGCCGCGCACGAGCTTCGAGGAGCTGATCCGGCTGATGGTCGACGCTGACCTCAAGCTCCTGGCGCGTTAACGTCGGTCGAGCAGGGGTACCGGTTGTCCGAGAGGACACGATCTCGAGGAGCGGCGATGAGCGTCATCCCCAAGCGGAAGCCGAAGTCGAAGAAGGCCAGGGCATTGCAGAAGGCCGGCAAGACGGCCGGCAAGGTCACGGTGGTCACCAAGGCGCCTAAGGCGGCCGCGAGCGCGTGGAGCGGCAAGCGCAGCGGCAAGGTGATCAAGGGCGCGCTCGTGGCCGTGGTCGGGCTCGTCACGCTCAAGGCGGTGCGCAGCAAGCTCAAGGGCGGCGCCGAGCCGGCCCCGCCCCCACCGCAGAGCTACCGGGCGACCACGACCCCGGCGTCCAGCCAGCAGACCGGCGCGACCCCCGACCGCCCGACCCCGCCGACGAGCTCCGCCGGCCACGGCGCCGGCGACGGACGACACGGTCGCCTCGTCGGCGTCGAGCGAGCCGCAGGAGAAAGCCGGCGACGAACGGAGCCGGCGCCGGACCCGAGCCAGTCGGCGACCCGCCTCACGGCGACAAGGCCACCAGGAGAGAGCTGACGGCCGCGATCGCGGGCCGGCAGCGGCCGCGATCGCCACCAGGCCTGACGCGGCGCCACGCCGCGTCCGAGCGGCGTGGCCGCATCGCGCAGGTCGTGGGCGACCATACTTGCGATCAGCTCCTCGAAGCTGATCGCGGGCCACAACCCAGGCGCTCGCGCGCCTTCGCCGGATCGCCGATCGGCAGCGTCGCCTACGGTGCGCGCACGAGTGCCGGGTCCACCCGCACGTGGCCCTCGAGGTCGACCCCGGCGGCAGCGAGAGCGACCTCGACGAGGTCGCGCACGGTGCGCCCGACCCCGCTGGCCAGCACGTAGTCGTCCGGGTTCGTCCTGCTCGACCATGAGCCGCGCCGCGGTCATGACGTCGCGCGCCGCCGACCAGTCACGCACCGCGTCGAGGTCGCCGAGGACGAGAACAAATCGGCCAGGCCGAGCGCGATCGCCGCGGCACCCCGCGTCACCTTGCGCGTCACGAAGCGCTCGGGCCGGCGCTCGGACTCGTGGTTGTAGGCGATGCCGCCGCTGACATGCAGTCCGCGCCCGCGCCACACGCGCGCGAGCTGCAGCGCGGCGAGCTTGGCCACCCCGTACGGCGTCAGCGGGCGGCACGGGGACGCCTCGTTCTGGGGCGACTCGCCGGCGTCGCCGAAGATCTCCGCCGAGCTGCTGACGTACACCCGGACGCCGCCGTCCAGCGCCGCCGCCGCGTCGAAGATGACCGCCGTGGCGGCGGCGATCGCGGTGAACGTCTCGACCGGGCGCTCCCACGACTGCGGCACGAAGCTCGGCGCGCCCAGGTGGAAGATCCAGTCGGGCCGGGCGTCGGCGACGGCCCAGCGCAGCGACTCGGCATCGAGCAGGTCGCCGCGAACGAGCCGGACGCCCTCGAGCGGCTGGTCGGGATCGCGGCGCCTGACCCGACGACGTCGTGGCCGTCGGCGAGCAGCATCTCGCTGAGAATCGAGCCGTCCTGGCCCGCGACGCCGGTGACGAGGGCCCGCACCGCGACGATGCTAGTCGGAGCGTCACGAGCCTTCTTCAAGAGGTCTCGGTCGCTTTCCCAACGCCCGCCGTCGGCCGGTTCAGTCGTCTGCGGGCTGGAGGGCGCCAAGGGCGTCGGGAAGACCGCGACGACGCAGCGGCGCGCTGCGACCGTCGTCGAGCTGGACGATCCCGCCCAGCAGGAGATCGCGCGCGCCGACGTCCGGCAGCTGCTTCGCGGGCGAGCTCCGATCCTGTTCGACGAATGGCAGCGCGTCCCCGCCGTCTGGGACGCGGTACGGCGCGCCGTCGACAAGGGCGACCCGCCGGGCCCGTTCCTGATGACGGGCTCCGCAGTTCCCGAGGAAGACCCCGACGACCCAGAGGGCTCGGCGACTCACTTGGATGGGCGGGCGCGCCGCCTGCGCCTCGACGGGTACGTCAAACGGCTCATCGCCCGAGACTTCGTCGGCGAGCTCGGCGTGCGCGTGCGCCAACCCGACGCGTTGCGCGCGTGGATGCGCGCGTACGCGGCAGCGACCGCCACTGTGACGTCGCTGGAGAAGATCCGCGACGCCGCGAGCGTCAACCACGTCACGCCGGCCCGCAAGACGACCGTCACGTACGACAGCGCACTGCGCCGGCTGTTCATCCTCGACCCGGTCGACGGCTGGCTACCGACCAACAACCATCTGCGCCAGGTCGCGCAGGCGCGCAAGCACCACCTGGTAGACCCGGCGCTGGCCGCCCATCTGCTCGGCATGACCAAGGACAGGCTGCTGAGCGGCGAACACGGCCAGGCCCCACAGCCCCGGGACGGCACGTTCCTCGGAGCGCTGTTCGAGTCACTCGTGACGCTTTCGGTCCGCGTGCTCGCGCAGGCCTCCGAGGCGAGGGTGCGCCACCTTCGCACACACCGTGGCCGCCGGGAGGTCGATCTCGTCGTCGAAGACGCATCGGGAGGCGTACTCGCGCTTGAGGTCAAGCTCTCCGCGGTCGTCGACGACGACGATGTCAAGCACCTCGTCTGGCTGCGCGACGAGATCGGCGACGACCTGCGCGACGCCGCCGTGATCACGACCGGGCCCTACGCGTACCGGCGAGACGACGGCATCGCCGTCGTGCCGCTCGCGCTGCTCGGCCCCTGACCACCCCCGCGCACGCGCCGGGCCAGCGCGGCCATCGGCTTCGTGAAGCCCGCCTACCGACCGGGTGCTCGGCGTAGGCCGATCTGCTCGCGCACGTGGTCCGCATGATCGGCGCTCAGCCGCCGCCCCATGCGCAGGAAGTCGAGCACCACGCGCAGCTCGTCGTCGGTCATGCCCGCCATGCGACGGACCGACTCGTCGGCCACCCACTGGTAGATCCACGCGTACTCGCGGGCCCGCTCGCGATCGACGTCGACGATGACCCGGCGGCGGTCGGCAGCGTCGCGGGCGCGGTGGACGTAGCCGCCGGCCTCGAGGCGGTCGATGACCGCGGTGACCGCACCGGTGCTCAGCGACGACAGCTCGGCCAACCGTCCCGCGGTGACCGGGCCGACCCGTTCGAGGATGTCCATGACGCGCAGGTCGGTGCGGTTGACGCCGAGCATCTGCGCGACGGCGTCGTCGACGCGGTCCCACTCGTTCTGGAGCATCCGGCTCTCGTCGCCGATCGCGCGCAGCAACGTATCTCTTGACTCTCGAATATCTCGATCCGTAAGATGTTCGCCCATCAAGAGGAATCCTAGCGAGGGGGCGTCCCCAGATGACAGCCATCGAGGCAACCGGCCTCGTCAAGACGTATCCCGGCGACGTGCGGGCCCTCGACGGGCTCGACCTGGCCGTCGGCACCGGCACGATCTTCGGTCTGCTCGGGCCCAACGGGGCGGGCAAGTCCACCGCCGTGAAGGTGCTGACCACGCTGTCGCGCGCCGACGCGGGCAGCGCGCACGTGGCCGGCTTCGACGTGCGCCGGCAGGCCGGCCAGGTGCAGCGGGCGATCGGCGTCGTCGCGCAGGGCTCCGGCGTCGACCGCGAGCTCACGGGCCGCGAGAACCTGCGCCTGCAGGCCCGCCTTTACCGCCGGCGCGGCCGGGACGTCGACGCGCGCATCGACGAGCTGCTCGAGAAGCTGCGGCTCGCCGATGTCGCCGAGCGGATCGCGCGTACGTACTCCGGCGGCATGGAGCGGCGGCTGAACATCGCGATCAGCCTCGTGCACCGGCCGAGCGTCCTCTTCCTCGACGAGCCGACCACCGGCCTCGACCCCGAGGTCCGCGCCGAGATGTGGGAGGAGATCGAGCGCCTGCGCGACGAGGAGGGGCTGACCATCCTCCTGACCACCCACTACCTGGAGGAGGCCGACCGGCTCGCCTCGGAGCTGGCGATCATCGATCGCGGGCGCGTGGTCGCCGCCGGATCGCCCGACGCGCTCAAGGCGCAGCTGCACGGCGACGCGATCCACATCGAGCTGCGCGATCCCGAGCGCGGCGATGCGGTACGCACGGCGCTCGCCGAGGTCGCGGGCGTCGCGGTGCGCGACGTCAGCATCGAGGGCCGGGCCGTGCACGCACGCGTCGACGATGGGGCGAGCGCGGTCCCCGCCGTGCTGCGCGCGCTGGACGCCGCGCGGGTCGGGGTCGCCTCGGTGACGATGGCGCGCCCGTCGCTCGACGACGTGTAC
>JAWKKD010000026.1:0-41858 GCA_041393435.1 Solirubrobacterales bacterium | reverse complement strand
CGGCGCCGGCGTGGCCGCCGGTCTGCTGCTCGGCCTGCCGTCGCTGGCCGCCCTGGTGGTCGCCAACGCGGTCTTCGCGGCCGGGCTCGTCGCGGTGCGGCGCGTCCCGCCCGAGCTCCGCGACCTGCTGCGGCGCGGGTGAGGGCCCCATCCCGGTATCCACGCTCCTACCGCGATAGGCCCTAGTCTGCGCGCCTCTGGACTGGAGCGTGACACCCGGCACCCGCATCGCGCGCCTGCCGCGCTGGCTGCGTCCGCCCGCGATCCTGGTGCGCAACGCGCTGCCCCAGCGGCGCGACTGGACCTACGACGCCGACGGCCTGGCGACGCTGCACCACAGCCCGTTCGAGGCCGACGCCGAGTTCGCCCGCCGCTACGACGAGATGGCGGCGCGCTGGTTCGCCGGCGAGGTCGTCGACGCCCGCTGGCGGATGTGGATCCTCACGCGCTGGGCCCGCTACGCGCGCGCCCTCGACGCCGACTTCGCCGAGTTCGGCACCTACCGCGGCGGCTGCGCGTGGATGATCCTGTCCACCGCCGGCCTGGACGGCGAGCGGCGCTTCCACCTGTTCGACACGTTCGCCGGCATCCCCGAGTCGAACCTCACCGAGGCCGAGCGCGCAGCGGAGTTCGGGGGGCGGCTGGCCGACACCTCGGCCGACTACGTGCGCTCGCTGCTGGCCGCCTGGGACCCGATCCCGCGCCTGTGGCCGGGCGACGTGTTCGAGACCTTCCCCGCCGCCGACACCGGCCCGCTGGCCTTCGCGCACATCGACCTCAACGCCGCGGCGCCGACCGAGCATGCGCTGCGCCACGTGCACGAGCGGCTCGTGCCCGGCGGCGTGATCGTGTTCGACGACTACGGCTGGCGCGGCTACGAGGACCAGCGCGCGCGCATCGATGCCTTCTACGCGGCGCGACCCGACATCGTCGTGGCGCTGCCGACGGGGCAGGCCGTGGTGGTGCGCCCGCCGGGCGGGGGATGAACGCGCTCGACATCGTCGTCGTCACGTTCGACACCCGCGACGTGACGCTCGAGTGCCTGGCCCGGCTCGACCAAGGCCGCGCGATCGTGGTCGACAACGGCTCGACGGACGGCACCGCGCCGGCGGTCGCGCAGCGCTTCCCGCAGGCGGAGGTCGTGCGGCTCGAGCGCGGCGTGGGGTTCGCCGAGGCGTGCAACCGCGGCGCCGCGCGAGGGTCCGCGCCGCTCGTGCTGTTCCTCAACAGCGACGTGCTCGCGCGGCCGGGGGCGCTGGCGGCGCTCGTGGCGGCGCTGGCCGGGCGGCCCGGTGCGGTCGCGGCGGGCGGACGGCTCGTCGACCCGGGCACCGACGCCACCCAGCCCGCCTACGCGCCGCAGCCATTCCCGGGCCTGCGCACGCTGCTGGCGCGGGTGACCGGCGCGGAGGTGCTGCGCCGCGACGGCCCGGACCCCGCGCTGCTGGCCGAGCGCGGCACGATCGTCTGCGACCAGCCCGCCAGCGTCTGCCTGCTCGTGCGCCGGGCCGACTTCACGGCGGTCGGCGGCTTCGACGAGCGCTTCTGGTTCTGGTACGAGGACGTCGACCTCGCCCGCCGGCTGAGCGAGCGGGGCGCGCTGCTGCACGTCGGCGGCGCCGTGTTCGAGCACCTCGGCGGCGGCACGTTCGCGGCCTGGGGGCGCGCGCGGGGGCTGCGCAGCCGCCTGCTCGGCATCGTCCACTACGCCGACGTCCATCTCCCGCGCGGCGAGCGGGCCGTCCTCGGTGCCGCGCTGGCGCTCTCGGGCGCGCTGCGGGCGGCGGTCTTCGCGCTCCTGCGCCGCCGCGAGCTGGCCGCGGCGTGGGCCGCGGGCGCGCGCTCGGGGCTGGACTTGGCGTGGTCTAGCCTGCTGCGCTCGTGATCCCCGAGCGCTTCGACATCACGCCGTGGAACATCGATCCGGCGCTGCGCTACGCGTTCGTCGTCGACCAGCTGCGCGACATCTGGCGCGACGACCTGGCGATCGCCGAGATCGGCTCGGGCGCGGCGGGCATCACCGAGTTCCTGGCGCACCCGGTGACCGGCGTCGACCGCGCCTTCGAGCGCACCGGCGAGAAGGCGAGCCCGTGGCTGGAGCGCGTCGAGGGCACCGCGACCGCGCTGCCGTTCGCCGACGCCTCCTACGACGTCGTCCTCAGCCTCGAGATGATGGAGCACCTGCCCGCCGAGGTGCGCGCCGCGGCGCTTGGAGAGATGCTGCGGGTCGTGCGGCCCGGCGGCCGGCTCATCGTCACCTTCCCCGCCGGCGCGACCGCCGCGCGGCTGGACGCCTGGCTGAACGCGGCCTACCGCCGCCGCCACGGCCAGGACCATCCGTGGGCGGTCGAGCACCTGCAGAACGGGCTGCCCGACGCCGGCGAGATCGCTCGCCTGGCCGCGGCCACCGGCGCGCGCTCCGTGCGCCTGCGCCGCCACGCGTGGGCGCCGGGCTGGAAGCTTCAGCAGCTGCTGTTCTCGGTCGAGTGGGGCTACCCGTGGACGCGCGCCGCCGGGATCCACACCACGCCGACCGCCCGGCTGCTGTTCCGTCTGCTGCGAGGGCTGAACCGCGGCGACTGCTACCGCGCCGTGCTCGTGATCGAGGCATGAGCGCGTCCGGCGCCCGCAGCGGGAGCGAGCGGCTCACCGCGGTCGTCCTCAACCTCGACGGCCGCGAGCTGCTCGAGCGGATGCTGCCCACGCTCGCCGGCCAGGAGGGGCGGTTCGTGCTGCTCGACGACGGCTCGACCGACGGCTCGCCGGAGTGGGTGGCGCGCGAGTGGCCGCAGATCGAGGTGGTGCGCAACCCCGGCAACCTCGGCGTCGCGCGGTCCTTCAACCGCGCGATCGAGCTGGCCGCCGGCAGCGACTACCTCGCGCTGCTCAACAACGACCTCGAGCTCGAGCCGGGGTACCTGGCGCGCCTGGTCGAGGTGCTCGACGCGCATCCGCGGGCGGCGTCGGCGGCCGGCAAGATGCGCTCGGTGCGCGACCCGTCGCGCCTGGACGGGGCGGGCGACGCGCTCATGTGGTCCAGCGCGGCGACGCGGCGCGGCTACGGCGAGGTCGACACCGGCCAGTTCGACGCGCCGGCCGAGGTGCTCAGCGCGTGCGGCGGCGCCGCGGTGTACCGCATGGCGGCGTTCGCCGACGTCGGCCCGTTCGACGCCGACTTCTTCGCCTACCTCGAGGACATCGACTGGGGCCTGCGGGCGCAGCTGCGGGCTGGACCGCGCGCTACGAGCCGAGCGCGGTCGTCCACCACGTGGGCGGCGCGACGACCAACCGCGACGCCGCGTTCTACGGGATGCTCCAGCGCCGCAACCAGCTGCTGATCGTGATCAAGGACTATCCGGCCCGCGCGCTGGCCCGGCACTGGCCGAAGATCGTCCTGCACCACGCCGGCTGGCTGGTCGCCAGCGTCCGCGACCGCGTGCTGGGCCGCCATCTGCGCGCTGGCCCAGGTCGTGGCCATGCTCCCGGCGACGCTGCGCAAGCGCCGCGCCATCCAGCGCGGCCGGCGCGTGCCGCTGGCGCGGCTGGACGCCGTCATGAGCCCGGAGCCGTACGCGGGCGACAGCGTGGGCGAGCGGCTGCGCTCGATGGCGCGGGCCGCCGCGCCGCTCGTGCGCCGGCGGCGCTGATCGCACTACCCTCGCCCCGCATGTGCGGCATCGCAGGCATGGTCGGCGGCGCGCCGCCCGACCCCCGGACGCTCGCGGCGATGGCGCTCGCCGTCGCGCACCGCGGGCCGGATGGGCAGGCCGTCTGGCACGACGACGCCTGCGGCCTGGCCTTCCGCCGCCTGGCGATCATCGACCTCGACGAGCGCTCGATGCAGCCGATGACGCTCGGCCCGCTGACGCTCGTCTTCAACGGCGAGATCTACGACTACCGCGAGCGCCGCGAGGAGCTGCGCGCGCTCGGTCACCAGTTCCGCACCGAGGGCGACGCGGAGGTCCTGCTGCACGCGTGGGCGCAGTGGGGCGAGGGCGCGCTGGACCGCGTCAACGGCATGTTCGCGCTCGCGGTCTGGGATGCGCAGCGGCGCGCGCTGACCCTGGCCGCCGACCCGTTCGGCGAGAAGCCGCTGCTGTGGGCGCGCGACGGCGCGCGCCTGCTGTTCGCCTCCGACGCCCGCGCGCTCATCGCCGCGGCCCCTGCGCTGCGCGCCCCCGACCCGCGCGCGCTGGCGCCGTTCCTCGCGCTCGGCGCGGCGCCCGTCGCCCCGATACGTTCTTCGCCGGCATACGCCGCCTGCCCGGCGCGCACCTGCTGCGCTTCCGCGACGGCCGGGTGACGCAGCGCCGCTACTGGACGCCGCGCACGATTGACGTGCCCCGCGAGCCCGCCGCGCACCTGCGCGAGCTCCTGCTCGATGCCATCCGCCTGCGCCTGCGCGCCGACGTCCCGGTGGGCACGTCGCTGAGCGGTGGGGTCGACTCCTCGGGCATCGTCGCGCTCAGCGCGCATCTGGCCGGCGACCACCGCCGCCACGCCTTCACCGCCCGCTTCCCCGGCTTCGAGCGCGACGAGTGGTCGTTTGCCCACGAGACCGCGCAGGCCGCCGGGGTGATCGAGCACCACGCCGTCGAGCCGACCGCGGCCGCGCTCCTCGACGACCTCGACACGCTCGTCGACGACCTCGAGGAGCCCGCGGCGAGCACGTCCGTCTACGCCCAGTGGCGGGTGGCGCGCGCCGCCCGCGCCGCTGGCGTCACCGTGATGCTCGACGGCCAGGGCGCCGATGAGCTGTTCGCCGGCTACCCCGCGCTCATCGGCTGGGCGCTGCGCTCGCAGGCGCCGCGCGCCGCCGCGTTGCGCGACCCGGTCGAGCGGCGCTGGCTGGCGCGCGCGCTCGGCGCCGAGCGCCTGCCCGAGCCGCTGGCCCGCCGCCACCGCGCGCGGCTCGCCACCCCGTACGCGGCGCCCGAGACCGCGGCCGCGGCGGCCGCCGCCACGCGGCCGCCCGACCTCGGCGGCCGCGATCCGCTGCGCCGCGAGCTGCTGCGCCAGGCGTTCGCCACCCGCCTGCCCGAGCTGCTGCGCTACGCCGACCGCGACTCGATGGCCCACGCCCGCGAGGTCCGCCTGCCGTTCCTGGACCGCCGGATCGCCGAGCTCGCCCTCTCGCTGCCGGCGAACCTGCTCTACCGCCGCGGCGAGACGAAGGCGGTATTGCGCGACGCCCTGCGCGGCGTGGTGCCCGACCGCGTGCTCGACCGCCGCGAGAAGGTCGGCTACGAGCCGCCGCAGGCGCGCTGGATGGCCGATCCGGCGCTGGCGGCGCGCGCCCGCGAGGTGCTGCTCGACCGGGGGCGCGCACGGCGCCGCTGCTGGACCGGGGCGCGCTGGAGGCCGACGCGCGCGCCTGGCGCGATCCGGCCGGCGCGTGGCGCGCGCTGAGCCTCGAGCTGTGGCTGCGGGCGTTCGAGCGCGCGCCCGAGCCGGCGCCGGTCGCATGAGCCGCCGCGTCCTGCACATCCTGCCCCATCCCGGCGGCGGCGCCGAGACGCACATCGACCTGCTCGAGCGCCTGCCCGGCTACGCCCACGCCCGCGCCTCGCTGTCGACCGGGCGCACGCCGGCGCAGGGGCCGCCTCGATCCCGCGCAACTGGCCGCGCATCCTGCGCGCCGCCCGCGGCGCCGACCTCGTCAACGTCCACGGCGACCTGCCGGCGATGCTGTCGATCCCCATGCTGCGCGCCGGACCATCGCTGTGGACGACGCACGGCCTGCACTTCAGCCGCCGCTCCCACGGCCTGCGCGGCGCCGCCGTGCGCCGCGCGCTGGCCGCCGCGTGCGCCGCCGCCGACGTCACCGTGTGCACGTCGCGGCCGAGCGCGCCGAGCTCGCGCCGCTGCGCGCCGGCCGGCTCGAGGTGGTCCGCAACGCGATCGCGCCGCCCGCGCCCGTCGATCGCGCCGCGGTCCGCGCCGAGCTCGGCCTGAGCGCCGACACGGTGGCGATCCTCTACCTCGGCCAGCTCGAGGCCCGCAAGGACCCGCTGCTGGCGGTCCGCGCGGCGCGCGCCATCCCCAACGCGACCATGCTCGTCGCCGGCGACGGCCCCCAGCGCGACGAGCTCGCCGCCGCCGGCGCGCGCCTGCTCGGCTTCCGTCGCGACCCCGAGCGCCTGCTCGCCGCCGCCGACATCCTCGTCATGCCGTCGCGGCACGAGGGCCTGTCGTTCGCGGTGCTCGAGGCGCTGGCGTCCGGCGCCGCATGCGTCGTCTCCGACGGCCCCGGCAACCCCGAGGCGGTCGGCGACGCGGGGATCGTCTTCCCGGCGGGCGACGAGGCGGCGCTGCACGCCGCCCTCGCCCGCCTGGCCGCGGATCCCGCGCAGCGCGAGCGGCGGGCCGCCGCCGGCCGCGCCCGCGCCGCTGCCGAGTTCTCCGTCGGGCGGTTCCTCGAGCGGATGGGGTCGCTCTACGCCGACGCGCTCGCGGCCGGCGCGCCCTGACCGGCGGACTGCTTCTCGTACTCGCGCCGGCCCAGCTCCATCGCCGCGAACCCGCCGGCCGCGCCCGCGGCGAGCGCCAGCAGTGTGACGAACGACCCGTGGCCGTCGCTGCGGCCGAGCGACAGCGCGCCCGGTCCCGCGTCGGTGAGCGCCGCCAGCGCCGCGACGAGCACCAGGTTGAGCTCGTAGCCGCCGTCGGACGCGAAGAAGCCCTTCTCCTTGTGGACCGTCCAGACCGCGGTCGTCATCGTCCCGGTCAGCGTTGCCGTGGCCACAGGCATGGCGGCGCCGGCGGCCACCAGCGCGCCGCCGCCGAACTCCGACAGGCCGGCGGCCGCGGCGTTGCGCTTGCCCGGCGCCAGCTGCAGGTTCTCCTCGAAGAACTTGCCGGTGCCTTCCAGGCCGTAGCCGCCGAACCAGCCGAACAGCTTCTGCGCGCCGTGCGCCATGAACCCGGCGCCGACGACGACGCGCAGCAGCGCCAATCCCCATCTCATGTGCGTCTCCCTGGTCGAACCACCTGTCCCTGGATCATTGCGCACTCACGGCGCCTGTCCGAGCCGGCGCCGCCGGGCGCGCTTGAGCGCCATCGGCGTCACGTAGGAGACGCACGGGGCGAGCAGGCCGCCGGCGCCCCGCAGCGTCCGCCGCCGGGCCAGCGCGCGCAGGCGCAGCTCGATCGCCTCGCGGGTCTGGGCGCGCTCGGCGCGGGCGGCGACGTTCGCGGTGCCCATCACGCGCGTGGCCAGGACCTCGTCGAGAGCGACCAGGCGCCAGCGCTCGGCCAGCCGCAGCCACAGGTCGTACTCCATCGCGTAGCGGTAGCGCGGGTCGTAGCCGCCGGCGGCCAGCACCGCGTCGCGCCGGAACGCCGCCGACGTGTTCGGGATCGGGTTGACGTGTAGCAGCGCGTCGCGGACGTCGCCGGCGACGAACGAGGTGCGCGGCGCGAGCTCGCGGCCCGCCGCGTCGACCTCGCGCATGCGGCAGCCGACGACCGCCACGTCGGGCCAGCGGTCGAGCACCGCGAGCTGGCGCTCCAGGCGCTGCGGCGCCGAGTGGTCGTCGGCGTCCTGGACGGCGACCACGGGCGCGCGCGCGGCCTCGATGCCCGCGTTCAGCGAGCGCGAGATCCCGACGTTGGCGCCCATCGACAGCACCCGGACCCGGGAGTCGCGCGCGGCGGCCGCGTGCGCGATCGCCGCCGAGTCGTCGCGCGAGCCGTCGTCGATCACGATCAGCTCGAGGTCGCCGACGGTCTGGGCGAGCACCGCGTCGATCGCCCGCGGCAGCGTCGCCGCGCTGTCGAACGCCCCGATGAGGACGCTCGCCCTCACCGCCGCCGCGCGTAGATCTCCGCCACCTGCTCGACCGAGCGCGACAGCGCCACCCGCGGCGCGTTGCGCTGGAACCAGGCCGCGGTCGAGCGGCGCAGCGCCATGCCCTCGTCGTGGATCTCGAGGATCGCCGCCGCCAGGTCCTCGGCCGACGTGCTCGCGGCCACGATGCCGTTCTCGCCGTCGTCGACGAGCTCGGTCGCCGCGTTGTCGGGGTCGTCGACGACGATGCTCGGCGTGCCCCACGACGCGGCCTCGACGACCACCATCCCGTAGCCCTCGCGCCGCGACGGCAGCACCATGCACAGCGCGCGCGACATCGTCTCGTCGATGCGCTCGCCGTCGACGAAGCCCGGCAGCTCGATGATGTCCTCCAGCCCGTGCTCGGCGATCGTTCGCGCGACCTTGGCCCGCTCCGGGCCGTCGCCGAAGATCACGCAGCGCAGGTCGGGCAGCCGCAGGCGCGCGCGCTCGATCGCGGGCACGAGGTCCGGCACGCGCTTCTCGGGGATGTGGCGGCCCGCGAACATGACGACGGGCGCCGACTCGGTCACGTCGCTGAGCTCGTGCGTTCCGGTGTACAGCCCGCTGAGCACGGTCACCGGGTCGCGCAGCCCCTCCTCGGCGCAGCGGCGGGCGGTCATCTGCGCGAAGCAGAACGGGCGCTGGCGGATCGTCAGGCACAGCTTCTGCACCGCCCAGCCGACGAGGCCGCTGCCCCGGCCCAGGTACTCCTGCCAGTAGGCCCGCGTCCACACCTCGTGCCAGTCGACGAACAGCGAGTAGCGCCCGCGCCGGCGCCCGGCCGCCGCCGCAATGACCGAGAAGTAGGGGAAGGCGGCGGTGTGCACGATGTCGTAGCGGCGCCCGTGGCGCAGCAGGTGCCAGAGCACGCCGAGGCCGAAGACGATCGGCGGCATGATCCGGCGCCGCCCGCCGGGCGTGTAGAGGCTCATCGCGCCGATGACCGCCACGACCCGCACGCCTGGCACGCCCGGGTCCGTGCCGCGCGGCCACTGCCGGCGCGTCAGGTAGGTCACGTCATGCCCGGCCTGCGCCAGACGCTCGCCGAGGTTGCGATACCAGCGCTCGGCGCCGCCGATCGTGTGCGGATACAGGCAGTCGTAGACGAGGCAGATGCGCACGGGCGGGCGCGGAATCTAGAGGAAGCGCACGGGGCCCGCCTCCCGCCGGCCGTTGCTGCGTACCCACCTTGCCAACGGTGCGCGCCGGCGTCGGCGCCCCTAGCGCTGCCAGCGCGCCGTCCACAGGCGCAGGCGCAGCACGCGCCGCCCGTCGCGCGGCTCGACGGCGAAGCACTCGGCGCCCCCGGGGCGCTCGGTCAGCGCGCGCTCGACCAGCGCGTGGGCGGTCGGGTCGGTCGTACCCCGGCGCAGCCAGTCGTCGAAGTCGAGCTCGATCGCGGCGAGCCGCTCGTCCTCGAGGGTCAGGCCGGCCCGCCGGCCCAGCTCGCGCAGCCCCGGCGGGGACAGGCACGCCCAGTGCGACGGGTCGCGCAGGCGCTCGATCTCCTGCGACCACGCGGCGGCGCGGGGATCCTCGTCGGCGACATGGTCGGCCAGCACGATCGCGCCGCCCGAGCGCACCACGCGCGCGAGCTCCTCGACCAGGCGGATCGGCAGCGGCAGGTGGTGGATCGAGAAGCGCGTCACGGCGCCGTCGAAGCTCGCGGCCGCGGCGCCGGTGGCGGTGGCGTCGCCGACCGCGAACGTGACGTTGGCGAGGCCGGCGCGGGCGGTCTCGCGGCGGGCCGCATCGACCATCGCCGGGGTCAGGTCGACGCCGTGGGCCTCCCGCACCAGGGGCGCCAGGCGGCGCGTGACGATCCCGGGCCCGCACGCCGCGTCGAGCCAGCGCTCCGAGGGCTGCGGGGCGGCCATCGCGACCAGCTCGTCCAGCGTCTGCGCGGCGTATGCGACCGCGCTGGCGGCGAACGTCTCGGCCTGCTCGGTGAACGCGGTGATCAGCGTGTCGTCGTGCACCGCGGCCATCATCGCAGCGGGTCGTCGTCGCGCAGGGCCCGCAGCGTGGCGTAGAGCGTGGCACCGGGGACGACGACGACCACCGCGAGCAGCAGCAGCCCGACGGTGACCCAGCCGACGAGCGGCGGCTGGAAGAACGCGGTCCGCTCGAGGACCGTGCGCAGCCGGCCGATCGTCGACTGCGCCGGGCCCTCGAGCAGCAGCAGCCCGAGGCGCGGGTCGACCGGCCGCCCGTCGACCAGCGTGGGCGTGCGGGCGCGCACGCGGTCCTCGAGCGACGCGGCGAGGATGGCCGGGCGGTCCTCGGCGCTCTGCACGCAGACGGTCGCGAGCAGCGACCGCGGCGGCGAGGCGACCGGGGTGTCGTAGACGCCGTCGCGGCCCGAGCCGGGCGGGGAGACGGCGTTCGCCGACCAGCCGGGCGCGCGCAGCGTGACGCGCAGCGGCGGGACGTCGGGATCGGGCGAGGCGCTGTAGACCCGCACGACGCGGGTCGTCGGCTCGACCGGCACGTCGCGCTGGCAGGCCCGCTGCCCGGGGTCGAGCGTCAGCGGCTCGGCGGTGATGATCGGCGGCGGGGTCGCCACCGCGGTGACCGCGACCCGGTCGCGGAAGAGCAGCTTGGCCACCGCGAACGCCCCGACGAAGAACACCGCCAGCAGGCAGACGAGCGCGAGCCCAATGGTTCGTCGCGAGCCACTACGCATAGAACCGCACCAGGCTCACGAAGATCCCGCCGACGCCGAGCATCGCGCCGGCGCCCAGCACCACCGCGCCGAGCGCCACGCCCGCGCGTCGGGGCACGAGCGCGACGACGGCGGTGACCGCCACGCCGAAGATCGCCGCCAGGCAGACGAGGTAGCGGCCGGCGAGCAGGCTCGCGTGGGCGGGCGAGCTGATGTCCTGCCACGCGGCGACGTGCAGCAGGACGAGCATCGACAGCAGGTAGGCGGCGAGCACGGCGATCTGGGCGGCGTGCCGGCGCACGCGGGCGAAGTGGCGCACGACGAGCGCGAAGAGCGCGATCAGGCCGAGCGCCTGGACGACCTGCAGCACGGCGTAGACGGTGTCGGCGTAGCGCACCTCCAGCGAGCCGAAGCTCCCGACGAGGAACTGCTGCACGTAGATCTCGCGGTAGCCGGGGAGGCCGTCGCCGGGCGGCGGCACCATGCCGGTCAGCGGCGAGAAGTAGAACTGCCAGACGTAGCTCGCCAGCCCGGTGAGGTCGTGCAGGCCGCTCGAGCTCGAACCGGTCAGCTCGCCGCTGAAGTTGCCCGCGCTGGCGTGGTGGCCGGAGTAGACGAGCGCGCCGGCCAGCGCCACCGCCATGACGAGCGCGGCGCCGCCCGCGCTCAGCAGGCGCCGCCGGCCGCCGGGCTGGTGGCGCGTGCGCCACACCGAGAGGCCGAGGACGACCGCGATGGCCGGCAGCAGCGCCAGCCCGCGGGCGTGGATGAGGACGGCGGCGGCGCCGAGCCCGCACAGGGCGAGCACGACCGGCAGCCGCGGACCGACCCGCAGCGCGGCGAGGCTGAGCGCGATCGCCGCCGTCGTCACCGCGGTCAGCGCGATCTCCGGGTTGACGACGCCGGCCAGGAACGTGACCATCGGCAGCAGCGCCACCGCGCCGGTGCCGACCGTCTGCAGGAAGCGGCGGCGGCCGAAGACCTCGCCCATGATCAGCCAGGAGCAGCCGACGACGATCCATAGCAGCGGCAGGTTGGCCAGGCGCATGAGCAGCAGCCGCGCCGGCAGCGACCAGCCGCCGCCGATCATGTAGGGCACGGTCTCGTAGGCGTAGTAGAGCGGCGGGTTCTGGGCGAGCGGGTTGGGCCCGGCGCCGTCGTCGCGCGCGGCGCCGCGCGTGGCGCGGCGGTAGGCGCGCTGCTCGGCCGCCGACCACGCCGGCCGCGCGTCGTCGTTGCGGGCCAGCGCGTCGAGGTTGCCCCAGAACAGCAGGGCGCGCATCTCGCTGGAGACGTCGCGGTCGCGGGTGCCGCCGTGGGGTCCGTCGCCGGTCTCGGCCAGGTGCTGGACGTAGGCGGCGTGGCCGATCTCGTCCGGCCCGTCGAGCGGCGCGGTGACGACCGCCCAGGCCACCGACAGCACGGTCGCGGCGAGCAGCAGCGCGGCGAGCGGGCGGGGGATGCGGCCGACCAGGGCGAGCGCCGCCGCGCCGGGGCGGGGCTTCGCGTGGTCGCCGGGCCGGGGCGGCGCCGGCACCGCGCCGGCCAGGCAGCGGTCTGCGTCGCCGGCCAGGTCCGCCATGACCGGTCGCAGACTAGTGGGGCCGCGGATCCGCCACCTTCCTGGCTACAGTGTCGCCCGGATCCGCGCGACCTTTCCCCTCGTCACGCGTTGTCTGTCATCGGATGAGCACCATCGAGCAGAGCGCCCTGCGCGAGCCGGGCGCCCCCGTTCGCACGCCGCTTGTGTCGGTGGTGATCCCGTGCCTCAACGAGGCCGAGAACATCGAGGAGTGCGTCCGCCGCGCGCTCGGCGCGATGGAGCGCGCCGGCATCCCCGGCGAAGTCGTCGTCGCCGACAACGACTCCGAGGACGGCTCGGCCGAGCTGGCCGCCGCCGCCGGCGCCCGCGTCGTGCACGAGCCGCGCCGCGGCTACGGCTCCGCCTACCTGGCCGGGTTCGGCGCCGCTCGCGGCGAGTACATCGTGATGGGCGACGCCGACCTCACCTACGACTTCAACGAGATCCCGCGCTTCGTCGCCGAGCTCGACGACGGCGCGCAGCTCGTGATGGGCGACCGGATGGGCAACATCCACCCGGGCGCGATGCCGTGGCTGCACCGCTACGTCGGCAACCCCGTCCTCACCGGGATCCTCAACCTCTTCTTCCGCACCGGCGTGTCGGACGCCCACTGCGGCATGCGCGGGTTCCGCCGCGACATCCTGCCGATCCTCGACCTGCGCACGACCGGCATGGAGTTCGCCTCCGAGATGGTCATCCGGGCCTCGAAGGAGAAGCTCGACATCCGCGAGTTCCCGATCGAGTACCACCCGCGCGGGGGCGAGTCGAAGCTGTCGAGCTTCCGCGACGGCTGGCGCCACCTGCGCTTCCTGCTCGTCCACAGCCCGACGCACCTGTTCGTCATCCCGGGCCTGGTCACGCTGCTGCTCGGCACGCTGGTGATGGCGCTCACGCTCTTCGAGGTCAGCATCCTCGGCCGCGTGTGGGGCATCCACGCGATGCTGGGCGGCGCGATGCTCGTCCTCGGCGGGACCCAGGTGGTGTCGCTGGGCCTGGCCGCCCACGCCTACGGCGCGTACTTCATGGGCGAGCGCGACGCGTGGTTCGACCGCATGCGCGCCCGCTTCCGCCTGGAGCACGGCCTCATCCTCGGCGGGGCGATCCTGCTCGCCGGCCTGATCGGCTGCCTGCTCATCTTCATCGCCTGGGCGCACCGCGGGTTCGCGAACCTCGGCAACGGCAACGCCGCGGTGGTGGCCACCACCCTCGTCATCCTCGGCATGCAGGTCTTCTTCTCGTCGTTCCTGCTGTCGATCCTGGGCCTGCGCCGCGTCGATCGCTGACCGCAACGTGGACGCCGAGCGCGCCCGTCGCGAGCAGGAGGCCTACGACGAGGGGCGCGTCATGGAGGCGTCGTTCGCGTGGCACATGCGCGTCCGTCACGTCCTCGAGGGGCCGAACACGATGCTGGGCGAGCGCCGCTGGGACGCGCTGCTGCGCCGCCATGCCGCCGGCGGGCGCGTCCTCGACGTCGGCTGCGCGGAGGGGGCCAGCGCCCTGGCGCTCATGGACGCCGAGCCGGTTACGTGCGCGGCATCGACGTGTCGCGGCGCTTCGTGAAGTCGGCGCGGCGCCACGAGATCCCCGGCCGCCTGGAGTTCGCCCTCGGTGACGTCACCGAGCCGCTGCAGGGCACGTACGACCTCATCTTCGGGCGGTCGATCTTGCACCACATCGACTGGCGCCCGTTCATGCGCCGCGCCTACGCCGACAACCTCGCCCCGGGCGGGGCGCTGGTGTTCATGGAGCCGGTCGGCTCGAACCTCCTCAGCAAGGTCTTCCATCTCCTCGTGCGCGAAGCCCACACCCCGGACGAGCGGCCGTTCATGCTCGACGACCAGCGCTGGATCCGCCGCACGTTCGCCGGCGCCGAGGTGATCCCGATCAACATCGTCTCGTTCTCTGCCGGCATCGTGTGCTCGCTCGTGCTCGACCGGCCCGACAACGCACTGATGCGCGGGGCCGATCGCGTTGACCGCTGGCTCGAGCGGCGCCTGCCGCCCGCGCTGGTCCAGGCGCAGGCCCGCCAGCTCATCGTCTACGTGCGCAAGCCGCCGGCGTCGTCGGAGTCGTCGTCGGCGCCGGTCAGCCCGCGCCAGATGGCGTAGAGCACCCCGCCCGGCACGCCGACCAGCACCAGCAACCCGAAGATCGCCAGCGAGACCGAGCCGACGAACGGCGGCTTGAACGCCGCGATGCGGTCGAGGACCTCGCCCGGCCGGTCGGCCAGCGAGCGGTTGGCGCCCTCGGTCAGGATCAGCGACAGCTTCGCCTCGATCGGCTCGCCGTCCACGCTGGTGACCGCTCGGTTCTGGATGCGGCCCTCGGTCGTGCCCTGCAGCTGCACGGTGCGCCGGCCGGTGTTCTCGACGCACACCTCGCCGAGGACGCTGCGCTGCGGCCCAGGCACGGTCGCGGCGAGCGAGGTCAGGCCCTCGTAGCCGCCCGGGACCGTGGCGCCCGCGTGGTAGCCGGGGGCGCGGGCGGTGATGCGCAACGGCGGGGTCGGCCCCTCCTGCTTGGCCGCGAGCACGACGAGCGAGCGCGTGTCGGGCGAGAACGCGACCTTGCTCGAGCACGCCCGCTGGCCGGGCGCCAGCGAGATCGGCGTGACCGTGCTGAACGGCGGCGGCGTGGGCGTCGAGGTGACGTCGGGCCGATCGCGCGTCAGCCACGGGATCCCCCACACGATCAGCGCGAGCACGATCAGCGCGCCGCACACCGCCGGCAGCCAGAGCCCGCGGCTACGCATAGAACCGCGCGACGGTCAGGCCCAGGCCGCACAGCCCGAGCACCGTGAACGTGGTCAGCACCAGCGCGCCCAGCAGCGACCCCAGCCGCCGCGGCAGGTTCACGCACACATACGCGATCACGAGCCCCATGACGGTGACCAGCGGCAGCAGGTAGCGCCCGGTCAGCAGCGGATCGAACGGCGGGCCCTGCAGGTCGCGGTAGGCCGACACGTGCAGGACCGCAAGCATGCACAGCACGATGCCGGCCAGCACGACGATCTGCGGGCCGTGGCCGCGCAGCCGCTCGAAGCGGCGCACGACGATCCCGGCCGCCAGCAGCAGGCCGAGCGCGGCGGCGAACTGCAGCGCGTCGTAGACCCACAGCGGGAACTGGATCTCCAGCGAGCCGAACGTTCCGGCCAGCCCCTCGACGAAGACCTGGCGGTAGCCGTAGGGCGGCCCCTGCGGGCTCATCGTGCGCAGCGGCGGCAGGTAGAACTGCCACAGGTACGACACGAAGCCGGTGAGCGTCCCGGCCCCCGTGCTCGACGTCGCCTCGCCCGTCAGCGACGCCGTGCCGCCGTGCGCGCTCGAGTATGCGATGGCGGCGGCGAGCCCGGCGGCGGGCAGGGCCAGCAGCCCGAGCGTCCAGCCCACCACGCGGCGGCTCAGCGGCCGCGCCCGCCACAGCATCACCGCGAGCACGATCAGCAGCGGGCCGATGATCGCCAGCCCGCGCCCGTGCGTGAGGATCGACAGCGCCGACAGCCCGCCCAGGCCCAGCAGCGTCGACGGCTTGGGCCCGACGCGCACCGCGACCAGCGCCACGTACGCGAACGCCGCCCACACCGTGGCCAGCAGCACGTCCGGGTTGACGACGCCCGACATGAACGCCAGCTGCGGCAGCAGGCCCACGCTGCCGGCCGCGATCGTCTGCGCGCGGCGGCGCCGGCCGAAGACCTCGCCGGCCGACAGCCACGCGAACACGACGATCAGCAGGTACAGCGGCACGTTGGCCAGGCGCATGAACAGCAGCCGCGTCGGGAGCTCGGTCCAGCGGGTGATCCAGTACGGGATCGCCTCGTAGCCGTAGTACAGCGGCGGGTTCTGGGCCACCGGGTTGGGGCCGGTGCCGTCCTCGCGCGCGCCCGCCGGCAGGCTGTCCTCGAACCGGCGGAAGCGCTGCTCCTCGACCGGGTTGTAGCCCGGGCGGGCATCGGTCACGCCGATCAGCGACAGCAGGTTGCCCCAGTCCTGCCACGCCCGCTGCTCGGTCGACCAGCTGGCGCCCGTGGTCGCCGAGAAGCGCGGCCCGCTGCCGGTCTCGGCCAGCTGCTGGACGTAGCCGAGGTGGTTGTGCTCGTCAGGGCCCTGCAGCGGCGCCATGACCAGCGTCCAGGCGATGCTCAGCAGCGTGCAGGCGACCAGCAGTCCGGCCAGCGGGCGCGGGATCGCCCCGACGCGGAGGCGAGGGCGCGCACGGACGGGGACGGCGACGGCCACCGCAGCCGGCGTTCAGCGTCGGCGGGCGCGGGGGGCGCCGACCGGCTCGATCACGTCGTCGTCCTCCCCGAGGCCGGCGGGGGCGCGCTCGAGCCGTTGCGTCTCGCCGGACTCGGCCTGCTCGAGGCGCTCCTCCAGCAGCGCCAGGCGCTGGGCGAGCACCTTGGTCTGGTCGGCCAGGCGCGACACCGCGGCCGAGAAGTGCAGCAGCAGCAGCAGCACGAACGCGAACGCGACGAAGAACAGCGCGTTCGGCGGATAGGCGATGCCGACCGCGTTGGCCAGCCGCTCGAGTCCGTCGCGCCAGACGGCGAGCCCGAGCAGCACCACCGCGCTGAACAGCCACAGCAGCGCGTAGCGCTCGAGCAGGCGCCGGCGGCGCACCATCTCGAGCACGAACAGCAGCAGCGCGGCGGCGCCCACGATCGCGACGAGCTGGATGCGGCTGTCCACGGCCTAGAACCCCGTCTCCGCGGCGACGCGGGCGTCGCGGCCGGGCTCGGGCACCGGACGGCGCCGGAACAGGCCGACGAACAGCGCCAGCAGCACCTTGATCATGTAGTACGCCGACTTGCCCGACGAGATCGACGAGACCCCGCCGCCGCGGGCGTACATCCGCACCGGGATCTCGCGCATCCGCAGGCGGTGGTGGTGGAGCATGAGGATCGCCTCCACCTCGGGGTAGTCGTGCGGGTAGTCGGTGGCGAACAGCCGGATCGCGCGGCGGTTGTAGATCCGAAAGCCGGACGTCGGGTCGCTGATCGGCTGGCGCACGAAGCGCGAGAGCAGGAAGGCGAAGATGTGGATGCCGGTGCGGCGGCTGATCGGCGCCGGATAGCGGTGCTCGTCACCGCTGATCAGGAACCGCGAGCCGCACACGACGTCGAGCTGCGGGTGCGCGCGCATGTAGTCGACGAGCTTGGCCAGCTCGGCGGGGTCGTGCTGGCCGTCGCCGTCGACCTGGGCCATGATGTCGTAGCCGTGCTCGCGGGCGAAGGTGAACCCCGCCTGCACCGCCCCGCCGATGCCGAGGTTGAACGGCAGCCGCAGCACGCGCGCGCCGGCGGCGCGGGCGACGTCCGCCGTGCTGTCCGACGAGCCGTCGTCGACGACCACCACGTCCCATTCCGGCGCGTCCTGGTGGATGCGGTGCACGACGTGCCCCACGGTGTCCGCCTCGTTGTAGGCGGGCACCACGGCGAGGTGGCGGAGGTCGGGACGCACAGAGGTCATGACGGATGGACGCGGCGGAAAGTTGCGCACCAGGGCCGCAGGCCGTCGCGCGGCGATTGTACGTAGGATCGCCCGCCCGATGCCTTCGCCGCCGCGCGTGTCGGTCCTTGTCGTGACGTTCGAGTCGGCGTCGGTGCTGCCGGCGCTGCTGGCCGCGCTCGCGCGCGAGCGGCGCGACGGCGACGAGCTGATCGTGGTCGACAACGGCTCGACCGACGCCTCCGCGACGCTGGCCCGCGACGCCGGCGCGCGGGTGATCGTCAACCCCGCCAACCGCGGGTTCGCGGCCGCCGCCAACCAGGCCGCGGCGGCGGCGAGCGGCGACGTGCTCGTGCTGCTCAACCCCGACGCGGTCCCCGAGGCGGGGTTCCGCGAGGCGATCGTGCGCCCCGGGCTGGAGGGCTGGGACCTGTGGATGGGGCTCGTGCTCGACGGCGACGTGGTCAACACGAGTGGCGGCGTCGTGCACTTCACCGGGATCGCGTGGGCCGGCGAGGCGGGAGCGCCCGCGCCGCCGCCGGGCGTGGGCGGCCAGCGCACGGTGGGCTTCGCCTCGGGCGCGTGCCTGGCGCTGCCGCGGCGGGCATGGGAGGCGCTTGGGGGCTTCTCGCCCGAGTTCTTCATGTACCACGAGGACGTCGACCTGTCGCTGCGCATGCGCCTGATCGGCGGGCGGGTCGGCGTCGACCCGGCCGCGCGGGTGCACCACGACTACACGTTCGCCAAGGGGCCGGCGAAGTGGCGCGCGCTGGAGCGCAACCGCTGGGCGACGATCCTGCGCACGTACCCGACCCCGCTGCTGGCGGCGGTCGCGCCCGCGCTGGTCGCGCTCGAGCTCGCGCTGTGGACGGCGGCGCTCGCGGCGGGCTGGGGGCGGAGAAGGCGCTCGCGACGGCCGACGTGGTGCGTGCGCTGCCGCGGCTGGCGCGCGAGCGGCGCGCGATCCAGGCCACGCGCACGGTCAGCGTGGCGCGCTTCGCCGCGGGCCTGACCGCCGAGCTGTCGTCGCCGTACCTCGGTGCGCTCGCCCGCTCGCGCGCGCTGGCGCTCGTCCTGCGCGCCTACTGGTGGGGCGTGCGCCGGCTGCTGCGCAACCGCTGAGGCGGCGCCATCACCACAGCACCGCGACGCCGTAGGCGCGCATCGCCGCGTCGCCGGAGACGAGCACCGCGCCCTCGAGCTCGGCTTGGGCGATCAGCAGGCGGTCGAACGGGTCGCGGTGGTGCCAGGGCAGGTCGCCCGCGCGCGCGGCGTGGTCCAGGTCGATCGGCAGCGCGACGGCGCCGGCGCCGAGCAGCGTGGCCGCAAGGTCGTCGGGCGCGTCGAGCTTGCCCAGGGCGCGCTTGATCGCGACCTCCCAGACGACCGCGGCGCTCAACAGCACCTGGTGGCCGCCCCCATCCAGCTGCGTTGCGGCGGCAGCGCCGAGGCGGTCGTCGTCGGCCAGCCACCACAGGACGGCGTGGGTGTCGAGCAGCAGCTTCACCGAGCGCCGAGCGCCTCGGCGATGTCCGGCGGCAGCTCGTCGAAGTCGTCGGCCATGCGCACCCGCCCGCGCCAGGCGCCGCGTACGGCGGACAGCGAGGCCTCGGGGGTCATGGTGACGAGGCGCGCGACCGGCCGGCCGCGACGCGTGATCACCACGTCCTCGCCGGCCTCGGCCCGTTCCACGAGCCGCGACAGGTTGGTCTTGGCCTCGTGCATCCCGATCCGAATCATCTAGCTATCTTAGCTAGATGTCTGGACGGAGAGCACCTGCAGCCCGCGCGGCTGCTGCGGGTCGGGCGTGCCCGGCGCCCGGATCTTGATCGTGGCCGGCGGGCGGGCGCCGGCGGGAACGTCGGCGTGGACCTCGACCGTCTGGCCCGGGCGCACGAACCCGCGCCGGTGGCCGACGACGTAGCGCTGCCCGCGCTCGGCGCCGGGCAGCGTCCCGAGCACGACCGTCACCGGCACCGTCGCCACCTTCGTCGGCGGGAACACGGCCAGCAGCGCGGGCGGCTGACCGCGGACGATGCGCCCGGTGTCGTCGGAGGCGCCGAACAGCGCCCACGCGGCCCGCGGCGGCGACGGCGTGCGCACCACCTGCACGCCGAAGCGCTCGGCCACCACCTGCGCGTCGCGGAAGCCGAAGGTCCGGTCGGAGGCGGCGCGCACGAACCACGGCCCGTCGCCCAGGCCCGGGCCGCTGATCGTGCCGGCGGCGCCGCCCGCGTAGCCAGCGAACGAGCCGTCGGGCAGGATCTGGAACGACTCCGGGAACGGCTGCTGGAGGTCCGGCATCGTGGGCAGCTGCATCGAGCGGTCGACCGACGAGTTCCAGAACGAGGTGTCCCACCACACCGCGTAGGCGCTGGCCGGATCGCCGAGCGTCGAGAGGATCACCTGGGCCCGCTGGCCGTCGGGGATGACCGCGTCGATCCAGCGCCGGCCGTCGATGAACTCCTGGCTGACGCCCTTCTGGGTGTCGGCGATCTTGCGCAGCGAGTAGCCGGTCTCGGCCAGGCAGAACACGGTGACGGCGACCACGGCGACGATGCCGCCGGCCCGGGCGAAGCGGCCGCGGCGGGCGATCACGAGCGCGGCGAGCAGGAGCGCCGCGACGACCGCGACGAGGTGCGAGACGGTGACGTGCGGGATGCCGAGCGCGTTGCCGACCTGGTAGGTCCGCCCCGCCAGCACGGCGTGGAACGTCTGGTCGGGCGCCACGAGCGACGGCCCGGTCTGGGCCAGCTGCGACCCGTAGACGACCCACCCGGCGGCCAGCGCCCCGAGCACCAGCGGCAGCGTGGCCGGGCGGCGGTCGGCGACGAGCGCGACCATGGCCACGAACAGCAGCGGCGCCAGATAGAAGAGGTAGCGGCTGTTGATGCCCTGCGGCGTGTAGCGGGCGGTGAACGAGCCGACCGCGACCGTGAGCAGGGCGCCGGCCACGACGAGCATCACCGCGTAGGCGTGCTGCTCGCGCCCGGCCGGGCGCCACAGCGTCAGCAGCACCCAGGCCAGCGCCATGGCCAGCGGCAGCACGGCGACGCCGACGGTCACGTAGGCCAGCAGCTCGCGGCTGAAGTCCCACAGGCCCGGCACGTCGAGCGCGCTCGTCGTCACGCCCACCCTGGAGTAGCCGCCGAACAGGTTGGGGCGGACGATCGCGTAGACGACCAGCGCGGGGACGAGCACCGCGAGCAGCACCCGGTGCTGGTGGACCGACCGCCGCAGCGCCCGGGCCAGCCGCGCCCGCCGCGGCTCGAGCGGGTCGCCGTCGGCGCCGGCGAAGCGCAGCTCTTGGAGCACGACGCCGGCCAGCAGCGCCGGCGCCATGACCGCGAGCTGCGGGCGGGCCGAGAACGCCAGCAGCACCCCGCCGAGCCCGAGCAGGTCCGCCTTCGGCGACGGGCGCGCGATCGCGTGCTGGACCGCGAGCGCCGCCCACAGCCAGGCCGGGTACGCGGCGACCTCGGTCATCATCGTCGCGGCGGCGGCCATCCACGGGATCCCGACGGTCAGCAGCGCGACGACGTAGGCGGCCGGGCGGGTGCGGTCTCCGGGGACGACGCGGCGGGTCAGCAGGTAGGCCGGGATCGCCGCCGACGCCATGATCAGCGCGTTGACGACGCCCATGATCTGGTGGGCGACGTTCGTGTTCTGGATCGCCCACACCGGCGCGAGCAGCAGCGGCTGCAGCTGCGACCACGAGTTGAAGTAGCGGTCACCGGGCAGCAGCGGGCGCAGCTCGTCGGCGATCAGCCGCGACTGCTTGACGTACTCGAGCTCGTCGGGCTGGATGAAGTACTGCGTGCACTGCCAGACGAACCAGATCGTCCCCAGCGCGCCGAGCACGATGATCGCCACCAGCGGCCAGCGCACGCCCGCCAGCGCCGCCGGGAGCCGGCGGGCGCGGGACTCGCGCAGTACGGGGGCGGCGACCTCGGCCATGGAGAGCGTCTGAGGCTAGGACGCACGCCCGACGGCCGAGTTGCGGGCGCTACGGGGTGGCCGCGGCCGGCACGGCGCGGCGGGCGGGGTCGAACGCGTCGCGCCACAGCTCGACGTTCATCGCCCGCCACAGCGCGTCGGGGTCGCGCCAGGCGCCGGCGCGCAGGTCGGCCTCGACGGCCGCCGTGTCGACGACGCCGCCGTCCCGGGCGGCCGGGTCGAGCAGCACCTCGGCCGCCCACGCGCGGCCGGTCGGCGAGCTCAGCCACTGCGCCTGGGGCGGCTCGAAGCCCACCTTGTCGCGGCGGGCCAGCACCTCGGCCGGCACGAGGTCGCGGACGGCGTCGCGCAGCACGCGCTTGGTCAGCCCGCCGTCGAGCAGGAAGCCGGGCGGCAGCGACAGCGCCAGCTCGGCCACGCGCCGGTCGAGGAACGGCAGGCGCACCTCGCGGCTGTGGGCCATCGAGTTGCGGTCGCCGTAGCGCAGCAGGTGCGGGAGGCTGACGAAGAACGCCTCGCGCAGCAGCTCGTCGCGCAGCGGGTCGCGCGGGCGCGGCCAGTCCGGCTCCTGCGGCCGGGCCGCGGCGCCCTGCGCGGCGGCGGCGGCCGTCGCGTAGGGCGCCGCGTGGCGCGCGCGCATCCGCGCCGCCAGGACGTCGGGCATCGCGTCGCGGCCGATGGCCAGGCGCAGCGGTAGCCGCGCGGCGGGCTCGCGGGCGTACGCGCGGGCCATCGCCCGCAGGCCCAGCGACCGCAGCGCGAAGCCGCGCGTGAGGATGTAGCCGGCGAGCAGCTCGTCGGCGCCCTGGCCGTCGAGCAGCACGGTCACGCCCGCCGCGCGCGCCGCCGCGAACACCGCCCACTGCGCGTACTGGTTGAGCTTGAGCACGGGCTCCTGCTGGGCGGCGACGAACGCGCGCAGGTCGCCGGCGAGCGTGTCGAGCGTCGGTTCGGCGGCGTGGTGCTCCACGACCCCCGCGGCGCGCGCGACCGCGTCCGCGTAGCGCCACTCGTCGCGCTCGTAGCCGGGGAAGCGGGCGGTGAACGCGTGGCGGCGGTGATCGCCCGCGAGATGAGCCGACAGCGCGACGATCGCGCTCGAATCGACCCCGCCGCTCAGCGACGTCCCGACCGGCACGTCGGAGCGCAGGCGCAGCCGGATCGAGTCGAGCAGCAGCTCGCGCAGCTGCGCGACCGCGTCCGGGTAGGCCTCCGGTGCCGGCACCGGCCGCGGCGCCCAGTACCGGCGGACGGACAGCCGGCCGTCGCGCCAGCGCAGCAGGTGGCCGCCGGGGAGGCGGCGGATGTCCGCGAAGAACGTCCGGTCGACCGGCGGCATCGTGCCGTGGGAGACGAACGCGGCCGTCGCGGCGGACGCGGGCGCCCCGCAGGCCGGGAGCGTCTGCGCCAAGGCCTGGACGTCGGAGGCGAACACGAGCCGCTCGCCGTCGGGCACGTAGAGCAGCGGCTTCTCGCCGAACGGGTCGACGGCCAGCGTCAGCGAACGGTCGCGCTCGTCGTAGACGGCGAAGGCGAACATGGCGTTGATGCGGTCCAGCGCGCCCTCGCCCCACTCCAGCCAGGCGTGCAGCAGCACCTCGGTGTCGGACTCGGTGACGAACGTGTGGCCGAGCGCCTCGAGCTCGGTCCGCCGCTCGCGGTAGTCGTAGACCTCGCCGTTGAAGACCAGCCGCAGCGGCCCCAGGCGCATCGGCTGCATCGCGCGCTCGGTCAGGTCGATGATGGCCAGGCGCCGGAACGCGAGGCCGCAGCCGTCGCCCGACCACGTGTCCTGGCCGTCGGGCCCGCGGCTGGCCATCGCCGCGGCCATGCGCTCGAGCACGCCGGGCTCCGGCGCGGGGAGGCCGGCGATGCCCGCGATGCCGCACATGGCGCCGAGCATAGGGCGGACGGCCCGGGGATCGGCGGGCGCGGCGTGCACAGAAAGCATTCCACGTTTCTGTGACCGCCCATTATGCTCGCGCCGCCTACCTCTCCCCCGGGGGTGGGCTTTGCGAAGACCAGGAAGAACCATTCATCTCGGCGGGAGGATGAGTGCCCAGGATCGCCATCGGGGCGGAACGCTCCTCTGCGGGTCTGCGGTCGCGCGTGCGCGGGTTACGCGCGATGGTCCGTGTCGTCTCGGGTTCACCAGCCGATCCTGCCGCGGACGACCACAAGGAGCGTAGATGAGATCCTCACGGCAGGGACCGCCGCAGCGGCGGGAGGGACGGACGCGGACCCGTCGGGGTCTGCTCGCGCTGATCGCGACGGCGCTGGCATTGGCCATCGTCGCGGCGCCGGCCTCCGCAGCGCCGGACAACCTCGGCACCGACTTCCACCTCGGCTTCATCACGAACTACACCGGTAACGCCGAGAAGACGCTGTTCATCACCGGCCCCACCGCGACGACCGGCACGGTCACCGTGGACGGGCTCGGCTTCTCGCAGGGCTTCACCGTGACGCCGGGCACGGTCACCAGCGTGGCGCTGCCTGCGGCGGCCGAGATGCCGGCCGGCGAGGGCACGGCCGACGTGGCCGTGCACGTCACGGCGGCTGACGAGGTCGCCGTCTACGGCCTCAGCCGCATCCAGTTCACCACGGACGCTTACCTGGGCCTGCCCACCGACGTGATGGACGGCACGTACACGGTCACTGCCTGGCCGACCGGGCTCGGCGGTGTCAGCGAGTTCGGCTTCGTGGGCACCGAGGACGCCACCACGGTGACGATCACGCCGTCGGTCGCCACGCAGGGCGGCCACGCGGCGGGGGTCCCCTACGACGTCACGCTGAACGCCGGCCAGATGTACCAGGTGCAGTCGGCTGCCGCGAACGACGACCTGTCGGGCACGACGCTGCAGTCGGCCAAGAAGATCGCGGTCTTCGGTGGCCACCAGTGCGCGAATATCCCCAACAACTCGTACACCGCGTGTGACCACGTCGTCGAGCAGCTCTCGCCCAACGAGACGTGGGGCACCTCGTTCCTCACCGTGCCGCTGAAGACGCGGGTCGGCGGCGACACGTTCAAGTTCCTCGCCGCCCAGGACGGCACCGAGGTGCGGGTCAACGGCGCGGTCGTCGCCAACCTCAACGCCGGCCAGTCCTACCAGCAGATCATCGACGGCAACTCGACGGTCACCTCGAACAAGCCGATCTACGTGGCGCAGTTCTCCAACAGCTCGTCGTTCGACGGGGTGACGTCGGATCCGTTCATGATGATGGTGCCGCCCTTCGAGCAGTACCAGACCGGCTACACCATCACCACGCCGGCCACCGGCTTCCCGAACAATTTCCTCAACATCGTGGCGCCCGACGCGGAGGTGGGGAGCATCGCGGTCGACGGAACGCCCGTCCCGGCGGGTGACTTCACGCCGATCGGCACGAGCGGGTTCCAGGGCGCGCAGGTGGACATCGCCATCGGCAGCCACACCGTGACCGGCTCGGGGCGGCCGTTCGGCGTCTTCGTCTACGGCTTCGCCGACTTCGACTCCTACGGCTACGCCGGCGGGCTGTCGCTGGCGCCGGTCGCGCGGGTCGTCGCGGTCACGCTCACCCCGCCGGCGGAGACGCTGCCGGTGGGCAGCCAGGGGTGCGTCACGGCGACGGTGACCGACCAGAACGGCGCGCGGGTGCCGGGCGTCCGCGTGGACTTCACGGTCGCCGGGGTCAACCCGCAGACCACGTCGGTCGTCGCCGGCGCCACCGGTGAGGCGAACCTGTGCTATCAGGGCGCCAACGAGGGCGTCGACACGATCACGGGCGCCGTCGGGCTCGTGAGCGGTAGCGCGACGAAGACCTGGGGTGCCGGTGGCAGTGGTGGCGGCGGCGGTGGCGGTGGCGGTGGCACGACCACCACGACGCCGACGCCGCCCCCGGTGGTCACGGAGGTGCCGTCGGTGACTCCGCCGCCGACCACCACGGTGCCGTCGCAGCCGCCGCGCCGGATCTCCGTGCTCAGCGCGCGGCTGTCGGGCGTCCCGTCGCGGGGCTGCGTGTCGGCGTCGACGATCACCGTGCGCGCCAGCGTCCGCGGCAAGCGGTCGGGCTTCCGCGCGACGGTGCGGCTCGACGGCAAGGTGATCGCGCGCACGACGAAGCGCAACGTCACCGTCTCGGTCCCGGTGAAGCGGCTGAAGGCGGGGCGCCACCGTGTCGTCATCACGGCGAGCGGACGCAACGCCCGGACGTCGACCCGGAGCTACGTGCTGCGCAAGTGCTCGGCCGTCAGCCCCACGTTCACCGGCTGACGATCGCGCGGCCGGGGGCCGCCACGTGGGCGCCCGCCGCCGGCGGGCCGGTCGGCGTCGCGGTGGGATCGTCGGCGGTCTCGCCGCGCGTCGAGGCGCTGAGCCTCGGGATGACGTACCGGCGGGTGTCCGACGAGCGGACGCACACGGCGTCGGCCGTGGTCCTGCGCGCGATGGGGGTGCGGGCCGAGCCGGACGGCGACGCCCGGCGGGTCGGCCGCGTGGGGTCGGCCACGTACCTTGGCAGCGCCGACAGCGTGCTCGTGCTCGGGCGCGCGCAGGGCGTCGACCAGGGCTGGTCGTTCGTGCGCTATCCCGGCCTGGGTCAGCGGACGGGGTGGGTGCCCACGAGCGGGCTGGGGCCGACGACGATCGTGCGCGAGCGGCTCGTCATCGACCGGCGGCGGCTGCGCGCCACGCTCTACCGGGGCCGGCGGGTGCTGGTGCGCGCGCCGATCGGGGTGGGAGCGGAGGACTCGCCGACGCCGGCGGGCCGCGGGTACGTCCGCGAGCGGTTCATCCCGCGCAAGGCCGCGTCGATCTACGGCGTGCTCGCCTTCGGCCTGAGCGTCTACTCGCGCTACCGCACCGACTGGCCGGGTGGCGGGCAGGTGGGCCTGCACGGCACCAACCAGCCCGAGCTCATCCCCGGCCGCATCTCCAACGGCTGCATCCGGCTGCGCAACCCCGACGTGCGCCGGCTGGGGCGCCAGCTGCGGATCGGCACGCCGGTGGAGATCCTCTAGATGGCCGGCGAGCCGACCTCGGCGAGCGCCTCCGCGACGAGCTCGTAGGAGCGGATGCGGTCGGCGTGGTCGAAGACCATCGTCGTGATCATCACCTCCTGGACGCCTGTGCGGGCCTGCAGGTCCAGCAGCCCGTCGCGCACGGTCGCGGGCGAGCCGATGACGTGGCTGGCCAGCCAGCGGTCGATGAACGCCTGCTCGGCCGGCGTGTGGTCCTGGGCGGCGGCCTCCTCGGGCGACGGGAACGTCCCGGGGCGGCCGCTGCGCAGGCGCAGGAACGACAGGCCGCCCGGGGCCGCGATTCGGCGGGCCTCCTCGTCGGTGTCCGCGCAGATCGCCTGCACGGCGATCATCGCGTGCGGCGCCTCGAGCGTCGGCGACGCGCGGAAGCTGCGCCGGTAGACGTCGAGCGCGGCCATCGTGTTCTGCGGCATGAAGTGATGGGCGAACGAGAACGGCAGGCCGAGCTCGCCGGCCAGCCGCGCGCTGAAGTCGCTGGAGCCCAGCAGCCACAGCTGCGGCTCGTAGCCCTCGCCCGGGGTGGCGCGGATGCGGGGGACGCGCCCGGCGAAGAACGCGCGCAGCTCGGCCAGCTGGGTCGGCAGATCGTCGGTCGCCGGGTCGAGGTTGCGGCGCAGCGCGTAGGCGGTGATCTGGTCGGTGCCCGGCGCGCGGCCGATGCCGAGGTCGATGCGCCCCGGGTGCAGCGCCTCGAGCATGCCGAACTGCTCGGCGATCACCAGCGGCTGGTGGTTGGGCAGCATCACGCCGCCCGAGCCGATGCGCATCGTCGAGGTCACGCTGGCCAGGTGGGCGATGAGCACGGCGGGCGCCGAGCTGGCGATGCCGGGCATGTTGTGGTGCTCGGCCACCCAGTGGCGGCGATAGCCGAGCTGCTCGGCCCGCTGGGCGAGGTCGAGCGAGTGGCGCAGCGCGTCGGCGGCGGTCGAGCCGGTGGAGACCGGGGCGAGGTCGAGGACGGAGAGCGAGGCGGGTCCGGCGGAGGGCATGCGCACCAGTGTGGCAGCCGGGCGATCCCGGATTTGGCGGTGCGAGATCTACCGGCCGCGGTCGCGCGCGCGGGCCGACCGGCGCTGCGGCGCGGGATCGCCGGGCACGTAGCGCTGCACGAGGTAGGCGCCGTGGCGGCGGTCGAGGCAGGTGGCCAGCCGGGCCGCGCGCACCGGCAGCGGGTAGTAGCCGACGGTCCGCGCCCGGTCGAGACGCAGCCCGTGGTAGGCGGCCAGCTCGGCCAGCGCCCGCTCGGTGAACAGCCGCAGGTGCATGTGGATGTGCTCGCCGAGATGGCCCTCCATGAAGTCGACCGGGTTGCCGACCACGACCTCGTCGGAGACGTGGCTGACCGGGGGCTGCCAGCCGAGCGCGAGGGACACGACGTTGTGCCAGCTGGCCAGGTTGTTCGTCGAGACGACCGCGGCCCCGCCGGGGCGCAGGACGCGGCGGATCTCGCGCAGGAACAGGTCGGTGTCGGCCAGATGCTCGATGACCTGGTTGGCGTGCACGACGTCGATGGACGCGTCGGCGAACGGGAGCGGCTGCGCGAGATCGGCCTCCACCACCTCGATGCCGCGCGCCCGCGCCGCGGCGGCGTCGATCGCGTCGAGCTCGAGCCCGATCAGGCGCCCGGCGCCGGTGCGCCGCCCGACGCGCTCGGTGAACGCGCCGTCGCCGCAGCCGAGGTCGAGGACGGTGGCGCCGGGCCGCGCCGGCAGCGTCGCCAAGATCGTGCGGTTGTTGAGCTCGTGCGTCTCGTCGTAGATGCGGGCCAGCGCGCTCATCGCGGCCTCCCGGCGGCGAGCGCGCGCTCGAGCGTGGCGGCGACGGCGGGCTCCTCGGCCGCCCAGTCCAGGCGCGGGGCGGCGGCGGCGACGTTCGCGCGGTAGCGGTCGAGGTCCGCGCGCAGCGCGGCGATGCCGGCGGCCAGCGAGTCCGGGTCGGCGGGGTCGACGGCGACGCCGAGGTCGTGCTCCTCGGCCAGCTCGCGGATCGCGTCCATGCCGGTCGGATACAGGAGCGGCAGGCCCGCCGCCACCGCGTGGAAGAGCCCGTTGACGAGCTGGGTGGACGAGTTGGCGGTGACCGGCACGTAGAGCAGCGCCGCGGCGTCGGCGGTGGCGATGAACGCGGCGACCTCCTCCGGCGCGACCGAGCCCGTGAAGGCGACGCCCGCCGGTGCCGGCGCGCCGTCGTAGCCGTCGCCGACGAACGCCAGGCGCACGCCGTCGGGCACGGCGGTCAGGACGACCCCGGGCTTGCGCTGACCGACCATCGCGACGACGAAGTCGCCGGGCGCCGCGCCGGCGGCGGTGCGCACGTCGCTCGCGCACGGGCGGGCCAGGCGGGCGTCCTGCGCGTTGCGGATGACCGTGAACGGCCGCCCGAGGCGCTGCTCGCAGGCGCGGGCCATCGCCGCGCTGGTCGTCACGCAGACCGCCGCGCGCCGCGCGCAGCGCCGTTCGATCCGGGCGCGGACGCGATGCGTCGCCCGCTGCGACCACGGCAGCGGCCGCCCGTCGTGGGGCAGCGCCGCGTAGACGTCGTGCGCGTCGTAGACGTAGGGGGTGCGCGTCAACCACACCGCGAGCGCCTGCTCGTAGCCGTGCAGCCAGTAGGCGTCGGCGCGCGGCAGGCGCCGCCAGGTCATGACGTTGAACGCGACCCAGGAGGCGAGGAAGTACAGCGGTCCCGCGACGCGGCCGAGCGCGGCGGTGGCGCGCTCGACCCAGCCGGGGCCGGCGGCCGGCCCGGGGCCGTCGCCGTCGGCCAGCGCCTCCCCGGCCGAGCGCAGCGTGCGCAGGGTGAACGGGGCGCCGGCGAACGCGTCCCCGGAGGACTTCGCCTCGACCACGGTCGAGCGGTGCCCGAGCCGCGCGACGGTGACCGCCTGCTTGAGCGTGCGCGAGTCGCGGGCCAGGGCGGCCGGGGTGAGGGAGACGACGTCGCTCATCGCGGGTTCGCCGCCGCGCGGCGCTGCGCTCGCGCCATCGCCAGGCGCTTGAGCGGCCGCGCGACCGGGCCGGGGATCGCCGCCAACAGCGTCAGCCACACCGGCGTGACTACCCGCATCAGCACGGCGACGTACCACCAGCTCGCCCGGTCCTGCGCGCGGGCGGCGGCGAACGCGCGCGGGTTGTCCGGGGACGCGTCCGGCGGCGCGACCGCCTCGACCTCGGCCACGAAGCCGCGGTACGTCCAGCGTCCGCCGCGCACCACGTCCTCGAACGCGGCCTCGGCGATCGCGTGGCGGCGGTCGTCGCGGCGCATCGTCTCGAGCACCTCGTCGAGGTTCGAGAAGTCCGGCTCGAGCGGGATGTAGTGGCGGCCGGCCTCCAGCACGCCGTTGTACTCGCCGCGGACGAGCACCTGGCACGTGCGCGACACGCACGCCTCGAGATGACGGGGCGAGACCGCGAACAGCTTCAGCTCGCCGTCGCGGCCGGGGAAGCAGGCGGCCTCGACCGCGTCGAACGACGCGTCGGGATGGTCGAGCTCGTACTCGTAGACCTTCGCCCGCAGCGAGCCGTCGCGGTCGAGGATCGACGCGCCGCCCTCGACCCCGATCGTGTACTTCGACCGCGCCATGAAGCGGTTCCAGTCGTCCCCGTAGAGGACGTCGGCGTCGTCGGTGGAGATGTCGACGCTCAGGCCTGCGGCGGGTGCGCGCTCCCGGAACACGCGCGCGATCTCGGTCTTGAGCTGGCCGTGGCGGCCGAGCCATTTCGCGGCGTGCCAGGCGCGGTAGCCGACGTCGAGGTCACGCCCCGCCTCGCCGACCTGCTCGGTGATCGCCACCATGCGCGCCGTCTCGTCGTCGTCGAGGTAGCCGGTCAGCGCGAGGTGGAAGCGCACGCGGTCGAGGTCCATGCGGCGGTAGACCTGCGCCCGCTCGGACTCGGGCACCGGCGTGAAGACATGGTCGACGCCGAGCTCCTCCATCACCTCGCCGACGAGATCCGAACGCAGGAAGTCGTCCTGGGGCAGCGCGACGCGCACGCGCCCCAGCCCGCGCAGCGGCTGCGACCGGCGGCGCAGCCACGGCGCGCCGTCCGGGGTCCACCGGTACGTCGCCAGGTACGAGGTGTGGAAGACGACGAGGTCCCAGCGCACGCGGCGCACCCACGCGGGGACCCGCCGGCGCACGGCGAGGTTGAGGTAGGCGGTGCGGCCGGTGGAGTAGCGCTCGAAGCTGTAGAGGTGGTCGCGGATCGTCGCGCGCAGCGGGTGCTGGCGCAGCGCATAGACCACGAGGACGTTGGGGCCGGTCGCCATGCGGGGCCGGACGGTAGCCTGCGCCCGCGTGCACCCTCGCGTCGAGCGCCTCGCCAGCCAGGTCCTGCGCTTCGGGATCGTGCCGAGGGCCAAGCAGCAGGCCGGGCACGCGTACATGCGCGCGCGGTCGGGCCGCGGCGGCCCGGCGCCCGACATCCGCATCGCGGCCGGGTCGGGCAACGCCGTCGACGACTACTGGACGCGCCATCTCGTCAACGACGCGCCGTTCCTCACCGCGCGCCAGTCCGCGCGCTACCTGGAGTGGCGCTTCGCCCAGTATCCGCTGTTTCGCGAGCTGTCGGGCCTGTACGGCGCGCACGACGGCGAGGCGGTGCTCGACTACGGGTGCGGGCCGGGCAACGACCTGGCCGGCTTCGTGCTCCACACCGGCGCGCGGCGCATCGTCGGCGCCGACGTCTCGCCGCGGGCGCTGGAGCTCGCCCGCCACCGGCTGTCGCTGCACGGCGCCGGGCCCGAGCGCGTCCAGCTCGTGCGCCTCACCGACGGTGAGGTGAAGCTTCCGTTCGCCGACGGCGAGTTCGACTTCGTCTCCAGCCAGGGCGTCATCCACCACACCACCGAGCCGGAGGCGATCCTGCGCGAGCTGCACCGCGTGCTGCGGCCGGGCGGGACGGGCTCGATCATGGTCTACAACCGCGACTCGGTGTGGATGCACCTGTACGTCGCCTGGGAGCTGTTGATCCGCGATGGCCGCTGGCCCGGCCAGAGCGCGGCCGAGGTCTTCCATCGCACCACCGACGGCGACGACTGTCCGGTCGCCGCCTGCTACCGCGGCGACGAGTTCGTCGCGATGCTCGAGCAGGCCGGCTTCGAGGCGCGCTACGTGGGCGGCTACCTGTCGCAGTGGGAGCTGCGCGCGATGCAGCAGTCGTGGGGCTTCGCCATCGCCGACGAGCGGCTGGCGCCCGAGCACCGCGACTTCCTGCGCGCGCTGCGCTACGACTACAACCACCGGCCGATGCACGGCGACCTGCACGCCGGCATCGGCGGCGCGTACCGCATCCGCCGCCCTGCCTGAGCGGCGGCGCGGTGGCCGCGGGACGTGCTCCTAGACTCCCGCGCCATGGACATCCGAGGCAAGAAGCTCGTCGTCATCGGCGGCGCGGGGCTGATCGGCTCGCACACCGTCGACGCGCTGACCCGCGAGGACGTCGGCGAGATCGTGGTCTACGACAACTTCGTGCGCGGGACCGAGGAGAACCTGGCGAGCGCGCTGCGCGACGACCGCGTCTCGGTGTTCGAGATCGGCGGCGACATCACGCAGACCGACATCCTGCAGGCGGCGCTGAAGGGCGCCGACGGCGTCTTCCACTTCGCCGCGCTCTGGCTGCTGCAGTGCCACGAGTACCCGCGCAGCGCCTTCGACGTCAACGTCGCCGGCACGTTCAACGTGCTCGAGGCGTGCGTCGCGCAGGGCGTCAAGCGGCTCGTCTACTCCTCGAGCGCGTCGGTCTACGGCGACGCCGTCGAGGAGCCGATGACCGAGGACCACCCGTTCAACAACCGCAACTTCTACGGCGCGACGAAGATCGCCGGCGAGGCGATGGCGCGTGCCTACCACGAGCGCTACGGCCTCGACTACGTCGGGCTGCGCTACATGAACGTCTACGGCGCCCGCCAGGACTACCGCGGCGCCTACATCGCGGTGATCATGAAGATGCTCGACGCGATCGACCGCGGCGAGCCGGTGACGCTCTACGGCGACGGCTCGCAGGCCTACGACTTCGTCTACGTCACCGACTGCGCGGCGGCCAACGTCTGCGCGATGAAGGCCGACGCCACCGACGGCTTCTACAACGTCGGCACCGGCGTGCGGACCTCGCTGCGCGAGCTGGCCGAGCTCGTCCTCGACATCGCCGGCAGCGACGCGGGCATCCGCTACGAGCCGCAGGGCCTGACGTTCGTCAAGAACCGCATCGGCGACCCCACGGCGGCGGCCCGCGAGGCTCGGCTACACGGCGGCGGTCGGGCTCGAGCAGGGGCTGGGCGAGCTGATCGCCTGGCGCCGCGCCCACCTCGACCAGGTCGCCCGCCGTCGCGCCGCCGCGGCCGGCGAGCAGCGGCGCGCGCTCACGGTGGCGGCCGAGGCCGGAGGCGAGTGAGCGGGGCGCGATGCGCCTCCCGGGGAGCCCGCTCGCGCGGCTGCGCACCGCGCGGACCCGCTGGGCCGAGCGCGGCGACGCCGTCCAGTGCCCGGTCTGCGGCGGGCGCTTCGCCCGGTTCGTGCCCTACGACGGGCGCGACGGTGCGCTGTGCCCGGGCTGCGGTTGCGCCGAGCGCCACCGGCTCATGTGGCTGTGGCTGGCCGACGAGGACCGCCTGCGGGGGCGGCTGCTGGCCTTCGGGCCCGATGACGCGACCGACGCGCGTCTGCGTGGCCGGCCGGGGCTCGAGTACACCAGCGCCGACCTGGACGCCACCCAGGCGATGGTGGCCGCCGACATCACCGACCTGCCGTTCGCGGACGGGACGTTCGACGTGGTGCTGTGCTCGCACGTCCTCGAGCACGTGCCGGGCGAGCAGGCCGCGCTGCGCGAGCTGCGCCGCGTCCTGGCCCCGGGCGGCTGGGCGGCGGTGATGCTGCCGGTCGACCGCTCGGTGGCGCGCACCTTCGAGGACGCGAGCGCGGCGACGCCGGCGCAGCGCGCCGAGCGCTTCGGCCACCCCGACCACGTGCGGCTCTACGGCGCGGACGTCGCGCAGCGCATCGGCGCCGACGAGGTCGTCGATGCGCTGGCCCGCTTCGGCGCGGAGCGCGAGCGCCGCCACGGCCTGCGCCGCGCCGACCGCTTCGGCCCCGACGAGATCTACCTGCTGCGAGGACCGCGCGCGTGATCTCGATGCGCCGCGCGATGGGGGCCGTCGTGGCGCTCTTCCTCGTCGCGCTGACGTGGGCGGCGATCTGGGTGCCGTTCCACGCCACCGACGCGCTGATCTACGGCCGCTGGTCGCGGCTGATCGCGCTCGGCGGGCCGGTGGCCGACATCTCGCTGGGCGCCGGCTACCTGCACCGTCCGGTGCTCTACGTCGGGCAGGGCTGGCTGTGGGAGCTCTTCGGCTTCCACGAGTGGATCGGGCGGCTGTGGGCGCTGCTGTTCCTGTTCGTGCTCGTCTACGCGGTGTGGCGGCTGGCCGCGCAGGACGCCGGCGGCCCCGTGACCGGCGCGCTGGCCGCGGTGCTGCTGGTCGCGACGCCGGACGTCGTCTCGCTCGGCGCCGCGGGCCTGACCGACGTGCCGGTGGCGGCGATGGTCGCGCTCACCGGCCTGCTGGTGCTGGGACGCCTGGACCGTGCGGGCGGCCGGTCTCGGGTGGCGCTCGGCGCGGGCATCCTGCTCGCCGCCGCGCTCGCGGGGCTGACCAAGCCGTCGGCCTTCATCGCGCTGGCCGGCATCGGGCTGGCGCTGCTGATCGGGCCGCGGGCCACGCTGGCGGCGCGCGTGGTCTGGCGCGGCGTGCCGCTGGCCGCCGGCACCGTGCTCGCGCTGGTGTGGGCGGCGATCCAGGCCCACCGCCTCGGCTTCGGCCTCACCGACTTCCTGAAGGGCACCGACGAGACGCTGAGCACCGGCGTGGTCAACTTCTACGAGCAGCTCAACGCCCAGTCGCGCGGCTCGTTCATCGCCGGCATGGAGTGGCTCGGCCCCTATCTGACGCTGCCGCTGATCTTCGGGATCGTCTACGCGGTGGTGCGCGTCGTCGGGCGCCCGCACCGGCTGGCCGCGACGATCGCCGCGCCGGTGGCGATCGTGCTGTCCTGGCTGCTGCCGTTCCTCGCCGACCCGGCCGGCGGCGCCGTCGGCCCCTACGACCTCGACCGGCCGATCGCGGTGCTCGGCACGCTCGCGCTGTTCGTGCCGCTGTGGCTGTCGCGCGACTGCCCGCCGCAGGAGGCGCCGAGCCGCACCCAGCTGGCGCGCATGCTCGCGTGGGCGCTGCTGCCGACGGTGGCGTGGATCACGTCGGCGCCGTTTCAGACCCGCTACCTGTCGCCGGCGTGGGCGCCGCTGTTCGTCCTCGTCGCGCTGGCGCTGTGGACCGCGCTGCGGGGGCTGGCGGTGCGCGGCTCGCGCTGGGCGTGGGCGGTCGTGGCGATCGTGTGCGTGCTCGGCGTGGTCGACCTGCGCAACGTCGACGGCCTCGGCAGCCGGCCCGACGGCTCCGTCGACGCGGCCCGGACCGTGCGCGCGCTCGGCGTCAGCGGCTGGTTCGACGCCGACCGGGCGCGCGCGGCCGCCGACCCGACGCTCGCCGCGCTGGTCGGCTCGACCGGCGCCGCGCTGGCGGAGCCGGGGCGGCTGCTCAGCTGTCGACGGACGGCTCGGCTTCTACTCGGCCGCTGCGCACCGTGCGCGGCGATCCCCAGCGCTGCGCGGACCTGCGCGGCTTCCGACGTTCGTGGCGGTCATCTCGGCGACCGGCCTCGACGCGCGGCGGCGAAGCGCGGCTGAGCGACCGCGACCTCGCGGAGGTCATCGGCGGCGCGCGCAGATCCAGTTCTGGCAGCGCTGCCGCGACCCCGTGCTGCGACCGCTGCGGATCCTGCCCGGCCAGTTCGCCGTCTTCCGCGTGGCACCGTGACCGCCAGCGCCGGTCCGCCGCGATCGCTGCGCAGCGGCGCGCTGATGATGTCGCTGGCGCAGGTGCTGACCGCGCTGACCGGCTTCGCCACGACGATCGCGGTCGGCCGCCTGCTCGGGCCCGACGGGGTCGGCGCGTACACGGTCGCGCTGTCGCTCGTGCTGGTGCTCGGCGTGATCGCGCCGCTGGGGCTGGAGAACGGCATCGCGTGGGCGGTCTCGGGTCAAGCGCTGGGCGGCACGCGACGCGCTGGGCCGGTCGCAGGTCGCCGCCGTGCTCCTCGGGGTCGCGGCGGGCGTGGTGGCGATCGGGGCGCGGCTGCTGTTCCCGTCGGCGTTCGCCGGGCTGAGCGTGGGGCTCGTCGCCGCGGTCGCCGCCGGGCTGCCGTTCTACATCTCGTGGCAGTACACCCGCTGGCTGGCCGTCGCGCTGGACCGCTACGAGGCGTTCGTGCTGCCGCCGGCGGTCGCCTCGGCGCTCGTGCTCGTGCTGTGCGCGGTCGGTGCCGCGGTCGATGGCGAGCGCGGGATGATCGTCGGCATCCCCGTGGCATATGCGATCACGGCGGCGTTCGCGCTCGTCGATGCCGTGCGCCGCACGCCCCACGAGGCCGCACCGGGCGCGCGTTCGGGGCCGCGCCGCTGCGCGAGGCGACGCCTTCGGCCTGCGCGCGAACGCGGCCAACGCCCTGCAACCTCAACTACCGCGTGGACCTGTTCGTGCTCAGCGCGGTCGTTCCCTCGCGCGACCTCGGCCTCTACTGGCCGCGGTCGCCGTCACTGGCGTGATGTTCCCGGAGGCCGCAGACGCTGGCCTACGTCGCCTTCCTGCGGCGTGGCGGCGCTGAGCGGGCGGTGCCGGCGAGCACGCCCAGCGCGCGCAGATCGAGATGCTCGCGATGGCGGTCGGCATCCCGCTGCTGTACGGCAGCGACTTCAGCGGCGCTGACCGTGCTCGGCCTCGTGCTGCTGCCCGGCGTCGCGCTGTTCGGCATCGCTCGGTCCTGTCGGCGACGATCAACGGTCGCGGCCTGCCCGGCTACTCTGCTGCGGCGGTCATCTCGACTCGGGATTGCCCTCGCCCTCTACGCGGTCTTCATCCCGACGCCGGCGACATCGGTGCCGCGGTCGCCTCGAGCCTGTCGTACGCGATCAACTTCGCGATCACTGCCGGCTACTACCACCAGGCGACCGGCGACCGCGTCGCGCCGCTGCTGGTTCCCACGCGCGAGGAGGTCGCCGACCTGCGCGGGCTCGTGTCGCCCAGCCAGCGTGCCCGCCCGCCGGCTGCCTGAGCACGCGAGGGGCGGGCGGACCGCGTCATCGGGCCTCGTCGTACGGGACGCCGGCGGTGGCGAGGCGTCGCGCGGGTGCGTGGAGCGATGCGGTCAAAGGATCGCGCCACGCGCACGCGCCGGGCGCGGTCGGCCTCGGTGCTGAGGACGACGAGCGTGACGGTGTGCGTTGCGTGCGGTACGCCGTCGAGCGCCAAGGGAAGCGGGTGCGCCCGCGTCCCCCGATCATGCCCATGACCGGATCGGTCCGCCGGGTCTGCGCGAGGAACCGCACGCGGCGTGCCGGGCGATCGGTGCGCCAGGTGATCGTCACGCGGTCGCCGCGGCGCCGGGCCCGCGAAGCGAGGATGCGCGGCAGCGGCGACGGCTGATCTGGCGCAGGACAGGACGCAGCCGGATGGTCTGGCGGGTCTCGCCCGACGGCGCGCACGCGATCACGTCGATGGTCCGCCGGCGTGGGCGCAGCTGCGGGCGGCCCTGGCCGTCGAAGGGCACCACGTCCAGCCGGCCGGTGGCACCGTCGGCGATGGTTCGTGTGCTGGACGAGGTGCCGGCGCCTTCGGTTCCTCCGCGCCGCGGTCGTCGCGCGCGCCGACCGCGGCGCGGACGTCGCACGGGCCGTGCCAGCAGGTGATCCGCAGGCGCAGGCCGGCCGCCGCGCACGGCCTGCGGGCTGGCACGCGGCGCGCAGGCGGACCCGGGGCGGGGGTGGGGACGTCCGCCGCGGCGGCGTCCGCCAGCGACAGGCGGCGGTACGGGCCGCGCCGGAGGTCGCGGCGGCGCAGGCCGCCCGGCCCGTCGGTGACACGACGCCCAGGCGCCCACGTCGAGCGTCACGATGCGCGCGTCGATCGCCGTGCGGCACCGGCCGCTGACCGTCGCCGGCCGCTCGAGACCGCCGGTCAGGGTGCCGCGCGCGGCTCGCACTGTCGAGATGTCGCCTGGGGCCTGCCTTGGCTCGGTCCAGGTCACGAGCACCGCGCCGTCGGCGCCGATCGCGGCGTGGAGCCGGCCCGCCGTCCAGTCCGTCGGCGTCTGCGGGCGCCTCCGGTGCCGCGCCGGCCCCCGTCACGGTGAGGAAGCCGCCGATGTCAGCGTGGCGGCGGCGCCGGCGGTTGCTGGGCGGCGAAGCGCCGCCGGGCGCGCGCAGCCACACGGCCACGCCCGAGCCGGTGTCGCGCGCGAGCACCGCTGCTCCATCCGGGCGCAGCGCCACCGCGGTCGGGCCACTCGCCGTCAGGTCGTCGACCGGGACCGCGGCGAACTGGCCCTGCGCGTCCAGGCGCTCGAGTGGTGGGCCGGAGCCGGTGGCGACGAGCGCGCGGCTGTTGTCGGCGATCGCGAGATGCCGGGGCGCCGTCGCCCGGCAGCGGCTGCGCGGTAACGACCTCCGCCCGGCGCCGCCGTGGCGAGCCAGGGCGTCGAGGCGAGGCCGTGCGCGTCGGTCCAGGCCACCACGACGTTGCCGTCGGCGTCGATGCCGGCTGCCGGTGGGTCGAAGTCGCCGCGGTCACGGTGGTCCAGGTTACGATCGGCACCGGCGCGCCGAACGCGCCGCTGCGCCAGGCGGCCGGACGGCGCCACGCAGGACACGGCGGCGCTGCGTCGTCGTGCCTGACGGCCGGTGCTCGAACCAGGCGAGGACCGCGGCCCCGGAGCCGGCCTGCGCGACCGCGATCTCGCCGGCGTTGTCGGTCCTTCGAGCACGACGGCGGCCTGCCGGCGGGGTTACTGCCGCACCGGCGCCGGTCCGCTACCGGCCCGGCCAGCTCGGCCGGCCGGAGGCCGCACCGCCGGCGTCCGCACACCCCATCAGCCAGTTGAGCAAAGCTCGCGCGGTCGGGACGATCGCGCCCGGCGCCACGTGCAGCACGTCGGTGCGGCTCACCGCGGCGCCCGCGCGGCCGAACAGCGCAACCTGCGCGGGTCCCGCGACGCGGCAGTATGCGGCCCGGCTGGCGGCGGGCGCCGCGTACGTCGCCGCGTGGTACTGAAGAACGGGCCGTCACGCGGCGGGGCGGCGAGCAACGCGCAGCACAGCACAACCACACCGACCATTCAGCGCATCGCTCGGCATGCCCGCACGACCGCGGGTCTCAACCGCGCTCAATCCTCGTGCGCCGCGTGCGGGTCCGGACGCTTCGTGAACTATGGCGGCGCGATCCCCCGATCTCGCTGATCGGCTGTCCGCCGCCGCAGGTCAGCAGCATCACGATCGCTGACCTGCACGAGATCGGTGGCCGATGAGCGTCTGGACAGAATCCTGTACATTCTCGGGCATGGAGACCCTGCCTCTAAGCGATGCGCGCAGCGCGCTGTCAGCCTGGTCGCGCAAGTGAGGCGACGCACGAGCGGGTGACGATCACGCGCAACGGATATTCGCCGCCGTGCTGATCAGCCCGGCGGATCTCGAAGCGCTCGAAGAGACCCTGACATCCCGTCCGATCCCGAGGCCATGCGGCGCCTGTGAGGGCGAAGCGGTTGTGGCGCGCGGCGACGTCATCGACGCGGCCGGCTCAGCGCAGATGCCGCGCGCGCACGCGTTGCGCCCGCACCGCCGGAGCGGTACGCTGTCTGGGGCTGTCGTCGTGGTGATCGCCGAGAGCTGCCCGAGGACGCAGGCTGGGTGGCGCCGTTGTTCTCCACCGGGGACCTGCTGGGGCCCCGCGCCGCGTCGGAACCGCCGCAGCGCGGCGCCTTCGAGGGCCGCTGGGGCCGCAGCGCTGGGGCAGCTTACCGCGTCCTACGAGATCGACGAGGGCGCCCTGGTGGTGACGGTGCTCGCGGACACACCGCGCGACGTCTACCGGCGCCGCTGAGGTCGTCGCGGTGCAGGTCGGCAAGTCCGACCACGCGATCCAGCGCATCGCTCGTGCCGATCACCGGCGTTGACTGCATTGACAAGTCAGCTTGCCAGACGGTTGAACGCAAAATCTTGGGGCCACGATCGCCATCGATGCAGTTCGCCCGCGTGACGCCACATCTGGACTGGCAGACGGCACCGCTTCCTGACGTACTACGCTGCACATATGGGCCTGGAACGAACAGCCTGCCAGTTCCGCCGACAATCGCCGCCGCCGGCTGGACGTTGTCGGCCCCGACAGGTTCCGCTCGATGGACGAGGAACTGGAACGCTCTACGATCGCGGCGATGCGGCTTGCGCAGGCCCGGAAGTTCCTCGCGTCGAGGCCGGTGCGTCCGCCGGTTTCGCGGCGTCCGCGTAGCGTCCGTCCCATAACGCACACTCGGCGTCGTGCCCGGCGCCTTCGACGCATCTCCGAACTTCGACCACGACGCGCTCCGAACCGCGGAGGAGATCCAGCGGTCGAGTGTGGAGGTGCTGCGAAGCGTTGGAGATGCTGGCCGTTCACGCGCCCCGGCGCCTGATCGATCTGGCGCTCGCCCACGAGATCCACGAGCGCTGGTTCGAATCGACGTTTCCCGGCCGATGCCGGCATCAGCGTGACCCAGACCGTCCTCAACCGCAAGAGCACAGCGCCGTCGCCGTCGACGCATCAAGTTGTTGCGAGCGCGTGCGGCAACTGGAACCGGCGTCGCGAGAACGTTGCACCTGACGATGATCTGGAGCGGGTGCGCTTTGCCGTCGGAGGCCAACACGCTGGCGGCCGTGTATGACGTCCATCCGTTCATCGACGGCAACACCTGCACGACCTGGCACCTGCGCAACTGGATGAAATGGCTGCGGGACGACCGCCCTTAGTTCGCCTGAGACCACGCCCACCAGCATCGCGTGGTCATCGCGTCCCGCCGGGGGTCGTCAGGCCCTTGTATCGCGTCCGGCGCCACCAGCAGCAGCACCCCGAGCGTCAGGAGGATCGCGGCCGTCCCGTAGGTCGCCACGCGGCGCCAGGGCAGGAGCTTCTCGGCGGCGATCAGGGCGGCGACGAGCGCCATCCAACCGATGCTCATCAGCCCCAGTGCGAACAGCGACGCCATGAGCGCCCAGCAGCACCCGGCGCACCAGGCGCCGTGGCGGGCGCCCATGCCCAGAGCGCCCACCGCGCCGTCGCGCCAGGCGCCGAGCAGGAACCCGAGCGGGCTGCGGCACTTGCCGAGGCAGACGTCCTTGAGCGGCGTCAGCTCGTAGGCGGCGGCGACGAGCAGCGTGGCACCCGCCACCCAGCGGCCGGCCCGGTCCCAGGCGAGGACGTCGCCGGCGATCTCGTGGCCGGCCAGCGCGATGGCGAACGCGAGCGCCCCCACCGCGGCCCAGACGAGCAGGTACCCGGCGGTGAAGCACAGCGGCGACAGCGCCGAGCGCGTCCGGGTCATGCGCGAGTACAGCGCGACCGTGGGCGCGACCGACGGGAACATCATCGCGGCCATCATCACCACCCACGCGCCGAGGAACCAGCCGAACGTGCCCAGCGCCGTCCAGGGTCCGTCGTCCATCCCGTCCATCCGGCCGATCGTCGACCACCAACCGACTCCGGCCAGGGCGAGCAGCGCGACGACCAGCGCCACGCGCGACCGGGCCGCGGCGAGGACCGGGGCCAGGCCGGCGGCGGGAAGACGATCGGGCGCCGAGACGCTCATCGGCTCAGGCGGCCCAGGCGAACCCCGACTTCGAGACCCCGGTCTTGCCCTCGTAGGCGATGCCGAACGCATCGATGCGCGAGCGCTTGGCCTCGGCCATCGTCAGGTCCGAGGCCACCGGATGGAACATGCCCGAGAAGCGGACGGGCTCGCCCGTCTCGACGCCGTACGGCACGATGTCCTCGACCTCGAAGTCGATCGCGTCCCCGACGCGGACGCTGTGGCGCAGCCCGTCGTCGGCGATCTCGATCCGGGCCCGCTGCACCCCGGCCAGCTCGCCGACCAGCGGCGCCAGTCCCGCCATGGGCCCTCCGAGCTGCCCGCTGAACACCGCGACCAGCTTGTCGGCCTGCTCGTCGGTCGCGTCCTCGTCGACGAAGACGCCGAGCCGCCAGTTGCCGTCGGTCATGACCTTCGGGGTGTCGATGATGGCGACCACCGCGACCCCGCCGACGTCGGTGCCGTCGATCGCGCCCTCCTTGATGTCGAAGGCCAGGGTGGCGCGGCAGAAGTCGTACGTGGCGCCGTGGTCGAACGACAGGTTGCACGGGCACATCAGCTCGCACGAGCACGTCTCGACGTAGTTGCCCTTCAGGGTCCAGGACATCGAGCACCCCCTGATCGAGATATCCCGGCGATT
>JAWKKD010000025.1:0-55245 GCA_041393435.1 Solirubrobacterales bacterium | reverse complement strand
GCCCGCGGTCGGAGAGCGTGGCCTTGGCCCCGGGGAACGGGAGGCCGTGATCGGTGGTGAAGACGACCAGGGTGTCGTCGGCGTAGCCGTGGAGATCCAGCGCCCGCAGGACGGCGCCGACACCCTGATCGAGCACGCGCACGCTCGCCTTGAGCCCGGCCATGTCGCGCCGCGTCTCGGGCGTGTCGGGCAGATTCTCCGGCGGCCGGCTGGTCAGCACGTCGTGCACCGTCGACGGCGCGAAGAAGTCCCGGTGCGCTTCGAAGAACCCGACCGACAGCCAGAACGGCTCGGGGGGACCGTCGGCCAGCAGTCCCGTGGCGATCGGCGCGACGTCGGACACGTGGGTCGTCGGCACGTTGAACACCCGGTCGTAGCCGATGACCTCGGGCCGCTGGGCGACGTGCTGCTCGCCGATCATCGCCGACCAGTAGCCCGCGCCGCGCAGCGTGTTGACGACGTGCTCGCGGTAGTCGCGCAGCGCGAACCCGCGGTGGGCGAGCCCCAGCATCCCGTTGTTGTGGCCGTACTGCCCGGTGAGCAGCGCCGCCCGGCTGCCCGAGCACGTGGGCACGGCGCAGAAGGCCTGGCGAAACAGCACGCCCTGGGCGGCGAGGCGATCGAGGTCGGGCGTCTCGACCGAAGACCCGTACGGCTGGAGGTAGCGCCCGGTGTCGTGCGAGTGCAGATAGACGATGTTCGGTGCTCGGGGGCGGTCCATCCTGGGTGCCGGCCCTCCTGCGGGCGAGTACGGAGCGCGATCCCGGCGTCGCCCTGTTGCACGGACGACGCGCAGCGCGGACGATAACGGCATGACCAGTTCGGAGATCTCGCCGCGTCACGTCGTCGTCGCGGGCGGAGGCGTCGCCGCTCTGGAGGCGACGCTGGCGCTCGCGGATCTCGGCCAGGGGCGACTGCGGTTGACCGTCGTGGCGCCCGACGACGCGTTCCACGTCCGGGCCATGACCGTGGCCATGCCGTTCGAGGCGGTCGAACCGGTTCGCGTTCCCCTCGACCAGGCGCTCGAACGCGTGGACGCCGAGCACCGGCGGGCCACGATCACCGGCGTCGACGCCGAGCGCCGGATCGTGCGCTGCTCGGACGGCGACGAGCTCGGCTATGACGCCCTCCTGGTCGCCACCGGCGCGACCCAGCGCGCCGCGTACCCCGAGGCGGTCACGTTCTTGGACACCGATCCCGATGCGCTGCGTGCCGTCCTGCGCCGGATCGAGCGGTTCGACTGCTCGGCCCTCGCGATCGTGGTGCCGCCGTCGGGCTCCTGGCCGCTGCCCGCCTACGAGCTCGCGCTCATGACCGTCCATCTCGCCTTCGACGCCGGCTACGACGACCTGCCGGTGCACCTGGTCACGCCGGAGCGCATCCCGCTCGAGCTGTTCGGCCAGACCGCGAGCGCGGCGGTGGGCGAGGTGCTGCGCATGGCCGGCATCTCGTTGCACACCAGCGCGCAGGTGGCGGCGGTCGAGCCCGGCGCGACGATCGTCATCGAGCCCGGGCCGTGGCGCCTGGGCGTCGAGCAGGTCGTGGCGCTGCCGGCCATCGACGGCCGCCCGATCCCCGGCCTGCCCGCGAACGCGCGCGGCTTCATCCCGGTCGACGAGCAGAACCGGGTGCTCGGCGTCAACGACGTCTACGCGGCGGGCGACGTCACCTCGTACCCGGTCAAGCACGGCGGCCTCGCGGCGCTGCAGGCCGATGCGGCGGCGGCGGACATCGCCGCGCGCGCCGGGGCGCCGGTGGCCGTCGCCCCGTTCCGGCCCGTCCTGCGCGGGATGCTGTTCACCGGCGGGCGGCCGCAGTTCCTGCGCCACGAGCTCACCGCGGGCCCGGCGGCCCAGTCGACGGTCTCGCCCGATCCGCTGTGGATGCCGGCGACGAAGGTGCCCGGGCGGTACCTGTCCCCGCTGCTGGTGGACGCCGTCGCCGAAAAGCGCCGAGCGCACGGGCTGGCGGTCGATGTCGCGCTGCCCGCCGCGTCGTCGTGACGGCCCGGTCCGCGGGATGACCGGGCGATGGGCCTGGAGCTGGCGATCGGCTGTGCGCTCGCGTTCGCCATCACGAACGGGTTTCACGACGCGGCGAACGCGGTCGCGGCGCTCGTCGCCACCCGCGGGGCCCAGCCCGGGCCCGCCATCGCCTTCGCGTCCGTCTTCCAGATGGCCGGCGCCCTGCTCGTCGGCAGCGCGGTGGCCGACACCATCGCCGGGATCGTCGAGGTCTCCCCCGACCACGCGATCGCGGTGATCGGAGCCGGCGTGCTCGCCGCGACGGCGTGGAACGTCCTCACCTGGTGGTGGGGGCTGCCGTCGAGCTCGGTCCACGCGCTCGTCGGCGGCCTGGTCGGCGCCGCGCTCGTGGCGGGCGGGGCCGATGCCGTGCACTGGGGTGGCCTGGACGGCGGGCGGCCGGTCGGCGTCGTCGGCGTGCTCATCGCGCTGACCGTCTCGCCGCTGCTCGGCCTCGGCGCCGGCGCGGCGCTCGTGCGCGCCAACCGCCGCCTGCTGCGCCAGGCGACCGTCCGGGTCCGCGCGCCCGTGCGCCGGGCGCAATGGGTCATGGCCGGCACGCTGTCGTTCTCCCATGGGGCCAACGACGCGCAGAAGGCGATGGGCGTCGTCGCCGCCCTGCTGCTGGCCACCGGCCACATCGACGCGCTGACCGTCCCGCTGTGGGTCAGGCTCGCCTGCGGTGCCGCGCTCACCGCCGGCACCGCGCTGGGCGGCTGGCGCATCGTGCGCACCATCGGACGCCGCATCATCCGCATGGCGCCGGTCGATGCGCTGGCCACCCAGACGACGTCGGCCGCGGTGATCCTCGGCGCCTCGGTCGCGGGCGCCCCGGTCTCCACCACCGAGGTGGTCGCCTCGTCCGTGGTGGGGGTGGGCGCCGGCCGGCGCCGCTGGCGCCACGTCCACTGGGCGGTGGTGCGCACGATCGTCGTGGCCTGGGCGACCACGCTGCCCGCGGCCGCCGCGGCCGGAGCGGTCCTGTATGTGCTCTGGGAGGCGCTCGGATGACGCGGCGCCGCTGGTTCCTGCCCGAGCGCCCGGACGTCGTGGGCATGCTGCACGAGCAGGCCGCGATCACCGTCGAGGGCCTGGAGGAGCTCGTCGCGTGGGCGGGCGGCGACGCGGCGGCCGGCAACCGCCTGCGCGTGTGCGAGCACCGGGCCGACGACCACAAGCGCGAGCTGCGGCGCGCCCTGACCACCGCGTTCCTGACGCCGCTGGAGCCGGAGGACATCTTCGAGCTCTCGCGCGGCCTCGACGAGGTGCTCAACGCGGCCAAGAACACCGTTCGCGAGGCGGAGGTCATGGGCGCGACCCCCGACGCGGCGATGCTGGCCATGGCCGAGCAGCTGGCGCAGGGCACGCGCGAGCTCGTGGTGGCCTTCGCCGATCTGCGTCCGGATCGGGCGACCGCGGCGACCGACGCGGCCGACGCGGCGGTCAAGGCGCAGCGGCACCTGGAGCACATCTATCGGGCGGCGATGTCGGCGCTCATCGAGGTCGAGGACCTCCACGTCGTCACCGCCCGGCGCGAGCTCTACCGGCGCCTGGCGCGCACCGGGGACGAGCTCGTCACCGTCGCCGAACGGGTCTGGTACGCGGTCCTCAAGCAGACGTGACGCCGCCCGCCCGCCGACCCGTACGGTGGACTACGGATGCGCCGTCCGACCGCGTCCCGATGCTGTAGGAGCCATGTTCGATCGGATCATCGTCGGCGTCGACGGCCGTCCGGGCGGCCTGCGGGCGGTGCGTGTCGCGTCCGCGCTGGCGGCGCTCTGCCACGCCGATCTCACGCTCGTCCACGTCCATCCCCGCGCGGTCGCGGTCACCGACCACGAGCGCGAGCGCGCGACGCTGGAGCTGCGCGAGACGGCGCGCGCCGTCGTCGCCGAGGCCCGGCGCGAGTGCCGCGTGGAGGCGGCGTCGGTGGTCGTGGAGTCGGCGTCGCCCGCGCGCGGCCTGCACGAGCAGGCCGAGGCGCGCGGCGCGGACCTCCTCGTGCTGGGGTCGTCGCAGCGCTCGGCGATGGAGCGCGTCCTGGCCGGCGACACGGCGCGGGCGGTCCTGCACGGCGCGCCGTGCGCGGTCGCGCTGGTCGCGCCCGACGCGGCGGTCCCGGCCCGCGGGCTGCGCGTGGCCGCCGGCTGGAACGGCTCGCCGGAGTCCGAGGCGGCGCTGCGCTGTGCGTGCGCGCTGGCCGGCGCGGCGGCCGGGGAGCTGACCGTGGTGCGGGCGGTCTCGCCGCCCATCGCCTTCGCGCCCCGCTACGCCTACGCCTACAACTGGACCGAGATGGCCGAGATCGCGCGCGACCGGGCGCAGTCGCGGCTCGACGAGCGGCTGCGGGGGGCGGAGGTCCCGGCGCAGGGCCGGGCGGTCGTCGGCTCGACCTCCACGGTGCTCGAGGCGGTCTCGCGCGACGCCGACGTCCTCGTGCTCGGCTCGCGCGGGTTCGGGCCGGTGCGTCGGCTGCTGGTCGGCAGCACCGTCGAGGGGCTCGTCGTCCACACCCACTGCACCCTGCTGGTGCTGCCGCGCCCCGACCACGCCGGGGCGCCGGCGGCGGCCGACGCTACGCCGCGCGCGGCGGCTCCAGGAGATCGGCCACGCGCAGCGTCCTCTGCAGATCGGTGATCGACAGCAGGCCGACCGGCCGTCCGGACGCATCGACGACGACGGCGCGCCCGGCGCGCTGAAACGCGGGCCGGCTCAGCACGTCCGCCACCGGCTCGGAGGCCGCGACGAGCAGGCCGGGATCGGTGTCGGCCAGCTCCACGGCGCGCCGGCGGGCGCGCTCCGGCGCCGGCACGGCGCGCAGCGCGTCGAGCCGCAGGAGCCCGACGGCCCGCCCGGCGTCGTCGACCACGGGAAAGGCGCTGTAGAGGTGTCGGGCGAAGTGGGTGCGGATCGCCTCCTGCGCGGTCACGTCCGCGGGGATGCAGGCCGGGTGCGGGGCGGCCATCTCACCGGCGCGGCGGCCCGCGAGCGTGCGCTGGACGCGGCTGCCCTGCTCCTCGGCGCGGCCCGCCACCCACAGGAACACGGCGATGGCCACCAGCCAGAGCCCACCGGGGCCGCCGGCGGCGACGGTCAGGATGCCCAGCGCGCCGAGCGCGGCCGCGAACACCCGGCCCGCCGCGGCGGCACCGGCGGTCGCCCGCGCGCGGTCGCCGCTGCGCCGCCACAGCGCCGCGTGCAGGATGCGGCCGCCGTCGAGGGGGAAGGCCGGCAGCAGGTTGAAGGCGAGGATCAGCGCGCTGACCTCGGCCTGGTAGGCGATCAGCGCCTCGTACCAGGTGCGCCCGCCGCGGACCGCGAGCCACGCGCCGCCGAACGCGAGCGCCAGCGCCAGCGTCACCGCGGGCCCCGCCGCGGCGAAGCGCAGCTCGTCGCCCGGCGCCCGCGGCTCGCCCCGGAGCCGGGCGACGCCGCCCAGCAGCCACAGGTCGATCTCCTCGACCTCGATGCCGCGGCGCCGCGCCACGATCGCGTGGCCGAGCTCGTGGGCGAGGATCCCGGCGAACAGCAGCAGCGCGCTGGCCAGCCCGAGCAGGTAGGCGCCGCTGCTCGAGATGCCGTCGACCCGGTCGGGGAACCAGGACGCGCCCAGCGACCACGACAACAGCGCGACGACCACGATCCACAGCGGGTGCAGGGCGATCGGGATGCCCGCCACCCGTCCGATCCGCCAGCCGCCGCTCAACATGATGCGACAGTACGCCGGGGGCCGGGCGCGGACGTCCGGGAAAAGCCCGCGTCCGGTGTGCGGTGCTGCGCGGATGGCGCGCCGGCCACGACGGTGGAGGCTGGCGGCAATCGACCGAAGGGAGGGCGGCCATGGAGTCCGCCTCGACGACCCAGCGCCGCAGCCGTGCGGCGGCTTCCGCCCGCACGCGTCCGGCGACGCGGCAGGAGAAGGAGACCGTCGACCATCTGCAGGACGCGTTGAAGGACCTCTCCCAGGCCCGCGAGCGCGCGGCCGAGGACGTCCGCGACGCGATCGATGCCGCCAGCGACCGCGTGCGCGGCGCGGTCCGCCGCGCGACCGACCGTGCTCAGGACGAGGCCGGGGACTGGCGCGAGACGCTGGAGCGGGCCGGAGAGGACCTGCGGCGCGAGCTCGGCCTGCTTGCCGTCCGGGCGCAGGACTCGCCCGACGCACTGGCGGCCATGGCGGCGGAGATCCGCCGGCGCAAGGCGCAGCTCGCGGACCGCTGACCGGCGCCATCGCCGGGTCTCGCGCCGACGTCGACGGGGCCGGCCGGCGGCACGCCGGCCGGCTGACCGCGGTGCCGTTCACCTGCGACGATCGAGGTCCCACGATCGGAGGTGTGACATGAGCTGGACCGATGGCCTCACCGGCACGCTCGAGTCCGGGCGGCACCGTCGTGAGCACGTATCCGCTGCGTCTGGAGGGCCGCCTCGACGAGGAGGCGGGCCTGAGCCGCTGGCTGTGGCTGGTCAAGTGGCTGCTGGCGATCCCGCACTACATCGTGCTGGTGTTCCTGTGGCTCGCGTTCGTGGTGCTGTGGATCGTCGCGCTGATCGCGATCCTGATCACGGGCCGCTACCCCGAGGCGATCTTCGACTTCAACGTCGGCGTGCTGCGCTGGAGCTGGCGGGTGAGCTTCTACACCTACAGCGCCCTGGGCACCGACCGCTATCCGCCGTTCACCCTCGCCGACGATCCGTCGTATCCGGCGCGGCTGGTGGTGGCGCGGCCGGGCGAGCTCTCGCGCGGGCTGGTGCTCGTGAAGTGGTGGCTGCTCGCGATCCCCCACTACCTCGTCGTCGGCGTGTTCGCCGGCGGCTGGGGCTATCACTACGGCGGCCTGATCGCGGTGCTCGTCCTCATCGCCGCGGTCGCCCTGCTGTTCACCGAGCGCTATCCGCGCGACATCTTCGACCTGGTGATCGGCCTGAACCGCTGGGCGTACCGCGTCCTGGCCTACGCCGCGCTGATGACCGACGACTATCCGCCGTTCCGGCTCGACATGGGCCCCGACGAGCCGGCGGTCGCCGCGCCGGACGCCGGGCCGGTCGCGCCGGTCGACTGATCGCCCCTGCGGCCGGCGCCGGTCAGCCCGCGATGGTCGCCACGCCGGCGGGCGGCGGCGCCGGCGGCAGGCCGGCGGCGGCGCGGATGGCGTCCTCCTCGAGCGTCTCGTGCTCGAGCAGGGCGGCGGCGACCGCGTCGAGGCGGGCGCGGTTGTCGCGCAGGAGCGCGCGGACGGCGTCGAGCGCGTCCTCGACGATGCGGTGGATCTCCTCGTCGACCACGCGCGCCGTGTCGGGCGAGCCGTCGACCGGATGCCAGGACAGGTCGTTGCCGGCGAGCACGAGGATCGGGCCGATCCGGTCGCTCATGCCCCACGCGCCGACCATGTCGCGGGCCACCTCGGTGACCTGCTTGATGTCGGCCTGGGCGCCGGTGCTGACCTCGTCGAAGACGAGCTCCTCGGCGACGCGCCCGCCGAGCGCCACCCGGATCTTCGCCTCCAGGTAGCCGCGGTCGTAGGAGAAGCGGTCGGCCTGGGGGACCGAGAGCGTGGCGCCCAGCGACTCGCCGTGCGGGACGATCGAGACCTTGCGGACCGGGTCGGCGCCCGGCGTCAGCAGGCCGGCGATCGCGTGGCCCGCCTCGTGGTAGGCGCTGCGCCGGCGGTCCTCGGGGCTGAGCACGATCCGCCGCTCGGCGCCCAGGATCAGCTTCTCGAGCGCCTCCTCGAGGTCGCCCATCTCGACCTGCGGATGGCCGCGGCGGGCGGCGAGCAGCGCCCCCTCGTTGATGACGTTGGCGAGGTCGGCGCCCACCATCCCGGTGGTCGCGGCGGCGAGCCGGTCGAGGTCCACGTCCGCGGCCAGCGGCACGGATCGCACGTGGACGTCGAGGATCTGCCGGCGGCCGGCGGTGTCGGGGGCCTGGAGCGGGACGCGGCGGTCGAAGCGGCCGGGACGCAGCAGCGCCGCGTCGAGGATCTCCGGGCGGTTCGTCGCGCCGAGGACGATCACGTCGGTCGACGCGTCGAAGCCGTCGAGCTCGGTGAGCAGCTGGTTGAGCGTCTGCTCGCGCTCGTCGTGGCCGCCGGTCGCCGGCCCCGCGGTCCGCGAGCGGCCGATGGCGTCCAGCTCGTCGACGAACACGATCGCCGGCGCCGCCTTCTTGGCATCGGTGAACAGGTTGCGCACGCGCGAGGCGCCGACGCCGACGTACAGCTCGACGAACTCGGAGGCCGAGATCGAGAAGAACGGGACCTGCGCCTCGCCCGCAAGCGCCCGCGCCAGGAGCGTCTTGCCGGTCCCGGGTGGGCCGGTGAGCAGGACGCCGCGCGGGATGCGGGCGCCGAGCCGGCGGTACTTGTCCGGGTCGCGCAGGAAGTCGACGATCTGCTCGAGCTCCTCCTCGGCCTCGTCGATGCCGGCGACGTCGGCGAACGTGATGCGGGGTGCGTCGGCCGCGGGGTCGACCCGACGCGCGCGCGAGCGCGCGAACGCGGACGCGGCGGTCCCGCCGGCCCCGGACATGCGGCGCAGCACGAAGACGATGACCCCGAGCAGCAGCAGCGCGGGCAGCAGGCTGAGCAGGACGGTCTCCAGGAACGAGCGGCCCGTGTCGGGCGGCTTGGCGTTGACCTCGACCTGCTGGCGCTCGAGGAGGTCGGCGAGCTCGGTGTCGTTGGCGAACGTCGGGACCTCGGTGGAGAACAGCTGCGTGGTGACCTTCGCCTCGCCCGCGGCCTTCGGCACGGTGATCTCGCGCTTGAGCTGGCCCTGCACCGTCTCGCCCTGGGAGGAGATCGAGGCGACGTTGCCGGCGCGCACCTGGTCGAGGAACAGCGGGCTGTAGGGGATGCGCGCCCGCACGGGCCGGTCGTTGGGCACGAGCGCGACGACGAGCACGTTGAGCGAGACCATCACCGCGACCAGCGCCAGCAGGACCGGCCACGAGACGTCGCGCCGCCGCCGCTGATCGTCGCCGGAGGTCCCGCTGTCCCCGGGCATGGCGTCTAGGCCGCCGGCTCCTTGCCGCCGGCGTCGCGGGCCACGACGAGCACCGGGCAGGCGGCGGCCTCGGCCACGTGGCCCGACACCGTGCCCAGCAGCGCGCGGCGGACCGGTCCGTAGCCGCGAGAGCCCAGCACGAGCAGGTCGAGCCGCCGGCTGGCGAGCACCAGCTCCTGGGCCGGGAGGCCGTCGATGAGCTCCACGCGCGCCGTCACGCCGTCGAGGGCGTCGACCGCGGCCCGGCCCCGCTCCTCGGCGTCCTCGCGGATCGCCGCGGCGGCGCCGGGATCGACCCAGGCGCCGGCCCAGCCCGCCGAGACCGCGACCGGCGCGACGACGGTGATGAGCACCAGCTCCGCGCCATGGTCGGCGGCGACCCGGGCGCCGGCGGCGAGCGCGCTCGCGCCCTGGGGTCCGCCGTCGAAGGCGACGCCGATCCGCGCCAGCGCCGGCGGGTGGTCGCGCAGGCCGACGGGCGCGACGGCGACGGCGCACGGCGCGGCGTGCAGGACCTGGCGGGTGACGGAGCCGGGCAGGACCCGTCCGATGGCCCCGCGGTGGGAGCTGCCCACGATCAGGAGATCGGCGGCGCAGCGCTCGGCCTCGTCGTGCAGCCCCGCGGCGGCGGAGTAGCAGCCGCGCAGCTCGAAGCGGGTGCGGGGGCGCGGGCCGAGCCGGTCGCGGGCAACCTGCAGGCGCTCGGCGCCCTGCCCGGCGGCGCCGTCCTCGTCGGCGGGCTCGACGGGAAGCTCGGGCGGGTGCACGCAGCACACCACGAGCTCGGTCTCCTCGCCGGCCAGCGCCTGCCCGAGCGCGAGCGCGTCGAGCGCCTGCGCGGATGCGTCGAAGCCGATGACGATGGTGGCGAACATGCCGGCTTGAGACTACGCCGCCGCGCTCACCGCGCCATCGGCGTTCCTCCCCGGCGGGCGCTGCGGGAAAGCCGCACGGCCCGAAGCGCACTGCCCGCAGGCGGTCGTCACCGAAGTACCGATGGCCGCGCCGCGCTGCTGGCCGAGGATACGGTGGACTGGAAGCCTTCGACTTCGGGAGCCGCCCCGATGACCATCCTCTGGTTCGTGATCTGGCTGATCGCCAACAACACCGGCGACCGGGAGCCGCTGACCTTCGATCCGGTCAATGCGTGGACCGCCACGCTGATCCTCGCCGTCGCGCTCGATCTGGCCGGAGCGCACGCCGGGCGCCGGGGGCGGGCGGCATGACCGTCGCCGAGCAGCCCGGCGCCGCTGACCCCTCGGGCCCGCCCGACCACGGTGGGCGCGGCTCGGCCGGCCAGGTCGCCGCGGCGATCGGCGGCGGCCTGCTGGCGCTGCTCGCCGCCGTGCTGCTGGTGTCGGGCGCGATCGTCGCGCTGGCCTACGCGTTCGCGCGCGACGACGACGGCTACTTCACCTCGCCGACCCAGCGGATCGCCACCGGCACCCCGGCGATCACCGGCGAGGGCCTGGACCTGGGCGACGTCCACGGCAACGCCGGCGACTGGCTGGCCGAGGCGATCGACGTCACCGCGCGCATCGTCGCGACCGCGCCTCAGGGCGAGCGGCTGTTCGTCGGCATCGCACGTCAGCGCGACGTCGACGCCTACCTCGCGCGCGTCGCGCACGACGAGGTGACCGACGTCCATCACAACGGCGTCCGCTACCGGCGCAGCCCGGGGGCCGACCGCGCCCCGCCGCCGGCGACCAAGCGCTTCTGGGCGGCCTCGGCGCAGGGCGCCGGGCGCCAGACCGTGACGTGGAGGCCCGACAGCGGCCGCTGGTCCGCCGTGGTCATGCGCGCCGACGGCCGCGCCGGCGTGACCGCCGACGTCAGCGTCGGCGCGCGCAGCCGCGCCGTGCTCTGGGTCGGGCTTCTGCTCATCGGCGCCGGCATCGTCGTGGCCGTGCCGGCCGGACTGCTCGTCTGGGTCGGCGTGCGGACCCGCTCGCGCTCCCGGCCCGCCGCGACGAGCACATCCCGCGCCAGCGGGTAGGACGGCGCGATGGCGACGGACGTCGGCGCGTCCCCGGCGCTGGACCCCGAAGAGCGGGTCGATCGGCTCCTGGCCGACCTGGAGACGAGCGCCGGCGGCCTCGGCGCCCGGGAGGCCGAGCGCCGGCTGGCGCAGCACGGCCGCAACGAGATCCGCCGGGTCGAGGGCGAGCCGCTGTGGCGGCGGATCGTCCGCCAGCTCATCGACCCGCTGGCCCTGCTGCTGTGGGCGGCGTCCGCGTTCGCGATCCTCGAGGGCTCGTACGCGGTGGCGATCGTCATCGTCGCCGTCATCCTCCTCAACGCCGTCTTCGCGCTGGCGCAGGAGCGCCAGGCCGAGCGGGCGACCGAGGCGCTGCGCGAGTACATCTCGGCGCGCGTGCGGGTGCGCCGCGACGGGCAGGCCAGCGAGATCGAGGCGGCGACCCTGGTGCCCGGCGACATCGTGCTCGTCGGCGAGGGAGAGCGGCTGGCCGCGGACCTGCGGATCCTCGACGGCGCGGTCGAGGTCGACATGTCGCCGCTGACCGGCGAGTCGCAGCCGGTGCTGCGCACGCCGTCGCGGTCGCGGCCGGCCGCCACGCGCATCGAGGCCGAGGACCTGCTGTTCACCGGCACGCTGTGCACGGGCGGCGAGGCGGTCGGCGTCGTCTACGCCACGGGGATGGCGACCCAGCTCGGCCGCATCGCCGCGCTGAGCCAGCGGGTCGAGACCGAGCTGACGCCGTTGCAGCGCCAGGTCAACCACGCGGCCAAGCTGATCGCGGTCTTCGGCGTGCTCAGCGGCCTCGTGCTGTTCGCGATCGGGACGCTGGCCGCGGGGCTGACGCTGGGCGACTCGCTGAACTTCGCGATCGGGCTGCTGGTCGCCAACGTGCCCGAGGGGCTGCTGCCGACGATCACGCTCGCGCTCGCGGTCGGGGCGCGGCGGATGGCCCGCCGCCGGGCGCTCATCAAGCGCCTGCCGGCGGTGGAGACGCTCGGCTCGACCGACGTCATCTGCACCGACAAGACGGGGACGCTGACCGAGGGGCGGATGGCGGTGACGCTGTGGTGGACCGACGCGGGGGAGCGCGCCCCGGGCCGCGACCGCTTCGACGGGGAGCCGTGGTCGGGGCTGCTGCAGACCGCGGTGCGCTGCAACAACGCGTCGGCCCGCGAGGCGGCCGGCGGCTGGGAGCGGACCGGCGATCCCACCGAGTCGGCCCTGCTGGTCGGGGCGGCGCTGGCCGGGCTCGACATCGGCGCGCTCCAGGACGAGCGCGACGCGGCCCGCGCCCGGCTGCTGCACTTCGACGCGCGGCTCAAGCGCATGACGACGCTCGACCACGAGCCCGGCGGCGCCTGGTGGCACGCGAAGGGCGCCCCGCTCGAGCTGCTGGACCGCTGCGTGGCCATCCGCACCGCCGACGGCGATCGCCCGCTGACCGGCGAGGACCGCGCGCGCGTCGCCGCGACGTTCGAGCGCTACGCGACCGAGGGGCTGCGCGTGCTGGGCTTCGCGGAGCGGCGCGCCGGCGACGGTGCCGCCGACCAACCGCGCGACGCCGCCGAGACCGACCTCGTCTTCCTCGGGCTCGCGGCGCTCGAGGACCCGCCGCGCGCGGGCGTCACCGAGGCCGTCGCGCGCTGCCGGGCCGCCGGCCTGCGGATCATCGTCATCACCGGCGACCACGGGGCGACGGTGGCCGCGATCGCCCGCCAGGTCGGCATCACCGAGGGCGATCCGGTCATCGCCGCGGGCCCGGACCTCGAGCGCATGGCCGAGCCCGAGCTCGACGCGCTGCTGCGCGGCACCGACGAGCTCATCGTCGCCCGCAGCAACCCGGAGACGAAGCTGCGCATCGTCGACTCGCTGCGCTCGCAGGGACATGTGGTGGCGATGACGGGCGACGGCGTCAACGACGCGCCCGCGCTGCGGCGCGCCGACATCGGCGTGGCGATGGGCGCCTCGGGCACCGACGTCGCGCGCGAGGCGGCGACGATGGTCCTCACCGACGACAGCTTCGCCTCCATCGCCGCCGCCGTCGAGGAAGGGCGCGTCGTCTACGACAACGTCCGCAAGTTCATCACCTACGTCTTCGCGCACGCGACGCCGGAGGTCGTGCCGTTCATCGTCTTCGCGCTGGCGGGCGGCGCGATCCCGCTGCCGCTGACCGCGCTGATGATCCTGGCCATCGACCTCGGCACCGAGACCGTCCCGGCCCTGGCGCTGGGCCGCGAGCCGGGCGAGCCCGACATCATGCGCCGCCCCCCGCGCCGGCGCGACGCGAGCCTGCTCGACCGCGCCGTCCTGGTGCGGGCGTGGCTGTGGCTGGGCTCGGTCGAGGCGGCGCTCGTGGTCGGCGGCTTCCTGTGGGTGCTGCTGCGCGACGGCTGGGCCCCGGGCGACCCGACAGGCGCCGGGACGCCGCTGCACGCGGCGCACCTGACCGCGATGACGATGACCTTCGCCGGCATCGTGGCCTGCCAGATCGGCGCCGCGTTCGCCTGCCGGACGGAGCGGGCGTCGTTGCGGGCGATCGGCCTGACCACCAACCGGCTGCTGCTGTGGGGAATCGCCTTCGAGGTCGTGTTCGCCGCCGCGATCATCTACGTGCCCTTCCTGCAGCCCGTCTTCGACAGCGCCCCGCTCGGGCCGGCCGAGCTCGCGGTCCTGGCCACCTTCCCGCTCGTCGTGTGGGGCACCGACGAGCTGCGTCGCTGGGCGCTGCGCCGCCGCAGGCCGCCGGCTGCCGCGGAGGACGGGTGTATGGTTCCCTGACATTGCCGGAGGAGGACCCGGCGGTGCCGGACGAGGGAGCTGCGTGATGGCGAACGTGATCGGTCAGCGTGTGCGGCGCAAGGAGGATCCGCGCTTCCTGCGCGGGGAGGGCCGCTACGTCGACAACCTCCCGCTCGAGGACGGCCTGTACCTGACGTTCGTGCGCTCCCCGCTCGCGCACGCGCGGATCACGGCGATCGACGCCTCCGCGGCTCGGGCGCGGCTCGCCACCCAGGTCTTCACCGCCGAGGACCTCGGCATGGGGGTCAATCCCGTGCTGCCGTTCCTCGGGGTCGACGCGGGGATGGGGCGCCCGTTCCTGGCCTCCGAGAAGGTCCGCTTTGCCGGGGACATCGTCGCCGTCGTCTTGACCAGGACGACGGCGGAGGGCGAGGACGCGGCCGAGCTCGTCTTCGTCGACTACGACCCGCTGCCCGCGGTGACCGACGCGCGCGAGGCGGTCAAGGACGAGACGCTGCTCTTCGAGGACCTCGGCACGAACGTCGCCGTCCATCGATCGCCCGCGATGTCCGACGCCGAGCTCTTCGCGGGCTGCGAGGTGGTCGCCGAGGGCACGCTCGTCAGCCAGCGCATGGCGGTTGCGCCGCTCGAGCCGCGGGCGACCACCGCTGTCTGGGCGGACGGGCGGCTGACGGTGTGGCTGTCGAGCCAGACCCCCAACACCGACCGCGACGGGCTGGCCCAGGCGTTCGGGCTCGACGCCGATCAGGTCCGCGTCGTCGCGCCCGACGTCGGCGGTGGCTTCGGCGGCAAGGGCCTGGCCGTCGAGGACATCATCGTCGCCGCCGTCGCCCGCAAGGCCGGCCGGCCGGTGCGCTGGGTCGAGACCCGCAGCGAGAACCTCGTCGCGATGCACCAGGGCCGCGCCCAGCGTCTCGACTTCAGGATCGGCGGTGGGCGCGACGGCCGCGTGCAGGCGCTGCGCCTCAGCACGCTCGCCGACTGCGGCGCCTACCCGTACATCGGGGCGGCGCTGCCCGGCCTCACCGCTCTCATGGCCAGCGGCGTCTACAAGATCGCGAAGATCGACGCCGACTTCACGGTGGTGGTGACCAACGCGCCGCACACCGGTCCGCTGCGCGGCGCCGGGCGTCCCGAGGCCACGCAGGTCGTCGAGCGGGCGATCGACGCGTTCGCGGCCGAGCTCGGGATGGACCCGGCGCAGGTGCGGCGGATGAACTTCATCCAGCCCGGGGACTTCCCGTTCACGACGGCGTCGGGCGCGACGTACGACAGCGGCGACTACGAGCGCGCGCTCGACCTCGCGCTCGAGCGGGCCGGCTACCAGGAGCTGCGCGCCGAGCAGCAGCGCCGCCGCGACGCGGGCGATCCTCGGGCGCTGGGCATCGGGCTCAGCACGTACGTCGAGATCACCAACGGGCTCGGCGAGGCCGAGTACGGCGCGGTCGAGATCACCGCCGCCGGGGGCGCGATCGTGCGCACCGGCTCGTTCTCGCACGGCCAGGGCCACGAGACGACGTTCGCGATGATCGCCGCCGAGCGGCTCGGCATCCCGATCGAGCAGATCACCGTGCTCAAGGGCGACACCGACGAGGTCCCGCGGGGCACGGGCACGTACGGCTCGAAGTCGACGCAGATCGGCGGCGCCGCGGCCGATCAGGCGTCGGGCGAGGTGGTCGAGAAGGCCAGGGCGATCGTCGCCGAGCTCCTCGAGGCCAACGCCGCCGACGTCGTGCTCGACCCCAAGGCCGGCCGGTTCGGCGTGGCCGGCAGCCCGGACGTCGAGATGACGTGGGCGCAGCTGGCGGGGCGCCTCGACGCGGACGGCCGCCTCGGCGAGCTGAAGGTCGAGACCGACTTCCAGCCCGCGGCGCCGACGTTCCCGTTCGGCGCGCACGTCGCGGTCGTCGAGGTCGACACCGAGACCGGCGCCGTCGTCGTGCGGCGGCTGATCGCGGTCGACGACGCGGGGACGATCATCAACCCGATCGTCGCCGACGGGCAGGTGCACGGCGGGCTGTTCACCGGGATCGCGCAGGCCCTCTACGAGGAGATGGCCTTCGACGGCGACGGCAACCCGGTGACCGGCACGTTCGTCTCCTACGCGTTCCCGTCGGCGGCGGAGATGCCGTCGTTCGAGCGCGTCGAGATGGTCACGCCGACGCCGATGAACGTGCTCGGCGTCAAGGGCATCGGCGAGTCCGGGACGATCGGCGCGACGCCCGCGGTGCACAACGCGGTCATCGACGCCGTCGCGCCGTTCGGCGTGCGGTCGATCGACATGCCCGCCAACGGCGAGCGGGTCTGGCGGGCGATCCAGGAGGCCGGCGCGGCGGCATGACCGGTTGGCCCGTGATCCACTGACCCGAGCGGCGGTGAGCCGATACGGTTATCGGCCGCCGTGCTGTTCGACGCCCTCGCCGACCCGACCGACGCTCTCGCGCTGCGCGTCGGCGACGACGCGCTCACCTATCGCGAGCTGCGCGACGCGGCGTCGGCCGTGGCCGACCGCGTGGCCGGAGCGCAGCGGGTCGCGGTGTGGGCCACCAACTCGGCCCACACGGTCGTCGGCATCGTGGGCGCGCTGCTGGCGGGCGTGCCCGTCGTACCGCTGAACCCCAAGGCGGGAGAGCGCGAGCTCGAGCACATCCTCACCGACAGCGCGCCTGAGCTGATCCTGTCGCCACCGGGCGTCGAGGTGCCGGTCGACGAGCCGGGCCATGAGGTCGACCTGCGGGCCGTGGGGGGCGAGATCCGGCCCGAGCCGGGCGCCGAGCGGGAGGCGCTCGTCGTCTACACGTCGGGCACGACCGGGCCGCCGAAGGGGTCGCTCACCCCGCGGCGGGCGATCGCCACCAACCTCGACGGGCTCGCCGAGGCGTGGGCCTGGACCGGCGACGACGTCGTCGTCCACGCGCTGCCGCTGTTCCACGCCCACGGCCTGGTCTTCGGCATGCTCGGCCCGCTGCGGCGCGGCGGTGCGGGCCACCATGTCGGGCGCTTCGACCCGCAGGCGATCGCCGCGGCGCTCGACGCCGGCGGCACCATGCTCTTCGCGGTGCCGACGATGCACCGCCGCCTCGCCGATGCCGCCGAGACCGACCCGCAGATCGCTCGCTCGCTGGCCGGCGCGCGGCTGATCGTGTCGGGCTCGGCCGCGCTGCCGGCTGTCGAGCACGCGCGCATCGAGCGGCTCACCGGCCAGCGCGTGGCCGAGCGCTACGGCCTGACCGAGACGCTCATCAACACGGCGGTCCACGTCGACGGCGAGCGCCGGCCCGGGTCCGTCGGGCCGCCGCTGCCGGGCGTCGAGCTGCGCATCGTCCACGAGGACGCAGACGCCAGCGGCATCGGCGAGGTCCAGGTCCGCGGCCCCAACCTGTTCCTCGGCTATCTCAACCGGCCGGATGCGACCGCCGAGGCGATGACGCCCGACGGCTGGTTTCGCACCGGCGACCTGGCGACGAGCGACGACGACGGCTACGTCCACCTCGTCGGCCGGCGCGCGACCGATCTCATCAAGAGCGGCGGGTTCAAGATCGGCGCGGGCGAGATCGAGAACGCCCTGCTCGAGCATCCGGCGGTGGCCGAGGTCGCCGTCGCGGGCGTGCCCGACGAGGACCTGGGCGAGCGGATCGCCGCGTGGGTCGTCGTCGCCCCGGGCGCCGCCGCGCCCGAGCCCGACGAGCTCGCCGACCACGTCGCCCGCCTGCTCACGCCGCACAAGCGGCCGCGCATCGTCCACTACGTCGACGAGCTGCCGCGCAACGCGATGGGCAAGGTCCAGAAGGCGCGCCTCAGCCGCTGATCACGACGCTCCACGCCACCCGCGGATCGCGCTCGACGCGCGCGCGGGCGGGGTCGCCGGGCCACAGCAGCCCGACCGGCCAGCGCGGGGTGTTCGTCGCGATGACGCGGCCGCGATGGTTGAGCAGCGCCGCGTCCGCGCCGGTCGCGGCGAGCGCGGGGGCGGCGATCGGCTCGATCGCGCCGACCGCGATGTCCGCGCCGGCCACGCCGAGGAAGCGGCCGTCGCGCACCACCGGCAACGTCAGCGTGAGGATGTGCTCGTTCGTGCCGCTGTGGTCGACGAACGGGCCGGCGATCCAGCGCTCGCCGGCGTCGCGCGGGTCGTGAACCACTCGGCGCGCACGTAGTCGTAGAAGTCGGGCCGCGCCGGGTCGAGCTCGACGGCGAGGAAGGCCGGCGGCCCGCCAGTCGCGCGCCGCCACCACTCCAGCCACAGCGGGGCGTCCTCGAGCACGTCGGGCGCGAACACCATCCCGGCGCCGGCGACGAGCGGCGCACGAGCGAGGATCGCGTGGACGCGGTCGCGGATGGGCGCGAGGTCGCCGCGCCGCAGCGCCGGCGGCAGGTCGAGCACCACCCCGCGGATCCCGGCGATCTCCCCGAACACCTGCTCGAGCGTCGTGCAGACGCGGTCGAGCACCGCGGAAGGTGCGTGGCGGCGCTCCGTGTCGGCGGCACGCTCCACGCGGTCGAGCACCGGGACGGTGCGCCCGCGCGCTGCAGGCCGGCGGCGCGCGCCAGGTGCAGCGCGATGAGCGCGTCGGCTCGGCGGCGAGATGCGCGGTCATCCGCTCGCGGGCGGCACGTGGGCGGCGCGCGCGCACCGCGGCCAGCACGCCGCGATGGTCGGCCAGCGCGCGCGCCGGATCGGCGACCAGCCACACCAGCGGCCCCGCCTCCGCCTGCAGCTCCATCTCGGCCCGGGTGAGGCGCAGCGACCGCGTCGTGGCCGCCAGCTCGACGTGGAAGCGCTCGTCGGCGGCGCGCCGCTCGACCGCGCCGGTGGCGCTGGCGAGGCGCTCCACATGCTCCTCGAGGCGCTCGAGGTCCGGGTCCGACGCGCGCACCGCGGCCAGCTCCGCGACCGTCGCGGCCACGGCGGTGCGGTGGTCGGCGAGGTCGCGCAGCTCGTCGACGCTGAGCGCGGCGAGGCGGTCGAGGAGCCGGGCGTCGCTGCGGCCGCGCACGAACGTGCCGCCGTGGCGCCCGCGCCGCGTCTCGACCAGCCCGGTCCGCCGCAGCCCCGCGAGCGCCTCGCGCAGCGTGACCGTGGCGACCCCGAGCCGCGCGGAGAGCTCCGACTCGGACGGCAGCTGCTCGCCCTCGCCGAACACGCCGACGTCGATCGCTTCGGCCAGCCGCCGCTCCACCTCGGCCACGCGCCCGTGCGGGTCCAGCGGCGCGAGAGCGCTGTGGCGGGTGCTGGACGGGATGTGGCTGGGGCTCACGGAGCGACCGATCTTGACAGAAGACATATGGCTCCATAGGTTTGACGTGCGCAGTCGACCGAGGAGGGGTCCCTTTGACGATCGATGCCGGCCGCCCGGACACAACCGAAGCCTTCGTGCCGGAGTGGCGCAACGCCGCGTACAACTGCTTCCCCAACTGGGACACCAAGCGCATCGCCGCCAGCCGCCTGGACCACCTGGACTGGATGCACCGCCACTTCGCCCGGACGGTCGTGTCCGGGGAGGAGCTGCTCGGCGGCTGAGGGCGTGCGGCGGGGCGCGGGTCCGACCCGCGCCCCGCCGGGCCGATCAGCGGGCCAGCAGCACCCCGATGCTGCCGGGCTCCTCGCCGTGGCCGCCCATGTCGGGATAGCGCCCGAAGTCGGCGACCACGAGGTCCGCCTTGACGTTGTCGTCGAGGTGGGTCGACGTCAGCCCCCTCGGCCCCGCGCCGGCCGGCTGATGGTCGGCCGCGCCGAACGCGCCGGCGCCGGTCCCCATCAGCACCGACACGTTGTCGGACACGAAGTTCGACAGCGCGAGGTCCGTCCGGCCGTCGAAGTCGAAGTCCGCCGCCGCGATCCCGGTCGGGTTGCGACCGAGCGGGTCGCCCCCGGCCGACGGGTACGTCGCGGGCGTGAACGACAGGACGCCCGGCGTGCTCGTGTTGCGCAGCACCGTCACGCTGTCGAGCACGTGGTTGGCCACCACCAGGTCGCGCTTGCCGTCGCCGCTGACGTCGGCGATCTGCACGTCGAGCGGATAGCGGTCGGCCGGCGTGCTGAGCACCGTGACCGGCGCCGCGAACGTCGCGGTGGTCTCGTAGCTGTTCGTCGTGCTGCGCAGCACGGTGACCGTGCCGTCGCCCAGGTTGCCCACGGCGACGTCGCGCCGGCCGTCTCCGTCGAGGTCGCCGACCGCGACGGAGCCCGCGTCCACGCCGCCGGAGGCGAACTGCTGGGGCGCGGCGAACTGCGGTGGCGCCTGGCTACCGCGGTTGAGCAGCACCGTCACGGTCCCGGGATCGGTCATGCCCGTCGACCCCACGGTGACGAGGTCCGGCAGGTCGTCGCTGTTGATGTCGGCCGCGGCGATGTCCGCCGCGCCCGGTCCCGTCGTATGGAAGGCGGCGCTGTTGCTCAAGCCCGCGGGACCGGTGCTGTCGATCACGGCGACCGCGTCGTCAGCCGATCCGTTCTGGCCGCGCGACAGTGAGACACCGCGATGTCGACCAGGCTGTCGTCGTTGAAGTCGGCGGCGACCGCGGCGGTCGGATCGGCGTCCACGCCGAGGAACACCGACGACGCCGCGCCCAGCGTGCCGTTCGGGTGTCCGCCCGTCAGCTGGCCCGGGCGCCACTCGAGGTAGTCGCCGGCGCCGACGTCGATGTCGTTCTCCGCGACGGCGACGTCCTGCGCGCCGTCGACGTTGAAGTCACCGGGCGTCACCGCCACGGGGTGCGACACGGCCGGGTAGGACACGGTCGGCTGGAACGTCGGCGCGCTCGGCGTCGGGCTCGGGCTCGGGCTCGCAGACGAGCCGCCACCGCTCGAGCCGCCGGACGGCACCTCGCTGAACCCGCGCGGCGGCGTGACGTCCGGCGGCGCGTCGCGGTCGAACGTGACGACGACCACGCGCTTGGGCTCGACGCGCGTGGCGTCGACGTTCAGCTTGCAGCGGAAGCCCTGGACGCCGCCGACGTCGCCGCCCGTGCCCGCGTGCAGCCCTGCCACGACGCGAGCGTCGAGCCGTTGTCGGCGTGCGCTTCGATGGTCACCCGCGTGCCCGAGGTGAAGAACCGCGAGCAGGTGCTCCGGCACGGATCGAACGTGGCCTGCGTCGGGTCGGTCACGACCGTCCAGCCCGTCCCGGTCCCGGCGAAGCGGACCTCGACCGGCGCGCCCGGGACGTTGTCGCCCGGTATCCGCGGCGTCTCGATCGCCGCCTGCGACGACGAGTTGCGCGTGTCGGCGATCACCACGCGCTTGTGCGAGATCCGCGGCGCGGCGACGTTGCCGAACTTCGCCTCCTGCTGGGCCGAGGCGGCGTAGCGGTCGGGCACCGCGGTGGGCAGCGCCTCGACGACCTCGCGCCAGCGCTGCGCCAGCGGCCGGTTGTCGAGGTCACGCTCGAGGAACTGCGCCACGAGCGGGCTGCGCTTGACGGACTGATACGCGTCGCGATCGGCGAGCGTCGCGTACATCAGCCGCAGCAGCGCCGATGCCCGCGGGCTGACCTTCATGCCCGCCGTGTGCACCTTCGCGGCACGGGCCGAAGCGTCCGCACGGTGGTTGGACGACAGCTCGCCCGTCGCGTCGACCGGGTCGTGTGCCGCCTTCAGCGCCTGCGCCGCCTTCAGCACCACGAGATAGCGCGACCAGTTGTCCAGGGCGGTCGAGAACATGCGTCGACGGTGTGGAAGATGTCGGCGCGCCCGCGGCGGTCGACGCGCTTGACCCAGAACGACTGCACTACCGGCGCGGCGTTGCGGATCGTGAAGCGGACCTTGCCGCCCCGCTGCGTGGCGCCGGCGCGCTTGCGGGCGACGAGGAAGACGACGTTGCGCATGCGCTTGCTCGTGCCGGTGACCCGGGTCACGGCCACGCGCACCTTGGTCGTCTTGGCGCGCTTCGCCCACCCCTTCGAGCGGGCCGCGACCTTCAGGCCGCCGACCTTCGTGCGGAAGACGCGGGCGCCGGCCCCGACGCCGGGCGCGTGCGTGCGGCCGATGCGCACCTGCGCGACCCCGTAGGTGAGGTCGCCGGACTTCGGGATGTCGAGCACGACCGTGGTGCCGCGCGGCGCGGCGTGGGCGTCCGCCGGGATGGCGAGCGCCGCGAAAGTGCGTCGCCCCCTCGTCCGTCACCTCGTCCCGGACGGACCGGGCGCAATCGAAGTCGCGCCGGACTGGGTTCGCTGACCTCCGCGGCCGATCCCGGGCGCTACTGCAGGTGGCGCAGGATCAGGCCGCTGACCTCCGCGGCCTGCTGGATGTTGGCCAGGTGCGCGGAGTCCGGGACGACCGCCATCCGCGCGCCGGGCACGCGCGGCGATGCGCGCGCCGTGGTCGGGCGGCGTGGATGGGTCGTCGGCGCCGGCGATGACGAGCGTCGGTGCGGTGATGCGCGCCAGGTCAGGCTCGAGGTCCATGTGCTCGATCGCCGCGCAGCGGCCCGCGTAGCCCTCGGCCGGCGTGGCGGCGATCGTCGCCCGCAGGCGCGCGCGCAGCTCGGGATGGCGGGCGGCGTAGGCCGGCGTCAGCCAGCGTGAGACGACCGCGTCGGCCACGGCCTGCGTGCCTTGGCCCCGCACCAGCCGCGCCCGATGCGGCCCAGCTCTCGGGCGGCCCGAGTCGGGCCGACGTGCAGCACAGCACCAGCCGCTCGACCCGCCGCGGGGCGTTGATCCCCAGCCACATCGCGATCATCCCACCCAGCGACACGCCGACGACGTGGGCCCGCTCGATCTCCAGCTGGTCGAGCAGCGCGACGACGTCGGCGCCGAGGTCGGAGCGCGTACGGGCCCGGCGGCACCGGCGACGCTCCGTGGCCGCGCAGGTCGAAGCGCACGACCCGAAACGGGCCGGCGAGAATCCTCGACCTGCGCCTCCCACATCGCGAGGGTCGAGCCCAGCGAGTTGATCATCACGAGGGCCGGCGCGCTCTGCGGGCCCTCCACGAGATGGTGCACCGCGACGGCGCTCACGCGGTCCTCCTCTGGTCGTGGGCGCGCAGCGCACGATCGACGAGCGCGGGCGCGCTGCCCAGGTAGCCGGTCGGGTCCAGCAGCTCGGCGACGCGCCCGGGCCCGAGATGCTCGCGGACCTGCGGATCCTCGCCGAGGACGTCCGCGAACGGCCGGGTGTCGTCGTCGGCCGTGCGCGCGGCGCGCTCGACGAGCTCGTGGGCGCTGCCGCGGCCGATCGCGTCGGTCAGCGCGGTCGTCACGTGCTCGGCGAGCAGCAGGCCGCCGGTCAGGTCGAGGTTCGCGCGCATGCGCTCGGGGTCGACCTCGAGCCCCTCGAGGCAGTCGCGTAGCCACGCGGCGGCCGACCCGGTCGCGACGAGCAGCGCGCGCAGCGGCGCCCACTCGGCGTGCCACGCGCCCGCCGCGCGCTGGTGCTCCTGCTCCATCGAGGCCAGCAGCGTCGCCGCCAGCCCGGGCGCCTGCCGGGCGGCGCCCAGCGCACAGACCGCGGCCACCGGGTTGTGCTTGTGCGGCATCGTCGACGACCCGCCGCCCCGCCCCTCGCGGACCTCGCCGACCTCCGTCTGGCTGAGCAGGACGACGTCGCGCGCGACCTTGGCCGCGGCGCCGCACGTCTGCGCCAGCGCGCCGGCCAGCTCGGCGACCCGCGCGCGGTCGGTGTGCCACGCAAGGGCCGGAGCGGGCAGGTCGAGCTGCGCCGCCATCGCCTCGAGGACCGCGATGCCCTGGCCGCCGAGCGACGCGAGGTTGCCCGCGGCGCCGCCGAGCTGCACGGCCAGGCGCTCGCGGCGCACGACGTCCAGCCGGTCCGACGCCGCGTCCAGCGCGGTCATCCAGCCGGCCGCGGTCAGGCCGAACGTCGTCGGGACCGCCTGCTGGAGCAGCGTGCGCCCCGCCATCGGCGTCGCGCGGTGCACCCGGGCCAGCGCGCCCGCCGCGAACGCGGCGCCGTCGACATCGGCCGTCAGCGCGACGAGCGCGCGCCGCGCGACGAGCATCATCGCCGTGTCGATGACGTCCTGGCTCGTCGCGCCGCGATGCACGTGGCCGCGGCCGGGCTCGTCGACACGCGCGGTGAGCGCCTGGACCAGCGGCCCGGCCGGGTTGCCGATCGACGGCGCCTGCGCGCCGATCGCCGCGGGGTCGTAGTCCTCGGCCCGGCACGCCGCCGCGATCGCCTCCGCCGCCTGGGGCTCGATCAGCCCCGTCTCGGCCTGCGCCGCGGCCAGCGCCCGCTCGAAGTCGAGCATGGCCTGGACGAAGGCGCCGTCGTCGACCGCGGCGGCTACCGGACCGCGCGCCAGCACCCCGTCGAAGAGCCCGCCGCTAGGCACGGGGCAGGCCGGCGTAGTTCTCGGCCACCGACACGGCGGCCGCGTGCGACGACGTCACGTACTGCAGCTGCGAGCGCTGGAGCGCCATCTCGAACGGATCCTGGTCGGCCGGGCGGTGCAGCATCGAGGTCATGAACCACGAGAAGTGCTCGACGCGCCACACCCGGCGCAGGCAGCGCGTCGAGTAGCCGTCGAGCGCCGTCTGGTCGCCGGTCTCGTAGAACGCGATCAGCGCCTCCGACAGGTTCTGCACGTCGGAGACCGCGACGTTGAGCCCCTTGGCGCCGGTCGGCGGGACGATGTGCGCGGCGTCGCCGGCCAGGAACAGGCGCCCGTACTGCATTGGCTCGGCCACGAAGCTGCGCATCGGCGTGAGGCCCCGGTCGAAGATCTCGCCCTCGTTGAGCCGGAACGAGCCGTCGCGTGTGGCCATCCGCCGCTGCAGCTCGTCCCAGATGCGCTCGTCGGACCAGGCGTCGAGGTCCTCGTCGGGCTCGACCTGGAGGTAGAGGCGGGTGACGGTCGGCGAGCGCATCGAGTGCAGCGCGAACCCGCGCTCGTGGTTGGCGTAGATCAGCTCCTGCGAGGACGGCTGCGCGTGCGCCAGGATGCCCAGCCACGCGAACGGATACACGCGCTCGTAGACGGTCAGCGCGCCGGCGGGAATCGACGGGCGCGACACGCCGTGGAAGCCGTCGCAGCCGGCGATGAACTCGCACGCGAGCGTCCGCTCGGCGCCGTCGTGGGAGAACGTGATCGACGGCGCGGCGCCGTCGAAGCCGTGCAGCGCGACGTCGGCGACCTCGAAGAGGATCGTCCCGCGGCCCGCGAGGCGCAGGTCGGTGAGATCCTTGACCACCTCCTGCTGGGCGTAGACGGTGATGTCGCGCCCGCACAGCGCCTTCATGTCGATGCGGTGGCCCTCGCCGTCGAAGCGCAGCTCGAAGCCGGAGTGCTCGAGGCCTTCGCGGCGCAGGCGGCCGTCCGCGCCGAGCTGGGCCATCGCGTCGACCGTGCCCTGCTCGAGCACGCCGGCGCGCACGCGCTGCTCGACGTACTCGCGGCTGCGCGACTCGAGGATCACCGACTCGATCCCGCGCTGGCGCAGCAGCTCGGCCAGGAACAGCCCCGCGGGTCCCGCTCCGACGATCCCGACTTGGGTGCGCATCAGCTGCTCCGTCTCGTTCGCCGTCCGCCGGTGGCTGCCTGCAGGTCGGCCTCGATCCGCGCCGCGGTCTCGCGCAGCGGCGGCAGCAGATCCTTGCGCATCGCGTCGATCGTGCGCCGGCTGGCGTGCGTGGACAGGTTCACCGCGGCGGCCACAGCGCCGTCGCGGTCGTGGATCGGCACCGCGACCGAGCGCAGCCCCTCGTCGAGCTCGCCGTCCACGAGCGCGTAGCCCTGTGCCCGCACCCGGTCGAGCTCGGCGCGCAGGCGCTGCGGGCTGTCGATCGCGCGCGGCGAGCGCGGCACGATCTCGACCCGGCCCAGGTAGTCCTCGAGCGCCGCCGCGTCGAGGCCGGCGAGCATCACGCGGCCCATCGACGTGGCGTAGGCGGCGAAGCGGGTGCCGACGTTGATCGACACGGTCATGATCCGCGAGACCGGCACGCGCGCGACGTAGATGACGTCGTCGCCCTCGAGCACCGAGACCGACGACGACTCACGCACCTCGGCGACGAGGCGCTCGAGGTGCGGCTCGGCCACGTCGGTCAGCGACATGCTCGACAGGTAGGCGTAGCCGAGCTCGAGGACGCGCGGGCTCAGCCAGAACACGTGCCCGTCGGTGCGCACGTAGTGCAGGTCGACGAGGGTGAGCAGGAAGCGGCGCGCGGCCGCGCGCGTGAGGCCGGTCCGACGCGCGCCGTCCGACAGCGTCAGCTCGGGCGCGTCGGCGCTGAACGCCCTGATCACCGACCGCCCGCGCTCCAGCGACTGCACGAAGTGCGCCGGGCGCCCCCGTCGCCGACGACCTCGAGGTCGCTCACGGTCCCGCCTCGTCGAGCCCCATCTCCGCGAGCACGTCCTGGGCGATCTTGAACGCCGCGTTGGCCGCCGGCACGCCGGCGTAGACCGCGGTGTGCAGGATGACCTCGGCGATCTCCGCGGGGTGAGGCCGTTGCCGATCGCCGCGCGGACGTGCATGCCGATCTCGCCCTCGGCGCGGATCGCGGTCAGCGCGGTGAGCGTGATGATCGAGCGCGTCTTGCGGTCCAGGCCCGGCCGCGCCCAGACGTCGCCCCAGGCGGTGCGGGTGATGAAGTCCTGGAACGGCTCGGTGAACGGCGTGGTGCGCGCGACCGCCCGGTCGACGTGCTCGTCGCCGAGCACCTCGCGGCGGACCGTCATGCCCGTCTCGTAGGCCTCAGAGCGTGAAGAAGGCGGTTTCATGATCGCCCTGCAGGTGGATGTCGAAGCGGTAGCCGCGGCCGTCGACGGGCTCGGCGATCAGCGTCGCGCGCGCGTCCTGCGGCAGCGACTGCAGCACCGGGTCCGCCGTGTTGGCCTCGGCCTCGTCGCCGAAGTAGAGGCGCGTCGTGAGCTGGCGCAGCATCCCGCGGGCCATGACTGTCACGTTGATGTGCGGGGCCTGCGGCGTCTCGCCGTCGGCGGCGGGGAAGCGGCCGGGCTTCAGCGTGCGCACGCGCCAGCGCCCCTCGTTGTCGGTGCCGGAGCGCCCGAAGCCGCGGAAGCCCTCGAACGGCGCCGCGCCGCGCGGGTCGTCGGGGTGGTCGAAGCGCCCGTTGGGATCGGCCTGCCAGGTCTCGATCAACGCGTCGGGGATCGGGTCGCCGCGGCCGTCGATGACGTGCCCGAAGACCTCGATCGCGTCGGCGTGGTACGGCGCGGCGGCGTTCTCGCGCTCGTCCCACGGCTCGGTGAGGCCGAACGAGAAGTACGGCCCGACGGTCTGCGACGGCGTGACGCCGGGCGTCGGCTCGAGGGTCGGCGGCGGGTACGGGCCGACGGTGTCGGGGTTGTCGCTCACCCGTGCTCCTCCGCGGTCTCGATCTGCGTCGCGTCAGGCCCGCGCAGCACGATGTCCCACTTGTACGCGAGCGCCCAGTCGGGAACGGTCCGCTCGAGGTCGAACGCCGAGATCATCCGGTTGCGCGCCCGCTCGTCGGGGACCGCGTTGAAGATCGGGTCCTGGAAGAAGAGCGGGTCGCCCGGAAAGTACATCTGGGTGACGAGCCGCTGCGGCAGCGCGCGGCCCAGCAGCGAGAAGTGGATGTGCTGCATCCGCCACGCGTTGTGGTGGTTGCCCCACGGGTAGGCGCCCGGCTTGATCGTGATGAAGCGGTAGCGGCCCTCGGCGTCGGTCAGGCAGCGGCCGGCCCCGGTGAAGTTCGGGTCCAGCGGCGCCGGATGCTGGTCGACCTTGTGGACGTAGCGGCCGCAGGCGTTGGCCTGCCAGATCTCGACGAGCTGACCGGCCAGCGGGCGCCCGCCGCTGTCCAGCAGCCGCCCGTGGACGATGATGCGCTCACCCAGCGGCTCGCCCTCGCCGTGGGCGGTCAGGTCGTGGTCGTGGCGCCCGACGCGGTCCTCGCCCAGCAGCGGGCCGGTGGTCTCGCCGATGCCCTGCGGCAGGTGGAACAGCGGCCGCTTCGGGAAGCGGTACTCCGTCGAGCGGTAGTCGGCGAACGCCGACGGATCCTCCGCATCGGGGATCTGTGGGTAATGGGGCAGCTGCCACGTGTCGATGTCTCCTCTCTACGCCTCGAGCACCACGGCCAGCCCCTGGCCGACGCCGATGCAGATCGCCGCGAGCCCGTACCCGCCGCCCTGGCGGCGCAGCGTGCGCCAGCGTCGCCAGGATCCGCACCCGGAGGCGCCGAGCGGATGCCCGATGGCGATCGCGCCGCCGTGGGGTTGACGATCTCCGGGTCGAGCTCCTTCCAGTCGGCCAGGCAGGCCAGCGACTGGGAGGCGAACGCCTCGTTGAGCTCGACGGCCTTGAGGTCGCCCCAGCCGATGCCGGCACGGGCCAGCGCCTTGTTCGCCGCCTCGACGGGCGCGATGCCGAAGATGTCCGGTCGACCGCATGGACGCCGCGGCTGACGATGCGCGCGAGCGGCTCGCGGCGCAGACGCTCGGCCGCCGCCTGGTTGCCGATGAGCACCGCGCCGGCGCCGTCGTTGAGCGGGCTGGCGTTGCCCGCGGTCACCGTGCCGCCGTCCGGGCGGAAGGCGGGCCTGAGCTTGGCCAGCTTCTCCATCGACGTGTCGGGGCGGATGCCCTCGTCGCGCTCGAGGTCGGCGCCGGGGACCGTGATGACGTGGTCGTCGTAGAAGCCGGCCTCCCAGGCGGCGTGCGCGCCGGTGGCTCTGGAGCGCGAACGCGTCCTGCGCCTCGCGGCTGATCTCGTAGCGGTCGGCGAGGATCTCGGCTGACTCGCCCAGCGCGATCGTCCACTGCTCGGGCATCTCGGGGTTGACCATGCGCCAGCCGAGCGTGGTCGACCACAGCTGCTCGTGTCCGGCGGGGAAGCCCCGGGCCGGCTTGAGCAGGACCCACGGCGCGCGGCTCATCGACTCGACGCCGCCGGCGATGCACAGCGCGTGGTCGCCGGTCTCGATCGCGCGGGCGGCCTCGATCACCGCCTCCAGCCCCGATCCGCAGAGGCGGTTGACGGTCGCGCCGGGCACCGTGGTCGGCAGGCCGGCGAGCAGGACGGCCATGCGGGCGACGTCGCGGTTGTCCTCGCCCGCCGCGTTGGCGTCGCCGAAGAAGACGTCGCCGATCAGGTCGGGGTCGACGTCGCTGCGCTCCACGACCTGGCGCACGACGTGGGCGGCGAGGTCGTCGGGGCGGATGCCCGACAGCGCGCCCCCGTAACGGCCGATCGGGGTGCGGACGGCGTCGAGGACGTAGGCGTCGGGCACAGGGTGGTCTCTCGGTCAGGCCTTGAGGGCTCGCAGCATGTCGAGCTCCTCGGTGGTCGGCGGGGACAGGATCTCCAGCTCGCCGGCCACCTGCAGGTCCCAGCCGGTCGCCTCCCGGGCCTGCTCGACGGTGACGCCCTGGTGCAGCGCGGTGAGGCGCAGCTCGAGCGTCTGCGGGTCGGGCTCGAGGATGCCCAGGTCGGTGATGACCTTCGTCGGGCCCGCGCCGCGCAGGCCGAGGTGCTGACGTGAGAACGACCCACCCACCCCAGCGCCGTGGCCGACGCTCGTGACGAAGTCGACGGTCTCGACGAACGCGCGCCGGGACTGGCGCAGGATGACGATGACCTCGCCGCAGTTGGCGGCGATCTCGGGCGCGCCGCCGGCGCCGGGCAGCCGAACCTGGGGGTGCTCGTAGTCGCCGACGACGGTCGTGTTGATGTTGGCGTAGCGGTCGATCTGGGCGGCGCCGAGGAAGCCAACGTCGATGCGGCCCGGCTGCACCCAGTAGTTGAACATCTCGGGCACCGAGACCACCGCGTCCGCGGTCTCGCCGAGGATGCCGTCGCCGATCGACAGCGGCAGGTGGTCGGGCTTGGCGCCGATGGCGCCCGACTCATACACGAGCACGAGCCCGGGTGCGTGCAGGCGCTGGGCGAGGTTGGCGGCGGCGCCGGGCGGGCCGATGCCGACGAAGCAGGTCGTGCCGTCCTCGAGCACGCGAGCGGCGGCGATGGTGAGCAGCTCCTCGGCGGTGAAGGCCGGCGCCTCGGTCTCGGTGCTCACGCCACCGCCCCCTTCGCCGCCATGACCTCCTCGTCCAGCCAGCGCTGGAAGCGCTCGCGATCGCGGGCGATGCCGTCCCAGGCGCGGTAGGCGTCGTTGTCGCGGTCGTAGTAGCCCTGGGCGTAGGAGGGCCGGGCGCCCTGCGGGACCGCGGCAATTGCGGTGACGACCCAGCTCGGCAGCACGACCTGGTTGGGCATCGGCGCGAGCTCGTCGACGATCTCCTCGACGGTGACCAGCGAGCGCTGCGCGCCCAGCACGGTCTCCTTCTGCACGCCGCACAGACCCCACATCTGGACGTTGCCCTGCCGGTCCGCGCGCTGGGCGTGGACGATGCCGACGTCGAGCCCGAGGTTCGGGACCGCCGTCAGCTCCTCGCCCGTGAACGGGCACGTGACCGTCTTGATCGTCGCGGTGTGGGTGGGCAGGTCGGTGCCGGTGTAGCCGCGCATGACGGCGAACGGCAGGCCGGCGGCCGAGGCGGCGTAGCGGTTGGCCATGCCGGCGTGGCTGTGCTCCTCGATCTCGAGCTCGTGCGGCCAGCCGTGCTCGACGGCGTCCCGCAGGCGGTGCAGGCTGCCGACGCCCGGGTTGCCGCCCCACGAGAAGACCAGCTTGCGCGCACAGCCGGCGCCGATCAGCTGGTCGTAGACGATGTCCGGCGTCATCCGCACGAGCGTGAGGTCGCGGCGGCCCTGGCGAATGATCTCGTGGCCCGCGGCGACGGGGATCAGGTGCGTGAAGCCCTCGAGCGCGACGGTGTCGCCGTCGTGGACGAGCTCGGCGACGGCCTCGGACAGCGTGGCGATCCTGGCGGCATGTGTGCGCATAGCGAACGGTGTGCTGTATGCGAACACTACCGGTAGGGGGGCGGCCTTGTCCAGCCGCCCCCCAGCGCCTCATCCCAGCCCGGGGATGACGTAGCCGTACGGGTCGGCCTGCTGGCCCTGGCCGTACGGATCGACCTGCTCGCCCTGGCCGTAGGGGTCGACCTGCTCGCCGCCCTGGCCGTACGGGTCGGCCTGCTGGCCCTGGCCGTACGGATCGTCCTGCTCGCCCTGGCCGTAGGGGTCGACCTGCTCGCCGCCCTGGCCGTACGGGTCGACTTGCTGGCCCTGGCCGTAGGGGTCGACCTGCTCGCCGCCCTGGCCGTACGGGTCGACTTGCTGGCCCTGGCCGTAGGGGTCGACCTGCTGCTGCTGGCTCTGCCCGCCGGTTCCGCCGCCGGCCTTCAGCTTCGGCACGGTGTCCTTGACCGTCGCGATCGAGATCGCGAAGCCGACGCCGGTGTTGCCGCCGGACTGGCTGGCGATCTGCGCGTTGACGCCGACCACCTTGCCCTCGGCGTCGATCAGCGGCCCGCCGGAGTTGCCGGGGTTGATCGCGGCATCCGTCTGGATCGCGCCGGAGATCGTCTGCCCGTTGGGCGACTGGATCGACCGCCCGAGCGCGGACACGATGCCCGACGTCAGCGTGCTCTGCAGCCCGAACGGGCTGCCGATCGCGATCACGCTATCGCCAACCTCGACGTCACCGGGATCGGCGAGCTCGAGCGGATGCAGCGTGCCCGCCTGGGCCGGGTCGACCTTCAGCAGCGCCAGGTCCGTCGAGGCGTCCGCGCCGACGAGCTGGGCCGGAATCAGCGGCCCCTTGTCGCCGATGCGCACCTGGAACGAGCTCGACCCTTCGACCACGTGATCGTTGGTGACGATGTGGCCGGCGTCGTCGATGACGAAGCCCGAGCCGCTGGCGTCGCCGGCCTGGACGTAGACGACGCCGTCCTTGACCTTGTCGTACAGGTCGGCCAGCGACGTCGTCCCCGTCGAGCCCGTCGCCGGCTCCGAGACCGCCTTGGTCCCTGCGGTGGACGGCGAGCCGCTGTCTCGGCCGCCGAGCACGCCGGCGAACACCACCGCCGCGCACACGCCGAGCGCCACGACGCCGCCGAGCAGCGCCGCGGACATTCCTCATCCCTGCACTCAATGGGTCACCTCGAAAGTTCGTTGATGGCTCCAGTGCAGCGATGAGCGCTGAAGATCGCGTCAGAAGTTCCTCAGCGTTCCCGAAAGAAATGCGAGGAATCAGATAAGGCGGGCCGCGCCGGAGAGTCACTACCCTCCTGGCTGGGCCGCCCACGCGGCCAGCCGGCCCCACGGTGCGTTCAGGACCGTCGACGTTCTGTCGATACCGGCCGGGTCACGGATGACAACCGACGAAGGATCCTGCCCATGAAACGCTCTCCCGCGCGTGCGCTCGCGGCGGTCGCCGCCGGCGCTTGCGCTGCTCGGCCTCTCGGTTCCGGCGGCCGGGCCACCACGCCCATCGCCTGCGCCACCGGCGCGCCGCTCGGGCCCGCCCAGGGTGGACCGAGTTCGTCGCCGGCAACGGCCAGCGCGGCTCGGAGTCCGAGGGCTCGGTCGCCTACGGCGGCAACCTCAACGGCATGACCGTCGGCACCCGGCTGAGCTCGGGCCAGGACGAGCCGACGCTCGTCGTCGCCGGGACGGCGACCGGCTGGTTCAACCTCCAGAAGGGCAGCGCCTACGTCCCCAACCGCAGCGGCGGCGGCGTGAACTTCAACGGCGGCGGCCACTACCTGGCGGCCAACCCGATCGACTTCGCCGCCGCGTTCGCCGACCTGCGCGACCGCTCCACCAACTGGGCCGCGGTCGCTCCCAACGGCACCGCCGACGTGGTCGACAGCGACGTGACCGGCACCTCGATGGGCGGCAACGTCCTGTGGCTGCGCGGCAGCGACCTGCGGATCAACGTCTTCTCGGTCACGCCGGCGCAGCTCACCGGGATCCGCGCGACGTTCATCGCGGTGCCCGCCGGCTCCACCGCCCTCATCAACGTGTCGGGCACGAACGTCACCGTCAACGGCGAGATCCGCTACGCGTCGGGCTCGACGTACCGCCAGCCCGACGACGCGCCGGTCGCCGACGCGGTGAAGCGGACGATCTGGAACTTCGCCGCGGCCACGAGCGTGAAGCTCAACACCGGCTCGGCCTTCGGCGGCACGATCCTGGCGCCGAACGCCGCGGTGGAGGCGGTCAGCGTCGGCCACAACAACGGCCAGGTCATCGCCGCCTCGTTCAAGTCGAACTTCGAGACCCATCACTTCCCGTTCCCGGGCGATGGCTGCGTCCCCGGCGGCACGCCGCCCGGTCCGGCCAGCGCCGACGTCGCGATCACGAAGACCGCCTCCGACGCGACGCCGAAGGGCGGCGACACCGTCACCTACACGCTCACGGTGCGCAACCACGGGCCGGACACCGCGAAGAACGTCGTCGTCGCCGACGCGATCCCGCCCGGCGTGACGTTCAGCTCGGCGTCGCCGCCGTGCGCGCAGTCCGCCGGCATCGTCCGGTGCGCCATCGGCGATCTCGCCGCGGGCGCGACGAAGACGCTCACGATCAAGGTGACCGCCGACCCGGTCGCGGCGGTCGGCCCGGTCCCGCACCCCGGTGCGCGGCACCTGCTGCCCGTGTCCAAGGTCGAGCAGCAGGTGGACCTCGAGGCTGGCGCCACGAAGACCGTCGCGCTGAGCTGCCCCGCGGGCGGCGTGCTGACCGACGGCGCGATCCGCACGGACGCCGTCGACCAGGGCACCGGCGCGCTGACCGATGTGCGCGTGCTCAGCGCCCGCACGACCGGCGTCTCCACCTGGGAGGCGGTGGTGCGCAACGACGCCGGCGGCCGGGCGCAGGCCAAGGCCTTCGCCGTGTGCCTGCCCGCGCAGACCGAGCTGGCCGACGGCCACCGGCACGCGCTCGTCGTGTCCGATCCGGTCACCGTCACGCAGACGCTGGCGCCGGGCACCCACTCGATCACCGTGAGCTGCCCCGCCGGCAGCGCGCCGATCGTCCCGGCTGGGCGTTCGCCGGCGGCAGCGCCGCCGTCACCGGCTCCGAGCCGGTCAGCGGCGGCTGGCGCTTCGACGTCGCCGTCGGCGCGGCGACGACGGTCGCGTTCTCGGTGCGCTGCCTCGACACCGCGGTCGCGACGGCCGACGGCCACACGCACGACCTCACGCTGACGCACGTCGTCCGGCAGGTCACCGTGCCGGCCGGCCAGGTCGTCGAGGGCGAGGTCGTCTGTCCCGACGATGCGAAGGGCATCGTCGGCACGTGGTCGCTGCCCCCGGGCGTCTTCTCGCTCGGCAACGACCCGCGGCCGAAGACCCGCGCGTTCAAGCTGGTCAACACCGGGGGCGTGGCGGCGACGGCGACGATCGACCTCGAGTGCGTCGGCGACCGGACGGGCGCCGAGCGCGGCGCGGGCCCGGCCCCCAAGCCGGTCGTCAACACTGCGACGGTGGGCGCCGACACGACCGATCCGGATCCGTCCAACAACACCGCGAGCGCGACGATCGTCGTCACGGGCGGCGCGGCGCGCGTCGCCAAGACGGCCAAGCTCGTCGGCCACCGCGTGGGTCGCCTGGCGCGCAAGCTCGGGCACTGACCCGATCGGCTCCGCGGGAGCGCGCCGGGTGGCTACCCGGCGTGCTCTCGCGCGAGCAGCCGCTCGCGCAGCGGCGCGAAGTGCCGCGTCTCGTAGACGATGAGCACGCCGAGCACCGCCGTGATGATCGCCAGCGTGATCAGCGACTCGACGCGCTCGGCCACCGGGATGAGCGCGAGCAGGAGCGCCGCGGCGACCACGCGCGGGGTGCTGAAGCGGTGCACGTTGCGCCAGCGAAACACGACGTGGGCCAGCAGGTACAGCGCGACGCCGCCCAGCAGCGCGACGGCGGGGACCAGCTCCAGCGGGTCGCCGACGTGGCCGAGCGTCTTCTTCAGCCCGAGCGCCGCGAGCACGATGCCGGCGACCATCGGGAAGTGCAGGTAGGAGAACGAGTCGCGGGCGATCTCGTTGGCCTCGCGGCCGGGCGTCGCGTGGGCCAGCCGCCGCTCGGCCACGAGCGCCACGATGTCGAAGTACAGCCACCACAGCGCCGCGGCGACCGCGACGCCCAGGACCGCGGCGACCACCACGCCGGCGTCGACGCCCACCTCCGAGCCGACGCCGATCGCCACGATCGACTCGCCGAGCGCGATGATGATGATCGCCCCGTGACGTTCGGCGAAGTGGCCGGGGGAGAAGCGCCAGCCCTCGGCGCCGAACAGGTAGGGCTCGCCGACGTCGAGGACCAGCGCGAGCGCCCACACCGCGCCCTGGGCCGGGCCGTCGAGGAACGACGCGGCGGCGATGAGCGCGACGCCGACGGTGGTACCGGCGCCGAGCCCGCGCAGTGAGCGACGCAGCGCGGCGTCGTCCTCGCTGGCGATGTGGAAGAGCGCGAGCTGGCTGTAGCGGACGATCGCGTACGCCCCGGCGAACAGCAGCCCGCGGTCGCCGAAGGCCTCCGGCACGCACAGCGCGGCGACGAGGAACGCCGCCATCGCCGCGAAGATGGCCAGGCGCACGGCGATCTGCTCGGGGTCGATGACGCTCGTCAGCCAGGCGTAGCCGACCCACGACCACCACAGCACACCGAGCACGAGCATCCCTTGGGCGAGGCCCTCCCACGTCGGGTTCGCCGCCATCAGCGCCGTGCACTGCGTCAGCGCGAGCACGAAGACGAGGTCGAAGAACAGCTCCAGCGGCGTGACGCGGTTGTCGTGGCGCTGCGCCGCGTGCAGGCGGCGGGCGCGGGGCGGCGTCGGCGCGGTCACCGGACGATCGTGGCAGACGCGACGCGCGCATCCACGCCGATCGGGCGGGAAGGACTGCCCGCGCTGGGGTGGCGCGCCGCCGGCGCAGCCGCGACACTGCCGCGATGCTCATCGATGGCAAGGCGATCGCGGCGCGCCTGAAGGAGACGCTGCGCGAGGAGCTCGAGGCGATCGGCGGGGCGGCCGGGATCGGCACCGTCCTCGTCGGCGGCGACGTCCCCGCCGCGGTCTACCAGCGGCGCATCGACCGCGGCGCCCGGGAGATCGGCATGGCGTCGCGGGCCGAGCAGCTGCCGGCCGACGCGACGCTCGGCCAGGTCATCGGCAAGATCGCCGAGCTCGACGCCGACCCCGAGATCTCGGGCATCCTCGTCCTGCGCCCGCTGCCCGCGCACCTGCCCGAGTCGCGCATCTTCGCCGCGCTGCCCCCGCTCAAGGACGTCGAGGCGCTGCACCCGCTCAACGCCGGGCTGCTGTCGCTCGGCATGCCGCGCTTCATCCCGTCCACGCCGGCCGCGGCCTTCCACATGCTCGACCGCCACACCGAGGCGGCCGGCCACGACCTGGAGTCGGCCTTCGACGGCGCGAACCTCGTGCTCGTCGGGCGGTCGAACAACGTCGGCAAGCCGGCGGCGATCCTCGGCCTGCAGCGCAACGCGACCGTCGTCTCCTGCCACCGCCACACGTTCGACGCCGGTCACCTCGAGGAGTTCACCCGCAGCGCGGACATCCTGATCGTCGCCGTCGGCGTGCCCGGCCTCATCACCGGCGACATGGTCGGCGGCAACGCGATCGTCATCGACATCGGCATCAACGCGGTCGACGACGGCGCGGGCGGCGTGCGCCTGGTCGGCGACGTCGACACGGCGTCGGTCGAGCCCGTGGCGGAGGCGGTCTCGCCCGTGCCCGGCGGGGTCGGGCCGATCACCGACGTCTGGGTGCTGCGCAACGCGGTCTCGGCGGCGAAGCTCAGCCTGGCGCCCGCAGGGCAGCTCGTGCTGCGCTGAGCCTCACCACACCGCGCCCTGCAGCAGCGCGAGCTGCGTCTGCAGGTGGTGGGTGAGCACGCCGAGCGCCCGCGCCGCGTCGTCGTCGAGGACGGCGGCGGCCAGCTCGCGGTGCTCCTCGACGATGGACCGGGCGCGTGCGCCGTCGCGGGCCATCGCGGCCAGTCCCATGCGGCTCTGGCGGTCGCGCAGCGAGTCGTGCAGCGCGAGCAGGATCGGGTTGTCGGCGGCGGCGACGAAGAGCCGGTGGAACTCGCGGTCGGCGTCGACGAACGCCGCTGCCTGACCGGCGGCGACGAGCCGCTCCTGCTCGGCGAGGCTCGCGGCGAGCGCCGCCCGCAGCTCGTCGGAGGCGGGCAGCGCGCGCTCGATCGCGAAGCGCTCCACGAGCAGCCGCGTCTCCATGACGTGGCGCAGCTCGGCCGCCGACACCGGGACGACCAGGGCGCCGCGCTTGGGGTACAAGGCGCAGCAGCCCCTCGGACTCCAGGCGCAGGAACGCCTCGCGCACCGGCGTGCGGCTGAGACCGACGCCCGCGGCCACGTCGCCCTCGGTGATGAGCTCGCCGCCCGCGAACCGGCCGTCGAGGATTCGCTCCTTGGCGAAGGCGTACGCGACGTCGGTGGCGGCCATGTTGCATCTATATCGCATCCTTGACGCGGCGTGCAGGTCATGGGATAACCGTCGGCGATGTCCGTTGCCCGGCTGCTCGACACGCTGCGCCCGCGCCTGGGCCGGCGCCTGCTGACCAGCCCGGCCGAGCTGGCGGTGTTCGGCTCCGACGCGCTGACCGCCTTCCACGAGCGCCCGGCCGCGGTGGTCCTGGCCGAGTCCGCCGACGAGGTCGTAGGTTGTCCGGGCCTGCCACCGCGAGGGCGTGCCGTTCGTTGCGCGCGGCAGCGGCACGTCGCTGTCGGGCGGGTCGCTGCCGGTCGCAGGCGGGGTGGTGGTCGCGCTCAACCGCCTCAACCGGGTGCTTGCGGGTCGACCCCGACGAGCGAGCTCGCGGTCGTCGAGCCTGGCGTCATCAACCTCGACGTCTCGCGCGCGGCGCTCGAGCACGGGCTCATGTACTGCCCGGACCCGTCGAGCCAGTCGGTGTGCACGATCGGCGGCAACCTCGCGTTCAACTCGGGCGGCGCCCACTGCCTGCGCCACGGGATGACCGCCAACCACGTGCTCGGCCTGCGCGCCGTGCTGCCCGACGGCGAGGTCGTCGAGCTCGGCGGCGACAGCCTCGAGCCGGCGGGCCCCGACCTCGCCGGGATGTTCTGCGGCTCGGAGGGGCTGTTCGGGATCGCGCTCGAGGTCACCGTGCGGCTCGTGCCGATCGCCGAGGCGACCCACACCGCGCTGGCGGTCTACGGCAGCCTCGAGCAGGCGGGCGACGCGGTGGCGCAGATCGTCGCGGCGGGGCTGCTGCCGGTCGCGATGGAGATCATGGACGCGCTGGCGATGGAGGCGGCCGAGGCGTCGGTCAAGCCGGGCTACCCGCAGGGCGCCGCGCTGCTGATCGTCGAGCTCGAGGGCGAGCGCGCCGTGGTCGACGCCGGCGCGGTGGCGCTGGCGCGGCTGCTGCGCGCGTCGGGCGCGGGCGAGGTCGTCACCACGGAGGACCCCGACGAGCGGGCGCTGATCTGGAAGGGCCGCAAGAGCGCGTTCTCGGCCGTCGGCTGGCTGGCGCCCGACTACCTCGTCCAGGACGGCGTGGTGCCGCGCACGCGGCTCGGCGAGGCGCTGGCCGAGATCGACCGCATGAGCGCGGCCGCCGGCATCCGCGTGGCCAACGTCTTCCATGCCGGCGACGGCAACCTGCACCCGCTGATCCTCTTCGACGGCCGCGAGCCGGGGATGCTCGAGCGCGCCGAGGCGCTGGCCGGCGACATCCTGCGCCTGTGCATCCGGCTCGGCGGCTCGATCACCGGCGAGCACGGCGTGGGCGTGGAGAAGCGCGACTACCTGGCGCTGCAGTTCGCGCCCGCCGACCTGGCGTTCATGCGCCGGGTGCGCGCCGCCGTCGATCCGGCGGCGCTGGCGAACCCGGGCAAGATGCTGGTGGGCGCGTGATGATCGCGGTCGGGGTGGGCGGCGGCGCGACGGGGCGGGAGCGGCGGTGACGGTCGCGGTCGACGACATCGAGGCGCTGCGCGACGCCGTGCGCGCCGGGCCGCGGGTGCTGCCCGCCGGCGGGTCGACGAAGCCGGCGCTGTCGGCGCCGCCGGCCGACGACGTGATCGCGCTCGACGTCTCGGGGCTGCGCGGTATCGTCGAGTACGACCCGGCCGAGCTGACGCTCACCGCGCGCGCGGGCACGCCGGTGGCCGAGCTCGACGCCGCGCTCGCCGAGCACGGCCAGTACCTGCCGTTCGACCCGCCGCTGGCCGCCGCCGGGGCGACGATCGGCGGCGTCGTGGCCGCGGCGACGTCGGGCCCGGGGGCGTTCCGCTACGGGACGGTGCGCGACTTCGTCATCGGCGTCCAGGTGGTCGACGGCACCGGCGAGCTGGTGGCCGGCGGCGGGCGGGTCGTCAAGAACGCCGCCGGCTTCGACCTGCCCAAGCTCATGGTCGGCTCGCTCGGGCGCCTCGGCGTGCTCGTGCAGGTGTCGCTGAAGGTGTTCCCGCGCCCGAGCGCCGCCGCGACGGTCGCCTTCGAGCTGGACGGCCTGGAGAGCGCGCTGGCCGCGCTCGCCCTCCTCGCGCGCGGCTCCGTCGAGCTCGACGCGCTCGATCTCGAGCCGCCCGGGCGCCTGCTCGTGCGCGTCGCCGGCGAGCCCGAGGCGCTCGACGCGCGCGTGGCCCGGGTGGCGGCGGCGGTGGGGGTGCCCGCAGTGCCGCGGATCCCTCGGTGTGGGCGGTGGCGCCACGGCCCCGGCTCGTGCGCGCGGCCCTCACCCCGCGGTCGGTCCCCGCGCTGGAAGCGGCGACGGCCGGAGCCCCGACCCGCTACTCGAACGCCGCCAACGTGGCCTGGATCGCCTGGCCGCCGGAGCGGGAGATCGGCGAGCTGGACGCCGCCCTGCGCGGCCTCGGCCTGTCCGCGATCCCGCTCGGCGGTCCGCCCGCCGGTCCGCGGCTCGGTGCCTGCCGCGGCGGCGCGTTCCTCGAGCGCCTGCGCGAGGCGCTCGACCCCGACCACCGCTTCCCGGAGCTCTGAGCGTGCGCCACGAGATCGACATCCGCCGCTACGGGCCGCAGGGCGAGCCGATGGCCCGCGCCGTCGAGGCCTGCGTGCACTGCGGGTTCTGCCTGCCCACCTGCCCGACGTACGTGACGCTCGGCGAGGAGATGGACTCGCCGCGCGGGCGCATCTTCCTCATGAAGGAGGTGCTCGAAGGCGAGCTCGAGCTGGAGGTCGCGCTGCCCTTCATCGACAACTGCCTCGGCTGCCTGGCCTGCCAGACCGCCTGCCCGTCGGGGGTCCAGTACGGGGAGCTCGTCACGTCGTTTCGCGCGCACGCGGAGCCGAAACGGCAGCGCGAGCCGCTGGGCCGTGCGCAGCGCGAGCTGACGCTGCGCACGCTGCCCTACCCGACGCGCTTCCGGGCCGCCGCGCGGCTCGGCCGGCTGGCCCGGCCGCTGCACCGCGTGCTGCCGCAGTCCCTGGCGGCGATGCTGCGGCTGCTGCCCGAACGCGTCCCTCGCGCCCGGCCGCTGCCCGAGGTCTTCCCGGCTCAGGGCGAGCGCCGCGCCCGCGTCGCGCTGCTGGCCGGCTGCGCCCAGCAGGTCCTCGCGCCCGACATCGGCTGGGCGACCCTGCGCGTGCTGGCCCGCAACGGGGTCGAGACCGTCGTCCCGCGCGCGCAGGGCTGCTGCGGCGCGCTGTCGATGCACACCGGCGCCGCCGACCAGGCGCGGCGCCTGGCCCGGCGCAACCTCGCGGCGTTCGCCGGCGATGTCGACGCCGTGATCGTCAACGCCGCCGGCTGCGGCTCGGGCATGCGCGAGTACGGCCTCCTGTTCGCCGGCGAGCCCGAGGAGACGGCCGCGCGGCGGCTGGCCGAGCGCACCGTCGACGTCGCCGTGTTCCTTGCCGGCCTGGGCCTGCGCGGCGAGCCGCCCGCACTGCCCGCACCGACTGCGATCGCCTACCAGGACGCCTGCCATCTCGCCCACGCGCAGGGCGTGCGCCGCGAGCCGCGCGAGCTGTTGTCGGCGATCGGCAACGTTCGCCTCGTCGAGCCGGCCGAGTGGGAGCTGTGCTGCGGATCGGCCGGCACGTACAACGTCGAGCGCCCCGAGATCGCCGCGCAGCTGGGTCGCCGCAAGGCGCAGAACCTCCTCGCGACCGGCGCGGACGCGATCGCCAGCGCGAACATCGGCTGCCTCACGCAGGTCCAGACCCACCTGCGCGCGCTGGGCCGCGACCTGCCGGTGCTGCACACCGTGCAGGTGCTCGACCGCGCGTACGCGGGACGCGATCTCGCCCCGCGGACGCGCTGAGCGCGACAATCCGGGGATGCCCGCGCCCCCGGCCCGCGTCGCGATCCTCGACGACTACCAGCAGGTCGCCCTCGCCTGCGGACCGTGGGACACGCTGGCCGGCCGCGTCGAGGTCAGTGCGGTGGCCGACCACATCGCCGACGACGACGAGCTCGTGGCGCGGCTGGCCGGATGCGCGGTCGTCGTGGCGATGCGTGAGCGCACGCCGTTCCCGCGCGCCCGGCTCGAGCGATTGGGCGACCTGCGCTTGCTCGTGACGACGGGGCGGGCCAACGCCGCGATCGACCTGGACGCCGCGCGGGAGCTCGGCATCGTCGTCTGCGGAACCGACGGCCTGGCGGCACCGACGGCCGAGCTCACGTGGGCGCTCATCCTCGCGGTGACCCGCCACGTCTGCGCCGAGGACCGGTCGATCCGCGAGGGCGGTTGGCAGCACACGATCGGGCCGGAGCTCGAGGGCCGCACGCTGGGCGTCGTCGGCCTGGGCCGCCAGGGCCGGCGGGTGGCCGCGATCGGCCGGGCCTTCGGCATGCGCGTGATCGCCTGGAGCCAGAACCTGCGCGCCGAGGACGCCGCGGCGCACGGCGTCGAAGCGGTGGGCCGGGAGGAGCTGCTCGCGCAGGCCGACGTCGTGACGATCCACCTGCGCCTCAGCGACCGCACGCGCGGGCTGATCGGCGCCGACGAGCTGGCCGCGATGAAGCCGAGCGCGTACCTGGTCAACACGTCGCGCGGACCGATCGTCGACGAGGCCGCGCTGCTGCACGCGCTGCACGCCGGGGTCATCGCCGGCGCCGCGCTCGACGTCTACGACATCGAGCCGCTCCCCGCCGGCCACCCGCTACGTCGCGCACCCAACACGGTGCTCACCCCGCACCTCGGCTACGTGTCGACCGGCAGCTACGACGTGTTCTTCGCCGGCGTCGTCGCCGCCATCGCCGGGTGGCTGGACGGCGCGCCCGTCGCCGTGCTCAACGGCTGAGGTCGCCGCCGCCAGCCACGCGTCGAACGACGACGGCGCCGCGCATGCCCGCCCGATACGCCTCCCCTAGGGTCTTTCGGCATGGACGTGATCGATCAACTCATGGAGAACAACGCGAGGTACGCGGGCGGGCTGGCCCCGCGCAACCTCGACGTGCGGCCCAGCCGGCGGCTGGCGATCGTCACGTGCATGGACTCGCGCCTCGACGTCTTCGCCGCGGTCGGGCTCGGCGACGGTGAGGCGCACGTGCTGCGCAACGCCGGCGGCGTGATCACCGACGACGTGATCCGCTCGCTGGCCATCTCCCAGCGGCGGCTGGGCACGCGCGAGATCATGCTCATCCACCACACGGACTGCGGGATGCTCACGCTCACCGACGACGGCTTCCGGGCCGAGCTGCAGGACGCCACCGGCGTCGCCCCGGCCTTCGCGATCGAGTCCTTCACCGACATCGACGCCGACGTGCGCCAGTCGATCCTGCGCGTCCGCCGCTCCGCGTTCATCGAGCATCGCGACCACGTTCGCGGGTTCGTCTACGACGTGCGCACCAGCCGCCTGCGCGAGATCACCGTCGACGGGGGCTGACGGTCAGCGCTCGAAGCGCCGCAGGCGCAGCGCGTTGGACACCACCGAGACGCTTGACAGCGCCATGGCCAGGCCCGCGATCAGCGGGTTCAGCAGGCCGGCGGCGGCCAGCGGCAGCGCGGCGACGTTGTAGCCGAACGCCCAGCCGAGGTTCTGCTTGATCGTGCGCAGCGTCGCGCGCGACAGGCGGATCGCCGAGGCGGCCGCGCGCAGGTCGCCGCTGACCAGCGTCAGGTCGGAGGCCTCGATCGCCACGTCGGTCCCGGTGCCGATCGCCAGGCCGAGGTCGGCCTGGGCCAGCGCCGGCGCGTCGTTGATGCCGTCGCCGACCATCGCCACGACCCGGCCGTCGGCTTGGAGGTGCTTGACCACGCCGGCCTTGTCGGCGGGCAGGACCTCGGCGATCACCTCGTCGATGCCGACCTCGGCCGCCACGGCGCGCGCGGTCGCCTCGTTGTCGCCGGTCAGCAGCACCGGCCGCAGCCCGAGGGCGCGCAGCTGCGCGATCGCCTCTGCGCTCGTCGGCTTGACCGTGTCGGAGACGACGATCACCGCGCGCGCCTCGCCGTCCCAGGCCACGGCGACCGCGGTGCGGCCCTGGGCCTCGGCGGCGCGGCGGGCGGCGTCGAGCGCGGGCGCCAGCGTGACGCTCCAATCGCGGAGCAGTGCCGGGCGGCCGACCTGGACGCCGTGACCCTCGACCACGCCCTCGACGCCGAGCCCCTCGCGGTTGGCAAACGACTCGACGGACGGCAGCTCGCCGTCGGCGTCGCGGGCCGCCCGGGCGACGGCCTGGGCGATCGGGTGCTCGGAGGCGTCCTCGAGCGCGCCGGCGATGCGCAGCGCCTCCTCGCGGGTCGTCCCCGCGGCGGTCACCACGTCGGTCACGCTCATCTGCCCCGTCGTCACCGTGCCGGTCTTGTCGAGCACGATCGTGTCGACCGTGCGCGTGGACTCGAGGATCTCCGGCCCCTTGATCAGCAGCCCCAGCTGCGCGCCGCGGCCGGTGCCGACGAGCAGCGCGGTCGGGGTCGCGAGGCCGAGCGCGCACGGGCAGGCGATGATCAGCACGGCGACGGCGGCCGTGAAGGCGAACTGCGCGCTCTCGCCGGTGCCCAGCCAGAAGCCGAGCGTGGCGACCGACAGGCCGATGACGACCGGGACGAACACGCCCGAGACGCGGTCGGCGAGCCGCTGGACCGGCGCCTTGCCGCTCTGCGCGTCGGTGACGAGCCGGGCGATCTGCGCCAGCGCCGTGTCGGCGCCGACCTTCGTGGCGCGGACGACGAGCCGGCCGCCCGCGTTGACGGTTGCGCCCGCGACCTCGTCGCCCGGCGCCTTCTCGACCGGGACCGACTCGCCGGTCAGCAACGATTGGTCGACCGCAGATCGGCCCTGTTCGACGACGCCGTCGGTGGCCACCTTCTCGCCCGGGCGCACGACGAAGCGATCGCCGACCTGAAGCTGCTCGATCGGCACGCGCCGCTCGGTCTGGTCGGCGTCGAGGATCGCCACGTCCTTGGCGCCCACCTCCAGCAGGGCGGCCAGGGCGGCGCCGGCGCGGCGCTTGGCGCGCGCCTCGAAGTAGCGGCCGGCCAGGATGAAGACGGTCACCGCGGCGGCGACCTCGAGGTAGATCTCGGTGCCGCCCGCGTCGTCGGGAATCAGGTCGAACGGCATGCGCATCTCGGGATCGCCGGCCCCGCCGAGGAACAGCGCGTACAGCGACCACAGCCACGCGGCGCTCACGCCGACGGAGATCAGCGTGTCCATCGTCGCGGTCGCGTGCTTGAGATTGGCCCAGGCCGCGCGGTGAAACGGCCAGGCGCCCCACACGACGACCGGCGAGGCGAGCGTCAGCGACAGCCACTGCCAGTTGTCGAACTGCAGCGGCGGGATCATCGACAGAAGCAGCACGGGCAGCGTCAGCGCCGCGCTGATGAGCAGGCGGCGGCGCAGCGCCGCGGTCTCGTCGGCCTCCTCGGGCGCGGCCGCCGGCTCCCGCGAGGGCAGGACCGCCTGGTAGCCCGCGGCCTCGACGGCCTCGACCAGCTGCTGCGGCGCCACCGCACCCGGGTCGAAGTCCACGGTCGCGCGCTCGGTCGCGTAGTTGACCGACGCCGTGACACCCTCGAGCTTGTTCAGGCGGCGCTCGATGCGGTTCGCGCAGGAGGCGCACGTCATGCCGGTGATCGGCAGCTCGAGGTGCTCGCTCGTGGCCGCGCTCATCGAGTGGCCTCCCTCCGGGCAGAAGCCGTTGCGGATGAGGACCCGCGGGGTCTCATCGAGCAGCCTCCCTCCGGGCAGAGGCCGTTGCGGATGAGGACCCGCAGGGTCTCATCGAGTGGCCTCCCTCAGGGCAGGAGCCGTTGCGGATGAGGACCCGCAGGGTCTCATCGCGGGACCTCCTGGGTGAACGCGGCCGTGTGGACGCGGCCGTCGGCCTTGAACTGCAGGAACAGGCGGTAGCGGCCCTCGGTCGGGAAGGTCGCCATGAACCGGTCGCCCTCCGGATGCACGTGCAGGAACGCGAGGTCGCCCTCGCGCAGCGCGACGAGATGGCCGTCGGCGCCAAGGTAGGGCTCGGTGGCGACCGGGCGCCCGTCGCGCGTGATGGCGAAGCGCAGCTCGGCCTCCTGGCCGGGATGCGCGCCGGTGGCCGTCAGCTCGACGTCGTCGCCGTCCGCGGTGCGCGCGGTGGCGGCCGGCTCGGGGAGGGGACGCAGGTCGGCGGGACCGTCGACGCGCAGGTCGCTGGCCAGCGTGCGCGCCTCGCCGTCGTGGGAGAAGTCGGCGAAGACGCGGTACGAGCCGGCGGCATCCAGGCGCAGCGGAGCCGTCCAGGTGCCGTCGGCCGCCGGCTGGGGTGCACGTGCTGGAAGCCGGTCAGGTCGCGGCGCACGACGATGACGTGCATGCGCTTGGTGTGGGTGACGTCGAGGTTCTCGACGGGGCGGCCGTCGTCGCCGGTGATGGCGAACACGAGCCGCTCGTCCGCGCCGCGGCGCAGCTCGGGCGTGCGCAGCTCGAGGCGCAGGCCGTCCTGCGCGGTGGCGAGGCCGCGGACGGCATCGGCCTCGCCGTGCGCGCCGCCGTCCTCGTCGTGGCCGGACTGCGCGGTGGCCGTGGCGCCGTTCTCGCCGTGGCTGGTCTCCGCCGTCGCCGTGCCGCCGTCCTCGCCGTGGCCGGCCATCTTCGGGCGCTCGGCGCTGTCGCGGTCGGGGCCGAGGGTCGCTCCCGCGATCGCCCCACCGCCCGCCAGCAGCGCGAGCACGGCGGCGAAGGCGGCCAGCTTCAGCGCCGCGTTCAAGGAGCGACCTCGTACCCGGCCGCGGCGACCGCGGCCGCGACGGCCTCGCCGCTGACGCCCGCGCCCGTGACCACGAGCTGCCCGCTGTCCAGATCGACGTCGACGGCCGCCACGCCATCGATCTCGCCGACCTCCTCGCGCACCGACGCGGCGCAGTGCCCGCAGGACATGCCGAGGACGGTGTAGGTCGCGGGGTCGGGGTTGCGTGCATCGATGCCTCCATGATACGGACGGGGGGTATGGGATGGAGAGGAAACCGTAGCACAAATACCCGAGGGGGGTAGAGGTAGTTTCCCGCAATCCGAGTCGCCGCGAGTGGCGCCCAGCGCGGAGGCGCGCCACCATGCAGGCGATGGAGCTCCCCGCCGCCCCGCCCACGTTCTCCCGCCGTTGGGCCGAGGCCGTGGCCGGCGCTCCGGATGCGCCGTTCCTGCAGTTCGAGGCCGCCGACGGCGCGGTCGCGCGCTGGACCTACGGCGAGTTCGACGACGTCGTCGCGCGGGTGGCGGGCCGCCTCGCCGCGGCGGGTGTCGGTCGCGGCTCGCGCGTCCATCTGGCGCTGGCCAACTGCCCCGCGTTCGTCGCGGTCTGGCTGGCGACCGCCCGGCTGGGCGCGTCGATGGTGCCGTCGGATCCGCGCTCGACTACCCGCGAGCTGGGCGTCCACCTCGACCGCACCCGGCCCGTGGCCGGCATCTGCGCGCGCACCCGCGCGGACGTCTACCGGCCGGCGGCGCCCCCCGGGATGGCGGTGATTGCGGTGGGGGAGGACGGTGAGATCGACGCGGCGCTGCTTGGCGATCCGGCCCCCGTGGCGGCCGACGTGGCCGGCGACGCCGAGGCCGCCGTCCTCTTCACCTCGGGCACGACCTCGACCCCGAAGGGCGTGGTGATCACCCAGGCGAACTTCGCCTTCGTCGCCGACGTGATGGCGGCCGCCGCGCGGCTGGGACCGCGCGACCGCTTCCTCGTCGTCCTGCCGCTGTTCCACGCCAACGCGCAGTACTACTGCTTCGCACCGGCGATTGCGGTCGGCGCGAGCGTCGCGCTGGTCAGCGCGTTCTCGGCTTCGCGGTTCTTCGCGCAGGCCGCGCGCCACGAGGCCACGCACGTCAGCCTGTTCGCCGCGCCGATCCGCATGATCCTGGCCCGCGGCGCCGAGCGCGTGGACGGGCTGCGGGTGCGCCACGCCTGGTACGCGCAGCGGCTGACCGAGGACGAGTACGACCGCTTCGCGGCGCTGCTGGGCTGCCGCCCGCGCGAGCTGTACGGCATGACCGAGACGATGGCCGCCGTCCTGTCGGGCCGCGAGACCGCCGGGTGGCGCGAGGCGATCGGCGGTCCGACCGTCGGGGCCCGGGTGGCGCTGCTGCCGTCGGCCGACGCCGACGAACGCGAGATCGCGGTGGCCGGCCGGCGCGGGATCGAGCTCTTCGCCGGCTACCTCGACGACCCCGAGACCACCGAGGCGGCGTTCGACGGCGAGTGGTTTCGCACCGGCGACCTCGGCCGGCTCGACGATCGCGGCGACGTCGTGTTCGGCGGCCGCCGCGGCGAGTTCCTCAAGGTCTCCGGAGAGAACATCTCGGTGATCGAGGTCGAGCGTGCTCACCGCGCACGACGGCGTCATGGAGGCGGCGGTGGTCGGCCGGCCGGACCCGATCCGCGACGAGGTGCCGGTCGCGTTCGTCGTGCCGGCGGCGGGCGCGGCGCTCGATGCCGATGAGCTGCTCGCCTACTGCGCGCAGCGCTTGGCGCCGGCCAAGCGCCCGGCCGAGGTCCGTCTCGTCGACGAGCTGCCGCGCACGTCGGTCGGCAAGATCAAGAAGTACGTGCTGCGCCGCGAGGCTGGGTCAGCTCCGTGAGGCGACGTCAGACGATCGAATGCTGCGCGGAGCCCGCCCCGAAGTCCATCTGAGCGGCCGCTCGAACTGGCTGCGCGCCGCGGTCATGGGCGCCAACGACGGCATCGTCTCGACGGCGAGCCTGGTGCTCGGCGTCGCGGCGTCCGGAGCCGGCGCGACCGCGATCGTGACGGCGGGCCTCGCGGGCCTCGCGGCCGGCGCCCTGTCGATGGCCGCGGGCGAGTACGTCTCGGTCAGCTCCCAGCGCGACACGGAGGATGCCGACCTGCGTGTCGAGGCGCGCGAGCTGCGCGACGACCCGCAGGGCGAGGAGCGCGAGCTCGCCCGCATCTACGAGAGCCGCGGCTTGTCTGCTGACCTGGCGGCCGACGTCGCGCGCGCACTCACCGCTCGCGACCCGCTCGCGGCCCACGCGCGCGACGAGCTCGGGCTCGACGACGACCGTCGCGCCAGCCCCGTCCAGGCCGCGTGGACCTCGGCGCTGTCGTTCTCCGCCGGGGCGATCCTCCCGGTCCTCGCGATCGGCCTCACTCCGGCCGGAGCCCGGATCGCGGTGTGCGTCGGCGTCACCCTGCTCGCGCTGGCGTACCTGGGCTACCTCGGGGCCCAGCTCGGCGGTGCGCGCCGCACGCGCGCGGCCGTTCGGGTGCTGGTCTGGGGCGCCGCCGCGATGGCGATCACCTCCGGGATCGGCGCCCTGGTGGGCGCGGCGGTCTGACCGGCCCCTTTTGGCGGCCGCGCCCCCGGGACACGGTCAGGCGCCTCGGCGCCCAGCGTCCGCCGGGCCCCAGGTTTCGGCGGGGTTCCAGTCGACGAGCTCGGCGAAGCGGTCGGGGTGGATCTGGGCCGCCCGTGTCGCCGCGTCGCGCAGGGTGCGCGTGCGGTCGTCGTCGGGCAGGGCGTAGGCGGCCAGGGCCGGCTTGACGGGCCGAAACAGCCAGATCGGGCGGCGCAGCTCGCCGGTTGCGGGACGGGTGAGCGCGAGCCACTTGCGATAGACGGCGCGCGCGCGGGCGAAGTCGACGTGGATGTCGGCGTACTGATCGCCAGGTTGGGCGGGGCGGACGCGGACCTTCTGATGCCAGCAGTGCATGCCGCTGATCGGGTCGGGGTGGACGGGGAACGTGATGTTCTGGTGCACGCCGGCGTCGCTCCACCAGACGCGCGACGAGCTGGGATCGTTCGATGTCCACGGCTGCACGCCGTGCACGCGGCGGATGAACAGCTCGTCGTCGTTCTCGGTGAGATCGACGAGCGCGGTCGACCAGCGCGATCCCCCGTCGGCCTCCCGCAGCCGCCAGCGACCCATGTGGTGGCTGGCGGCGACGACGCCGGGGCGGATGCCCTCGGTGACCAGCGCCTTGATGACGAACCAGCCGATCTCGGTCTCCACCCGGGCGAGCGCGCCGGTGCTCAGGCCGATGCGCTCCGCGTCCTGCGGGCAGACGAGCAGAGGATGGGCGTGCGACAGCTCGTTGAGGTACTTCGCGTTGCCCGAGCGGGAGTGGACCAGCGTCGGCAGCCGGTAGGTGGGCAGCAGCACGTACTCGCCGCGCTCGTGGTCGATGAGCGAGCGATGGACGTGGCTGCGCAGGTAGGTGGGGAGCGCCTGCTCGGGCCAGCCCCACTCGGCCAGCGTGTCGGAGAACAGCTCGAGCTTGCGCGACGGCGAGTTGAACCCCCGCCGCGCGACGCCGTCGACCATCGTCGCGACGGTGTCGGGGCGGCCGGTCAGCGGGAGGTGGCCGGAGGCGAGCGTGCGCTGGGTGACGACGTCCTCGGTGCCACGGACCTCGGTGTCGTCGAGGTCGGTCACTTCGGCCTCGTGCTGGTCGTAGTCGTCGCGCGAGATCTCGACGGCGCCGTACTTGCGCATGTAGCCCAGCGGGTCGAGCCCATCGGCCGCCGCCTTCTCGGGCAGGCCGGGGACCGAGTGCTCGAACATCCAGCGGTAGTACTCCTCGAGCGTGATCTTCTCGCCGGGCCGGTAGGGCGACTCGTAGTAGCGGCGGATGCCGAGCGAGCCGTCGGGGTCGGCGCGCCAGGACAGCTCGATCCAGAATTCGCCCTCCTCCCACACCTCGCCGGGGTTGGCCTCGTAGGTGAACTGCACGCGGCGGCCGAGGCGCTCCATGGCCACGCGGCGCACGGGCTGGCGGAAGCCGAGCCAGCGTCCGGCGTGCGTCTCGTAGGAGTGGGTGTCGTGGCGCTCGGGGCCGTGGCCCATCGGCAGCACGTAGTCCGCCCACCAGGCGGTCTCCGACCACGTCGGCGTCAGCGCCGCGTGCAGGCCGACCTTGGTGGGGTCGCGCAGGGCGCGCAGCCACGAGTAGCCGTCGGGGAACGTCCACAGCGGGTTGAGCACGCGCGTGAACAGCGTGTCCTGACGGCCGCGCCCGTCGTGCAGGAAGTGGGGGAACAGGAAGCTCATCTCGTTGTGGGCCAGCGGGTACTCGCGCGGCCAGCTGAGCTCGTTCCACTGGGTGTGGGGCGGCGGCTTGCGCCACGGCTGGGGGATGAACTTGTTCCACGCGTTGGGCGACACGCCGCCCTCGGTGCCGACCGCGCCGGTGAGCACGTTGAGCAGCCACAGGCTGCGGGTGATCTGCCAGCCGTGCAGGTTGCCGGCTGCGGCGGCGCGCCAGATGTGCGTGCACAACGCCGTGCCCGCGGCGGCGATCTCGCGCGCCACCTCGACCACGGTGGCGGCGGGCACCCCGGTCTCTTGCGCGGCGAACTCGGGCGTGTAGCGCGCCAGCTCGCGCTTGAGCTCGGCCACGAAGGTGGCGAACGTCGGCTCCGCGTCGGGGGCGCGGTGGCGCAGGTAGGTGCGCCAGTTGACCCAACGGCGCACGAACTCGCGGTCGAAGCGGTCCTCCTCGAGCAACAGCCGCGCGATGGCCAACAGCAGCGCCGCCTCGGTGCCCGGCCAGGTCGCCAGCCAGTAGTCGGCCCGGGTCGCGGTGTTCGACAGGCGCGGGTCGATGACCGCGATCTTCGCTCCGCGCTGCTGGGCCTCGACCAGCCGCTGGGCGTGCGGGTTGAAGTAGTGGCCGGACTCCAGGTGCGCGGAGCACAGCAGGACGAAGCGCGCGTTGGCGTAGTCGGGCGACGGGCGGTCGGTGCCCTGCCAGAAGCCGTAGCCGGCCCGCCCGCCCGACGAGCAGACGTTGGTGTGCGAATTGTGGCCGTCGCAGCCCCAGGTCTCCAGGAAGCGGTCGGCGAAGCCGTCCTCGCCGGGGCGCCCGACGAAGTAGCAGACGTCGTTGGGGCGCCCGGCGGCGAACGCCCGGTGCAGGCGCTCGGCGAAGGTGTCGAGCACGTGGTCCCAGCTGACCCGCTCCCAGCCGCCGGCCCCGCGCTCGCCGGTGCGGCGCAGCGGGTACAGGATGCGCTCGGGGTCGTTGATCTGGTTGAGCGTCGCCGGGCCCTTGGCGCAGTTGCGCCCGCGGCTGCCGGGATGCGCGGGGTTGCCCTCGAGCTTGCGGATCTCCAGCGTGTCGCGGTCCACGTAGGCCAGCAGTCCGCACGCCGACTCGCAGTTGAAGCAGACCGTCGGCACCAGCGTGTACTCGCGCGGGACCCGGCGCGGCCATGCCCGCGCGTCGTTCTCGGTCCACGAGTCCCACTGCTCCGCCGGCGGATGCGCCACAAGCTCGTCCATGTCAGCTCAAGGGCACGCTCTGGCCCGCCCGCACCCACGCGTCCTCGTAGAGCCACAGTCCGACCAGCGCCAGCCAGGCCGCCGGCCGCGAGCACGAGCGCGCCGCCGGCCGCCAGGTACGCGGCGGCCAGCACGCACGGCACCGCGGTCCCCGCCACGACCCCGGCCCAGAAGCGCCACGCGTAGAGGTCGCGCCACAGGTTCTTCGCCGCCCGCTCGGCCTGCGCGGTCTCGTGGCGCCCGAAGGCGTCCAGCGCGCCGATGATCGCGGCGGCCGCGGCGGCGCCGAGCAGGACCCAGGCCAGCGTGTCCGTCGCGTCGGCCGGCGCGTCGGCGAACAGCGCCGCAATGCCCAGCGCGCCGGCCCCGGCGAGCACCGCGTTGACGATCGTCTGCGCCAGCAGCAGCGGGCTCTGCCACAGATCCCGCCCCTCGCACTGGTTGAACAGGAACGCGGTGTAGCCCGCCAGCAGCGCGCCGGCCGGCACCATCGCCCACGCCAGGACGTCACGCAGACCGTCGGCCCCCAGCAGCGCGGCCACCGTGAACGCGAACGCGACGATCGCCGCGACGTTGATGCACTGCACCCCAGCGCCAGCCACGACCGCCACTGCGGGCGCGTGAACAGGAAGATCGCGCGCTGGGGCTGCTTGAGATCCGACACGAGCAACAGCCCGGTGACCGCGATCCCGGCGAGCGCGAGGAGCCCGGGCACGACGTCGCCGAGCGCCGATTCCTCGACGCCCACCGCCAGCAGCAGCACGGCGAGCATCATCGCCCCGGCGGCGATGCCCTTCGACAGGAAGTAGCTCGAGACCCGCCAGCCCCACGGGGCGGCGTGGCCGATGTCGTACATCGCCCGCGCCGACGCCTCGTCGGCCAGCGGGGCGAGCTTCTCGCTCTGGCCAGCCGGGACCTCGCTGAACAAGAAGCCGTCGCCGCCGCCGACCTGGGTGGGATCCAGCGATGCCTCGTCGGCCCCGAGGTAGAAGACGTTCGGCCCCGTGCCCTGCTCGGGCGCGCGCACCTGCGACGGGGCGGCCGCGAGCAGGCGGCTGATCTCCGACGCCGGGTCGTTGACGTCGCCGGAGACGATCGCCTGAGTCGGGCACACGACCTCCGCGGCTCGGCTTCATGCCGGTCTCGACCCGATGCGCGCAGAAGTTGCACTTGTGCGCCGTGTTCGACTGCGGGTCGATGTACAGCGCGTCGTACGGGCACGCGTTCAGGCACGCCTTGCAGCCGATGCACCGCTCGGGGTCGAAGTCGACGATCCCGTCCTCGCGCTTGGTCAGCGCCGGGACCGGGCAGATCGCCACGCACGGCGCGTGCAGTGGTTGCAGCGCAGCACCGAGAAGTACCGGCGCGTGTCGGGGAACTCGCCGCGCTCGATGTACTTGACCCAGGTGCGGAACACGCCGAGCTCGACGCCGTGCTCGGTCTTGCACGCCACCGTGCACGCATGGCAGCCGATGCACGAGCGGTGATCGATCGCGAAGCCGTACTGCCGCTTCGTCTCCGGCGTCGTAGCGACGGCCATCGTCGTCCCATGATCGCCGCGATCTGCCGTCCGGCAAGTCCGATGACGCCCGCGGACATTCCTGACTGGAATGTCTACGATCCCGGCAGTGATCACCACGGACCCGCTGCTGCCCGGCGCCGAGCTCGCCGCCTTCGCAGCCGCGGTCGAGACCGGGACGGTGCGCGGCGCCGCCGATGCGCTGAACCTCACGCAGTCGGCCGCGACCAAGCGCATCGCCGCGCTCGAGCGCCGGGCCGGCGCGCCGCTGCTGCGGCGCAGCCGGCTGGGCGTCGCGCCGACCGAGCTCGGGCGTCTGCTCTACCCGGAGGCCAAGCACGCGCTGGCCGCGCTGGCGGCGGCCGAGCGGGTGATCGCCGATCACGGCGGCGGTCAGCGGGCTCCGCTGCGCCTGGCCGCGAGCCAGACGCTCGGGGAGCCTGTCATGCCCGGCTGGCTCGCGGCCTTCCGCGTGGCCGACGGTCGCGGCCAGGTCGAGCTCGACATCGGCAACTCGCCGGCGGTCCTGGCGAAGCTGCGCGCGGGTGACGTCGACCTCGGCTTCGTCGAGGGCACCGACCCACTCGACGATCTCGACACGTTCGTGCTCATGCGCGACGAGATCGTCGCCGTCGTCGCCGTCGACCATCCGTGGGCGCGCCGCGAGCGGCCCGTCCACGCCCGCGAGCTCGCCCGCGAGTCCTACCTGACCCGCGAGCTGGGCTCGGGCACGCGCGCCGTCGCCGAGGCGGCACTGGCCCGCGCCAACGTCACCCTGGTCCCGAGCCTCGAGGCGGCCAGCACGCAGAGCCTCAAACGCGCCGTGCTCGACGGCGTCTTCACGATCTTCTCCCGTCTCGCGAACGAGCCGGGCGACGCCGACACGCTGGCCGCGCTGTCGGTCCGCGGCACCGACCTCTGGCGCGACCTGCACGCCGTGCGCGTCCGCGAGCGCGCCGTCTCGCCGGTCGCTCGGCGGTTCTGGGCCTTCCTGCGGGCCCGGGCGGCGGGCGGCGGCTGACCCGGTGAGTCAGCGCCGGAAGCGCCGGCGGCGGGCGCCCAGCACCATGAACCGTGCCGGGTCATACGGGGCGGGGTCGATCGGCGGATCGTTGTCGAGCAGGAGCGCACCGAGCAGCGCCCCGGTTCCGGCCGACATCCCGACGCCGACGTGCCCGTGGCCGGTGGCGATGGCGATCCAGGGAGCCCGCGGCATCCGCCCGATGATCGGCAGCCCGTCGCCGCTCAGGGCGCGCAGGCCGCTCCACACCTCGACCGCGTCACCGTCGGTCGCGGCACCGAGGTACGCGCGGCCTGCGGCGTGGACGGCGCGGACACGGCGGGGCGCCAGCGTCCGGTCCGATCCCGCGAGCTCCAGCGTGCCTGCCAGTCGCAGGCTGTCGCCCATCGGGGTCACCGCCACCTTGGACTCCACGAGCAGAAGCGGGCGTCGCAGCCGGACGGTGGGGTTGCGGATCGTCACGCTGTAGCCCTTGGCGGGCTGGACCGGAACGGTCCCGGTCTGGCGGCAGAGCAGGCGCACGGAGCTGCTCCCGCCGGCGAGCACGACGGCGTTCACGCGGATCGTCCCAGCGGCGGTGCGGACCTCGCGGCGAGCGCCGTTGGTGTGCAGCTCGAGGACCTCGATCCCCTCGACGACCGGGACGTCGCGCCGGCGCAGGTCGGCGACCAGCGCGGCCGTGAGGCGGACGGGGTCCACCGAGCCATCCTGCGGCCACAGCACGCCGCCGGCGATCGCGCCCGTCAGCGCCGGCTCCTGCGCCCGCGTCTCGGCGCCGCTCAGCGTGCGCGAGGACAGGCCATGGTCGGCCAGGATCGCCGCATCGCGCTGGCCGGCGGCGAAGCCGGCGGTCGTCCGATAGACGTTGAGGAGCCCATCGACCCGATAGCCGACGCCTCCGAGGTCGCCGGCGACCGCCCGGAGCCGCTCGACGCTCAAGCGGTTGAGATCGCGCATCGCGGGAATGGCCCGCCGCACGTGATCGGCCCGGCTCGCGGCCGCGAATCGCACGAGGAACGCGATCAGGCGAGGATCGAGGCGGGGGCGGATGTAGAACGGGCTCTCGGGATCGAGCATCCAGGGGATCGCCTTGCGGATCGTCGCCGGCGTCGACAGCGGAATGCTGTGGCTGGGCGGCACGAGGCCGCCGTTGCCGAACGACGCCCCGAGGCCCGCGGTGCCCCGGTCGACGACGACGACGCGCGTGCCGCCCACGGCCAGCTCACGGGCGGTCGCGAGGCCGACCACGCCGGCGCCGACGACGACGACGTCGGCCTCCTGGGGCACGGGGCGCGACGCGTCGCGCAGGCCGGGGAATGTGCTGGGGTCGTGCTCGGGCGGAGGGGATTCCATGTGTCGTGTCGAGGTTTGCACGCTTCGCGGTCGCGGATCGGCTGCTCGTCGCTCGAAGAGGTTCCCGCACATG
>JAWKKD010000024.1:0-55307 GCA_041393435.1 Solirubrobacterales bacterium | reverse complement strand
GGCGGTCACGAAGATCGTGGCCGCCAGGGGCAGGTACTGAAAGCCCGTGCGCATCGCCGAGGCGCCGAGGATCTGCTGCATGTACAGCGACAGGAAGTAGAACATCGCCATCATCGCCGCGACGGCGAGCATGGCGGTCCCGTTCGCCGCCGCCAGCGTGCGGTTGCGCAGGATCCCGAGCCGCACCAGCGGATGGCGCGCGCTCAGCTCCCGCCAGACGAACGCGGCGAGCAGCACGACGACGCCCGCGAAGCCCAGCAGCGTCCGCGCCGAGGCCCAACCGTGCTCGGTGGTGTTGACCAGCGTGAAGATCAGCAGCGCCAGGCCGCCCGTCGCGGTCACCGCGCCGGCGACGTCGAAGCCCTCGCGGTCGCTCTCGGCTCGCGACTCGGCCAGCAGCGCCGGAGCGCCGGCCAGGATCGCCACCGCGACCGGGACGTTGATGAAGAACACCCACTCCCAGCCGACCGCGTCGGTGAGCACGCCGCCCAGCAGCGAGCCGACGGCGCCGCCGGCGCCCGCGACCGCGCCCCAAACGCTCAGCGCCTTGTTGCGCTCGGCGCCGTCGGCGAACGTCGTCATCACGATCGACAGCGCGGCGGGGGAGATGATCGCGCCGCCCAGGCCCTGGACGGCGCGGGCGACGATCAGCATGCCCTCGGACTGCGAGAGCCCGGCGGCCAGCGACGCCGCCGCGAAGAGCCCGACGCCGGCCATGAACACGCGCCGGCGGCCGAACAGGTCGGCGGCCCGCCCGCCCAGCAGCAGGAACCCCCCGAACGTCAGCGCGTAGGCGTTGACGACCCACTGCAGGTTCGTGGGGGAGAAGTGGAGGTCGCGTTGGATGTGGGGCAGCGCGACGTTGACCACCGTCGCGTCGAGCACGACGAGGAACTGCGCGCCCGCGAGCAGCACGAGCGCCAGCCAGCGGCGGTCACGTGCGGTGGATGCAGATGTCACGGTTTCCCTGAGCCTTTCCTGAGACCTCGCCAACCCTCGTCGGCACGCGGGCGGCCGACAACGGGGGCGAGCCGGTGAATCGTGGTGCGGATAACCCCACCACGACGACATCGCGGGCACCGCGAAGCCCACGGCAACGGGGACCGACACGCGCGTCCGGACGCCGTCGAGGTACTCTCGCCGCGGCCATGGCCACCGACGACCCCTCCACCAGCGTGCCCTGCTCCGCCTGCCGCGGGACCGGGAAGGTGATCTCGCGCCTGGGCGGCGAGCCCACCGAGGTCGTCTGCCCCTGGTGCGAAGGCGGCGGGCGGCGGCTCGGCCCTGAGCACGACGCCCAGACCGTCCACCACAACGGCGGCGACGACGAGCCGCCCGACCAGGCCGCATGACATGACCGTCCTACGTCTCATCACCGCCGGCGAGTCGCACGGGCCCGGCCTGACGACGATCGTCGAGGGGCTGCCCGCCGGTCTCGAGCTCGACCGCGACGCGCTGAACGCCGACATGGCGCGCCGCCAGCTCGGCCACGGCCGCGGCGGGCGCATGAAGATCGAGAAGGACACCGCCGAGGTCACCGCGGGCGTGCGCCACGGCCGGACGATGGGCGGCCCGATCGCGCTGCACATCGCCAACCGCGACTACGCCAACTGGGAGGAGCGGATGAGCCCGTGGCCGGTCGACGCCGAGGTGGGCGAGGTCCACCTGCCCCGGCCCGGCCACGCGGACCTCGTCGGCGTGTGGAAGTTCGGTCACACCGACGTGCGCAACGTGCTCGAGCGCGCCAGCGCCCGGGAGACCGCGGCGCGCGTCGCCGGCGGCGGGCTGGCCAAGGCGTTCCTGCGCGCGCTGGGCGTCGAGGTGTGCAGCCACGTGGTCCAGTTCGGGCCGATCCGCTCGACCGCGAGCCCGCAGCGGCCCGAGGACTTCGCCGGCGTCGACGACGACCCCGTCCGCTGCCTCGACCCCGAGGCCTCGCGCGCGATGGTCGCCCACATCAACGCGCAGCGCAAGGCCAACGAGTCGATCGGCGGGATCTTCGAGGTGCGCGCGTTCGGCGCCACGCCCGGGCTCGGCTCCTCGGTGTCGTGGGAGGAGCGCCTCGACGGCCGCCTGGCCCAGGCCATCGGCTCGATCCAGGCGTGCAAGGGCGTCGCGTTCGGCGACGGGTTCGACCTGCCGGCTGTGCCCGGCTCGCAGGCCCACGACGAGATCTTCTACAGCGAGGAGCGCGGCTACTACCGCGAGACCAACCACGCCGGGGGTCTCGAGGGCGGCATGACGAACGGCGAGCCGCTCGTCGTCCAGGGCGCCCTGAAGCCGCTCCCGACGCTGACCAAGCCGCTGCGCTCGGTCGACATCGCCACTCGGGAACCGGCGCAGGCGCTGCGCGAGCGCACCGACTCCGCGGTCGTGCCCGCCGGTGGCGTGGTCGCCGAGGCGATGGTGGCGTTCGTGCTCGCCGACGCCTACCGGCGCAAGTTCGGCGGCGACCACATCGACGACGTGCGCGCGGCCGTTCGCGCCTACGAGGAGCGCATCGGGTGGCGGCGCTAGCGCCGGACCGCGCGCTCGTCTTCATCGGCTTCATGGGCGCGGGCAAGTCCGCCGCCGCGCGCGAGGTGGCGGCGGCGCTGGGCGTGCGCGCGCTCGACAGCGATCGGATGCTCGAAGACCGCCTCGGCTGCACGGTCGAGGAGGCGTTCGCGCGCCACGGCGAGGCGGGCTTCCGCGCGCAGGAGGAGCGGCTGTGCACGGAGCTGCTCGGCCGCGCCCGGGCCGGGGACGTGATCTCGCTCGGCGGCGGCGCGATCCTCAGCGAGGCGACGCGCACCGCGCTGGCGCGCCACACGACCGTGCTCGTCGACGTGGATGTCGAGACCGCCTGGTCGCGGGCGGCGGGCCGCGGGCGGCCGCTGGCCCGCGAGCGCGCCGCGTTCGAGGCGCTGTACGCGTCGCGCGAGTCGCTGTACCTCGCGCTGGCCGACGCCATCCTGCCGGCCCGCGAGCGGGGCACGGCCCGCCGGGCGCTGCCGTGGCTGCTGGAGCTGGCCGAGGGCGTGCGGCTGCTGTGGGGCACCGCCCGCTCGGCGAGCTACCCGGTGCTGATCGGGCGGCGGGCGCTGCAGGCGCGGCCGTGGCCGGCGGCCGGCCGGCGGTTCGTGATCAGCGACGAGGCGGTGGCCGGCGTGCACGGTGCCCGGATCGGCGAGGCGGCCGCGCGATTGGCCATGTCGCCGGGCGAGGAGCACAAGACGCTGGCCGTGTTCGAGCGCCTGCAGCGCGAGCTGGCGCGGGCCGGCGCCGGCCGCGACGACCACATCGTCGCGCTGGGCGGCGGCGTGGTCGGCGATGTCGCCGGGTTCTGCGCCGCGACCTACCAGCGCGGCATCCCGGTCGTGCAGGTCCCGACGACGCTGGTGGCGCAGGTCGACTCGGCCTACGGCGGCAAGACCGGCGTCGACCTGCCCGAGGGCAAGAACTACGTCGGCGCCTACCACCAGCCCGCCGGCGTGCTCGTCGACGTCGGGCTGCTCGAGACGCTGCCGGCGACCGAGCGCGCCGCCGGGCGCGCGGAGGTCGTCAAGACCGCGCTGATCGCCGGCGGGCGGCTGTGGGACCGCGTGGCCGCCGGGCACTTCGACGACGAGGACGTCGTGCTCGACTGCGCGCGCACGAAGCTCGCGGTGGTCGCGGCCGACGAGCGCGACGGCGGCCGGCGCCAGGTGCTCAACCTCGGCCACACGATCGGGCACGCGCTGGAGACCGCCACCGGCTACGGGACGCTGCGCCACGGCGAGGCGGTCGGGCTCGGCCTGCTCGCCGCGCTGCGGCTGTCGGGGCTCGGCGACCTGCGCGGGCAGGTGCGCGAGCTGCTCGTCACGGCGGGCCTGCCGGTCACGCTGCCGGGGGACGTGGACCGCGCGGCGGTGCTGGCGGTCATGCAGCGCGACAAGAAGCGCGTCGGCGCCACCGTCCCGTTCGTGCTCGTGCACGCGCCCGGCGACGTGCGCCACGGCCAGATCGTCGACCCGGACGTCGTGCGTGCCGCCGTGGAAGAGTTGGTCGCCTGATGCTGCGCAACCGCGTGGAGATCATGCACGGGGTCAACCTCGACCAGCTCGGCCGCCGCGACCCCGGCCACTACGGGACGCTGACGCTGGCCGAGCTCGAGCGGGCCGCCGACGCCTTCGGCCACGAGCTGGGGTTGACCACGCGGTTCTTCCAGACCAACCACGAGGGGCGGTTCGTCGAGCATCTCCACGGCCTCGAGGGGGTGGCCGACGGCATCGTGCTCAACCCGGGGGCGTGGACGCACTACGCCTGGGCGATCCGCGACGCGCTCGAGATCGCCGCGCTGCCGGCGGTCGAGGTGCACCTGTCGGACGTCGCGTCGCGCGAGGAGTGGCGCCAGGTGTCGGTGATCCGCGACCTGTGCGTGGCCACCGTGAGCGGCCAGGGCGTGGACGGCTACCGCGTCGCGCTCGAGCACCTGCGGCGGGAGCTCGAGCGGTGACGCAGCGGGCCGATCGGCTGGAGGCGCGGGTGCGCGAGCGCGAGCTCGACGCGCTGCTCGTCACCGAGCTCGTCAACGTGCGCTGGCTGACCGGCTTCACCGGCTCCAACGCGTCTGCCATCGTCGGGCCGGGCGTGCGGCAGTTCCTGACCGACTTCCGCTACCTGACGCAGTCGGCCGAGCAGGTGGCGGACGCGTTCGCCCGCGAGATCGCGCCGGCCGACCTGCTGGCCGCGATGGCCCGGCTCGTGCCGGAGGGTGCGCGTCGCGTCGGCTTCGACGACGCGACGCTGCCGGTGCGCTCGTTCGAGCGGCTGCGCGAGGCGCTGGGCGCCCGGGTGGAGCTGGTCGCCGCCGGCGGGCTGGTGGAGGAGCTGCGCGCGATCAAGGACCAGGGCGAGATCGAGAAGGTGCGCGCGGCGGCGCTGCTGGCCGACGCGGCGCTCTCGTCGGTGCTCGCGCGCGGGCTGGTCGGGCGCACCGAGCGTGAGGTGGCGCTCGACCTCGAGTTCGAGCAGCGCCGGCTCGGCGCCGAGGCCGTGAGCTTCCCGCCGATCGTCGCCTCCGGCGCGCACGGGGCGTTGCCGCACGCGGTGCCGCGCGATGTCGCGATCCCGGCGGGGACGCTCGTCGTGATCGACTGGGGCTGCCGGCTCGACGGCTACTGCTCGGACTGCACGCGCACGTTCGCCACGGGGGAGCTCGATCCGCGCGACCGGGAGGTCTACGACCTGGTGCTCGAGGCACAGGTCGCGGCGCTGGCCGCCGTGCGGCCGGGGCCGACCGGACGCGAGGTCGACGCCGTGGCCCGCGAGATCATCGCGGCGGCGGGACACGACGAGCACTTCGGCCACGGGCTGGGGCACGGCGTGGGGCTCGAGGTCCACGAGGGCCCGCGGCTGTCGGCCACCAGCGACGCGGCGCTCGCGGCCGGGCAGGTCGTGACGATCGAGCCGGGCGTGTACATCCCAGGCACGGTCGGGGTGCGCATCGAGGACCTCGTCGTGGTCCGCGAGGACGGTGGCGAGGTGCTCAGCACGCTGACCAAGGACTTGCAGGTCGTGGGCTGAGACGGGGCTGCGGCGGGCGCTTCGACGGCCCGCGGCCAGCGGCGGCGCGGTGGCGCCTACGCCCCCACCCCGCGCAGGCGGGCGATCTGGTGCGCGTCGAGCCGGCCCAGCAGCCGGACGGCGGCGGCGTTGTCGGCGACCTGCTCGGGCCGCGTCGCGCCGCACAGGACGGTGGCGGTGTCGGGGTTGGCGAGCGCGAAGGCGAGGGCCAACTGGGCGGGCGTGGCGCCGAGCTCGGCCGCGTACTCGCGCAGCGCCGCAGCCGCCTCGCGCGCCGAGTGCCAGCGCTCCTCGTCCAGCTCGCCGGCCATGCGCCCCGTCTCGCCCGCGGCGTACTTGCCGGTGAGGATGCCGCCGGCCAGCGTGTACGACGCCACGACGCTCGCCTGGCAGGCCTCGAGCGCGTCGACCATGTCCTGGCCCTCGACCCAGTCGCGCTGGACCAGGCTGTAGGGCAGCTGGGCGGCGGATGGCGTCGGCACCCCCTGCTCGCGGGCGATGCGTCCGGCCGCGGCGAGCCGCTCGGCCGGCCAGTTGACGATGCCCCACGCGCGGACGCGACCCTGCGCGATCAGCGCGCCGACCTGCGCGACGACTTCCTCGAGCGCCAGCTCGGCCGGCGGCGGATCGGAGTAGAGGTAGTCGAGGTGGTCGAGGCCGGTCCGCTCGAGCGAGGCGTCGAGCTCCTGCGCGGCGTTCTGCTGCGGCCAGAACTCCCACCAGAGCTTGCCGGCGATGGTCACCTCGTCGCGGGCGTAGTCGCAGGCCCGGAAGATCTCGCCGAAGACGACCTCGGAGTAGCCGGTCGGGATCGGCGCCTTCCCCGTGGTGTCGTCGTATCGCGCGACCTCGAGGAAGTCGATGCCCTCGGCGCGCGCCTGGTTGAGCACGGCGGTGCCCTGCTCGCGCGGGATGCGCTCGTACGTCTGCCAGGAGCCCAGCGCGATCGCCGAGACGTCGAGGCCGGAGTGTCCGAGGGGGCGGTGGAGCATGACGGAACCGTACCGGCGGCGTACCGGCGGCCCGCGGCCGCGCTGCCACTTGTTGCGATCTCGTCACCTTCGCGTGTTGTTCTGTCACACGGCGCGCGACACCGTGGTGGCATGCCCCGCAAGCGATACGTGACCGCCCACCTCGCGCAGTGCGACCGTCCTGCTTGGCGCCCTCTGCAGCTCGCCGTCGGCGAGGACCTCATGTGGCCGTGGATGTGGATGTGCGAGCTGCGCACGACGAGCGGCGTGGCGATCCACGCCTACAAGCACCACTCGACGCGCCGCTACCTCCATCTCGGCCCCGATGCCGACGCGCTCCAGTACATCGGCGACCACCGCTACGAGCGTGTCGAGCTCGTCGACGCGCTCGAGGATGCGCTGTGTCCGTGGTGGGAGGACCTCGACGCGACCCCCGAGGACACGGTGGCGTGCTGGATGGCGATCGAGCGGGCGCGCCGGCTCGCGGGGCGGCCGGTGTCGTGAGCCGCCCACGCCTACCGGCGCCGCGCCGCCCCCACCACCTGGTCCGACACGGGGATCGGGAACGGCAGCTTCGACCACCGCACCGGCTCGAGTCGCGTGATCTCGAAGCCGGCCGCGGCGATCGCGGCCGGCGTGTCGCGGGAGGTGTGGCAGCCGCCGAAGGCCCGCGGCCAGAACGTGCGGTCGACGAACCGCTGGATCCGCGCCATCCCCGCTTGCGAAGACCGCACGTGCTCGTAGAAGCGCAGCTCGCCGCCCGGCCGCAGCACCCGGTGCAGCTCGCCGAGCGCGCTGGCCTGGTCGGGGACCGAGCACAGCATCAGGCAGGCCACGGCGACATCGAAGGACCCGTCCGCGAACGGCAGCCGGTCGACGACGCCGGCGACGACCGTCGCCCTCACCGTCGCTGCGGCGGCCGCCCGCGCGCACTGCTCGCGCAGATACGGCTCCGGCTCGACGGCCACGACCTCGTCGACGCTCTCCGGATAGTGCTCGAAGTTCACGCCCGTGCCGGCGCCGACCTCGATCACCCGCCCGCTCACGCCGGCCAGCATCGAGCGCCGCCGCTCGCGCGCCTGCTCGGGCTCCCTGCTGGCCTCCCAGGCCACGAAGCGGGCGAACAACGGGTGGCGGACCTCGCATGCGCCGGCCATCCCCGCAGTCTCGCAGGCGGGCACGCCTCCCCGCCGACAGCGTCGATTGCCGCTCGGGCCGAGCCGGCCGCGAGGCTAGGCCACCTCCTTCGCCGTGACGGTGATCGCGGTGTACTCGGTCACGCTGAAGTCCAGCGGCGGGCCGCCGGATGCGCTTCCGATGTCGGCCGAGCTCTGGAACAGGCCCTGCGCGACGACGCTGACGCCGTCGGCCGTGCGTCCGGTGCTGGGCTGGAGCGGGAGCGTGACGCGCCGGCCGGTCCAGGCGCCGGGGTGCAGCGCGTCGAAGGCCCAGATCCACAGCGGGGCCGGGAAGGTCTCGCTGACGTCGTCGGCGCGCAGGTTGTACGTCTCGCGCGGGGATCCGACGTCGAGCGTGATCGTCGGCGCCGCCCCGGGGTGGTAGTCGACCACGGTGAAGGCGTCCCCGGTCGCGCCCGTGACGCTCCACACCGCGTCGCCGAGGTCGTCGACGATCGTGCCCAGCGCCTCGGCGTAGGCGCCCTGCGACGTGCCGCTGGCGTACGCCGATCCGTCCGCGGGCGTCGTCAGCGGCAACGTCGCCACGTAGTCGAGGTGGAACGTGCCCGTGTAGCCGGAGCCCGCGGCCGCGGTGAAGTCGATCTTGGAGTCGAAGCGGACGGTGTAGGCCTGGCAGCAGTCGCACACCTCGGCCTGTCCGGCGTCGTAGGCGCTCTGTCCGGTCTCGGTGAGGTGGACGGCCGCATAGTAGGTCGAGGCGAGGTTCATGCACAACGTCAGCCGCAGGCCGTCGAAGAGGGCGTCGGCGACGGTCTCCGAGCGCAGGCATGCCTTCTGCATCCCCTCGAGGAAGGCGCGATCGCACGCCGACTTGTCGCTGCCGCAGCGTCCGTAGCAGCAGTCGTGGCCTTCGCACGCGTCGAAGAAGTCGACCACGCCGAGCGGCTTGTCGGGCACCCAGTCGCCGTGTCCGAGCACGGGGAGGTCGAGGCCGTTCTGCGGCCCGCAGCCGTTGAACTGCGCCCGCTTGCCGTTGGGGATGGCGTGCTTGCACTCGGGCGTCCAGCGGCCGCGCACCGCGCCGCACGGCCCCTTGCGCTGCGGCGGGCACGTGCCCGTCCGCTTGGCGATGCGGGCGAGCTCGGCGGCCGGCGCCGGCGTCGCCCATTCGGGCAGCAGCGCGCTCAGCGCCAGCGCGCCGCTGAGCTTGACCAGCTGGCGCCGCGACACACCGGTCGCCGCGACGCGCGAGAGGACGTCGAGCGCGTCGGTGCGGCCCGTGGCGGGTCCGTCAGAGCGGCCAGTCATGGCCTGCCTTCCTGGCCTTGGCCTGCGCCATGTCGAGCGCGTGCTTGGCCTCGGCGAGCATCTGCAGCCGCGCGTTGGGATCGGCGGTCCGCAAGCTGCTCGACAGCTTCGTCAGGCTGTGGTCGAGATCGCCCAGCGCGCCGGCGACGAGCCTCGTGTGATCGCCGGCGCCGCCGCGCAGGACGTCATGGCGGACGTCGTGCAGCGTCTTGCGCAGCTGCGTGACCGAGCCCGCGGCCTTGTGGTCGTTCGCCGTCGACGGGGAGGCCAGGTCGCGCTTGACCCGCTTGACGAGCGCCTTCGTCTGGGACTGGACCTTGCGGCGCTTGGCGCGCAGCCGCGGGTGAAGCGGCGGGCGACGATGGCGCGTCATGCCGTCCTGCCTTCGCCGGCCAGCAGCGGTTCCCAGCGTGGCTGCGTGCGAGGTCGCCGCGCGTCGCGAAGGTCGGTCTCCTCGACCGGTCCGAGGATCAGCCTGCTCACGGCAGCGGCGCCCAGGCTCGGAGGGCCGGCGACGAGTCCGTCCGGCGAGACGAGGACCGCCGCTGGCGTGAGCTCGATGCCGTAGCGATCGGCGATCTCGCCGTGCTCCTGGATCAGCAGTGGCGGTCCGCGCAGCTCCTCCGGCAGCGCCCGCCATGCTGCGCGGTCGCCGTCTCCGACGATCGCGACCGTCGGCGCCGGATCGGCGGGCGCGCCGTGGCCCGCGCGCCGCTGCGCCAGCCGCTCCAGCAGGAGGCGGCAGGGAGCGCACGAGGCGCTGGCGAAGACGAGCACCAGCGGACGTCCCGGGCGCAGCAGCTCGCTCAGCGTGACCGGCCGCCCGTCCAGATCCGGCAGCGTGAAGTCGGGGGCGCGCTGGCCGGCCCGCAGCGGGCGGTCAGAGCGATCGCGCCGGGCCGGGACCTCGATGCCGGCGCGCGCGAGCGTCGCCTCCAGGTCCTCGACGCGCGCGAGCAGCCGTCCGTTGCGACGCAGCAGCTCGATGACGAGCCCGCCGCCGGCGACGAGCGACGTCGCGCTCACGAGGACGAGGCCGAGCGTGACCCAGCCGTGTCCCGTCGGCCACGGCGTCGCGCTCGAGACCGACGGCCCCTGGGCCACGACGGCGACCGCGATTGCGGCCAGGACGCCGTTGCGCGCCAGCAGCCGGGGACCGACCGGGGCCGAGTGGAGGCGCCCGAAGCAGCGGCAGTCGGGCTTCACGCCGGCGCGCAGGCTGCGCGCCATCGCGGCCGTGAAGAGCGCCAGCAGCGCGAGTGCGGCGACGGCGGCCCACCATGCCGCCGCACCGATCAGCAGGCCGGCGGCCACCGCCAGCTCGACGACCGCCAGCGCCAGCGCGATCGCGCCGGCGTGGCGATGCGAGCCGCCGAACGTCCTGACCGCCTCACGCGAGCCGGCGCGGTCGACCAGCTTCCCGGCCCCCGCGACGGCGAAGACCGCGGCCAAGACCAACCGCGCCACGAGCACGAGCGGCGTCATCGAGCCACCCCCGACCAGCGCGGTGCGGGACGCCGACGCGTCTCGCGGGCGGCGCCGTCGTCGCGACGCGGGCAACGGACATGCATGGCTAGTGGCCGCACACTTGGAACCCGAATTGCGCCAGCTGCGGGCCGGACGCGTTGGCGTCGACGCGACGGCCCGCCGCGAGGAAGGCCGGCACGTCGCCCGCTCGCGCGGCGCGGGCCTGGGCGCGCATGTCGTGGACGAGGTGGCGGGACTCGGTCATCGCCCGCCGGAACGCGGCCGCGCCCGGATGGGGGGTCCCGAGCGCGCGGACGGCCGTGACCTCGCCGCCGATGACGTGCGCCAGCTGGTGCAGGAACGGCGCGGCGGAGCGCAGCTGGTCGGCGGTCGGGTGAGCCGGGTCGAACTGCGGTGGCTGCAGCGTGATGTGTCGGTTGCCCTTGGTGCAGATCGCGTCCGCCCGCTTGATCAGCTGCGCCTTGGGGATCTGCTTGGCGGCGGCCTGCGCGCTCACCGCGCGATCGGCCGCGCCGTACGCGCCGACCAACGCCACCGCGCCGACCAGCGCGGCACTGAGCATCCTCGTGTTCACGTTGCCCTCCTGTGCTCGGAGCGATGCTTGCCGACCGAACGCTACGGACGGGATGGGGCGGCGTCGTCGCCCGCGCGACGGACTTGCGGGCCGTCGCGCGCGGGGTCTTGCGGCGCCTGGCGTGCGACCCGGGACGTATGTGCATCCGTCGTGAGGCCGATGCCGGGCCAAGGCGTCACGCGGTAGCGTCCGGTCATGCGCTGGCGCGCGCGGTTCGCCGTCTCCCATGGGCTCCGCTCACGGCTGTTCGACGTGATGCTCGCGCTGGCGTTCGTCACGATCGCCCAGATGTCGGTGTGGACGTCGTGGTCCGACGAGCAGGGTCGCTTCGACGGCCCGGTCGCGGTCAACGCCCTGCTGGCGCTCGTATTCACCGCACCGCTCGCCTGGCGCCGCAGGGCACCGCTCGCCGCCCTGACGACGATGATGGCGGGACTCCTCGTGCAGGTGCTGCTGGTCGAGCCGGCGGCCCCCTTCTTCGGCGGCTACATCCCGGTTCTCATCGCCAGCTACTCGGTGGCCGCCTACGCGCCGCTGCGCCGGGCGCTGATCGGCGGGGCCGTGGCCGTCATCGGCGTCCTGGTCGTGACGCTGTCCGTCGAGCAGCTGAGCTCGCCGTCGGACGTCGCCTTCGACGTGATCGTCGTCGCGGTGATCTGGCTCGTCGGTCGGGGGATGCACGTCCGCGCCGCGCACGCGGCGGCGCTGTCGGACCACGTGCGCGCGCTGGAGCGCACGCGCGAGCAGGAGGCCCACGAAGCGGTGATGCGCGAGCGGGCCCGCATCGCTCGGGAGCTGCACGACGTGATCGCCCACAGCGTGAGCGTCATGGGCGTCCAGGCGGCGGCCGCCGAGCAGGTGCTGACGCTCGACCCCGAGCGGGCTCGCGAGCCGCTGCGCGCGATCCAGAACGGCGCCCGAGAGGCGATCGCCGAGCTGCGGCTGCTGCTGGGCGTGCTGCGCAACGGCGACGACGCCCCGACGCTCGCGCCCCAGCCCGGCCTCGCGCAGCTCGGGCCGCTCGTCGAGCAGATGCGCCAGTCGGGGCTGCCCGCCCGGCTGACGGTCGAAGGCGACCCGCAGCGCCTGTCGGCCGGGATCGAGCTGTCGGCCTATCGGATCGTCCAGGAGGCGCTGACCAACGTGCTCAAGCACGCCGGCGCCGCGGACGCGAGCGTCACGATCCGTCACGGCTGGACGGCGCTGGAGCTCGAGGTCGTCGATACCGGCAGCGGCGGCCGCGACGGGACGCGCGCCGGCCACGGCCTCATCGGCATGCGCGAGCGGGTGGCGCTGCACGGCGGCACCATCACGACCGGGCCCGAAGCCGCCGGCGGGTACACCGTCCGCGCCCGCCTGCCGCTGGACCGCCACCAGTGATCGACATCCTGATCGCCGACGACCAGGCGCTCATGCGCGGGGGGTTGCGCATGATCCTCGAGGCGCAGCCCGACATCGCGGTGGTGGCCGAGGCGTCCGACGGGCGCGAGGCGGTCCAGGTGGCGCGGCTGCGCCATCCCGACGTCGTCCTCATGGACATCCGCATGCCAGGGCTGAACGGGATCGAGGCGACACGGGACCTGCTGCGCAGCGGGGAGCCGGCGCCGCGGGTGCTCATGCTGACGACCTTCGACCTCGACGAGTACGTCTACGACGCGTTGAAGGCCGGCGCCAGCGGGTTCCTCCTGAAGAATGCCCCGCCCGAGCAGCTCGTGGCCGGCGTGCGGGCGGTCGCCTCCGGCGAGTCGCTGCTGGCGCCCGACATCACGCGGCGATTGATCGAGCAGCACCTCCGTCGCCCGTACGCGACCGACGGCGTCCCGTCGGCGCTGACCGACCTCACCGATCGCGAGCTCGAGGTGCTGCGCCAGGTCGCGCGGGGCCGGTCCAACGCGGAGATCGCGGCGGCGCTCGTGATCACCGAGGCGACCGTGAAGACCCACGTCAGCCGAATCCTGTCCAAGCTCGAGCTCCGCGACCGCATCCAGGCCGTCGTGCTGGCCTACGAGACGGGGCTCATCCAGCCGGGCGCCGGCTGACCCGGGCCGACGACTCACCCGTTCGGCCCGATCGACCGTTGGCTGCCGGGGCAGCGGTGAGACTACGATCACCGGGCGCGTACGGGCTCGACTTGGCCCCACAGGGCCGGTGATCATCGTCATAAGCACCAACCAGTTCTGACTCGGGTTGGATCTGATCATTCGTCTGTGGTGGCTTGTCCGTCGTCAGCTTGAAGCGAGACGCTCGACGCACTCGCGGGGCGACCAGACCGGCGGATCGGTCAGCCGGGCTTCGCGGAGGTGACCGTCGCCGCTGACGATCGCGTCCACGCTCTCTTGTCGAGCAATGGCGACGAGGTAGTCGTCCTTCGGATCGCGAAGCAACTGACGGATCTCGTGAGGGTCCGGGGCTGGCGCGAGCCGCTTCACGATTTCCGCAAAGAGCGTGCGTCGCGATCGAGGGTCGGCGTAGAGGTCGAACTTCGGCCGGTGGATCACCCGCTCGAACTCGTTGATGAGTAGCGGGCTTGCGACGGCCTCCAAACGGCGGTGTAGGATCGCGCGCACCAACAGGTCCGGCGCTGTGCCCTTGCGGGTGATGATCGCGGAGACGAAGACGCCTGGGTCGACAACGACCCGGATCACGCGTTGTCGCGTTCGCGGCGCATCGCGTGAAGCTCCGCGTACGCGATGCGATTCGCCTCTTCCTCGGAGAGATCCGACGACGCCTGGACGCGGTCGAGCAGGCGCTCGACCAGGTAGTCCTTCAGCGCCCGCTCGACCGTCGCGGCGTCGGTATCTCCGCTCTGCCCGATCTCGGCGCGGGCGTCAGCAACAAGCTGAGCATCAAGCTCCACGCTGATTTTCGAGTCTGCAGACGCCATATGCGAACGGTAGCGCGGGATCCAGACGCGCGAGATGATGTCTTGGCCCCTGTCGCCTGTCCACCGACTGCGAAAGCTCCGATACGGATCGTTTGGATCGGAGGGCCAAGGCGCCAGCGTGTCGTCATGAGCCCGATCTAGGTTCCCGTTGGCGACGGAGTTCCCGCTCGACCTTCTGGAGGACGGCGATGCTTGATCCCGCAATCACGGAAGTCCTCGCGCGGCTGAGCGAAATCGCTGCGACGAACACCGTTGGTGCCATCCAGACCCGTGTTGCTGCGGCGAAAGCGACGAGGCAGCATGAGCACACAGTCAGCGAGTTGACCGAGATCATCAACCAGTTGGTCGAGGATCGCGGGGAGCTCGTGGGCATCGCCAACGCGCTTCGAGAGCAGCTGGTCGCTCAGCGAATCACCGCTGAAGAGATCAAGTACATCGAGGACAGCTGATCCCCACAGTGGAAACCCTTTCGGGGCTCGCGGGCGATGACGACTCCGAAGGCATCGCCGCGATCAAGGCGTTGGTCTCCGTTGAAATGCTGACCGTCCTCCAGCTTGTCGGCTTCAACTTCAAGGCGGCGATTGGCGAACCGCTCACGCAGGTCGTGGAGACGTGGATTCGCCAACTCGCACCGAGCCAGCCACCCATTCCCCAGAAGCACATAGCCAAGCGGCGGTGAGACTACGATCACCGGGCGCGTACAGGCTCGGACTTGGCCCCACAGGGCCGGTGATCATCGTCATAAGCACCAACCAGTTCAAGAACGGCAACCACATCGAGGTCGAGGGGACCGTCTTCAAGATCCTCGAGTTCCAGCACGTCAAGCCCGGCAAGGGCGGCGCCTTCGTGCGCACCAAGCTGCGCCGCGCCTCCGACGGCAACGTCATCGACCGGACGTTCCGCGCCGGCGAGAAGTTCCGCGCCGTGCGCACCGAGGCGCGCAAGATGCAGTTCCTCTACGCCGACGGCACCGACGCCCACTTCATGGACACGTCGAGCTACGAGCAGCTGGCGATCCCCGAGGCGGCGGTCGAGGACGCGCTGCGCTGGACGAAGGCCAGCGACGAGGTCGACGTGCTGTTCATCGACGACGAGCCGAGCGATCTGCAGATCCCGGCGTCGGTCGAGCTCGAGGTGACCGAGACCGAGCCCGGCGTGCGCGGCGACACGGCGTCCGGGGGCGGCAACAAGCCCGCGACGCTCGAGACCGGCGCGACGATCCAGGTGCCGCTGTTCGTCAACGTCGGGGACCGCGTCAAGGTGCAGACCTCGACCGGCGACTACATGTCGCGCGCCTAGCGGCGGCGCACCCGAGCTCTTGGCCCGCCGTTCCGACCAGCGCCGCGCCGCCGTCTTCGCCCTCTACCAGCGCGACGTGACCGGACGTCCGCTGGCGGACACGCTCGAACGCGACGCGCCGATCTTCACCCGGGCGCTCGCGCACGCCACCGAGGACTACGCCGACGACGTCGACGCGATCATCGCCCACCACGCCAAGGGCTGGACGATCGACCGGATCGCCCCGCTGGAGAAGGCGATCATGCGCGTCGCGCTGACCGAGATGCTGCATCCCGACGCGGTTCCCGGCGACTCGCCGATCCCGCCCGAGGGGGCCATCGAGGAGGCGGTCAAGACCGCCAAGACGTACGCCGGAGCGCAGGCGCCGAAGTTCGTCAACGGCATCCTCGCCGCTGCCCTCCGGGAGATGCGCGAGGATTCAGCGTCATGAACGACCTCGATCGCCTGATCGAACGGCTCGACCGTGCCGCCGAGCAGCTGCGCTCCGGCGAGCTGTCGGCCGACGCCGCCGCCACGCTCGTCGAGGACTGCGCCGCGCTGGCGGCCGAGGCGGGCTCCGAGCTCGACCGCCGCGCCCGCGAGGCCGCGAGCGAGCCACCGCCGCCCGGTCAGGAGGCGCTGCTGTGACCGCGCGGTGGCCCACGAACCCCGCCCGATCGCTCTGAGCGAGTACCCCGAGCACCTCCGCGCGCTGGCCGAGGACCACCTCGCCGCCTTGCGCTTCACCGACGGCACTCCCACCGAGGGCCTCGAGGAGGCGATGCGCTACAGCCTGCTCGGCGGCGGCAAGCGCATCCGGCCGGTGCTCGCGCTGGCCACCGCCCGAGCGCTCAAGCGCGACGAGCGCGAGGTCCTGCCGCTCGCGGCCGCGCTCGAGCTCATCCACACCTACTCGCTCATCCACGACGACCTGCCCGCGATGGACGACGACGACCTGCGCCGCGGCCAGCCGACGTGCCACGTCGCCTACGGCGAGCCGGTCGCGATCCTCGCCGGGGATGCCCTCTACGCCGAGGCGATCCGCCACGTCCTCACCCACCAGCAGGGCGATCCGCCCACGTGCTGGCCGCCGTCGCCCACCTCGCCACCGCGACCGGGGTCAACGGCATGGTCGGCGGCCAGTACCTCGACGTCGTCGCCGACCACCACGACCTGCGCGAGCTGCATGCGCTCAAGACCGGCCGGCTCATCGGCGCCTCGATCCAGTGCGTCGCGCTGCTGTGCGGCGCGGATGCCGACCGCTGGTTGCCCTACTGTGCCGAGCTCGGTGTGCTCTTCCAGATCGTCGACGACATCCTGGACGTGATCGGCACCGACGCCGCGCTCGGCAAGCCGCAGGGCTCCGACGAGCGCCACGGCAAGCGCACCTACGTGAGCGAGTTCGGTCTGCCCGGAGCGCGTACCATGGCGCAGACGTCGCACAGCAACGCCCGTACGGCGCTGGCCGCGGCCGCTCCCGACGGTGCGCTCGAGCTCGAGCAGATCACCGACTTCATCTACACCCGCACCTCATGACGCCGATCCTCGATCGCATCGACCGCCCGCAGGACCTGCACTCGCTCACCGACGACGAGCTGGCGCAGGTCGCCCAGGAGGTCCGCGAGCACATCATCGACACGGTCGGCGAGATCGGCGGCCACTTCGGCGCCAACCTCGGCACGTGCGAGCTGGCGGTCGCCCTGCACTCGCTGCTGGACTCCCCGCGCGACAAGATCCTGTGGGACGTCGGCCACCAGGCCTACCCGCACAAGGTCCTCACCGGCCGCCGCGACCAGCTGGCGACGATCCGCCAGTACGAGGGGCTCGCCCCGTTCTGCGCGATCCACGAGTCCGAGCACGACATCATGGGCGCCGGCCACGCGTCGACCTCGATCGGCTACGCCGTCGGCCTCAAGGAGGCGATGCGCCTGCAGGGCGACATCGACGCCGGCAAGGTCGTCGCGGTCATCGGCGACGGCGCCATGACCGGCGGCGTTGCGTTCGAGGCGATCAGCCAGGCCGGCGGGCTGGGCACGCCGATCGTCGTCGTGGTCAACGACAACGGCATGTCGATCGCGCCGAACGTCGGGGCGCTCAGCCGCTACTTCAACCGCGTCCGGCTCAACCCGAAGCTCTACCGGGCGCGCGAGGGCGTCGAGGAGAAGCTGACCCGGCTGCCGGCGGGCATCGGCACCGCGTTCGAGCACCTCGGCCCGCAGCTGAAGGAGTCGATCAAGGCGTTCTGGGCGCCCGGGCTGTTCTGGGAGGAGCTCGACTGGGCCTACATGGGCGTCATCGACGGCCACGACGTCCACGCGCTGCGCATCGCGCTGACCGAGGCGCTCGACGCCCAGCGCCCGGTCGTCGTCCACATCGCGACCGTCAAGGGCAAGGGCTTCGAGGCGGCCGAGAACGGCGGCCTCGAGGGCATGGAGAAGTGGCACGCCGCCAAGCCGAAGTCGATCGCCAACGGCGCGCCGGCGAAGGCGGCCACCAAGCCGGCCGACGCGCCCGCCGCCGCGCCCCAGTACACGACCGTGTTCGGCGAGGCGCTGGTGCGCGAGGTCGAGCGCGACCCGCGCATCGTCGGCATCACCGCCGCGATGAACTCCGGCACCGGCCTGAACATCCTGCAGAAGGCCAAGCCCGACCACTACTTCGACGTCGGCATCGCCGAGCAGCAGGGCGTCCTGTTCGCGTGCGGCCTCGCGCTGCAGGGGGCCAAGCCGGTGTGCGCGATCTACTCGACGTTCCTGCAGCGCGCGTTCGACCAGATCGTCCACGACGTCGCCCTGCAGAAGCTCAACGTCGTGTTCGCGATGGATCGTGCGGGCCTGGTCGGCGACGACGGTCCGACCCATCACGGCGCGTTCGACATCGCCTACCTGCGCTGCCTGCCGAACATGACGCTGATGGCCCCGCGCGACGAGGCGATGCTCGTGCGGATGCTGCGCACCGCGCTGCGCTACGACGACGGCCCGGTCGCCCTGCGCTATCCGCGCGGCGAGGCGGTCGGCGTGCCGCTGCCCGCCGATCCCGAGCCGATCGAGATCGGCACCGGCGAGATCCTGCGCGAGGACGCCCGCGTGGCGATCGTCGGCTACGGCACCGGCGTGCAGAAGGCGCTCGAGGCGGCCGACCGGCTCGCCGAGGGCGGCCTGGAGGTCACCGTGGCCGACGCCCGCTTCGCCAAGCCGCTGGACCGCGCGCTGCTGGCCCAGCTGGCCGACGAGCACGAGCTGCTCGTCACCGTCGAGGAGGGCGTGCTGCAGGGCGGGTTCGGGTCGGCGGTATGGGAGTCGCTCAACGACGCCGGGCTGACGGTGCCGCGGATCCTGCGCGTCGGCCTGCCCGACCGCTACGTCACCCACGGCAAGCCGGCGCTGCTGCACCGCGAGGTCGGCTTCACCGGCCCGCGGATCGCCGAGCGCATCGAGGCCGCGCTGCGCGACCCGCACGCCGCGCTGGTCTAGTGGGCCGCCCACCAGCGAGCGTCGCTCAGCCGTCCGCTAAGCCGGGGACGGTCGCCATGGCCCACTCGACGGCCTCCACGTAGGCCGATCCGAAGCGCTCCGCGTCGAGGCCGACGGCCGTCCAGTCCTCGCCGCGCTCGTGGGCGATCGCGGCGCGCAGCGCCTGACCGTTGGGGCCCTCATGGCGCAGCAGGGCCGCCACGTGCTCGCCGGCGAGCGGGAGGTCCTCGAGCACGGTTGCCAGCGGGCAGCCGAGCAGCGCGTCGACGATCGAGAAGAGGCCGACGGCGAACGCGCCGTCGGGCGCGTCCGATCGCTCGGCGGCCAGGCGCTCGAGCAGCCGCGCGCGGATCATCGCGGTCGGCACCAGCTCGTCGCAGGATGCGGGCAGGCCGGCCACGATGATCAGCATCGCCCACCGGCGCACGGTCCGCTCCCCGAGCATGACGAGCGCCTCACGGATGGTCGCGATGCGCCGGACGGTGGGAAACGCGGCCGAGTTCAGCAACCGCAGCAGCCGGACGGCGAGTCCCGGATCGCGCGAGACGATGCGCTCGAGCTCGTCGAACGACAGGTCCGGGCTCAACAGCGTGGCGGCCGAGCGGATGGCCTCGAGCGCGCTGCTCGACGGCGTCCGGCCCTCGACGAGCTGCGGGCGGCAGAAGAACCAGCCCTGGAACAGATCGAAGCCGAGCTCCAGGCAGCGGGCGAACTCCTCCTCGTCCTCGACCTTCTCGGCGAGGAGGCGGCCGCGGAAGCCGTCGAGCTCCGCGAGCTGGCGCGCGGCGCCCGCGACGCCCTCGGCCCGGACGTCGATCTTCACGATCGAGGCCAGGCCGAGCAGCCGTTCGGTCGCCGGCGTGAGCCGGAAGTCGTCGAGGGCGAGGGTGTAGCCGGCCTGGACGAGCTCCACGAGGCGGTCGTGCAGCTTGTCGTCGACGATCTCGTCCTCGAGCAGCTCGAGCACGATGCCATGGGGCCCGATCGGCAGTGGGTGGACCTCGAGCAGGAACCGTCGCGTGACGTTGATCCACGCCGGCCGGCCGCCGACGAGGGCGCGAGCGCCGATGTCGGCGAACGAGGTCACGAGCACGTGCGCGGAGGCGCGATCGGGGTCGGTGACGAGCGCGCGCTCGCGGTCGTGCGCGCGGAAGAGGAGCTCGTAGCCCTCGACCCGGCGCTCGCGGTCGCAGATCGGCTGGCGGGCGACGAGCACCGGGGCGGTGGCCATGCTCAGGTGATCGGCAGGCGGGCGGGTGGGGTGAGCACCCACCCACGGGTACGGACGGACAGCGGTGCGCGGCGGCCGCGATCGCTACCGTTCCCGCACCGTGGCGAAGGTTCGGCTCGATGCGCTCCTGACCCAGCGCGGCCTCTTCGAGAGCCGCACGCGCGCGGCGGCGTCCGTGCTCGCCGGCGAGGTGATGCTCGGCGGCGAGCGGCGCCCGGGCGGCCAAGCCCGGGCAGATGGTCGACGAGCAGGTGGCGGTCGCCGTCGACGAGCGGCCCGCGTTCGTCTCCCGCGGCGGGCGCAAGCTCGCCAACGCGCTCGACGCGACGGGCGTGGACCCGGCCGGGCGCCGCGGCCTGGACGTCGGCGCCTCGACCGGCGGCTTCACCGACTGCCTGCTGCAGCGCGGCGCCGCGCACGTCGTCGCCGTCGACGTGGCCTACGGCGAGCTCGCGTGGTCGCTGCGCACCGACGACCGCGTGACGGTGCTCGAGCGCCTCAACGCCCGGGCGCTCGAGCGCGACCAGCTGCCGTGGGCGCCCGACCTCGTCGTCGCCGACCTGTCGTTCATCTCGTTGACGAAGGTGCTGCCCGCGGTGCTCGCGGTGACCGCGCCGCGCTTCGACGCGCTCGTCATGGTCAAGCCGCAGTTCGAGGTCGGGCGCGAGCGGGTCGGCAAGGGCGGGGTCGTGCGCGACGTCGCCGTGCGGCGCGAGGCCCTGCAGACGGTGGCCCGGGCGGCGCAGGCGCTGGGGGCCGCGGTGCTCGGCTTCGCGCCGAGCGGGCTCCCCGGCCCCAAGGGCAACCGGGAGACCTTCGCCTGGCTCGCAGAGGACGACCGGGCCGGGGCGCTGGACGACCTCGAGGCGGCGGTCGCCGCGGTGGACGCCTGATGAGCGAGCGCGTCGCGGTCGTCATGACCCACCGGCGGGCGGACGAGATCCGCGTCGCGGTCGAGACCCTCGAGCGGGTGGCGGCCGCCAACGGCGTGCGGCTGCGCTTCGTCGACGACGAGCCCGAGGGCGACGACCGCGGCGTCGAGATCGCGATCGCGCTCGGTGGCGACGGCACGATCCTGAGCGCGCTGCGGCGCTTCTCGGGCACCGGCGTCCCGGTGTTCGCGGTCAACTACGGCCGCGTCGGGTTCCTGGCCACGATCGAGGCCGACGAGTGCCAGGAGGGCTTCGAGCGCGCGTTCGCGCACGACTTCGAGCTGCGCCGCCTGCCGGCGGTGGGCATCGCCGCCCCGGGGATCCGCGAGGCCGGCCTCAACGACGTGTCGATCACCCGGCGGCCGGGGGACCGGGTCGCGGTGCTGGCCTATGTGCTGCGCGGCGAGGAGCTCGGGCGCGTGCGCTGCGACGGGCTGGTCGTCGCGACCCCGGCCGGCTCGACGGGCTACAACCTGGCCAACGGCGGGCCGGTGCTGGCGTGGGGCGTGGGCGGCTACGTCGTGTCGTTCATCGCGCCGCACTCGCTCACCGCGCGGGCGCTCGTCGTGGCGCCGGCGGACACGCTGACGATCTGCAACCGGGCCAAGGCGGAGTCGGTGGACGTGGCGGTCGACGGGCGGCCGGTGGGCGAGCTGGCGCCGGGCGACTCTCTCGACTGCCGCTTCGTGCCCGACGCGGCGCTGCTGGCGCAGCTGCCGGGGACGACGTTCTACCGGCGGCTGCGCGAGAAGTTCGGGCATCTGGTGTGACGAGCGGGTCCGCGGCGCCTCGCGTCGCGGCGAAGCGCGCCGTCGCGTCACGGAAGCGTCACGGCCCGCTCGATCCGTCGGCGGCGGGTGGTACATACGTTCGCGTGCTCAACGAGCTGCGTGTCGAGAACCTCCTGCTGATCGAGCGGGCCGAGCTGCGCCTGGCGCCCGGCCTCAACGCGCTGACCGGCGAGACAGGGGCGGGCAAGACGGTGCTCGCGCATGCGCTCGACCTGCTGCTCGGCGGCCGGCCGCGGGCCGGCATCGTGCGGCCGGGCGCGGCCGAGGCCTATGTCGAGGGCGTCTTCGACCTGCCCGAGGAGCTGCGCGGCGAGCTGGGGGAGCGCCTGCCCGAGGATGCCGAGGAGGTCGTGCTCGCGCGGCGCGTGGGCGCGAACGGCCGCACCCGGGCCTACGTGAACGGCCGCTCCGCCAGCGCGGCCGACCTGCGTGAGCTGACCACGCCGCTGATCGCGTTCTACGGCCAGCACGAGCATCGCCGGCTCACGCTGGCCTCCACGCAGCTCGACGTGCTCGACGGCCATTGCGGCGCGGAGCAGCTCGCGCGGCGCACCGCGGCGGCGGGCGCGCACGCGGCGGCGCGGGCGGCGCGGACCCAGCTCGAGCAGCTGCGCGAGCGGGCGGGGGCCCGCGAGCGCGAGCTCGATCTGCTCGAGTTCGAGCTGGGCGAGATCGCCGAGGTCTCGCCCGACGAGGACGAGGAGCGCGAGCTGCTGGCCCAGCGCGAGCGGCTGCGCCACCTGGCGGCGCTGGGCGGGGCGGCGAGCGCCGGCGTCGAGGCGATCGAGCCCGGCGACGGTGAGGGCGGCGCGGCCGCGCGGCTGGCCGCGGCGGGCGCGGCGCTCGACGGCGTGGCCGGCATCGATCCGCAGCTCGACGGGCTCGCCGAGCGCTACCGGACGGCGATGGTCGAGGTCGACGACCTCGCCAGCGAGCTGCGCCGCTACGCCGAGGGCCTGGATTCGGAGCCGGGCCGGCTGGACCTGGTCGAGGCGCGCCTGGCGGCGGTCGACCGCCTCAAGCGCAAGCACGGCGGCAGCATCGCCGCGGTGCTCGAGCACGCCGAGACGTGCCGCCGGCGCCGCGACGAGCTGACCGGGGCCGAGGAGGCGCTCGCCGAGGCCGAAGGCCGGCTGGCCGAGGCGCGCGCCGAGCTGGACGCGCTGTCGCGCCAGCTGCACGAGGCGCGCACGGCGGCCGCGCCGGCGCTGGCCGAGTCGGTGCGCGAGCGGCTGGCGGCCCTGGCGATGGCGGGCGCGTCGTTCGAGGTGTCGCTGCAGGCGCGCGAGCCCGGGCCGACCGGGGCCGACGCCGTCGAGTTCCTGATCGCGGCGAACCCCGGCGTGCCCGCCGGGCCGCTGCGCGACATCGCCTCGGGCGGCGAGCTGTCGCGGGTGATGCTCGCGCTCATGGGCGTGGCCAACGAGGAGGGCGGCGCGACGCTGGTCTTCGACGAGGTCGACGCCGGCATCGGCGGCGTCACCGCGCGGGCCGTCGGCGAGCAGCTGCGCGCCCTCGCGAGCAGCCGCCAGGTCATCTGCATCACCCATCTGCCGCAGGTCGCGTCGCTGGCCGACCGCAACTTCTCGATCGCCAAGGACACGTCCGCCGACACCGCCCGCACGACGGTGACCGAGCTCGAGTCCAGCGACCTGGTGGGCGAGCTCGTGCGGATGCTCGGCGCCGACGACGAGGACGTCGCGGCCCGCCGCCACGCGGAGGAGCCTCTGCGGGCCGCTTGAGGGGCGGTGGTCCGCCGGATGCGGCCCCGGCCGGGCGGGGCGCACGTCGCGCCGGGCCCGAGCGCCACTAGACTCGCCCGGATGTCCGCCGTGCCTCGCGTCTCGACAGCGCGCGGCTCGAGCCGGCGTCCCAGGAGGTCACGGGACGTGTGCGGCTCGGCCGGCGCACGAAGCTCCTGGTCAAGCGCCTGACCCGGGGACATCGCCGTGATCGACCACCGCGACCTCGATCGCGTCTCGGCCGAGGACCTGGTGTCGGTGGGCGTGGTCGCGGTCCTCAACTGCCGGCCGAGCGCAAGCGGCAGCTATCCCAACATGGGCCCGCTGCTGCTCGTCCAGGCCGGGATCGTCCTCGTCGACATGCCCGACGACACGCTGTTCGACCGCCTGCGCGACGACGACGAGGTCACGGTGCGCGGCGGCGAGGTGCTGCGGCGCGGACGCCTGCTCGCCCGGGGCGAGGTCCAGAGCCCCATCGACGTGCGCGCCCGCAACGACGCCTCCCGCGACGCGATCGGCCAGGCGCTCGAGGAGTTCGCGCGCAACACCGTCGAGCACATGGTCGACGAGCGCGAGCTGCTGGCGGGCAAGATCGAGCTGCCGCGCTTCGCCACCGACTTCCGCGACCGTCCCGTCCTCATCGTCGTTCGCGGCGTCGACCACCGCCGCGACCTGCGCGCGCTGAAGCCCTACATCCGCGACGTGCGGCCGGTCATCGTCGGCGTCGACGGCGGCGCCAACGCCGTCCTGGAGGAGGGGTTCCGGCCGGACATGATCGTCGGCGACATGGACTCGGCCTCCGAGGAGACGCTGCGCTGCGGCGCCGAGCTCGTCGTGCACGCCTACCCGGACGGCCGTGCGCCGGGGCGCGAGATGCTCGACCGTCTCGGCCTGCCGCACAAGATCGTCCCGGCCCCCGGCACCAGCCAGGACGTCGCGATGCTGATCGCCCACGAGAAGGGCGCGCAGCTGATCGTGTCGGTCGGGTCGCAGTTCAATCTCGTCGAGTTCCTCGACAAGAACCGCCAGGGCATGGCCTCGACGTTCCTCACCCGCCTGCGCCTGGGCGAGAAGCTCATCGACGCCAAGGGCGTGGGCCGCCTGTACCGTCCGCGGCCGGGGACGCTGCCGATCGGCCTGGTCTTTCTCGCCGGCGCCATCACCGTCGCGGTCATCGTCTGGCGCACCCCGGCGCTCTACAATCTGGTCCAGTTGCTCTGGCTCAAGCTGCAGGTGCTCTTGGGCATGGACACGTAGCCTGATCGCGTGTTCGACTTCCGCTACCACGCGCTGTCGCTCGTGGCGGTGTTCCTCGCGCTCGCCGTCGGGCTGCTGCTCGGCGTGGCGATCGGCGACTCCGGCCTGGTCTCGTCGGCGCAGAAGGACATCGAGAATTCGCTGCGCGGCGACGTGCGTGCGTCGCGCGCCGAGGCCGACGAGGTGCGCGGCGAGCTGACCCGCCACGTCGACTACGAGAAGCAGACGTATCCGGACCTCGTCGCCGGCCGGCTGCCGGGCGCCCGGATCGGCCTGCTGTTCCTCGGCTCGACCGAGGGCGGCGTCGTCGACCAGGTCCGCGAGGCGATCGAGCCCGCCGGCGGCGATCTGCGCTGGGTCGGCGTGCTGCGCGAGCCGCCCGACCTGCAGGCGCTCGCCGATCACGCCCCGGGAACCCGCTATGTCGGGCTGGCCGACAACCCCGCGCTCCTCGAGCCGCTCGTCGAGCGCCTGGGCCAGCAGCTGGCGGTCGGCGGCCGGATGGTTTCGCAGCAGCGCTCGGCGCTGATGAGCTCGTTCTCGGGCGAGATCGGCCAGCTCGACGGCATCGTCATCGCGCGCTCGCCCTCGCGGCCGGAGGAGTCCGACGACCAGCACGGCACGACCGACGCGCTGGAGGGCGCGCTCGTGCGCGGGCTCTTGCGCGACGACCTGCCGGTCGCCGGCGTCGAGCACCTCGACACCGACCCGTCGCAGGTGTCGTGGTATCGCGATCACGGCCTCGCGTCGATCGACTCGATCGACCAGGTCTCCGGCCAGGCCGCGCTCGTCTTCGCGCTCGCCGGCGCCGACGGGGCCTTCGGGTTGAAGTCGAGCGCGGAGGCGCTGCTGCCGCGCGTGGTCGGCGGGGTCAGCCGTCCGTGATGCTGCGCCAGCGCCGGGACGTCGGCGCCATCGTCCGCGACGCCTTCTCCCTCTACGGCGCCCACGCCGGGCGGCTTCTGGCCGTGGCGCTGGCCGTCGTCGTCCCGGTCGACGTGATCGTGCTCGGCATCGGGCTCGGCCAGCTCTCCGGCCCCTACGACGCCAGTCCGTCGACGGGGGCCCAGGTGCTCGAGATCGCGGTGACCGGGCTCGTGACGACGCCGCTGGTCACGGCGATGGTCATCGAGGTCCTGCGCGCCGAGCACCCGTCGGCCGGCCGCGCGATCCAGGCCGGGCTCGACGTCTTCCCGCACCTCCTCGTCGTGATGATCCTGTATGCGGCCGCGCTGATCGCCGGCCTCGCCGTGTTCATCCTGCCCGGCATCTATGTCGGCATCCGGCTGCTGTTCGGCATCCAGACGGTGGTGCTCGAGCGCCGGCGCGGCCCGGCGGCGCTGCGGCGCTCCTGGGAGCTCACCGCCGGGGCGTTCGGGCGGACGCTGGGCGTGTACCTCGTCGTGGTCGTCGGCGTCGCCGTGGCCGGCGCCCTGATCGGCCTGCCGCTGGCCGCGGCGGCCAGCGGCGCGAACTCGGCCTTCCTCGGGCTCCTCGGCGCGATGCTCAGCCAGGTGGTCGTGGCGCCGTTCGTGGCGATCGCCACCACGCTGCTGTACTTCGACCTCGCCGAGCGCCGCGACACGCCGGCCTGATCGTCCGCCCGCGCGGATACCGTCAGCGTCCAGTGGAAGTCCTGCCGTTCGTCGTCTCGCTGATCGCCGCGCTCGCGCTCGCGCCGCCGCTGTGGCGCTCCCTCGCCGACGGCGGCTTCGTGCGCGAGAACTACCGCGGGGCCCGGCTCGTCTTCCCGTTCGGCGTGCTGATCGTGTTCGCCGCCGTCGTCGCGCTCGTGGCGCTCGCGCCGCTGGACGAGTACGCCGACACGACCACCCTGGCCGCCGAGGTCTGGCCGATCGCCGTCTACGCCCTCGGCGTCGCGTTCCTGGGCCTGGCCGACGACGCGCTCGGCGGCCCGGCGCGTGGCTGGCGCGGACACGGCGCGGCGGTGCTGCAGGGCCGCTTGTCCACCGGTGCGCTGAAGGCGGTCGGCTCGCTCGGCCTCGCGCTGCTGGTGCTGCGCGGCCGCGACGACTACCTGCTGTCGGTCGCCGTCCTCGTCCTGGCCACGAACCTGTTCAACCTGCTCGACCTGCGCCCCGGCCGCGCGGTCAAGGCCTTCGTCCTGCTCGGCGCGGCGCTGACGCTCGGCGCATGGGACACCGACCCGCTGTGGGCGCTCGGCCTGTTCGCCGCGCCGGTGCTCGTGGCCGGCCTGTACGACCTGCGCGAGCGGGCCATGCTCGGCGACACCGGGTCGAACCTCGTCGGCGCGCTCGCCGGCTTGTGGCTCGTCCTGACGCTGTCGACGACCGGCCTGGTCGTGTCGGCCCTCGTCTTGGCGGGCATCACCGCCTACGGCGAGTTTCGCTCGCTCAATGCGCTCGTGGAGCGCGCACCCGTCCTCAAGCACCTAGACTCGATCGGAAGACCGCATGCCTAGTCCCCGCTCCACGCGAACGCGCTACATCTTCATCACCGGCGGGGTCGTCTCGTCCCTGGGCAAGGGGATCGCGGCCGCCTCGATCGGACGCCTGCTCGTCAGCCGCGGCCTGAGCGTCGGGCTGCAGAAGTTCGACCCCTACATCAACGTCGACCCGGGCACGATGTCGCCGTACCAGCACGGCGAGGTGTTCGTCACCGAGGACGGGGCCGAGACCGACCTCGACCTCGGCCACTACGAGCGCTACACCGACGTCAACACGACCCGGGCGTCGAACGTCACCGCCGGCGGCATCTACAACGCGGTGATCCGGCGCGAGCGCCGCGGCGACTACCTGGGCGGCACCGTCCAGGTCGTCCCGCACATCACCGACGAGATCAAGAACCGCATCAAGCTGATCGGCGAGACGGCCGACGTCGACTTCGTCATCACCGAGATCGGCGGCACGGTCGGCGACATCGAGTCGCTGCCGTTCCTGGAGGCGATCCGCCAGTTCCCCGTCGAGGTCGGCCGCCGCGACGTGATGTTCATCCACCTCACGCTCGTGCCGTACATCGGCCACGCGGGCGAGCTGAAGACCAAGCCGACCCAGCACTCCGTCAACGAGCTGCGCCGCATCGGCATCCAGCCCGACATGCTGCTGTGCCGCAGCGAGTCCGAGCTCGACGGCGACATCCGCCGCAAGATCGCCCTGTTCGCGTCGCTGCCGGTGGCCGCGATCATCTCGGCCAAGGACGTCGACAACATCTACAAGGCGCCGCTGTGGTACGACGAGGAGGGCGTCGACGACTTCATCCTCGACCACTTCGGCATCGAGGGCGTCCCGCCCGCCGACCTGACGGCGTGGGCCGAGCTCGTGCGCCGGGCCGACGAGGCCACGACCCCGGTGCGCATCGCGCTCGTCGGCAAGTACGTCCAGCTCGAGGACGCCTACCTGTCGGTCAGCGAGTCGCTGCGCCACGCCGGCTTCCAGCACGGCTGCCAGATCGAGATCGACTGGATCGACTCCGAGACGCTGACCGAGCCCACCGCGCGCGAGCGCCTGCGCGGCCACGACGGCATCCTCGTCCCCGGCGGGTTCGGCGGCCGCGGGATCGAGGGCAAGATCCTCGCCGCCCAGGTCGCGCGCGAGGAGCGCATCCCCTACCTGGGCATCTGCCTGGGCATGCAGATCGCCGTCTGCGAGTTCGCCCGCCATGTCGCCGGCATGCACGGCGCCAACTCGACCGAGTTCGACCACGAGACCGAGTGGCCGGTCATCGACCTGCTGCCCGAGCAGCGCGACGTCGCCGACCTCGGCGGAACGATGCGCCTGGGCGCCGACCCGGTCAAGCTCCACGAGGGCACCCGAGCCCGCGAGATCTACGGCGAGGCGGTCATCTACGAGCGCCACCGCCACCGCTACGAGGTGTCGCTGAACCTGCGCAAGCGGCTGGAGAAGGCCGGGCTGGTGGCCAGCGGCACGTCGCCGGACGAGCGGCTCGTCGAGGTCATCGAGCTGCCCGACCACCCGTTCTTCGTTGCCTCGCAGTTCCATCCCGAGTTCAAGTCGCGGCCCGAGCGTCCCGCGCCGCTGTTCCGCGAGTTCGTGGAGGCCGCGCTGCGCCGCGCCCGGGGCGGCGCGGGCGACGGCGACGGCGAGCTGCGCGTCAGCGACGCGCGCACGCCGGCGGTGGCGCCCGGGGACCGTGCTGGCGCGACCGACTGACGCCGAGCGCCGGCGCCTGCACGAGCTCTTCGCGCGGCTGTGCGCGATCGACAGCCCGTTCGGCCACGAGCAGGCGTGCGCGGCCGCGGTCGAGGCCGAGCTGCGGCGCATCGGCCTCGACGTCGAGCGCGACGGCTTCGGCAACCTCCTCGCGCGCCTGGCGGCGCCCGCGGGCGCAGAGCATCGGCTTCTGCTGTGCGCGCACCTCGACACGGTGCCGCGGCTCGATCCGGCGACCCCGATCGAGCCGGTCGAGGTCGACGACGGCTGGGAGAACGCCCACGCCGACATCCTCGGCGCCGACAACAAGGCGGCCGTCGCGGCGATGCTCGTCACCGCGCAGCGCGCCGCGACCGACGGCGCGCCGAACGGCCTGGAGCTGCTGTTCACGCTGCAGGAGGAGAACGCGCTGGCCGGCGCGAAGGCGTTCGACGCCTCGCGGCTGCGCTCGCGCTTCGGCTACGTCTTCGACCACGCGACGCCGATCGGCGAGATCGTCATGGCCTCGCCGACGTACTACCGCATCGAGGCCGACTTCCACGGCCAGGCGGCGCACGCCGGCCTGCGCCCCGAGGACGGCCGCAGCGCGATCGTCGCCGCCGCCCGCGCGATCGCGGCGCTGCGCGTCGGGCGCATCGACGAGGAGACGACGGCGAACGTCGGCACGATCGCGGGCGGCACCGGGGTCAACGTCGTCCCGGAGCGCTGCCGGTTCGTGGGGGAGGTGCGCTCGCTCGACGACGCCAAGGCCGAGGCGCTCGTCACCGAGACGATCGAGCGCATCCACGAGGCGGCCAACGACCCGACCTGCGACGTCGATGTCGACGTGGCGGTCGCCCGCCTGTTCGGCGGCTACCGCCACCGCCCCGACGCGCCCGCGGTGCGCGCGGCGCAGGAGGCGCTGCGGGCGTGCGGCTACGAGCCGCGCCCCGTCCACTCCGGCAGCGCGTCGGACGCCAACGCGCTGGAGGCCGCGGGCTTCCACTGCGTCTGCCTGGCCAACGGCACCGAGCGCAACCACGAGCCGACCGAGCGCGTGAGCTTCGACGCGCTCGAGGGGATGCTCGCGGTGTCCTTCGCCCTGCTGGGCGCCGCGGCCGCGGTCGAGACGAACCACTAGCCCGCCCGTCATGGTGGCGCACGGCAGTCGCTCCATGGTCATCGGGCTGGTCGCCGCGTTTGCGGCCGGCGTGGGGTTCGCGGTGCAGATCTTCATCAACGGCCGTCTGGCGACGCACCTGGGCTCGGCGGAGATGGCAGCGAGCGTCAACAACATCGTCGGCCTGTGCATGCTGGCCGCCGTCGCGCTCGGCACCGGGGTCCCGCGGCGGGCCCTGCGGGCGGCCCGCGAGCGCCGCGAGCGCCCGCGGGTGTGGCAGCTGCTGGTCGGGCTCAACGGCGCGTTCTTCGTCGTGGTGACCGCCGAGGGGGCCCCGCAGGTCGGCGTGGCGCTGCTGTCGGTCGCGCTCGTCGTCGGGCAGGTGTGGGGCGCGCTCGGGGTCGACCGGGTCGGGCTGGCGCCCGGCGGACGGCGCCCGGTTACCCCAGCACGGCTGATCGCGGTGGGGCTCGCGCTCGTCGCGGTCGTGCTGGGGGCGCTCGGCTCGGGCGGGGAGGCGAAGCTCGGGCTGCTCGCGCTCGCGGTGGTGGCCGGGGTGGGCATCGCCGTGCAGCAGGCGGGGCTGGGGCAGATGACGCGCATCACCGGCGAGCCGATCGCGGCCTCGACGATCAACTTCATCGTGGGGACCGCCGCGCTGGTCGCGGTGGCGCTGGCGATGACCGGCGGGCGCCCCGACGGCGGCTGGTCGGCGCCGCCCGAGGACTGGGTGGGCGGGCTGCTGGGCGCGACCATCGCGGTGGCGCTGTCCAAGCTCGTGAGCCTGTTCGGCGTGCTGCCCGTCGCCCTCGGCGTCGTGGCCGGTCAGGCGGCGGGCGGCCTGCTGATCGACGTCGTCGAGCCGACGCACGGGCGGGCGGTGACCGTTCAGACCGTGCTCAGCGTCGTGCTGACCGTGGCGGCGGTGGCCGTGGCGGGGATGGCCGGCTCGCGCGCGCGGCGGGCGCCCGAGCCGGCCTGATCGCGCTTACGCGCGCGTCGCCTGCGCCTCGGCCATGTACTGGCGCAGCTCGCGCCGCGCGATCGACATCTTGTGCACCTCGTCGGGCCCGTCGGCCAGCCGCAGCGTGCGCACGTGCGCGTACATCCTCGCCAGCGTGAAGTCGTCGGTGACGCCGGCGCCGCCGTGGACCTGGATCGCGCGGTCGATCACCTTCAACGCGAGCGTCGGCGCCGCGACCTTGATGGCCGCGACCTCCGTGCGCGCGTGCTTGGCGCCGACCGTGTCGATCAGCCACGCCGTCTTGAGCGTGAGCAGGCGGATCATCTCCAGGTCGATGCGCGACTCGGCGATCCAGTCCATGATGTTCGAGCGGGTCGCGAGCGGGGCGCCGAACGTCTCGCGCTCCAGCGCCCGGCGGCACAGCGCCTCGAGCGCGCGCTCGGCCGCGCCGATCGTGCGCATGCAGTGGTGGATGCGCCCCGGGCCGAGCCGCGCCTGGGCGATCATGAAGCCGTCGCCCTCGTTGGCGATGAGGTTCGTCGCGGGCACCCGGACGTTCTCGAAGACGACCTCGGCGTGGCCCTCGGGGTCGACGAAGCCGAAGACCGGGAGGTTGCGCACGATCGTCACGCCGGGCGTGTCGCGCGGCACGAGGATCATCGACTGCTGCCTGTGGGTCGGTGATCCGTCCCCACCCATCCCGGTCTTGCCCATGACGATGAAGATCTGGCAGCGCTCGCGCATCGCCCCCGACGTCCACCACTTGCGGCCGTCGAGGACGTAGGAGTCGCCGTCGCGGACGATGCTCAGCTCGATGTTCGTGGCGTCCGAGGAGGCGACCGCCGGCTCGGTCATCGCGAACGCCGAGCGGATCTCGCCGTCGAGCAGCGGCCGCAGCCAGCGCTCCTTCTGCTCGTCGGTGCCGAACTGGGTGAGCACCTCCATGTTGCCGGTGTCCGGCGCGGCGCAGTTGATCGCCTCGGGCGCGATGAAGCTGCGCCCGCTGATCTCCGCCAGCGACGCGTACTCGGTGTAGGTGAGGCCGGGGCCGTACTCGGGCTCGGGGTGGAAGAGGTTCCACAGGCCGCGCGCGCGGGCCTCGGCCTTGAGCTCCTCCATGACCGGCGGCTGGGCGTGCGGGTCGCCGCTCTCGCGCAGCTGCTCCTCGTAGACGGCTTCGGCGGGGTAGATGCGCTCGTCCATGAACGCCTCGAGGCGCTCGCGGAACTCGCGGCAGCGAGGTGTGGGTTCGAAGTCCATGGCGCCACCATAGCTGAAGTTGAATCCGGATTCAATTCGGCCGAGGACGACCCGATGGCGCTCTGCCGGGCGCCCGGCGCCACCCCGCCGGCTCAGAGGACGGCGAGAACGACCGGGACGAAGACGACGAGCAGGCAGAGCGCCGCCAGGACCAGGCCGATCACCCGGAACGGGCCGTGCTTCGGCGCCAGCTCGGGCAGCGGCCGGGCGGGCTGGGGGTGGTGGACGTTCATGGGAGAGGCATCGGTCCTGCGGGCCGTCCACCGGACCCGGGGAGATACCGACTGGACGCCCGGACGAGCCGCGGCACGGTACCGTCGCCGCGTGCTCGAGCTGCGCCGCACCACCGTCACCGCCGCCGACGGCGCCTGGCTCGAGACCGAGCTGGGGCCGGCGTGGAGCGACCCGGCCCTGCACCCGCCGGCGCATCCCGGCGACGAGGTGGTCGTCAACGTGCAGGCGCGCGAGCTGGGGCTCGGCTCGGGCGGCTACGACGTGGTGGTCGTCAACCTGACGCGGGGCCTGGACGCCAGCGACGGGTCGGGCGCGCACGTGATGAAGCTCAACTACACGCCGCTGCAGCACGCGGTGGCGCCGGTGGACGGGACGCCGCCGATCGAGGATGCCCGCCGGGCGGGTCGGCGCGCGCCCGGCGCGGCCGCCTCGGCACCACCTGCCACGCGCTGCGGCCCGGTCGCCGTCCTCGGGCTCCACGGCCAGCTCGCCCCGCTCGCGTGGGCGTTCGCGCACGCGGCCCCGGGCGCCCGGCTCGCGTACGTGCAGACCGCGGGCGGCGCGCTGCCCGGCGGCCTGTCGCGCACGGTGGCCCGGTTGCGCGAGGCGGGGCTGCTGGCCCTGCACGTGACCGCCGGCCCGGCCTACGGCGGGGAGCTCGAGGCGATCTCCACCGCCGGCGGCCTGGCCGCGGCGCTGGAGCGCTGCGACGCGGTGGCCTGCGGTCCCGGCCCGGGCATTCTCGGGTCGGGCACGGCGCTCGGCCACGGCGGGCTCGTGGCGCTCGACTCCGCGCACGCGGCGCTCGCGCTCGGCCTGCCGACGCTGCTGGTCGCCCGCATGTCGAGCGCCGACCCGCGCGAGCGCCACCGCGGCCTCTCGCACCACACGCAGACCGTGCTCGACCTGCTCCTGCGGCCGGTGATCGTCGCGCTGCCCGAGGGTGAGCCGGCGCCCGACGACTGCCACGAGTGGCGCACGGCGTCCGGCGCGCTCGACGGCTACCCGTGGCCGCGGCGCTCGATGGGCCGCGACGACCCGCTGTTCTTCGCGGCCGCGGCGGCCGCCGGGCGCGTCTTGGCGGCCCGTCTCGCAACCCTCGACCCGAAATGACCCCCATCGATCACCGCCAGACTGCGTCCTCGACCACTCGAAATCCCAGGAGGATTCCTTCGGGTCTGCGTCCTTGCCTGGCGGCGCCGCTGGGCGCCCTTTCGGGCCGACGGTCACGAAACGGACCACCTAGCCTCCGAGCGATGAGCGAGCGGGATTTCGAGGCCGTCGGCGAGCCGCGGACGGCGTGGGAGGGCAGGGTCGTCAGCGTCGACGAGGTGCGGTTCCGCTTCGTCGAGGACGGCACGATCGTCGAGCGCGAGGTCGTCCGCCATCCCGGCGCGGTGGCGACCATCCCGCTCGAGGACGATCACGTGTGGCTCGTCGTCCAGCCGCGCCAGGCCGTGGGGGAGCCCGACATGCTCGAGCTTCCGGCCGGCAAGCTCGACGTCGAGGGCGAGTCGCCGCAGGCCAACGCCCAGCGCGAGCTCGGCGAGGAGGTCGGCAAGCGCGCCGAGCGCTTCGAGCACCTCAAGTCGTTCTACACCAGCTGCGGGATCATGGACGAGGAGATCCACATCTACCTCGCCACCGGCCTCTCCGACGTGAGCGTCGAGGCCCACGAGGACGAGCGCATCGAGGTCGTCGCGTGGCCGCTGGACCGCCTCGACGACGCGATCGCGCGCTCGACCGACTCCAAGACGCTGATCGGCCTGCTCCTGCTCAAGGAGCGGCTGGCGGCGCGCTGACCCAGTCGGCCGCGCGCAGCTCGTAGACGACGTGGTCGACCCAGCGGTCGCCCACGTGCTCGACGGCGCGCAGCCGGCCCAGCTCGCGGAAGCCCAGGCGCTGCGGGATCGCGCGGCTGCGGAGGTTGTCCGGCGCGGCGCGGATCTCGATGCGCTCGAGCCGCCACGCGCCGAACGCCTGCTCGACGCAGGCGCGCACGGACAGCGTCGCCAGGCCCCGGCCCTGCGCGTCGCGCGCCAGCCAGTAGCCGATCGAGGTGAAGCCGCGACCCCAGTCGATCGCGTGAAAGCCGGTGGAGCCGACGATCTGGCCGCGCTCGACGATGGCGAGCTGGACGCCGTTGTCGGTCGCGGCCTGGCGCTCGGCCGCGCGCAGGAACTCGAGCGTCTGCTCGCGCTGCTGACGCGCGGCCCACGGCAGCCACTGCGCGAGGTGCGCGCGGTTGCGCTCGATGAGCGCGTGCAGCTCGGCGAGGTCGTCCACCGCCAGCGGGCGCAAGATGGCGTCGCCGGTCAGCTCGCGCGGTTCCACGCCGGAAGTGTTCCTGATCGGCGCGTTGCACGAACAGGGAACGCGGCGCTCCGGGCGAATCCGGCTGGCGTGACCGCGACCGCCGAGCCCCGCGCCTTCGAGTCCCTCGTCCTCGACTTCCTGGCCTACCTGGAGTTCGAGCGCGGGCTGTCGCGCAACACGCTCGAGGCCTACCGGTCCGACCTGCTGCAGGTCGGCGCCTGGATGCACGCACGCGACATCGACGTCATGACCGCCACGCACGCCGATCTCGCCGCGTTCCTCGCCGATCTCGCCACCGGCGACCCGCCGCAGCGCCCGCCGGCGGCCAACGCGACGCTGCAGCGCAAGGCGGCGTGCCTGCGCTCCTTCTACCGCCACCTGCGCCGCGAGGAGATCCTCGACCACGATCCGACCGCCGACCTGCGCGCGCCGCGCAAGGACCAGCGGCTGCCCAACGTGCTCAGCCGCGACGAGGTCGCCCGCCTGCTCACGGCGCCGCGGGGGACGAGCCCGGCGGCGCTGCGCGACCGCGCGCTGCTCGAGCTGATGTACGCGTGCGGCCTGCGGGCGTCGGAGGCGATCGGGCTGACGCTCGGCGATCTCGACCTCGAGGCGGGCGTCCTGCGCGCGGCCGGCAAGGGCTCCAAGGAGCGCCTCGTGCCGATCGGCCGCGAGGCGATCGCCGCGGTGCGCGCGTACCTCGAGCGCGGCCGGCCGAAGTTCGTCGGCTTGGCGCCGGAGCCGCACCTGTTCGTCAACCAGCGCGGCGTGGGGCTGACCCGGCAGGGGCTCTACAAGATCGTCCAGCGCCACGCGCAAGCGGCCGGCCTCGACGGGCGGATGAGCCCGCACACGCTGCGCCACACGTTCGCCACCCATCTGCTGGCCGGCGGCTGCGACCTGCGGTCGCTGCAGGAGATGCTCGGGCACGCCGACATCGCGACGACGCAGATCTACACGCACCTGTCGGCCGATCGGCTCAAGGACGTGTACTTCGCCGCGCATCCACGAGCGACGGTCTAGCGGGCCGCAGGTAGGATCGGGCGCGCATGAGGCGCGCCGCGGTGGTCGTCATCGATGCCTGCGGCGCCGGGGCGCTGGCGGACGCCGCCGACTACGGCGACGCCGGGACGAACACGCTCGCGCACCTGGCCGAGGCGGTCGCCGGGCTCGATCTGCCGGTCCTCGGCGCGCTCGGCCTCGGCTCGATCCTGCCGTTGCGCGGCGTGGCGCCGTCGGCCGCGCCCGTGGTGCACGGGCGGCTCGCGGCGCAGGGCTATGGCAAGGACTCGACGGCGGGGCACTGGGAGCTCATGGGCGTCGTCGCGCAGACGCCGGCGCCGGCCTACCCGGCGGGCGTTCCCGCCCACGTGCTGCGCGCGCTCGAGGCGGCGACCGGCCACCGCTTCGTCTGCCACCGGCCGGCGAACGGCGTCACCGTGCTCGACGAGTACGGCGCCCAGCACCTGCGCAGCGGCGCGCTGATCCTCTACACGTCGCAGGACTCGGTGCTGCAGCTCGCCGCGCACGTGGACCTGGTCGCGCCCGACGACCTCTACGCGGCGTGCGCGGCGGCGCGCGCGGTCGTCGACGTCGGCCGCGTGATCGCGCGGCCGTTCACCGGCGAGCCGGGCGCGTTTCAGCGCACGGAGGGCCGGCGCGACTACGCGCTCGCGCCGCCGCGCTCTTATCTCGATGCGCTGCGCGACGCCGGCGTGGCGGTCCACGCGGTCGGCAAGGTGTCCGACCTGTTCGCGGGGCGGGGGATCGACCGCGGGCACCCGGGGGCGACCAACGCCGCGGCGCTCGCGTCGACCGGGCGGCTGCTGCGCGAGCTCGAGCACGGGCTGATCTTCACCAACCTCGTCGAGACCGACCAGGTCTACGGGCATCGCAAGGACGCCGCGGGCTTCCACCGGGCGCTGCGCGAGATCGACGCCGAGGTGGGGCGCTGGCTTGCGTGGCTGCGCCGCGACGACCTGCTGATCGTCACCGCCGACCACGGCTGCGACCCGGCGGCCGGCCACACCGACCACACGCGCGAGCACGTGCCGCTGCTGGCCGTGGTGCAGCCGGATCGGCCGGGCGGCCGCCACGACGGTGCGCTGGCCGACGTGGGGGCGACGGTGCACCGCTGGCTGACGGGCGGCGACGCGGTGGGACTGCCGGGCCGCACGTTCGCCTGAGCGCCGAGTGGCGACTTCCGTCCACCCCTCGGACGCAATTCGCCACTCGCCGCGCCGGACTACGCTGCGGCGCGCGCATGCCCGAGCTGCCCGAGGTCGAGACCATCCGCCGCCAGCTCGCGCCGGTCGTCGAGGGGCGCACGCTGCGCGAGCTGCGCATCGACGACGCGCGCTGGTGCCAGCCGCTGGCCCCGCGCGAGCTGCAGGCCGCGGTCGAGGGCCGGCGCGTCGAGCGCCTCGAGCGGCGCGGCAAGTACCTCGTCTGGGCCTTCGCGGACGACGTGTTCCTGCTCGCGCACCTGCGGATGACCGGGACGATGCTGATCGACCCGCCGCCGGGGACCCGCTACGAGCGCGTGCGCTGGCGCTTCGCCGACGCCGGGCCCGAGATCGCGTTCTGCGACCCGCGCCGCTTCGGCACCGGCGAGCTCGCGCTGGGCCGCGACGCGCGCGACGCGTTCTTCGCCGCCCGCCTCGGCGTCGAGCCGCTCGGGCCCGACTTCACCGTCGAGGCCCTGCGCGCCGCGCTCCGCGGCCGGCGCGCCCCCGTCAAGGCGATGCTGCTCGACCAGCGGCGCATCGCCGGCGTCGGCAACATCTACGCCGACGAGGCGCTGTTTCGCGCGCGCATCCATCCGCTGCGGCCGGCGGGCGGCCTGCGGCGCGTGCAGCTCGTCGAGCTGCACGGCGCGGTCGTCGACGTCCTGCGCGCCGGGATCGGCGCGGGCGGTGCGACGATCGACGACTTCCGCCACGCCGACGGCGTCGCGGGCGCCTTCCAGCACGAGTTCCTCGTCCACCGCCGCCGCGGCAAGCCGTGCCCGCGCTGCGGCACGCCGATCGTGAAGTTCGTGGCCGCCGGCCGCGGCACGTACGCCTGCGAGCACTGCCAGCGGCCGCCGCGCGGCGTCCGCCGCCACCGTCTCTAAGTTCTCGCCGGTGGACATCGTCCTCGCCCTCCTCGCCGCGCTCTTCTTCGCGCTGGGCACGGTGCTGCAGCAGAAGGGCGGGCTCGACGAGCCGCCGACCGCGTCGGGCGCCGGGCTGCTCGTCCAGATGGCGAAGCGGCCCGTCTGGCTGGCCGGCATCGCCTCCGACGCGCTCGGCTTCGGCTGCCAGTTCGCCGCGCTGTCGATCGGGCGCCTCGCCGTCGTGCAGCCGCTGCTCGTCTTCAGCGTCGTGTTCGCGCTGCCGCTCGGCGCGCGGCTCACCGGCCAGCGCGTGCGCCGCATCGACCTGGTCGCCGCCGCGGTCGTCACCGTCGGGCTGATCGCGTTCCTGATGATCGCCGACCCGTCGGGGGGCCGCGACGACGCGCCGCTGCGCGACTGGCTGATCGCGGGGGCGGCGTGCGCGGTCGTGGTGGTGCCGCTGCTGCTCGCCTCGCGACGGCTGCATGCCGCGCCCAAGGCCGCGGTCCTCGGTACCGCCACCGGCGTCCTCTTCGGCTTGAGCGCCGCGCTCACCGACGTCACCGGTCATCGCTTCGACAGCGGCGTCCTCGAGGTGTTCACGAGCTGGCCGCTGTACGCCCTGATCGTCGTCGGCTACGTCTCGATGACGCTCAGCCAGCTCTCGCTGAACACCGGCGCGCTGGCGCCCGCGGTGGCGACCCAGATGGCGTTCGACCCGATCACGAGCGTGCTGCTCGCCGTGACGCTGCTGCAGGAGTCGCTGCACGAGACGACGCTCGGGTGGATCGCCACGCTGATCGCGCTCGGCGCCGCGCTCGCCGGCATGGTCGTCCTGTCGCGCACCCAGGAGGGGGCGGTGGTGGCCAAGCCCGGCTCAGGCACCGCGGTCGCCGTCACCGCCGGCTAGCGCCTGCATTCGGGCCTGGCTGCGCGGCCGCGCGTAGACGAAGAAGATCACCAGGCCGATCAGCAGCCACACGACCAGGCGGATCCACGTCGTCACCGGCAGCGTGGCGATGAGCCCGAGCGAGCAGACGATCCCCAGGCCGGCGACGACGTGCACCGCGGGCACGCGGAACGGCCGCTCGAGATCGGGCCGGCGCCGGCGCAGGATCACCACCCCGGAGCACACGATGAGGAACGACAGCAGCGTGCCGATCGAGACGAGGTCGCCGAGCACGTCGAGCGGCATCAGGCCGGCGACCAGCGCGCCCGCGACCGCGCAGAGGATCGTCGCCTGGCCCGGCGTCTGGAAGCGGCCGCTGACCTTGCCTAGCGCGTCGGGCAGCATCCCGTCGGAGGACATGCGCATGAAGATGCGCGTCTGGCCGTAGAAGGTGACGAGCACGGTCGCGGCGAGCCCGACGACCGCGGCGATGTTGATCAGCGTCTCCAGCCAGTCGAGCGACGGCCCGGCCGCGCGCACCGCCTCGGCCAGCGGGTCGGGGACGTTGAGGCGGTGGTAGTCGACCATCCCGGTCATGACGATCCCGATGGCCACGTAGAGCGCCGTCGAGACGAGTACGGTGCCGAGCAGGCCGATCGGGATCGTCCGCCGCGGGTTGCGCGACTCGCCGGCCGCGGTCGAGACCGCGTCGAAGCCGACATAGGCGAAGAACACGACGCCGGCCGCGCGCAGGATGCCGGTGGCGCCGAACTCGCCGAACCCGCCCTCGTTGGGCGGCACGAACGGCTTCCAGTTCGACCCGACGACGAAGAACACCCCGGCGCCCACGAACAGCACGAGCGCCCCCAGCTTGAGTGCCACGAGCATGTTGTTGGCGCGCGCCGACTCGCGCGTGCCCAGGTAGAGCAGCCCGCACGTGAGGAGCACGATGGCGATGGCCGGGACGTTGATCACGCCGCTGTCGTCGCCGAACGGCGGGTTGACCAGCGCGTCCGGTATGTGGATGCCGGCCGAGCCGAGCATCGTGTCGAAGTAGCCCGCCCATCCGACGGCGACGGTCGCCGCGGCGAACAGGTACTCGAGCAGCAGGTCCCAGCCGATGAACCAGGCCAGGAAGATGCCGAACACCGCGTACGCGTAGGAGTACGTCGAGCCGGCGGCCGGGATCATCGAGGCCAGCTCGGCGTAGCAGAGCGCGGTCACACCGGCGGCGAGCCCCGCGATGAGGAAGCTGAACACGACGGCGGGCCCGGCGTAGCGGGCGGCCGCCTCGCCGGTCGTGACGAAGATCCCCGCGCCCACCACCGAGGCGATGCCCAGCGCCGTCAGGCTGACCGGCCCGAATGCGCTCGAGTTCAAGCGCGTGCGGTCGTGCTCGGCCTGAGCGATGATCGCGTCGAGGTTCCCGTTCGCCACGCGCGGATCCTGCCAGCCGCAGCGGCGGCTCAAGTTCGACCGTGTGACAGCCGAACCACCTGCGAGCATGCCGGAACCCGTGAGCGCCACCGAGGAGCCCAGCACGTCGTTCCAGGAGAGCGAGCGGGCGCATCGCCTCCAGAAGCTCGAGGCGCTGCGCGCCCGCGGCATCCAGCCGTACCCGGCGCGGTTCGACCGCGACACGACGGCCGCGGAGCTGCACGAGCGCTACGGCGACCTCGCCGCCGGGGCCGACACGAGCGCCGAGGTCCGGCTCGCCGGGCGGCTCGTCGGGCTGCGCCGCCACGGTGGCGTGGACTTCGCCGACCTGCGCGACGAGACCGGGACGATCCAGCTGCTGGCCGACCGCAGCCTGGTCGGGGCCGACGCGCTGCGCGACTTCGCCACGCTCGACCTCGGCGACTGGATCGGGGTGACGGGCACGGTGATCGTCTCCCAGCGCGGCGAGCTGTCGGTCCGGTTGGCGGGGTTCGAGCTGCTGTCGAAGGCGCTGCGGCCGCTGCCCGACCTGCGCCATGGCCTGACCGATCCCGAGACCCGCTACCGCCAGCGCTACCTCGACCTGATCGCCAACGAGCGCACGCGCCAGATCTTCGACATCCGCTCGAAGGTGATCGCCACGACCCGGCGGGTGCTGACCGAGCGCGGGTTCCGCGAGGTCGAGACGCCGGTCCTGCTCGGCCAGGCGGGCGGCGCGGCGGCGCGGCCGTTCTACACGCATCACAACGCGCTCGACCTCGACATGACGCTGCGCATCGCGCTCGAGCTGCCGCTCAAGCGGCTGATCGTCGGCGACATGAACCGGGTGTTCGAGATCGGCCGGGTCTTCCGCAACGAAGGGCTCGACACCCGCCACAACCCGGAGTTCACGGAGCTCGAGGCCTACCAGGCGTTCGGCGACTACCACGACATGATGGAGCTCACCGAGGCGATCGTCTCGGCGGCGGCGCTGGACGCGCTCGGGACGACGGTGGTGCAGATCGAGGGCCGCGATGTGGATCTCAAGCCGCCGTGGCGCCGGGCGACGATGACCGAGCTCATCAAGGAGAACGCGGGCGTCGACATGCACCCGTCGATGCCGGTGGCGCAGGCGCGGGCGATCGCCGACAAGCTCGGCGTCGAGTGGCTCGAGGTGTGGGGCTCGGGCAAGATCATGAGCGAGGTCTACGACGCGAGCTCCGAGCACCTGCTCATCGAGCCGACGTTCGTCATGGACCATCCGCGCGAGACCTCGCCGCTGGCCAAGGCACACCGCGACGACCCCGCGCTGGTGGAGCGCTTCGAGCTGGTCGTGGCCGGGCGTGAGCTGGCCAACGCGTACTCCGAGCTCAACGACCCGGTCGACCAGGCCGAGCGGTTCCGCGCCGAGGCGGTGCTGCAGGCCGGCGGCGACGCCGAGGCCGAGCCGGTCGACGACGACTACGTGCACGCGCTCGAGTACGGGCTGCCGCCGACGGGCGGGCTGGGCATCGGCATGGACCGGCTGGTGATGCTGCTCGCCGGGGTCGACACCATCCGCGAGGTCATCCTGTTCCCGACGCTGCGGCCCGAGGCGGGCGCGCCGGAGGCGAAGACGCCGCCGGCGGGCGCGGGCATGACCCACGTCGCCGCCGAGGCGGGGAGGCGGGGGAGATCGAGCCGCCCCCGCCGCCGCACGCGAGCGCCCCGCCGACGTTCCGGGCGCCGACCCGCCGGCCGCCGTCGCTGAAGCCCCTGTCGTGGCTGACCGGCATCGTCGGCCTGCTCTCGCTGCTGCCGTCGATCCCGCTCATCGACTGGTCGTTCGGGATCGGCAACCTGCTGGACCGGCCGAGCCGGGCGGTGACGTTCGTCATCTCGGTCGTCATCGGCATCGGCCTGATCGCGGTCGCACGCCAGCTGTACCTGGGGCGCCGGCGCGCGTGGTTCATCGCGGTCGCGCTGTTCGCGGTCGCCGCGTTGGTGCATCTCCTCAAGGGCCCGGACCCGATCCCCCTGCTCGTCAACCTCGCGATGCTGGGCGCGCTGCTGTGGTACCGCACGGACTTCCGTGCGCGCAGCGACCCGGGCTCGATCGCCGACGTGCTCATGTTCGTGCCGCTCTACCTGGCGGTGGTGCTGACGTTCGGCTTCGTGTCGCTGCTGACGCAGGCCAACCACCTGCATCCGCGGCTGGGGGTCGGCGGCGGGCTGCGGACGATCTTCGCCGGGCTGATCGGGGTGGACGGTCCCTACTCGTACGACCGGCGGCTGTTCGCCGACTTCTTCCCGGACGCCCTGCTCGCGCTCGGCATCGCGGGTCTGCTGATCCTGCTGTACCTGCTGCTGCGGCCGCTCGTGCAGAGCACGCCGCCCGACGAGGATGCGCGCCGGCGCGCCGAGCAGATCGTGCGCGCGTACGGCGCAGACACGCTCGCGTACTTCGCGCTGCGTCGCGACAAGAGCTACTTCTTCTCCTCCGACGGCCGGTCGCTGGTCGCCTACGCGTACGTGCGCGGCCACGCGATGGTGGCGGCGGACCCGGTCGGGCCGCCCGAGGACACGGGTCGCACGCTCGACGAGTTCCTCGAGTTCTGCCGCGGCAACGGGTGGAGCGTGGCGTTCCTCGCCGTGCGCGAGGCCGATGCCGAGCTGTACCGCGCGCGCGGGATGCACGTGCTCTACCTCGGCGACGAGGCGATCCTGCACCCGGACGAGTTCCGTCTCGAGGGCCGGCGGATGAAGGCGGTGCGCGAGGCGGTCAACCGGGTGGGGCGCGAGCACTCGTTCGAGCTGCTGCACGAGGACCGGGCGACGCCGGAGCTGATCACGCAGCTCAACGAGATCCGCGTGAGGTGGCGCGCGGGCGCGCCCGCGCGCGGGTTCACGATGGAGCTCGGCGAGGACGTCGAGGGCGTCAACCCGGACTACCGGATCGCGCTCGCCCGTGACCGGTCGGGGCGGCCGGCGGGCTTCCTGCGCTTCGTCCCGGCGTATTCCTCGGCCGAGCCGGGCTACTCGCTCGACCTCATGCGCCGGCGGCCGGACGCCGAGAACGGCCTCACCGAGTTCCTCATCGCCAACGCCGCGGTGGCGCTGCGCGAGGAGGGGGTGACGCGGCTGTCGTTGAACTTCGCCGCGTGGGGCCGCCTGCTCGACAGCGCGCAGGACGCGGGCGTCTGGGGCCGGGTCGAGCGGCGCATCGCGCGCGGGCTGAACCCGTTCTTCCAGATCCAGTCGCTGCGGGACTTCAACGCGAAGTTCTATCCCGAGTGGCTGCCGCGGTCGCTGGTCATCGACGACGTGGGCAACCTGCCGAAGGTCGCGCTGCTGTACGCGAGCGTCGAGGGCTTCCTCGAGCTTCCGGTGGTCGGGCGGTTCCTCGCGCCGCCGGTGCGCGCGGCGGCCACGGGGCGGGCGGCGGCGAACGGCGCCCGGGCCGCCGGTGCGCCGAAGGTCCCGGCGGGGCGCTGACCGGCCGCGCGGCTTCGCGAGCGCGCGCGACTCCTGGTCTTCGGGGCGTCGCCGGTCGCCGCGCGGTCGCGCCTACGCGGCGAGCAGCTCGCTCAGCCGACCGCTGCGGTCGGCCTGGACGAGCTCGCGGAACCCGCCGACCACCTCGCCGTCGATGACGATCTGCGGGAAGCTCATCATGCCCGTCTTCTCGTGCAGCTCGACCCGTCCAGCCGGGTCCTTTGCGAGATTGATCTCCTCGTATGCGATGCCGCGCTTGGACAGCAGGGCCTTCGCCTGGGCGCAGAAGGAACAGGGGTCGGTGGAGTAGACGATGACGCGATTCATTACTTCACAAAAGATAGCGCTCGGCATCCGCGGCTCCGCGTCGCCGCGTCTCCGTCGTGAGGTGCCATGCCCGGCCTGATCAAGACCGAGGGGATCGTGCTGCGCTCGCTGCGCTACGGCGAGGCGGACCGGATCCTGCACCTCTACACCGAGGATCGGGGACGGGTGAGCGCGATGGCCAAGGGCGTACGGCGGGCGCGCAGCCGCTTCGGCGGGCGGCTGGAGCCGTTCTCGCGGGTCGCGCTCATGCTCCACGAGGGACGCAGCGAGTTGATGACCGTGACCGGGGCCGACACGGTGGCGGCGCACCGGCGGCTGCGCGAGACCGCGGCGACGCTCGACGCCGCCGCCCGCGCGTGCGATGCGGTCGCGCGGCTCTTCGAGACCGCCGAGCCGCATCCGCCGGTCTACCACCTGCTCTGCCACGAGCTGGCCCTCCTCGACGCCGAGCCGTCCGCGGCGACCCTCGCCAACCAGCTCGCGCTGCGGATGAAGCTGCTGCTCGCCGCGGGCCTCGCCCCCCAGCTCACCGCCTGTGCGAGCTGCGGCGAGGGCGAGCACCTGACCGGCTTCTCCGGCGCGGCCGGCGGCGTGGTGTGCGCCGCCTGCGAGGCCTCGGCCTTCCCGCTCGACGAGGAGGCCCACCGGTTCATGACCGAGGCCATCGGCCGCACGCTGCGCGACGCGCCCGACGCCTCGCCGCGGGCGCTACGCCAGGCCGAGCGCGCGATTCGCGAGACCGCCGAGCATCATGCGCACGTCCGCCTGCGCGCCGCGTCGGCGTAGGCGTAGGCGCGACCCGCCGCGCGCCAGGGCCGCCTGGCATCGCACCGCCGCGCCGGCTCCGCGTCGGCCGCCGCGCCGCCTCGCACCGCACCGCCGCGCCGGCTCCGCGTCGGCCGCCGCATCGCCTTGCGCCACACTGCCGCGCCGGCTCCGCGTCGGCCGCCGCATCGCCTTGCGCCACATCGCCGTCGTGGATGCAATCCGCAAGGTGGATACATCAAGCCGCTCCAGCGGGTAGTGTCCCGCCATGCGCTGGGTCTACGACTTCTCCGAGGGATCGCGTGATATGCGCGATCTGCTGGGCGGCAAGGGAGCGAACGTCGCCGAGATGACGCGGGTGCTGGGGGCCGAGCGCGTGCCCGCCGGCTTCACGATCACCACCGAGGCCTGCGTGGCCTACATGCGCGACGGCCATCCGCCCGACGGCATGGAAGACGAGGTCCGCGCGGCGCTCGGCCGTCTGCAGCGGCATGCCGGCCGGACGCTCGGCGACCCCGCCGACCCGCTGCTCGTCTCCGTGCGCAGCGGCGCCCGCGAGTCGATGCCCGGCATGCTCGACACCGTCCTCAACCTCGGCCTCAACGACGAGAGCGTCCACGGCCTCGCCGCCAAGACCGACAACCCCCGCTTCGCCTGGGACTCGTACCGCCGCTTCGTCCAGATGTTCGGCAACGTCGTGCGCGGCGTCCCCGGCGAGCGCTTCCAGGACGAGATCGCCCGGGTCAAGCGCGAGCGCGGCGTCAGGCTCGACCCCGAGCTGGATGTCGAGGCCCTCCAGCAGCTGACGAGCGCCTTCCAGGCGTTCTACGACTTCCCTCAGGACCCCGCCATCCAGCTCGACCAGGCGATCAGGGCCGTCTTCGACTCCTGGAGCGGCGAGCGCGCCGTCGCCTACCGCCGCATCAACCGCATCCCCGACGACTGGGGCACCGCCGTCAACGTCCAGCAGATGGTGTTCGGCAACAAGGGCGAGACGAGCGGGTCGGGCGTCGCGTTCAGCCGCGACGAGGTCACCGGCGCCCCCGAGCCCTCCGGCGACTTCCTGGCCAACGCCCAGGGCGAGGACGTCGTCTCCGGCGTGCGCAACACCCGCGACATCGCCGAGCTGGCGGACTGGCTGCCCGACGTCCACGTCCAGCTGCTCGAGATCCTGCGCACGCTCGAGGCCCACTACAAGGACATGCAGGACTGCGAGTTCACGGTGGAGGAGGGGCGCCTCTACATGCTGCAGACGCGCAACGCCAAGCGCCCCGCGCAGGCCGCCGTGCGCTTCGCGGTCGACGCCGTCGAGGAGGGCCTCCTGACCAAGGCCGAGGCGATCGCCACCATCGACGCCGAGAAGCTCGACACGCTGCTGCACCCGACGTTCGACCCCGACGCGGAGTACGAGGTCCTCGCCCAGGGCGTCGCCGCGTCGCCGGGCGCGGCGAAGGGCAGGATCGTCTTCACCGCCGTCAAGGCGGTCGCGCTCGGCGACGAGGGCCAGGACGTCATCCTCGTACGCCCCTTCACCGAGGCCGACGACGTCGCCGGCTTCCACGCGGCGCGGGGCATCCTCACCAGCGAGGGCGGCAAGGCCAGCCATGCCGCGCTCGTGGCCCGCGGCATGGGCGTCCCCGCGGTGACCGGGGCCAGCGACGTCGAGATCGACCTCGCGACCGGCGAGGCGCGGGTGGGCGACATGGTGCTGCGGGAGGGTGACCGGATCGCCATCGACGGGACGACCGGCACGCTGACCGTCGACGACGTCCCGCTCGTCCTGCCGAAGGTCTCCGAGCACTTCGAGACCGTGCTGCGGTGGTGCGACGAGCTGCGCCGCCTCGGCGTCCGCGCCAACGCCGACACGCCCGAGGACGCGGCCCGCGCCCGCGAGTTCGGCGCCGCGGGCATCGGCCTGTGCCGCACCGAGCACATGTTCCTGGGCGAGCGCCAGCAGCTCATGGCCGACGTCATCCTCGCCCACGACGAGGACGGCCGCCGGGCCGCGCTGGCTCGGCTGCTGCCGCTCCAGCAGGAGGACTTCACCGGGCTGTTTCGCGCCATGGAGGGGCTGCCGGTGACGATCCGCCTGCTCGACCCGCCGCTGCACGAGTTCCTCCCGCGCCGCTCCGACATCGAGCGCGCGGTCGAGCAGGCGCGCCTCGAGCGCTCCGACGACCTCGCGGCGCTCGAGCACACGCTCGAGCGGGTGCGTGCGCTCGAGGAGGTCAACCCGATGCTCGGCATGCGCGGGGTGCGCCTGGGCATCGTGCATCCGGAGATCTACGAGATGCAGGTGGTCGCGATCGCCCGCGCCGCGAAGGCGGTCTCGCCGGCGCCGCACCTCGAGATCATGATCCCGCTCGTCGACTACGAGCGCGAGCTGGAGCTCATGCGCGGCCTCGTCGAGCGCGTCGCCCACGAGGAGGGCCTCGAGCACGGTCGCGACTACAGCGTCGGCACCATGCTCGAGCTGCCCCGCGCCTGCTTCATCGCCGACCACATCGCCACCCAGGCCGACTTCTTCAGCTTCGGCACCAACGACCTCACGCAGACCGCGCTGGGCTTCAGCCGCGACGACATCGAGGGCAAGATCCTCAGCCGCTATCTGGAGACGAAGATCCTCGACCGCTCGCCGTTCGAGACGATCGACACGCCCGGCGTCGGCCAGATGCTGCGCATGGGGGCCTGGCTCGGGCGCCAGGGCCGGGCGGACCTGAAGCTGGGGATCTGCGGCGAGCACGGCGGCGATCCCGACTCGATCGACTTCTTCCATCACAGCGGGCTCGACTACGTGTCGTGCTCGCCGTTTCGGGTGCCGATCGCCCGGGTCGCCGCCGCGCAGGCCGCGATCCGTCAGTGACCGTGGTGCTGGTGGACGACCGCGTGGCCCTTGCCGCGTGAGATCAGCCAGCGGTTGACCGGCACGGTGACGACGAACGCGATCGCCAGGGCGACCGCCAGCGAGCCCCAGAACAGCGCGTCGCTCAGCGTCGCATCCATCGCACCGGGGACCAGCAGCACGATCAGGTTGTCGACGACCTCCATCGTCGCGATAGAGAGCGTGTCCGCGGCCAGGGCCAGCGGCAGCACGACGGCGAACGCCAGACCCGCGCGCAGCAGCGGCAGCATCGTCAACGAGTAGCCGAACACGAAGGCCAGCGCGACGGCGAGCGCGATCGACGCCACGTTGCCCCAGCCCAGCGCCGTGGCGATCGCCATGCCCAGCACCTCGCCGATCGCGCAGCCGGTGAGGCAGTGCAGGGTGGCGGACACGGCGGTGTTCCAGGATGTGTCAGATCGGTGAACAGCGTGTTCCATGCTCGTCATGATATACCCACTGGGGGTATCACTTGCCCGCTATCGTCATCGGCGTGCGCATCGTCGACCGCCAGCGGGCCTTCGAGGACGCCTTCCTCTCGCCGCATGCCGTGCGTTCCTACCCCGCCCGGCGCGCCGCCCCCGAGGACGACTCGCCGGTCCGCACCCCGTTCCAGCGCGACCGTGACCGGATCGTGCACTCCAAGGCGTTTCGCCGCCTGACGCACAAGACGCAGGTCTTCGTCGCGCCCGAGGGCGACCACTACCGCACGCGCCTGACCCACACGCTCGAGGTGACGCAGGTCAGCCGGACCGTCGCACGGGCGCTGGCGCTCAACGAGGATCTGGTCGAGGCGATCGGACTGGGCCACGACCTCGGCCACCCGCCGTTCGGCCACATCGGCGAGGAGGCGCTCGACCGCTGCCTGCGCGAGCGCTTTCCCGGCCATCCCGGCTTCCGCCACTTCGAGCAGTCGCTGCGCGTCGTGGACGTGCTCGAGGGCCTCAACCTGACCGAGCCGGTCCGCGACGGCATCCTGCGCCACTCCTCGCGCATGGACCCGCCCGCCTCGCTCGAGGGCCGCATCGTGCGGCTCGTCGACCGCGTCGCCTACATCAACCACGACATCGACGACGCCGTGCGCGCCGGCGTGCTCGACGAGCGCGACCTGCCGGCCGAGCCGATCGCCGCCCTCGGCCGCACCGGCGCCCGGCGCATCGACGCGCTCGTCCGCGACCTCGTCGAGCACTCGCAGCGGGCCGGCGACATCGTGCAGGGACCGGTGGCCGGCCCGGCCATGGACGCGCTGCGCACGTTCATGTTCGAGCGCGTCTACCTCGCCCCGCCCGCGCGCGACGAGCACGCGAAGATCGAGCGGGTCATCGCAACGCTGTTCCACCACTACGCCGACGCCCTGGCGCCGGGCGACGACCTCGCCCAGCGCGTCACCGACTGGCTGGCCGGAATGACGGACCGCTACTGCCTGCGGGCCTACACGGACCTCACCGTGCCGCGCGCGTTCGCCAGCTGAGGCCCGGCGGGCGCGAGATACGCTGGCCGCGTGCCCCGCTACCGCGACGACGCCAAGGAGAAGGTGCGCGACGCGGTCGACTTCGTGGCGCTGGTGAGCGCCCGGACCGAGCTGCGGCGCACGTCGGGCAGCGGGTTCATGGGGCTCTGCCCGTTCCACGACGAGCGCACGCCGTCGTTCTCGGTCGACGCGGCGAAGAAGATGTTCCACTGCTTCGGCTGCGGCGAGCAGGGCGACGTGTTCACGTTCGTCGAGCTGACCGAGGGCGTGGACTTCGTGGGGGCGCTCGAGCTGCTCGCCGACCGCTGCGGGATCGAGCTCGAGGTCGAGGACGAGGATCCGCAGGCGGCGCAGCGGCGGCACGCCCGCGAGCGGCTGCTCGCGCTCCTGGACCGCACGGCCACGTTCTACGAGCGGGTCCTGTGGGAGTCGCGCGAGGCGGGGGCGGCGCGGGCGCGGGAGTACCTGTCGTCGCGCGGGCTGACGGAGGCGACCCTGCGCGAGTTCCGCGTCGGCTACTCGCCGAGCCGGTGGGACACCGTGCTCGTGCAGTCCCAGAAGGCGGGCTTCAAGGCGCGCGAGGTCTACGACGCGGGTCTGGCCACCCGCGGGCGCGAGGGCGGGCGGATCCACGACTACTTCCGCGGGCGGATCATGTTCCCGCTGGCCGACGCGCGCGGGCGGGTGCTCGGGTTCGGAGCGCGGGCGCTCAGCGAGTCCCAGCGCCCGAAGTACCTCAACACGTCCGAGAAGCGCGGGCTGTTCCACAAGGGCTCGATCGTCTACGGCGCGCATCTGGCGCGGGCGGCGGCGGCGAAGGCGGGCGTCGTGATCGTCTGCGAGGGCTACACCGACGTGCTCGCGCTGCGCCAGGCCGGCGTGCTCAACGCGGTCGCGTCGATGGGCACGGCGCTGACCGAGGAGCAGATCGTCGAGCTGGGGCGCATGGCGCCGACGGTCCAGCTCGCCCTGGACGCCGACGACGCCGGGCAGGACGCGATGCTGCGTGCGGCGCGGGTGGCGGCGGGGCGGCGGCTGGAGCTGCGGGTCGTGCCGCTGCCGGCGGGGCGCGATCCCGCGGACGTGGCGCTGTCGGAGGGCGCCGAGGCGATCCGGGCGCTGGTCGACCGGTCGGTGCCGTTCGTGCGCTTCCGGGTGGAGCGGACCCTGGCGCTGGGCGACCTGTCGAGCGCGGAGGGCAAGGACCGCGTGATCGAGACGCTGCGGCCGGCGTTCGCGACGCTCGGGCCGAGCGTGCTGGCCGAGGAGCTGGTGGCCATGGCCGCCGACCGGCTGGACATCTCACCCGAGCTGGCGCGGCGGCTGCTGTATGCGCGGGGGTGGGGGCGCGTCCGCGTTGTCGGTGCCGCCGCCCTCCAACGGCGATGGCGATGGCGACGGCGACGGCGGCTCGTATCCGGCCGGCGGGGCCCAGGCCTGGCGGCCGGCCGGGCGCCGCGCGGCGTCGACCGGCGCACCGCGACCGAGCGCTGGTTCCTCGCGCTGTGCCTCGCGCTGCCCGAGCCGGGGCGGCGCAGCTGGCGGCCATCGACCCCGAGGCCCACTTCACGGACACGCTGAACCGCCGCGCCGCCGGCTGGCTGCGCGACCACCTCGCGGCCCCGCTCGACGGCCTGCCGGCCGGCGACGAGGAGCTGGCCGCGCTGCTGCGCGAGCTGGTCGCCCGGGCGGGGGCCCAGACCGTCACGACGGCGATGCTCGACGTCGAGCGCCTGCAGCTCGACCTCGCCGTGGTGGAGCGCGACCTCGCGCGCGCCGAGCCCGGCCAGCGCACCGAGATGGCGCGCCGCCGGCTCGCGCTGCGCGCGGAGCTGGACGCGGCGCTGGAGCGCTCGCTGGCCTGACGCGCCGGGGGTGGTCGCTGGCCAGGGTTCCGTCCGAGACGCGAACTAGTGTTCGTATGACCATGGAACGGGAGACGCTGGAAGGGTTGATCGAGCAGGGGTGCTCGCTGGCGGAGATGGGTCGCCGGCTCGAGCGCCACCCGTCGACGATCTGGTACTGGCTGCAGAAGCACGATCTGCGCCCGGCGCATCGAGAGCACGCCCCTCGCGGATCGCTGGATCGCGAGACCCTGACGCGGCTCGTGGGCGAGGACCTCACGGTTCGCGAGATCGCAACCCGCGTTGGGCGCAGTCCCACGACCGTGCGCTACTGGCTGCGGCGTCACGGTCTTCAGACCACCGCGACGGCGCGAAGACGCTCGGGCGGAGTGGCGCGACGGACCGGGCAGTGCCCGCGCCACGGCCGAACGCCGTTCGTCCTGTCCAGGGGGTCGTTTCGGTGCGCGCGCTGTCGTGCGGAGGCGGTTACCCGCTGGCGCCGTACCGCGAAGCGAACGCTGGTGGCCGAGGCCGGCGGACGGTGCGTCGCCTGCGGCTACGACCGGTGCATCGCTGCGCTCCAGTTCCATCACCTGGACCGAGCGAAGAAGCGGTTCGGCCTGGGCGCGCGCGGACTCGCACGCTCGATCGACGTGCTGCGCGCCGAGGCGGCTCAGTGCGCCCTGCTGTGCGCCAACTGCCACGCTGAGGTCGAGGCGGGCGTCCGCGTCCTGGCCCCCGCGCAGATCGGGCTCAAGGCCGCGTGACTGCCGACCGACCACAGGTTGACTACCCTGTGCGGGGCAGTCGGGGGTAATTCAATGGCAGAATGCTCGGCTGTTAACCGAGTCGTTGTGGGTTCGAGTCCCACCCCCCGAGCTTTCGAGGCCGCCCGGATCGGGCGGCCTCGTCCCATTCGCTAGCGTCGTCCGGTGGCGAGCTCCTCCACGAGGCTCGCCGCTCGGGTCGCGCCGTCGTTCGCGGCCGCCCACGCGGCGAGCTCGCGCGCCCGTGCCCGCCGCCCCGTCTCGCGCAGTGCCCGCCGCACCGCCAGCCGCACCGCCTGCGGCGTCGCGAACCGCCGCGGCAGGCGCACGCCCACGCCGGCCCAGTCCACCCGCGCGGCGTTCTCGTTCATGTCCCCGCCGGCCGGGCAGCACACGACCGTGCACCCGCTGGCCAGCGCCCGCACCACCGTCCCGTGCCCGCCGTGGCAGACCACCACGTCGCACCGGGGCATCGTGCGCGAGTAGCTCACCCAGTCCACCAGCCGAGCGTGGTCCGGCAGCGCGAGCGGACGCTCCAGCGGACGCCGGTTCGTCGTGGCCAGCACCCGCACTCGCTCGCCGGCGAGCCCGCCGACCGCGGCCCGCAGCAGCCGATGCGCCGGATCCTGCACCGTCGAGGGGGCCACGAGCACGAGCGGATCGTCGCCCGGGGGCAGCTCGACGTCCCCGAAGGGCGGCTCCCACAGCAGCGGCCCGACGACGTGCGTGCTCGCCGGCCACGGCCGCGGATACTCGAGCTGGGGGAACGTCGCGACGAGCGCGAGCCGCTCGCTGATCCCGCCGTGCACCCGCGCGAGCGAGGCCAGGCCGAGCCGCTGGCGCGTCTCGTTGAGCTCGCGGCGGCCGAGCTCGACGCCCCGGCGCACGACCCGGTCCGTCGACCGCCACACCGCGCGTCCGAGCGCCGTCCGCGGCAGCCGCGCCCGAGCGAGTAGGGCGGGAACCCGTTGGCGCTGCGCGGGTCGACGTGGGGGATGAGCGTCGCGACCGGCACCCCGAGCAGCTCGCCTCCCAACGCCGGCGCCAGCGTGAGGATGTCGGCGACCACCGCCTCGGGCTGCGCCGCAGACAGCTGCGGCAGCGTGTCCCGCGTGGCTCGCACCACGGCCTCGTAGGGCTTCAGCGGCCGCTCGAGGGTGGGGAAGACCTGGTACTCGGGTGCGGGCGCGAACCGCATCCTCGCGTTCGACGTGCTCCTGCCAGCGCGTCCACGTCTGCAGCGTCACGTCGTGGCCGCGCGCGGCGAGCGCCCGCCCCAGCGCGATCATCGGAAACGCGTGGCCCGCATCCCCGAACGCGCCGAGGAACAGCCGCGCCACTTATCCCGCGAGCTCGGCCAGCGTCCGCAGCTGCGCGATCCGCTCGTCGCGGGTCCACGCGAACGGCGTCACCCCGAGCGTCCCGACCCCGGCCTCGCGGTAGATCTCGAGCCGCTCGCGCACCCGGTCGCGCGGCCCGACGAGTGCGATCAGGTCGATGAGCTCGCTCGGGATCGCGGCGGCCGCGTCGCGGTGGCGACCTTCGAGGTAGAGGTCCTGGATGCGCTGCGCGGCGTCCTCGAAGCCGTACCGGCGCACGAGCTGGTTGTAGAAGTTCTGCTGGCGCGACCCCATGCCGCCGACGTACAGCGCGATGAACGGCCGCAGCGCGTCGTGCGCCGCCTGCACGTCGTCGCTGATGCTGAGCTGCACGGTGGGGGCGATGTCGAAGCCGTCGAGCGTCCGGTCGGCGCGGGCCGCGCCCTCCTCGAGGCTCTCGCGCAGCACGCCCATGTGCTCCGGCGCGACGAGGGTCGGCAGCCAGCCGTCGGCGATCTCGCCCGCCAACGCCGTGTTCTTGGGGCCGATCGCCGCCAGGTAGATCGGCATGCGCTCCTGCACCGGCGCGATCGTCAGCTTGAGCGCCTTGCCCGGCCCGTCGGGCAGCGGCAGATCGATGGTCTCGCCATGGAACTCGAGCCGCTCACGGGCCAGCGCCTTGCGCACCACCGCGACGTATTCGCGCGTGCGCTGGAGCTGGTGAGCGAAGCGCACGCCGTGCCAGCCCTCGCTGACCTGCGGCCCCGACGACCCCACCCCGAGCAGCATCCGCCCACCCGAGAGCTGGTCGATCGTCGCCGCGGTCATCGCGGTCATCGCCGCCGAGCGGCCGGGCATCTGGAAGATCGCGGCGCCGAGCTTGATCCTCGTCGTGAGGCCCGCCAGCCAGCCGAGCACGGTCGCCGCGTCGGAGCCGTAGGCCTCGGCGGTCCACACCGAGTCGTAGCCGAGGCGCTCGGCCTCCTGGACGATCGCGAGCTGGTCCGCGGACGTCAGCCCGAGACCCCAGTAGCCGATATGCACGCCGAGCTTCATCGCTTGAACATCTCCGTGCAGGAGCAGGAGAATCGGCACTCTATGCGTCGCGGTGCGAGGGAGGGACTCCGGCTCGCGGTCAGGTGCCTGCCGCAGCACACGCGCGTGGCCATGCTCGAGGGCATCCGCACGAACGACATCATCGTCGGCGCCTACACGGATCGCGACGGCGGGGTCTGCCCGATGCTCGCCGCCCACCGCGCGGGCGGGCGCACCGACTTCCTCGCGTTCGCCCGCGCCTGGGACCGCTTCACCCGGGCACGCCGTCCGCGCCGGGCGACCCGCCGCGAGCTGCGCACGCTCGAAGGCCTCCTGCTGACGGCGATGGTCGACGACGCCGACTTCCATGGCGCGATCGCCGAGCACCAGCGCACGGCCCGCGACCGGCGGGCCCGCGAGGCGCGCGCCACCGGTTGGGGCTGGCTCGCCGACGCCGAGGAGCCCGGCTCCGGCGCCGCGCCCCGTTACACGGCCTGACCGATCTCGAAGGCGGTCTGCTCGAAGATGAGCTCGGGGACCGTGCAGCCCGGCGACAGCCGCAGCAGCGCCCGGGCCATCTCGACGATGTCGCTCGTCTTGATCATCTGATCGGGCGAGACCTTGCCCTCGAGGAAGTCGGTCATCGGCGTGTCGACGAACGCCGGGCACAGCGCGCACGACTTGATGCCCTGGCCGCCGAGCTCTTTGTTCATCGCCTCGGTGAAGCCGACGACGGCATGCTTGGTGGCGGAGTAGACCGAGAGCCAGGCCTCCCCGTGCTTGCCCGAGATCGACGCCGTGTTGATCACGAGCGCGTTGCGATGCTCGCGGCCGGCGGCCTGGAGCATCTCGAGCGACTCGCGGTAGAACAGCGGGATGTGGCGGAAGTTCGCGCCGAGCTGCAGGTCGAGCGCCTTCGTCGTCAGCTCGCCGACCGGCTGGCCGTAGCCGGTGCCCGCGTTGTTGACGAGGACGTCGAGGCGCCCGTAGCGCTCGCGGTGACGGCGGACGACCTCCTGGACGACCTCCTCGTCGGCGACGCTGCCCGCGACCGCCTCGACCTCGTAGCCCTTGGCCCGCAGCGCCTCGACTGTCGGCTCGAGGTTCTGCGGGCGGCGGCTGTTGAGCGTCAGCGCGTGGCCCTCGGCACCGAGCATCTCGGCGATGGCGCGGCCGATGCCGGTGGACGCTCCGGTGACGATGGCGGCACGATCGGGCATTCCTGGATCTCCTCAAGCGGGGTCTGGCGGATCCGCGCATCAAACCACCTATCGTCTCGGCTCCATGCGTCGTGTGGTCCTCGCCTTGGTGGTTCTCGCCACGCTGGTCGTCGTCGGCTGTGGCGCCGGCGGCGACAGCACCGAGCCTCCGCCGACGCCGCAG
>JAWKKD010000023.1:0-56540 GCA_041393435.1 Solirubrobacterales bacterium | reverse complement strand
GTGCTCGTCAGCAACGAGGCCGCCACTTCACCGAGGAGGACACAGTGAAACGTGTAGGTGACCCAATCGCCCGCGGCTGGTGGCTGGCAGACGCAGTGCGCGACGACGATCGCACGCCTGTGCTGCACGGGAGCGCCGACGCCGACGTCTGCATCGTCGGCGGCGGCTACACGGGACTGTGGACGGCGCTGCGCATCAAGGAGCTGGCGCCCACCACCGACGTCATGCTGATCGAGCGAGAGATCTGCGGCAGCGGCGCCAGCGGCCGCAACGGCGGCTTCGCGATGACGCTCTGGCACCACTTTCTGCTGCTGGAGCGCCTGTGCGGCGCACCGGAAGCGCTCAGGATCGCCCGGGCGTCCACCGAGGCGGTGGCCGAGATCAACGAGGTCTGCAAGAACAGCGGCATCGACATCGGCTTCGAGGAACACGGCTGGATCTGGACCGCCACAAACCCCAACCAGCTCGGCGCCTGGCAGGCGACGCTCGACGCGCTCGAACGCCTGGACACGAAGGTGTTCTCGGAGCTGACGCGCGAGGAAGTGGCCGACCGCACCGGCACGACCTACAACATCGCCGGGGTCTTCGAGCCGGGCCTGGCCTCGCTTCAGCCGGCCGCCACCGCCCAAGCGCTGCGCCTGGTGGCACTCGACCGCGGCGTGCGCATTCACGAGCACAGCCCCATGGTGGAGCTGCAACGCAGCGACCCGCCGGTCGTGCGCACCGCGCACGGCAGCATCACGGCCAAGAGAGTCGTGATCGCCATGCAATGCTGGTCGGGGTCGCTGCCGGACCTGCGCAACAAGTACCTCACGCTCGGCGGCGACCTGCTCATGACCGAGCCCGCCCCGCAGGTCATGCAGGAGATCGGCATCGAGCCCGGGCTCCTGGTCTCCGATTCGCGCCTGCTGGTCCACTACTACCACGCCCGACCCGACGGCCGGATGGCGTTCGGCAAAGCCGGCGGGACCTTCCGCCCCGGCAATCTCGTCGGCACCAAGTACGAGGGCCGCTCCCGAAACGAGGAGTGGATCAAGTCGTCGCTGTACGCGTTCTACCCGGCGCTTCGCACCGTGCCGGTTGCCGCCACGTGGTCGGGGGCCGTCGACCGATCAATGGACGGCCTGCCGTTCTTCACGCGGCTCGGCCGTCCCGACATCATCGGCGGACTCGGCTACTCGGGCAACGGCGTCGGCCCCAGCGTGCTCGGCGGGAAGATCCTCGCCTCGATGGCGCTGGACCGGCTCGACGACTGGTCACGCTGCGGACTGGTTCGCCAGCCGCCCGGCTTCCTGCCGCCCGAGCCACTGCGCTACGTCGGCGGCTCCTTGGTCAAGATGGCCGTGAGCCGCAAGGAACGCGCCGAGGACGCAGGCAAGGATCCTTCGCGACTGGACCGGATGTTGACTCGCATGGCTCCGCCTGGCCTCGTGCCGACTGACTGATCGCTGGCCTGCTCGCGGTCGAACTGGGCGGCCGCCCCGAACACGTCGGCGTGCAGGCGCTCGGCGGCCGTCCCGTTTCGTCCGTCGTCCAGGCCGATGGCTCTACGCTTCATGCGGACATGGCCCCTTCCGGCATGAAACCCTGAAGCGCTACCACGTCACCACGTTCGGCTGCCAGATGAACGAGCACGACTCCGAGCGGATGAAGGGGATGCTCGAGTCGCTCGGCTACGCGGAGGCGCAGGAGTCGGCGGACGCCGATCTCATCCTGTTCAACACGTGCTCGATCCGCGAGAAGGCCGACGAGCGCTTCATCGCCCACCTGCATCAGGCCAAGGCGCTCAAGCACGGCCACCCGGATCGCGTGATCGGCGTCGGCGGCTGCTGGGCGCAGTCGGTCAAGGAGGACGTCTTCCGGCAGTTCCCGTTCGTCGACGTCGCGTTCGGTCCCGGCCAGGTGCACCGGCTCGCCGAGTTCCTGACGAGCGACTCGCTGTCCGCGCAGGGCTACTTCGAGTTCGAGGGCTTCACCGGCCACCTGCCGATGAAGCGGGCGCGCGAGTTCCAGGCCTGGATGCAGATCTCGGTCGGCTGCAACTGCCGCTGCTCGTACTGCATCGTGCCGTCGACCCGCGGACGCGAGGTCTCGCGGCCGCTGGAGGAGCTCGTCGCGGAGGCACACGCGGTCGTCGCCGACGGCGCGCGCGAGATCACGCTGCTCGGCCAGAACGTGAACTCGTACGGACGCGACCTGCGGCCGAGGGTCGAGTTCAGCGCGCTGCTGCGTGAGCTCGACGCGATCGAGAGCCTTGACCGCATCCGCTACACGAGCCCGCACCCGAAGGACATGCGCGAGGACGTCGTGCTCGCCCACGCCGAGCTGCCCAGCGTGTGCCAGCACATCCCCCTGCCGCTGCAGGCCGGCTCGACGCCGATCCTCAAGGCGATGCGCCGGACGTACACGCGCGAGCGGTACCTGGATCGAGTCGCGATGATCCGCCGCCACGTGCCGGACGTCGCGCTGACGACGGACATCATCGTCGGCTTCCCGGGCGAGACCGAGGCGGACTTCGCGCAGACGCTCGAGGTGGTCGAGGAGGTCGGCTATGACGGCGCGTTCACGTTCATCTTCTCGCCGCGGCGGGGGACGGAAGCCGCCGAGCGCGCCGACGACGTGCCCCACGAGGAGAAGGTGGAGCGGATGGAGCGGCTCGTGGAGGTCGTCCAGCGGCGGGCGTACGAGCGCGCGCAGCGGTTCGTCGGGCGTACGCTCGACGTGCTGGTCGAGGGCCCGTCGCGGCACGATCCGCGGCGCTTGCGTGGTCGTACGAGCCACAACAAGGTCGTCAACTTCGACGGGATCGCGCAGCCGGGGGAGATCGTGGCGGTGCAGGTCACGAGCGCGACGTCGCAGACGCTGGCCGGTGAGATGTCGTTGCTTGCTGTGGCTGCGCGCTGAGCGCGTCTGCTAGAGGTGGCCGGTCGCTGCCAGTGCGGTGAGCACGATGAGGGCGGCGATGGCCACCAGCAGCACGAACACGATGCCTCCGCCGGTGCCGGCCGGACGGGCGAGGTCCTGGCCGTGCAGGGTGCGCAGGTGGGTGCGCGCGGAGCTCGACAGCTCCTCGTCCTGCTGCTCGACGGGGGGGATCGGCGCCGGGCGAGTCGCGGTACGTGTCGTCGATGCGGCGTCTGCGCACGGTCGGATCATCCCCGACAACGGGCGCGGCGATGCGCGGTTCTGCCGACGACGCCCGCCGGTCCGCGCGGCCCATGCCCGCGCTGGACCACGAGCTGTGCCCGAGCCGGCCTCCCCGCTAGTCCTCTAGCTAAGTTCGCTAGTCTATATGCATGGTTGTCGTTGGAATGCACGAAGCCAAGACGCGGCTCTCCAGCCTGGTTCAGCGCGCCCAGGACGGTGAAGAGGTCATCATCGAGCGCCGGGGCACACCGGTCGCCCGGCTGGTCGCGGTTCGCTCGCAACGGACCTTCGTTGACGCACGCGACCGTTATCCGGCCGAAGAGCTGCACATCGCCGAGGACTTCGACGAGCTGCCCGACGACATCGCGCAAGCCTTCGGGATGCAGTGAAGCTGCTGCTCGACACGCACGTCGTGCTGTGGTGGACGCACGATTCACGTCGGCTCAGCGAGACGGCCCGTGAACTGGTCGGCGATCCGCGTCACGATGTGCTGCTCAGCGCGGTCGTGGCCTGGGAGATCGCCATCAAACGCGCGCTCGGCAAGCTCAGGATGCGGCCCGCGCTGGTCACTGAGCTGCTGGCCGATGGCGGCGCGGCCGAACTGGCGGTCAGCGTCGCGCACGCGACCGAGGAACCGAACGCCTCCCGATGCACCACCACGATCCGTTCGACCGGATGCTCGTGGCGCAGGCGCGCGTTGAAGGCGCGGTGCTGGTCTCCTCCGACGAAGCGTTGCGCAAGTACGACGTGCCCGTCTCTTGGTGACCGCCCGCCGGCGCTGTGACGTTCCGTCCGAGATGGATGCGAACATGTGTTCGTGCGCTGGAGCAACCTGACCACCGAAGCCGAGGAGCAGTCCCGTCTGCCGGGCTACCGCGACGGGGCGGTCGTCCGCCGGTTCGACGTGCCCGAGGCGCTGAACATCCGCTTCTACGAGGTTCACGCGAAGTCGGCGCTGAACCGGGTGCCCGACGCGTCAGCGGTCCCGTTTCGCTGGACGATCAACCCGTACCGCGGCTGCACCCATGCGTGCACATACTGCACCGAGGGCTCGACGCCGGTCCTGCTCGCGGACGGGCGCACGAAGCCGATCGCCGACCTTCGTGTCGGAGAACGCATCGTCGGCACCGAGCCTAACGGCGAGTGCCGACGGTACGTCGAGACCGAGGTCGTCGACCATTGGCGGACCACGGAGCCCGCCTACCGAGTCACCCTGGAAGATGGCACGCAGCTGGTGACGAGCGGCGAGCATCGGTTCTTGACGAACCGGGGCTGGAGGCATGTCACGAGGGTCGGCTCAGGCGCCGGGCGGCGACCGTCCCTCACGGTCGACGACGAGCTGCTCGGCACCGGCGGGTTTGCCGTCCACCGGACGACACGCCGGAGTACCGGCGTGGCTACCTCTGCGGGCTGTTCCGCGGCGAGGAGGCCATCGCGTCACGCGCGGACGACAGACCAAACGGACGCGCCGGGACCCGCCACGCCTTCCGCCGCGCGCTCGTCGACCTCGAAGCGCGGGACCGAGCCCAGATCTACCTCCGCGACGTCGTTGCCGACCCGGACGAGGTCCCGCTCGCCGCCGCTGGTGGCCATCGCCGGGAGGTACGCGCCATCCGGAGGCAGCGGCGCCCGAGCACCGAAGGCGTCGGCGAGATGACCGCGTGGCCGATCGACCCGTCGGACGACTGGCGCAAGGGATTCCTGGCCGGCATCTTCGACGCGCAGGGATCGTGTGATGGCGAGGCGCTGCGCATCGCCATCAGCGATCGAACGATCCTCGGCTGGAGTCGGGCGTCCCTGTCGCAGTTCGGCTTCGAGGCCATCGAGGAGGAGCCGCCCGACCCGGATGGCGTGACTCGCGTGCGGATCCGAGGTGGACTCCGCGAACGGCTGCGGTTCTTCCACATGACGGACCCTGCGATCACGCGCAAGCGCACCGTGCAAGGGATGGCGCTGAAACCGGATGCGCGCATCAGGCTGGTGTCGATCGAGCCGCTCGGGATGGCCCTCCCGCTCCACGACATCACGACCGGCACGGGCGACTTCATCTCCCACGGCGTGGTCAGCCACAACTGCTTTGCCCGGCCGACGCACAAGTACCTCGACTTCGATGCCGGCCGCGACTTCGAGCGCGAGATCGTCGTGAAGGTCAACGTGCCGGAAGTGCTGCGGGCCGAGTGCGCCGGCCGTCGTGGCGGTTCGAGCACATCGCCATGGGGACGAACACCGACCCGTATCAGTGGGTGGAGGGCCGCTACCGGCTGATGCCCGGCATCTGGGAAGCGCTGCGGGATGCGCGGAACCCCTGCTCGGTACTGACGAAGTCGCCGCTCGTGCTGCGCGACCTCGAGCTGCTGCGTGAGGTGGCGGCGGTGACCGAGGTCAGCGCGAACTTCTCGGTGCCGATGCTCGACGAGAAGGCCTGGCGGGCCAGCGAGCCGCATACGCCGCATCCGCGCGCCCGTCTGGAGGCGATCGGCGAGGCTCAACCGCGCCGGCATCCCGTGCGGCGTGCTCGTCGCGCCGCTCATGCCGGGGATCAACGACGCACCCGGGCAGGTGGAGCGGATCCTCGAGATGGCGGCCGAGCAGGGCGCGACTGGGGTCTCCGGGATCGCGCTGCACCTGCGAGGCGAGGTCCGTGGCGTCTTCATGCAGTGGCTGCGCTCCTACCGGCCCGATCTGGTCGATCGCTACGAGCAGCTCTACGCGCGCGGCGCGTACGCGCCCAAGGCCGAGCGGGAGCGGCTGATGCGCCTGGTGCGGCACGGAGCCGTGTCCCCGCTGCCGTCGCCGACGCGCGACCATCGCGGGGCGCGCCGGACGGAGGCCGCGCATGCACCAGAGCGGATCGCGACGCGCTCCCATCGGATGCCTGATCAGACGTCCCAGGTGCCTGGACGTCGGGGAACCGAGCCAGGCGGCGCCGGTCCGCCGGGCGGCCCCATCCAGGAGGCGCTGTTCTGATCGCTGCGCAACCTCGCCCGGCGAGCAGCGTTCTGGTTGTGGGTGGTGTGCCCTCGTGGATGCCTATGGGTGGTGTGGCCCTCGTTGGTGCCGAACGGGCCAGGCACACCCCGCAGAGTCCACGCCGAGAGTGAAGCGGTACGCGAAGAGCGACGACGTGCGATCGATGTTCGAGACACGCTCCCACAGCTGGGCTGAGGTCGGCCTGGCCAAGCAGCTCAGCCGTGCCGCGGTCAAGCGGGCGCGGATCGAGCTGCTGCTCCTGCTGCCGATCCTCGTCGGCGTCGTCGTGGTCTACACGCAGCGCAAGGAGATCTTCGGCCCCGGCCTCGCACTGCCGGTGCGCATCGCCAGCGTCGTGGTGATGCTGAGCCTGGGCTGGTCGCTGGCTCGTGCGGCGGGCCGGTCGCTCGGCCCGCTGCTCTTTCGCCGGATGGACCCCGCGACCGCCGGCACGGTCGGGTTCCTGATCCGCCTGGCGACGATCCTCATCACCTTCTTCGCCGCCGCGAACATCGCCGGACTGTCGGCGCGGTCGCTGACGCTGGGCGGCGCGTTTACGGCGGTCGTGCTCGGGCTCGCCGCGCAGCAGACGCTCGGCAACCTCTTTGCGGGCCTCGTGCTGCTTAGCGCGCGGCCGTTCCGGGTCGGCGAGCGCGTCCGGCTCCAGGGCGCGGGGATCACCTCCGAGGGCGTCGTCAGCCAACAGGGGCTGCTCTACAACGTCTTCGCCGATGGCGAGGACGAGATCATGATCCCCAACAGCGTCGTGCTGAACGTCGCCGTCGTGCCGCTGCGCGAGCCCGACGCGGTGGACATGCGCGCGCGCCTGCGTCCGGGTGTCACCCCGACCGACCTCCAGAGCAAGCTCGAAGACGAGCTCGAGACCCCGCTGCTCGATCGGCCGCGGATCATCCTCGAGGAGCTCGATGGCGACGAGGTCGTCGTACGCATCAAGGCCACGCCGATCGCCTCCAACGACGGTCCGCGCCTGGCCACGGAGATCCTCTCGGTGGTCTCGACCGAGACCCGCGGCTCGCAGGACGGCCGCGCCGAGCCGCGGGCGGCCCGCGATGGCGACGATCGGAACAACGACGGCCGGAACGTCCTCGCGGGCGACGACCGCGGGGCCTGACTCGGGCGCTCAGCGCTTGGCGCGCTGGCCCGACGCCACGTCGCGGGCGACCGAGCCGGCGCCCATGCGGCGGCTGACCTTGGCCGCGAGCTCGGGCGAGACCTGCGCGAAGAGCGTCCCCGCGCGCAGCGCGAGGGGGGCGACCTCGACCTCGGCCAGGTTGCGCTCGACCGCCTTCAGGGTGGCGTCCGCGACCTCCTGCGGCAGCTTGGTGCCGACCCCGGGCGGCAGCTGGGCGCCCGACTCGTGGAACATGCCGGCGTCGCGGATGAAGCCGGGGGAGACGATCGACACGCCGACGCCCCGCGCGGCCCAGTCCTGGCGCAGGCCGAGCCCGAAGCCGCGCAGCCCGAACTTCGTGGCCGAGTACAGCGCCGACCCGGGCGCCGCCGCCTTGCCCGACAGCGACGACATCAGGACGATGTGGCCGCCGCCGCGCTCCATCATGCGCGGGCCGAGCTGATGCGCGAGCACGATCGGGGCGCGCAGGTTCACGTCGAGCGCGCGGTCGATCTCCTCGACGGTGAAGTCGTCGAGCGATCCGGAGGCCGGCAGCGCGGCGTTGGCGATCAGCACGTCGGCGTCGTCCGCCTCGCCGGCGAGCCGCACGGCGGCCGCCGGGTCGCTGAGGTCGACCGCGATCGTTCGCGCGGGCAGCTCGGCCGCGAGCGGCGCGAGCACCTCGGACCGGCGCCCGGTGAGGATGAGCGAGGCGCCGCGAGCCGCGAACGTGCGCGCCAGCGCCTGCCCGAGGCCGCCGGTGGCGCCGGTGATGAGCACGGTCTTGCCGCGAACGTCCATGGCGCGGCAACCCTAGTGCAGCCCGCGGCGCCGCGGCGCCGCGCCGAGGCGGTGGAGCGGGCGCGATACTGGCGGGCGATGGCGCCGCCCACGATCCTCGCCGTGTTCGGACCGACGGGCGTCGGCAAGACCGCGCTGGCCATCGCGCTGGCCGACCGCCTGCGGGCCACGACCGGCCCGTAGCCGTGTCTGCCGACGCGCTCCAGGTCTATGCCGGGCTGGAGATCCTCACCGGGGTGGCCACGCCGGCCGAGCGAGCGCGGCTCGAGCACCGGCTCGCCTCGTTCGTGCCGGTCGACGCGCGCTTCTCGGTGGCCGAGCACGCCTGGCTGTGCACGCCGAGATCGACGCGCTGCTGGCTGAGGGCCGCACGCCGATCGTGGTCGGCGGCACCGGCCTCTACCTGCGTGCCGCGCTGGCCGATCTCGACCTGCGGCCCGCGGCGCCCGACGAGGTTCGCGCGGCATGGATGGAGGCGCTGCGCCGCGACGGCGCCCGCCCTGCACGCCGAGCTGCGTCGCCGCGCGCCGTGGGCGGCGCGGACCGTCGACCCCGGCGACGCGCATCGCATCGTGCGTCTGCTCGAGCTCTCCGACCTCGGCGAGCTCGAGCCGCCCGAGGCCGGCCGTCCCAACCAGCTGTGGACCGAGCACACCCGCCACCCGACCCGCCTGATCGGCGTCACGATGGCGCGGGAGGCGCTCCACGCCCGCATCGACGCCCGCGTCGATGCGATGCTGGCGGCCGGGGCCGTCGGCGAGGTCCGCGCGGCTCGTGCCGCCGGCGCGTCTGAGACCGCCCGCCGGGCGCTGGGCTTCGACGAGCTGCTGGCCGGCGACGTCGACGCCATGAAGCGCCGGACCCGCAACTACGCCAAGCGCCAGCTCACCTGGATGCGCAAGCTGGCGGGCGTGGAGCTCGTCGACCTGACCGACACCACGCCCGAAGCGGCCGCTGCGCGGCTGCTCGAGGCCGGCAGAGCGGCGTCAGCCGGCCAGTAGTGTCCGGCCCGCCGTGACCGTCATCGCCTTCGAGAAGTGGCAGGCGCTGGGCAACGACGCCCTGATCGTCGCGGCCGAGCGGCTGTCGCGCCCGATCAGCGCCGGGGAGGTCCGCGCGCTGTGCCACCGCCACTTCGGCGTCGGTGCCGACGGCGTGCTGCTGCTGTCGCCGCCCAACGATCCGGGCGTTGTCGCGGACCTGCGCATCTTCAACCCCGACGGCTCCGAGGCCGAGCTGTCGGGCAACGGCGCCCGCGAGGCGATCATGTCTCTGCACCGCCGCGGCTGGACGGACCGCCGCGAGTTCTCGATCCAGACGATCGCCGGCGAGATCCGCCCGACGATCCTCGACGACACCCGTTGCCGGGTCGACATGGGTCGCGCGAGCCTCAGGAGCGCCAAGGACTTCCCGTCCGGCGGCGCCGACGGCCGTGGCGAGGTCGCGGGTCACGCGTTCCAGTTCGTCTCCATCGGCAACCCGCAGTGCGCGATCGCCACCGCCGACCCCGACGCCCTGGACCTGCCCGCGATCGGCCCGAGCATCGAACGCAGCCCGCTGTTCCCGAACCGCACGAACGCCTCGTTCTACGCGCCGCTGGACGCGCACGCCATCCGCGCGCGGATCTTCGAGCGCGGGGTGGGGGAGACGCTGTCGAGCGGCACCGGCGCCACCGGCGCCGCCGTCGCCCACGTCCTGCGCGGCGGCCGCTCGCCCGTGACCGTGCGCCTGGACGGCGGCGAGCTCGCGGTCGAGGTCGGCGACGACCTGCACGTGCACCTCACCGGCTGGGCGGTGCCGGTGTTCCGCGGCGAGATCGACCTCGACTCGCAGCCGTACCCGGATTCGACCGCCTGACCGTCCGACATCTGTCGGACGCAGACGGTCGGATGTGAAGGGTATGCGCCGGGGCGTCCGCCATCTGTCGGACGCGGGGCGTCGGATGTGGAGGCGTCTGCACGATATGGGCGCCCCGGGCTGTCCGGCATCTGTTGGACGCGCCGCGGTCGGATTGCACGGTGCGCGGTCGGCCGGTCGCCGAGCCGGCGGCGGGCTCGATGCGGCTCAGTCGTTGGCGTGCAGGACGGCGTTCAGCCCGCCCCAGCTGCCGCTGCGCGGCACCGCCACCACCGCCCCGGTCTGGCTGTCGCGGCGGAAGAGGAGGTTGGACGCGCCGGCCAGGTCGCGCGCCTTGACGACCGCGCCGTCGGGCAGCTTCACGCGCGTGCCGGCGGTCAGGTAGAGCCCCGCCTCGACGACGCACCCGTCGCCCAGCGGCACGCCGAGCCCCGCGTTGGCGCCCAGCAGGCAGCCCTCGCCCAGCGACACGACCTCCCGGCCGCCGCCCGAGAGCGTGCCCATGATCGAGGCGCCGCCGCCGATGTCGGTCCCGTCGCCGATCACCACGCCGGCGCTGATGCGGCCCTCGACCATCGAGGCGCCGAGCGTGCCCGCGTTGTAGTTGACGAAGCCCTCGTGCATGACCGTGGTGCCCTCGGCCAGATGCGCGCCGAGCCGGACCCGGTCGGCGTCGGCGATCCGCACGCCCGACGGCACCACGTAGTCGACCATCCGCGGGAACTTGTCCACGCCGAACACGTGCAGCGGCCGCCCCTCGGCCCGCGCGCGCAGCCGCAGCGCCGCCAGCCGATCGATCGCCACCGGCCCCAGCGACGTCCAGGCCACATTGGCCAGCACGCCGAAGATGCCCTCCATGCTGATCTCGTGGGGCCGCACGAGCCGGTGCGAGAGCAGGTGCAGTCGCAGATACGCATCGGCCACGTCGGCCGGCGGCACGGCGAGGTTGGCGATGATCGTGGTCACCCGCTCGACCCGCACGCCGCGCAGCTCGTCCTCGCGCGGCTGCGCCGGCAGCTCGACGGTCTCGGGATAGGCGCCGAGGGCGGGGGCGGGATAGAAGACCTCGAGCGTCGTGCCGGAAGCGAGGTCGATGGTGGCGAGGCCGTGAGCGGCGGCCGCGGTGGCAGGGGTGGACATCGCCGCGCAGCCTATTGCGCGTCGGCGCCCAGCAGCCGTGCCGCGCGCTCGCACTGCTCGAGCGTCGGCACCAGCGCCGCGCGTACGTGCCCCTCGCCGCCCGCGCCCAGGTACGACCCGGGCGCCAACACCACGCCGCGCTCCAGCCAGCGCGCCGCGAACGCGGCGTCGTCGCCATCGCCGGGGACGCGCAGCCACACGAAGAACGACGCCGGGCCGCCCACCGGCTCGAGTCCCGCGGCGCGCAGCCCGGGCAGCACGATCTCGCGCTTGGCGCGGTAGCGCGCGCGGATCTGCCCGACGTGCTCGTCGTCGGACCACGCCGCGATCGACGCGTGCTGCACGAACCGCTGCGGCGCGGTGCCCACCGTCGGCCGGTGACGCTTGAGCAGCGCGATCAGCTCGGCGTCGCCGGCAACGAACCCGGACCGGTAGCCCGGCATCGACGAGCGCTTCGACAGCGAGTGGAAGGCGAGGATCCCGCGCCGATCGCCGACCTGCAGCGCGGACGGCGGCGGCTTGCCCTCGAACCACAGCTCGCAGTAGGCCTCGTCGCAGGCCAGGATCACGCCGTGGCGGCGGCAGCGCTCGGCCGCCTCGGCGAGGAACGCGACGGGGGCCACGGCGCCCGTCGGGTTGTCCGGCGAGTTGAGCCAGAGGATGGCCAGCCGCTCCCAGGGCACCGCGTCGAGGTCGGGCAGCCACCCGCGTGCGCGGTCGAGCGGCAGCGAGACCACCTCGAGTCCGGCGATCGCCGCGCTGCGGGCCGCCACCGGATAGCCCGGCGTCGTCACCGCGACCGCCCCGCCGCCGACGATCTGCGTGAGCCCGTAGATGGCCTCCTTGGCGCCGAGCGTCGGCACGACCTCGCTGTCGGGGTCGACCGCCGCGCCGAAGCGCCGCGCGACCCAGCCCGCGATCGCCTCGCGCAGCTCTGGCAGCCCGACCGCCAGCGGGTAGACCGAGACCGGCTCGTCCTCCACCGCCGCGCACAGCGCTGCGCGGATGAACGCGGGCGTCTCCTCCCGCGGCTCGCCCACCCCGAAGTCGATCACCTCGCGGCCCTCCGCGGCCAGGCGCGCCTTGGCCTCGGCCAGCCGGACGAAGGGATAGGTCCCCATCCGCTCCAGCGCCGGGTTCACGTGCATGCGAACCGCTCCAGCATCGCGAGACGAGGGGTGGGCTCCAGCGCCGGGTTCACGTGCACGCGAACCGCTCCAGCATCGCGAGAAAAGGGGTGGGCTCCGGTGCCGGGTTCACCCGCACACGAACCGCTCCAGCACCGCGAAGGAGGTGGCCAGCGCGTCGACGGAGATCTCCTCGTCGCCGCGGTGTGCGTACGCGGGGTCGCCGGGGCCGAAGTTCAGCGCGTCGACGCCGACCAGCCCGAACTCGGCGACCGGCGTCCACGCCTGCTTGGCCGCCACCGCGCCCGCGCCGGCGGCGCGCAGCGCCTCCACCAGCGGGTTGCCTTCGACCACCCGCCCGGACGGCGCGATCCCGGTGATCTCGAGCGACCCGTACGGCTCGCACCACGCGCGCACCTGCGCCTCGGCCTCGGGCGCGCTGCGGCCCGGCGGGAAGCGGTAGTTGAGCTGCGCGACCGCGCGGTCGGGCACGACGTTCTGCGCCACGCCGCCCGCGATGGTGGTCACCGACACGACCTCCGTGTAGGTCAGCCCGCCGAAGCGGTGCTCGACGTGCTCGACCTGAGCGAGCGCGCCGATGCCCGCCGCGGCGCGGTGGATCGCGTTGTCGGCCAGCCACGGCCGCGCCGAGTGGCCGGCGCGGCCGCGAAACGTCCACGTCGCGTTGAGGTTGCCCAGGCAGCCGAGCTGCAGCGCGTTGGCGGTGGGCTCCATGACGATGGCCAGGTCGGCCTCCGCCAGGCCGGGCTCGCGCGCGAGCAGCGGCGACAGCGCGCTCTCGGTGAAGGCCAGCTCCTCGCGGCCGAAGAACACGAAGCCCACGTCGACGGCGGTCTGGCGCCCGGCCAGGGCCAGGGCGAGCTCGATCATCACCGCGTCGGCGCCCTTCATGTCGGCGGCGCCGAGGCCGACCACGCGGTCGTCCACGATCGCGCCCGGGAGGTTGCCCTGCTCGGGGACCGTGTCGAGGTGGCCGGCGAGCAGGACGAGCGGCCGCGAGCTCCGCTGCGTCGCGCCGGCGAGCACGCAGGTGTCGCCGGCGTCGCGGCAGGTCACCCCGCCGGCGCGCAGCGCCTCGAGCACGTGGGCGGCCAGCCGCTGCTCGCCGCGCGACACCGACGGGACGTCGATCAGCTCGAGGGTGCGGCGGGCGAGGCGCTGGCGGATGGAGTCCGGCGCGGCGGGCACGGCCGCGAAGCCTAGAGATCCCACGGGGGCCCGCCTCCCTGCCGCAGGCTTCAGTACTCGACTTTGGTGACGCTGGGGCGGCGGTCGCCACCCCTAGACTGATGAAGATGCAGCGCGCCCGACACGGCCGGACGACCGAGACGCATTCGCCCAACGGCGCCCCCACGGGACGCGCGCGCCAGCGTGCGCTGATGATCGCCGCGCTCCAGGACGGCGACGACCTCTCCGAGCTGCGCGAGCTGCTGCGCACCGCGGGGGTCGCGGTCGTCGGCCAGGAGGTCCAGCACCGCGACAAGCCGCACCCCAACACCTACGTCGGCCCGGGCAAGCTCGAGGAGATCAAGCAGCGCATCAAGGAGATCGACGCCAACGTCGTCGCCGCCGACGACGAGCTCAGCCCGCGCCAGGAGCGCAACCTCGAGAAGGAGCTCGGCGTCGCTGTGGTCGACCGCACCGCGGTGATCCTCGACATCTTCGCCGGCCACGCCAACACTGCCGAGGGCAAGCTGCAGGTCGAGCTGGCCCAGCTCGAGTACAACCTCGCCCGCATGCGCGGTCTGTGGACCCATCTCGAGCGGCTCGGCGCCGGCATCGGCACCCGCGGACCGGGCGAGTCGCAGATCGAGACCGACCGCCGCCTGGCCCGCGACCGCATCGCCGCGCTCAAGCGCAAGCTCGCCGACGTGAAGGGCTCGCGGGCCACGATGCGCGCCGAGCGCGAGCGCGCCCACCTCCCGCAGGTCGCGCTGGCCGGCTACACCAACGCCGGCAAGTCCACGCTGCTCAACGCGCTCACCGGCGCGCAGGTCGGCGTCCGCGACCGGCTCTTCCACACGCTCGACCCGACCACCCGCTCGCTGGAGATCAGCGGCCGCCGCTACCTGGTGACCGACACCGTCGGCTTCATCCGCAAGCTGCCCCACCAGCTCGTCGAGGCGTTCGGCGCCACGCTCGAGGAGACCCGCCTGGCCGACCTCGTCCTGCACGTCGTCGACGCCAGCGCGCCCGAGGACGAGCTCGACGAGATGCTGCGGGCCGTCGACGACGTGCTCGAGGAGATCGGCGCCGGCGAGCGCCCCCGCGTGCTCGTGCTCAACAAGGCCGACCTGCTCGACGACGAGCGCCGCCGCGAGCTCGGCTTCCGCCATTCCGGCGCTGTGCTGGTCAGCGCGGCGACCGGCGAGGGGCTCGACGAGCTGCGCGACCGCATCGAGCGCGAGTTCCGCCGCACCCTGCGCCGGATCGACGTGCTCGTGCCCTACGCCGAAGGCGGCCGGCTGGCCGAGCTGCACGACATCGCCGGCGACCTCGAGCGCGAGGACACCGCCGAGGGCGTGCGCGTACGCGCCCAGGTGCCGGCCACGGTGGCCGAGCGCTTCGCCGCCTACAGCGCATGAGACTCGCCGTCCGCCGACTGCGCGAGGACGCGCGAATGCCGACCCGCGCGCACGACGGCGACGCCGGCTACGACCTCTACGCGGTCGAGGCCGCGACGATCGCCCCCGGAGACCGCGCCATGGTGCCCACCGGCATCGCCATCGAGCTGCCTGAGCGCCACGCCGGCATGGTGCTCCCGCGTTCGGGCCTCGCCGCGCGCCACGGCATCGCGCTGGTCAACGCGCCCGGCCTGATCGACGCGGGCTACCGCGGCGAGGTCCGCGTCCTCCTGCTGAACACCGACCGCGCCGCACCGTTCCGCGTCGAGCCCGGCGACCGCATCGCCCAGCTGGTGATCGTGCGGGTGGAGACGCCAGATCTGGTCGAGCTCGACGAGCTGGCGCCGAGCTCGCGCGCCGAGGGCGGCTTCGGCTCGTCGGGGCGCTGAACGGCCGCCGGCGCCCCGACGTCCCCCGCTCACGACACGTAGCCCTGCTCCTGCAGGTACTCCTTGGCCACCTCCTCGGGCGTCTTCTTGTCGAGGTCGACGCGGGCGTTGAGCTCCTGCATGTTCTGCGCGGTCAGGCCCTGGTTGACGAGCTCGACGGTCTTGGCCAGGTCCGGCCCGGCCTGGTCGAGGAACGCCTGCTTGACCAGGAACGTCGAGTTGTACGGCGGGAACATGCCCTTGTCGTCCTTGAGCAGCACGAGGTTGTCGCGCTTGTTCTGCGGGTCGGTGGTGAAGACGATCGACACGTCGGCCTGGCCCTTCTCGAGCACCTCGTGGCGCAGCGCGGGGTCGACCGGCACGAACTTCTTGAACTTCAGCCCGTAGACCTTCTCGAGGCCGAGCAGGCAGTCCATCCGCTGGCGGCACTCGGGCGTGCCGTAGAGCGTGAGGTCCTGCGCCTTGCCCTTGAGGTCCGAGATCGTCGTCACGCCGAGCTGCTGCGCCTTCTCCTGCGTCAGCGCGACCTCGTTGGACGAGGTGAACGGCGTCGGCGGCAGCGCCGCGATGCCGTCCTTGGCGAAGTCGGCCTTGACCTGGTCGTAGGCCTGCGCCGGATCCTTGGGCAGCTTGTCGGTCGGCACGTCGAAGAACGACAGCAGGGCGGTGCCCGTGTACTCGGGGTAGGCGTCGATCTGGCCGTCCTTCAGCGCCGCCAGCGCGGTCTTCTCGTCGCCGAGGTTCAGCTCGGTCTTGACGTCGTAGCCCGCGGCGGCGAGCGCCTGGGCGTAGATCTCCCCGAGCACCTTCTGCTCGGTGAAGTTCTTCGAGCCGACGGTGATCGTCGTCTGCGCGTTGTCGGGGTTCGAGGCGATCTTCGAGGCCGACTCGGTCGCCGTCTGCGCCGGCGCGGTCGCGCCGCCGCTCGACGTGCTCGTCGCGGCGCTCGTGTCGTTGCCGCCGTCGGAGCCGCACCCGGCCACGACCGCGACGAGCGCGAAGGCGAGGACGGCCAGCACGGTCTGGGTCAGTCTTCTCATGTCGAGGTCTGCCTCCTGAGACGAAGGATGCCGAAGGCGCCGGACGACCGGGCCCGCGGAGAGTGGGAGATCCGGATGCCGCGCGGAGTGACCATGCGCTGCACGACGGCGAACAGCAGCTCGGCGGCCACGGCGAGGAGCGCGACGAGGATCGCCGCGCCGAGCCGCCCGTCCTCGCCGTAGACGCCGCCCGCGATGATCGGGTCGCCGAGCGTCACCACGCCGGCCAGCGGCGCGATGGCCGCGGTCGCGATGACGTTGACCACCGACGTGCGCACGCCGCCGAACAGCAGCGGTAGCGCCAGCGGCAGCTCGACGCGCCGCACGATCTGCGCGCCGGTCAGGCCCATGCCGCGGGCGGCGTCGACCGCGTCGCGGTCGGCTTGGCGCACGCCGACGTAGGTGTTGGTGAGGATCGGCGGGATCGCCAGCAGGACGAGCGCGAGCGTCACGTTGCGAAAGCCGACGCCGATGTAGGCGACGAAGAACGCGATGAGCGCGAGGCTCGGCACGGCGCGCCCGACGTTGGCCACCGACGTCGCCAGCAGCTCGCCGCGCCCGACGTGCCCGAGCCACAGCCCGAGCGGCACCGCGATCGCCACGGCGATGCCGACCGACACGCCCGTCAGCTCCAGGTGCCGCCACAGCAGCGGCAGCAGCTGCGTGCCGCCGACGTTCGTGCCGCCGCTGCGCGCCGGGCTGGAGTGCAGGATGAAGTCGATCGCGTCGCCGAACTGACTCATCAGTCCATCACCCGCGCCTCGCGCCACAGGCGACGGGCCCGCGGTCCGCCCGTGTGCGCCCGCTGCCACGGCAGCGCCACCCGCTGGACGGTGAGCAGCAACACGTCGAAGACGATCGCCAGCATCAGGCACAGCACGCCGGCCACCACGACGTTGGACTTGAACGTGATGTCGGCGAAGATCTCGCCGCCCAGGCCGCCGGCGCCCGCGAAGAACGCCAGCGTGGCCAGGCCGACCGTCGTCGTCGCGGCGATCCGCAGCCCGGCCACGATCTCCTGCATCGCCAGCGGCAGCTCGACGCGCCACAGCACCTGCCGGTCGGTGAAGCCGATCCCGCGCGCGGCGTCCACCGCGTCCGCCGGAACGTTGTCGAAGCCGGTGACGATGTTGCGAAACAGGATCAGCAGCGTGTACGCCGTCAGGGCGATCAGCGCAGTCAGCGGGCCGCGGCCCGTAATGGGCTGCAACAGGAAGAACACCGCGATCGACGGCAGCGTGTACAGCACCCCGGTCACGCCGATGATCGGCCCGACGAGCCAGCGCCGGCGGTGCGCGAGCACGGCGAGGGCGAACGCGATGACGAACCCGGCCGCCACCGCCACGACCGACAGGTACACGTGCTGCCAGAACGGGTGCAGGTAGCGGTCGAGGTTGTCGGCGATCCAGCCCGGGCAGAAGCCGTTGGCGGCCACGCAGCTGTCGTCGCCGCCACGCTGATGGATCTCGAGCTGGGCGATCACGAGCCCGCCGCCGCCCGCTGCGTGGTCACGTCGCCTTCGGCGAGCATGCGGCTGACCGCGTCGACCGACAGCATGCCGACGACTGTGTCCTGGGCGACGACCGGCGCCTGGCGGACGCCCGCCTCCAGCAGGATGGACAGCGCGTCGCGCACGGTGCGGTCGCCGGCGATGACGGGGGCATCGGGCGTCGGTGCCGGCGGCGCCAGCTCGACGTCGCGCACGCGCAGCAGCGACAGCCGCTTGAGCGCGCGGTCGGCGCCGACGAAGTCGGCGACGAACGCGTCGGCCGGCGCGCTGAGCAGCTCGGCCGGGGTTGCGTACTGGGCGAGGACGCCGCCCGCCTTCATGACCGCGATCCGGTCGCCCATCTTGATCGCCTCGTCGATGTCGTGGGTGACGAAGACGACCGTTCGCCTCAGCTGGGCCTGCAGGCGCAGGAACTCGTCCTGCAGGCGCTCGCGGCTGATCGGGTCGATGGCGCCGAACGGCTCGTCCATGAGCATGAGCGGCGGGTCGACCGCCAGCGCGCGCGCCACGCCGACGCGCTGGCGCTGGCCGCCCGACAGCTGCGCCGGGTAGCGCCCGCGCAGCTCCTCGGGGTCGAGGCCGACGAGCTCGAGCAGCTCGTCCACGCGCGCCGCGATCCGCCGCCGGTCCCAGCCCAGCAGCTTCGGCACGGCGGCGACGTTGCCCGCGATCGTCTGGTGGGGGAACAGGCCGACCTGCTGGATGACATAGCCGATGTCGCGTCGCAGCTTGGCGGCGTCGCCGTCGCGGACGCTGCGCCCGCCGATGAGGATGTCGCCCGAGGTGATGTCGACCATGCGGTTGACCATGCGCATCGCGGTGGTCTTGCCGCACCCCGACGGTCCCACGAGCACGCAGATCTCGCCGGCCGGGACCTCGAGCGAGAGGTCGCGGAGGACCAGCGGACCGTCCGCGTAGCGTTTGCAGACGGCGCGGAACTCGAGGGTGGCGGGGTCGGTCACGGCGCAGATGCGGTGGGCGAAGGAGACGTACCCGGGCTCCTCGTCCGGTAAAGGCTGTCAGATCCCGGCGACGTGCCGCGCCAGCGCGTGCGCCGCGTCCTCGAGCGCGTCGTCGAGCGGCTCGAGGGCGTCCACGCCGGTGGCCGTGCGGATGAGCCAGTCCGCGAACCAGGCGTTCTTGGGCAGCAGCGGCCCGTGCAGGTAGGTGCCGATCACGTTGCCGCGGCGCACGCCCTCGAAGCCCGACTCGCCCGTGTTGCCGTGGCCGGCCAGCACGCGCCCCAGCGGCTGTGCGCCGGGGCCCAGCTGCGTGCGGCCCGCGTGGTTCTCGAAGCCGGCGAGGACCCGGCGCGTCCCGTCGAGCTCGACCTCGATGGCCACGTTGCCGATGAGCCGCGGGCCGTCGCTGCGCACGGTGCGCAGGTCGACGAGGCCGAGCCCCGGGATCTCGTGGTCGGCCAGCGCGTAGGCATGGCCCAGCAGCTGGTAGCCGCCGCACACGCCGAGGATCACGCGTCCGGCGTCGGCGGCCGCCGCCAGCCCCTCGCGCTTGGTGGCCACGAGGTCGGCGGCGCACAGCTCCTGGTCGCGGTCCTGCCCGCCGCCCATGTAGAAGAGGTCGTGCGCGCCGGGGTCGATCGGGTCGCCGAAGCCGGCGGCGGCCAGCTCGAAGCCGATCCCGCGCCAGGCGCAGCGGCGCTCGAGCACGAGCAGGTTGCCGCGGTCGGCGTAGATGTTCATCAGGTCCGGGTACAGCGCGCAGACCCTCAGCCGCGGCACAGGACCACCACCTCGGAGCCGACGTACTCGTCGGTGGGCGCGACGGCGCGGGCCGGCAGCGCCCGCAGGCCGAACGGCGCGGCCTCGCGCTCGGCCGTCGCGACGTCGAGGTCGTCGAGCAGGATCTCGTCGTGCTCGGTCGTCGTGGCGCCGGCGTCGTCGACGGTCTCCCGCCGGCGCCTGATGACGATGCCGCCGCGCTCGCGCCACACGCCGACCGGCGTGCTGGCGTAGACGACGCCGTCGATCTCGCGGATGTCGGGCAGCGGGCTCTCGGCGCGGGCGCCCTCGACGCCGCCCTCGAGCGCGTCGGCCAGCGCCGCCGCGAGGATCCCGCCGGGTTGCAGGTGGGCGGCGGCGCAGCGCAGGAAGCGGGCGCGCCCCGCGGGCCCGCCGAGCAGCTGGAGCGTCTGCATCGGCACGAGGATCTGGGCGACCGGCCGGCCGAGGTCGAAGGCACGGGCGTCGGCGTGCACGGTGGCGACGGTCAGGCGCTCGCGCGCCGCCCGCTGCGCCAGCGCGGCCAGCAGGTCGGCGTCGGCGTCGAGGGCGATCACGTCGTGGCCGCGCCGGGCGAGGTCGAGCGCGGTGCGCCCGCTGCCGGCGCCGACGTCGAGGATCGGCCCGTCCGCGCCGGCCGCCAGCTCGCGCCACAGCGGCAGGTCGGCGTCGTAGGCGCCGCACTCGACGTCGTGCCAGATGACGGCGGCGGCGGTCATGCGGCGGCCCACGAGCTGCGAGCGGCGCCGCGCCGGGCGAGCAGGTCGCGCAGCGCGAGCATCGCGGTGTACGTGGGCAGGGCGAACAGGCGCCCGGCGCCGTCGCCGCGCGCGCGGTCCAGCCCGCGCTCGAGGTCGGGCTCGACCACGATCCGGCCGGCCTCGACGCCGGCGTACTTCAGGCGCACGGCCAGCTCGGCGGCGCGGGTGCCCGAGCAGGTCACGCGGCGGATGCGGCCGGCCAGCAGCTCGAAGTCGGCGTCCCACACCCACGAGACGTCGCGGCCGTCGGCGACGTTGTCGTTGAGCACGGCGAAGACGTCGTGCTCGCCGGGCTCGAGCAGCAGCGTGCGCAGGACCTCGTTGGCGCCGGCCGGGTTCTTGATCAGCAGCAGGGTCAGCTCGCGGTCGCCCAGGGTGACCGTCTCGGCGCGCCCGAAGGCCGGCGCGACCGCCTCCAGCCCGGGGGCGATGTCGTCGAGCCCGGCGCCCAGCACATGGGCCAGCGCGGCGGCGCCGAGCGCGTTGTAGACGTTGTAGAGACCGGGCAGCGGCAGCCGCACGCGGCGCGACTCGCCGCCGACGGCGAGCGTGAACGCCGCGGCCCGCACGCCCTCGAGCTCGACGTCGCTCGCGGTCACGGCGGGCTGCGGGCGGGTCGCGTCGCCGGTCGGGCAGTGGTAGTGGCCCAGGTGGCCGAGCAGCACGGCGTCGTAGACGTACGGTGCGCCGCAGCGGCGGCAGTGCGTGGAGTCGGCCGCGTGCGCCAGCCCCGGCAGCGCCAGGCTGGTGTCCTGGACGCCGAAGTAGAGCGTGTCGGCCAGGTCGCGGCCGAGGTCGGCGACGAGCGGGTCGTCGGCGTTGAGCACCATGCGCGCGCCCTGCGACGCGGCGGCGGCGACGACGTCGTGCCAGCGGTCGGCGATCGTCTCCAGCTCGCCGTAGCGGTCGAGCTGGTCGCGGAACAGGTTGGCCAGCAGCAGCGCCCGCGGACGCAGCTGGGCGGCCACGCTGCCCAGCCAGAACTCGTCGACCTCGAACAGGCCGAGGTCGCCGCGGCCGCGGGCGTCGAGCAGCGCGGTGGCCACGCCCCCGGCCATGTTCGCCCCGGCGCGGTTGGAGACCAGGCGGGTCCCGTCGCGTTCGAGGATCGCGGCGACCATGGCGGCGGTCGTCGTCTTGCCGTTGGTGGCGGAGATCGCGACGCTGCCCTGCGGGATCCGCGCGGCCAGCCGCGCGATCGCGTCGGGCTGCAGGCGCAGCAGCAGCTTGCCCGGCAGCGACGTGCCGCCGCGGCCGGTGCGGCGCGACAGCGCGCCGGCGGTCCGGGCGAGCGCCGCTCTCATGGCGCGGGCGCCATGACCCGCAGGGCGGCGGGGCGCACGGAGATCACCGCGGGGGTCTCGCCGATCGGGTCGCCGTCGGCGTAGACGACGAACGGGCGGTCGGCGCCGATGCGCACGCAGCGCGCCCGGGTCTCGCAGACCTCGGGCAGCTCGACGTGCGTGCCCTTGAACACGCGCGGCAGGACCTGGCCCAGGAAGCGCCACTTGGGCATGTCGGCCACGGTGACGAGGTCGAGCAGGCCGTCGTCGAGCTGGGCGTGGGGCGCGGCGTACATGCCGCCGCCGTAGGCCGAGTTGTTGGCCACGCCGACGCTGTAGCCGGTCACCGAGCGGGCGGGCGCGCCGTCGACCTCGAGGTCGAAGCGCGCCGGGCGCCAGCCGGCGAGCGCGCGCAGGGCGCCGTACGCGTAGACCCCCTGGCCGAGCCAGGACGGTGCCTGGTTGGCGATGCGGTTGGCCTCGGAGTCGAACCCGAGCGACGCGATGCCGACGAACGGCCGGTCGCCGACACAGCCGAGGTCCAGCGGCCGGGGGAGCCCGTCGCGCAGCACCGCGCACGCGGCGGCGACGTCGTGGCGGGGGATGCCGAGGGTGCGGGCGAGGTCGTTGCCGCGGCCGCCGGGGAGGATGCCCAGCAGCGCGTCGTCGTGCCCGGCGAGCACCCCGGCGACGGCGCCGATGAGCCCGTCGCCCGAGAGCGTGACCACGAGCGCCCCCGCCGCGGCACCCTGCGCGGCCAGCTCGCGGCCGTGCTCGAGGCTCGTCGTGCGGTGCGTCTGGTGCTCGAGGCGCAGATCCCGCAGCGCCTGCTCGGCCTCCGGCAGCCGCGCGAGCCCCCGGCCGCCGCCGGAATGGGGGTTGACGATGAGCCACACCGGGCGCGACATGACGGCCGGACGCTAGCGCGGCGGAGACCTTTACCTGGCGTATTGTTTAGGCTCTCAACGATGCCGCCGGAGCGCCAGAGCCCCAACCGGACGCTGCTGTCTCTGGTCGCCGGCGCCGTGGCGTACTCGTTCGCGCAGACGATGATCCTGCCGGCGCTGCCCGCGATCCAGGAGGAGACGGGCACCTCGGAGGCGGCGGTGACCTGGCTGCTGACCGGGTTCCTGCTCGTGGCGAGCGTGGCGCCGCCGCTGGTCGGCCGCCTCGGCGACATGTTCGGCAAGGAGCGGCTGCTGCTGATCACGCTGCTGGTGTTCGCGATCGGGTCGCTCGTCTGCGCGCTGGGGTCGAGCTCGCTGGTGCTGCTGATCGCCGGCCGGGTGATCCAGGGCGTGGGCGGCGCGGTCTTCCCGCTCTCGTTCGGGATCGTGCGCGACGAGTTCCCGCGCGAGCGCGTCGCCACGTCGATCGGGATCGTCAGCGCGGTGTTCGGGATCGGCGGCGGGTTCGGGCTCGTGCTGGCCGGGATCATCGTCGACCACCTGACCGTCGCCTGGCTGTTCTGGGCCTCCCTGCTGACGACGGCGGTGGCGGCGTGGGCGACGTGGCGCTGGGTGCCCGAGTCGCCCGTGCGCGCGCCGGCCAAGATCGACTGGGGCGGCGGCGCGCTGCTGACCGTGGCGCTGATCGCGGTGCTGCTCGGCGTCTCCCAGGGCCCGGAGTGGGGGTGGACCGCGCCCGGCGTGCTCGTCCTCATCGCGAGCGGGCTCGTGCTGATCGGCGTCTTCACCGTGTACGAGACGCGCGTGCCGCAGCCGCTCGTGGACATGCAGATGATGGCGCGGCGCGCGGTGTGGAGCCAGAACGTCGCCGCGTTCGCGATCGGCTTCGCGATGTTCGGGTCGTTCATCCTCGTGCCCCAGATCACCGAGGCGCCGCACGCCACCGGCTACGGCTTCGGGCTGAGCGCCACCGGCGCCGGCCTGGTCATGCTCCCGAGCGCGGTCGTCATGCTCGTGTTCGGGCCGGTCGCGGGCTGGATGGGCAGCCGCTTCGGGTCGCGGCTGCCGCTCGTGCTGGGAGCGCTGTGCGCGGCGGGCGGGTTCGCGATCCTCACGTTCGCCCACGGTGCGCTGGGGACGATCGTGGCGGGCAACACGCTGCTGGGCGTCGGCATCGCGATGGCGCTGGCGGCGATGGCGAACCTCGTGGTGATCGCCGTCGAGCCGACCGAGACCGGCGTCGCCACCGGGATCAACACGATCATGCGCAACATCGGCGGCGCGGTGGGCGGGCAGATCACCGCATCGCTGCTCGCGGCGCACGTCATCGCCGGCGGCGTTCCGGCCGAGAGGCCACCGCGGCGTTCGCGATGAGCGGGTGGCATCGCTCGTCGCCCTGGCGGTGTGCTCCGATCCCCACGCGGCGCCGGCGCGCGGCGGCGCCGGTCCAGCGGATCGCCGCGTAGCGCCGTCTATCCTCGCTCGCCGTGCCGATTGCTCGCCTGGTCCCCGTGCTCCTCGTCGTGGCCAGCGTCGCGTTCGCCGGGCTCGGCTGCGCTCCGACGGCGGCGGACGACCATCGCCGGCGACCGGCGCGGACGCTGCCGGCGCCACGGCGGCGTGCCGCGACGTCTCCGCGCCCGGGCCCAAGCAGGTCCGCGAGCAGGCGCCGACGCAACGGCTCGAGCGGGGCGTCGACGTCACGGTCACGCTCGAGACGAGCTGCGGCAGGATCCCGATCCGGCTCGACCAGGGCGCGCAGCCGAAGACGACGGCCTCGTTCGCCCACCTCGTGCGCGACGGCTTCTACGACGGGCTGAGCTTCCACCGGGTGGTGCCCGGGTTCGTCGTGCAGGGCGGCGATCCGGCCGGCGACGGCACGGGCGGACCGGGCTACTCGGTGCGCGAGAAGCCGCCGGCGGACGCGCGCTACACGCGCGGCGTGGTGGCGATGGCCAAGAGCCAGATGGAGCGGGCGGGGACGTCGGGCAGCCAGTTCTTCATCGTCACCGGGCAGGACGCCCAGCTGCCGCCGGACTACGCGGTGGTCGGCCAGGTCGTCGGCGACGGCATGGCGACGGTCGACCGGATCGAGGCGATCCCGACCGATGCGCATGACCGCCCGCAGCGGCCGGTGGTGATCGAGAAGGCGACGGTCAGCGAGGAGCCGCCGTCGCCGGGCGGTGGCACCGGCGGCGCGTCACGTTAGCCGGCGCGGGCCGCCGCTCTCGCCTTCTTCTGGCGCCGCCGGCCGAACAGCGCCAGGACGCCGATCACCGCGACCACGAGCACGAGCCCGGCCAGGATCCCGCCGCCGAGCGAGATGCCGCCGAACGGCAGGGCGATCAGCTCGACGATGCCCAGGCCGATCGCCATCAGCGCGACGATCAGGCCCACGATGATCGCGATGCCGCGCACGCGCAGGAAGATCGACGACCCGGCGGCGGAGCGACCAGGCCCATGAACTGCAGCATCAGCAGCTGGCGCCGCGACGGCGGAGCCTGCCCGAGGCGCTCGACCGCGTCCTTGAGGTCGCCGGCGCGGCGCTCGGCCAGGGCCAGCGAGGCATCGGCCATGCGCCGCAGCTGCATGCGCTCCTGCGGGCGGGCGGCGGCGATCGCCTTGCGGAAGTGCTCACGCGACGCCTTCGCGTCGTAGCGCTCGGCGGCGCGGGCGCCCAGGATCGCCTGCGCCGCGGCGCGGTACTTCGTCTCCGCCAGCAGCTCGTCGTCCGAACGTGTCTCGAGCTGCTGCATCGCGGCCAGCGCGCTGCGCTGCTCGATGCGAACCTGTCGCTGCTTCGCCATGGTGGGCGCAGTGTAGGGGCGGTCCGACCGACTAGGGTTGGCGGGCGATGGCCATCGTCGAGGCGGTGAACCGCGGGGTCGCGACCGGCTGCGGGAGGCGGGCACGGCGCTGAAGCCCGCGCGCATCGGCTGCTCGGGGTGGCAGTACGCCGACTGGCGCGGCGCGTTCTACCCCGAGGGCTGCGCGCAGCGGCGGTGGCTCGAGCACTACGCGTCGGTGTTCGACACCGTCGAGCTCAACAACACCTTCTACCGGCTGCCCGGGGTGCCCGCGGTGGAGCGGTGGGTGCGCCAGAGCCCGCCCGGGTTCTGCTTCACGGTGAAGGTGAGCCGGTTCGCGACGCACATGAAGCGCCTGACGACCGTCGCCGACTCGAGCCGGCGCCTGGCGGAGCGGATCGCGCCGCTGGCGGACGCCGGGCGGATGGGGCCGTGGCTGTGGCAGCTGCCCGGCAATTTCGCCCGCGACGACGACCGGCTGGCGGGCGCGCTGGCCGAGCTGCCGCCGGGGCGCCACGCGTTCGAGCTCCGCCACGAGAGCTGGTTTCGTGAGCCGGTGTGGGACCTGCTGCGCGCCCACGGGGTGGCGGCGGTCATCGGCCACGACGCGCGGCGACCGCTGCCCGACGCGCCGCTGACGACCGACTGGACGCTGATCCGCTTCCATTACGGCGCGCGCGGCCGCGACGGCAACTACTCCGAACGCGAGATCGGCGAGTGGGCCGCGCGGGTGGACGAGCTGCGCGCGAGCGCCGCGGTGTTCGCGTACTTCAACAACGACTGGCGCGCGTTCGCGCCGCGCAACGCGTTGGCGCTGCGGGGCCGGTTGGGGGAGTGAGCGGGCGACGCTCGGCCGCCGACGCCAGGCTGGCGCTCCGCGGCCGCGTGGCGCATACTGAGTGCCGCTCATGAGCGACCTCCAGATGATCGCGCTGTTCGTCATCGGCGTGGTGCTGCTGGTGGTGATCGGCATGCTGATCACCCGCGACGCGCGGCGGCGGGCGCCGGTGGCCGATCCCGACCACATGGAGCCGCCCGAGCACCACCGGCGGTCGGGCGCGCAGCGCAAGAAGGATCGGGCGCGCGCGCAGGCGGCGCGGCGGGCGCGGCGCCACAACCGTCGCTGATCGCGGGCCGCGGCGGGCGAGCGCGCCTAGGATGGCGCCGTGCCCCGCGTGGTCTCGGCGTCGATCTTCTTCCCGCGCGGCGGCTCGGCCCACGTCCTGCGCTCGCTCGCGCGCGAGCTGCCGGCGTACGGCTGGGAGGTCACGCTCGTGTCGGGCTCGCGCCACGACGGCGAGCTCGGCGACGCCGCCCGCTTCTACGCCGGCTTCGACGTCCGCGAGGTCGACTACACCGCCGCGCTGCGCGCGCCCGACCCGATGGACCCGCCCGCCGGGGCCGCGCCGATGCACCCGTCCTACGAGGACCGCCCGCACGCGCCCGACCGCGTCTTCGCCTCGCTGAGCGACGCCGAGTACGCGCGCCAGGTCGACGCCTGGGCGCACGCGCTGACCGCCGCCGGCGCGGCGAGCGCGGACGTGCTGCACCTCTCGCACCTCACCCCGGTCAACGCCGCGGCCGCTCGGGTCGCCCCGCACGTGCCGGTCGCCGGCCACCTCCACGGCACCGAGCTGCTGATGCTCGAGCAGATCGCCGCGGGCGCACCCCCGACCTGGGCGCACGCCGCGGCGTGGGCGGACCGCATGCGGGCCTGGGCGCAGGCCGCCAGCCGCCTGATCCTGCTCTCCGAGACCCAGGTCGACCGGGCCGTCGCCGCACTGGGCATCGACCCGGCGCGCTGCCGCGTGATGCCCAACGGCTACGACCCGCGCACGTTCGCGCCCGCCGCGCGGCCCGTCGACCGCCAGGCGCTCTGGCGCCGGCGGCTGGTCGCCGAGCCGCGGGGCTGGCGACCGGGTCACGCCGCGGGCAGCGTCGCCTACGCCGAGGCTGACCTCGCCGCGTTCGCCGGCGGCCCGACGCTGCTGTACGTCGGCCGCTTCACCGAGGTCAAGCGCGTCGGGCTCGTGATCGCGGCCTACGCCCGCGCCCGCCCGCGCTTCGCCACCCGCGCGCCGCTCGTCATCGTCGGCGGCCACGCGGGGAGTGGGAGGGCGAGCACCCCTTCGACACGATCGGGCGCCTCGGCGTGCCCGACGTCTTCCTGGCCGGCTGGCACGACCACGACGAGCTGCCCGACCTCCTGCACGCCAGCGACGCGCTCGTGCTCGCCTCGGTGCGCGAGCAGTTCGGGCAGGTGCTGGTCGAGGCGATGGCGTGCGCGGTCCCGCCGATCGCGGTCGACCGCTTCGGGCCGTCGCGGATCGTCGAGGACGGGCGCACGGGATGGCTCGTCGAGCCCGACGACGAGGCGGCGCTGGCCACGGCGATGGTCGAGGCGGTCAACGACGGCCCGGAGCGCCGGCGGCGCGGCCGGGCCGCGCTCGAGGCGGCGCGCGCCCAGTACTCGTGGCCGGCGATCGCCGCGACCATGGCGGCGACCCTGGACGAGGCGCTGATGTCGCGCGACACGATGGCGTGCGGCAGACTGCAGCAGCCATGACGCGCCGCCTGCTGCTGCCTGCCCTGATCCTGCTGGCCGGGGCGCTGCTGCCGGCGTCGGCGGGCGCCGCGCGCTACGCCCAGCCGGTCGACTACCCGGGCCTGCAGCACCTCACCTACAAGTTCGGCCCGATCGACGTCGCCCCCGGTCAGAACACCATCGAGATCCACGCCAACGACCTCAAGCCGAAGGTCCCGGGCTACATCACGGCGTTCCGGCCGAACCTGACCTACCTCGACGGCAAAGTGCCGCGCGTCGACGTCATCCACCTCCACCACGGGGTGTGGCTGGTCGACGGGCTGCCGACCTGGGCCGCGGGCGAGGAGAAGACGAACGTCTACCTGCCGCGCGGCTACGGCTACCGCTACGACCCGGCTCAGCGCTGGCAGCTGAACTACATGGTCCACAACCTGACGCCGAACCCCGACAAGGTCTACCTCACCTACGAGATCGACTTCCTGCCCGACACCGAGGCGGCGGCGCAGGGGATGACGACGGTTCGCACCCAGTGGATGGACGCGGCGGGGATCAAGTTCTACCCGGTGTTCGACGCGCTGCGGCGACTCGGGCAGCACGGCAGGTACACGTTCCCGGACATGGCCCGGGGCGCGGAGCGCAAGAAGATCGGCTTCGCCCACCAATGGACGGTGCCCAACGACGGCACGCTCGTCGCCACCGCCGGCCACCTGCACCCGGGGGGCCTGCACACCGACCTCTACCTGACGCGCAACGGGCAGCGGGTGCGCCTGTTTCGCTCGGACGCGCACTACTTCGAGCCGGCCGGCGCGGTGTCGTGGGACGTCGCGATGACGAGCACGCCGCCGGACTGGAAGGTCCAGCTGCGCCAGGGCGACGTGCTCGACGTCACCGGCACCTACGACGTCTCCCAGGCGTCGTGGTACGAGTCGATGGCGATCATGCCGCTCGCCTACGCGGAGCGCGACACCACCGGGATCGACCCGTTCTCGGGCCAGCTGAACACGCAGGGCATCCTCAACCACGGCCACCTGCCGGAGAACGACAACCACGGCGGCGGCGCGTCCGGCCTGCCCGACGCGCGCACGCTCATGGGCGTGCGCGGCGGAAGCGGGCGCGTGGACATCGAGGACTTCATCTACGCCCAGGGCGACCTGAACATGACCGGCAAGGCGGGCCGCCCGCCGATCGTCCGCCAAGGCCGGCGGTTGACGTTCGTCAACCAGGACTCGCGGGCGACGATCTACCACACGATCACCGCGTGCAAGGCGCCCTGTAGCGGCGAGACCGGCATCGCCTTCCCGCTGGCCGACGGGCCGGTGGACTTCGACTCGGGCGAGCTCGGGTTCGGTCCGCCGGTCATGACCGCGGCCGCCAACCGCAAGACGTGGAAGACGCCGCGCAACCTCAGGCCGGGCACCTACACGTACTTCTGCCGCGTGCACCCGTTCATGCGGGGGTCGTTCAAGGTGGTCGCCCGCTAGGGCGGCGCCGAACGCCGCCCCGCGTGGCGGCCGGGTCAGACCGTGAACCGGCCGACGAGCGCCTCCAGCTCGGAGGCCGACTCGGCCAGCTGGCTGCTGGAGCTCGCGACCTCGTCGGTGGACGCGCTGGACTGCTGCGCCGACGCCGACACCTGCTCGGTGGCCGCGCTGGTGTCGGTGGCCACCGCCGAGACCTCGCTCGTGGACGAGGCGACGCGGTTGATGTAGTCGGCGACCTCGGAGACGCTGTTGGACAGGTTCGTGAACGCGTCCCGGGTCTGCTTGGAGGTCTGCCCGGCCGACTCGGCGAGCTTGCGGACCTCGTCGGCCACCACGGCGAAGCCGCGACCCTGCTCGCCGGCCCGGGCCGCCTCGATCGCCGCGTTGAGCGCCAGCAGGTTCGTCTGGTCGGCGATGCTGGCGATCTCGTGGGTCAGCTCGACGCCCTCGTGGGCGATGCGGTCGGCGCGACCGGCCAGCTCGACGGCCTCGGCGGTCGTGTCTCCGACGCCCGACACGAGGGCGGCCTGGCGCTCGGCACCCTGCGCGATGTCGGTCGTGGCGCGCGCGATCTCGGCGATCGCCTCCCGCGTCTGCTGCGACGTCGCGGACATCTGCTGGGACGCGGCCGAGACCTGCGCCGCGGTGCCGGAGATCTCGCGGATCATCCCGCTCACCTCGGCGCGCATCGCGTTGTAGCTCTCCAGGCCGCCCTGGGCCTGCGTGAGCATCGTGTTGAAGACGCCGGCCAGCTCGCCCGGCTCCTGGCCGGACGGCACCTCGATCGGCGTCGTCACCGGCTCGGCGGCGACGGTCAGGTCACCGCGGGTCATCGCCGCCAGGCCCTCGCCCAGACCCGCGAGGCAGTGGTCGCTGAGGCTGGTCAGGCGCGACTCGAGCTGGTCGAGGCACGAGTGGTCGCCGAGTGCGGCGCGCTGGCGCTCGCGCACGGCGTTGTAGCTCTGCAGCGCCTGCTGCGCCTTGCCGAGCATCCCGTTGAACAGCTCGACCAGCTCGGCGTCGTCGCCGCGCGCGCCGCCGGGGTCGATCGGGGTGGTCGTCGGCGTGACGACGACGGTGTTGTCGCCGCGCTCCATGGCCTGCAGGCCGGCGACGAGGTCGCCCAGGCAGTGGTCATGCAGAGAGCGCAGACCCTCGCGCACGTCGATTTCGGCTTGAGACTGACGGGACTTCAGCACGCGCACTCCTTTGGATGGACCGTGCCCTCGTCTGTCGTCCACCGCCGCCGATCCTTGAGGCGCGCCGGCCGGGCGGCGGGCTACCCTCGCAGGCGATGGACCGCGCCGAGCAGGAGCTGTACGCCGAGCTGCGCCGCCGGGGCATCGCGCCGTCCGTGCTCGACGCGATGGCCGCCGTCCCGCGCCGGCTGTTCGTGGCGCCCGACGCCGCCGCGCGCGCATACGCCAACGAGCCGCTGCCCATCGGCGCCGGCCAGACGATCTCCCAGCCCTACGTCGTCGCGCACATGTGCGAGCTGCTCGAGCTGCGCGGCGACGAGCGCGTCCTCGACGTCGGCACCGGCTCGGGCTGGCACGCGGCGATCCTCGCCCGCCTGGCCCGGCACGTCTGGTCGATCGAGCGCCACGCCGAGCTCTCCCGGCTGGCCGCGCGCAACCTCGAGCGGGCCGGGGTCGACAACGTGACGCTGGTCGTCGGCGACGGCACGCTCGGCCATCCCGACGCGGCGCCCTACGACGCGATCAACGTCGCCGCCGCGGCGTCCGGCCAGGTCCCGCCGGCGCTGGAGGGCCAGCTCGCGGAGGGCGGGCGGCTCGTCGCCCCCGTCGACGACCGCCTCGTCCTCGTGCGCCGCGCCGGCGGCAAGCTCACCCGCCGCCGGCGCGAGGGCGTGCGCTTCGTCCCGCTCGTGGCCGGCTGACGGGCCTTTCGGTCAGAAGCGCAGGACCGCGGCGATCCCGCCGTGCGGGCCGAGGTCGGGCCGGTCGACGAGCACCAGCACGTCGGCCGCCTGCAGGACGGCGGTCTCCGCCGCGTTCTCGGCGAGATCGTCGCGCGGCTCGGTGGCGCTGCCGTCGACCGGGCAGGTCGCCGCATCCACGCTGAGGAACCCGCACGCCGGGCAGACGCGCCCCGCCGCCCGCAGCCCCGAGTCGTAGAGCAGCGTCTCCACCCGGCGCTCGTTGAGCGCCGCGAGCACCGCGGGCAGACCGCCGGCCGCCCGCTCGCCGCGCCCCAGACGCTCGCGCAGCCGGTCGAGCGTCTCGTCCTCGCGCTTGGTGCGCTGGGCGTCGAGGACGGCGGACGCCGCGCGCGCCACGGCGCCGATCGACGCGTCGTCGACCGCCACGTCCAGCCAGCCCGACAGGCGCTCGCGCACGTAGGGGTGAAGCTGGTCGCAGATCTCGCCGCGCAGCTCCTCGGGCGCCGCGATGAGCAGGCAGTCGAAGCCCCGTCGCTTCCGCAGCCCGAGCAGCACCTGCCCGACCCGCTTGAAGTGCTCGAGCGTCTCGTTGTCGGTCGGGCGGTTGTGCGACGGTGGCTCGACGCCGCTGTCCTGCGGCGCGCGGCGCCGCTGGCCGACCTCGCCGGCGAGCTCCTCGAGGCTCTCGCGACCGCCGTAGAGCAGGCGCAGCGTGCGGCGGTCGACGAGCGCGACCGCCAGCGCCTGCGTGCGGCCGAGCCGGACGAGCGGCTCGATCCACGGCGAGTCGTCGACCACCGCGCGCATGTCGACCGGACGGGGCAGGCGCAGCAGCTCGAAGAGGCCGGTGGGGCCACAGACGAACAGGGCCAGGCCCTGCGCGCCGTCCGCGTCGACCACCGTCCCGTTGAGGGCGTCGCGGGCCCGCTCGAGGTCCCGCCGCGCGGCGACGCGTGCCTCGTGGTCGAGGTCGGTCTCGCGCAGGTGACGGCCCAGGTCGTCGGTGAGCGAGCTGACCTGGGAGCGGCGCGCGGGCGGGGTGGCGAACGTCATCGGGTCGAGGTCGACATACAGGCTCAGGACCGCGGCGCCCGGGGGCGCCTTCAGTCCGGCCAGCCGCCGCAGACGGCTGGGGTCGAGGTCGTTGGCGCGCATACGCCAGTCGCTACCCGAGCGCCTTCGCGCGAAACGCGGTTCACGCCCCCAGCAGCGCGCGCCGGACCGCGTCGGCGTCGCACCCCTCGACCCGCAGGAGCTTGTCGCGCCCGCTCTCGCCGCGGGCGACGCTCACCGCGCGCCGCGGGACGCCCACCACGTCGGCGACGAACCGGCACAGCGCCGCGTTGGCCTTGCCGTCCACCGGCGGCGCGGCCACGCGGATGACGACGGCGCCGTCGCGCTGGCCGGCGACCTCCGAGCGCTTGGCCCGCGGCTGGACGCGCACGCGCAGCAGGGCATGGTCGGCGGCCATGCGCCAAGCATGTCAGTGCACGGCCGAGGCGGGGCGCACGGGGTGGGATACCTCGAACGTCCAGAAGTCGCGGCCGATCACCGGCACCGACACGTTGTAGACGGGGATCGAGCCGATGACGCCCTCGAACGTGCCCGCGTGCGCGTGCCCGTGGACGACCAGCGTCGGCTCGTGCTGGGCGATCGGCGCGGCCAGCCGGTCGGTGCCCAGGAACGTCCAGATGCCCTCGGGCTCGCCGGCCAGGGTGGCGCCGACCGGCGCGTAGTGCAGGACGACGAACCGCAGCGGGCAGTGCGCGACGGCCCGCAAGCCGGCGTCGAGCGCCTCGACCTCCGCGCTCGTCTCCGCGTAGACCCGGCGCAGCAGCGGCTCGCCGAAGTCCGGCAGATGCGAGCCGGGAAAGCCGCCCACGAAGCCCTTCGTACCGACGATGCCGACCTCGACGCCGCCGACCTCGGCGATCGCCCAATCGCGCTCGAGCAGCCTGATGCCGGCGTCCTCGAGGATGGGGCGCAGCTCGCCGACGCGGTCGGCGTGCCAGTCGTGGTTGCCGAGAACCGCGTAGATCGGCAGGTCGAGATCGCGGCAGGCGTCGGCCAGCACCGCGGCCTGCTCGGGCTCGCCGTGGGTGGTGAGGTCGCCGGCGAGCAGGACCAGGTCGGCCTCGCCGCGCAGGGCGGCGAACGCGGCGCAGACGTGGTCGTGCTGCGCCTCGCGCACGTGGATGTCACCGGCGGCGGCGACGCGGAGCGTTCCGGTTGGGCCCTCGATGGGCGACGGTGTACCCAAGGTGGGCGCGGGTAACCACCCGACGTGCCCGCGGACTTCGCCGCCGTACGCGCGGGCGTTCCTGACGCTCGTGGCCGAGCTCGGCGTCGTCGGCGCCGAGGCGGCGCCGCGGCCGTGATGCTCAGCAGGGCCGGGCGAGCAGCTCGCCCAGCGCCTCGTCGACGGTCGGGGCGATCTCCCACGTCTGGTCGAGGCCGACGGCGCGCAGGTCCTGGGTGAGCAGCGGGCCGGCCGCGGTCGACACCGGCTCGCAGCACGCCTCGGACAGCCGCGCCTCCAGCTCGCAGAGGGCGTAGATGGACGGCCACGCGTGGTGGCGGACGCCGGTGAGGTCGAGCACCAGCTCGCGGGCGCCGTCCTCGGTGGCGCGCAGCACGCAGCGCGCGAACGCGCGGGCGCGGTCCTCGTCGAGCCACTCGCCGGCGCTGACCACGGCCAGGCGCTCACCGAGCCGGCGGACGGAGAAACGGGTCGGAGTCCGGCTGGCCGGGGTGCGGGCCGCCGAGGAATGGGTCGCACTCATCTTTGGTTGACCTACCCCGTTTGAACGCCGCCGAACACCGGCGGTCAGGCTTGCGGCCCGGCGCGGCCGAGGCCGTCGGCGACCTCGAGGCTCAGCAGCTCGCCGCCCTCGTGGTCGACCTGGAGCGTGGTGTGATCGATGCCGAAGCGCGCGTGCAGCAGCGATTCGAGCTCGCGACGCTTGGCGTGGCAGTCGGCGTCCGCGCCCACGACGACGTGCGCCGCGAGCGCCGGGAACCCGGACGTGACCTCCCAGATGTGCAGGTCGTGGACCTCGACGACCCCGGGCACGCCGACCATCGCGCGGCCGACCTCGTCGGGGTGCAGGCCCTCCGGCGCGGCCTCGAGGAACACGCGCCCGGACGCGCGCAGCAGCTTGTAGGCCGAGCGCAGCATCAGGGCGGCGACGAGGATCGAGGCCAGTGGGTCGGCGCGGACGAAGCCCGTGATGAGGATGATCGCGCCGGCGATCGCGGTGCCGATGAACGCGTAGAGGTCGGTGAGGACGTGCTGGAACGCCCCCTCGACGTTCAGGCTCTGGCGGTTGGCGCGGGCGAGCACCATCGTGGCGGCGACGTTGACCACGATCCCGGCCAGGGCGACGACGAGCACGAGCCCGCCCTCGACGTCGGGCGGCGAGACGAGCCGGCGCACCGCCTCGAAGAGGATCACGGCCGCGAGGATGAGCAGGGTCAGGCCGTTGGCCTGCGCGCTGAGGATCTCGACGCGCTTGAGGCCGAACGTCATGACGCCGCGGGCGGGCCGGCGGGCCAGCCGCAGGGCGACGAGCGACAGGGCGATGGCGCCGGCGTCGGTCAGCATGTGGGCGGCGTCCGACAGCAGCGCCAGCGAGGAGGCGACGATGCCGACGACGACCTCGACGAGCATGAAGCCGACGATCAGGGCCAGCGCGAGCGCCAGCTTGCCGGTGTCGGCGTTGGCGCTGACGCCGTGGCTGTGGCCGTGGTCGTGTCCGCCGGAGCTCATCGGGGCCGGGTCTCCGCGACGCGGTCGGCTCGGCCCACGAAGCGCAGCACCAGGCGGGCCCCGCCGCCCGGCGCATCGCGCACCTCGCACGACTCCGCCGTCCGCGACATGATCTGCAGCCCGAGGCCGACGCCGGGACTGTCGCCGCGCGGGCGCACGCCGCCGCCCTCGTCGGCCACCGTCACCTCGATCGTGCCGCCGTCGAGCCGCGCCGAGATGTGCATGGGACCGGGACCGGGGTGGTCGCGGTAGGCGTGCACGACGACGTTCGTGCACGCCTCGCTGACGGCGAGCGCCAGGTCGCCGACCAGCTCCTCGGCGAAGCCGTGGGCATGCGCGAAGGAGGTGAGCTCGTGGCGGGCCGCGGCGACCGCGGGCGGCTCGGCTGGGAAGGTCCGCTGCAGGCCGCGTCCCAGGCGGCGGACGGCCACCAGCGCGATGTCGTCGTCGGTGGCGCTCGACCCGATCACCGTCGCGACGATCCGCTCGACGACCTGCTCGGCGCTCTCCTCGGGCGGACCGGTGGCGGCCGCCGCGCGGACCCGCTCGATGCCGGCGTCGAGCGCGACGCTGCGGCGCTCGACGAGACCGTCGGTGTAGGCCAGCAGCGTCGCGCCGTCGGGCACGGTCAGCGCGCTCTCCCGGCGCGACACGCTGCCGACGCCGAGCGGCGGACCGACGGCGATGGCGACGACCCCGGCGCCGTCGGCGCCGAGCAGCAGCGGCGGCGGGTGCCCGGCGCTGCACGCGCGCCCGGCGCCGGTCTGGGGGTCGAGGAAGATCAGCAGGAGCGTCGCGAACGCGACGATGTCCTCGGCGGTGACGAGCCGGTCCAGCCGCAGGACGGCATCGGCGGGGGAGGCGGAGTCGTAGGCGTAGGCGCGCAGCGCGGTGCTGACGCGCCCCATGCGCGCGGCGGCGTGCAGCCCGCGGCCGACGATGTCGCCGACGGCGATCGCCACGCGGCCGTCGGGCAGGGCGAACACGTCGTACCAGTCGCCGCCGACCTCGTCGCCGTCCTGGCCGGGCAGGTAGCGGGCGGCGATCTGCAGGCCGGCCGTGAGCGGGGGCACGTCGGGCAGCAGGCTGCGCTGCAGCGACAGCGCCGCGGCGCGCGCGGCGTCGTAGAGCTCGGCCTGGCGGATCGCGAGGCCGGCGCGGTCGGCGACCAGCTCGAGCAGGTGAAGGTCGGCCTGGTTGTACGGGCGCTCGCGGCTGGAGACGATCAGCACGCCGATCGTCTCGCCGGCGACGCGCAGCGGGACGCCGGCCAGCGCGCGGCCGGGCTCGCGCAGGTCGTCGAGGACGACGTCCTCGTGGCCGAGGTCCGACAGGATCAGCGGCCGTCCGGCCACCGCCAGCCGCCCGGCCACGCCCTGGCCGGCCGGCACCTCGAGGGCGGTGGCGACGTCGCGGTCCAGCCCGGTCGCGGCGCGGACGCGCAGGCTCTGACGGCGGTCGTCGAACAGCAGCACCTTGGCGACGTCGGAGTCCAGCAGCGCGGCGAGGCGATGCATCAGCTCGTCGAGCATGGCCTGGAGCTCGAGGTGGGTCAATGCGATGTCGGTCACCGCCTGGACGTCGCGCAGCCGCCGGTTGGCCTCCTCCTGCGCGCGCTGCAGCGTGGCGTTCTCGACGGCCAGCCCCGCCCGCCGGCCCAGCTCCTCGGCCAGTGCGAGGTCGGCCTCGTCGTAGCGGCGGTCGGACTCGGCCGCCGCGAACGTCAGCGCCCCGAGCGTGCGGTCGTGCGCGCAGATCGGCACCATCATCGCCGAGCGCGGGTCGAGCGCGCGCAGGAGGTCCAGACGGGTCTCGTCGCCGCCCGCCGTCTCGGCCAGCCGCGCGTCGTCGATCTCGCGGTAGAGCACCGCGCGTCCCGTGCGCAGGACCTCCGCCACGCCGCGGGACGGGCCGGCGGCGCGCTGCGACAGCGAGGTCGCCCAGGCGACCCGGTCGGGGTCGACGTGGGCCACGGCGATGCGGGTCGGGCGGTCGTCCTCGTCGAGCAGGTGCGCGACGCACCAGTCGGCCAGGCGCGGGACGACGAGGTCGGCGATCCGCTGCAGCGTGTCCTCGGGGGTGCGCATGACGGCCAGCGCCAGCCCCGCGTCGGCGAGCACCTCGGCGGCGGCCTCGCGGCGGTGGCGCGCGGTGATGTCCGTCGTCAGCCCGACGACGGCCCGGGCCGGACCGTCCGTGACGTCGCGGACGACGTGCGCGCGCGTGTGCAGCCAGCGCGCTTGCGCGCCGTCCGCGCTGCGGTAGTCGACGTCGTAGTCGTCGGCGCCCTGCAGCGCGGCCCGGACCTGGCCGGCGACCCGCTCGCGGTCGTCGGGGTGCACGCTCTCCAAGAAGGCGGCGTGCGTCCGCGGCCCGTCGCCGCGCGGCAGGCCGTGCAGCGGGCCGAGGTTGGCCGACCACGAGATCGCGTCCGTCTCGACGTCCCACACCCAGCTGCCGGTGCCGGTCCCCTCGAGCGCCAGGCGCAGCGTCTCGCCGGTCAGGCGGTCGTCGGGGATGCGCTGGACGGTCATCGCGACCGCGTCGGGCAGCTCCAGCAGCGAGACGAGGATACCCCACGGGGGCCCGCCTTCGGACGCAGGCTTCAGTACTGCACCTTCGCGCGCTCGGGCGTCCGTCGGCACCCCTGGAGCTCTCGCGGGATCGCCGGGGCAGTGCAGTGCGACCGGGTCGGGTCGGGCGCCGGCGCGCACGGCCCGCAGCGCGGCGGCGACGGCGGGCTCGGCGAGCAGGGCCGCGGCGTCGCGTCCGGCGACCGCCCGCACCGCGGCGTTGGCGTGCGTCAGCTGCCCGCGTCGGTCGACGAGCGCGAGCCCGATCGGCGCATGCTCGAACCATTGCTCGAGAAGCGCGGCGGGCGCCCCGGTGAGCGCGGCGTTCGGGCTGTCGGCAGGCATGGCGCGGGGACGTCGGGCCGGGGAGTCTACGCGTGGGACACGCCGTCTCCCATGGGCACCGGCGCGAGGGGTCGCGGGCTACAGCCCGAGCACCCCCGGGTTCATGATGGCCTGTGGGTCGAGCCGCGCCTTGGCCGCCCGCAGCGCGGCAAGGCCGGTCGCGCCGATCTCGCCGGCCAGCCAGGGGGCATGGTCGCGTCCGACGGCGTGGTGGTGGGAGATCGTGCCGCCGGCGCCGAGCATCGCCTCGGTGGCCGCCGCCTTGGCCGCCTGCCACTGCTCGGCCTCGGCGCCCTGCTGCTGGGCGGCGAGCACGGTGAAGTACAGCGAGGCGCCGTCCGCGTAGAGGTGAGAGATGTGGCAGAGCACCAGCGGCGGCGTGCCGCGCTCGCCCAGCGTGCGCTCCAGCGCGCCGGTCACCGCGGCGCGCAGCGGGGCGAGGCGCGACCACTCGCCCGCCGTCTCGAGCGTCTCGGCCAGCACGCCGCGGGTGAGCAGCAGATCGCGCAGGTAGGGCGCCGCGTAGCGGCCGGCCCGCCACTGCTCGCCGCCGTCGGCGGGGCCGGGCTCGCCGCCGTGCGCGCGGGCGATGGCGGCGCTGCGGCGGCCGCGCTCGGCGACCTCGCCGGCGTCGCCCTCCCAGCCGAGGATGGCCGCGACGCGATCCTCGGGGGCCGCCGCGGCGTGGGCGGCGACGAGGCGGTTCATCCGCACCTCCTGCTCGTCGGACAGACGAGCCACGTCCGGTGCGGCGTGCGCCTGCGCGAGCGCGCGCAGCGCGTCGGTCCCGGCGGCGAAGGACGGGAACGTCCACGCCTCGTAGCGGCGGTGGGCCGGCTGCGGGCGCACCCGGAGCGTGAGCTCGGTGATGACGCCGAGCGCGCCCTCGGAGCCGACGATGAGCTGGCGCAGGTCGGGCCCGGCGGCGGTGGCCGGCAGCGCCCGGCAGTCGAGCTCGCCGGCCGGGGTGGCGCAGCGCAGGCCGGCGACGAGCTCGGCGATGGCGCCGTAGCCGGTGGACGCCTGGCCCGCCGAGCGGGTGGCGGCCCAGCCGCCGACGGTGCTGAACTCGAAGGACTGCGGGTGGTGGCCGAGCGTCAGGCCGTGCCCGGCCAGGGCGGCCTCGAGCGCGGGTCCGGTCATGCCGGCCTGCACGGTCGCGGTCAGCGAGATCGGGTCGACCGCGACCAGGCGGTCCAGGCGAGCGAGGTCGAGCGTGATCGCGGCAACGTGTCCCGCACGCTGCGGGTTCACGCCGCCGACGACGCTGGTGCCGCCGCCGAAGGGCACGACGGCGACGTCGTGGGCGGCCGCGGCGGCGATGACGGCGGCGACCTGGGCGGGGGAGCCGGGGTAGACGACGGCGTCGGGCGCCCCGGCGCCATCGCCGGCGCGCAGGCGCACGAGATCGAGATAGCTGCGCCCGGCGGCGTGGGCGACGCGGGTCAGGCGGTCGATGCGGACCGCATCGGCGCCGACGATGGCGGCGAACGGCGCCGGGTCGAGGGTGGACGGCGGCAGGCGGACGTCCTCGAGCGCGACGGGCGGGCGGTGGATGCCGACCGCGCCGAGCTCGAGCAGCAGCGGGTCGGCGTCGGGCGGGAGGTCGGGCTCGGGCGCGTCGGCCGGGGTGGGCGGGCCCCATCCAAACCAGCGCAGGCGGGGCGCGAGCGGGTCGGGGGTCACGCCGCCGCTCCGCCGGCCACCGGCACGGCCTCCACCAGCTCGCGCGCCGCCGCCAGCGCGGCGGCGCGGCGAGCGGGGACCAGGCCGAGCCGCGTGCGGCGATCGAGCAGGTCGTCGACGGTGATCGCCAGCTCGCGGCGCAGGGCGAAGACCAGCTCGGCGCCGGTGACGTCGAGGCCGTCGGCGAGCGGCTTGCGCAGCTCGGGGCGCCGCGCACCGAGGGCGACGACGTCGCCCGCCTCGGCGCCGTAGCGGCGTACGAGCCGGGTCGGCACGCCTCGCGGCGTCGCATCGGGCGCGAGCGCGCCGACCAGCGCCAGCCGGGGTGCGGCACGGCCCGGCGCTCACGCCCGGCCGCGCGGCGATCGCGTCGACGGCGTCCTGGGCCATCCGCCGGTACGTCGTGAGCTTGCCGCCCACGATCGTGAGCACGCGCGTGTCGGGGTCCTCGATCAGGGCGTGTCGGCGCGAGAGGTCGGCCGTCTCGCCATCACCGCGGTGCACGAGCGGGCGCAGGCCGGCGAAGCGGCCGATCACGTCGCCGGGCGTGAGCGGCAGCTCGAGGGCGCTCGACAGCGTGCGCAGCAGGCCGCGCTCCTCCTCGTCGGTGACCTGCGGGTCGCCGCTTCCGGGGGGATCGAGCACGGGGACGTCGGTGAGGCCGATCAGCACCGTGTCGTCGGGCCGGGGGAGGGCGAAGACGAAGCGCGAGCGCGAGCCCTCGAGCGCGACGCTGAAGGCGGCGCGCGGGTACCCGAGGCGGGCGGCCGCGACGATCAGGTGCGAGCCGCGGCTGGGGCGCAGGTGGATGCCGCCGGCCAGCTCGCCCGCCCAGACGCCGGCGGCGTTGACGACGTGACGGGCGCGGATGCGCAGCTGCTGGCCGGTGCGCTCGTCGCGGACGGTGGCGCCGTCCCCGTCGAGCGCGAGCGCGGCGGCGTAGGTGACGATGCGCGCGCCGTGGGCGGCGGCGGTGCGCGCCACGGCGACGACGAGCGCGGCGTCGTCGGTCAGCTGGCCGTCCCAGCTCATGAGCGCGCCGCGCAGGCCGGCGGCGGCCAGCTCGGGCACGAGGCGGCGCGCCTCGGGCGCGTCGATGCGGCGGGCGTTGGGCAGGCGCCGGCGGCTGGTGCCGGCCAGGCGGCGCATGGCGTCGCCGGCGCGCAGGACGGACATCGTGCCCGCGGCCACGGGGCCGGGCAGGCCCGGCGTCAGCGGCGTGAGCATCGGCAGCGGCGCGATGAGATGCGGCGCGGCGCGCAGCAGCACGGCGCGCTCCTGCGCCGACTCCCAGGCCACGCCCGGGTGGCCCTGCGCGAGGTAGCGCAGGCCGCCGTGCGCGAGCTTGGAGCTCCAGCGGCTCGTGCCCTGGGCCAGGTCGCCGCGCTCGACGAGCGCGACGCTCAGCCCGCGGCTCGCGGCGTCCAGCGCGACGCCCGCCCCGGTGATGCCGCCGCCGACGACGAGCACGTCGACACGGGCGCCGGCGGCCAGCTCGTCGAGATCGCGGGCGCGCCGGGCGGCGGTGAGGGCTGCGAGACGCTGTGACATCTCACGCCTGAATGTAACAGGCGGGGCGGTCGAGCGCCAGCGGCTACGGCCGCAGGAAGGCGTCGATCATCACGCGCAGGTCCTCGCGGTGCACGCGCGCGTCCTCGGCCGCATCGGCGTGCGCCGAGAGGACGTAGCCGCGCAGGGCGAGCTCGATGGCCGAGGCCATGCGCCGGGGGTCGCCACGGCGCACGCTGCCCTCGTCCATCGCCGCGCCCAGCCGCGCCGCGAGGTCGTCGATCACGAGCTTCTGGAACGCGCCCACGCGCTCGGTGACGTAGGGCAGCAGCAGCTCGGGGTCGACGTCGAGCAGGCGCAGGAACAGGGGGTGGGCGGCGAGCAGCTCGGCCCCGTGGACCGCGGTGCGCACGACGCGCTCGCGGCCGCCGGGGACGGCGCTGGCCGCGGCGGCCGCCTGGGCGATCAGCGCCGCGAACTCGCGCGTCATCAGCGACTGCAGCACGGTGCGCACGTCGGGGTAGCGCCGATAGACGGTCATGCGGCTCACCCCGGCCCGCGCGGCGATGTCGGTCAGCGTGGTGCGCTTGACCCCGACCGCCATGACCTGCGCGTGGGCGGCGTCGAGTATGGGATCATCGGCCATGTCTGCGCAGGGACGCTAGTGGCCAGTCCCGCAGCCATCGACCCGAAATGCGGGTCGTTGATTACGCGACGAACCACTAGCTCGCGGTCCTGCGGGGTATGAAGGGCCCTGAGCCACCGGATGCCGCCAGCCTCGCCCGAAGGAGGTCGTACATGGCTCCCGCACCCTCCCACCAGACCGTCCGCCTCGGCCGTGGAAAGCACAGCTCTCCGGCTCAAGGCGTCTGTGTCATGGAGCTCGCGTCGATGCTCGCGGGCGAGCCGTTCACCGACCGGCCGGCCTGCGCCGATCCGGTGATCGGCGGCCTGCTGCGCGCCTACAACGACACGGTCGACCACGCACGCCGCCAGGATCTCTACGCGGTCGCGTCCACCGTGGTCGGCACGGCCGCCGGCGAGGAGCTCGAGCGGGCCCGCGCCGCCCGCTGCGTCGCGTTCGCCGAGGCGCACCGCCGCCGCTCGCGCTTCCGCGGCCGTCGCCGCCGCCCGCTGGCGCTGGCTGCGCACCTCGGCAAGGACGCGCCGGGCGTCCTCGCCGTCCGCGCGCTGGGACGCGCCGACGACGCGGCGCACGCCGAGCTGCTCGCGCTGGTCGACGAGCTCGTCTCGATGGGCCGCAGCAGTCGCCCGGCGGTGACGGCGCCGCCCCGCTCACGCCGGCCTGACCGGGCCGGCGCGAGCGCTCGCCCGCGGCGCCGGGCGGGTCGCCGCGTCAGCTCGCCGGCTTGATCCGGAAGCCGACCTTGCTGCCGCGGCCGTTGGTGAACGTGCCGGTCTTCGTCGAGACGACCCAGCGGCCCGGCAGCTCGTCGCCCGCGGCGGCCAGGAACCGGCGCAGCAGCGCCACGACGTCCTTGCAGCTGAGGTCTGACTGCGCGAGCGGCACGAAGAGGTAGTGGCCCTTCGGGACGCTGAGCTTGCCGATCCGGTCGCCGTGCAGCACCTGGAACGTGCCCGGGCACGGCGTGCCGTCGCCTGGCAGCTTGAGCACCGTGCGAAACGGCGTGCCGGTCATCGGCTCGATCCAGAACCCGACGTTGACCGAGCCCTTGAGGAACGTGCCCGTCTCGGGGTCGACGAACCACTGCCGCGACAGCCGGCCGTTGTAGGCCTGCAGGAAGGACGCCAGCGCCGTGGCCGCTTCGTCGCACGTCATCCGCCCGGCCGCGATCAGGTTGAGCCGGTAGTCGCCCGCCGGGATCGCGAAGTCGCCGACGTGGTCGTCGTGCAGCATCTGGAACGTCGCGGGGCACGTGCCGCCGCCGATGTCGGGCTGCACCGGCGAGCCGCCGGTGGACGGCTGCGACCCGGTCCGCGCGACCGAGAACGACTGGCGCGGGCTGCTGCGGCTGAATGTCTTGGTCGAGATCGTGACCTGCCATCCACCGCTCAGCCGGCCGTCGAAGTCCTCGAGGAACTGGCGGAAGAAGTCGCTCGCCTGGGCGCAGGTCAGCGTCGACGCGGTGCTCACCGTGATCGCGTAGGCCCCGGCCGCGAGCTGGAGGTTGCCGATCCGGTCGTCGTGCAGGACCTGGAACGACGGGCAGTTCGTCGGCGCTCCGCCGCCCGCCTGGGCCTGGGCGTGCGCGGCGGCCGGGAGGCAGGCGAGCAGGACGGCGGCGGCGGGGAGGATCAGGCGGCGAAGACGAGGCACGTGCGCCAGTCTAAGCGGATTTCACCCGCTTCAGGACCGGGCCTGCTGGCGCGCCGCCTTCTGGCGCGCGACCGCGTCGAGCAGCACCTTGCGCAGCCGCACGCTGTGCGGGGTCACCTCGACGCACTCGTCCTCGCGCAGGAACTCGAGCGCCTGGTCGAGCGACAGCGTGCGCTTGGGCACGAGCCGCACGAGCTCGTCCGCCGTCGACGAGCGCATGTTCGTGAGCTTCTTCTCGCGCACGGCGTTGACGTCGAGGTCGTCGGCGCGGCCGTTCTCGCCCACGACCATGCCCTCGTAGACCTCGTCGCCGGGCTCGACGAACAGCGACCCGCGCTCCTGCATCTGAAAGCACGCGTGGGCGGTCACCGCGCCGGGGCGGTCGGCGACGAGCGAGCCGGTCGGGCGCGTGCGCAGCTCGCCGAACCACGGCTCCCAGCGGTCGAAGACGTGGTGCAGGATGCCGGTCCCGCGCGTCTCGGTGAGGAACTCGGTCCGGAAGCCGATCAGCCCGCGCGCCGGCACGAGGTAGTCCATGCGCACCCAGCCGGTGCCGTGGTTGACCATCTGCTCCATGCGGCCCTTGCGCAGGGCCAGCAGCTGCGTCACCACGCCCACGTAGTCGTCGGGCACGTCGATCGTCATCCGCTCGACCGGCTCGTGGCGGCGGCCGTCGATCTCGCGCACGAGCACCTGCGGCTGGCCGACCGTCAGCTCGAAGCCCTCGCGGCGCAGCATCTCGACCAGCACCGCGAGCTGCAGCTCGCCGCGGCCCTGCACCTCCCAGACCCCGCCGCTACCCGCCCGGTCGCCCACGTCGCGCACCCGCAGCGCGACGTTGCCGACGAGCTCGGCGTCGAGCCGGTTGCGCAGCAGCCGGGCGGTGAGCTTGTCGCCGTCGCGGCCGGCCAGCGGCGACGTGTTGATGCCGATCGTCACCGCCAGCGACGGCTCGTCGACGGTGATGACCGGCAGCGGCCGGGGGTCGTCGGGGTCGGCCAGCGTCTCGCCGATCGTGATGTCCTCGAAGCCGGCCACCGCGGCGATGTCGCCGGGTCCGGCCGCCTCGGCCGAGACGCGGTCCAGCGCCTCGGTCAGGTACAGCTCGGCCACCTTGCCCGACGTGATCGTCCCGTCCGCCCGGCACCACGCGACGGTGGCGCCGCGGCGTAGCGTGCCCTGGTGCACGCGGCAGATCGCCAGGCGCCCGACGTACGGCGAGGCGTCGAGGTTCGTCACCTGGGCCTGCAGCGGGTGGCCCTCGTCGTAGACCGGCGCGGGGATCGTCTGCACGAGCAGGTCCAGCAGCGGGCGCAGGTCGGTGCCGGGCGTGTCCGCGTCCAGCGAGGCTTGGCCGGCCTTTGCGTTGCAGTAGACGACCGGGAAGTCGATCTGGTGCTCGTCGGCGTCGAGGTCGAGGAACAGCTCCTCGACCTCGCTGACGACCTCGGCGATCCGCGCGTCCGCCCGGTCGATCTTGTTGACGACGAGCACGACCGGCAGCCGTGCCTCGAGCGCCTTGCGCAGCACGAAGCGCGTCTGCGGCAGCGGCCCCTCGCTGGCGTCGACGAGCAGCAGCACGCCGTCGACCATGAACAGCCCGCGCTCGACCTCGCCGCCGAAGTCCGCGTGGCCGGGCGTGTCGACGATGTTGAGCTTGACGCCGTCGTGGTGGACGGCCGTGTTCTTCGCGAGGATCGTGATGCCCTTCTCGCGCTCGAGGTCCATCGAGTCCATGACCCGCTCGTCGACGTCCTGGCCGGCGCGGAACGCGCCCGACTGCCAGAGCATGGCGTCCACCAGCGTGGTCTTGCCGTGGTCGACGTGGGCGACGATGGCGACGTTGCGAAGATCGGTGCGCACGGGCATGAGCGCCGGCGCAGGGTAGTGGCGCGCGAAATGTGCACGCACCGACGCGTGCGGGGTAGTGTCGCCACGATGTCGCCCACCGGGCACCTCCGGGCGGACGCGGAGCGCAACATGCGCGCGATCGTCGATGCCGCCATCGTCCTGCTGGCGGCCGAGCCGGACGCGAGCATGGAGCGGGTCGCCGCGGCCGCCGGGGTGGGGCGAGCGACGGTCTATCGCCATTTCGCCAGCCGCGAGCACCTCGTGCGCGCCATCCTCGAGCAGGCGCTGGCGGACGCGCGCGACGCGGTGATCGGCAGCCGGCCCGACGACGGCACGCCGCTGGCGGCGCTCGACCGCGCGGTGCACGCGATCCTCAAGGTCGCCGACCGCTACCGGCTCGTCCGCCAGATCCCACGCGACGACAGCGACCTGCGCCAGGCCGCCGAGGAGGTCGGGGCGCCGCTGATCGCGATCGTCGAGCGCGGACAGGCGGGCGGCGACTTCCGGGCCGACGTGTCCGCGCGGTGGGCCGCCACCGCGCTCGGCGCGCTGCTGCAGGCCGTCACCGCGGCGCTCGTCGACGGCGACGTGCGCGAACGGGACGCGGCCCGCCTCGTCGTCACCACGTTCGTCGACGGCATGGCGGGCCGAGCGGGCTGAGCCGAGCGGCTCCTGCGCGCGCCACAATGGTGGGCGTGGACCCGTTCGCCCTCCTCGGCGTCGCGCCGGACGCCACGCCCGACGAGCTGGCGGCCGCCTACCGGCGGCTGGCGAAGGAGTGGCACCCCGACCGCCAGGTCACCGCCGAGGCGACGTGGCGGATGGCCCAGATCAACGCCGCCTACGACGCGGCGCGGGCGGCGATCGCCGAGCGGGACGCGCGGGGTCCGGCCGCCCCGGCGCCGGCGCGCAAGGCCCGCCCGGCGGTCGCGTCCTGGGTCGAGCCGCGGCTGCGGCGGGCGCTGGGGGCCGAGCTGGGCCGCGCCCTGCACGACGGCGAGCAGGTGCTGCTCGTGGCGCCGACCTCGACGTGGGCCAGCCCGCAGGCCCGCCTGGCGGTGACCGACCGCCGGCTGCTGTGGCTGCGCGAGGACGCGATCACCGACCGCGTCCGCTCGTTGCGCTTCGACGCGATCGCCGACGCCGATCACCGGCTGTCGTGGCCGCGGCGGCGGACCGCGACCCTGCGCGTGCGCGACCACCACGGCCGGCGGACGTCGTTCGCGGAGCTCGCGCCGGCGACCGCGGCCGAGATCGTCGGCCACCTCGCGCGCCGGCGCCGGGCGGCATGAGCGAGGTCGAGGAGGTGGTCGGGCTCGACGGGCGCGAGATCGTCATCGTGCGCCCCCGCGACAGCGAGGCGCTGCTCGACGAGGAGGCCTTCGCGCACGACGAGTTCCTGCCGTACTGGGCCGAGCTGTGGCCGAGCGCGGTGGAGCTGGCCCGGGCGGTCGGCACGCGCGCGCTGCGCGGCGCGCGGGTGGTGGAGCTGGGGTGTGGGCTGGGGTTGCCGGCCATCGCGGCGGCGCTGGCCGGCGGGCGGGTGACGGCCACCGACTGGTCGCCCGACGCGGTCGGGTACGCCGCCCGCAACGCCGCCCGCAACGGGGTGGCGCTCGAGACCATGGTGATCTCGTGGGCGCAGCCGTCGGCGCTGGTGGCCGAGTCGCCGTGGGACCTGGTGCTCGGCTCGGACCTGCTCTACGAGCGGCGCAACGTGCCGCTGCTGCTCGACCTCCTGCCCCGGCTGGTGGGCGCGCGCGGCCAGGCGTGGATCGCCGATCCCGGGCGCGCCGCGGCGGCGGAGTTCTTCGAGCGCGCGGCCGAGCGCTTCGACGTGGACGCGCGCGGCCGCGTCTACCGCCTGCGCCCGCGCGGTAGCCTGCCCGGCCCATGGAACCGGATGCCGTCGAGCTGCGCATCCTCGGCTGCCTGATCGAGAAGCAGCGCACGACCCCGGACGCGTACCCGCTCAGCCTCAACGCCCTGCGCCTGGCGTGCAACCAGTCGACGAACCGCGACCCCGTGGTCGACTACGACGAGGCGACGATCCGCGACGCGCTCAACCGGCTGTACCGGCGGCGGTGGACGCGGCTGACCAGCGGGCAGGGCAGCCGGGCGGCGAAGTTCCGCCACCTGCTCAAGGAGGAGGTCGGGCTCGACGACGCCGAGCTGGCGCTGCTGGGCGTGCTGTTGCTGCGCGGGCCGCAGACGCCGGGCGAGCTCAACCAGCGCGCCGCGCGGCTGCACGCGTTCGCCGGGATCCCCGCGATCGAGGAGACGCTCGAGCGGCTGATCGACCGCGGCATGGCCGAGCGGCTGCCGCGCCGGCCGGGTCAGAAGGAGGAGCGCTACGCCCAGCGGCTGGGGGAGACCGGCGCGCCGGAGCCGGCCGCGCCGATCCACGCACCCTCGCCCCCCGCCGCAGTCCCCGCGCCGCCGGTCGACGAGGCACGAGCGGAGACCGTCGAGCACCACGTCGACGACCGCCGGCTGGCCGCCCTGGAGCAGGCGGTGGCCGAGCTGCGCGCCGAGGTGGCGGCGCTGCGGGCGGAGCTGGGCGGCTGAGCCGGGCGCGTCCGCCGCATTCGGGCCCCTGACATTGCTTGAGCCGAGCGGCCCGAGGTTGTACGTTCTGCCACATGCTCGCCTGTTCCTCGTGCGGACGCGCGTTCAACGCGCGCGTCCTCGATCCACTGTCGCTCAGCACGGCCACCTGTCCTGGCTGCGGCGGGAGCCGTTGAACCGGCCATCGAAGCGACGCATCACCGGGCAGCCGCCCCGGGCCCAGTTCATCCCCGGCGCCACACGCGCGTCGAACGTGCCGCTCAACCAGCGGCTCACCGGGCTCGGCGGCTGACGCCGACGCGGGCGGAGCGGGACCGCCCGCGTTAGCGTCCCGGCGTGCTCGCGACCGCCCTGCGCACCGTCACTGCGACGCGCTACGTCACCCCGCTGCGGGAGGGCGGCTCGCTGCCCGGCCTGGTCGAGGCCGACGACGACGGCCTCTACGTCGTCAAGTTCCGCGGCGCCGGCCAGGGCCCGCTCGCGCTCGTCGCCGAGGTCGTCGTCGGCGAGCTGGCCCGCGCGCTCGGCCTCCCCGTCCCCGAGCTCGTCGTCGTCGAGCTCGACCCGGCGCTCGGGCGCGCCGAGCCCGACCCCGAGATCCAGGAGCTGATCGACGCCAGCGCGGGAGCGAACCTCGGCGTCGACTTCCTCCCGGGCGCGCTGCCCTACAGCCCGGCTGCCGGCTGGACGCCCGATCCCGACCTCGCCGCCGCGATCGTCTGGCTCGACGCGCTGACCATGAACGTCGACCGCACCCCGCGCAACCCGAACCTGCTGCTCTGGCACGACCGCCTGCACCTCATCGACCACGGCGCCGCGCTCTACCGCCAGCACGGCCCCGGCGGCCTCGACCCCGAGCGGGACGCCGAGCGCCCGTTCCCCGCCATCGCCGACCACGTGCTCCTGGCGTGCGCCGGCTCGATCGAGCAGGCCGACGCGCGCCTCGCGCCGCAGGTCGACCGCCCGCTGCTCGAGCGCCTGGCCGCGCTCGTCCCCGGCGAGTGGCTGGCCGGCCCGCCGCGCGAGACCTATGTCGAGTACCTCGCGCGGCGCGCGCAGGCGCCGCGCACCTTCGCCGAGGAGGCCGAGCGTGCCCGCGCGTAGCCCGTTCTCCTACGCGATCGTCCGGGTCGTCCCGCGCGTCGAGCGCGGCGAGCGCTTCAACGCCGGCGTCGTGCTCTTCAGCCGCCCGCGCCGCTTCCTCGCCGCCTGCACCGCGCTCGACCGCGACCGCCTGCGCGCGCTCGCCCCCGACGTCGACCCCGAGCGCATCGAGCCGCACCTCGACGCGATCGTCCGCATCGCGCAGGGAGACCCCGCCGCCGGTCCGATCGCCGCGGCCGACCAGTCGGAGCGCTTCGGCTGGCTGGTCGCGCCGTCGTCGACGATCATCCAGCCCTCGCCGGTCCACACCGGGCTGTGCGACGACCCCGCGGCGATGCTCGACCACCTCTTCGCGACGCTCGTCTCACCGATCGCCGGCTGACCTGCCCGCGCACGAGTTCGTGCAGCGCTCGGCGGACGCGAACCCCGTTGCTACGGTCGATCGCCGCCGTATCCGCCGGATGTTCCGCCTGCCGCCGTCACGTCTCGCCGCGTCCATCGCGGCCGCCGTCCTCGCGCCGCTCACCCTGTGGGCGGCCAGCCCGCTGGTGGCCGGAGGCGAGCCGACGCCCGAGCAGCTGCAGTCGCAGATCAGCGGGCAGAAGGCGCGGGAGCGCTCGCTCGCCTCGGCGGCCGAGCGCCTGCGCCGGCTCGAGGCGGGCCTCAGCGCCGAGATCGCCGTGCTCGAGCGCCGGCTCGGGGAGGTTCGCGCCGACCTGGCCCGTGGCCAGCAGCAGCTGGCCGCCACCCAGGCCGGGCTGCGCGCCGAGCGCGCCCGCGTCCAGCGCCTGCGCCGCAAGCTCGCGCTGGGCCGCGAGCTGCTGGCCCGCCGCCTGCGCGAGCAGTACACGGCGTCGAGCCCCGACCTCGTCTCGTTGCTGCTCAGCGCCCGCAGCCTGTCCGACCTCCTCGAGCAGGGCGAGTTCCTGCGCCGCCTGCAGCGCAACGACGAGCGCATCGTCGACGACGTCCGCGACGCGCGGGCGCAGTCCGAGCGGGCCGCGCGCCGCCTGGCCGCGCTCGAGCGCCGGCAGCGCGACGCCGTGCTCGCCGTCCAGCGCCGCGAGGCCGCGCTGGTGCGCATGAACGACATCCTGCAGTCCCGGCGCCAGAGCCTGGCCGCCGCGCGCGCCGCCCGCGAGGCCGCGCTGCGCGACACCCGCGCCGGGCGCCAGCAGGCCGAGCGCCAGCTGAGCCGCCTGCTCGCCGAGCGCGCCCGGGCCGCCCGCGCGGTCGGTCCCGGCGGCCCGTGGTCGATCCCGTGGCCGATCGTCCAGTGCGAGTCCGGCGGCCAGAACCTGCCGCCGAACTGGGCGGGCGCGTCGGGCTACTACCAGTTCATGCCCGCGACGTGGAGGCTCATGGGCGGCTCGACCCCGCACGCCTACCAGGCCTCCAAGGCCGAGCAGGACCGCCTCGCGGCCAAGCTGTGGGCCGGCGGCTCGGGCGCGCGCAACTGGGACTGCGCGGCGATGGTGTCCGACTATTGACCGGGCGAGGCGGGCCCCGCGCTGAAGCTCCGGCCCGCGGGTAGTCGAGATCCGGGGTGCGGCGGATGTCGCCGTCGGACTGGGGCTTGGGCCATCAGGACTCGGAGGCAGCCACCGCGCCCACATCTCGTCGCCCTCGACTCCCCGAGGATCGGCGCTGCCACAATCAAGGGCATGGAGAACGCGATCACGGCGGAGGGACTGGCGGCGCTGCAGGCCGAGCTCGAGGAGCTCGAGGGCCCGGGGCGCCAGCAGATCGCTGCGCAGATCAAGACGGCGCGCGAGTGGGGCGATCTCAAGGAGAACGCCGAGTACCACGCGGCCAAGGAGGCCCAGGCGCACCTCGAGACCCGCATCCTCAAGCTCCGCGACCGCATCAAGCACGCCGACGTCGTGGAGGTCACCGGCGGCGACGTGGTCGCCTTCGGCTCGACGGTCGAGGTCGAGGACGAGCAGACCGGCCGGCGCTCGACGTACCGGCTCGTGTCCTCCAACGAAGCGGATGCCGCGCAGGGCCTGCTGTCGGCGGAGTCGCCGGTGGCGGCGGCGCTGGGCGGCAAGCGGGCCGGCGACGTCGGGGTGGTCTCGACGCCGCGCGGCGAGCGACGACTGAAGGTGGTGTCGGTGTCGTGACGATCGACGATCAGGAGCTGCGGGCGCGGCTGTCGCCCGAGCAGTACGCGGTGCTGCGCGAGGGCGCGACCGAGCGCCCCTGGAGCGGGGAGTACGTCGACGAGAAGGCGGATGGCAGCTACCACTGCGCCGCGTGCGGCGCGGAGCTGTTCGACTCCGCGACGAAGTTCGAGTCGGGCTCCGGATGGCCGAGCTTCACCGAGCCGGCGAACCTCGCCCACGTCGAGCTGATCGAGGACCACAGCCACGGGATGGTCCGCACCGAGGTCCGCTGCGCGAGCTGCGGCTCGCACCTGGGCCACGTGTTCGACGACGGCCCGCCGGACCGCGGCGGTCAGCGGTTCTGCATCAACTCGCTGGCGCTGGACCTGCGGCAGCGCTGAAGACGGCTCGGGCGGGCCCGAAGGCCCGCCCGCAACCGGCCGGTCATGGATCACCGCTGAACTACTACGTCCCAGGACTTGAATGTCATTGCCTGGGCGGCGTGACACTCCCGACCGCCTGGACAGGCCGCTCCGAGGAGCGCGTTGCCACGGCTGGGGCTCCGAGGAGCCCCGTGGTCGCGTGGGCGATCCGCCGGTGAGGTCAGGGTATCGAGAATCGCGGGTACGGTCTCGTCGTGCCCTCCGCCGCTGCCGTCCGCCTCAGCCATCCCGCCAAGGTGCTGTTTCCCGGCGACGGGATCACGAAGGCCGACCTCGCCGCGTACTACGAGGCGGTGGCGACGGCGATGCTCGCGCACACCCGCGACCGGCCGCTGAACCTGTGGCGCTGGAACGCGGGGATCGACGGTCCGCGGGTGGTGCAGCAGGTGATCCCGCGCGGCGCGCCGGCGTGGGTGCGGCGGGTCGAGGTCGTCCGGCGCCGCGGTGGGACGGTCACCCACGCGATGGCCAACGACGCGGCGACGCTGGTCTGGCTGGCCAACCAGAACTGCATCACCCCGCACGTCTGGTCGAGCCGGGCCGACCGGCTCGACCGGCCGGACCGGATGATCTTCGACCTCGACCCGCCGCCCGGCGTGGAGTTCGCCCGCGTCCGGCGCGCCGCGCTGCTGGTCGGCGAGACGCTGCGCGCGCTCGGCCTCGAGCCGTTCGCGATGACGACGGGATCCAAGGGCATCCACGTGGTCGCGCCGCTGCGGCGCACCGCCGACCACGACCGCGTGCGCGCGGCGGCCGGCGCGATCGCCGAGGAGATCGCGGCGCGCGCGCCCGGCGACCTGACGACCCACTGGCGCAAGGAGCGCCGCGAGGGGCGGATCCTCGTCGACGTCGCGCGCAACACGTACGCGCAGACCGCGGTCGCACCGTACGCGGTGCGGGCGCGGCCGGGCGCACCGGTGGCGACGCCGCTGCGCTGGGAGGAGCTCGGCGACGACGACCTACGCGCGGACCGCTGGACGCTGCGGACGGTCGGCGCGCGCCTCGACGCCGGCGGCGACCCGTGGGCGGAGATCCGCCGGGCCGCGCGGACGCTGCCCGCGATGTGAACGCCACGTGAACGCACCGCGGCCGGCCGGTCCTTCCGCCTACCCTGCGCCGCAATGAGCCGCCGCGAGATCCACTCCTGGCTGATGGACATGGACGGCGTGCTCGTCCACGAGGACCAGGCGATTCCCGGCGCCAACCGCTTCCTGGCGCGCCTGAGCGAGATCGGCACCCCGTTCCTCGTCCTGACGAACAACTCGATCTACACGCGGCGCGACCTCGCCGCCCGCCTGCGCGGCAGCGGTCTCGAGGTCCCCGAGGAGTCCATCTGGACCTCGGCGCTGGCCACCGCCCGCTTCCTCGACGACCAGCGCCCCAACGGCTCGGCGTTCGTCATCGGCGAGTCGGGCCTGACGACGGCGCTGCACGAGGTCGGCTACACGATGACCGAGCGCGCCCCGGACTACGTCGTGCTCGGCGAGACGCGCACCTACAGCTTCGAGCGCATCACGCAGGCGATCCGGCTCGTCGTCGGCGGCGCCCGGTTCATCGCCACGAACCCCGACGCCACGGGCCCGACGACGGTTGGCCCGGTCCCGGCCACCGGCTCGGTCGCCGCGCTGATCAGCCGGGCGACCGGCCACGAGCCCTACTTCGTCGGCAAGCCCAACCCGCTGATGATGCGCTCGGCGCTCAACGCGATCGACGCGCACTCGGAGACGACCGCGATGATCGGCGACCGCATGGACACCGACGTCGTCGCCGGGCTGGAGGCCGGCCTGGAGACGATCTTGGTGCTCACCGGCGTCACGACCCGCGAGATAGCCGAGCGCTTCCCGTACCGGGCGTCGCGAACGGTCGAGTCGGTCGCCGACCTCGTCGACGACCTCGGCTGACGTCAGGCCGCGTCGACGGCGCGGCTGCTGCTGGCCTGGATCTCCTCGAGCACCCCGAGCAGCTCGGCGACGCGGCAGACCAGCAGGCGCTCCTCGTCGATATCGACCCACGCGCCCGCGCTGGCCGGGAACACGACGTGGTCGCCCGGCTTCACCGGCATCTCGACGCCCGCCGGCTGCCACCAGTCGATCCCCGGGCCCACCGCGAGCACGATGCCATGCTGCGGCGGCGGCTCGTTCGTGCCGGCGGGAACGAGCAGGCCCGAATGCCGGACGCGGTCGGGCTCCAGCTCCTTGATGACGACGCGGTCGAAGAGCGGCTTGAGTTGGTGGCGCATGCGCGGCTCAAGATAGCCCGCGGCGCACCCGGATTCGGATCGTGAAGCGGTCGCCCACGGTGTTGCTGGCGACCTGCGCGTACTGCGCCCGCAGCCGGGTCCGTCCGCGGCCGGCGGCCCGCAGCCGGTAGACCTGCGTCCCGCCCGCACCGATGCGGCCGCCGCCGTCCGGCCGGTAGGCGGCGGACGTGACCCGGACGACCGTGGGGCGCGGGCGGCGCGTCAGCGTCCAGCGGTAGCCGGTCGTCTCGTTGGCCGGCAGGGCGATACGGATCGTGTCGCCGGCCCGCACCCGGACGGTCGTGCCGGAGTCGGCCTCGGTCAGGCGAACCTGGCGCGCTGCGGCGGGGGCGGCGCCGGCGAGCAGGGTGGCCGCGGCGAGCGCGGTGACGGCCAGCGAGCGTCCGTGCATGACGAGGACGCTACCGGTCGCGCAGCGCGAACGGCACCTTCGCGAGCACCTTCGGCAGATCGCGGTAGGAGCGCCCGAGCGCCTCGTCGATCGCCGGCCCCGTCGAGGGGCCGTGCACTCCGGCCCCGTGCCCGACCAGGAGATGGTCGGGCCGGTAGCGGCCGAGCCGGCGCGGCGGGGTGAGGCGCAGCAGCAGATGGACGCCCACGGCGCCGGAGCCGCCGGTGAACAACGGCGACGTGCCGAGCGCCTCCGCCACCACCAGCGCGCGCTGCGCCGGCCACCACAGCGCCCGCTCGCGCCAGACGCGCCGGTCGACCACCCGGACGACCTCGAAGGGCGTCTGCGGCAGCTCGTCCGGGAGCGCGACATGGGGCACGCCGAGCCGCCGGGCGACCGCCGCGCAGTCGCGGTTGTGGCGGTCCAGCAGCTGGAGGACCGCCGCCGGCTGGCCGAGCTCGCGCGCCCGCTCCAGCGCGTCCCCGGCGTCCACCGGATCGATGAGCCACACCCGGCCGGCGTCGGCCACGGCGTGCGACGTGCGCGCCATCGGCTCGTCGATGACCCAGCTCAGGCCGAACGGGAACTCGTCGTAGCGGCCGATCGTCGTCACGTCCGCCACGTTCACCGCTGCCCTTCCGTTTGTCAACGCACGACCGTCCGCTAGGCCGCGAACCTGCGCTCCTCGCGGTGGCCGTCGTAGGCCGCCAGCTGCGGGAACGCGAGCATGACCGCGCCCACGCCGACCAGGCACAGCAGCCCGCCGGCGCTCACCGCCGCGGTGACCGTCAGCAGCGACGCGGCGATCCCCGACTCGAGGTCGCCGAGGCGCGGGCCGCTCGTCACCACCAGCATGAACACCGACGACATCCGCCCGCGCATGTGCTCGGGCGTCACCGCCTGGTTGATGACGCTGCGGCAGACGGCGCTGACGCTGTCGGCGGCGCCCGCGGCGGCCAGCAGCGCGGCGCAGATCCAGATGGTCGGCGCGAGGCCGGCGGCGGCGATGGCCAGGCCCCAGACGACGACGGCGGCGATCGTGATGCGCCCCAGCCAGCGCGCGTGCTCCAGCCAGCCGGTGAAGATCGCGGCCACGAGCGCGCCGAGCGCGACCGACGAGTACAGCAGCCCGGTGCCCTCGGGGCCGGCATCGAAGACGGTCAGCGACAGCACGGCGAACAGGGCGCGGGGCATCCCGAACGTCATCGCGCTCAGGTCGATGACGAACGAGCCCAGGAGCGCCCGGTTGGCGCCCACGAAGCGCAGGCCCCCGGCGATCGAGCGGCCGATCGGCTCGTGCTGTGCATCCGGCTCGTCCGGCCGCAGCGGCGGCAGCGGCAGCGTCACCGCGAGCATCGCCGCGAACCCGGCGGCGACCAGCCCGTACACCGCCTCGACCCCGCCCAGCGCGATCAGCGGACCGGCGAGCGCCGGCCCGACGACCGACGACAGCTGGGCGACGCCGAAGTTGACCGCGATGGCCGAGCGCAGGTACCTCGGGCCCGCGAGCTTGGGCACGACCGCGGCGCGGGCGACCTGGACGATCGCGGTCGCGCCGGCGAGGACGCCGGCCAGCGCGAAGACGAACCCGACGTGGGGGTCGAGCCGCGCTGCGACCAGCAGGAGCCCGGCGGTGAGCGACACGACGACCTGGCCGGCCAGCAGCACCGTGCGGCGGTCGAAGCGGTCCGACCACGCTCCGCCCACGAGCGCGCCGGCGATGAGCGGACCGAGCTCGACCGCGCCCACGAGCCCGACCAGCCGCGCGGAGCGCGTGAGCACGAACACCTGGTAGGGGATCGCCACGAGCGCGGCCTGGGTGCCGAGCGTGGCCGCCGCCTGGCCGATCGTGACGAGCCGCAGGTCGCGCGATCGCCGCACGGCGGTGAGATCGACGGCGAGGCGCGGCACGCCGGCCAGTCAAGCAGGCGGCTGGGTCCGCGGCCCGCGAGTGGGGTAACCGCACGCCATGACGCCAGACACCCTCAACGACCAGCTCGTCAAGTACCTCGCCGACGCGCACGCCATCGAGGAGCAGGCGCTCGCGCAGATGAAGCGCGCGCCGAGGATCGCCGGAGAGCCCGGGCTCGCCCAGATCTTCCGCGAGCACGAGATCGAGACCCTCGAGCACGAGCGGCTCATCCGCCAGCGCCTGGAGGCCCACGACGCCCAGCCGTCCACGCTCAAGGAGCTCGTGATGCGCGCGGGCGGCGCCGGCTTCGCCATCTTCGCCCAGCTCAACCCGGACACGCCGGGCAAGCTGACCGCGCACGCGTACTCCTACGAGCACCTCGAGTTCGCCTCCTACGAGCTGCTGCAGCGGGTCGCGGCCCGCGCGGGCGACACGAAGACCGAGCTCGTCGCGAAGCGGATCGCCGAGCAGGAGCGCGCGATGGGCGAGCGCCTGGCCGCGCACTTCGACGCCGCAGTCGACGCGTCGCTGCGCGAC
>JAWKKD010000022.1:0-67550 GCA_041393435.1 Solirubrobacterales bacterium | reverse complement strand
GCACAGCCGCTGCTGCTGACCGCCCGACAGGCCGATCCCCGGCTCCTTGAGGCGGTCCTTGACCTCCTCCCAGAGGCCGGCGCCCCGCAGCGCGTTCTCGACCTGGTCGTGGTGCACCCGGCGCGCGGTCAGGCGCAGGCCGGACGCGACGTTGTCGAAGATCGACATCGTGGGGAACGGGTTGGGCTTCTGGAAGACCATGCCGATCGCGCGGCGGACCGCGGTCACGTCGACCTTCGGGTCGTAGACGTCGAGGGTGTCGAGCATCACCTCGCCCTCGGCCCGCGCCCCCGGGATCTCCTCGTGCATGCGGTTGATGCACCGCACGACCGTCGACTTGCCCGATCCGGAGGGACCGATCAGGGCGGTCGCCTTGTTCGGCGGGAAGGTCAGCGTGAGGTCCTTGATCGAGTGCATGTGGCCGTACCAGGCGTTGAGACGGCGCAGCTCGATCGAGTGCGAGTGGCGCTCGATCTCCCGAGGCGGCGCGGTCTGCTGGGCGGCCGCCGCCAGCGACGGAGCCACCGGGCCGCTCTTCGGTGGGGTGGAGGGTTCGTCGGTCACCGAGCTGCTCGAAAGGTCGGGGTTCACGAGAGACGGCTCCTTCTCTGCACGAGGCGGGCGATGATGGTGAGGATCAGGACCATCGCCACGAGGGTCAGCGCGGCGCCCCAGGCGATCTCCACGAGGCGATCCTGCGCCTGCCCGACGTCCTGGAAGATCAGGGCGGGCAGCGAGTTCATGCGGTCGTTGAGGTTCCACGTCGTCGCGTTGACGATCGTGGCGGTGAACAGCAGCGGCGCGGTCTCGCCGGCGGCGCGGGCGATGGCGAGCAGGACGCCGGTGACCATGCCGGGCAGCGCGGTCGGCAGCACGATGCGGAAGACGACCTTCCAGCGCGGCGCGCCGAGCGCGTAGGCGGCCTCGCGCAGCGTGTTGGGCACGAGCAGGAGGACCACCTCGGCCGACCGCGTGACGACCGGCAGCATCAGCAGGGCCAGGGCGATCGAGCCCTTCCATCCCGCGAACGACGTGCCGCCGAAGCCGCTGACGACCAGCGTGATGTAGACGAACAGGCCGAACACGACCGACGGCACGCCGGTCATGACGTCGACGAAGTAGCGGACGCCGAGCGCGAGCTTGGACTCCTGGCCGAACTCGACGAGCCAGACCGCGACGCCCACGCCGACGGGCACCGCGACCGCCGCCGCCAGCGCGACCATGAGGATCGTCCCGATGATCGCGCTCTTGATGCCGCCGGGATCGCCGAGGAACGAGCCGGTCGGGTCGGTCGTGAAGAAGTCCCAGCTCCAGGCGCCCAGCCCCTCCTTGATGAGGTAGTAGACGACGAGGATCAGCGGGACGACCGCGACGGCGGTGCCGAGCGCGACGAACGCCCGCGCGCCCGTGTCGGCCCGCCGGCGCCGGGCGCTGATGGGGGCGAGGACGGGCGCGTCGGCGCTCATCCCGCCATCCCCGCCGCCGGCTTGCGCGCCGCCCGCTGCCCGCGCTCGGCCCGGACCACGAGGGCCCGCGCCACGGCGTTGACGAACAGGGTCAGGATGAACAGCACGAGCCCCGCCGCGATCAGCGCCGCGCGGTGGACCGGGTCGGACGCCGCCTCGCCGAACTCGTTGGCGATCACGGCGGCCAGCGAGTACCCCTGCGAGAAGATCGTGTCGCCGATGACCGGCGCGTTGCCGATGACGATCGTCACGGCGATCGTCTCGCCGATCGCGCGCCCCAGGCCGAGCATGGACCCGCCGACGATGCCGCTGCGCGAGTACGGGATGACCGTCATGCGGATCATCTCCCAGCGGGTCGCGCCGAGCGCGAGCGCCGCCTCCTTGTTCTCGCGCGGGACGGTCGACATGACCTCGCGCGAGATCGCCGAGACGATCGGCAGGATCATGATGGCCAGGATCAGGCCGGCGATGAAGTAGTTGGGCCCCGAGACGGTCCCGCCGACGAACGGCAGGAACCCAAAGGTGTCCGAGAACCATTGCTCGGCGGGCTTCAGCTTCGGGATCAGGAAGAAGAAGCCCCACAGGCCGTAGACGACCGAGGGGACCGCCGCGAGCATCTCGACGAGCACGCTCAGCGGCGCGCGCAGCCAGGACGGGCAGAGCTCGGTGATGAACAGCGCGGTGGCGACCGCGATGGGGACGCCGATGACCAGCGCGATCGCGGACGTGATGAGCGTGCCGACGACCAGCGGCAGCGCGCCGTAGAGGTTCTTCGACGGCACCCACGCGTTGTCGAAGATGAAGCCGAAGAAGCCGGTCTCCGCGAACACGGGGCGCGACTCGACGATGAGCCGCGCGAAGAAGTACGCGATGAGGACGATGACCCCGATGGACAGGATCGTCAGGCTCCACTTCAGGAGCCGGTCGGGGAGCCGACCCCCCCGCGACGGCTCCAGCAGGGAGCGGTCGCGGGGGGTGTCGACGGTGCCGGAGGCGGTGGCCATCAGGAGCCCGCGATCGCGCTCCCGTTGCACTGCAGGCCGTCGACCTTCTGCTGCGCCTTGGCCTTGATCGTCTCGGGCAGCGGCGCGTACTCGAGCTGCGGCGCGATCTTCTGACCGTCACCCAGCGCGAAGTCCAGCCACGCCTTCACGCGCTTGGCCTGGTCGGGCTGCAGGCCGGCCTTGCACATGTCCTGGTAGACGAGCAGGAACGTGACCGCCGAGATCGGGTAGGTCGACGCGCCCGACGCGTTGATCGTCGCGAACCGCAGATCGGCCGGCGGGGTCGCGCCCTCGCCCGCCGCGGACGTGGCCTCGAGGCTCGGCTCGACGAACTGGCCCTCCTTGTTCTTCACCGCGGCGGTGGTGAAGTCGTTCTGCAGGGCATAGGCCTGCTCCACGTAGCCGATCGAGCCCTCGGTCTGCTTCACGCAGCCCGCGACGCCGTCGTTGCCCTTGGCGCCGGTGCCCGTCGGCCACTGGACGCTCTTGTCGTTACCGGGCCCGTTCTTCCACTCAGGTGAGGTGTCGGACAGGAACAGCGTGAAGTTCGCGGTCGTGCCGGACTCGTCAGAGCGGTGACAGACGGTGATGTTCTCGTCGGGCAGATCGACGCCGTCGTTGAGCGTGGCGATCGCCGGGTCGTTCCACTTCTTCACCTTGCCGAGGAAGATGTCGGCAACGGTCGAGCCGTCGAGCTTGAGGCCCTTGTCGACACCCGGCACGTTGTAGGAGACCGTGACCGCGCCGAGGACCGTCGGGACGTGGACGGGCTGGCCCTTCTTCTCAGCGGCCGCCATCTCCTCGTCGTCCATCGCCGCGTCGGACGCGCCGAAGTCGACGGTGCCCTCGGTGAACTGCGCGATGCCGCCGCCCGAGCCGATGCCCTGGTAGTTGACGGTGGTGCCGACCTTCCCCTTGAACTGGTTGGCCCACTCGCTGTAGACGGGCTGCGGGAACGTGGCGCCCGCGCCGTTGATGGTCCCGCCCAGCTGACCGGCGGAGCTCGAGGTCGAGGCCCCGCCGCCGGTGTTGGCGGAGGTGCTCGAGTCGTCGCTGCTGCCGCATGCGGCGGCACCCAGCGCCAGCACGCCGGTGCACGCGATGGCGAGAAGCTTGCGATGCTTCACGGGGTTCCTTTCGTCTGCTTCCGTTTCGAGGCCCGAGGCTCGCAAGGCACGAGCGGCAGCCTGTTATCGACCTGTGGACGACTTGTGAAAAGCCCGTGAAGCCTCGGGGGCGAAGCGGTAGCCGAACCCGTAGTGGGTGTGGATGAACGCCTGGCCGGGAAGCGCGTTCTCGAGCTTGACGCGGAGCTTGTGCACGTACACGTCGACCGAGCGGTCGCCGTCGCGCAGCGGGGCCTCCCACGCCGCGCGGTACAGGTCCTCGCGTGAGACGATCCACCCCTCGCGCGCCACCAGCGCGCACAGCAGGCGGAACTCGCGCACCGACATCGTGACCACCCGGTCACCGGCCAAGACGAGGCCGTCGGACGTGCGGATCTCGATGTCGCCGGAGCGGGTGACGTCGGAGGTGGCCTCCATGGCCGCCACTTTTTCCTGCGCAGCCAGTGGTCTCAGTTATCCGGCCGTGAAGCTCCTGTGAAGAAGTCGTGAACCGCCGCCGGGCCGGTCTAGGTTGGGCTTCGAGGATGCGACTGCGACGGCGACCGGCGATCGACGAGGGCCCGCTCGAGCTGCTGGAGCAGGCCGGCGGCAACGTGCAGCGCACGGCCCAGGTGCTGCGGGAGCTGCTGACCGACTACCCGGAGCGTGCCGACCTCGCGACCGAGCTGCGCGAGCTCGAGCACGAGGGCGACCGGATCGCCCACGACGTCATCCACGGCCTCAACGGCGCGTCGCAGGGCGTGCCGCCGATCGACTCCCACGACGGCCACGCGCTCGCCACGGCGCTCGACGACATCGTCGACTACGCCGAGGAGACCGCCGACCGGCTCGGGCTCTACGGCGTCGAGGCGCCGATGGAGCAGGCCGTGGCCCTCGCCGGCGTGCTCGTCGACGCCGCCGACGAGGTCGCGGGAGCGCTGGCCGCGCTGCGCGCGGACGCCGACATGGACGCGCACCTCGTCGAGATCCACCGCCTCGAGAACGAGGGCGACCGGATCTCCCGCGAGGCGGTCGCGTCGCTGTTCGCCGACGGCGTCGACCCGATGGTCGTCATCCGCTGGAAGGACGTCTTCGACTCGCTCGAGTGCGCGGTGGACGCGTGCGAGCGGGTCGCCCACGTGCTCGAGGGCATCTCGCTCAAGCGCGCCGCCGTCCGGCGGTAGATGCTGCGCCCACATCGTGATCGGGACCGGTGGTCGACGAGCCTCGCCTTCGCGGCGTCGGCCGCGCCCAGTCGCTTGGCGACGTCGGCTCGCGCCGACATGGCCGTGCCACGGTGCGCGCGGAGGACGGGCTCAGCGACAGGACGAGCCCGGCCGCGAACGCAGCGGCGCCGGCGAGCAGGGCGGCGCGCAGACCGGTCCCGAAGCCGGCGGCGGCGACCACCGCGCCGAGGACCGCCACGCCGAGCAGCCCGCCGACCTGCCGCGCTGCGTTCAACAGCGCGCCCGCGGTGCCGGCGCGGCCGGCCGGAGCGACACCGATGGCCAGCGCGGTGGCGGCCGGCATGGTCAGCGACATGCCCAGGCCGGTCGCGATCAGCGGCGCGACGAGCAGCCCGTACGCCGCGGCCGGACCGGCCACGGCCAGACCGGCCAGCCCGGCGGTAGCCAGGGCAAGGCCGGCGCGCAGCGGCACCCGCGGGCCGCACCGCGCGCCCAGGCGACCGGCGACGATCGAGCCGACCGCCACGAACGCCGCCTCCGGCGCCAGGGCGAGCGCCGCCTGCAGCGGCGACATCCCGCGCACCTCCTGGAAGAGGAGGTTGACGACGAAGAGCTGGCCGTAGAAGCCGAGGTTCATCAGCAGGCCGATCGCGTTCGCGGTCGCGACGTCACGGTGGCGCAGCAGAGCGGGGGGCAGCAGCGGCGCGGCGGTCCGGCGCTCGCCGCGCACCAGCGCGACCGCGCACCCGGCCGTGAGCGCAACCCCGGCAAGCACTCCCGGCGCGGCGATGCCGTTCTGCCCCGCCCCGACGATCGCGAACGTGAGCGCGGCCAGCGCACCGGCCGTCGCGGCCTGCGAGACCGCGGGCGGGCGGACCTGGCCGGTCGGCGCGACCGCGGGCAGGCGCGCCGACAGCGCCAGCGCCGCCAGCGCGAACGGGATGTTGAACGCCAGGAGCGAGCGCCAGCCGAGCGCCCCGATGAGCACGCCGCCCGCCAGCGGCCCGCACGCGGCGCCGACCCCCGCCACCGCGCCCCACTGGCCCAGCGCCCGCGCCCGCTCAGCGGGGTCGGGGCGGTCGGCGGCCAGCAGCGCGAGCGAGGTCGGCACGAGCAGCGCCGCGCCCACGCCCTGGATCGCCCGCGCGGCGATGAGCAGCTCGATCGTCGGCGCAGCGGCGCCCAGCGCCGACGCACCCGCGAACACGGCGAGCCCGGCCCGGAAGCAGCGCCGTGGGCCCGTGCGGTCGCCGAGCGCACCCGCGCCGATCAGCAGCGCCGCGAACGTGAGGGCGTAGCCGTCCACCACCCATTGCAGGGCGGGCACGCCGCCGCCGAGATCCACGCGCACGTCGGGCAGCCCGATGTTCAGGACGGTCGTGTCGAGGATGACGAGGAAGTAGCCGAGGCAGATCGTGATCTGGGTCACGTCCCGAGTGTCGGCCCGCAACGGTTCGGCCGCCGCCGAACCATCCCGGCGTTACCGTGCAGACATGTCGGGAGACGCGGACGTCGCGGCCATCGGGTCGCTGCTGGCCGAGCCCGCCCGGGCGCGCATCCTCATGGCGCTCGGCGACGGCCGGGCGCTCCCCGCCACCATGCTCGCCCGCGAGGCGGGGGTCGCGCCGTCGACGGCGAGCGAGCACCTCGCGCGGCTCGCCGCCGGGGGCCTGCTGACGGTCGAGCGCAGCGGCCGGCACCGCTACTACCGCCTCGCCGGCCCGGAGGTCGGCGATCTGCTCGAGACGATCGCCCGCGTGTCGCCGCCGGCGCCCGTCCGCTCGCTGCGCCAGGGCACGCGCGCGCACGCCGTCCGCGCCGCGCGCACCTGCTACGACCATCTCGCCGGCCGGCTCGGCGCCGACCTGATGGCCGCGCTGCTCGAGCGCGGGATCCTCACCGGCGGCGACGGCCGCTTCGTCCGGGGCCGGACCGATCGGCTCGCGGCCCCGGGCCGCGACGTCGCCTACGAGCTCACCGAGCACGGCGCGCAGGCGCTGCGCGAGCTCGGCATCGACGCGGCGGCCGCCGGAGGCCGGCGCCCGCTCGTGCGCTACTGCGTCGACTGGAGCGAGCAGCGCCACCATCTCGCGGGCGCGCTCGGCGCCGCGCTGGCCGACCGGCTGTTCGCGCTCGACTGGCTGCGCCGCGCGCCGCGCAGCCGGGCGGTACACGTCACGCCCGAGGGCGCCGACGGGCTGCGCGACGCGTTCGACCTGGACGTCGAGCCCGCCGGCGCGACCGCCCGCTGAGCGCGCGCCCGACGCCGTCAGGCCGGGACCGGCACCGCCGTCTCGCTCAGCGCCGCCCGGGCGGACTCGGCCAGCACCACCGGGTCCTGGCGCACGCCCACCCCGATCTCGAGCATCAGCGGGGCGTCGTGCCCGCGCAGCGCCTCGACCACCCGCGCCCACGGCAGCGTCCCCGCCCCCAGCGGCAGGTGCAGATCGAGCCGCAGCGGGTCGACGCCGGGCGCCTGGACGTCGTGGCGGCGGGCACCGAGGTTGTCGTGCAGGTGAAACAGCGCGACGTCGCCGAGCGCGGGCTCGAGCAGCCGCGGCAGCTCGTGGCGCCGCAGCGACGCGGCGATGTGGCCGTGGCCGACATCGAACAGCATCGCCACCGCGGGCGTGTCCAGCCGCCGCACCAGCCCGCTGACCGCCGCCGGGTCGTGGCCGACCCGCGGCGGCCCGGGGTACACCGGGGCGAGGTTCTCGACGCAGATGCGCACGCCCAGCCGGCCCGCGACCTCGGCGTGCCGGCGCAGCGCCGCCTCCTCGAGCTCGACCCGCTCGGCCAGCGCCCGCGCGGCGAGGACGTCGTCCGCGCTGCGGAAGTTCAGCCCGTGGTAGACGATCAGCTCGGCCCGCGCCTCGGCCGCGTAATCGAGCAACCCCGCGAACGCGCGGTCGTGCAGGTCGGCGCCGGCGCTGAGGTCGTCGGGGCCGTGGACGACCAGCCGCAGGCCGGTCGGGTCGAGCGCGGCACGCAGCGCGCGGGCGTGGCGGCGCGCCCGCGCGCGGTCGGCGAGCATCGCGATCGGCGGGGTATGGACCTGGACCCAGGCGAAGCCGGCTGCCTCGTAGGCCTTCAGGAGCGGCGGAGTCGGCCACGTCTCCCGCGAGACGTTGAGCCCGAGCCGCTCGTCGATCTTCGGATCTTCATGCATGGGGCCAGGGTGACCCGACCCGGCGCGCCCCGCGTGAAGAGGCGGTGAAGCGCGGCCGCAGCTACGAGGCCACGGCCTCCCACTGGGCCATCAGCTCGGCCACCCGCCGCTTCGCGGCGGCGTGGCGCTGCGTCGAGCGCTGCGCTCCGCTCGGCGAGGCCCAGGCCGACGGGTCGGCCAGCTCGTCCTCGAGCGCGCGCAGCTCCTGCTCGGCGCGCTCGATCTCGCGCTCGAGGTCCGCCTGGCGGCGGACCGCGTTCTTCGACCGCGGCGGCTTCGTCTTCGGTGGCGGCGCGGTCTTGCCCTTCGCCGCGCGGCCGCCGTTGCCCGGCGCCGCCTTCGGCGCCTCCTCGTCGGCCTTCTTGCGCGCCACGTAGTCCGCCCAGCCGCCGACGTAGGAGTGCAGCGTGCCGTCCTCGACCGCGATCGTCCGTGACCCGACGGCGTCCAGCAGCGCGCGGTCGTGGGAGACGAGCAGCAGCGAGCCCGGGAACTCGCTCAGAGCGTCCTCGAGCGCCTCGCGGCTCTCGATGTCGAGGTGGTTGGTCGGCTCGTCGAGGATGAGGACGTTGGCCCCGGACTGGACCAGGATGGCCAGCGACAGCCGCTGGCGCTCGCCTCCCGACAGCGCCGCCACCGGCTTCTCGGCCTCCTGCCCGCTGAACAGGAACCGGCCGAGCAGCGCCCGCGCCTTGTTCGGCGTCAGGCCGGTCGCGCGCTGACAGGCCTCGACGACCTTGGCGGTCTCGTCGAGCGCCTCGGCGTGCTGGGAGAGAAAGCCGATCTCGACGTTGTGGCCGACGCTCAACCGCCCGCCGTCGAGCGGCCGGCGGCCCACGAGCGCGTGCAGGAGCGTCGACTTGCCGCTGCCGTTGGCGCCGACCAGCGACACGTGCTCGCCGCGCTCGAGCCACAGCTCGGCGTCGTCGAGGAGCACCCGCGGCGGGTCGCCCACCGCGATGCGCCCGCCGGTCACCTCGAACACGACGCGGCCGGATCGTGCCGGCGGCTTGAACGAGAACGCCAGCTCGCGCTCGTCGCGCGGGTCGCGCTCGATCCGCTCGATCTTCTCGAGCGCCTTGACCCGCGACTGCGCCTGGCGCGCCTTGGTCGCCTTCGCCCGGAAGCGCTCGACGAAGCGCTCCATCCGCGCGATCTCCTTGCGCTGCTGGTCGATCGCGCGGCCCAGCGCCAGCTCGCGCGCCGCCTGCTCGCGCCGCCACGCGTGCCACGGCCCGGCGAAGAACCGCGAGCGGCCGGCCTCGAGCTCCAGGACGGCGGTGCCGACCGCCTCCAGGAACCAGCGGTCGTGCGCGACGAGCACGACCGCGGTGTCCATCCCCACGAGCTGCTGCTCGAGCCACTCCAGTGAGGCGATGTCGAGGTGGTTGGTCGGCTCGTCGAGCAGCAGCAGGTCCGGGCCGGCCACCAGCGCCCGCGCGAGGGACCCCCGCGTGAGCTCGCCGCCCGAGAAGGTCGAGAGCGTCCGGTCAAGGTCGTCGGAGTCGAAGCCGAGGCCGCGGATGGTGCCCATCGCCTCCTCGCGCCACGTGTAGCCGCCGGCCGCCTCGAGCGCCGCCTGCGCGCGCGCGTACGCGCCCAGCGTCGCGTCGTCGACCGCGCCCTGGGCCATGGCGGTCTCCAGCCGCGCGAGCTCGGCCTCGATCGCGATCAGCTCGGCCGCGCCCGACAGGACGTATTCGCGCAGCGTGAGCTCGCGCTCCCGCGGCGGGCGCTGGTCGTGCAGCGCGACCCGGGCGTTCTTCTCGTAGACGAGCTCGCCGCCGTCGATCGCCGTCTCGCCGGCGAGCATGCGCAGCAGCGTCGTCTTGCCGGCGCCGTTGCGCCCGGCGATCGTCAGCCGCTCGCGCCGCTCGAGCTTGAACGAGACGCCCCGCAGCAGCGGGGCGCCGGCGATGTCCTTGCGCAGGTCGGAGGCGATCAGCACGGCCATGGCGCTCGATGGTACGAGCGCCGGGCGCCATGGCAGAATCCGCGGCGGCCGGCGCGTCGCCGGCCGCCGACCCGCATGGACCGCCCACCCGTCTCCTGGCCGCCCCCACCGCCCGAGGCGCCATCCGCGGTGCGCGTCGCCGCCGTCCACGCGGCGCCGGCGTACCTGGACCGCGACGCCAGCGTCCGGCGCGCCGTCGAGCTCATCGCCGAGGCGGCGGCGCGGGGCGCACGGCTGATCGCCTTCCCCGAGACGTTCGTGCCCGGCTACCCGTACTGGCTCTGGACGCACACCCCGCGCGACGGCGCGTCCTGTACGCCAACTCGATCGCGCTCCCCGGCGAGGAGGCGGACCGCATCGGGGCGGCGGCGCGGGCGGCGAAGGCGTGGGTGGCCATCGGGGTCAGCGAGCGCGAGGGCGGCACGCTCTACAACACCCTCGCCTGGTTCGACGACGCCGGCGCGCTCGTCGCCCGCCACCGCAAGCTGCTTCAGCCGACCCACGTCGAGCGCAGCATCTGGGGTCGCGGGGACGACCGCGACGTCGTCGTCGTCGATGCGCCGTTCGGCCGCCTCGGCGGCCTGATCTGCTCCGAGCACCTCATGGACCTCAACCGCTACGCGCTGGCGGCGCTGGGCGAGCAGATCCACGTGGCGGCGTGGCCCGCGCTGTCGGCCGTGCCCTACGACCCGGGCGCGACCGGGTTCGACGACTACAGCCTGCTGTGCGCCCGCTACCACGCGGTGGCCGCCCAGGCCCACGTCATCAGCGTGGCGCCGCGCATCGACCAGGCGGCCATCGAGCGCCTCGGCCTCGCCGGGCGCCCCGACGTCATCCGCGAGGGCGGCGGCGCCACGGCCATCGTCGACCCGAACGGGCGGATCGTCGCCGGACCCCACCACGACGACGAGGCGATCGTCTGCGCCGATCTCGAGCCCGACGCGGTCGCCGACGCCAAGCGCTTCTTCGACGCCGCCGGCCACTACGCTCGCCCCGACGTCTTCGCGTTCGGGGTCGACCGCCGCCCGCAGACGCCGCTGAGCGGCGGCTGACCGGGGCTACCGGCGCATCGGCAGGCCGGCCTCGTCGCGCTGGAACGCGACGAGGCGCGCGTTCTCGTCGGCGATCCGCGCCGCGGCACCGTCGTAGGCGCGGAACATCGCCTTCAGACGGCGCAGGCCGGCGCCGGGGTGGGCGGCGATCGCGGCGGCGAGGTCGAGCGCGGCCGCCTCCGCCGCGGCTGCCGGCGCGGTCCGGGCGAGCAGGCGCAGCGCCGCCGCCTCCTCCATGCCCACCGTGCGGCCGGTGAAGATCAGCTCCTTGGCCACCGACAGCCCGACGAGCGGCACGAGCCGGGCCGGGCCGACCGGCACCCCGAGGCGAGCGCCGGCCCAGGCGAGCTTGAGGTTGTCGCCGCCGACGCGCAGGTCGCAGCCGGCGGCGATCTCGGCCCCCGCGCCGACGCAGTTGCCCACGCACACGCACACCGTCGGCGCCGGGAACGCGTCGATGGCCGCGTAGAGGCGGCCGAACGCCTCCATCCGCGCCACCCCGCCCGCGTGGTCGAGCGGCTCGGCGAGATCCGCGCCCGCGCAGAACGCCCGCTCGCTGGTCGTCGAGAGCACGAGGACGCGCGGGCCGTCGTCTGTCGCGAGCGCCTCGAGCGCGAGCAGCAGCGCATCGATCGTCGCCGAGTCGAGCGCGTTGCGCACCTGCGGGCGGTCGAGCCGCAGCACCTCCACCCCGTCCGGACCCCGCTCGCGCACAACGCCGTTCGTCGTCATGCGCCGTATACTTCACCACCGATGCGCCGCCTGGCCGTCACGTTCACCGTCTTCGCCGCGGCCCTGCTGGTCGCGGCCCCGCTCGCGCTGGCCGAGGACCACGGCGAGGGCACCTACGGCGTCGCCAGCGACAAGGTCGTCACGAACGCGGGCTTCATGGTCATCGCGTTCTTCCCGCTGCTGATCCTGGTGCTGTCGCTCATCCAGTGGCAGCTCGAGAAGCGCAAGGACCGGCGCAAGAAGCTCACGAAGAAGCTCGACGCCGACTGGTCCGGCGGCTGGTAACCCGCGCCGCGACGCGGGTATAGGCTCCCGCCAGCGGTTCGTCTGGGAGCCGAGGATTGCCAGACGGGCCACGAGCTGACTTCGGAGAAGGGGAGCGGATGGCGTACTTCGTGACCGGCGCGACCGGGTTCATCGGCCGACATCTCGTCGAGGTCCTGCTCGACCAGCGCGACGGCGACGTGTACGTCCTCGTCCGCGACGGATCGACCGGCCGGCTCGAAGAGCTCATCGTCCGCTGGGGCCACGCGGAGCGCGTCAAGCCGGTCATCGGCGATCTCTCGCTGCCCCGCCTCGGCGTGCGCGACGAGGACCTGGCGCGTCTGCGCGACGTCGGCATCGAGCACTTCTTCCATCTCGCCGCGATCTACGACATGACCGTCGACGACGAGCGCAACGAGCAGCTCAACGTCGGCGGCACCCGCCACGCGGTGGAGCTGGCCAACGAGCTCAGGGTGGGCCACCTGCACCACGTCAGCTCGATCGCGGTCGCCGGCCTCTACAAGGGCCTGTTTCGCGAGGACTACTTCGACCAGGGCCAGCAGCTGCCGTCGGCCTACCACCGCACGAAGTTCGAGTCCGAGCGCATCGCGCGCGAGGCGTCGCGCGTGCCGTGGCGCGTCTACCGACCGGCGATCGTCATCGGCGATTCGCAGACGGGCGAGATGGACAAGATCGACGGCCCCTACTACTTCTTCAAGCTCATCCAGAAGGTCCGCCACTACCTGCCGGAGTGGGTGCCGCTGGCCGGACCCGAGCTGGGCTGGACGAACATCGTCCCGGTCGACTACGTCGCACGCGCGATGGACCACATCGCCCACCAGCCGGGCCTCGACGGCCAGGCCTTCCACCTCACCGACACCCGCGGCGGGATGCGCTCGGGCGACGTGCTCAACACGTTCGCCCGCGCCGCGCATGCCCCCCAGATGGCGGTGCGCGTGGACAAGCGGCTGACCGACGCGCTCCCCAAGGGGGTCGGCTCGCTGCTCATGCAGCTGCCGGCGCTGCGGGGCGTGCGCAAGGCGGTCCTCGACGACCTGCACATCCCCGAGGAGGTCGTCGAGCACGTCGGCCTGACCGCTCAGTTCGATACCCGCGACACCGAGCGCGCGCTGGCGGGGACCGACATCGCCGTGCCCGCGCTGGAGTCCTACGCCGACAAGGTCTGGGACTACTGGGAGCGCAACCTCGACCCGGACCTGTTCCGCGACCGCTCGTTCGAGGCCGCCGTCAACGGGCGCACGGTCGTCATCACCGGCGCCTCGTCGGGCATCGGCCGCGCGTCGGCGCTGAAGATCGCGGCGGCCGGCGGCATTCCGCTGCTGCTGGCCCGCTCGGAGGACAAGCTGCAGGAGGTCTGCCGCGAGATCGAGGCGGCCGGCGGGACCGCGTACGTCTATCCGACCGACCTGACCGACATGGACGCGATCCAGGCCAGCGTCGACCGGATGCTGGCCGAGCACGCCGCGATCGACATGCTCGTCAACAACGCGGGCCGCTCGATCCGCCGGTCGGTCGCGCTCAGCCTCGACCGCTTCCACGACTACGAGCGCACGATGCAGCTCAACTACTTCGGCGCGATCAAGATGATCATGTGCCTGCTGCCGCACATGCGCGAGCGCCGGTTCGGCCACGTCGTCAACGTGTCGTCGATCGGCGCGCAGACCAACCCGCCGCGGTTCAGCGCCTACGTGGCGTCGAAGGCGGCGCTGGACGCGTGGACGCGCGTCGTCAGCTCCGAGGTCATCGGCGACGGCATCACCTTCACGACGATCCACATGCCGCTCGTGCGCACGCCGATGATCGCGCCGACGAAGATCTACGACGCGTTTCCGACGATCACCCCCGACGAGGCGGGCGACCTGGTCTGCGAGGCGATCCGCTCCAAGCCCAAGACGATCAACACCCGCCTGGGCACGTTCGGCGAGGTGGCCTACGCGCTGGCGCCCAAGGCGGTCGACCAGATCCTGCACACCGCCTACAAGGTGTTCCCGGACTCCGCGGCGGCGCGCGGCCAGAAAGACCCCAACGAGAAGGCCTCGGTCGAGCAGATCGCGATGGCGAACCTGATGCGCGGGGTGCACTGGTAGCGGCACGCCGGCATCGAGCGTCGAGTTCGGGCTGAGACCGAGGAACTCGACGCTCGATGCGGGCGGGGGCGCGGGCGGGGCCGGCGCGGGCGGGCGGGGCTGGCGCGCGCGGGCGGGGGCGCGCCTACGGGAAGCGCGACCCGAACCGCACCCCGGCGACGAGCGCGGCGGCGAGCAGCACGGCGCCGATCGCCGCGAACCCGGCCGTCATCTCGCGCGTCTCGGTCTTGCTGCCGATCCGCGAGCCCAGGCGCTGGTAGACGCCCTCCAGGGCCGACGCGTCGTCGACCGTGAACGCCTGCGCGCCCGTGATCTGGGCGATCTCGCGCAGCGTCTCCGGGTCCGGCGGGACCGGCACGGTCGAGCCGCCCGGCCCGGGGATGGTGCCCTGCTCGGTGCCGAGCGCCACGGTGTAGATCGGGACGCGCCGCTTCTTGGCCTCGCGCGCCACGCCGATCGGATCCCGGCCCGCGGTCGTCTGCCCGTCGGAGAGCAGGATGATCGCCGCCGGCGCCGGGCGCCTGTTCTTGCCGCGCTGCTGGCGCAGCGCGTCGAGCGCGGCCTGCAGGGCATCGCCGGTCGCGGTCGCGCCGTCGGCCTGCAGCGAGTTGATGATGTCGCGCACCTCGTTCTTGTCTTCGGTGGGCGGCAGCACGTTGTACGGCCCGGTCGAGTAGGCCACCGCGCCGAGCGCCAGGCCCTTGGGCACCGCGTCGATGAACGTCCGCGCCGCGCTCTGCGCCGCGCTGAGCCGGTCGGGATCGACGTCGTCGGCGATCATCGAGTTCGACGTGTCGGTCACCAGCATCACCGACGCCTTCTCGATCGGCACCGCCACCGTGCGCTCCGGCCGCGTCATCGCCACCGCCAGGCCGGCGAGGGCCGTGAACAGGAGGATGGCCGGGACCCACCGCCGCCACGCCGACGGGCCGCCGGCCGCCGCGACCAGCGTGGAGAGCGCCGGGAAGCGCACCGCGTAGCGGCGCCGTGGCGCCGGGCCAGCAGCACCTGCACCGCGATCGCGAGCGGGATCGCCGCCAGCAGCAGAAGCCAGATCGGGTCGCTGAGGCGCATCGCGTCAGACCACCCGCCCGAAGAACATGAGCGAGCTCCCGGCCCCGAGCCCCAGCGCGATCAGCGCGCCGCCGACGAACAGGTAGCCGATGTCGCGCTCCTCCTTCTTCTTGCCCAGCTGCGAGCCGAGCCGGTCGTAGACCGCCGAGAGCTGGTCGGCGTCGTCGGCCGCGTACGCGCGCCTGCCGGTGACGCGCGCGACCTCGCGCAGCGTCTGCGGGTCGGGCGGCACCCGCTCGGTCACCGTGCCGCCGCGGCCGCCGCCGCGCGGCACCTGGATCGTGCCCGACTGCGTGCCGAGCGCGACCGTGTAGATCGGCACCTTCGCCTTGGCCGCCTCCTCGGCCACGGCCAGCGGGTCGCGCCCGGTCACCGACTTGCCGTCGGAGAGCAGGACGATCGCCGCCGGCGCCGGCTGCTCCCCCGGCCGCAGCGGCGGGCGCAGCAGCTGCAGCGCCGCCTTGATCGCCTCGCCGGTCGCGGTGCCGCCGCTCGGCTCCCGAGCCGCTGCAGCGCGTCGTGCACCGCGGCGCGGTCGCGCGTCGGACGCTGCAGCGTGCGCGGCCGGTTGTTGAACGCCATCGCGCCGACCTTGATGCGCTTGGGCACCTCGGCCAGGAAGTGCTCAGCGGCCGTGCGCGCGGCGGAGAGCCGGTCGGGCGCCACGTCGGTCGCGGTCATCGACCCCGACACGTCGGTGAGGAGCATGATCGAGGCGCGCTCGTCGGGCACCGCGACCGTCTTCTGCGGCTTGGCGGCGGCGACGATCAGGACGGCCAGCGCGAACGCGTACAGCAGCAGCGGCACGTGGCGCCGCCAGCGCGGGCCGCGCGGTGCGACGCTGGGCAGCAGGGCGGGGTTGGCGAACTGCGCGGCGCTGCGGCGGCGCCGGCGCACGACGACGACGTAGGCGACGAGGCCGGCGACCACGGCGGCGAGCGCCAGCAGGACCAGCGGGGTGGCGAAGTGCATCGCGTGTCAACCGCCGGGCCGAGTGCCGAGCCGCACGTCGATCGACTGGTGCACGCCGCCGCGGATGATCTCGATCTCCACGGTGTCGCCGGTCTTCGCGTTCCCGATCGCGGTGGCCACCTCGTCCGGCGTCGTGATCCGGTGGCCGCCGATGCCGATGATGACGTCGTCGACACGGATCCCGGCGGCATCCGCGGGACCGCTGGGCACGACGGTCACGACCCGGGCGCCGCGCGCGTCGGTGGTGGTCGAGACGCCGAGGAACGGCCGGTTGATCTTCTTGCCCTGCTGCAGGCGCGGGACGACGTCGCGCAGCGTGTTCGACGGCACCGCGAAGCCGATGCCGACGTTGCCGCCCCCGCCGCTGGCCGTCGCGATCTGCGAGTTGACGCCGATCACCCGGCCGCGCGCGTCGAGCAGCGGGCCGCCCGAGTTGCCCGGGTTGATCGGGGCGTCGGTCTGGATGACGCCGTCGATGTCGAAGCCGTTGGGCGCGGTGATGTGGCGGCCGGTGGCCGAGACGATGCCGGCGGTCGCGGTGCGCGACAGGCCGAACGGGTTGCCGATGGCGACGACGCCGTCGCCGACGCGGACCCCGTCGGAGTCGGCGATCGGCAGCGCGCGCGCCGACGTCGACTGGTTGGGGATGTGCAGCACGGCGAGATCGCTGGAGACGTCGCGGCCGAGCACCCGCGCGTTGACGGCCCGGCCCTTGTCGCCGAACTGGACCTCGACGGTCTTGGCGCTGCCGACGACGTGGGCGTTGGTGACGATGGTGGTCGAGTTGCGGGCCAGGAAGCCGGTGCCGGGGGCCCGGCCCGACGGCATCTGCGAGATCACCGAGACCACCGAGTCGGCGGCCCGCGCGTAGATCGCGCGCGCGTCGATGTTCGTTGCGCCGCCGCCCTTGGTCGCGGGCAGCGGCGCCTGGGCGTTGTCGTCGGTCACGCCGTCGCCGCCGGTGAGCAGCAGGAAGATGACCACGACGACCAGCGCGCCGACGAGCGCCGACAGGACGGGCGCCAGCCAGCGTCGCGGCGGCGGCGCGCCCGGAACCGCCGGCGCCGGCCGGCGGCGCGCGTCGAAGCCCGAGCCGCTGAAGCCGGAGGCGGTGCCCGCCGCCTGCTCGCGCGCACGCACGCGGTCGGCCGCGGCGGCGAGGTCGTGGGTGCGCTCCTGCGCCATGACGAGCGTCGGCGCATCGGCGGGATCGGCCGTGCGGCGGACCCGCGGCGCCGCGTCGGCGGGGTCGGCGGAGTCCTCGGACCGCTCGCCCGACCGAAAGCGGCGCACGCGCTCGGCGGCCGCCGCCACGTCGACCGCCTCCCCTCGGCCGGCGGCGGCGATGGCCGAGGGACGGCAGCGGCCGGCGGAGGGTCGGGCGCCGCCGCGCCGCGCGGCAGGTCGGGCCGCTCCGGGCGCCAGCCCTCGACGAGCTGTGGCTCAGGCTCCGGCGTGCTCCACAGACGCGAATCGCTCATCGGTCCCCCGAAGGTAGGGATCCCCCTGTCAGATCCCCATAAACGGGGCGCCGGTCACTCGTCCGTGACCTCCGCCGGCACCGAGATCTCGCGCTTGAGGATCTTGCCCGTCGGCCCCTTCGGGAGCTCGTCGACGAACCAGATCTTGCGCGGATACTTGTAGGCGGCGACGTTCTCCTTGACGTACTCGCGCAGCTCGTCGGCGCTGACGCGCGCGCCCTCCTTGAGCGCCACCGCGGCGCCGATCTCCTCTCCCCACTCGTCGTGCGGCACGCCGACGACGGCGGCCTCGCGCACCGCCGGGTGCTCGTAGAGGACCTCCTCGACCTCGCGCGGGTAGACGTTGTAGCCGCCGCGGATGATCATGTCCTTCTTGCGGTCGACGATGAAGAAGTAGCCGTCCTCGTCGACCCGGGCCATGTCGCCCGTGTGAAACCACCCAGCGCGGATCGCCTGCGCCGTCGCGTCCGGCCGGCCCAGGTAGCCCTTCATGACGTTGTGGCCGCGGATGACGATCTCGCCGACCTCGCCGACCGGCAGATCGTGGCCGTCGTCGTCGACCACCTTCATCTCCACCCCCTCGATCGGCGTGCCGATCGACCCCGGCTTGCTGGGCCGGTCGGGCTGGTTGAACGACGCGACCGGCGACGTCTCGCTCAGGCCGTAGCCCTCGAGGACCCGGCAGCCGAACGCCTGCTCGAAGCCGCGCATGACCTCGACCGGCATCGCCGCGCCCCCCGACGCGCAGACCCGCAGCGCCGAGAGGTCGAAGCGGTCGCGCTGCGGGTAGTGGAGCATCGCGCCGTACATCGTCGGCACGCCCGCGAAGACCGTCACCCGGTCGCGCTGCAGGATCTCGAGCGCCTTGCCCGGGTCGAAACGCGGGATCAGGGTGAGCGTGCCGCCGCCGGCCAGCGTGGCGTTCATCGCGCAGGTCTGGCCGAACGAGTGAAACAGCGGCAGCGCGCCGAGCACGACGTCGTCGGGGCCGATGTCGAACATCGCGCGCGACACGTCGGCGTTGCGACGCAGGTTGGCGTGGGTGAGCTCGGCGCCCTTCGGCGTGCCGGTCGTGCCCGACGTGTAGAGGATCACCGCGGTGTCGCCGTCGTCGCGGTCGGCCAGCTCCCGGGCGGGCTCGGTCGCCATGATCACCTGCTCGAACTCGCTGGGCGCGACGAGGACCAGCTCCGTGCCGGCCTCACCGGCGCCCGACCGGGCCGCGTCGGCGAAGTCGTGCCAGGCGAAGAGCACCCGGGCACCGGAGTCGCGGCAGTAGAACGCGATCTCGCGGCCCTTGAGCAGGACGTTCATCGGCACGACGACCGCGCCGAGGCGCAGGATGCCGTAGTAGACCGGCGCGAAGAACGGGACGTTGGGGAGCATGATCCCGACCCGGTCGCCGGGGCCCACGCCGCGGGCACGCAGCAGGCCGGCCACGCGCGCGCTGCCCTCGTCGAGAACCCGGTAGGTGGCCTCGAAGCCGTCGAGCTTGATCGCGGTGTGATCCGCGTCGCGGGCGACGCTGTCGATGAGGATCCCGGCGAGGTTCGCGTGCATGCGCCGAACCTACCGCGCCGGCCGCTCAGCGCTCTTCCGCGGCCCGCGCGGCGTGGCCGAGCATCAGCTCGCGCTGCACGCTGCGCGGCTCGGGCCCCTGCGGGGCGCGGCGCGTCCACGTGCCGTCGGACCCGAGGTCCCAGGCGTTGGAGTCGTCGGCCAGGCAGCGCTCGAGCGTGTCGAGCAGGTCGTCGCGCAGCCGCGGGTCCTCGACCGCCGCCACCAGCTCGACGCGCGTGTCGAGGTTGCGCGGCATCAGGTCGGCCGAGCCGATGAGCACCCGCGGCTCGCCGTCGCGCTCGAAGGCGAACACGCGCGAGTGCTCGAGGAAGCGGCCGACGACCGACACCACGCGGATGTTCTCGCTGACGCCCTCCAGCCCCGGGCGCAGGCAGCAGATCCCGCGGATGTTGAGCTCGACCGGCACGCCGGCCTGCGAGGCGCGGTACAGCGCGCGGATACAGCGCCGGTCCACCAGCGAGTTCATCTTCATGCGGATGCGCGCGTGCTCGCCGCGCTGGTGGGAGGCGATCGTGCGGTCGATCTCGGCGATCACGCCGTCGCGCAGGTGCGCGGGCGCGAGCAGCACCTTGCGCAGGTGCCGCGGACGGGCATAGCCGGTGAGGTAGTTGAACATGTCGGCGACGTCCGCGCCGATCTCGGGGTCGGCGGTGAACAGCCCGAAGTCGGTGTACAGCCGCGCGGTCTTCGGGTGGTAGTTGCCGGTCCCGATGTGCACGTAGTGGCGGACGCCGTCGCCCTCGCGACGGACGACGAGGATCGACTTCGCGTGGGTCTTCAGCGGCGGATGGCCGTAGACGACGTGCACGCCCGCCTGCTCGAGCGCGCGCGCCCAGCCGATGTTGGCCCGCTCGTCGAAGCGCGCCTTGAGCTCCACGAGGCAGACCGCCTGCTTGCCGCGCTCGGTCGCGCGGATCAGCGCCGGCACGAGCGGCGTATCGTCGCTCGTGCGGTAGACGGTCATCTTGATGGCCAGGACGTCGGGATCCTCCACCGCCTGGTCGACGAAGCGCTCGACCGACGTCGTGAACGAGTCGTAGGGGTGGTGGACGAGCACGTCGCCGGCCCGGATGATCCCGAACATGTCGGGCGCGGCGCCCTCCTCGTCGGCCAGCCGCGGCTGGCTGACCGGCGTCCACGGCGGGTCGCGCAGCTCGGCGTGGCCGGGCAGCCCCACGATCTGCCACAGGTCCTGGCAGTCGAGCAGGCCGTCGATGTCGTAGACCTGGCGCTCCTCGACCTCCAGCGCCTCGGTCAGGTACCGGCGCAGCTCGGGGTCCATGCCGGCGTCGACCTCGACGCGCACGACCTCGCCGAACCGGCGCCGGCGCAGCTCGGCCTCGACGGCGCGCAGCAGGTCGTCGGCCTCGTCGGAGACCTCGAAGTCGGCGTCGCGGGTGACGCGGAAGATGCCGTGGTCGAGGATCTCCATCCCCGGGAACAGCGAGTCGAGCTGCGCCGCGATGACCTGCTCGAGCGGCACGAACGCCAGCTCGCCGCCGTCGATCCGCACGAACCGCGGGAGCATCTCCTTGGGCACCTTCACGCGCGCGAACGTGCGGTGGCCGGTGACGGGGTCGCGGACGAGCACGGCCAGGCTGAGCGAGAGGTTGGAGATGTATGGGAACGGGCGCCCGAGCCCCACGGCGAGCGGCGTGAGGACCGGGAAGATCTGGCGCCGGTAGCGCTCGGCGAGCGCGGCGCGCTGGGCGTCGTCGGCGGTGTCGTAGTCGATGATCCGAATGCCGTGCTCGGCCAGCGCGGGCAGCAGGTCGCGGCCCACGCAGCGCATGTGGCGGTCCTCGAGCTGCTCGAGGCGGACGCGCAGCGCGTCGAGCGTCTCCGCCGGCGTGCGGCCGTCGGCCAGCGGGTCGGTGATGCCGGCGTCGACCTGGTCGTGCAGGCCGGCGACGCGGATCATGATGAACTCGTCGAGGTTGGAGGCGTAGATGGCGGCGAACTTCAGCCGCTCCATGAGCGGCACGGCGGGGTCCTCGGCCAGCGTGAGCACGCGCTCGTTGAACTCGACCCAGGACAGCTCGCGGTTGAAGAACAGCGTCGGGTCGTCGAGCACCGCCGCCGGCTTGGACGGGACCAGCGCCTCGATGTCGAGCTCCGCGGTGGAGACCGCCGAGATCGGATCCTGCTCGCTGACCGGGTCGGGGCTGGTCATGACTGCTCGCTGCCGATGCTATCCGCCGGCTCGGGTCGCTCGGTGACCGCGTAGCGCAGGCGGGCGGCGAAGCCCTCGCGCTCGAGCTTGCGCCAGAGCTCCAGGAAGCGGGCGTGCAGGAGATCGCGGCGGGCGGTCAGGTGGACGACCACGGTCTCCAGGCCGCGCCACGCGGCGGCGTGCGGCACGCTGCCGGACAGGGCCGGGTCGAGATCGTCGGCCTGCCCGGCGCGGCGCACGAGCTCCGCGGCGTCCTGGGCGATCAGCTGCTTGCGCAGCGCGCGCATCCGCGGCAGCGTGACGTCGCAGTCGTGGATCTCGCCGATGAGGTCCTGCAGCTCCTTGGCCCGCTTGGCCGCCCGCTCGGCGTACGGGCCGAAGCAGAACGCGGTCAGCTCGAGCACGTAGCGCAGGCGCTTGGCGGCGATGCGCATGTCGTGCAGCGCGGCGACCTCGGCGGGGTCGCCGGCGCGCGGCATGAACGCGACGAGCTCGTCGAGGCGCACCTCCACGATGCGCTCGGCCGCGCTGTCCAGCCGCTGGTCCGCCTTGAGGCCCTTCACGCGTCGCGCCTTCATCGTGGATCCTCTCCCGGCGCGGCGTCGAGCGGGTCCGGGGCCGCGAGCGGCGGCGGCTGCTGCGGCTGGTCCGCGAGGGCGCGCAGGCGCCCGGCCAGGTCGGTGGACCGCGCGTCGTCCAGCGCGGCGGCCAGCACGTCGTTGCCGGCGGCCTGCTCGGCGCGCAGGCGCTCGAGGATGACGTCGACGCCGGCGTGGTCGGCGGGCGGAAGCGCAGCGCGCAGCGCCTCGAAGTGGGCGATCTGGACGTCCGGGTCGCGCCGGGCGCCGAGCGCGTCGGCCAGCGCCTTGACGTCGCGCACCAGCGGCTCGAGCTCGCGGCGGTCGAACGCGCCCGCGAAGATCTCGAGCACCGCCCGCAGCCGCCGGCTGGCCACCCGCATGTCGTGGACGCGCTCGATGTCGCTGGTGTCGAGCACGCCGTCGGCGTGATCGAACAGCTCCTGCGCGCGGACCGCGACGACCTTGCGCGCCGCCACGTCGAAGCGGTCGCCCGCCTCGAGCCCTTCCACCTGGTCAGCCTTCGCCATCCGCGCTCCGTTCGTCGACCGCACCGAGGATGATGCCTTCTCGCAGCCCTCCGCCCAGGAGACCTCGAGCGGCGCGTCGAAGGCCACGGCGGCCCGCTCGAGCACCGCCAGCGCCCTGGGAGCAGCCGCACGCGCTGGGCGGCCGAGCCGAGATCGGCCGCCGCGCGCTCGCACGGCTGGGCCGTCACGGCGCGCAGCGCGGCCGCGAGCGTCGCCGGATCCAGCCGCGGGCCACACAGGCGATGCAGGGACGTCGCGCTGCCGCCGACCGCGAGCGCCAGCTCCACCGGCGGCGCGGCGGGAACCCGCGAACGCCGCAGCCGCGTGGTCGCGCAGCGCGGCGATCTCCGCGGGCGACGGCGGGTCGGCGCGCAGATGGCGGTCGGTGAGCGTGCCGGAGCCGACCGGCACCGAGCGCCACCAGCTCACGCCGCCGGCCGCCGTTCCGGCCACCAGCTCGGTCGAGCCCCCGCCGAGGTCGACGACCCCGATCGGACGGTCAGGGACCATCGCGGCAGGTGCGCGTGGCGCCCGCGAACGCATAGCGGGCCTCCCGCTCGGCGTCCAGGACGGCGAGCTCGACTCCGGCGCCGACGCGCACCGCGGCCACGAGGTCGGCGCAGTTGGGCGCGGCGCGGATCGCCGCGGTGCCCACGGCGACGATGGGGTCGGCGCGCAGCGCCCGGGCAGCGCGAGCCTGCGCGGCCACGACGTCGACGAGCTCGAGCAGCTTGGCGGAGCGATCGTGCCGTCCGGCGCCTGGCCGTGGCGCACCTGCGTGAACACGCGCTGCGCCAGCAGCTCGCGCAGGCCGCGCGCGTCCACCTCGGCCACGAGCAGCCGCGTCGTGTTCGTGCCGATGTCGATGCACGCGCAGATCATGCACGCAGCCGCAGGCTGCGGGAGCGATGTTGTCATGATCCCGGGGTGATGGGCGATCCCGCGATCCGCGGCGTTCGAGACCTCCGCAAGACATACGGCGAGCTGGAGGCGGTGCGCGGCATCTCGTTCGACGTCGCGCGCGGCGAGGTCTTCGGGCTGTTGGGGCCCAACGGGGCGGGCAAGACGACGACCGTCGAGATCCTCGAGGGCTACCGCGAGCGGACGTCAGGCGAGGTCGCCGTCCTCGGCCTCGATCCCGGCCAGCGCCCGCCCGAGCTGCGCGAGCGCGTCGGGATCGTGCTCCAGCAGACCGGCATCTACCGCAACATCCGCGTGCGCGAGGCGCTCGTGCACTTCGCCGGCCTCTACGCCGCCCCGCGCGACCCCGAGCGAGGTGATCGCCCTCGTCGGCCTGGACGGCAAGCAGAACGCTGGCCCGGACGCTGTCGGGCGGCCAGCTGCGCCGGCTCGACCTGGCGCTGGCGCTCATCGGCGACCCGGAGCTGATCTTCCTCGACGAGCCGACCACCGGCTTCGACCCGGCGGCGCGGCGCACCGCCTGGGGGACGATCCGGTCGCTGCGCGCGCTCGGCAAGACGGTGGTGCTGACGACGCACTACCTCGACGAGGCGCAGGAGCTCGCCGACCGGGTGGCGATCGTCAAGGGCGGCACGATCCTCGCCGAGGGCGCGCCGCGCGAGCTCGGGGTCGGCCACGGCGCGCGCGTGCGGATCACGTACCGCAACGCGCTCGGCGAGCAGGTCGAGCACATCACCGACGACCCGACCCGGCTGCTGCACGAGCTGACCGGCGAGGCGCTCACGCGCGGCGAGCAGCTCGACGACCTCGAGGTCAGCCGGCCCACGCTCGAGGAGGTCTACCTGGAGCTGACCGCCGATGTCTAGCCCGCGGCGGGGCAGCCCCGCCTCCGACGGGGTCCTCGCGCTGACCTGGCGGCAGTTCCGCCTCGAGCGCCGCCTGTTCTGGCGCAACCCGAGCGCGGCGTTCTTCAACATCGGGCTGCCGCTGCTCTTCCTCGCGTTCTTCGGCGCGATCTTCCACGGCGACCAGAAGCAGATGAACATCATCGTGCCGGGCATCACCGGCATGGTCGTCCTGTCGGCCACGTTCACCGCGCTGGCCCACAACATGGTGTCGCTGCGCGAGCAGGGCGTGCTCAAGCGCATGCGCGGCACGCCGCTGCCGCCGGGCTGCTATCTCGGCGGCCTGGCCGCGCACGCGGTCGTCAACACGGTCATCCAGGTGGCGATCGTGCTCGTGGTCGGCAAGCTGCTGTTCGACGTCGACGGCCTGCGCAATCCGGTCGAGCTCGTCGTGTTCCTCACGCTCGGCGTGGTGTGCTTCGCCGCGCTCGGCGTCGCCTTCTCGCACGTCATCCCCAACGCCGAGTCCGCGCCCGCCTACGTCAACGCCGTCTTCCTGCCGGTGATCTTCATCTCCGGCGTCTTCTACGACTCCAACGACGCGCCGGGCTTCCTGCGCCAGATCGCCGAGATCCTGCCGCTGACGCATCTGATCAACGGCCTCTCGGGCGCGATGGTGACCGGCGACGGGCTGGCCGCCCACGGCGGCGCGCTGGCCGTGCTGGCGGTGTGGACGACGTTCGGGATCTACTTCGCGATCCGCGGGTTCAGCTGGGAGGCGCGCCGCAGCTGACCGCGGGTCAGCAGCTGGCCCGGGGCGGCAGGCGCTCCCGGATCGTCGTCCAGGTCGCGGAATCCGCTCGCGAACGCCAGGAACCGGGAGATGTCGGCGAGGTTGGTGACGAGCCCGAGGGAGACGCGCACCGCGCCGCCGGTGGCCATGCCCACCCGCGCCAGGTAGGCGTCGATGCCCGCCGCGTCGTCGAGGTCGGCGTCGCGCAGCGCCGCCGCCGAGAGCGCGAAGGCCGCCTCCCCGGCGCCCGGATTGCCAGAAGCACCCGGTCCGCAGCGAGATGCCGTGGGCGGCAGCGGCACGGTCAGCGTAGCGCTCGTCGACGACACGGCCGTCGGGGTGCAGGAAGTTGAAGGCGATCGTCGGGCCGCGACGCTCCCACGTCGGCGGCCCGTAGATGCGGGTCGCGGGGCGGCCGTCGCTGTGGCGCAGGTCGCGCAGGCCGGCGAGCAGCCAGGAGCCGAGCGCCTCCACCCGCCGCCCGATCGCGTCGATGCCGATCCGCTCGATGTAGCGCAGCCCGATGCCGACCGCGGGCAGCCCCAGGTAGTCGATGGTGCCGTCCTCGAAGCGGCCAGGACCGGGCACCGGCACGGAGGCTTGCTCGCCCCCGACGGTGGCGACCGTGACGGTGCCGCCGCTGAACCACGGGCGCCGCAGCCGGCGCAGCGCCGGGCGCCGCGCGAGCAGCGCTCCGATGCCGGTCGGATATCCGAAGAGCTTGTAGAAGGAGATCGCGACGAAGTCCGGCTTGTGCGCCGCCAGGTCCAGCGGGCTGGTCGGGACGAACGCGGCGGCGTCGAGGAGGACGTCCCAGCCGCGCTCGTGCGCCGCAACGATCCAGTCGAGCGGGTGCTTGACGCCCGAGAAGTTCGACTGCGCCGGGTAGGCGAAGAGGTGCCCGCCGCCGCGGGCGCGGTCCTCGAGGTGGCGCTCCAGCGCCGCGTCGTCGACGCGCAGGTCCGGCGCCCGGGGCGCGACGTAGGCCGTGCGGGCGCCCTGGGCGCGGGCGAACTCGCGGATGCCGTTGACCGAGTTGTGGTTGTCGGCGGTCGCCAGGAAGCAGCCGCCCGGACCGAACGGGTACGCCTCGCCGACGAGCCGCAGCGCGCCGCTCGCGTTCGCGGTGAAGATGCAGGTGTACTCCACCTCGTCGGCGCCGAAGAAGCGCAGCACCTCGCCGCGCGCCTGCTCGGCCAGCGCCGTCGACGCCGCGGAGGTCGGGTTGACCGAGTGCGGGTTGCCGAAGACGGCTCGACGCAACAGGCTCAGGTGCTCCTCGACCTGCGAGGCCGCGTACAGGCTGCCGCCGGCGTAGTCGAGGTAGATCTCGCCCTGGTCGTCCAGCCGCGCGTACTCCGCGGCGCGCAGGCGGTCGAGCGCCATCGTCCGGCGGTACCCGGGATGGGCGGCAAGGAACGCATCGTCCGGTCTGGGCCGTACGGGCGCGACGGTGGCCATCACGTGAGCCTCCGTACGGCGGCGATGGTCGCCTCGGCCGGGCGGCAGGTCCCGCCGGCGCACGCGTCGCGCGCCGCGTCCTCGCCCAGCCAGCCCCGCCGCGCGACGATGCCGGCGAGCCAGCACCCCACGCAGAAGCCCAGTACCGACTCCAACCACATCAGCACGAGGCAGATCAGGCAGATCGTCCGGGGCAGCGTGCCGCGGATGCCGCTGTTGGTGATCACCGTCATCGCCAGCGCCATGGCCAGGCCGAGCGTCCACGCGAAGCGCTTGGGCATCGCCGGCACCCAGTCCGGCTCCCGGCCGAGCGTGAGCGCCCGGGCGACCAGCCCCGCCGGGCTGTAGCGCAGCCCAGCCGTCAGCCGGACGAGGAACTCGACGAAGAAAAACGCGGTGACGGCCTGCAGCGGCGCGTACCGCTGGTCGAAGTAGGCGAAGGCGAACGCCACGGCGCCGACGACCATCGTGAGGCCGGCCGCCGCGCGCACCTGGTTCTCGTCGAAGGTCATCGGTCGCCTCCCGCCTTGCGCTTCCAGGCGCCCACCATCAGCGGCCAGACGAGCCCGCGATCCCCGAAGCGGTCCGCGTCCACCGCGAGCGCCGCGAGGATCGCGTCCGCTCGCGCCTCGCTCGTGATGCCGTGCGCGATCGCCGCCGGCAACACGCTGCGCAGCGTGCCCTCCAGGATGCGGTGGCCGCTGGCCAGTGGCTCGAGGCGGCCCGCGACGTCGGTGCCGTCGGGGCGGCCGATGCCGGCCTCGGCGAAGAGCTGCGGGAGCCGCGCGCCGGCGCGGACGTCACAGCCCGCCGCGGTGAACGCGTCGATCAGGACCAGCAGCAGCTCTTGCGCGCTCGCGGTCGTCGGGACGGTGCTGGCGCCGTGCAGGTCATAGTCCTGTACGACCAGGTGGCCGCCCGGCGCGACCGCGTCCCACAGCCGTGCGAGCACCGCCACCCGTTCCGGGAGGTGGAACAGCAGCAGGCGCGCGTAGACGAGATCGAACGGCGCCCCCGGGATCGGCGCGGCGGCGGTGAGGTCCAACGGCTGGAACGTGCACTGGCGATGGCCCGCGTCGTGCAGCGTCGCCAGCGCCAGGGCGCCGAGCGCGGCATCCGCGTCGATGCCGTGCACGCGCCCCGTGGGCCCGACCCGCTGGGCGAGGACGCGCATCGTCTCCCCCGGTCCGCAGCCCGCGTCCAGGCAGCGCGCGCCCGCGGCGAGCCCGACCTGGTCGAGCAGGCGCCCGGTGGCCGCCTCCCACATGCGCGCCTGCGCTCGCAGCCGCTCGTACTCCTCGCCCGTGTGTCCGAGCGAGTAGCGGTCCTGGTCCGTCACGGTGCTCATCGCGGCCTCCCGGCGTCGGTCACCCTGCGCAGCGATCCTGGCCGCACGCCACCCGCGCGCGCATCGTGGGGACCACCACGATCTTTTGCGCTGGACACGAGCACCGGCCGGGCGTACGGTCGCATCGATGCCCGGCGTGCTGCTGCAACGCGACGTCGAGCTGGCAGCGCTCCGCCGGCAGCTCGACGGCGTACGGGCGAGCGAGGGCCGGGTGGTCGTCGTGCAGGGCCCAGCGGGGATCGGGAAGTCGAGCCTGCTGGCGGCCGTCGCCGCAACGGCGGTGTCGCAGGACGTCCGCGCGCTGCGGGCGTGGGGCGGTCCGCTCGAGCACGACGCCGCCTGGGGGATCGCACGGCAGCTGTTCGCCGCCGTCCGCGGCACGTCGGAGTGGGACGAGCTCGCGGTCGGCGCGGCCGCGCTGGCGCGGCGCGCGCTCGACCTCGACGCCGCGGAGCCCGCGCTCGCCGGGGACGCGATGCACGCGGCCGTCCACGGCCTGACGTGGCTCGCGTGCAACCTGGCGGAGCGCTCCCCCACCCTGCTCGTCGTCGACGACGCGCACTGGGCCGATGCCCCGTCGCTGCGCTGGCTGGTCCAGCTCGCGCGCCAGACGGCCGAGCTGCGGCTCGGGATCCTGTGCGCCGTGCGCGTGGGCGAGCCACCGGCGCATCCCGACCTCCTGGCGGAGCTGCTCGCCGTCGCCCCGGAGGCCCCGGTCCATCCGTCGCCGCTGGGACCGGCGGCGGCCGAGGCGCTCGTGCGCCGCCGGCTCCCGGCGGCCGACCGGGCGTTCGCCCACTCCTGCCACGCGGCCACGGCCGGCAACCCGTTCCTGCTCGGCGCGCTCCTGAGCCACCTCGCCGCCGAGCACGTCGAGCCCACCGAGGAGGTCGGCGCCGCGTTGAGCAGCTTCGGGCCCGAGCAGATCTCGCGCGCGGTCGAGCGCCAGCTCTCGCGCCTGCCCGACGGCGCGCAGCCGCTCGCTCGCGCCTTCGCCGTCCTCGGCCGCCGCGCGCCGCTGCGCCACGCCGGCGAGCTAGCCGGGCTGGATCCGGCCGACGCCGCGCTGCTCGCCGATCGGCTGCACGCGGCCGGCCTGGTCGAGAGCGAGGCCGGCGCGTACGCGCTCGTGCACCCGCTGGTGGCCGGCGCGCTCTACCGCGGCCTGCCCGCGGGCGAGCGCGGGCTCTGGCACGCGCGGGCCGCCGCCGTGCTCGAGCGCGAGCGCGCCGGCCCGGAGGCTGTCGCGCTGCACCTGCTGCACACCGACCCGCGCGGCGACGCCGCGACCGTGGCGGTGCTGCGGGCCGCCGCCGCCCACGCCGGCTTGCGCGGGGCGCCGGAGAGCGCGGCGCGCTTCCTGCGCCGCGCGCTCGACGAGCCGCCGCCCGAGCGCGCCCTCGAGGCCGAGGTGCGCAGCGAGCTCGGGCTGGTGCTCGCCGCGCACCTCGAGCCGGAGGCGCCCGCGCTGCTGGGCGACGCCGTCGAGCTCGCCGACGCGCCGGCGCGGCGTGCGCAGATCGCGCTGTCGGCCGCCCGCGCGCTCGGCCTGGCCGGACATTTCGCCCACGCGATCGAGCTCTGCCGCCGCGGCCTCGAGCAGACGACGGGGGTCGGGCCCGAGCTGGTCGCGCGCCTCGACGCCGAGCTCTGCTGCAACGCCGGGTGCGACGCCGCGACCGTCGGCGAGCTCCGCGAGCGGCTGCGCGACGTCGCGCAGCGGCCCCCGCCGCTCGACCTGTGGCGCTTCAACGCGGCGTTCCTGGCGATCGCCGACGCACGGCCCGCCGACGAGGCGCGGGCGCAGCTCGATGCGGCCTTCGCCGCCAGCGCACTCGACGACGACGGCGATTCGCTGCTCGGCACGCTCGCGACCGTGGACCTGATCGCCAACGACGAGCTCGACGCCGCCTGCGCGCACTGCGGCGCCCTCATCGACCTCGCGCACCCGCGGGGATGGCGGATCGCGCTCGCGCACGGGAGCTTCCTGCGCGCCATCGCGCTCGTGCGCGCGGGCCGGATCCGCGCCGCCGAGGCCGACGCCCGCCTGGCGTTCGACTTCAAGCTGGCCCACAGCCCGCCCCAGGCGCTGATCTGGAGCGTGGTCCCGCTGGTCGACGCGCTGACCGAGCTCGACGCGCCCGCCGAGGCCGACGCCGTCATGGCCGCCGGCGGCTTCCTCGGCGATCCCCCGGACGGCGCGCTGGCGGGACCGCTGCTGCTGCAGGGCCGTGGCCGCCTGCGCCTGATCCAGCGCCGCCCCGCCGAGGCCCACGCCGACCTCCGCGCCGCAGCGACGCGGTGGGACGAGCTGAGCATCCGCCACCCCGGCCTGGCCGACTGGCGCGTCGACGACTGCGAGGCGCTCGTGGCGCTCGGCGACGTACGGGAGGCCCGGCGGCTCGCAGAGGAGCATCGGACGCTCGCCGAGCAGGTCGGGCTGCCCGCCCCGCGTGCCGCCGGCCTGCGCGCGCTCGCGCAGACCGTCGAGCGCGATCGAGCCATCGTGCTGCTGGAGCGGGCGGTCGACCTGGTCGCGGACTCCCAGGTCCAGCTCGAGCACGCTCGCTGCCTGGTCGCGCTCGGCGCCGCTCTGCGGCGCGCGAACCGCCGCGCCGCCGCTCGCGACCCGCTGCGCCGGGCGCTCGAGCTCGCCGACCGTGGCGGCCTGCGCCGCCTCGCCCGCCGCGCCGGCGCGGAGCTTCGCGCCGCCGGCGCCCGCCCCCGCCGCGCCGCCCTGTCGGGGATCGAGGCGCTCACGGCCTCCGAGCACCGGGTGGCCACGCTGGCCGCCCACGGCCGCAGCAACCGCGAGATCGCCCAGGAGCTCTACGTGACGCAGCGCACCGTCGAGACGCACCTGACCCACGTCTTCCAGAAGCTCGACATCGGGTCGCGCGCCGAGCTCGCGTGCGCGCTGGAGCCGCGCGCCGCCGCGGCCGAGGCGGCGCGCGCCGGCTCCGGCTAGGGTGCCGATGCCGGCCCTCGGCTTGACAAGGTCGAGTACTGAAACCTGCGGCGTGAGGCGGGCCCCGTGGGTTCTCTGGCTAGATGGGCAGCGGGCCGGCGGTCGCGACCGGCACCGCCGCGAGCACGGAGCGTTCCCACTCGTCGCGCAGCAGCGACCACACGACGACGTCGTGGACGGCGTCGCCGTGGCGGTGGTAGCGGCGCAGGACGCCCTCGCGCTGGAAGCCGAGCCGGCGCAGCGCGTTCTGCGAGCGGGCGTGGTCGACGTTCGTGTAGGCCCCGAGGCGCTCGCAGCCCAACCGCACGAACGCGAGGTGGGCGACGAGCGCCTTGGCCTCGGCGTTGGCGCCGGTGCCCCACCAGGCGCGGCCGAGCCACGTGCCGACGACCGCGCGGCGGTCGCGGCGGTTGATCTCCGAGAGGTGGGTGATGCCGATCGGACCGCCGTCGCGGTGGACGATCAGCAGGTCGAGCTGCTCGCCCGCGGCGCGCTGCGCGGGCGGCCAGTCGAGGTACGCGCGCGCCTGCCGCTCGTCGGTGTACGGGCCCCACGAGAACCAGCGCGTGACCTCGGGATCGCGGGCCAGCTCGAACAGCGCCGGCGCGTCGTCGGCGGCCGGCAGGCGCAGCGAGAGCGTCGGGCCGGTGACGGAGAACGCCATCGCGGCGATGTTAGATACCGTCGCGCACGGTGAGCATCCGGCCCCCGCACTTCGACCGCGAGGAGCGCGAGGTCGAGTTCGCGCGGGCGCTGGCCTTCAGCGACGGGGTCTTCGCGTTCGCCATCACGCTGCTGGTCACGACCCTGGACGTGCCGGACCTCTCCGGCCCCGACCTCGGCCACCGGCTGTGGGAGCAGCTCTACGACCTCGGCCCGCGCTTCGGCACGTTCTTCCTCTCGTTCGCCGTGATCGGGCTGCTGTGGCTGCGCCACCACCGGCTGCTGTCGCGGGTGCGCCGGCTCGACACGAGGGCGCTGGTGCTCAACCTCGCGCTGCTGGCGTTCATCGTCCTGATGCCGTTCTCGACCGAGCTGATGGGCCGCTACGGCGACACCGCCATCGCGGTGACCGCGTACGCGCTGAACATCTCGCTCGAAGCGACCGCGTTCGCGGTGCTCTGGTGGTACTGCGCGCAGCGCGGGATGCTCGGCGAGACGCTCACGCCCGCGCAGCTGCGCAGCGAGCTGCTCCTGCGGGCGGTCATCCCCGCGGTGTTCCTGTGCTCGATCCTGCTGGCGTTCCTCGTCTCGCCGATGGTGGCCGCGCTGAGCTGGCTGCTGTCGATCCCGGGCCAGGGGCTGCTCGAGCGGCGGCTCGTTGCCCGTGGCGAGCTGCCGTCCGGCGAGGCGCTCGACTAGCGATCAGAGCAGGATGCGCACGGCGACCGCGTGCGAGCAGCCGGCCTCCAGCATGCGCCGGACGGCGGCCGTCTCGACGTGCGTGCCGCCGGGGCGGGTGGCGGCGAGCAGGAACGCCTGCGTGGCGTCGAAGCCGAGGCTCAGGAGCGCCGCTGCGCGCTCCTGCTCGGCGGTGGGCTGCGTGCTGGTGCTGGCCATGCGGTCCGTCCTTCGCAAGTCGCCGACGTCGCAGGGCGAATCGCACCAGGGCGGGCGGACGGAACGGGTCAGCGGGCGTCGACGAACAGCGACTGCAGCGCGACGCCGATGCGGCCCCGCTCGTCGTGCAGCGTGGCGACGGCCAGGCCGGTGCCGTCCGGCGCGATCGTGGTCGTCGCGTCGAGCGCCACCCACTCGCCCACCGGCTCGCGCTCGAGGTGGACGGTCAGGTCCGGGTTGATGAAGACGTGCGTCTCCCAGTCGAGCATCGACGACACGCCGTTGCCGAAGTCGGCGGCGGCCAGCGCGCGGCACAGCGGGCTCGTCGGCTCGCCCGGCAGCACGGGCACGCGCAGGCGGATCCACACCGTCGCCGGGCCGCGCTCGAGGAAGCCGCCGCGGGCGAAGCGCAGCTCCACCCCGGCGTCGCCGAAGCTCGGTGCGCCGTCGGGCATGACGAGATGCTGCTCGGCCTCGGGTCCGGGCAGCGGCGCGATCGGCGGCCCCGCGGCCGGGATCGCCGGCGCCGCCCCCGGCGCCCGGCGCATGCGCAGCGCCAGCGCCTGCATGACGAGCTGGTCGCCGTGGTGCAGCCGTGCGGCGACGAGCTGCACCCGCCGGCCGGGCCGCACGAGCTCGGCCTCGACGCGCAGCTCGGCCACCGGCACCGGGCGCACGAGCTCGAACGTGATGCGGGCCACGCGCATGTCCGCCTCGGGCGCCACGCGCTCGATCGTCCGTCCGAGCAGCGTCGCGGGCGCGCCCCCGTGCTGGGCGTTCGGAGCCCACGGCCCGCGGGTGATGGCCGTGGCGCGGACCGCGCCGTCGCCGATCGGCTCGAACAGCGAGCTCATGACCGCGCCGGCTCCGCGACGGGTGGCGGGGTCAGCGCGGCGGCGCCGATGACCAGCGCGAACGCGAGCAGCCGCACGCTCACGCCGAGCGCGTCGCCGGGCATCGGCTCGGCGAACACGATCGGCCCGGCGGCGATCGTGAAGATGTTCGCGGTGGCGCTGGTCACCGCGATGACCGCGACCACCGGGCCGAGCTGCAGCGAGCGCGCCGACACCAGCAGGCCGACGAGCGACAGGACGAGGATCGCCAGCGCGAAGGGGTGGATCACGACGGCGAGCCCGAGGTCGGTGTGGTCCGACAGCGCCTTGATCGTCACGTCGGAGCCGCCCCACAGCAGGCCGGCCGAGACCGCGAGCACGATCCCGTCGTGCGGGCGTCGCGGGGCCAGCGAGACGAGCGCCAGTCCGGCCACCACGGCCACCCCGACGTAGCCGGCCAGCGTGGCCAGCCCATAGTCCGCGTGGGCCGAGTCGCCGGTCTCGCCGAGCGTCGCGGCCAGGAACGCGAGCCCGGCGGCGGTCAGCGCCACGCCGACCCACTCACGGCGCGTGACGTGCTGGCCGAAGACCCGGTCGGCCACGACGGTGAGCATGACCAGGCCACCGGCGATGACCGACTGGACGATCGAGATCGGCGCCAGCGCCAGGGCGGCCACGTGGAAGCCCCACGACGTGGTCGCCACGACGCAGCCGAGCACGTAGACCGGCGAGCGGAACAGGTCGATGGTCGAGCGCACCGGACGGCGCCACTGGACGTCGGGCGCCGCCACCGCGCCCCGGTGCTTGAGCAGGAAGCCGACGATCGACATCAGCGCGGTGACGAGCGCGAGGAGGACGCCGAGCTGGACGGACAGCGGCACGGCAGAGCAGGGTACGGGTCGTCCGCGCCCGCCGCGCGCCGGCCCAGCGGTGCGGGCAGCCCCACCCGCCGGGCGCGGGGTCGCCCCCTTTCGCGGGCGCGCAGCCCCGCATAGGGTTCGGTGGATGCTCGACAGCGTCGTCGACGTCGCCCACGACGCCCTCACCTCGCCGTGGGGCTACGTCGCGCTGTTCACGTTCTCGGCGCTCGACGCGATCATCCCGATGGTGCCGAGCGAGAGCCTGGTCATTACCGCCGGCGTGTTCGCCGCCTCCGGCGACCCGTCGCTGGCGCTCGTCGTCGGCGCCGCCGGCCTGGGCGCGATGGTCGGCGACCACGTCTCCTATTTCATCGGCCGGACCGCGGGCACGCGGCTGGCCCGAAGAGCCAAGCCCGGCTCGCGCAGCCGGGCCGCGTTCGACTGGGCGAGCGCCGCGCTGTTCGAGCGCGGCGGGATCATCCTCATCGTCGCCCGCTACATCCCGGGCGGACGCACCGCGGCGACGCTCACGATGGGCACCGTCGGCTACCCGCTGCGCTCGTTCACGCTGTTCGACGCGATCGCCGCGTTCTCGTGGGCGCTGTACTCGGCCGGAATCGGCTACCTGGGCGGTCACGCGTTCGAGGAGGAGCCGATCAAGGGCCTCGCTCTCGGCCTCGGGATGGCGCTCCTGCTCGCCGCCGCGATCGAGGTCGTCCGCCACGTCCGGGGCCGGCGCGCGGCCCGGGTGAACGAGCGCAGCGAGACGCCGAGCGCCAAGACGCGGTAGCCGACTTCATCCGGGCTTGAGGGACGCGCGCTTGTCTGTGGGGCGATGCCCCGGCCGACCATCAACGCGATCCGCCGCGCGGCGGTGGCGGGCGCCCTGGGCGCCGGCGTCGCGCTGGTCGGTGTCTCGTTGGCCGGGATGGCGTCGCTGGACTCCGACCTGCGCGTCGCCAGCGAGCGCCTCAAGCGCCCGGCGACCCACGAGCAGCGCGTCAGCTTCGAGCAGCGGCGACCGGCCGCGTGTCAGCGACTCGACGATCCACGGCCGCCGCGGCGTCCGGCACCGACGTCGCTGCCGCCGCGTAGCGGGCAGGCGCACCGTCACCCGCAGCCCGCCGCCGGGGCGGCTCGAGCTCGACGGTGCCGCCGTGCGCCTCGGCGACCGAGCGCACGATCGACAGGCCGAGGCCCACGCCGGGCGGGCCTTCGCCGCGCCGCGCCAGGCGCTGGAACGGCTCGAGCAGGCGCCCGGCCGTGGCGACGGGCACCGGCGCGCCGCTGTTGGCCACGACGAGCTCGGCGCCGCCGGCGCGGACGTGCACGTCGACGGTCGCCCAGCCGCCGGGGACGTTGTGGCGGACCGCGTTCTCGACGAGGTTGGCCACCATCCGCGCCAGCAGCGCCGGGTCGCCGGCGACGGTCACCGGCTCGGGGGCCGACACGGTCAGCTCGACCGCGCCGTGCGCGCGGCCCGCGGCGCGCCGGGCCAGTTGCGCCAGGTCGACTGGCTCCCGGCGGTCCACGCCGGCGTGTGAGCGGGCCAGCAGCAACAGCCCGTCGAGCAGGGCCTCGCACTCGACCACGGCGTCGCGGACCGTCTCGCCCATCGCCCGCAGCTCGGTCACCCCGGCGTCGGGGTCGGCGAGCGTCACCTCGACCTCGGCCCGCAGCACGGTCAGCGGCGTGCGCAGCTCGTGCGAGGCGTTGGCCACGAACCGGCGCTGGCTGGCGAACGCGGCGGCGAGGCGGTCGAGCATGGCGTCGAACGTGTCGGCCAGCTCGCGCAGCTCGTCGTGGGGGCCCTCGAGCGCGAGCCGCTCGTCCTCGAGGCGATCCTGGGAGACCCGGCGGGCGGTGGCGGTGATCTCCGACAGCGGCCGCAGCACCCGGCCGGCGACGATCCAGCCCAGCGCGACCGACACGAGCGTCGTGCCAGCCAGGGCGAGGAGGTACTGGCCGCGCAGGTCGGCCAGCGCGCTGGCGGCGGCCTCGTCGGGCAGCGTGCGCTCGAAGTGGCGGGCCACGAGCCAGTAGGAGACGCCGAGCAGCACGGCGCCCGCGACGAGAAAGAGCCCCGCGTACAGCGCGGTCAGGCGCGTGCGGATCGAGACCGGCAGCGCACGCATCACACGCGATAGCCGGCGCCGACGACGGTGTGCACCACCGGCGGGTCGCCAAGCTTGCGGCGCAGGGTCATGACGGTCATGCGCACGGTGTTGGTGAAGGGGTCGGCGTGCTCGTCCCAGACCCGGTGCAGCAGGTCCTCGACGGAGACCGCCGCGCCGTCGGCGGCCATCAGCGCCTCGAGCACGCCGAACTCCTTGGGGGTCAGCTCGATCGGCACGCCGGCGCGGCGGACCTCCCGCCGCGCGGCGTCGAGCTCGACGTCGCCGGCCCGCAGGACCGGCGGGCGCGCCTGGCCGTGGCGGCGCGCGAGGGCGTGCACTCGTGCGACGAGCTCGGCGAACGCGAACGGCTTGGGCAGGTAGTCGTCGGCACCGAGCGCGAGCCCGTCGACCAAGTCGTCGAGCGTGCCCGACGCGGTGAGCATGAGGACCTTCGTGGTGGGCTGCTCGGAGGCCAGCGCGCGGCAGACGTCGTCGCCGTGGAGCTCGGGCAGGTCGCGGTCGAGCACGACGACGTCGTAGTCGGTCACCCGGGCCTTGAACAGCGCGGCGGCTCCGTCGCCGGCGATGTCGACCGCGACGCCCTCCCGGCGCAGGCCGCGGGCGACGGCGTCGGCGACGCGCGGCTCGTCCTCGGCTACCAGTACGCGCATGCGGGAATAGTGGGCGGCGGCCGTTAGCGACGAGTAAAGCGGCGCGGCCCCGCGAGCGGACCCGCTTTATGGCGTTCTGACGCCGGGTATGGCACCTTGGCCCCATGAGCTCCGACGATCCCATCCGCGAGACGCGGCTCGAGCCCACGCCGCGCGACGCGCTCGAGGAGGTCCTCTTCGAGGTCAAGCGGGTGATCGTCGGTCAGGATGCGATGCTCGAGCGCCTGCTCGTCGCGCTGCTGGCCGGCGGCCACGTGCTCCTCGAGGGCGTCCCCGGACTGGCCAAGACCCTGACCGTCAAGACGCTGGCCGAAGCGGTGGGCGGCAAGTTCACGCGCGTGCAGTTCACGCCGGACCTGGTCCCCGCCGACCTGGTCGGCACGCGCGTCCTGCGGCCGGGCGGCGGCGGGTTCGACGTCGAGCTCGGCCCCGTCTTCGGCAACCTCGTGCTGGCCGACGAGATCAACCGCGCGCCGGCCAAGGTGCAGTCGGCGCTGCTGGAGGTCATGCAGGAGCAGCAGGTGACGATCGGCGGCACGACCTATCCGGTGCCGACGCCGTTCCTCGTGCTCGCCACCCAGAACCCGATCGAGTCCGAGGGCACGTATCCGCTGCCCGAGGCGCAGGTCGACCGCTTCCTGCTCAAGCTGCTCGTGGGCTACCCGACGCCCGGCGAGGAGGCGTCGGTCGTCGGCCGCTCGCTGCGCGGGCCGGTCGTCGTCGAGCGGCGCCTCGACCTCGCCGACCTCGAGACGCACCGCCGGACGGTGGCCGAGGTCTTCGTCGACCGCGACGTCGTCGGCTACGCGGTCGCGCTGGCCGACGCCACCCGGCGCCCGGCCGAGCACGGCCTCGACGACCTCGTCCCGTTCGTCGAGTACGGCGCCAGCCCGCGCGGCCCGATCGGCCTCGTCCACGCCGCGCGCGCGTTGGCCGTCCTGCGCGGCCGCCGCCACGTCGTCGCCGCCGACGTCCGCGACCTCGCTCCGGACGTGCTGCGCCACCGGCTCGTGATGTCCTACGACGCGCTCGCCGAGGGGATCACCGCCGAGGACGTCCTCGATCGGGTCATCGAGACCGTGCCGCTGCCCGCCGGTGAGCGGCGCCGGTCGACCGACGCGCGCGACCAGTACGCGGCATGACGCCAGCGGGGGGCGACGCCGCCGGTCCCGCGCTCATGCACGTCCCGCCCGGGCGCCAGGGGCCCGGGCCGCTGCCCGGCGTGCTCGTCGACACGCTCGACCTCACCGTCGCCCAGAAGGCGGCGGGCGTGCTGCCGGGCGACCGGCGGGGGCCGGGCCTCGGGCAGGGCACCGAGCTCGCCCAGCTGCGCCAGTACGTGCCCGGCGACGACGTCCGCCAGCTCGACCCGGCCGCGTGGGCGCGCACCGGGATCCCGCACGTCCGCCAGCAGGTCCCCGAGCGCGCGCTGACGACGTGGATCGCGCTCGACGTCTCCCCGTCGATGGCCTTCGGCACGGCCGACCGGCTGAAGTCCGACGTGGCCGAAGGGGTGGCGCTCGTCGTCTCGCGCCTGGCGCTGCGGCGCGGCGGGCGGATCGCGCTGACGACCTCCGGCTCGGCGGCCGAGCGCCTGCTGCCGCCGCGCAGCGGCCGCGGGGCACTGGCCGGCATCCGCCGGGTCCTGGCCGAGGGCGTCGCCGTCGACGGCAGCGCCCACGGCCCGGCTGGGCATCCGTCGCCGCTGGCGCGCACGTTGAGCCGGCTACGCACGCTGACGCCCCTGCCCGGGCTGATCGTGGTCGTCTCCGACTTCCGCGGCCAGCGCGACTGGCGCCCGCCGCTGACGGCCCTGGCCCACCGCCATGCGGTCTTCGCCGTCGAGGTGCGCGACCCCCGCGAGGAGACCCTGCCGTCGGTCGGCCCGCTGGCGCTCGTCGACCCGGAGACCGGCGGACGCATCGAGATCGACACGTCGTCGCGGCGCCTGCGCGACCGCTTTGCCGAGGCCGCCCGCGCCGACCGCGCCGCGGTGGCCGACGAGCTGCGCCGCGCCCGGGCCCAGCACGTGGTGCTCTCGACCGCGGGCGACTGGCTGCGCCTCCTCGGCCGCCATCTCAGCTGACGCGCGGCGGCACCTGGACGGCCGAATTCGAGCGGCGGCGCGAGCGCCCGACCACTCAGCACGCCTCGACTTTGTCCACTGAGGGGCGCCCGCGCGGCCGATCCCGATCAACCGGCACTTGTCTTCCTGACCGATTGATACTTATAGTCATCACAGGAGGCGTCCGAAGAAATGAGACAAACAAGATTCGTTGCGCGCTCGGACCACCTGCGTTCGCTCCGTGCCGTGCGCGCGCGACCCGCATTCCGATCAGAGAACGGAGACGTTCAAGCGTGACTCAGTCGATTTCGATCCCGCCCGGGTCCCGCGTGCCGCGCGGCGAGCAGGATCTCGAGACGCGGATGGCCAAGGCCCTGGCCCACCCGCTGCGCGCACGGATCCTCGCCCGGCTCAACGAGCGGGTGGCAAGCCCGAACGAGCTCTCGCGCGAGCTCGGGGAGCCGCTGGGCAACGTCAGCTACCACGTCAAGGCGCTGCTGGAGCTGCGCTGCGTGGAGCTGGTCGACACCGCACAGCGCCGCGGCGCCATCGAGCACTACTACCGGGCCGTCACCCGCGCCGGCCTGGACCACGGCGCGTTCAAGAAGCTGCCCGCCAGCGTGCGCAGCGAGATCTCGGGCATGACCGTCGAGGAGGCGATCGGCGACGTCGCCCAGGCGTTCAAGGCCGGGACGTTCGACGGGCGCACCGACCGGCACGCCAGCTTCACCCGGCTCTCCCTCGACGAGCAGGCGTTCGGCGAGCTCACCGAGGCGGTCGGCCGGCTGCTGGACCGCGCGCTGGCGCTGCAGACCGAGAGCGCGGGCCGCCGCCGGAACGGCAGCGACGGCGGCGGCGAGGTGCTCACCGGCCTGGCGCTGCTGGCCTACGAGACGCCGGCCGGCTGAGCGCCGGCCGGCGACGTACGCCGAGCGCGCGCGTTAGCGTGCCGCCCATGCCCGCCTCCATCCTGATCGGCTACGACGGCTCGCCGAGCGCGCGCCGCGCCATCGCCGAGGCCGCGCGTGTCCTCGGCCCCCGGCCCACGACCGTCGTGTTCGTCTGGGATCCGGTCGCGCCGATGCCGTCCGGCGACCCGTTCGGCCTCGCCTCGCCGATGTACGACCCGTCGCAGGTGCAGGACGTCAACGAGACGATCCGCGCCAACGCCGAGGCGATCGCCGATCAGGGCGCGGCCCTGGCCCGCGAGGCCGGGCTCGACGCGCAGCCGCGGACGGCGGAGATGCGCGGGAGCATCTGGTCGACGATCCTCGAGGCCGCCGCCGAGACCGGCGCCGAGCTGCTGGTGGTCGGCGCGCGCGGGCACTCGAAGGTGCGCTCGCTGCTGCTGGGCAGCGTGTCCAACGGCATCGTGCACCACTCGCCGCTGCCGGTGCTCGTCCTGCCGGCGGGCAAGGACGACGACGAGGACTGAGCATCGAGCGTCGCGTTCGCCCGGCGCGACACCGAGGTGCGCGAGCCCGGCGTGATGCTCAGCCCGTGGCGCGCGCGCCGGCGGCCTCGTCGGCGACCTCGAGGAACTGCAGGACGACCCGCCCGAGCGCGATCTCGTCGCCGTCGGAGAGCATCGCGGCCTCGACGCGCCGGCCGTTGACCCACGTGCCGTTGAGCGAACGATCGTCGAGCACGACGGCGCGCCCGCCGCGCTCGACGATCCGCGCATGACGCCGCGAGACGCTCGCGTCGTCGAGGTGCACGTCAACGCTCAGGCCGCGGCCGATCCGGGTGACCGCCCCCACCCGCAACGGCAGGATGGTCGTCTTGCGGGCCGAGCGCACGGCGAGATAGCGCCCGGGCGCCGGGCGCTGCACGGACACCGCAGCCCGGTCGAGCTCGCGCGAGCTCAGGACCTGGGTGTGCTCGGGATCGTGCGGTGCGGTCATGGCCTTCCGGGGGGAAATTCGACGCCCAGCGGGTCTGAGGCTTGTGAAGGAAGCACCCCCGCCGGGCGCACTCCAAGAATTTCGCGCGAATCTGAAGATGCCCCAAGGGCTTCCTAAAGATGCGCGCAGAACGAACCACGAGCCAGGTTGACAGAACTATGCGGCGGCCGCGCTCCCGGCGCGGCGGGCCAGCGCCCGCGCGAGCCGCGCCCGGTGGGCCGCGGAGCCGCCGAGCAGCCCGGCGTCGAGCTGCGCGCGCTTGTAGAACCAGTGGACGTCGGCCTCCCAGGTGAAGCCGATGCCGCCGTGGGCCTGGATCGCCGACGCGGTCACCTCGCGGCCCGCCTCGCTGGCGGCCGCCTTGGCCAGCGACGCGGCCTCGGCGACCCGCGACCCAGCGGCGCGCGGAGCGCCGCCCTCGCCGCCATCGCCGCCGGCGGAGGCGGCGCCGGCGGAGGCCCGCGGGTCCGCGTCGGCCGCCCACGCGGCGAAGTACGTCGCCGAGCGCGCCGACTCCGTGTGCAGCAGCATCTGCGCGCAGCGGTGCGACACCGCCTGGAACGCGCCGACCGGCGTGCCGAACTGCTTGCGCTCCTTAACGTAGGCCACGGTCGTCTCGAGCGCCCGCTGGCTGATGCCGACCAGCTCGGCCGCCACGGCGATCGTCGCGCGGTCCAGGCCGGCGGCGGCGTCGCCGCCCAGCGGCTCGCCGGCGGCGCCCGCGGCGCGCAGCCGCCCGTAGGCGCGGGTCGGATCGATCGTCGCGACCGGCTCGACCGCCGCGGGATCCACGAGCCGCGCCGCACCCTCGCCGTCGACCGCCACGACCACGCCCGCTCCCGGCGCGTCCGCGATCAGGCCGTCCGCCGGCCCCAGAGCGCCGGTGATCTCGCCCGCCGCCAGGCCGGGCAGCCACCGCGCCCGCTGCGCGTCGGTGCCGCCGTGCTCGATCGCCGCCGCCGCGAGCACGGTGCCCAGCAGCGGGGTGACCGCGCAGGCGTAGCCGATCTCCTCGAGCAGGATCGCCAGCTCGACCATCCCCAGCCCCTGGCCCCCGTGCTGCTCGGCGACCGCGATCCCCGGCCAGCCGAGCTCGCGCAGCTCGGCCCACAGCGCGGCGTCGGGCGTGCCCGACTCGGCCGCCTCGCGCACGCGCTCCAGCGACGAGCGCGAGGCCAGGAGGTCGCGCGCGGTGCGCTTGATGTCCTGCTGGTCGGCGGTGAAGTCGAAGTTCATGGCCGCTACCTCCGGGGCAGGCCGAGGACGCGCTCGGCGACGATGTTCTTGAGGATCTCGGTGGTCCCGCCCTCGATCGAGTTGCCGCGGGCGCGCAGCAGCTCGTAGGCCCAGGGCGAGTCGGCGGACAGGGCATCCGCGCCGAGCACGTCGGCCGCGAGCTGCGTCAGCTGCTGGTTGGTCTCCGACCACATCCACTTCGTCAGCGAGCCCTCCGGCCCCGGCTGGCCGTACTTCTCGATCGCGGTCAGCCCCCGGTAGGCGGTCAGCCGCAGGACCTCGACGCGCACGTGCAGGTCGGCGAGGCGGTCGGCGACGACCGGATCGTCGAGGCGGCCGCGCGCCGCTGCCTCGTCGACCAGCCGGTCGAGCTGCTGGCGCAGGCGCACCTGCAGGAAGAACGCCAGGCCCGCACGCTCGTTCATCAGCGTGGTCAGCGCGACCTTCCAGCCGTTGCCGACCCCGCCCACGACGTTCTCGCCGGAGATCCGCGCTTCCTCGAGGAACAGCTCGTTGAACTCGGACTCGCCGGTGATCTGGCGCAGCGGGCGCACCTGCACCGCGTCCTGCTCCATGTCGAGCACGAAGTACGTCAGCCCCGCGTGCTTCTTGGGCGCGTCCGGGTCGGTGCGGGCGACGAGCATGCACCACTTCGCGTACTGCGCCCCGCTCGTCCACACCTTCTGGCCGGTCACCACCCAGTCGTCGCCGTCCTTCACCGCGCGAGCCTTCAGCGCCGCGAGGTCCGAGCCGGCGTCGGGCTCGCTGAAGCCCTGGCACCAGGTCTCCTCGGCGCTGAGGATCGTCGGCAGCAGCCGCTCCTTCTGCGCGTCGGTTCCCCAGACCATGAGCGTCGGGCCGGCGAGCAGCAGGCCGAGCACGTCCGCGGGCAGCGGCGCGCCGGAGCGGCCGAGCTCCTCGAAGAAGATCGCCGACTGCGTGAGCGTGGCGCCGCGCCCGCCGTACTCGGGCGGCCAGTGCACGCCGGCCCAACGGCCGGCGGCGAGCTGGCGGTGCCAGTCGCGCCGCCAGCGCCAGTGGGCGTCCTCGTCGCCCCGCGGCTCGGGGCCGGGGTCGTGGGCGTCCAGCCACGCCCGCAGCTCGTCGCGGAACGCGATCTCGGCGTCGTTGAACGTCAGGTCCATGGGTTCGGTCCTCCTGGTGATGGCACGGAGCCCGCCTCAGGACCCATCGCCGGTTTGGCGCGGGGCCCCCAGCTGCAGTGCGCAGTCGACAAGGGCGTCTTCGAGGGCGGGCACGGCGGCGCCCGCGCGCACCCGCGCGCACACGAGCTGGTCGATGCCGGCGGCCAGCGCGAAGAGCGCGTCGTCGGACGTCGGGACCGCGCCGCCGGCCGCCGCCGAGAACGTCGCCTTGTAGCGCTCGGCGAACCGGCGCAGCGTCGCGTCACGGGCGGCGCCGGCGGCCGGGCCGGCGACGTGGATCTCGAAGAGATGGGCGCGGGCGAAGGACGGGTCGGCCTCGAGCTCGGCCAGGTAGGCGCGCATCGCGGCGCGCAGCTTGGCCCGCCAGTCGCCGGGCTCGGCGCGCACCGCGAGCTCGATGCGCTCGACGAGCACGTCCACGCCGTGGCGGTAGGCCTCGAGGAAGCAGGCCTCCTTGGAGGCGAACTGCGCGTAGAAGGTCCCCCGCGAGACCCGGGCCGCCCGGACGGTGTCGGCCACCGTGGCGGCGGCGTAGCCCTTCTCGCCGACGATGCGGGTCATCGCCTCGAGCAGGCGAGCGCGCTGCGCGCCGCTGCGCGGGTCGAGCAGGGGCTCGACCTCGGGATGCTCGCCGACGAGGGAGCGGATGGCCACGATCTCGCGTACCTTACGAGTACGCGACCGTACTTGCAAGGTACGCGCCTGGGGCGCCGCGACGGGAGCGCCGCCTTACCGCTCGGTGACCACCCACAGCTCGGGCGGGCCGGCCACGCCCGCGACCGCCATGCGCTCGCGCAGCCGCGGCGACGCGGCGAACGCCTGCGCCGCGTGGGCCGTGGCGAAGTCGACGGCGACCGTGATGTCGTTGGGGTCGTCGAGCGACTGGTAGACGGTGTGGGCGAGCGCGCCCATCGCCCGCCGCTCGTCGTCGAACGCGTCCTCCGCCCGCCGCCAGGCGTCGTAGTCGGCCACCGGATGGCGGATGAGCAGGCGGACCCGCCGGGACCGGCTCACGGCCATGTGACGATGACCTGGTCGAGCGGCAGCTCGCGCTCGCGCGGCCCGGTCCGCACCGGCCGCATCCGCGCCGGCTCGCCGGTCTCCTCCGCGTGGTTGAACGCGGCGGTCGACGCGACCTGGCCGGTGACCGTGAAGCGCTCGAACACATACGGCACGCCCTGCGCGGCGAACAGCGCGTTGCGGTCGACGACATGCAGATGCAGGTGCGGCGCCGTGCTGTTGCCGGAGTTGCCGACCAGGCCGAGGTGCTGGCCGCGGCGCACCCGGTCGCCCACCTTCACCGCGACCGAGCCGGGGATCATGTGGCCGTAGAGGACGTAGCGTCCGTCGTCGAGGCGCAGCAGGATGCCGTTGCCGTCGGCGGTCGCCCGGGTGACCCCGACCGGCTGCTCGCCCGGCACCTGGTTGGGCTGATCGTCGACCGCATGGACCACGGTCCCGTCGGCGACGGCGAGGATCGGCTGCCCGTAGCCCGGCCAGTTGGTCAGGACGCGCTTGTCGCCGACGAACAGGCGGCCCTGGGCGTCGACGCGCTCCCAGTCGATCGCGAAGCGCTGGGCGCCGAAGAGCGCGCCGTCGATCGGCTGGATCGAGCGGACGTGGCGCGGGGCGGTGCAGCAGCCGTCGGCGGCGAGCCAGCGATCGCCGACGAGCGGCGCTCCGAGCACCGCGGGCGGACGGCGCGCGACCCGCACCCGACCGCCGGTCTGGGTGAAGCGGCGCGGGCCCTGCAGTGGACGCGACGCGTTGGCGAGCACGAGACGCTGCTCGAGCGCCCGCGGGATCGACCGGGGCGAGCGCACCGCGAACGTCAGGTGCATCAGCGCGGCGGCGCCCGGCGCGATGCGCCGCGTCGGGCGACGCTGCGCGAGGTCGACCATCGCCGCGGCGACCCGCCCGCCCGACCACCGCGCGAGCGTGCGGCCCCTGGCGCCGGCGGAGCGGATGGCGATGCTGCGCACGGTCATCGGCAGGCTCGTCGCGTTGACCGCCTGCACCTCGTAGACGAGGTGATAGCGGCCGTCGGAGCCCTTGACCGGGCTCGGCGGGGAGATGGCCGACTGGATGATCGGGGTGAACTCGTCCTGGGCGGCGTTGGCGGCCGGGGCGGTGACCAGCGCCGCCGCCAGCACCATGGTGATCATGCACACGCGCTTCATGAGGGCGAACCTCGCAGCGCGCGCCCCGGCGGACAATGCAGCCAGACGGCGTCGTCGAGGGCACCTGGCTGCCCTGTCGCGGACCGGCGGTGGCGGTTAGGCTCCTTCCGGCGGGCGGTCAGGACCGGCCGACCGAAGCATGATGCTCATCCAGGCCCCTCCCCGCGTGGCAGCGCCGGCGCGATCGCGCGCCGTCCCGCGCACGTTGCCGCTCGCGCTCGTCGCCCTGGCCGGGACGCTGCTGCTGCTGGGCGGCATCGAGGTCGCCCTGCTCGTCGCCGGGCCGATGACGCCGACCTGGGCCTTGCTGCTGTTCCCGCTCGTCGGCGCCATCTACGCGGCTGCCGGGCTGCTCGCATGGTGGCGGCGGCCCAGCAACCGCACCGGCGCGATCATGGTCGCCGGCGGCGTGGCGTGGCTCGTCGCCGGGCTGGCCAACACCGGCGTCACCGCGCTCGTCGCCGCTGGGCTGATCGGCGCCACCGTCCCCCTGGCCATCGTCGTGCACCTGCTGCACGCGTTCCCGTCGGGGCGGCTGCGCGGACACGTGAGCCGCGCCACGGTGCTGACCGGCTACGCCGTCTGCCTCGTCCTGCAGGCGCCGCTGTACTTGTTCGGTCCGCTCAACCCGCTGCAGGTCGCCGACCGCCACGACCTCGCCCGCGCCGGCTTCTGGGTGCAGACCGCGGTGGGCGCCACGGTGATGGCGGTGACCGCGGTCATCCTCGCCCAGCGCCTGCGCCAGACGCCGCCGTCCCAGCGTCGGGTCCTCGGCCCGCTGTACGTCTACGCGATCTTCGCGGTGCTCTTCGTGCCGCTGACCGGCAGCATCAAGGAGCTCTTCCCGTGGGGCGACGGCGTCCCGCTGACCGTCACCCAGCTCGCGCTGCTGGCCGTCGTGCCCGTCGTCTTCACCGTCGCGGTCCTGCGCGGCGGGTTCGCCCGGACCGGCGAGATCGAGGAGGCTCGGCGCCTGGCTGGGCGCCGTCGACGGCGGGCGCACCGGCATGCGCGAGGCGCTGGCCGGCGCCCTCGGCGACGGCTCGGTGCAGCTGCTGTTCTGGGTGCCCCAGGCGGGCGGCTACGTCGACGCCGACGGGCGTCCCACCCGGCTGCCGGCAGCCTCGTCGCAGCGAGGCGCGGTGGAGGTGGCGACCGCCGGCCGGCGCGTCGGCGCGATCGTCTACGACGCCACGCTGATCTCCGACCGCCGCGTCGTCGAGGCCGCCGGCCGGGTCATCGCGCTCGCCCTCGACCACGAGCGCCTGACCGCCGACCTGCGCGCCAGCCGCGAGGGGCTGCGCCGCTCGCGGGCACGGCTCGTCGAGGCCGAGGACCGCGAGCGCCGGCGCATCGCGCGCGACCTGCACGACGGGCTGCAGACCCGGCTCGTGCTGCTCGCGGTCGAGGCGCAGCGGTCGAACGGCGACCAGGCCGGGCTGCGCGCCGGCCTGCAGGCGGCGATCGCCGAGCTGCGCGAGCTCGTGCAGGGCGTCATGCCCGCCGCGCTGACCCAGGGCGGCATCTACGCGGCCGCCGAGGAGCTCGCCGACCGCTCGCCCGTCCCGGTCGAGCTCGACCTCAGCCCCGGCGCCGGCCACCTGCCCACCGCCGTCGAGACCACCGCCTGGTTCGTGCTCTCCGAGGCGGTCACCAACGCCGTCAAGCACTCGGGCGCCCGCGAGCTGTACGTGTCGCTGGGCGAGATCGACGGGTGCCTGCGCATCGAGGTCGCCGACCACGGCCACGGCGGGGCGGGCGCCAACGGCGGCGCCGGCCTGCGCGGGATGGCCGACCGTGTGGAGGCGCACGACGGCCGCCTGACCGTGGACAGCCCGCCGGGCGGCGGCACGCGCGTCATCGCGGAGGTCCCGTGCGAGTCGTGATCGGCGAGGACCAGGCGCTGATGCGCGAGGGCCTCACGCTGCTGCTCGAGCAGGGCGGCTTCGCGGTCGTCGCCGCGGCGGCGGACGCCGAGGACCTCGAGCGCAAGGCGCTGGCCCACAAGCCCGACCTCGTCGTCGCCGACATCCAGATGCCGCCGACCCACACCGACGACGGGCTGCAGGCCGCGCTGCGCATCCGCGCCGCGCTGCCGGACGTCGCGGTGCTCGTCCTCTCCCAGCACGTCCAGCGGCGCTACGCCACCGCGCTGCTCGACCGCGGCGCCGACGGCGTCGGCTACCTGCTCAAGCAGCGTGTCGCCGACGGCGAGGCGTTCTGCGCCGACGCCCGCCGCCTGTGCGCCGGCGGCACCGCGCTCGATCCCGAGGTCGTCGCGACGATGCTCTCGCGCGCCCGCCACGACGACCCGCTGGAGCGGTTGACGCCGCGCCAGCGCGAGGTGCTCGCCCTGATGGCCGAGGGGCGCAGCAACGCCGCGATCGGCGAGCGGCTGTTCATCAGCGAGCAGGCGGTCGTCAAGCACGCGGCGCACATCTACGCCGAGCTCGGCCTCGCCGCGAGCCCCGACGACCACCGCCGCGTGCTCGCCGTCGTGCGCTACCTATCGGCGCCCACAACGCCGGGCGCGCGCGCCGACGCCGCGGCCCGTCCCCCGGCGCGTAGCATCGCCGGCGATGGACGCCGACGTCACGCCGTTTCCAGGTCGAGATCCCGCAGGCGCAGCTCGACGACCTGCGCGAGCGGATCGCGCGCACCCGCTGGCCGGAGCGCGAAGCGGTGGACGACTGGTCGCAGGGCATCCCGCTCGCCTACGTGCGCGAGCTGTGCGCGTACTGGCGCGGGCGCTACGACCTGGCGGCGCGCGGAGGTGCGGCTCAACGCGATCCGCAGGTGCGCACCCGTCTCGACGGGCTCGCCCACGTCCTGCACGCCCGCTCGCCCCACGCCGGCGCGCTGCCGCTGCTGCTCACGCGGCTGGCCCGGCTCGGTGGTGGAGTTCCTCGACGTCATCGGCCCGCTCACCGACCCGCCCGCCCACGGCGGCGACGCGGGCGACGCCTTCCACGTCGTCGCGCCGTCGCTGCCCGGCTTCGGAGTTCAGCGACAAGCCGGCCGCGCCCGGGTCAGGGCGACGAGCGGATCGCGCGGGCCTGGGCGCGGCTCATGGCGCGCCTGGGCTACAGCGCTACGGCGCGCAGGGCGGCGACTGGGGGGCGGTGGTGACGATGCGCCTGGCCCAGCTCGACGCGGAGCACCTCGCCGGCATCCACCTCAACATGCCGCGCGCCGCGCCGGCCGCGCTGAAGGCGCTGGGCGAGCTGACCGCGGCCGAGCAGGCCGCGCTCGACGCGCTGCGCCACTACCGCCGCTGGGAGGCCGGCTACTCGACGCAGCAGGCGACGCGGCCGCAGACCCTCGGCTACGGCCTGGTCGACTCCCCCGCCGCCCAGTGCGCGTGGATCGTCGAGAAGTTCTTCGCGTGGACCGACTGCGACGGCCATCCCGAGAACGCCGTCGCCCGCGACGTGCTGCTCGACAACGTGATGCTCTACTGGCTGCCGGCGACCGGCTACGTCGTCGGCGCGGCTGTACTGGGAGAGCTTCTACGACCAGGAGCTCACGCCGATCGACGTGCCCACCGGCTGCTCGGTCTTCCCCAAGGAGCTGTTCCGGCTCTCCGAGCGCTGGGCGCGCACGCGCTTTGGCGACCTGCGCCACTTCCACGAGAAGCTCAAACCGCGAGGCACTTCGCCGCGCTCGAGCAGCCGGCCGTCTTCGTCGACGAGGTCCGCACCTTCTTTCGCACCGTTCGCCATGCGTGATCGCCGAGGCCGAGGCGGGGTAGGTCCAGCCAGGTGACGACCACCTCCTCCGGCCCGCTCGACCAGGCGACAGCTCGCGGCCATCGACGCCTACTGGCGGGCCGCGAACTACCTGTCCGGTCGGCCAGATCTACCTGCTCGCCAACCCGCTCCTGCGCGAGCCGCTGCGCCTCGAGCACGTCAAGAAGCCGCGGCTGCTCGGCCACTGGGGCACGACCCGGGCTCAACTTCGTCTACGCGCACATGAACCGCGTCATCCGCGAGCACGACCTCGACGCGATCTTCGTCACCGGCCCCGGCCACGGTGGGCCCGGCCTCGTCGCCAACACCTACCTCGAGGGCACCTACACCGAGGTCTACCCGCACGTGGGCCCCGACGAGGAGGGCCTGCGCCGGCTGTTTCGCCAGTTCTCGTTCCCGGGCGGGATCCCATCGCACGTCGCGCCGGAGACACCCGGCTCGATCCACGAGGGCGGCGAGCTCGGCTGCCTTGCTCGTGCACGCCTACGGCGCGGTGTTCGACAGCCCGGACCTGGTCGCGTGCTGCGTCGTGGGCGACGGCGAGGCGGAGACCGGCCCGCTGGCCGCCAGCTGGCACTCGAACAAGTTCCTCGACCCGGTGCGCGACGGTGCCGTGCTACCGGTCCTGCACCTCAACGGCTACAAGATCGCCAACCCGACGGTGCTCGCGCGCATCCCGCACGACCAGGCTGCGCGCGCTGCTGGAGGGCTGCGGGCACGCGCCGCGGTTCGTCGAGGGCGACGACCCGGCGGCCATGCACCAGCAGATGGCCGCGGTGCTCGACGAGGTCGTGGCCGAGATCCGCGCGCTGCAGCGCCGGGCCCGCGACGAGGGCGGACGCGAGCGGCCGCGCTGGCCGATGATCGTGCTGCGCAGCCCGAAGGGCTGGACCGGCCCCAAGGAGGTCGACGGCCTGCCGGCGGAGGGCTCGTTTCGCTCGCACCAGGTCCCGCTGGCCGGCCTGGCCCAGAACCCGGAGCATCTGCGCCAGCTCGAGCGTGGATGCGCTCCTACCGGCCCGAGGAGCTGTTCGACGAGGGCGGCGCGCTGCGCGCGAACCTGGCCGCGCTCGCCCCGGAAGGCGACCGGCGGATGGGCGTACACCGCCAACCGCACGCCAACGGCGGCATCCGGCTGCGCGGGCTCGAGCTGCCGGACTTCCTGGCTACGCCGTCGACGTGCCGGAGCCCGCACGCACGTCGGCCGAGGCGACGCGCGTGCTCGGGACCTGGCTGCGCGACATCACCCGCCTCAACGACGACCGCTTGGATCATGGGCCCCGACGAGACGCGATCGAACCGAGGCGCGGTCTTCGAGGTGACCAGCCGCGCGTGGATGGCCGAGACCGAGCCGACCGACGACCACCTCGCGCCGGACGGCCGCGTGATGGAGGTCCTCAGCGAGCACCTCTGCCAGGGGTGGCTGGAGGGGTATCTGCTCACCGGGCGCCACGGCCTGTTCAGCTGCTACGAGGCGTTCATCCACATCGTCGCGACTCGATGTTCAACCAGCACGCGAAGTGGCTGAAGGGTCCGCGCAGCATCCCGTGGCGGCGGCCGATCGCGTCGCTGAACTACCTGCTGTCGTCGCACGTGTGGCGCCAGGACCACAACGGGTTCTCCATCAGGACCCGGGCTTCATCGACCACGTGATCAACAAGAAGGCGGAGATCGTGCGCGTCTACCTGCCGCCGGACGCCAAGCTGCCTGCTGTCGGTGGCCGACCACTGCCTGCGCTCGCGCGACTACATCGGCATGATCGTCGCCGGCAAGCAGCCCGCGCTGCAGTACCTGCCGATGGACGAGGCGGTACTGCACTGCACGCGCGGGATCGGCGTCTGGGCGTGGGCGGGCACCGACGACGGCACCCGAGCCCGACGTCGTGCTCGGGTGCGCGGGCGACGTGCCGACGCTGGAGACCGTCGCCGCCGCCGCGCTGCTGCGCGAGCACCTGCCCGACCTCAAGGTGCGCGTCGTCAACGTCGTCGATCTCATGCGCCTGCAGGACGAGCGCGAGCATCCCCACGGGCTACCCGATCGCGAGTTCGACGCGCTGTTCATCGACAGCCAGCCGGTGATCTTCGCCTACCACGGCTATCCGTGGCTGATCCACCGCCTCACCTACCGGCGCCACAACCACGACAACATCCACGTGCGCGGCTACAAGGAGGAGGGCACGACGACGACGCCGTTCGACATGGTCATGCTCAACGACCTCGACCGCTTTCACCTCGTCATCGACGTGATCGACCGCGTGCCGGGGCTGGGCGAGCGCGCCGCGGTGCTGCGCCAGCAGATGGTCGACGAGCGGCTGCGCCACCGGGCCTACACGCGCGAGTGCGGCGACGACATGCCCGACGTGCGCGACTGGGTGTGGCCGGGCTCGCCGCCGCCGCCGGAGGCCGAGACCGACGCGCTGCGGGGCGCGCGGGCCTGAGCCGGTGGTCCGGCACGGACGGTTCCCGGGCCGGACCACTGCGTCGCCTTATCGGTGGTGGTGGCGGCGATGGTGGTTGTGCCTGGCGACGATCCGCAGCGTCGTCCGCGCCTCGGACGGGCGGACGGTGGGCGAGCCGGCGTAGGTCACGCGGATCTGATGGGCGCCCGTGCGCAGGCGTCCGGTGGAGATCCGCACGAGCGCCCCACCGTGGTGGAGGTCGGTCGCCTTGACCAGCCGTCCGTCGACCTTGACCTCGACGGCACCGTCGGCCCGACCGCGGCCCTCGACCTTGACCTTGACCGACAGCCAGGCGCTCGCTCCGGCGCGCACGACGTCGGGGCGGAGGTGCAGGCGCAGCGAGCTGCGCTGCGGCTGCGGCTGCGGCTCCTCGCGCAGCGTCCCCGGGGCGAGCACGGACACGGTCGCGCTGCCCTGGTTGGTGATGTAGGCGTTGCGTGACACCGGGTCGACCGAGGTGAACAGCGGCTTGGCGCCGACGCCGACGGTGCCGAGCTTCTCGCCCGTGGCCGTACGGACCAGCGTGACGGTGCCGTCATCGAGGCCGTAGTCGGTCGAGATCGCGTAGCCGCCCGCCGAGTCGACGGCGGTGCCCAGCGCGCCGGGCGTCGAGAGGAAGCTGTTGACCTTGGTCAGCGTCCCGTCCTGGGGCGAGACGGCGAACGTCGTCACGCCGCCCGGCGGGAGCGGGGTCACGCCGGCCGCGCCCTGCGAGGTCGCGACGACACGTCGCGCCGCGGCATCGTAGGCGACGGTGGTCGTGCCCGGGATGTCGGAGCTGATGACCTGGCGGGTCGTGCCGGTGGGGATGTCGATGACCGAGATCGAGCCCAGCCCGGCCCCCGAGTCGCCGAGGTTGGCGGTGTAGATCAGGCCGTGCTCGGCGTCGACGGTCAGTCCGCCCGGACCGGCCGCCAGCGGGTTGTCGGTGGTGATCGAGATCCGGCGGGCGACCTGGTCGGTCGCACCGTCGTACTCGACGATCTCGTTGGAGGAGTAGGCCACGACGTAGGCCTTGTCGTGGCGCTCGTCGACCCGCACGTCGCGGATGTGGCCGGGCATGTCGACGACCTTGCGAACCTTGTCGACGGCGAGGTCGATGGTCACGAGCTGGCCGTCGCCGGTCGTGGTGGCCGTGCCGTACAGCGTGTTGGTGCGGGTGTTGATGCCCAGGCCGTAGACCGGGTTGTCGGCGACGTTGATCCGCGCGACGATCGTGTTCGGCGCCGGATCGGTGGTCGACCCGTCCTCGCCGGTCGTGACGTAGCGCCCGCCGGTGCTCTGACGCGTGGCCTGCTCGGTGTAGATCACGTGCACGCGACGGCTGCTGGGATCGGCCACGTAGAGCAGCCCCGTGTTCGGGTTGTACGCGCTCTGGTAGAGGCGCGGCGGGCTGGCGAGCGGAAACGATCCGGTGACCTTCGGGGTGGCGGCATCGATCATCGACACGCTGGCGTCCCGTTGGTTGGTGACGTAGGCGGTGTGGCTGACCGGATCGATCACCGTGTTCAGCGCGCCCTGGCCGACCGTCAACGGGGCACCCACGACGTCGCCGGTCGCCGCGTCGAGGACCGAGACGGTGGTGCCGGCGCCGAAGTTGGTCACGAACACACGACCGGTGCCCTCGTCGACGGCGACGCCCAGAGCGCCCCGACCGACCCTCACGGCGTTGGCCAGCGTCAGCTTGCCCGTGTCGGGATCGACGTCGAACGTCGCCACCGTGCCATCGTCTCCGCGCTGCACGGTGCTCTGACCGACCGCATAGAGCTTGTGGTACTTGGCCGAGTAGGCCAGTGACGTCGTCTCGTGCGACTGTGCGTCGATCGACTGGATCGACCTGCCGGTGGTGCGGTCGATCACGTTGACCAGGCCGTTGTGGTCGGTGTCCTGCTGGGCGTCCTGGTTCATGCTCGTGGTGTAGAGCACGTCGTCGCCGGTGCCCGGACCCACGTCGTTGAGCGCCAGGCCGGCGATCCAGTTCGCGTTCGGGTACGCCTCCCGGTCGACGAGGTCGTCGAACACGCGCTCGACGCGGCCCGTCTGGGGGTCGACCACCACCACGGCGTTGTCGTTGACGGCGGTGACGTAGACGAGGTTGTCGTCGGATGTCGATGGATCGCCGCTGAACGCGCGCACCTCGCGAATATGGCCGGGGATCGGGGTCTTCGCCACGATCGCCGCCTGACCCGCAGAGCCGGGGACGCCGTTGTCGGACGTGCCGTCGTTGGCCTGGATGACCAGCAGCTGATCGGTCACGGTCGACGTGGCGAACAGGCGATGGGTCTCCTGGTCGATGGTCAGCCCGAACGCCTCTGCCCCGTCGACGTCGATGCGCTCGACGACCTCGTCGACCTCCGGATCGCCCCACTGGGTGTGATAGACGCCACCCGTGCTGGCCGGCGTGGCCTGGACCGTGTAGACCACGTCGATCTCCGACGCTGCCGGATTGGCCACGTACAGGAGGCCCGTGCTCTCGTCATAGGCCGCCTGGTAGGCGTTGTTGGGGCTGGTGATCGGGATCGTCGCGCTGACCGTCGGCGGCGTGGCGAACGCCGGCAGATCGGCGGCGAGCGCCGGGGTCGCCGCCGACGCGACGCCGGCGAGCGCGAGCAGCGAGGTCGCCAGCGACGCCCGCGACCAGGGGATGTGGTTCATGGCATGCACCTCAGGGGAGACAGGACGCAGCGGTCGGGCGGCCACCGCTTCCAGCACTCGTGTATTAGGGAACCCTAATTAGGCTACCCTAATTCAACCCTCGAAGCGTGCCGCCACGACCGCCGCCGCCCCACCCGCGCCCGGACCGACGACCGTCAACTCCGCGTCAGGCCTCGAGGACCGCGCGGACCTGGCGGGCCATCTCGAGATCCTCGCGCGCGCGGATCACGAGGGTGCGGACGGGGGCGCCGGGCGCGCCGATCTCGGCGTCGGGCGTCGCGGCGGCGTTCGCACCGTGGTCGATCGCCACCCCGAGGAACCCGAGGCCGTCGGCGGCGGTGGCGCGGATCGGCGCCGCGGCCTCCCCCACCCCACCGGTGAACACGAGCGCGTCGAGGCCGTCGAGCGCCGCGGCCATCGCGGCGATCAGCGCGCGCAGGCGATGGACGTAGACGTCGCGAGCGAGGACGGCGGCCTCGTCGGTGCGGCCCAGCACCTCGCGCATGTCCGCCGTGCCGGCCAGGCCGCGCAGGCCGGCGCCGTGCTCCAAGGCGTCAGAGACCTCGTCGACGGCGTGGCCGCCGTACTGCAGCAGCCACAGCAGCAGGCCGGGATCGACGCTGCCCGAGCGCGTCGCCATGACGAGGCCCTCGACCGGGGTGAAGCCCATCGTCGTGTCGACCGAGCGGCCGCCGCGGACCGCGGCCAGCGACGCCCCCGCGCCCAGATGGCAGGTCACGACGCGCGGGTCGCCGCCGCCGAGCAGCTCGGCCGCCCGCCGCGCCGCGTACGCGTGCGAGAGGCCGTGGAAGCCGAAGCGGCGCAGCCCGTGGCGTTCGCGCCACGCCCGGGGCAGCGCGTACGTGGCGGCGGCGGGCGGCAGGCGGGCGTGGAAGGCGGTGTCGAAGCACGCGACCGCGGGAAGGTCGGGCCGCGCCCGGGTCACCGCGTCGAGCGCGTCGAGCGCGGCCGGCTGGTGCAGCGGCGCCAGCGGCGTGAGCGCGCGCAGCTCGCGTTCGACGGCCGGGTCGAGGCGGACCGGGCCCGTGAAGCGGGTCCCGCCGTGGACGATGCGGTGGGCCACCGCGTCGGCGCCATCGAGGCGCTCGAGGGCCGCGGCGAGCTGGTCGGCGTCGGCGCGGCCGCGGGTCGCGTCGAGCTCCTCCTCGCCGGCCAGCGCGTCGTCTGAATCGAGCAGCCGCAGCTTCAGCGAGCTCGACCCGGCGTTGACGGTCAGGACACGAGGCACCGCCGCCGAAGGTACCGATGCGGTAGACACTCACGTTCGATGGCCGTCGACACCGCTCCCCGCTCCACCCCGGGCCTGACCGAGGAGGAGGCCGCGCGCCGCCTCGCCGAGCGCGGCCCGCTGCCCAAGCCGGCCACGAGCCGCTCGTACGCCAGCATCGTCCGCGCGAACACGTTCACCGTGTTCAACGCGATCCTCGCGGTGTTCGGCGTGCTCACCCTCGTCTTCGGCGAGTGGAAGGACGCGCTGTTCCTCGGCGTGCTGGTAGCGAACACGGCGATCGGCATCGGCCAGGAGGTGCGCGGCAAGCGGACGCTCGACCGCCTCGCCGCGCTGGTCGCCCCGGCGGCGACGGTGGTGCGCGGCGGCGTGGCGCGCGACGTGCCGGTGGCCGACGTCGTGGTCGGCGACCTCGTGCGCGTCAAGGCGGGCGACCAGATCGTCGCCGACGGGACGCTGACCGGCGGGGACGGGCTCGCGCTCGACGAGTCGATGCTCACCGGCGAGTCCGAGCCGGTGCCCCGCGGCGCCGGCGACCGCGCGCTGTCGGGCTCGTTCGTCGTGGAGGGCGCCGGCGCCTACGAGGTCACGGCGGTCGGCGCCGACAGCCATGCCGAGCGGGTCGCCGGCGAGGCGCGCGCGTTCCGCCATCCGCGCTCGCCGCTGGAGAAGGCGATGGACCGCGTGCTGCTCGTGCTCGTCGGGGTGATGGCGCCGCTGGGCACCGCGCTCATCGTCTCGCTGCTCATCCGCGACAAGAGCATCGGCGACGCCGTCCAGACGGCGACGGCGGGCATCGTGAACATGGTCCCGGAGGGGCTGATCCTGCTGGCCAGCCTCACCGCGGTCGTGGCGGCGACGCGCATGGCGGCGCGCGGCGCGCTGACGCAGCAGCTCAACGCGGTCGAGTCGCTGGCCTCGGTGAACCTGCTGTGCACCGACAAGACCGGGACGCTGACCGAGGCGACGCTGCGCATCGAGGCGCTCGTGCCCGCCGACGGGGTCGGCGAGGAGGCGCTCGCCCGGGCGCTGGGCCGCTACGCGGCGAGCGCACCGGCGCGCAACGGCACGCTCGAGGCGATCGCCGCGGCGGGGCTGGGCGGGTCCGACCTGGCCGCCGAACCGGTGGAGGGGCAGGTGCCGTTCTCGTCCGCGCGGCGCTGGAGCGCGCTCGTGCTCGGCGGCGAGACGCTCGTGCTCGGCGCGCCGGAGCGGTTCGCGCTGGGGTCGCTGGCGGACGCTGCCGCGCGCGACAGCGAGCGCGGCCGGCGCGTGCTGGCGATCGGCGCGACGGCGGAGCCGCTGCCGGAGATCACGCCGGACGCGCCGCCACCCCCGGGCGTGCGCCCGCTCGGCCTCGTCGTGCTGGCCGAGCGGCTGCGGCCCGACACCGAGCGCACGGTGGCGTTCTTCGCGCAGGAGGGCGTGCAGCTGCGGGTGCTGTCGGGCGACGCGCCGCCCACGGTCGCGGCGATCGCGCGCGACGCGGGGATCCCGAGCTCGGGCCCGCCGCTCAACGGCGGCGATCTGCCCGAGGACGAGGCGGACCTGCGCGCGCGGCTGCTCGAGACCGCGGTCGTGGGGCGCATCTCGCCGGACGGCAAGCGCCGCGTCGTCACCGCGCTGGCGGACGCCGGCCGCTACGTGGGCATGATCGGCGACGGCGTCAACGACGTGCCCGCGCTCAAGGCGGCGCGGCTGGCCATCGCCCAGGGCAGCGGGACGCAGATGGCCAAGAGCGTCGCGGACATCGTGCTCGTGCGCGGGGAGTTCTCGGCGGTCCCGTCGATGGTGAGCGAGGGACGCCAGATCCTGCGCAACCTGCAGCGTGTCGCGCGGCTGTTCGTGACGAAGTCAGTGTTCGCCGGGTTCCTGATCCTCGCCCTCGGGATCACGACCGCGACCTATCCCCTGCTGCCGCGCCACTTCACGCTCGCGTCGTCGCTGACGATCGGCATCCCGGCGTTCGTGCTCGCGCTGATGCCGAGCGCCGGTCCGTGGCGGCCGGATCGCTTCCTGGCCAACGTGCTGCGCTTCTCGCTGCCCGCCGGGTTGGGGATCGGGATCGGGATCCTCACCGGCTACCTGCTCGCCCGCTACGCGTTCGACCTCGGCCTCGAAGACGCGCGCACCGTGTCCACGATGGTGGTCGTGCTCGGCGGGCTGGCCACCGTGCTCATGCTCGAGTCGGGCGGCAGCGCGGACGACACGCCGCTCGGGCGCAAGCGGCAGGCCGCCGTCTACGGGCTGTGCGCGGTGATGCTCGCGGCGCTCGTGGTCGTCGTCGCGGTGCCGTTCGGGCGCGACTTCTTCGAGCTCACCGTGCCCAGCGGCCAGATGTTCGCCGCGATCGGCGCCGGCGCGGCGGTCGGCATCGCGCTGGCGCTGATCGGCGTGCGGCTGACCGGCGCCCTGCGGTCCGAGTCGGACTGAGCCACGCTGCGCACCGGCCGCCCCAAGGTCGGCCGGCCCCATTTCGCACCCGTCCGGACCGCCGGACGGCGGCCCCGCTCAGTTCAGCAGCCAGGCAAAGACCGGCGTCAACAGGACGATGATGCACCCGGCGGCGAGGATGGCCGCCACGAGATTGGCGCCCGTCGGCTCCTGACTGACCGACCAACCGTCGTCGTCTCTGCGAGTGACTGCCACGTGGCGCTCCTTTCCGCTGCCCGGCACGCTACCGGGTACCCGACCGTTTCGCAAACAAATCTTGAGCGCTTGAAGTTCGCTTCGGCTCAGGCACCGCCACGACGGCTCCGAGCCCGCAGTCACAACCACCAACGACACCAACCACGCCGTTCTTCCAGCGTCGCGACTCCACCGAGACAGACGTGGCGGAAGTCGGCGGCGTTGTGTGTGAGCAGCGCCGCACGGTGGACCTGCGCGGTGGCCGCGACGAGGAGATCGGCGTTGCCGATCATGGCTACCGTCACCTCGAAGCTCTGCCGCATGCGCCCGGACAGGACGCCGACATCGGGGTCCGACTATCCAGCGCCCGGCCCGAACGATGGTCCGCGGCTCACTCGCCGCGTGGCGTCGATCCGATCAGTGGCTGATCGTGCTGTGCTCGTCTTTGACCGTGAACGTCCACTCGCCGAACTCGTTCTTGAAGAAGACGTACTTCGCGTCGAAGTCGGTCACGGTCCTGCTGCCGTTGTACTCCACCGTGCGGGTGGAGGTGGCGTGGATCGGGAAGACGGTCGTCCGCCGGTGCAGCGGCGTGCCGTCGGCCCAGTGGCCGCCGAGGCGGGCCGCGCCACGGGTGATCGTGTGCACCGCGTAGGTGTACGTCGCCGACGGGTAGTTCTGGGGGTCGTCGCCGAGGTAGTGGGCTGTCAGCAGCTTCACCACGACGCTTCCGCTGGGCGCCTGCTGGTGCTTCTTGGCCGATGCGGCCGGCGCCGCGACGAGCAGGCATGCGAGCATCGCGAGGAACAGTCGGAGTCTGATCATCGCGCAAACCTAAACGACGGGACCGGTGGCCGCCAGGGTCGATGCCAGCGCTGGGCGGCGGCCACGAAGTTGCCGTCGTCAAGCCCAAGACCCAAGCGCCTCCGGGTCAACCGGAAGTACCTGGGTCGAGCTGTCGCAGTGGAGACGGTGGGAATCGAACCCACGTCCGCAATCGCGCTTTGATGGCTTCTACGAGCGTAGCCGGCGCTCTGGTCTCGCTCCCCGGTCGCCTCGCCGGCGGGGTTGCGGGGAGCCAGCCTCCTGAAGGTGTCCCCCCTTTGGCGGAGGCGGACCGCCGGGGGTGAGCCTGCATGATGATCCCGAGGCCCCGACGGCAGGCAGGCCGGGGGCGAGACCTCACAACGCTGAGCTAGTGGCTAAGCGGCGAGGGCGTACTCATGAGAGTCCGCACGTATGGGTTTCCCGGTGTTTTACGAGGCCTCCGGGACCTCGGCTCGCAACCATCACAACGAAACCGACCGCGTCGAAGCCTGTCGTCCCCGTGTGATGTCGTGCCCACAGTGTAGCCAGAGGAAGGGCCCCGCGAGCGTCAGCCGACGGGCTCGGGCTCGGGCTCCGGCGGAGAACCGGCGGCGCGCTCGGCCGCCGCCTTCTCGTCGCGCTCGCGGAACCACTCGTCGCCCTCGATCGAGAGGTCCGGCGTGATGCGGTCCAGCCAGCGCGGATACCACCAGTTCGCCCGCCCGAGCAGCACCATCGCGGCGGGCACGAGCACGCGCCGCACGAGCGTCGCGTCGATCAGCACCGCGACGCCCATCCCCACGCCGAACTGCTTGACCGTCGGGTCGCCGTTGAGGATGAACGCGAAGAACACGCTGACCATGATCAGGGCGGCGGCGGTGATGACCCAGCCCGTGCTGCCGATGCCCTCGATGACCGCCGCGCGGTTGTCGCGCGTGCGCTGCCACGCGTCGCCCACGTGGCTCATCAGGAAGACCTCGTAGTCCATCGAGAGCCCGAAGAGGACCGCGAACATCATCAACGGGACGAAGCTCACGATCGCCACCGGCTCCTCCAGGCCGACGAGCGACGCGCCCCAGCCCTTCTCGAAGACGGCCGTCACCACCCCGAACGCGGCGCCGAACGACAGCATGTTCATCACGCCGGCGGTGGCCGGGATGACGATCGAGCGGAACGCGAGCATCAGCAGGATGAAGCTCAGCCCGATGACCACGACGATCGTCAGCACGAGCCGCGAGGAGATCTCGTCGGCGAGGTCGACGTAGCCGGCCGTCGTCCCGCCGACGTGCGTCGTCATCTCGGCGCCCTTGTCGGCCTTGGGGATCACGTCGTTGCGCAGCGTGTCGACCAGCGTCGCGGTCGCCCGGTCCGCGGGTGCGGTCGTCGGCTGCAGCGACATCACCGCCGCGGTGCCCTTGTCGTTGACCAGCGGCTGCGTGACCGAGTGGACGCCGTTGGTCTTCTTGAGGTCGTCGCGCAGCGTCTGCAGCCGCGGGTCGGTCGCCGGGTTGGAGGCCTTCTGCTTCTGATCGTCGGCCTGCTGGGTGATCTGGTCGAGCTGCTGGTTGAGCTGCGGCTGCACCTGCGCCTGGGCCTGGTCGGGCGGCATGCCCTGCGCCTCGAGCTGCTGCTCCTGGGCGTCGGCCTGCTGCTGGGCCTTCTGCTTCTGCTGCTTCTCCTGCTGGTTGATCTGGTCGATCTGGCTCTGGTCGGCCTGCGCGGGCTTCTTCGACAGGTCGACGGCGATGAGGAACGGCCCGTTGGCGCCCGGCCCGAAGCCCTTCGAGAGCGCGTCGAACGACTGGCGCGCGGTCATGTCCTTCGGCAGCGACCCGTCGTCCTGCTGGCCGAGGTAGAGGTCGAGCATCGGCGCCGCGAGCAGGCCGAGGATCACGAGCGCCACCAGCCCGGACGGGATCGGGCGGCGGGCCACGAACCGGCCCCATCGCGTCCACAGGCGGGAGTTGCCGTCGCCGCTGACCTTGTTGAACCACGGCATCCGCACGCTGTCGATGTGCCGGCCGATCGCGCCGAGCAGCGCCGGCAGCAGCGTGATCGCGGCGACGACCGCGGCGGCGACCGTGATCGCCGCGGAATAGCCGAGCGTGCTGACGAGCGGGATCTGCACGACCGCGAGCGAGACCAGCGCCACGATGACCGTGCCGCCGGCGAACACGACGGCGCCGCCGGGGCTGGCGACCGACCGGGCGATCGCCTCGTGGCAGTCCATCCCTTCGTGCAGGCGTTCTCGGTAGCGCGTGACGATGAACAGCGCGTAGTCGATCCCGACGCCGAGGCCGATCATCGTGGCCAGGGTCGGGGCCACGGTGGGCACCGAGACGAGATGGCCGAGCAGCGTGATGACCGACAGGCCCGTGACCAGGCCGATGACCGCGGTGATGATCGGCATCCCCATCGCCACGACCGTGCCGAACGTCGCGAGCAGCACGATGATCGCCATGGCCATCCCGACGACCTCGCTGGACTCCACCGCCGGCTGGGAGAGCTCGTCGCCCACGTAGCCGCCGAACGAGACGGCCAGCCCGGCGTCCGACGCCTTCCTGGTCTCGTGGACCAGCCGGTCGGCGTCGTCCTCGGTGAGGTCCCCCGCCCCGACCTTCAGCGTCAGCGAGATGTAGCCGATCGTCTTGTCCTTCGACAGCTGCGACGAGCCGGCCGACGACAGCGGGCTCACGGCCGAGTCGACGATCGCGTTGGCCCGCAGCTTCTTGACCGTCTCGTCGATCGGGTCCTGGTACTTGCTCGCCGTCAGCTTCTTGCCGTCCGGCGCGACCAGCACCACGGGATTGGTGCCGTTGGCCTGCGCCGGGAAGCGCTGGTCGAGCAGGTCCGTGGCCGCCTGGCTGTCCGTGCCGGGGAGCGTCAGGTTGTTGTTGAGCTCCTCGCCGGCGATCCGGGATCCGACGACGACGCCGATGAGGATGACCGCCCAGATGGCCAGGACGGTCCAGTGATGCCGGGCGCAGATCCCTCCCAGCCAGTACAGCGGCCGCGTCATTGCGGGCGCTATGCCTATCACATCGGCTCACGCGGCGTGACGCATTGTCATCATACGATCACACCGAAAAGAAGGGACGCGGACCCGAGCCGCGTCTGGGGACCTTCCGCCTGTCGCAATCGCCCTTGCGGACGGCGCCTGGCTCAGGTGGCGCGGCCTTCCACCCCGGTGGCCTCGCTCTTCTCGCGGCTCGGAATCCGCGTCTGAGGAGAACGTACGCCCCCGAACCACCCCCGTCAAGGGCGACTTCGCATCGAGCGGAAAACCCGTGGCCGCGGCTCGCTCGGCGACGGGTCCGCAGCGGGGCGGGCGGGCGGGGGTGGGAGTGGGAGCCGGCGCGCCGAGACGCCGGCGGCGCGCTACCGGTTGGCCTCGCGCAGGGCCCGCTGCATGTCGCGCTTGGTCTCGCGCTCGCGGATCGCCTGGCGCTTGTCGAAGCGGTCCTTGCCGCGAGTGAGCGCGATCTCGACCTTCGCGAACGGCCCGCGGAAGTAGATCCGCGTCGGCACCAGCGTCAGGCCCCGCTCCTGGACGCGGCCGGCCAACCGGTCGAGCTCGCGGCGCGAGACGAGCAGCTTGCGCGCCCGCTCGGGCTCGTGGTTGTCCCGCGACGCCGGCTGGTAGGGCGGGATGTGCACGTTGTGCAGCCATAGCTCGCCGTCGTGGATCGCCGCGTAGCCGTCCTTGAGCTGCGCGCCCGTCGTGCGCAGCGCCTTGACCTCGGTCCCGAGCAGCACGATGCCGGCCTCGATCTTGTCGAGGAACTCGAAGCGATAGCTCGCCTGCCGGTTGGTGGCGACGCTCCCGGGCGCCGCCTTCTTCTTGCCGCCCTTGGCCATGCTTAGACCGTATCCGGCTCGTCCGCCGGCGCGAGGTCGACCCGGCCGCGCGGGGCGTCGACGCGCTCGACGCGCACGACCACCTCGTCGCCCACACGGATCGACGCGCCCGACCGCGTTCCCTCGAGGATCGTCCCCGGCTCGTTGAGCTCCCACCAGTCGCCGCGCAGCCGCCGCACCGGCAGCATCCCCTCGTAGCCCTCGCCGAACGCCACGAAGGCCCCGGCGCCGATCACGCCGACGACCTCGCCGGCGAACTCCCGGTCGAAGCCCTCCGAGAACAGCTCGCGCTCGAGCAGCAGGCAGCGCGCGATGTCGTCGGCCGTGCGCTCGATGTCCATCGCGTCGCGCTCACGCGCCGACGACCACTCCGCCACGCCGGCCAGGCGCGCCGCATCGGGCGCGTCCTCGCCGCCGCCGACCGCGCTGAGCAGCGCCCGGTGGCAGACGAGGTCCGGGTAGCGGCGGATCGGCGACGTGAAGTGGCAGTACGCAGTCGAGCTGAGCCCCGCGTGCCCGACGTTGCGCGGCGAGTAGTACGCCTGCTTGAGCGAGCGCAGGACGAGCGAGGTCAGCCCCTGGCGGCCGTGGCCGGCCCGCCGCACGTGCGCGTCGACGAGCCGCGAGCACTCGGCCACCACGTCGGCGGCCTGCGAGGGCGACATCGGCTCGGGCACCGGCGGGGTCGCCACCCCCAGCGACGCGAGCTGGTCGACCAGGCGCTCGACCCGCAGCGGCTCCGGCCGCTCGTGCACCCGGTACAGCGCCGGCACGCCGCGTTGCGCCAGCAGCGTCGCGACCTGCTCGTTGGCGGCGATCATCAGGTGCTCGATGAGCCGGTGCGACTCGGTCTGCACCGCCCGCTCGGCCCCGGTCAGGTGGCCGCGGCGGTCGAACGCGAACTCCGGCTCCGCGCTCTCGACGGCCAGCGCGCCGTGGCGCTCGCGCGCCGCCTGCAGCGACGCCGCCACCACCCGCGCCGCCCGCAGCGGCTCCGCCCACGGCGCCGCCCACGGCTCGGCGCCCGCGAACACCCGGTCGACCCGGTCGTAGTCGAGCCGCTCGTCGGAGCGGATGATCGAGCGGTAGAACGCCGAGCGCACCACCCGCGCACCCTCGAAGTCCAGCTCGACCGTCACCGCGAGCCGGTCCTGGCCAGGGCGCAGCGAGCAGGCGTCGTTGGACAGCGCCTCGGGCAGCATCGGCTCCACCGCCCCCGGCACGTAGACCGAGGTGCCGCGCCGCGCCGCCTCGCGGTCGACGAGCGAGCCCGGGCGCACGAACGCGCTGACGTCGGCGATGTGGACCCAGACCCGGGAGCCCTCGGCCGAGATCGCGTCGTCGAAGTCCTTGGCGGTCGCCGGGTCGATCGTGAACGTCGTCAGGTCGCGCAGGTCGCGCCGCGGCGCATCCACCACGCCGCCCGCGTCGCGTGCCTCCCGGGCGGCGCGCGCCACCGCCGGGTCGAAGCGGCGCGCCAGCCCCCGGTCGAGCATGAACGCCTCGATGAGCGCCCGCGCGTTGTCCGGGCGCCCGAGCACGCGCACCACCTTCGCGCGCTGCTTGGGCCCGCGCCCCGGGCGGACGAGCACGAGGTCGCCGACCCGCGCGTCGCGCGAGCTCTCGACCGGCACGCCGCGCCCCGGCGCGAAGAACGGCGCGACGGTCAGGTAGCGACCGCGCTTGACGAGCTCGCCGACGAGCCCGGCGGCGGCCGGACTCACGCGTGGCCCGTCCCGCAACCGTCGGCTGGCACGAGACGAACCACTACTCCAGCTGCCCGGCCAGGACCTTCACGCCGGCGTCGACCGTCTCGTCCCTCTTGGTGGTCTTCGGATTGTCCGGCGCCGTCACATCGGGGGAGATACCCGCTCCGCGCTTGACGCCACCGCCGCCGAGGTTGCGGCCGCTGGGCAGGAAGTACTCGCCTACGGTGAGGTCGAGCGCGCCGCCGTTCGAGAGCCGCATGACCTCCTGGAAGACGCCCTTGCCGTACGTGTGCGTCCCCACGATCTCGCCGCGGTGGTGGTCCTGGATGGCACCGGAGACGATCTCCGCCGCCGACGCCGTGTCGCCGTCGACCAGCACCGCGACCGGGATCTTGTCGGAGATCGCCCCGCCGACCGCGTCGAGCGTCTTCGTCGGCTGGTTGCGCCCGCGGATCGTCACGATCTTGCCTTCGGGGATGAAGATCGAGGCGACGAGCCGTGCCTCGTCGAGCAGGCCGCCGCCGTTGTGGCGCAGGTCGAGCAGGATGCCCTTCGCGCCCTGCTTGAGGCGCTTGTCGATCTCCTGGCGCAGCTCACCGTGCGCGCCGCGGCTGAACGTCGACAGCGCGACCTGCGCGACCTTCGTGCCGTCCGCCGTCCGGCGCATGCGCGACGCGACCACCGGCACCGAGACGACGCCGCGCCGCACGTCGCGGGTCAGGCGCTGGCCGTCGCGCACGATGACGAGCTTGACGTCGGTCCCCTCCGGCCCGCGGATGCGCGCGCTCGAGGCCTTCGACGACAGTCCGGCCAGATCGTGGCCGCCCGCGGCCACGATCAGGTCGCCCGGCTTGATCCCGGCGTGCTGGGCGGGCGATCCGTCGTAGACGTGGACGACCCGCAGCCCGCGGTCGTGCTCGGTGACCTCGATCCCCACGCCGACGAACTGGGCGTTCGAGGAGTGCAGGTACTTCTGGTAGTCCTCGGGGGTGAAGTAGTGCGAGTAGCGGTCCTTGAGCTTGGCCACCATGCCGGCGATCGCGTCGTCGGTCAGCTCGCTCTCGGGAACCTCGCGGTAGTACTTGCCGGCGACGTCGTCGAGCGCCTCGTCGAACACCTGCGCCTGGTGGTCGCCGACGAGCGCGTCGCGGATCGGGTCCGGCAGCCGGTCGGGATGGCCGCCCAGCCAGATGCCCAGCGCGAGCAGCACGAGCCCCACCAGCGCGGGCAGGATGACCAGCAGGGGCGAGCGGCGCACCGGGCCAGAGTACGCCGAGCCCGTAACCGAAGGCTCAACCTCGGCTCTCTACACCTTCAAGAAGCGGCGCAGCGAGAGACCGGAGCCGAGCGCCGACACCGCCACCGCGGCCAGCATCAGCAGCAGCGCCAGCACGGGCAGCGCCAGCGTCTGCGGCGCCGAGATCAGGGCGAAGTCCGACGCCAGCGGATCGACGAACGCGATCTTGCCCACGAACAGCAGCAGGATCGCCAGCACCCCGCCGATCGAGCCGAGGATCACCCCCTCGATGACGAACGGCCAGCGGATGAACCAGTCGGTCGCGCCGACGAGCTTCATCACCTCGACCTCGCGCCGGCGCGAGAACAGCGACAGGCGGATCGTGTTGGAGACCAGCAGCGCCGAGGCGACGATCAGCAGGCCGCACAGCAGGGCCATCGAGAGCTTGACGACCTTCGTGGCCGACAGGATCTTGTCCGTCTCGTCCTTGCGGTTCTTGACCTCGTCGATCGCCGGGTCGATGACGGTGCGCCCGCCGCTGGCGGTCTGCGGCGCGAGCGCGTTGCGGATCGCCTCGACGTTCTCGGGCTTGTCGGGCGTGACGCGGAAGGTGTCGGGCAGCGGGTTGGAGCCCAGCAGCTCGTAGGCCTCGGGGTTGCGCTTCTTCTGCTCCCGGTAGGCCTGCTGCTTGGAGACGTACTGGACCGCCTTGACGTGGTCGGTCTTGTCGACCAGCAGCTGGCGCACGCGCTCGACCTGCTGGTCGGTGGCGTCGGTCTTGAGGTAGACGTCGAGCAGCACCTTCGAGCGCACCTCGTTGGCCGCACCGGTCGTGGCCTGCACGACCGGGATGAACACGCCGAGGACGAGGAGCGTGACGAGCACCGACGCCATCGCGGCGAACGACGGAATCGGGTTGCGCTTCATCGAGCGCATCGACTCCTTGAGGAAGAACCCGAGCTTCACGTCTCGAGGTGCTCGTGCAGGATCGCGCCGAGCTCGGCGGTCGTGGGCTCGTTGCCCCGGTAGCGAGCGGCGGCCTGGTCGCGAATGACGCGCCCGCGCGCCAGCTCGATCACCCGGCGGCGCATCTTGTCGACCATCGTCACGTCGTGGGTGGCGACGATCACCGTCGTGCCGGTCCGGTTGATCCGGTAGAGCAGCTGCATGATCCCGATCGACGTCTCGGGGTCGAGGTTGCCGGTCGGCTCGTCGGCCAGCAGCAGCGGCGGGTGGTTGACGAACGCGCGCGCGATCGCCACCCGCTGCTGCTCGCCGCCGGAGAGCTGGTCGGGAAAGTTGTGCAGCTTGGTCGACAGGCCGGTGAGGCGCAGGATGTCGGGGACCTTGGAGCGGATCTCCTTGCGCCGGCCGCCCGTGACCTGGATCGCGTAGGCGACGTTGTCGTGGACGGTGCGGTTGGGCAGCAGCTTGAAGTCCTGGAAGACCATGCCGATGTTGCGCCGGTAGTAGGGCACCTTGCGCCGGCCGAGCTCCGAGAGGTCCTTGCCGGCGACCCGCAGGCGGCCGTCGGTGAGGTCGAGCTCCTTGATGAGCAGGCGCATGAGCGTCGACTTGCCCGACCCCGACTGGCCGACGACGAAGACGAACTCGCCGCGGTTGATGGTCAGCGTGACGTCGTCGAGGCCGACGTCGCCGCCGTCGTAGCGCTTGGTGACGCCGCGCAGCTCGACGACCGCGGGCGTGCGGGGCGCGCGCCGGGGGCGCTCGGTGCGGGTGGGCTGTTCGGTGGCGGCCATGAAGAGCGCACACGGTAGGACGCCCTGCCGCCCCCGCGTGCAGGATGGCGTGCACGCAACCGCGCCTGCATCAGCGCAGCT
>JAWKKD010000021.1:0-74591 GCA_041393435.1 Solirubrobacterales bacterium | reverse complement strand
GGCGGTGAGCGACCGCGAAGTGCTCGATCCGGCGCGCCTCGGCCCCCGCCTCCCGCGACAGGAACGTCACGTCGCGGTGCTCCTCGTCCTCGGCGAGGTCGGCGGGCGCGACGTCGCCCAGCAGCGGCGCGAGCGTCGACGCCAGCGCCTCGTACTCGCTGCGCGCGGGCGAGAACGGCTGTACGAGGCGGATGTCGTGGCGCACGTCCGCCGCGGCGTTGAAGAGGACGTCCTCGGGCGCGGGCTCGTACAGCGTCTCGCCGCCGGCGCCGATGACCCGCACGACGAGGTCGGCCGCCGCCTTCTCGGCGCGGGCGTAGGACCGCGCCGTGTACGCGATGGCGTAGCGCCCGTCCCGTCCGGTGCGCGCCTCGCCCAGGAGCTCCTCGGCGCGCAGGTCGCGGTCGGAGGCCTGGACGAGCAGATCGGCGGCGGGCCGGCCGTCGCGCCCGGTTACCGTGCCGTGGACCGTGCGCGCACCGTCCGGATCGCGGCCGTCGGGCCCGAGCCGGGGGGTCAGCACGAGCCCCTCGCCGGGCTGGCCGGCGCTCCAGGTGACGGGCTTGTCGAGCCGCAGCAGGGCGCCCTGGTAGACGACCCGCAGGTCGAGCCGGATCTGGCGCTCGGCGATCAGCGCGGCGACCGACTCGGCGAGGACCAGATTGAACCCGCCGCCGGGCCGCACGATGCCGGTGACCAGCGGCTTCTGGAGCTCGCCGGCGGCGTCCCATCCCTCCACTCGTGCCCCGGCCAGGCCCTGCGGCATCGTCTCCGCGGTCACGGTCCCGGAGATCATCCTGTCCATGGTCGTCCACGTCCTTTGGGGCGCCGTCCGCGGTCGCGGGCCGGGCGCCGGGTCGAGGGCTCAGTACGCGTAGCACACCTGCTCTTCGGTGTCGTAGTAGCCGTCCGCGGTGCACACCTGGGTCGACGGGTCCGCGCCGACCGGCTCCGGCTCGGAGGTCGACACCGGCGGGTCGTAAGTCGTCGAGACGGGCTCGCTCGAGACCGGCGCCGCCGTGCTCGTCGACGACAGCGGCGGCTCGTCGTCGCGCGCGGCGTGCACCCCGGCCTGCGTGAACGTGACCACGTTGGTCGAGGCCGCCACGGTGACGATGGGCTGGACGACCTCGGGCGACTGGAGCGCGACGGTCACGAAGGCCGTCCCCGGCGTGCTCGCCGCCGGGGCGAAGACGCTCGCCTCGCGCAGAACCGAGGTGGCGTAGGTCGTGCAGTTGTTGCCGAGATAGCTGTAGGTCCCGGCCGTCCGCAGCGTCTGCGCCGTGGTCTGGGCGGCGCGGGCGGCGTTGGCCTGTTCGGACGTCACCTGGAGGGTGGCGCGCAGGTAGCTCGCGCTCGGCCCGCTCTCGGAGGCGACGACGAGGGCGCGCGTGCCGGGCGCCACGACCTGCGACGCCCCACCGGACACCGGCTGCAGGCTCTCGACCACCAGATGCGACCACGTCGTGGTGCCGTTCGTGGTGACGCCGACCATGTTGTGCCCGACGGGTAGGCCGGGCTTGAACGCGATCGTGACCGAGCTGGCCTCGTCCGCGCCGGTCGCCACTACCCGGGCGACGTCGTCGCCCGACGTCAGCACCTGCTCGGTCGCCGCCACCGCGCCCGGCGCCCGGGTGATCGCCCCGGCGCCGAGGGACCCGACGACGCTGATCCCGGCGTCGGTGAGGTTCGCCGCCCCGCGGCTCATCCCCAGCTCCTGCAGGCCCTGGGAGGTGAGCGTGTCGGTCTGCTCGCCGTTCCACATCGTGCGTGCGCCCGACACGGTGACGTCGGCGCCGTGCGCGGTCACAAACACCCCCGCGGCGGCGATGGGGATGCCGACGCCGATCTCCGAGCTCGCCGCTCCGGCGGCGACGAGCGCGCCGCCGGCGACGGTCTCGAGCGCGCCGCCGACCATCTTGACGCCGCCCCAGAAGCGGTCCCAGCCGTCCATCCCGGTCGGGTCGGTCAGGCGGATCGGGTTGCCCGACGCGTACTGGTAGTCGTTGATCCCGTCCTGCAGCGCCGCCGCGTCGGGCGCCGTCCAGCGGGCGATCCACGGCGCGTAGTAGCGCGTGCCGTGGTAGCAGAGCCCGCTCTCCTCGTCGCGCTCCATGCCCGTGTAGCGGTAGCGCCGCTCGGCGACCGCCAGCGTGTTGCCCGTCGCGCGATATGCCGTCGTTCCGAACGGGTGGTATTCCTCGTAGGACAGCAGCCGCTGCGCGCCGTCGAGCTCCATGGCCACCGAGCCGAGGTGGTTGGCCAGCTGATAGCGCGTGACCTGCGCCGGCGTGCCGTCGTCGATGCCGTTGCGCGCGTCGATCATCGCCACCCGCGTGCGGTCGTCCATGGCCGACAGCGTCCTGCGCTCGAGTCCCGCGTGCACCCCGACGTGGCGCCGGTAGATCTCCAGCCCGCCGAGGTAGAGCCGCTCCTCCCTGGGTGGCGGTGGGTCCGGGCCGGCCGTCGCGAGGTCGGTCACCTTGCGCACGCGCCGGCCGTCGTGGTCGTAGACGTACCAGGTCGTCTCCGGCGTGCCGGCGGCCACGATCTGCGTCGCGGTCGCCACGAGCTCGTCGCGGTGGTTGTGGGCCATCACCGGCAGGTGCGCCATCGACCGGACGAAGCCGTGCGCCGGGTGGTGGCCGAGCGGATACGTGTCGCCCCCGACGGTGGTCGCGCTCAGGCGGTTGGTCGCCGCCTCGTAGGCGTACGTGCGGGTGAAGGACGCTGCAGGTCCGGCGTGATGGGCGAGCCGCAGCAGGTTGCCGACAGGGTCGTGGCCGTAGGTCTCGGTGTAGGTGCGCCACGCCAGCACGTCGCCGGGCGCGGTGCACGACGGTCTGCGCCGCGTCGTTCCAGTTGTCCGCGGGCCCGAAGCCGCCGGGGTTCTGGCCGCGTGCTCACCCCTCGGCGCTGGCGAGCCGATAGAGCGCGTCGTAGGCGTAGCGCGACAGCGCGGTGACCACCGCGTTGTCGAAGTAGACCACCGGGATCGCGCGGTCCTCGCGGTGCGTGAGGTTGCCGACGCAGTCGTGCGTGTAGGCGAGGTCACGGACCACGGCTCCGTTCGACGTCGTCGACCGGATGCCCAGCGGCCCGGAAGGTGCGCAGGTCATGTCGATAGTCCGTGCGTGTGCCGTTGCCGAGCACGATCGATACGCGCTGCCCCTTGGCGTCGTGGCGGATGGCCGTGACGATCGCCTCGGCGGCGCCGCCAGCAGGCATGACGTCGACCTGGTCGAGGTAGTTGCCCGGGCTGTAGCGCTTCGTGGTCACGCTCCCGTCGGGCGCGGTGATCGTCATGACGCGGCTCAGCGCGTCGTGGGTCTGCCGGGTCACGTGGGTCTCCGCCTGCAGCGGGGCGAGGAGATCGCCGGCCCAGTCCGGCGTCGCCCGAGGTCGGTGGCAAACCGGCGGGCCGACTCCGGACAGGTTGCCCTTGATGTCAGGCCGCCGCCGTCCCTCCGAGGCCGGCCAGGTCCCAGCGGCGCACCATCTTGCCGCGCAGACCTGCGTCGCGCCGGTCATGGGGCTCGCCCTCGCCGTACTCCGCGCGCATCACGACGTGGTCGAGCGGGATGGCCCCGTCGCCGCCGGCGACGTGCTCGCTCAACGGCCGTTGCAGCGCGTCGTAGGTCAGGCGCACCACGTGCCCCGCTCGTCCCACCTGACGTACACCCGGCTCGAGACGGTCGGCAGCGACCAGCGCCGGCCCGCGTCCATGCTGGCCTGGGTCGAACACCGGCCGGCAGGTCGTAGCCGTAGGCGATGGGGCGGTTGCCGCGCGCGTCGATGACCTCCAGGACGTTGCCCTCGGCGTCGAGGACGATGCTCGTCGGCACCAGCACGGCCATGGCCCGCAGCGTCGAAGCCGAGGTGGTCGAGCGCCGGATCGGGCGGCCGCCGGCGTCCATCAGGACCGTGGCCGGCGTGCCGACGTAGGTCGCGGCAGCCGCGACGGCGGCCGCCGCCTCGCGGGCGGAGTCGCGACCCTCGGCGATCAGCTGCGCGTCGATGCGCCGGTGCACGCGGTCGTCGTGCCAGCGCGACTGCGCCACCGTGTCGCCGGCGTCGTGGTTGACCACGCCACGGATCGAACTCGGCGGTCAGGAACGTGCCGTCGGGCATGTCGGTGCGCACCAGCCGCCCGGCCGGGTCGTAGGTCAGCGTCGCGCTGACGCCGGTCGCCACGAGGGCGGGCAGCGACTCGTAGGCCGGGCTGACCAAAGTACGGCTCATCTTGCGCACCGGGTTGGCCTTGTTGTTGAGCACGGTCCGGCCGCTGCCCACCCACCGCAGCCGCGGCGGCACCTGCAGGGCGGTGTCGATCGCGCCGACCGTCACGCTGCCGTCGGGATTGACGACCGTCGTAGCGGCGGGACCCGGCTCGGCCTGCGTCTTGGTCATGGCGACCGCGCCCAGCCGTCGGTGTACTCGTAGCTCAGCGCCAGCGCCGCGTTCAGGTCGTCGGCGTGGTGGCGCGTGCAGGTGATGCGCGCCCCGACCGCCGGCCCGCCGGACGTGCGGAAGCGGTCCGAGGTCGTAGATTGAACCGTGTCGTGGCCTGGCGCAGGAGCTGACGGGCGAAGGCGGCTCGAGCACCGCCGAGTCCGTCGGCCAGGTAGGCGAGCGGCGGTCCCGGCGTCGACGGTGGAGTCGGCCGACTGCCCGGTCAGCGCGTCGGCCACCTGGGCCTCGGCCGTGCCGTCGTGGTCGAGATCCTGGCCCAGGAAGGCGAGCGCGACGACGAGCGGGCTCGTCCAGCGTCACCACCGAGGGTGTCGTTGGGGTCGCGCAGCGCACGGGGGCCAGGCTGCGGAAGTCGAACGCCTCGGCTTGCGTGCGGTTGCCCGCCGCGTCCTGCGCGTCGCCTCGAGCGGGAGGAAGTAGTCCTTGTGGTAGGTGACCCGGGTCTCGAGCCGAACGCATCGATGTGGGCGACCGGGCGCAGGAACCGGTCGCGGGCGTCGGCCAGCGCCTCGCCGCCGTCGAGGTAGCGGATGCGCCGGCGGGGATCCATACCAGTCGGCGGTGGCGCCGTCGTGGACGTAGCCCCCGACGCCGCCAGGGTGGAGGCCGTCGCCGGCCCCGGCGGCAGGCGCGAGCCGAAGAGCGCGGCGATCAGCGCCGGTCAGCGCCAGCGTCCGCGACTCGAAGGGCAGCCCCGTGGGAGGCGAGCTGCCCGGCCGGCAGCTCGCCCGCGAAGCTCCTCGTCGTAGTAGGCCGTGCGGGTGTGCTCGACGCGGCGCCGCTGCACGCCGGCGCCGAGGCTCGGACTCGAACGCGATCTCGGTGCTCTGCGCGTCGGTGGGATGTCGGTCAGCTCGGCCAGGGTGAAGAGCGGTCCGCGAGAGCAGCCCGGTGATCTCGAAGCTCTCGACCTCGCAGGGCATTCGCGTCCGCCAGGTGGCGAGCGTGTCGACGTCGTTGGTGAAGCGGTTTTGCGCGCGCGACCGTCAGCCGGGTGCGCGTCTGGCTCGCCTGCGCTCGGTCGAGCGCGTCGCTCAACGCGTCGGCCAGGCGCGCCTGCTCGTCGAACCCGGCGTAATCCGTCGCGTCGGCGGCGACGGCGCCGAACGCCGCCGTCGCGGCCGCCGGGTCACGGCCGTAGATCGCGGTGGCGGACTGCAGCACGTTGCCGAGCGCGTCGATCTCGAGGTTCAACGCGTGCTCGATGCGCGGATCGGCGGGGTTGCGGTCGTAGCCGATCTTCAGCGCCTCGTCCTCGACGACCAGGAAGACCGCGTGCGCGTTGGGCCCGCGGGGCTGCAGCAGCTGGATGTGGCAGCTGTGCGTGGCGACCGTGTGGGGGCAGCGGCTCCCGGCGCCGCTGCGCCGGTCGCGCCCACGGCGGGCGCGTCGCGCGCAGACCTCCTGACGGAGCACCAGGCTCTTGGCGGCCCGCTGCGCCTCGCGGCGCTCCTCGGGTCGCAGGTGCGCGATCGCGGCCGGATCGAGCACGCCGGCGGCCGCCTCGAGGCGCCCGTCAGGCAGCGCCGGCTCGATGAGCCCGAGCGCGTCGGCCGGGAAGGCGGCGTCGTGCGCGGCGAAAGGCCAGTACTCGGCGAAGCGCGTCAGCAGCCGGTCGGAGTCCTCGAAGGCGCCGACGTGATACCAGGTGCGCGTCAGCATCGGCGCCTGGAGCTCCTCGCAGGTGAGGGCGAGCGGGCTGCCGGGCCGGGCTCCGACCACTCCTCGAAGTCCTCGCTGTCGAGGCGATCGACGCGGCCGAAGCCGCGGAACTCGCGCTCGACCGGGTCCCAGTAGCCGTGGTGGTAGGTGTAGGTCGAGACCAGCCGGGCGCCCGACGCGACTCGACGAGCTCCTGGCGGGCGACGACCTGCACCGGGAACGGCAGCCGCGTCGCCCGGTGCAGCCCGGCGTCGCGATCGCGCAGATAGTCGACGGTGGGAGGCGGTATTCGAGGATCGTCTCCTTGCCGAGGTTGTTGGCGTACCGCGTCATCAAGTGCGGCTTGCGTCCGCCCGTCAGGTCGACGTAGCGCAGCGGCGGCTCGAGGCGCGTCGGGCAGGTGCGACGACCACACCAGGCACGGCGTGCCGCGGCCGAAGAGGTCGGCGACCTGGATGTCGTGGAAGGCGTCGCCCGGCGCCAGCGCGGGGACGTCGACGGCCGCGCTCCAGCCGTTGCCCGCCTGGTTGAGCCAGGCGCGGACGCCGTCGGCGCCCAGGTAGAGCGAGATCGCTCGGCCCGGTGCCGGTGATCGGAGCCAGGCGCACGCGGGCCGGGTCGAAGCGGTCGGGATGGTCGAAGACCGGCGCCTCGGTCATCGCGACGCGCGCCCCGAAGCGTCCGTACCCGCGGTTGGGCCAGTAGCTCACCTCGCCGTTGCGGATCCGCACGATGTCGGTGAGCCCGTCGCCGCTCATGTCGGCCAGGAACACCGTCTGCTCGGCCTCGGCGAACACGACGACCGGGCCGGACTCCTCGTCGAGCGCGCGCAGCGCTTCGCGGCTCAACCGGCGAACCCGTCGCGCCCCTGGGCGGCGTACCGAACGAAGGCGTCGTCCTCGGCCAGGACGATCGACAGGCGCCCGTCGCCGGTCAGGTCGATGCGCCGGACGGTGGGATCGCGGAGTCGAGGTTGGTGGCCTGGGGAAGGGCCGGGCTCCACGCGTCGTCGCGGCCGAGCGCAGTACCGCCCAGCTGCGGGCCGAAGGCGACGACCTGCTTGCTGCCGTCGGCGTCGAGGTCCTCGAAGGAGATGGCGGCCTCGGCCAGCCCCGTCACGTCCGGTCGCGGAGCGGCGACCCGCGCCCGCTCGAAGCGCGGCGCGGTCGCCAGGTCGGCGCCCCGGTTGTGCTTGTACAGCCAGGCGGGTCCCGCCTCGCAGAAGGATGCCGGCGATCCCCTCGCCGGCCACAGGTCGATCAGCCGGTAGGGCTCCGACAGCCCCTTGAGCTCCGCGTCGACCACGGCCTCAGCCGGAGCGGCGCGCACCGTCATGTCCCAGCCGATCGGCTCGTACTCGAAGCTCAACGGCGGGATCGCGCGCCTCAGTAGCCGCCCACGCGCGCCGGACATAGCCCGCCTGCTCGGCGGCGGTGAGCACGACCGCGGCGGCCTGGCCGATGCCGTTGACCGACACGGGCGCGTAGGTCAGGTCGAGCGAGCGGACCAGCGCGCGTCCTCGCCCAGCGCCTCGTCGGGGAAGTGGTGGAACATCAGCACCCGGCGGCAGAGCCGCGCGGTGCGGATCTCGGCCGAGCGATAGCTCGAACGCGTCCGCCCGCCACGTCCAGTCCTGGCCCGGCGCCGCATCGGGGCAGGCGCGGCCAGATCGTGCTTCGCCGTAGTCAACCACCACCTCGAAGTGGCAGGCCGCGTCCGCCAGCGCCGGCGGGTCGTAGGGCTGGTCGGGGTCGGGGAACCAGGGCGCGTGGTTGCCGTAGCGGACGCGCTTGAGGTGGACGTCGACGTACGGTGCGCGGCCGGCGCGCCGGTTGGCGCCTCGGCGGCTGTCGCCGGCATCCCCGCCCCGTCCTCGGCCCGGTAGACGTAGGCGATCCAGTTGCCGCGGTTGTCGTAGCTGAGCTCGGGCAGCCAGCGGAAGATCCGCGCGCGGCGTCGTCGGGGTCGGCGATCCGGGCAGCGGCGCTGCGGCCGTAGATCGTCACCGTGTTCGAGCGGTCGGTGACCTTCCACCACTCACCGCGCGCACGGGGTGGGTGATCCACTCGATCCGCGCAGGGTCTCCGGCGATCCGCGGGACGCCGCTCCGCACCGGTAGGCGCCGGCCGGCGCGTCGACCGGCTGCCAGTCGCCGGGCGCCGCCTCGGCCAGGCGCGGCGCAAGTCCTCGGACCCGGAGATCGTGAAGACGTCCTCGGGATCGGCGAGTAGCGCGGAAGACGCTGATCGGTCTTGCGCTGGATCGCGGGCAGCCCGAGCGTCAGCCGAGACCGAACACGCCGTTTCCGGCGCCCGAGGAGTAGGAGAGCGACAGCTTCGGCGTGAACGCGTCGCGGTTCGGCGTCAGCGGCAGGGCGATCGACATCGACGCCGTGCCGTTCGCGGCGTTGACCGAGGAACTTCTCGTCGATGCCCTTCAGCGCGCCACCGCCGGCGGGCGGCCGCAACTCGGGGATGTCGATGGCCCCCAGCTTGCTCGCGCGCTCGGGTATGGGCCGGCGAGGCCTTTCGGCGCATCATGGTCCCGCTCTGCGAACGTCTCCGGCCCCTGCTCAGGGTTCATCGAGATCGCCGTCTCTCGCCGATGTGGACGCGGTGGCGCGGTTCTTATACCGCAGGCCCCGACCCAAGTGGGATTATTTGAGATTGCCGGACCGGACGGCAATCTCCAACCCGTGGTGCGCCGCCGGGGCGGCCGATCCCTTTGCCGGCGCGCTGCCCCCGCGACGAGCTCAGCGGGCGTACTCGATCGCGCGCGACTCGCGGATCACCGTCACCTTGATCTGGCCGGGATAGTCGAGCTCCTTCTCGATCTCGCGGGCGATGTCGTGGGAGAGGACGACCGCGGCGTCGTCGTCGACGGCGCCGGGCTGGACCATGACGCGGATCTCGCGGCCAGCCTGCATCGCGTAGACCTTGTCGACGCCGGCGTGGCGAGTGGCGATCTGCTCGAGGTCGCGCAGGCGCTTGACGTACTGCTCCAGCGACTCGCCGCGGGCGCCCGGGCGCGCCCCGGAGAGCGCGTCGGCGGCCTGGACGATCACCGCCTCCACGGTCTGGGGCTCGACCTCGTTGTGGTGGGACTCCATGGCGTGGGCGACCGCCTCGGACTCCCCGTGGCGGCGGGCGAGCTCGCCGCCGACCAGCGCGTGCGGGCCCTCGACCTCGTGCGAGACGGCCTTGCCGATGTCGTGCAGCAGCGCGGCGCGGCGGGCGGTCTTCGCGCTGGCGCCGAGCTCGTCGGCCATGAGCGCGGCGAGGTGGGCAGTCTCGACCGAGTGCGCGAGGACGTTCTGGCCGTAGCTCGTGCGGAACTTCAGGCGGCCGAGCGTCTTGATCAGCTCGGGGTCGAGGCCGCCGACGTTCGCCTCGAGCACCGCGGCCTCGCCCTCCTCCTGCATGTGGCTCTCCAGCTCCGACTTCGCCTGGTAGTAGGTCTCCTCGATGCGCGCCGGGTGGATGCGGCCGTCCTGCAGCAGGCGCTCGAGGGTCATGCGGGCGATCTCGCGCCGCACGCCGTCGAAGCCCGAGAGGACGACCGCGTTGGGGGTGTCGTCGATGATGAAGTCGACGCCGGTGAGGTTCTCGAGGGCGCGGATGTTGCGGCCCTCGCGGCCGATGATGCGGCCCTTCATGTCGTCGGAGGACAGCTGGACGACCGACACGGTGGTCTCGGCGGCGTGGCTGGCGGCGAGGCGCTGCATCGCGACCGACAGGATCGAGCGGACACGGCGCTCGGCGTCGCGCTTGGTCTCCTCCTCGATCGCCCGCAGCACCTTGGCGTGGGCGTGGCGCGACTCCTCCTCGATCTCGCGCATGAGCAGCGTCTTGGCCTGGGCGGCGCTGAGGCCGGACACGCGCTCGAGCTCGCGCTGGAGCAGGGCGCGGTCGCGGCCGAGGCGGTCACGCGCCTCCGTGAGCTGTGCCCGATCGGCATCGAGCTCGCTCTTGCGCTTCTCGAGCTCGAGCGTGCGGCGCTCGAGCTCACGGGCCTGGCGAGCAACCTCCTCGGCAGCGGCGCTCTGGCGGTGCGCGTCCTCGGCGGCCGCCTCAGCGCGCTCGGCGGATGCCTCGGCGCGCACGAGCGGCGGCGTGGAGCTGCTCCGCCCTCGCGCCACGAGCGCAGCCGCGGCCACGATGCCTACGGCGAGCACGATGGCCGCAATCAGTATCTCCATCCCCGGGTCCTCCCTCCGCCGCAAGCGGCGGCAGGTTCGTATCAGCGTATGGAGCGACCGACGGGCCCCGCGAGCCACGATTCGACAGACAGCGCGGCGGCATGCCGCGACTCAGCAGACGACGAATCTGGCGGCTTGACAGGTTCGGAGCCGGGCCCTCTCCCCGGCGGACAGGTGCTGGTAGGTCGTCACGATCTGAGTGCTGCTGTGTCAGAAGCTACGGATTTGCTGCGGTTTCATGCCCCAGAGGGCCTCTATCGTTCGCTGCCGCCATCCTAGCCCTGGACGCGCTTGTGCGCAATCGAACGATGTCGCTCAGGCGACCGCGCACGTGGGCTTGCGTGTCGTCACGTGACCTCGCGGCCGAACGCGCGGACGGCGTCGTAGGCGAGCTCGAGGTCGTAGCCGCGGCGGGCCAGCAGGCCGAGCGCACGCTCGCGGCCGCGGTCATCGGACGGGGCGACGCGAAGCTTCTGACGCAGCAGCGCCACGGCCGCGCCGAGCTCGTCCTCGACGTTGCGCTCGGCGAGCGCCGCCTCGACATGGCCGGGGTCGACGCCCACCTGCGCGAGCCGGCGGGCGATGCGGTCGGGTCCCCACCCGTCCAGCGCCCGCCGATCCTCGGCGAACGTCCGCGCATAGCGCGCGTCGTCCAGATACCCCTGCTCGCGCAGCTCCGCCACCGCCTGCTCGATCGCGTCCGGCTCGACGCGGCGGCCCTCGAGGTGGCGGCGCACCTCGAAGACGGTCCGGTCGCGCCGCGCCAGGTAGCGGTACGCGGCATCCAGCGCCCGCTGGCGCCGGACGGCGGGGTCGGAGTCGGGAGCGGACACGGCGGTCACCCGTGACATGTGGGCGAGGTCGGCGATCTCATGACCCGACGAGTCGCCGACCGTGCCCCATGCGAGGGTCAAGCGAGGGCCTCTTCTTCGAGCCCCGGCATCTCCGGCGCCACGTCCTGATCGGCGTCGAGGGGGGCGACGCCGCTCGGGTCGATGCCCTCGGCCGCGTAGATCTTCGCCTCGATCTCCTGCGCCACCTCCGGGTGCTCGTCCAGGAACGCCTTGGCGTTGTTGCGACCCTGACCGAGCCGCTCGCCGTCGTAGGAGAAGAACGAGCCCGACTTGCTGACGATGTCGTGCTCGAGGCCGAGGTCGAGGATGCAGCCCGACGTCGAGATGCCCTTGCCGAACTCGATGTCGAACTCGGCCTGGCGAAACGGCGGCGCCACCTTGTTCTTGACGACCTTCACGCGCACGCGGTTGCCGACCGCCTCGGTGCCGTCCTTCAGCGTCTCGATGCGCCGGATGTCCAGGCGCTGCGACGCATAGAACTTCAACGCGCGACCGCCCGGTTGCGTTTCCGGCGAGTTGTGCACCACCACGTGATCTGCGAGATAGGTGTGGTTGCCCTCTACCTGCAGGTCGTAGCGATGGGTACGGCAACGCTCTCCCGCCGGCTTGCGGTACTTGCGCACGACCTTCATCGCCGTGGGCCGGAGGGTCACGCGCTCTTGCAGGCTCGTACGCATGTCCTCCTGAGCCTCACCCGGATCCCAGGCGAAGCGCCCGCGGAAGTCGGGATGGAGCTTGTAGTCGAGCGACGGATGGACGAAGGGAGCGATCCGCTCGTGGAACATGCGAGCGCGCTTGCCACTCCACAGCAAGTTGTTGCCGCTCAACGTCGGCCGCCCCATGCCCAGCTGCTCGCAGCGCTCGGCGACCCGCAGGCGATCCTCCGCGCTAAGGCCAGCGACGCAGAGTGTCGGCTTACCGTGTCCCCAGCGCTTGTAGCTGCCACCGAAGGTGCCGTCGTCGCAGTACCACGCGGCGATGGAGCGCTCATCCAGCTGGGAGAGCAGCTCCGTCGTCACGGTCTTGCGCCCCTCCGACGTGTAGACGGCGTCCCGCAGCTCGGCCAGCTGACGCATCGGGATCGTGTCGAATCCCATCCCGTTGCCTGTCCGCCCTAGCTTGTTCGCGAACGGGCTCAGCATCTGCTGCTTCCACTCGCAATAGGCGCGCTGTGCCTCGCCATGCCCGACGCGGAAGTGGGCGTTGTGCGTCGATGCATACCGAAGGGAGCCATCGCCCAGGAGGCTGCCCATGATGAGCTTCATCTGGTCATCGCTCAGGGCGTACTGCTTCGTGGCGACCAGCACCTCGTCGCCCTCTTCGATCTCCCACGCCTGACGCTCGCCCTCCGGCGTGAAGATCACGTGGTTCGGTGTGCAGGCGAACTTCCGCCGCCCCGATCCACCGCCAGCTTCCACCTCGAACTGCCAAAACTCGTCAGTCGGGCCGTTGTCGTAGTACTCGACGATCCGTCGCGGCGAGATCTCGCCCGTCTGCGGATCCATCGACATCACTTCGACCGACATCCGCTGGTTGACGATCTTGCCGATCTTCTCGGTGGTCCCGTCCGCCAGGACGACGCGAGTGTCGTAGTGGAAGCACCCGAACATCACGCCGACCTTCTCGCGGATCTGGTTGGTGAACAGGCAGAGGGTGTTCGTGCGGTTCAGGTTGCCGGCGAGCTTGCGCATCGCCTGGCTCATCATCCGCGCCTGCAGGCCGACGGTCGTGTCGCCCATCTGGCCCTCGAGCTCGGCGCGCGGCGTGAGCGCCGCCACCGAGTCGATCGCGATCACGTCGACCGCGCTGGAGCGCACGAGCATGTCGGCGATCTCGAGCGCCTGCTCGCCGTAGTCGGGTTGGGAGACCAGCAGCTCGTCGATGTCGAGGCCGATCCGCTGGGCGTACAGCGGGTCCATGGCGTGCTCGGCGTCGATGAACGCGCACACGCCGCCGAGCTTCTGGGCCTCGGCGAGCATGTGGTACATCAGCGTCGTCTTGCCCGAGGACTCCGGGCCGAAGACCTCGACGATGCGGCCCCGGGGCACGCCGCCGATGCCGAGCGCGAGGTCCAGCGACAGCGCGCCGGTCGGCACGGCGTCGACCTTCACCCGCGCTCCCTCGTCGCCCATGCGCATGACCGACCCCTTGCCGAACTGGCGCTCGATCTGCGCAAGCGCTCCCTGGAGCGCGGCATCGCGCGCCTTCGCGGCCTTCTCCTGGTCGGTGACGCTCATCTCAAAGCCTTTCCATCGTCGGTGGATCTGCACGTATCGTGAGCCTGACGTCGGACGGATCGCAGGGAAACACCTGTTCGTGTCAATTGCGCTGCGAGATCGTCACAGCTCGGCGCGCGCCACCGGCTCGTAGCGCGCGCCGCGAGGCGACAGCCGCGAGCGGAAGAGCGTGAGAGCCGGCGCGGCGAAGGTGCCGGCGCCGGGCGCAGCGGACCGCTCGACCGCGGACCGGCGGTCGCGGGCGATGCGGCCGTGGGCGCGGACCCGGGCGACGGTCGCGTGCGGGAGGAACGGGCGCTGCCCGGGCTCGAAGCCGATCGCCGCCCCGAGCGCGGCGACGACGTCGCCCTGCAGGGCGCCCAGCGCTCCGTCGGCGTCCTCGATCTCGACGGCGAGGACGCGCGGCCGGCTGCGGGGCAGCCAGACCGGCCGCCCGAGCGACAGGCGGCGGACCGGGCGGGCGAGCGGGCCCAGCGCGGCCGAGACCGCCGCGACCTCGTCGTCGGAGCGCTCGCCGAGGAAGGCGAGGGTCAGGTGGAGAGCATCGGGGGCGAGCACGCGGAGCGCGTCGTCATGAGGCGCCCAGGCGACGAGCGCGAGGCGCACGGACTCGGGAAGCTCGGCGGCGACGAAGCAGCGCATCGACGCATGATGGCGTGGCGGACCGGCGCGTCAACGGCAACCGACGCCGACGTGGCGGGTGCATCGATGCTGCTTCGCCGCTGGCGTCGCGGACCGGCGCGTCGACGCGCCGCCCCTACTCACTCCCCGACCGGCCCGCCCTCCGCCGGCGCCGCGCCGTGCGTGCCGCTCGCATCCCCGGCGGCCGCGGCCGACGGAGCATCCGCCCGCTCCCCCGGCGCGTCCGACTCGCCCGACAGCAGCCGCCGCAGCAGGTGCAGCGCCACCGTCGTCGAGCGGTCGCGGACGTCCGCGCGGCCACCGGGCAGATGGACCCGCCGCGTCAGCCGGGCGACCGGCGCGACGTCCCCGCCGCGACACCGACAGCCACACCGTCCCGACTGGCTTCTCCGGAGACCCGCCCGTCGGTCCGGCGACGCCCGTGATCCCGACGCCGACGTCCGCGTCCAGCGCCGTCCGCGCCCCGTCGGCCAGCGCGATCGCCACCTCCTTCGACACCGCGCCGACCTGCGCGATCAGCGCCGCAGGCACATCCGCCAGCGACGTCTTGGCCGCGTTGGCGTACGTCACCAGCCCGCCCGGGAAGTAGGCCGACGCACCGTCGAGCTCGGTCAGCCGCGCGGCCAGCAGCCCGCCCGTGCACGACTCCGCGCACGCCACCCGCAGGCCGGAGGCCCGCAGCAGGTCCGCCACCTGCGCGTCGACCGAGCGCCCGTCGTCGGAGAACAGCACGTCGCCGTTGCGCGCCCGCACGACGTCCTCGAACGCGGCATACACGTCGTCGACGGCCGGCTCCCACCGCGTCACCACCTCGATCTCGCCCCGCCGGATGCAGGTCGTGATCTCCAGCGCGTCGAGATCGACGCCCGCGTCGCGCGCCGCCCGCATCGTCGCCGCGATCTCCGACTCGGGGATGCCGAACAGGCGCAGCGTCTTCGAGCGATAGTGCGCCGCGCCCTCGAGCACCGCCTGGAACGCGGGAACGGCGACCGCCGCCGGCCACATCGCCTGCAGCTCCCGCGGCGGCCCGGGCATCACGACGATCAGCGGGGAGCGCGCGTCGTCCGCCGGCGGCACCACCAGCCCCGGCGCGGTGCCCACCGGACGCAGGATCTTCGCGCCCCGCGGCACGACCGCCTGCTTGCGGTTCGCCGCGCGGATCCCCTCCTCGTCGAGGTTGGGCCAGCGGGTGCGCAGCGAGGACAGGATCTCCCAGATCAGCGCCTCGGTCGGCTCGTCGAGCACCATCTCGCGGCCCTGGAAGCGCCCGACCAGCTCGGCGGTCCGGTCGTCCTCGGTGGGCCCGAGCCCGCCGCTGGTGACGATCAGCTCCAGCCCCTGGCCCGCGAAGAAGCGCAGCGCGGCCAGGATGTCCTCGTCGCGATCGCCGACGACCACCGTGTGCGCGTGGTCGATGCCCAGGGCGAACAGCTGCTGCGACAGCCACGGGCCGTTGCGGTCGGTCACCCGCCCGGTGAGCACCTCGGTGCCCGTGACGACGATCCCGGCGCGCACGCTCATGCCGCGCACGTCGGGCGGCGGCTCTCCGACAGCGCCCGCCGCCCCTTGGGCGTGATCTCGTAGCCGATCGGGTTCGACGACTCCGGCACGTTGAACGACTTGCCGTCGATGCGCAGCACCACCGACCCGTTGCCCAGCCCGATCCGGAAGCGGCTCGAGCGGAACGTGTCGGAGCTCGCGCCGGCCGCCAGCACCTGACCGTCGATCAGGGTGCGTCCCCCCGCCGCCTCCAGGCACACGTAGACCGGCGCGGTCGGTCGCACCTGGAGGCGCACGAGCGTCGGCGTCGCCGCCTTCTTCTTCTTCTTGCCCTTCGAGGACGGCGTGGTCTGCGGGGTCGTGGCGGTCGTCGTGGTGGTCGTGGCCGCCTGCGTCTCGCCTGGGCTTCCGTCGTCGCCCCCGCCCACGTTGCGCCCGAGGAAGTACAGCGCCCCCACGAGGACGACCAACGCCGCGCCCACCAGCCACAGGCGGCTGAACCCGCGCGACGGCGGGCGCTGGTCGCGCCGGCCGGGCGGGACGATCGGCTGCAGCTCGACGTCCGACAGCCGCTCGTGCTGCAGCTTGTACTCCTCCACCAGGCGGCGCCCGTCGAGGTGCAGCGCGTCGGCGTAGGTGCGCAGGAAGCTCTTGACGTACGTGGGACCGGGCAGCAGGTCCCACTCCTCGTTCTCCAGGGCACGCAGGTACTTGGCCCGGATCTTCGTCTGGGCCTCGATCTCCGAGATGTCGATCCGGGCGCGCATGCGCGCCTCCCGAAGCGTGGCGCCGATCTCGGGCATTGCGGCCAGGCTACTCGTCGTCCGGCACGGCCACGGGTTCCTGCGCCGGCGGCCCTGGAGCCTCGCGCAGGGCCGCGATGAAGCGCTCGGCATCGGCGGGTCCGACCAGCACCTGGCGCGGCTTGGAGCCCTCGTAGCCCGAGATCACGTTGCGGCGCTCGAGCATGTCGATGAGGCGCCCCGCGCGCGTGTAGCCAAGCCGCAGGCGGCGCTGGAGCATCGACGTCGACGCGGTCCCCATCTCGGCCACCAGCCGGATCGCGTCCTCGAGCAACGGGTCCTCGTCGGGGTCGAAGTCGTCGGGCCCGGCGTCCTCGGCCGGCGCCTCCTCCTCGACCTCCTCGAGCAGGTCCTCGCGCATCTCCGGCTCGCCCTGCTGGCGCCAGAACTCGGTGATCGCCTCGATCTGCGGCTCGTCGATGTACGCGCCCTGGATGCGCTGCAGCTTCGACGAGCCCACCGGCGAGTAGAGCATGTCCCCCTTGCCGAGCAGCGCCTCCGCCCCGTTGGAGTCGAGGATCACGCGCGAGTCGGTCTGCGAGGACACCGCGAACGCGATCCGCGACGGGACGTTGGCCTTGATCATGCCGGTGATGACGTCGACCCGCGGCGACTGGGTGGCGAGCACGAGGTGGATGCCGACCGCGCGCGCCTTCTGGGCCAGGCGGATGATCGAGTCCTCGACGTCGGCCGGGGCGACCATCATCAGGTCGGCCAGCTCGTCGATGACGCACAGGATGTACGGCAGCGCCGGCTCCCCGCGCTCCTCGCGCCGGCGGTTGAGCTCGGGCAGCGAGCGCGTCTTGGCCAGCGACATCGTCGAGTAGCGGTCCTCCATCTCCTTGACGAGGTTCTGCAGCGCGTTGGCCGCCACCCGCGGATGGGTGATCACCGGCGTGAGCAGGTGCGGGATGCCCTCGTAGTGGTTGAGCTCGACCTGCTTGGGGTCGACGAGCACGAGCCGGACGTCGTGCGGGTCGGCGTTGAGCAGGATCGACGAGAGCATCGCGTTGACGCACCCCGACTTGCCGGCGCCGGTGGTGCCCGCCACCAGGAGGTGCGGCATCTTGGCCAGGTCGGCGCCGATTGCCCGCCCCGCGACGTCCTTGCCCAGCCACACCGTCAGCGGCGACCAGTCCGCCGGCCGCTCGCCCATCACGTCGCCGAGCTGGACGATCTTGCGCCGCTCGTTGGGGACCTCGACCCCAACGGCGGTCTTGCCCGGGATCGGCGCGAGGATGCGGATGTCCGTCGCCGCCAGCGCGTAGGCGAGGTCGTCCTTGAGGTTGGCGACCTTGCTCATCTTCACGCCCGGGGCCAGGCGCACCTCGTAGCGCGTGATGTGCGGGCCCGCGATCGTCCCCACGACCTTGCCCTCGACCCCGAAGTGGCCGAGCGCCTCGATCAGCGCGCGCGCGGTCTTCTCCTGGCCGGCGGTGTCGGGCCGCGCCTGCTCGGCGGTCGAGCGCGTCAGCAGCCGGGGGCTCGGGCGCTGCCAGACGAACTCCGGGCTGTCGGTCACCGACGCGCGGTAGCGGCCCTGCGGCGTGAGGTCCTCGGGGTCGACGGCGAGCGCCGGCGCGGGCTCCTCCTCGGGCTCCTCGACCGCCGGCTCGTCCTCGGCGGCGAACAACGGCTCCGGCTCGGGCTCGGGCAGCTCCTCGGGGACGTCGAAGACGTCCTCGACGCGCGAGACGACCGGCTCGGCATCCTCGGGCTCGGGCACGACCACGCGCTCGTGGCGCGGCTTGCGGGCAGACGGCGCCGGCTTCGGCGTGCGCAGCGACCGCGTCGTGTCGGCGACGTGGGCGCCCGTCGCCTTGACGATTCCCGCCAGCGACGCGCCGGTGACCAGCAGCACGCCCGCCAGCAGCAGGAAGATCGCCACGATGTGGCTGCCGACGGTACCCAGCAGCGTGCTCGTCGCCCAGTACAGGCCCTCGCCGAGCGCGCCGCCGCGCTCCTTGATCCAGGCCGGGTCCCACGAGACCTGCGTACCGCCCGGCCCGAGGCCGAGCGTCCCCGCGGCGAGCGCGAGCGTCAGCGCGGCGAACAGGCAGATGGCGCCGGACCGAAAGGGCCGCACGGCGGGCAGCACCGGGCGCAGGATGAGGATCGCGCCGGCGGCGAACAGCGCGATCGGCATGACGTAGCGCACGCCGCCGATGACCAGTGCGAGGGCGTCGACGAGCCCTCGCCCGCCTTGCCGCCCTGCCAGTCCCCCACAGCAGGAAGGCCAGGAACACGCCGAGCGCGATCAGGCCCAGCCCGATGAGGTCGAGCTGGCGCTGCTCGAGGACCGGACGACGCGGGGAGGAGCGCCGCGCGCGCGTGCGCGGCTTGGGCGTCTTCTTGGCCATCAGGCACGGTCCTTCGACGCACGCGGTCCATTGCCTGCCTTTAGGCGCGGCCGTACCATCGACCTCCATGGTCGAAGGCCGCTCTCCCCGCGTGCTCGTCGTCGAAGACGACGAGGACATCGCCCTCGCGCTCCAGCGCTCGCTGCGCCTCGAGGGCTACGACGTCCGGATCGCGCGCGATGGCGAGGCCGCGCTCGAGGACTACCGGCAGTTCCTGCCCGACCTCGTGCTGCTCGATCTCGGCCTGCCCAAGCTCGACGGCATCGAGGTCGCCCAGCGCCTGCGCGCCGACGGCGACGTGCCGATCCTCATGCTCACCGCGCGCGACGCCGTCGAGTCGCGGGTGGAGGGCCTGGACTCCGGCGCCGACGACTACCTCGTCAAGCCGTTCGAGCGCCAGGAGCTGCTGGCCCGCATGCGCTCGCTGCTGCGCCGACGGCCGCCGCGCGGCGAGGCGAACCTGGCGGTCGGCGACCTGCTGCTCAACCCCGACACGCACGAGGTCCATCGCGGCGAGCGCTCGATCGAGCTGACCCAGCGCGAGTTCGAGCTGCTCGAGTTCCTCATGCGCAACGAGCGCATCGTGGTCTCGCGCCAGCGGCTGCTCGACGAGGTCTGGGGCTACGACCCGTTCTCGACGACGAACACGATCGAGGTGTTCGTGTCGAACCTGCGCCGCAAGCTCGAGGCCGGCGGCGAGCCACGGCTGCTGCACACCATCCGCGGAGCGGGGTACGTCTTGCGTGCTTGAGCGCATCCCCATCCGCTGGCGGCTGGCGGGCACCTCGGCCGCACTGATCTTCGTGATCCTGTGCACGTTCGCCGTCGTCGTGGGCGAGCTGACGCAGAGCCGCATCCGGTCGGACTTCCAGCACGACGTCGCCGCGGGCGCCGACGACCTGCGCGACCGCATCACGATCCGCATCGAGGGCGGCAAGCTCGTCCGGCCCTCGCAGCGGACGCTCGACCTCTACGCAGGCGGTGGCGGCGCCACGATCCGCCTGCTCACCCCGGACGGCCGGGTCGTGCGCACGACGAGCCGCGCGCCCGACCTCGGCCCCAGCGTCGACCGCACCCAGGAGGTCAACGGCTACCGGGTCGAGACCCGGCCGGTGGCGCTCGAGCCGTTCGGGACCATGCTCGTGCAGTACGCGCGCCCCGTGTCCGACATGGAGAAGACGCTCGAGCGCGTGCGCCTGTTCCTGCTGTTCGGCGTGCTCGGCGGGACGGCGCTCGCGCTGCTCGCGGGCCTGACGATCGCCCAGCGCGCGATGGCGCCGATCGCGTCGCTGACCGCGCGCGCCGAGGAGATCCGCCGCACGCGCGACCCCGGGCGCAGCGTGCCGGTGCCGCAGGCCGACGACGAGATCTCCGAGCTGGCCCGGACGCTCGACCGGATGTTGCGCGCGCTCGACGCCGCCCAGCACGAGACCGAGGCGAGCCTGACCCGCCAGCGCGAGTTCGTCGCCGACGCCTCGCACGAGCTGCGCACCCCGCTGACGAGCGTGCTGGCCAACCTCGAGCTGCTGGCCGACACGCTCGACGGCGAGCAGGGCGAGGCCGCCGAGTCGGCGCTGCGCTCGTCGCGGCGGATGCGCCGGCTCGTCGCCGACCTGCTGCTGCTGGCGCGCGCGGACGTCGGCCGCGAGGTGCCGCGCAAGCCGCTCGACCTCGGCCGCACGGTCGTCGACGCGGCCGGCGAGCTCGAGCCGGTCACCGGCGCCCACGAGCTGCACGTCGACGTCGAGCCGGTCGTGGTGATGGGCGCGCGCGACGACCTGCATCGCGTCGCGCTGAACCTCATGGAGAACGCGATCAAGCACACGCCGGCCGGCACGCGCGTCCAGGTGACCGTCCGCCGCGACGACGGCGACGCGGTGCTGGTGGTCTCCGACGACGGGCCGGGCATCCCGGCCGAGCTGCGCGACCGCGTCTTCGAGCGCTTCGTGCGCGGCGGCGGCGAGGTGTCGGGCTCGAGCGGGCTCGGTCTGTCGATCGTGCGCGCCGTCGCCGAGGGCCACGGCGGCTCGGTGACGCTCTCGACCGGCGCCGACGACCGCGGCACGCGCTTCGAGGTGCGCATCCCGGCCTCCCAGGAGGCGCCGGCCCAGCCGCCGGCGCGGACGCTGGTCGGCTCGTAGTCCGATCTGCCGCGCGACGCCCTACCCTTCGCGTTCGATCCGCGCGAGCGCGATGCGCTCCTCGGCGGGGTCGACGGGCTCGCCCCGCTCGAGCGCCGCGATCACGTCGTCGAGCGCGCGGCCCGACGCGCCGAACACGAGCCGCCCGTCCCGCACCACCAGCGCGGGCGGGCCGCCAGCACAGACGCCATCGGCCTCCAACGAATTATCCGAGTGCATTGGTAGGATTATGGACGTGATCTTCACGACCAAGGCGGAGTACGGCGTCAGGCTCCTTGTGGAGCTCGGGCGCCAGGGGGCGGACTGCCCCGTCTCGCTCAAGGCGATCGCCGAGGCCGAGAACCTGCCGCTGGGCTATCTCGAGCACGTCGTCGCCCTGCTGCGCAAGGCCGATCTCGTCGAGAGCACGCGCGGCGCGCGCGGAGGCTACCGGCTCGCCCGTCCGGCCGAGTCGATCACGATGGACGAGGTCGTCCTTGCCCTGGAGGGGTCGATCGCCCCGATGGACTGCTTCTTCGACGAGCCCGAGAGCCGCGTCTCGTGCTCCCATCTGCGCGACCAGGGCTCCGGCTGTGCGACGAAGCTGCTGTGGACCCGCGTGCAGGGCTCCGTCGTCGAGGCGCTGCGGCGCACCACGCTGGCCGAGCTGGTCCTGTTCGGCCCCGCGCGCGAGCGCGAGCTGACCCCTCTGACCCACTGACACCAGGCTTTCAGGAGACCCATGGCGCATCTCGAGATCAAGAACCTCCACGTCCAGGCCGGGGACAAGCAGATCCTCAAGGGCCTCGACATCGACGTCCGCAGCGGCGAGGTCCATGCCCTCATGGGCCCCAACGGGTCGGGCAAGTCGACGCTGGCCAACGCGATCATGGGCCACCCCGGGCTGGAGGTCACCGAGGGCCAGATCCTGTTCGACGGCGAGGACATCACCGAGGCCGAGCCCGACGAGCGCGCCCGGCTCGGGCTGTTCATGGCGTTCCAGTACCCGGTCGCCATCCCCGGGGTGACCATCACGAAGTACCTGCGGATGGTCATGAACGCCCACCGCGAGCACCGCGGCGAGGACGACATCTCGCTCAAGGACTTCCGCAAGACGGTCCAGGCGGCGATGGAGCTGACCAACGTCCCCAAGGAGTTCGCCTCGCGCTATCTCAACGAGGGCTTCTCGGGCGGCGAGAAGAAGCGCCTGGAGATCCTGCAGCTCACGCTCATGCAGCCGAAGATCGCCGTGCTCGACGAGACCGACTCCGGCCTCGACATCGACGCGCTCAACGTCGTCGCCAACGGCGTCAACACCGTCGCCCGCGAAAGCGACATGGGCACGCTGATCATCACCCACTATCAGCGCGTCCTGCATCTCGTGAAGCCCGACCGCGTGTCGATCGTCTTCGACGGGCGCATCGTCAAGGAGGGCGGCCCCGAGCTCGTCGAGCAGCTCGAGCGCCACGGCTACGGCTGGATCCGCGAGGAGGTCGGCGCGAGCGCCTGAGACGAATGGAGCTCCACGGGTTGACCCACTCCGACGTCTCCGCCCTCGACGGCACCGCCCCGGCGGCCGTGGCGGCCGACCGCGCTCTCGACGTCCGCCACGAGTTCCCGGTGCTGCGGGCCCCCGCCTCCACGGTCCTGGCCGGGCAGGCTGACGGCCGCCGACGGGCGGAGCTCGTCTACCTCGACAGCGGCGCGACCGCGCAGAAGCCGGCCGCCGTCATCGAGGCGATGGACGCGTTCCTGCGCCACGACAACGCGTCGGTGCACCGCGGCGTGTACCCGCTCGCGGTCGAGGCGACCGAGCGCTTCGAGAGCGCCCGCGCCCGTGCGGCCGGCTGGCTGAACGCGCCCGCACGCGGCACGATCTTCACGAAGAACGCGACCGAGTCCATCAACCTCGTGGCCTACGCGTGGGGCCTGGACAACGTCGGGGCCGGCGACACTATCGTCGTCACCCAGATGGAGCACCACTCCAACGTGGTGCCCTGGCAGCTGCTGGCCCGGAGGGTCGGCGCGAAGCTGGAGTACGTGCCGGTCGACGGCACCGGGCGCCTGGACCTCGAGACGCTCGACCGGCTGCTGGAGCGCGAGCCGAAGATGGTCGCCGTCGTCCACGTCTCCAACGTCGTGGGCACGATCAACCCGGTGGCCGAGATCGTCGCGCGGGCCAAGGCGGCCGGCGCGACGACGCTGATCGACGGCGCGCAGGCGGTGCCGCAGATCGCGGTCGACGTCGGCGCCATCGACGCCGACTTCTACGCCTGGACCGCGCACAAGGCCTACGGCCCGACCGGCCTGGGCATCCTCCACGGCCGCCCCGCGCTGCTCGAGGCGATGTCGCCGTTCATCGGCGGCGGCCACATGATCTCGCTCGTCTCCGATCAGGAGTCGACGTGGGCCGAGATCCCGGCCAAGTTCGAGGCGGGCACGTCGCCGATCGTCGAGGCGGTCGGCCTGGGCGCCGCCGTCGAGTGGCTGCAGGGCATCGGCATGGACCGCGTGCGCGCGCACGAGCTCGACCTGGTCGCCTACGCGCTCGACCGGCTGTCGGAGATCCCGGGCCTGACGATCCACGGCCCGCGCGAGCCCGAGGCGCGCGGCGCGCTCGTCTCGTTCGCGCTCGACTACGCCCACCCGCACGACGTGGCCGAGATCGTCGCCCGCCGCGGCGTCTGCGTGCGCGCCGGCCACCACTGCGCGCAGCCGCTCATGCGCTGCCTCGGCGTCGGCGCCACCACGCGCGCCTCGTTCGCCGTCCACAACGATCGCACCGACGTCGACGAGCTCGTCGCCGCCCTGCACGACGTTCACGAGGTGTTTGGATAGTGGACGAGCTGTATCGCGAGCAGATCCTCGAGCACTACAAGCGGCCGCACAACTGGGGCGAGATGGACGCCCCGGACCTCGAGGCCGAGGACCACAACCCGCTGTGCGGCGACCAGCTGAAGGTCATGCTGCGCGTCGGCGGGGACGGCACGATCGAGGACGTCCGCTTCTCCGGCCACGGCTGCGCCATCAGCCAGGCCGCCGCGTCGCTGGCCTCCGACGAGATCAAGGGCATGAAGGTCGACGACCTGCTCAAGCTCGACCGCACGTTCGTCCTCGACCTGCTGGGCATCGACATCTCGGCCACGCGGATCAAGTGCGCGCTGCTGTCGTTGAAGGTGCTCAAGAGCGCGGGTCTGGGCGCCGCCGTCGACTGGGAGCCCGAGACGCCCCCCTCCGAAGCCGAGGCGGCGGGCGCCACGAACGCCACCGCCTCATCCCCTCGTCGCGAAGGAGGGGTGATCGGATGACCGAGATCATCGACATCTGCCCGCTGTCCGAGCTGGCCCCCGGCGAGCGCCGCATCATCACCTGGGAGGACCTCGAGATCGGCGTCTTCAACTGCGACGGCGAGCTGCTGGCCATCGAGGACCGCTGCTCGCACGACGACGGCCCGCTCGCCGAGGGCGAGCTCGACGTGGCGGCGTGCACGATCGAGTGCCCGCGCCACGGCTCGGTCTTCGATCTGCGCACTGGCATCCCCAAGACCCTGCCCGCGTACGAGCCTGTAGACATCTTCCCCGTCCTGATCGAGGACGGCCTGATCAAGCTGGAGGTCGACTGAAATGGCTACCCCGGAAGTGATCGCCGAGCAGGAGGCCCTGGCGCACATCAACGCCGACTACACCGAGCGTTACGGCTTCCACGACGCCGAGAACTACCTGTACAAGGCCCCGAAGGGCATCAACCGAGAGATCGTCGAGACGATCTCGGAGATGAAGAGCGAGCCCGAGTGGATGCGCGAGTTCCGCCTCAAGGCGCTCGAGCACTTCCTCGCCAAGCCCATGCCGACGTGGGGCTCCCCCATGCTGGCCGAGGTCGACTTCGACGACATCCACTACTTCGTCCGCGCGTCCGAGCGCGCCGAGCGCTCGTGGGACGAGGTGCCCGAGGACGTCAAGAAGACGTTCGACCGTCTCGGCATCCCCGAGGCCGAACGCAAGTTCCTCTCCGGCGTCGGCGCGCAGTACGAGTCCGAGGTCGTCTACCACCAGGTGCGCGAGGACCTCGCCAAGCAGGGCGTGGTGTTCGTCGACATGGACAGCGGCCTGCGCGAGTACGAGGACATCGTGCGCGAGTACTTCGCCACGGTGATCCCGCCCAACGACAACAAGCTCGCGGCGCTCAACAGCGCCGTGTGGTCGGGCGGCTCGTTCGTCTACGTGCCGCCGGGCGTGCACGTCGAGATGCCGCTGCAGGCCTACTTCCGCATCAACACGGAGTCGATGGGCCAGTTCGAGCGGACGCTGATCATCGCCGACGAGGGCTCCTACGTGCACTACGTCGAGGGCTGCACGGCGCCGACGTACTCGTCGTCGTCGCTGCACTCCGCGGTGGTCGAGCTGATCGCCAAGCCGGGTGCGCGCATCCGCTACACGACGGTGCAGAACTGGTCGGCCAACGTGTTCAACCTGGTGACCAAGCGAGCCATCGCCCAGCGTGAGGCCACCGTCGAATGGGTGGACTGCAACCTCGGCTCGTGCCTGACGATGAAGTATCCGTCCGTCTACCTGATGGGCGAGCGCGCGCACGGCGAGATCCTGTCGATCGCGTTCGCCGGCGCCGGCCAGCACCAGGACGCGGGCGGCAAGATCGTCCACGTGGCGCCCAACACGACGTCGAACGTCTTCGCCAAGTCGATCTCCAAGGACGGCGGACGCTCGTCGTACCGCGGGCTGCTCGAGGTGGCCAAGGGCGCGCACGGCTCGCGCTCGAAGGTGGTCTGCGACGCCCTGCTGCTCGACAAGGACTCGCGCTCGGACACCTACCCGACGATCCGCATCGGCAACGACGACGTGGACGTGGGCCACGAGGCGACGGTGTCGAAGGTCGGCGAGGAGCAGCTCTTCCTGCAGTCCCACGGGCTGCCCGAGGAGGAGGCGTCCAAGCTGATCGTCAACGGCTTCATCGAGCCGATCGTCAAGGAGCTGCCGATGGAGTACGCGGTCGAGATGAACCGGCTCATCGAGCTGCAGATGGAGGGCTCGATCGGATGACGGACCTGGCGACGGACATCATCGCCGCCCGCCGCACGCGGGCGCTCGACTCGCTCGGGGCGATCGTCATGCCCGAGTTCCGCGGGACGCCGGGCTGGGAGTTCACGCCGATCGACACGCTGGACCTCGACCGGTTCGCGCCGGCGCCGGGCGGCGCGGGCGCGGGGCCGATGTCGCTGGACGTCGCGATCGTGCCGGGCGAGGCCGACCCGGTCGCCGACGCGCCGGTGGTCATGCCGCTGGCGCTCGCGGCCGAGCGGCTGCCGGGGGTCGTCGAGCGCCACCTCGGCTCGCTCGTCGAGCCGGACTCGCCGTTCAGCGCCCGCAACGACGCCTACTGGACCGACGGGGCGCTGGTCTACGTGCCGCGCCACGTCACCGTCGAGGAGCCGATCGTGCTGACGAACGTCCTTGCGCAGGACGGCAGCGCGCTGCACTGGCGCACGCTGGTGGTCCTCGAGGAGGGCGCCGAGGCGACGATCTTCGACCAGACGGTGGGCGGCGGCGCGGATGAGGCGCTGGTCAACGGCGTCGTCGAGCTGGTCGTCGGCGAGAACGCGACGCTGCGCTACGTCGGCGTGCAGGACGTCAGCGAGCGCACGTGGGTGTTCGGCAACGAGCGCGCCACGGTGCTGCGCGACGGCACGCTCGACTGGGTGACGCTCGGCTTCGGCGGGGCCAACGGCAAGATCTTCCTGGAGACGACTGGCCGAGCCGGGCTCGAGCGCGCGGGTCACCGGCGGCTACGCCCTCCACGGGCGCCAGCACCTCGACTTCGACACCCGCCAGGAGCACGCGGCGCCGGACACGGTCAGCGACCTCGCCTACCGCGGCATCCTGGCCGACCGCGGGAGCGCGGTGTGGCGCGGGATGATCAAGGTCGACCCGGACGCCCAGCGGGTCGACGCCTTCCAGGAGTCGCGCAACCTGCTCGTCTCCAAGAAGGCGCACGCCGACGCGATCCCCGGGCTGGAGATCCTGGCCAACGACGTGCGCTGCACCCACGCCGCGGCGATCGCCCAGATCGACCCCGAGCAGCTGTTCTACCTGCGCTCCCGCGGCCTGTCGGACGAGCGGGCCCGGCGGCTGGTGATCGAGGGCTTCCTCGGCGCGCTGCTCGAGCGCTTCGACGAAGGCCCGCTGCGCGACGCGCTCGCGGCGGCGCTGGACCGCCGCCTGGCCGTCCTGCTGGGCGACTGACGCGCGTCGCCGGGGTCCGGCGGCGTTGCGCGCCGCCGGCCGGCGCCCGGCACAGGCCACCTAGCCACCCCCGAGGGGCAGCCAGGCCAATGTGCGGCGGCCGGGCGTCGCGTAGATTCGCCGGCGACCAGGCAAGGAGAGACGATGTACGCACGGACGTGCCGTGTCGCCGGCGCCGCGCTCGCGGCGGTCCTGGCGACGGCGGCCATCACGAGCACCGCTGCCGCCGCACCGACGCAGGCCCCACGCGACCACGCGCTCACGGCGAAGATCCGCACGGCGATGAAGCAGGGCCGGATCCCCGGCGCGATCGTCGGCGTCTGGCAGAAGGGCAAGGCGCCCTACGTCCGCGCGTTCGGCGTGCGCGACACCGCCACCGGCCGGCCGATGGCCCGCAACCTGCACATGCGCATCGGCAGCGAGACGAAGACGTTCACGATCACCGCGCTGCTGCAGCTCGTCGGCGAGGGCAAGATCAGCCTCGACGACCCGATCGGCAAGTACGTCCCGGGCACCGTCAACGCCGACGCCACGCTGCGCGAGCTGGCCGCGATGACGAGCGGCATCCCCAGCTACACCGAGACCAAGCCGTTCTTCGCGGACCTGACCGCCGACCCGCAGCGCTCGTTCACGCCGCAGGAGCTGCTCGCCTACGTGGCCGGCCAGCCCGCGCTGTTCGCCCCCGGCCAAGGCTTCAACTACTCGAACTCGAACACGGTCCTGCTCGGCCTCGTGGTCGAGCAGGTCTCCGGCCAGCCGCTGCCGGTCTACATCGAGCAGCACATCCTGCGGCCGCTGGGCCTGCGAACACCTCGTTCCCGACCGGCGCCGCGTTCCCGAACCCGCACGCGCACGGCTACACCGAGCAGACCGCCGACGGCAAGCGCGCCGATGCCACCGACTGGAACCCGTCCTGGGGCTGGGCGGCCGGCGCGATGATCTCGACGGTGCGCGACCTGCGGGTCTGGGCGAGGCACCTCGTCAGCGGCCGCAAGCTGCTGCCGCCGGCTGTGCAGCGGGTGCGGCTGCAGTCGGTCGCGCCCTCGGACCCGGGCGTCACCCGCGTGTACGGCATCGGGATGTTCAGCAACGAGGGCTGGATCGGCCACAACGGCTCGCTGCCCGGCTACCAGACGCTTGCGGTCCACCGCCCCGGCAGCCACGCGACGGTCGTCGTCCTCGCCAACACGGACATCCCCCGCAACGGCGTGGATGCCAGCACGCGGCTCGGCAAGGCGATCACCGCCGTCGTCACCCCTCGGCACGTCTACGACCTGCCCCGCAGATAGGCTCGCGCTCGTGCCGAGCGCCCGCCCCGCCGACCACGAGGTCATCGTCGCCGGGGCGGGCCCGACCGGCCTGCTGCTCGCCGGCCAGCTGCGGCGCCGCGGCGTCGCGTGCCTGCTGATCGACGCGCTCGACGCACCGCGGCCCTGGGACCGGGCGACCGTCGTGCACTGCCGGTCGATGGAGATCTTCGAGGCGCTCGGCCTGGCCGACCGCTTCCTGCGCGACGGCGTCAGGGTCCGCGGGACCTGCCTGCGCTCCGGCGGCGAGACGCTGGGCTTTCTCGGCTACGGCGACCTCGACAGCCGCTACCCATTCGACATCGGGATCTCCGAGGAGGTCACCGAGGCGGTCCTGCTCGGGGACCTCGAGCGCCGTGGCGGCCACGTGCTGCGCTCGACCCTCCTGGCTGGGCTGGAGCAGACGCCCGACACGGTGGTCGTCACCTTCGAGCACGATGGCGAGCGCCATGAGGTCACGGCGTCCTGGCTCGTCGCCTGCGATGGGTTCCACAGCACGGTGCGATCGCTGGTCGGCATCCCCTTCGAGGGCACCGACATCGAGCCGGCCTGGGCGGTGTTCGACGCGGCCCTCGACGGCTGGGACGAGGAGCTGGACATCGCGTTCGCGCACCTGGACGTCCCGCCGGTCATCCTCACCCCGTTGCCGGGCGGTCGCTTCCGCGTCTACCTGCGCCCGACATCGGACACGAGCGACCTCGTGGCCGACGCGGCGGCGGTGATCGCGCAGTACAAGCCCGGTGTCACGTTCCGCGGCGTCGAGAACCCGGCGCGCTTTCACTGCCACTCGCGCGTCGCGAGCCGGTATCGCGCGGGCCGCGTCCTGCTCGCCGGCGACGCCGCGCACGCCTGCTCGCCGGCCGAGGGCCACGGCATGAACACCGGCCTGCAGGACGCGTTCAACCTCGGCTGGAAGCTCACGCTGGTCTGCCGGGGCGTGAGCGCGCCCGCGCTGCTGGACTCCTACGAGCAGGAGCGCCGCCCCGTCGCGCTGAAGGTCGTGGCGTCCGGCGCCATGGCCGAGGCCGGGCAGGCGCTGACGCTCGCCGCCGATCGGGCGGGCCGCGACGTCCAGATCCGCCAGACCTACGCCGATCCCGATTCGGCGCATCACGAAGCCGTCGCCGCGGCCGAGATCGACGGCTCCTACGCAGGATCGTCCGCGATCGCCGGCGACGCCACCGACGGGCTCGCGCCCGGCGAGCGGCTCCCCGACCGACTGCCCGCCCAGCCGCCCGACGGCGAGCCGTGCGCCCTGCACGAGCTGACCCACCGCGACGAGCACACCCTGCTCGTCCTGGGCGGGCCGCGGGCGCGCTCCGGCGACATCGTCGCGCTCGTATCGGCGCTGCAGGACCAGCACGCCGAGCCGGTCGTCGGCGCGGTCTTCGGCCTGGGCGTCCACCCGGACGGCGCCGGGCTCGGGCACATCGACGCCGCGGTCGCCGCCCGGCTCGGCATCGACGAGATCACGCTGCTCGCCGTGCGCCCCGACCGAGTCGTCGGCTTCCGTCACGACGGCCGCGACCCCACGGCGCTGCGGACCTATCTCGAGGCGCTGCGCGTCAGCGGCTGACGATCAGCCGGTGCGCCGCAGCATCTCGACGACGAGGAACGCGAGCTCGAGCGACTGCTGGGTGTTCAGCCGCGGGTCGCAGGCGGTCCCGTAGCGCGAGCCGAGCTCGTCGTGGGAGATCATCTGCGCCCCGCCGAGGCACTCGGTGACGTCCTCGCCGGTGTGCTCGACGTGGATGCCGCCCGGGTGCGTGCCGAGCTGCTGGTGGACCTCGAAGAAGCCCTCGACCTCGTCCATGACCCGGTCGAAGTGGCGGGTCTTGTGGCCGCTGGGCGACTCCTCGGTGTTGCCGTGCATCGGGTCGCACTGCCAGACGACGCGGTGCCCGGTCCGGGTGACCGCCTCGACGATCGGCGGCAGCTGGTCGCGCACCGCGCCGTTGCCCATGCGCGAGACGAGCGTCACGCGCCCGTCGATCCCCTCGGGGTCGAGCCGCTCGACGAGCTCCACCGCCTCCTCGGGCGTCGTCTTGGGCCCGATCTTGACGCCGACCGGGTTGGCCAGCAGCGCGGCGAGCGCGACGTGGGCGCCCTCGATCTGGCGCGTGCGATCGCCGATCCACGGCATGTGCGCCGACAGCAGGTACAGGCGGTCCTCGTCGAGGCGCAGCAGCGCGCGCTCGTAGTCGAGGACGAGCATCTCGTGGCTGGCGTAGAGGTCGACGGTGCGCAGCGAGCTGTCGTCGACCCCGCACGCCGACATGAAGCGCAGGCTGCGATCGATCTCGGTCGCCACCCGCTCGTAGCGCGTGCCGGCGTTCGAGCGGGCGACGAAGTCCATGTTCCACTCGTGCAGGCGATGCAGGTCGGCCAGGCCGGCGGAGGTGATCGCGCGGGCCAGGTTCATCGCCGCGGCGGCGTTGGCGTAGGCGCGCACGAGCCGGCCCGGGTCGGGGCGGCGGGCCTCCTCGGTGGCCTCGATGGCGTTGACCATGTCGCCGCGGTAGGAGGGCAGGCCGGCGGCGTCGACGTCGGCGCTGCGCGGCTTGGCGTACTGGCCGGCGATCCGCCCGACCTTGACCACCGGCATCGACGTGCCGTAGGTCAGCACCACCGCCATCTGCAGCAGTGTGCGGATGGTGCCGCGCAGGTGCTCCTCGGTGTTGTCGACGAACGTCTCGGCGCAGTCGCCGCCCTGCAGCAGGAACGCCTCGCCGCGGGCGACGGCGCCGAGGCGCTGCTGCAGCCGGTCGACCTCGACGGGCACGGCGATCGGCGGCACGCTCTCCAGCACAGCGCGCACACGGGCGACGTAGTCGGGGTCCGGCCACGCCGGCTGCTGGACGGCGGGCCGGTCGAGCGCATCGGCCAGCGCCGTGGCCAGCAGCGGCGGCAGCGGGGGCAGCTCCGGCAGCGCCGCCACCGGCACATCGACGGTCCATTTCATGGCCCTCAACGCTAGTGGGTCGTCCGTCTGCGGACGACCCACTCGCGGGCCGTCCGCAGGTACGGCTCCACGCCCCAGGTTGCCCGGCGGACCTGGTGCGCAGCGATCCGCCGGCGTAGGCTGTGCGGGTTCGCACAATCGTCTCGAGGGGGTCGCCATGAGGCGCTCGACCGATCGGATCCTCACGACGCACACGGGCAGCCTGCCGCGTCCTCCGGGATTGCGCGAGATGCTGGCGGGCATGTCCGCCGGCGAGCGCCCGGAGCCCAACGCGTTCGCCCGGGAGGTGCGCGACGCCGTCGCCCAGATCGTCGCCGACCAGGTCGAGGCCGGCGTCGACGTCGTCAACGACGGCGAGGCGAGCAAGGTCATGTACGCGACGTACGTGACCGAGCGCCTGAGCGGGTTCGGCGACCGCGGCCGCGCGATCGGCCTCGGCGACGTCCGCGACTACCCCGAGTGGGCGCACGAGGCCGGCTTCGACGACGTCGGCGCGATGCTGGCGCTGCCCGCCTGCGTCGGCGACGTCGTCTACGTCGACCGGGGCCCGCTCGACGCCGACATCGAGAACCTGCGCGCCGCGGCCGAGGCCAGCTCGCCCGACGACGTGTTCCTCAGCGCGGCGTCGCCGGGTGTCATCTCGCTGTTCTTGGAGAACCAGCACTACGCGACCCGCGAGGACTACCTCGCGGCGCTGGCCGACGCGATGAAGACCGAGTACGACGCGATCCACGCGGCCGGCTTCGTCCTGCAGATCGACTGTCCCGACCTCGCGATGGGCCGCCACATCGAGTTCCCCGACGCGTCGCTGGAGGACTGGCGGCGCGCGATCGCGACGAACGTCGAGGCGCTCAACCAGGCGACCGCCGACATCCCGCCCGAGGACATGCGCATCCACCTGTGCTGGGGCAACTACGAGGGACCGCACCACCTCGACGTGCCGCTGGGCGACATCCTCGACATCGTGCTGCGCGCCCGGCCCGCCGGCATCTCGTTCGAGGCCGCCAACCCGCGCCACGAGCACGAGTGGCGGGTCTTCGAGGACGTGGCGCTGCCCGAGGGCAAGGTGCTGATCCCCGGCGTGATCGACTCGACGACGAACTACATCGAGCACCCCGAGCTCATCGCCGAGCGGATCCTGCACTTCGCCGGCTGCGTCGGACGCGAGAACGTCATGGCCGGCTCCGACTGCGGCTTCGCGACGATGGCGAGCATGATGCCGGTCAACCCGAACGTGACCTACGCGAAGCTGGCGGCGATGGCCGAGGGCGCGCGGCTGGCCTCCGACGAGCTGTGGAGCGGGCGGCCCGCGCACCGCAAGGTGGCCCTCGCGTCGTCGTGACCCGCGACCGATGATTTCCGGCGATGCGGTTCGTCTAAGCGGACATGAGCAACTCCACGCAGTCCTCCCCGACGACGGTCACGAACATCGGCGTCGCGATGTTCACGGTCTCCGACCAGGACGCCGCGAAGGCGTTCTACACGGAGAAGCTCGGCTTCGAGGTCCGGGCCGACGTCACGTTCGGTGAGAACGGCGAGTACCGCTGGCTCGAGGTGGCGCCCCCCGGCTCGACCGCCCGCCTGGCGCTCAACCCGCCGATGCAGTCCCAGCCCGGCGGCGGCGGCATCGGCGTCGAGACCGCCGACGCGCAGGCCGAGTACGAGCGCCTGAAGGCCATCGGCGGGATCCAGCTGGACTCCGAGCCGGCGCGCTCACCGGGCACGCCGCTGCTGTTCATGATGCGCGACCCCGACGGCAACCACATCGCGGTCGTCGAGACCGAGGCGTAGGCCGCACCCGCGTCGCGGCGGCCGGGCCCTCATGCCGCCGCGGCGCGACCGCGTCAGGCCGCGCGCGGGCCGTGGCGCGTGACGGCCAGCCCGCCGGCGCCCGGCGGCGGCGCGGCCTCGCGGCCCGCGGCGAGGCGGCGGTGGAAGGCCGCGGCCACGCACAGGGCGTGCTGCTTGGCCAGCTCGGCGGTCGGCCCCGCGAAGAGCTCGTCCACCGTCTCCCCCCACAGCACCAGCCAGCGCTCGAAGTGCGCGCGGTGCAGCGGGGACTTGCGGTCGAGCGTGGCGTGGACGGCGAAGGCGCCGCCGGCGTAGGTCTGCGCTCCGAGCAGCACCGTCTCCCAGAACGAGGCGATCACCGGCAGGTGCTTGTCGAGGTCGAGCTGCGCAACGTCGGTGAACAGGTAGCCGATCATCGGATCGGCCATCGCGCTGTCGTAGAACGCGGCGACCAGGCGCTCGCAGTCCCCGCGCGTCTCGATGTCCCCGCCGGCGGGCATGCGCACCAGGATAGGAAGGCGCCCGCCGCCGCGCGCGTCAGCGCGCCAGCAGCGTCGCCAGCGCCCACCCGAGCGTGCGGCGCAGGGCCAGCCGGTCCGCCGTCACGTCGCGGCCCGGTCGGGGGAGCGCAGCGCGGCGGCGATCGCGGACGCCCAGGCGCCGATCTCGTCCCAGTCGCGCCGGTCGGCCGACTCGGGCGGCGTGTGCTTGGCCATCGCCTTGGCCATCAACCCGCCGTCCTGCGACACGCGGCCGCCGAACACGACATGCTCGCGCGCGCCCAGCTCCTCGACGGTCTTGACGATCGCGGCCGGCTCCTCCCACTCCGGCGAGCGCTCGGCGTCGCCGACGTAGCCCGACGAGAACACCCACAACGGCCGCTGGGCGAGGTCGCGCCGGTGACGGTGCAGGAAGCGCTTGGCCTCGTGGCGCCAGCGCTTCATGTACACGGCGCTGCCGAGCACCACCGCGTCGTAGCCGTCGAGCGCGCGGACGTCGCCCGCGTCGCGGCAGTCGCACTCGAGCCCCTCGTCGCGCAGCCGGGCGGCGATCGCCTCCGCGATCTCCCCGGTCGAGCCGTGCTTGCTGGCGTAGGCGACCAGCACCTTGGGATTGGTCGTGGTGCTCATGGCCACAGCATTCCCCGTCCCCCGCCGTCGCGCATCCGGGTGCTGCCCGGCCGCGGACAGGCGAACTACGGAGCCTGACCCTGTCGCGCCCGCGTGCTACGGCCACGGTCACCGGCGACCATGGCGGAAGCGCCGCGGCTCAGACCTCGACGACGACCGGCAGCACCATCGGCCGGCGCCGCAGGCGCTCGTAGACGAACTGCGCCAGGTCCGCGTGCAGGATCTCCTGGAGGAGATCGATCTCGCGGATCTCCTCCTCCGCCGCCCGCTCCAGCGACGCGTCGACCGTCTCGCGGATCTCGTCGAGCAGGTCGTCGGCCTGGTCGCGGAACGGCACGCCGCGGAAGATCACCTCGGGCTCGGCGACCGACGAGCCGTCCTGCTCGGAGATCGTCGCCACCACGACGAAGATGCCGTCGGCCGACAGCATCCGCCGGTCGCGCAGGGCGACGTCGGCCACGTCGCCGATGTCGACGCCGTCGACGAACACCATCCCCGACTCCTCCTTCTCGCCGAAGCGCGCGCCGCCCTCGTCGATCTCCAGCGGCAGCCCGTTGACCCCGCGGAAGATGCGCGCCGGGTCCACACCGACCGCCTCGGCGAGCTGCCCGTGCAGGCGGATGCGCTTGAAGTCGCCGTGGAACGGCATCACGTACCGCGGCTGGACGAGGTTCAGCATGAGCTTGACCTCCTCCGCGTAACCGTGGCCGGAGGCGTGGATCGGCGCGTCGCGGGTCGTGATGACATCGCAGCCGATCTGAAACAGCCGGTCGACCGTCTCGTTGACCGCGCGCTCGTTGCCGGGGATCGGCGTGGCGGAGAAGACGACCGTGTCGCCGGCGTGCAGCTCGACCTGCGGGTGGTCGCGGTGGGCCATGCGCCGCAGCGCGCTCAGCGGCTCGCCCTGCGACCCGGTCGAGCAGATGACGAGCTTGTGGTCGGGGAAGTCCTCGATCTCGCGCGCGTTGACGATCAGCCCCTCGGGGGCCTGGATGTGGCCGAGCGAGCGGGCGACGTTGACGTTCTTGCGCATCGAGCGGCCGATCAGCGCGACCTTGCGCCCGACCGCCGCCGCCGCGTCGATCACCTGCTGGACGCGGTGGATGTTCGAGGCGAACGAGGTCACGACGATGCGCCCCTCGCAGCGCGAGAACACCTCCTCCAGCCGGGGCCCGACCCCCGACTCGCTCGGCGCCCACCCCGGCCGATCGACGTTCGTCGAGTCGCCGCACAGCAGCAGCAGCCCCTCCTTGCCCAGCTCGGCCAGCCGGGAGATGTCGGCCGGGTGCCCGTCGACCGGCGTCTGGTCGAACTTGTAGTCGCCGGTGACGAGCATCGTGCCGAGGTCGGTCGTCACCGCCACCGCGACCGAGTCGGGGATCGAGTGCGTCATGTGGATCAGCTCGATGTCGAACGGCCCCGCCTCGATCTTGACACCGGCCGCGACGTCCTCGAGGTCGACCTCGCGCAGCTTGTGCTCGTCGAGCTTGGACCGCGCCATCGCCATCGTCAGCCGGCTGCCGAACACGGGGATGTCCTGGCCGAGCTCGCGCAGGACGAACGGGAGCGCGCCGATGTGGTCCTCGTGGCCGTGCGTGATGACGATCGCCTCGATGTCGTCGGCGCGATCGCGCAGGTAGCTGAAGTCGGGCAGCACGAGGTCGATGCCCATCATGTCCGCGGTCGGGAAGCGCAGGCCGGTGTCGACGACGACGATGCGGTCCTCGTACTCGACGACCGTCATGTTCTTGCCGATCTCGCCCAGCCCGCCCAGGGGCAGGACGCGCAGCATGCCGCTCACGACGAGCCCGCTCGCCGGGCCGACGCGCCGGGCTGTGAGGATCCGCCGGGGCTCACGAGGCGGGCGCGCCGCGCAGCAGCCCGTGACGCTCGAGGACGGCCCGCACGGCGTCGCGCTCCTCGTCGGAGGCCTCGATCAGCGGCAGCCGCAGCCCGCCGACGCGATGGCCGAGCAGGTTGAGCGCCGCCTTGACCGGGATCGGGTTCGTCGTGACCCCCATGACCGCGTAGACGTCGCGCAGCCCGGCGTCGATCTCCGCGCGGCGCTCGGGCTCGGTGACCAGCCGCCGCATCTCGTCGCCGACGATGTGGCTGGCGACGAGGATGCCGCCGGCGCCGCCCATGTCCAGCGTGCGGGCGAAGATGTCGTCGTTGCCTGCGTAGACCTCGAGGCCGTCGATCGGCGCGAGGTTGTCGTTGTTGGCCTGCTTGACGCCGACGATGTGGTCGAGCTGGCCGATCTCGGCGATCAGGTCGTTGGGCACGTCGAGGCCCGTGCGGCTCGGGATGTTGTAGAGCAGGATCGGCTTGTCGGTGGCGCGCGCGACCTCGCGGTAGTGCGCCAGCAGCCCGCGCCGGTTGGGCCGCACGTAGTACGGCGTGACCGACAGCGTGCCGTCGACGCCGAGCGCGGTGGCCCGCTCGGTGAGCCTCGACCGCGTGGCGCGTGTCGTTGGAGCCGGTGCCGGCGACGATCGTCACGCCCGGCGGCTTCTCGGCCACGGCGAGCTCGACGACGCGCATGTGCTCTTCGTCGGTCAGCGTGGCCGCCTCGCCGGTCGACCCGCAGACGACGAAGCCGTCGCTGCCGTGATCGGCCAGGTGGCGCAGCAGCGAGACGAACGCCTCCTCGTCGAAGTTCAGCTTGTCGTCGAAGGGTGTGACGATCGCGGTGATGACGGTGCCCAGAGTGCCCACGGACTGCAGTATCTCAGCGTCGGCGGCCGATGGGGTGCCTCGTCGCGCGTTACCGTCGGGGCGATGACCGTCCCGGCCGACCCCGCGCCCGCGCTGGCCGTCGAGGTGGCGCGGGTGCGCTGGCAGGCCGAGGACGGCGCCTTCGCGGTCCTCGACGCGGTGACCGACGACGGCGAGGCGATCGTGCTGTGCGGACCGCTGGCCCACGTCCACGCCGGCGACGCGATGGAGGTGCGCGGCGCCTGGCGCGAGCATCCGCGCCACGGGCGCCAGTTCCACGTCAGCGCGCTGCGGGTGGCCGAGCCCAGCGGCGACGCCGCGCTGCTCGCCGTCCTCTCGGCGGTCAAGCACGTCGGGCCGACCGGCGCGGCGTACCTGCTCGACCGCCACGGCGCCGACGTGCTCGAGGTGGTCGACGCCGACCCGGCGGCGCGGCTGCGCGAGGTGCCGGGGATCGGGCCGATCCGGATCGGCCCGGCGGTCGAGTCGTGGCGCGCGGCGCGGGCGCTGCGGGCGGTGCGGATGTTCCTCGACGCCCACGGGGTCCCGGCCGCCGCTGCCGGCCGGGTGCTGCGGGTGCTGGGCGCGGACGCGGTCGACGTCCTCACGGTCGACCCCTACCGGCTGTGCGAGCTCGACGGCATCGGCTTCGCCACCGCGGACGCGCTGGCCCGGGCGCTCGCCGTCGCGCCCGACGACCCGCGCCGGCTGGCCGCGGGCGTCATGTTCGCGCTGGCCGAGGCGGAGGCCGACGGCCATTGCCACCTCCCCGCCGCCGAGCTGCGCGGGCGGGCGCAGCGGCTGCTGGGCGCCGACCCGGCCGACGCCATCGCGCGGCTCGCCGCGGCGGGCGCGGTGGTGGTGGACGGCGACCGGGTCGCCGACGCGCGCCTGGATCGCATCGAGCGGCGGCTGGCCGAGCGCGTGCGCGCGCTGCTGGACGCGGACCCCGCGCACGAGGCGTCGCCGCCCCCCAAGCCGCAGGGCGGGGCGTTCGTGCCCACGGACGCGCAATGGGCGGCGGTCCAGCGCGCGCTCGCCGGCCGGCTGTCGATCCTCACCGGCGGCCCGGGCGTCGGCAAGACCGCGACGCTGCGGGCGCTGGTCGACGTGCTGCGCGAGCGGCGCCTCGACGCCCGACTGTGCGCGCCGACCGGCAAGGCGGCGCGGCGCATGGCCGAGGCGACCGGCGCCGATGCCTCGACGATCCACCGCCTGCTGGGGTGGCAGCCGGGCGCCGGGTTCGTCCATGGCCCCGACGATCCGATCCCGGGCGCCGACGTGCTCATCGTCGACGAGGCGTCGATGCTCGACGTGCGGCTGGCCGGCGCGCTGTTCGGCGCAGTGGGCGACGAGACCCACGTGGTGCTCGTCGGCGACCCCGACCAGCTCGCGCCGGTCGGGCCGGGCCGCGTCCTCGACGACCTGATCGCGTCCGAGGCGGTCCCGCTCACCCGGCTGACCGCGGTCTTCCGCCAGGCCGCGCGCTCGCTGATCGTCCGGGCCGCGCACGCGATCAACGACGGCCGCCCGCCGCCGGGCGAGCTCCCCGAGGACGTCGAGCGCGACTTCTACTTCGTGGCCCGCGACCGGGCCGAGGAGATCTTCGCCGAGGTCGTCTCGCTCGCGGCGCAGCGCCTGCCCCGCCACCTCGGGCTCGATCCGTGCGCCGACGTCCAGGTGCTGGCGCCGATGCACCGCGGGCCGGTCGGCATCGAGGCGCTCAACGACGCGCTGCGGGCGCGGCTGAACCCCGACGGCGAGGCGATCCCCGCCAGCCGGCTGCGCGTCGGCGACCGCGTCGTGCAAACCCGCAACGACCACGAGCGCCAGCTCATGAACGGCGAGATCGGGGTGGTCGCCGCCTACGACCGCGAGGCGGCGCAGACGCTGCTGGCCACCGACGACGGGCGCGTGCTCGCGCTGCCGGCGGGCGCGCTGGAGACCCTCCGGCTCGCCTACGCGATGTCGGTCCACAAGGCCCAGGGCAGCTCGGCGCCCGCGGTCGTCGTGCCGATCTTCTCCGGCCACCACGTGATGCTCACGCGCAACCTCGTCTACACGGCGCTGACGCGCGCCGAGCGCATGGCGGTCTTCGTCGGCCAGCGACGCGCGCTCGACGTGGCGCTGCGGCGGGTGGACGCGCGGCGGCGGCACACACGGCTGGCGGAGCTGGTGCGGGCCTAGTGGTTGGCTTCTGAGCTCAGAGCGGCCGGCGCGAGCGCGCGCGCCGCGCGTCCGAGCGGATCGTCGGCGGCTCGCCGGCCACGTCGGCGACGACCGTGCCGGCCAGGCGGTCGTGCAGCGCGCGCCGGCGCGAGTCGACCAGGATCAGGAGGAAGCCGAGGCACAGCAGCAGCGCCGACAGGATGAGGCCGGCCCCCCGGACGAGCGCGCGGCGCGGACGCGGCGGGCGGCCCGTGCGGACGTCGATGACGCGGATGCGCAGCAGGCGGTTGCCGGGCGTCTGCCCGGTGGTCGACCAGAAGAAGATGAAGTAGGACGCGGTCCACACCAGGCCGATGAACGCGCCGATCGCCACCAGCACGCTTTTGACGCCGTCGGGCAGGTTCAGCAGCGACAGGCCGAGCGTGACGATCAGCGCCACGAACCAGCCGACGACGTTGATGACGGCCGCGTCCGCGGCGAACGCGAGCGTGCGCGTGGCCAGCCCGGCGTAGGGGCCGCTCGTGACCACGATCGTCTCCGCGGCGGCGACGGGCGGGGCGTGCGTCGCCGCCACCGTCGTGGCCGGTTCGGGCCGGCCCGGCACGGTGGCGCTCACCCCGACTCCACGGTCGGCGTGCGGGCACGTCGGCGCAGCACGCGGCGGGCGACGTTCTCCATCCACGCGTCGGCGTTGCGCGTGCGGCCCCGGACCTCGTCGGCCACCTGATCGGCGAACCCGACGCCGTGCTGGGTGATCGCCTCGGTGATGGCCGGACTGGCCGCGACCTCGTCGATGAGCGTCCACAGGCCCTGGCTCGCCGCGAGGCGGACCGTGACGTCCTCGAGGATCCGGGTGAGCAGCTCGTCGGTCAGGCGGCTCTCGAGCGCGCGGTCGACGAGCCGCTGCATGCCGGGCGAGTCGAGCGCCTCGGCCAGCAGCCGCTCGGTGGCCGGCGAGTCGAGCGCCTCGGCCAGCATCCGCTGCACGCCCGGCGATTCCAGCGCGTCGGCCAGCATCCGCTGCACGCCCGGCGATTCCAGCGCCTCGGCCACGAGGCGCTCCACCGCGGCGGACTCCAGCGCGCCGCGCAGGAGCCGCTCGGCCGCCGGGCTGTCGAGCGCGGTGGCCACGACCGCGTCCAGGCGCTCGCTCTCGAGGGTCAACTCGACGAGTCGCCCCATCTCGGGGCCGCGCAGCACGCGGTCGGCGCTGCGCTCGACGAGCGGGCTGGCCACGACGTGGTCGACGACCTCCAACGCGAACGACGACGCCAGCACGCGGTCGAGCGCGACGAGCGCCGTGGCGCGTGTCGTCTGCACGGCGGCGTCGCCGACCGCGACGGCGGCGCGCGCCGCCGGCCGGGCCACGCCGAGGGCGAGGCCGGTGCCCGGCATTCGACTCACGATGTTGCGTACCACTCCCGGCCTCCTGGCGTCCGCCCCGACCATACCGTGGACGGTCGTGACGGAGCCCACAATCCCTCTCAGCGAGCTGGAGCCCGGGCTGCGCGTCGCCGATCAGCTGCGGCGGCGCTCCAGCGCGTCGGTGAAGCGGCGGGGCACGCGCGCGTCCTCGCCCTCCTCCCAGAGCGTGATCACCACCAGCTCGCCGCCCCGCGCGTCGTGGCGGCAGACGAACACGAGCGAGCGGTCGTCGAGGTCGGTGACGCGCACCGCGCCGCGCTCGCCCGGCGCCACCCGCCCCGCGGCCCATGCCGCACCGACGCGGCCGGCGACGTCGCTGCGCGCGTCGAGCGTCCCGCGGACGCGCTGGCGGTAGCGGTCCGCGGCGTGGTCGGTGACCGCGATCGTGACCCCGGGCGGGGCGCTCACCGGCGCACGGCGGCGGGTGCCTCGCTGACCTCGATGTGGCGCACCAGCGCCCCCGTGACGTGGGCCACCCGGTGCGGCAGGTCGCAGCGCAGCCAGCGCGACAGGTGCTCGGGGAGCGTCACGATGATGATCTCGTCGTGGCGCTTGGGGTCGTAGACGTCGAGCACCGCGTGCAGCGGCTCGCCGTCGCCGGCCAGATGGCCCACGGCCTCGATCCCGTTGACCTGCAGGCGCGCCAGCGCGCTCTCGAGCCGCTCGCGCCCAGCATCGCGGCCGCCCACCTCGAGCGGCACGACGAGCGTGACGTGCACCGGCCCCGCCTGCGCTCGCTCGCGCAGGTAGGAGACGAGCTCGCCGGACTCTGCGGTCCGACTGGCGACGACAAGCAGATGGGTCGTCCAGGGCATTGGTGCCTCCTCGCAACGGACGTCACGGCGACCTTACCCACGCCGGCGGAAGACTTGCGCCGGTTCGTCGGCCGATCATGGGGCTGGCGGTCCTTGTGCGGACCGCCGGCGGCGTTCAGGCGTCGAACAGGAGGTGCTCGAGGCCGACCACCGGCGACTCGGTCAGCGCGCCGACCCGGCGGATCGCCAGCAGCACGCCCGGCATGAACGACTCGCGGTCGACGGAGTCGTGGCGGATCGTCAGCGTCTGACCGACGTCGCCGAGGATGACCTCCTGGTGGGCGACGAGCCCGGGCAGGCGCACCGAGTGGATCGGCACGTCGCCCGCCATCATCTCGGCCGTCCGCGCGGCGGTGCCGCTGGGCGCGTCGAGCTTGCCGTCGTGGTGCAGCTCGATGATCTCGGCGCGCGCCATGACCCGCGACGCCTCCGCGGCGTAGCGCATCATCAGCACCGCGCCGATCGCGAAGTTCGGCGCGAAGAACACGTTCGGCGGGCTCTCCAGGCCGCGCAGCGGCTCGAGGTCGAAGCTCGACGTCCCGATGACGACGTGCACGCCGGCCCGCACGCAGGCGAGCGCGTTCTCGGTCGCCGTGTCGGGGCGCGTGAAGTCGACGACCACGTCGACGTCGCCGAGGATCTCGGCCAGCTCGACGCCGAGCGCGGGATCCGCCCGGCCGGCGAGCGCCATGTCCTGCGCGCCCTCCACCGCCCGGCACACGGTCTGCCCCATGCGCCCGGCGGCGCCGGCCACGCCCACCCGGATCATTCGCCGGCCCCCGTCGGCGCGAGCGCCAGCGGCGCGAGCGCGTCGCGGAACGCGTCCTCGTCGGGCCCGATCCCCGCGGCGGCCAGCCGGCCCGGCCCGAAGAGCTCGCCCGCCAGTGCGCGCACGTCGTCGAGCGTGACCGCGTCGATGCGCTCGAGCACCTCGTCGACGCCGAGCACGGGCAGCTCGGCCAGGATCGCCGCCCCGAGCCGGTTCATCCGCGCCGCCGTCGACTCCAGCGACAGCACGAGCCGGCCCTTCGCGTTCTCCTTGGCCCGGGCCAGCTCGGCCTCGCTGGCCGGGTCGCCGGCGAAGCGCTCGAGCTCGGCGGCCAGCACCTTCACCGCCTCGCTCAGGTTGTCGCCCCGGGTCCCGAGGTACAGCCCGACCTGCCCGGTCCCCGCGAACAGCGCCGTGAACGAGTACACCGCATAGGCCAGCCCGCGGCGCTCGCGCACCTCCTGGAACAGCCGCGACGACGACGTCCCGCCGAGGATCGTGTCGAGCACCCGCAGCGCGAAGCGCCGCTCGTCGTGGCGGGCGATCCCGCGCCCGCCGAGGCACACGTGCACCTGCTCGGTGTCCTTGCGCACGAACGCGGTGTGGGGCGCGAACGCCGGCACCGGCGCGACCGGCGGCCGCGGGCGCCCGTCGCGCGCGCCGCGCTGCGCGGCGCCGCGCACCAGCTCGACGATCCGCTCGTGCGCGATCGAGCCGGCGGCGGCGACCACCACCTGCGGCGGGTGGTAGCGCTGCGCGTGGAACGCGGCCAGCCCGTCGCGGTCGATCGACGCGATGACGTCGGCCCGGCCGATGATCGCCCGGCCCAGCGGATGGCCGGTGAACACCGCCTCGCCGAGCACGTCGAAGACCTTGTCCTGCGGGTCGTCCTCGTACATGGCGATCTCCTCGAGCACGACCTCGCGCTCGGTCTCCAGATCGCGCAGCGCCGGCCGCCAGACCATGTCGGCCATGACCGAGAACGCCTCCTCGAGGTGCACGTCGAGCACCCGAGCGTAGACCGAGGTCGACTCCTTGCCCGTGCCCGCGTTGAGCTCGGCTCCCATTGCGTCGAACAGCTCGTCGATCTCGTGGGACGCCAGCCGGTCGGTCCCGCGGAAGAGCATGTGCTCGAGCAGGTGCGACAGCCCGGCCTCGGCCTCGGACTCCAGGCCGGAGCCGGTGCCGATGAAGAACCCGAGGGCGGCGGAGCGCACGGAGGGCATCGCCTCCGTCACGACCCGCACCCCGGAGTCCAGCTCGGTGAGGGTGACCCCGTCGGGGGTCACCCGGCCACCGGATGGGTCATGCGCGCGTCCCGCCGCTCGGGTCGCCTGCGGTCACTAGGACCGCTCGGGGTCGCGGTTGGCGCCGCGCCGCGGCCGGCCGGAGCCGCGCTCGCCGCCGCGCCCGCCTCGGTCGCCGCTGCGCTCGCGCCGCGGACCGCCCCCGCCGCCGTTGCCGCCCGCGCCGATCGCCGCGAGCTCCTCGGGCGACTTGCCGGCGATGGCGGGGTCCTCGGCGAGGCGCAGGCCGATGCGGCCGCGCTCGCGGTCGACCTCGACCACGCGCACCTTGATCTCGTCGCCGCGGTTGAGCACGTCCTCGACGGTGTCGACGCGCTCGCCCGGCTTGACGTTGGAGATGTGCAGCAGGCCGTCGGTGCCCTTCGTCAGCTCGATGAACGCGCCGAACGTCGTGGTCTTGACGACCTTGCCGTCGAACTCGTCGCCGACCTCGACCTCCTTGGTCATCGCCCGGATGCGGTCGAGCAGCGCGTTGGCCAGCTCGCCGTTGGCCGAGTAGATGAGCACCTGGCCGTCGTCGTTGATGTCGATCTGGGACTCGAACTCCTCCTGGAGCCCGCGGATCGTCTCGCCGCCCTTGCCGATGAGCATGCCGATCTGCGACGGGTCGATCTGGATCGTCTCGATGCGCGGCGCGTAGAGCGACAGCTCGCTGCGCGGCGAGCCGATGATGTCGGCCATCTTGCCGAGGATCGTCATCCGCGCGTCGCGCGCCTGGGCGAGCGCGTCGCGCAGGATGTCGAACGTCACCCCGGTGATCTTGATGTCCATCTGCAGCGCGGTGATGCCGCGATCGGTGCCGGCGACCTTGAAGTCCATGTCGCCGAGGTGGTCCTCGACGCCGGCGATGTCGGTGAGGACGATGTAGTCCTCACCCTCCTTGATGAGCCCCATCGCGATGCCCGCCACCGGCCGCTTGAGCGGCACGCCGGCGTCCATGAGCGACAGGGTCGAGCCGCAGACCGAGGCCATCGACGACGAGCCGTTGGACTCGAGCGTGTCGGAGACGACGCGGATCGTGTACGGGAAGTCGTCGATCGACGGCACCATCGGCACGAGCGCGCGCTCGGCCAGCGCGCCGTGGCCGATGTCGCGGCGCTTGGGCCCGCCCAGGCGGCCCGCCTCCCCGACGCTGAACGGCGGGAAGTTGTAGTGGTGGAAGTAGTACTTCTTCGTCTCCAGGCCGAGCGTGTCGAGGCGCATCTCCTCCTTCAGCGTGCCGAGCGCGGCGACGCTGAGGACCTGGGTCTGGCCGCGAGTGAACATGCCCGAGCCGTGCGCGCGGGGCAGCAGGCCGACGTCGATGGAGATCGGGCGGATCTCCCGCTCGGCGCGGCCGTCGGGGCGCTTCTTGTGGACCGCGATGCGCTCGCGGATGATCTGCTTCTCGAGCTTGTCGAACGCGGCCTGGACCTTGTCGCGCTGCTCGGCGTAGCCCTCCCACGCCGGATCGCCGGAGTGGGCCGCGATGACCTCCTCCTCGACGCGCTTGGTCGCGTCCTGGCGCTCGAGCTTGTCCTCGACCTGGGTCGCGGCGTCCAGCGCGGCGTAGTGGGAGCGCTGGACCGCCTCCAGCAGGCCCTCGTCGACCTGCGGCGCCTCGAACGCCATCTTCGGCTTGCCCGCCTGCTCGCGCAGCTGGTGCTGGGCGGCGCACAGCTTCTTGATCGCCGAATGGGCGATGTCGAGCGCGTCGAGGATCTCGGCCTCGGGCACCTCGTTGGCGCCCGCCTCGACCATGAGGATGGCCTCCTCGGTGCCGGCCACGATCAGGTCGAGGTCGGTGTTGTCGAGCAGGTCGGTCTCGTCGGGGTTGACGACGAAGTTGCCCTCGACCTTGCCGATGCGCACCGCGCCGACGGGCGTCGGCAGCGGGATGTTCGACACCATCAGCGCGGCGGACGCGCCGTTCATGGCCAGGATGTCGTACGGGTGGACGTGGTCCACCGACAGCGGGATCGTCACGAGCTGGGTCTCGTAGCGCCAGCCCTTGGGGAACAGCGGCCGGATGGGCCGGTCGATCATGCGCGCGGTCAGCGTGCCCTTCTCGCCGGCGCGACCCTCGCGCTTGAAGAACGAGCCGGGGATCTTGCCCGCGGCGTACATGCGCTCCTCGACGTCGACGGTGAGCGGGAGGAAGTCGACGTCGCGGATGTTGCCGGCGGTCGCGGTGCTCAGCACCATCGTGTCGCCGGCTCGGACGACGACGGCGCCCGATGCCTGCTTGGCCATCTTCCCGGTCTCGAAGGAGATCTCGGTACCGGCGATCTCCACGGACACGCGGGAGACGGCGTCAGGACTGCTCATAGGTGTTCTGCCTCTCTTCAGGCCCGCGTTCGGTCGCGGGCCGCTTCTTCGCTGCTTCTTCTCTTTGCCGAACCACGTCATTGTAGAGGGCCATATCCGGGCGCCCGGAGCGGAAGAACGTGGGCGTCGTCATCGCCCCGGCGAGCACCGCCTCGCGGGTGTCGCGCTGGACGCGGGCCGCGACGGCCTCGGAGCGGCGGTCGGCCTCGAAGCGGTCCAGGTCGAGCCCCAGCCGCTCCACCAGCGCCCACAGGTGCGGATCCTCCAGACGGCCCTGGTCGGCGTAGAGCGCGTCGTGAAACGGCCAGAACGCGCCCTGCCGCCCCACCGCCTCGGCCGCGTGGGCGACCAGCACGGCGCGCGGGTGCTTGGCCTTGAGCGCGAGGTGGCGAAACACGCGGCGCACGCGGCGCTGCGACAGGCGCTCGTGCGCAACCGCACAGAACGGGCACGTGAAGTCCGCATAGACGATCACCAGCGGGGCATCCGAAGGGCCACGCACGTGATCGTCGTCTCGCACACGTTCGTCCACTATGTCCATCATCCCCCAGGCTGAGCCGGTGGCGGGCCGCGCCCGCGCGCTGCTGCCCATCCTGGCCGTGCTGGCCGCCGGGCTCGTGTGCGGCCTGGCCGCCCTGTCCTTCTACGCCCAGGAGCGCGACGTCTCGGTCGGGCGCATCGAGCTGTCGGTCGAGCCGTTCCATCGCGGCGCGCTCGACGTCTACGTCCCGGTCGTCGACTGGGGGCTGCGGTTCCCCGGCGTGCGGATGCCCGCGCGGCTGCGCATCGAGGTCCGGGCGATCGACCGCGAGGCGGCCGCCGCCGTGGCGGCCGGCGGGCGGGGGCAGGCGCACGTGGTCCGCGATCAGGCGCGCGACGCGATCGCCGGCTACCTGCGCCGCCTGGCGCTCGTCGTCGCGCTCGTCGCGCTCGTGGGCGGCGTGGCCGCCGGGCTGCTGGTCCGCGCGCCGCGGCGGCTGCTGGCGCTCGCGCTCGTGCCCGCCGTCGCGTGGGCGGCGGCGGTCGCGCTGCTGCTCGCGCCGCGCGGCGACCTCGACGACCCCGAGTACTACGCCCACGGCCCCGACATCCCGGTCGCGCTGCGGGCGATCCAGGACGCCACCCGCTCGCGCCGCAGCCTCGGCGACGCGGTCGAGAGCCAGCTCGTCGGCCTCGCCCGCCTCGTCGCGCCCGGCCGGCGGGCCGACCTCGGCGGACTGCCGCGGCTGGTGGTCGCCTCCGACCTGCACAACAACGTGCTCGCCATCGAGTCGCTGCGCCGCGCGGCGCGCGGCGGCCCGGTGCTGTTCCCCGGCGACCTGACCGACAAGGGCACGCCGCTGGAGGCGTCCGTGCTGCGCGATGTCGCGCACGCCGGGCGCCCGTTCGTCTTCAGCACCGGCAACCACGACAGCGACACGCTCGCGCGGTCGTTGGCGCGCTCGGGCGCGATCGTCCTCACCCAGCACGGGCGGCTGATGGGCAACGGCCGGCTCGGCCCGGTGGTCGTGCGCGTCGCCGGGCTGCGGATCGCGGGCTGGTCGAGCCCCAACGAGCGCCGCGCGGCCGACGGCTTCACCGACCGCGGCGCCGACGTCACCCTGGCCGATCAGGCGGCGTTCGAGCACTGGCTGCTCGACCTGGCGCCGCGGGTCGACGTCGTGATGGTCCACGAGCCGAAGCTCGCCGCACCGGCGATCGCGACCCTGCGCGCCCGCGGCGGCGTCGGCCACCCGCTGCTCGTCGTCTCCGGCCACACCCACCGCCAGTCGGTCACCACGCAGGCGGGGATCGTCGAGGTCAACGGCGGGACGCTCGGCGCGGGCGGCACCGGCAACCTCGCCGAGGGGCAGAACATCGGGCTGGCGCAGGTGACGATCCGCCGGCGGCCGTTCGCGCCGCTGGCCGCCGACCTCGTGCAGATCGACCCGGGCGACGGGTCGGCGACCGCGCGCCGCGTGCTGCTCGAGCACGCCCGCCAGCCGGGCGAGTGACGAGGAGATCGCTCGGGGGCCCACCTCCCCGCCCGCAGGCTTCAGCAGCTCACACCCCATCCGCCCGGGCGGCGGTCGGCACCCCTAGGCGTCGAGTGCGTCGAGGATGAGGTTGACGCCCGGCAGGTCGCCCGGCGAGTCCGCGACGTGGCTCCAGCGCACGACGCCGTCGGGCCCGAAGATCACGATCGCGCGGTTCGTCATGCCCGCCGGCTCGAAGTACGCGCCGAGCTCGCGCGCCGTCGCGCCCTTGGGCTCGAAGTCCGACAGCTGCGGGATCGAGACCCCGAGCTTCTCGCGAAACGCGGCCTGCGACCACGTCGCGTCGGTCGAGACGCCGTAGAGCTGGGCGCCGCGCTTGGCGAACTCGTCGCCGACCTCGTCGTAGATCTGCATCTGGTCGGTGCAGACCGGCGAGAACGCGAACGGATAGAAGACGAGGACGGTCGTCTTGCCCTGGAGGTCGGCCTGCGTGAAGGTGCCGCCGTCCTCGGTGGCAAGCGAGAAGGCCGGCGCCGGCGTGCCGGGCGCGATCACGCCCATGGCGACGACCCGCCGGGTCTCACCGCCGAAGGCCGAGCTCGCGGATGAGCTCGCGGTAGCCCTCGAGGTCCTTCTTCTGCAGGTAGGCGAGCAGCCGGCGGCGTTGGCCGACGAGCATCAGCAGCCCGCGGCGCGAGTGGTGGTCCTTCTTGTGCTCGCGCAGGTGCTCGGTCAGTTCGTTGATGCGGGCCGTCAGCAGCGCCACCTGGACGCGGGTGTTGCCCGTGTCCTGCGGGTTGTCGCCGAACTGGGCGACGATCTCGGCCTTGCGTTCCAGAGTCAGGGTCATGTGCGGTCCGACACGGTAGCAAGCGCGGCCTGCACGTCGCGATCCATCTGGGCGACGAGGTCGTCGACGGACGGGAAGCGGCGCTCGCCGCGCAGGCGCTTGTGGAAGTCGAGCTCGAGCGTCTGACCGTAGAGATCGCCCTTCCAGTCGATGAGGAACGCCTCGATCAGCTCGCCGCGGACGCTGTCGAACTGGGGCCGCACGCCGATGTTCACCGCCGCCGCCACCGCGGTGCGCTCCCCGCCGGCGCCGGGCACCCAGGCCCGGCACGCGTAGACGCCGTGGCCGGGGACGACGTAGCCCTCGGGGGGGATGAGGTTCGCCGTGGGGAAGCCGAGGTCGCGGCCGCGCTTGTCGCCGTGCACGACCTCGCCCGAGTGGCGGAACGGCCGGCCGAGCAGCCGTCCGGCGTACGCGACGGCGCCGCCGGCGATCAGCCCGCGGATGTGGCTGGAGGACACGGTCTCGCCGTCGACCTCGAGCAGCGAGCACACGCGCGTCTCGAAGCGGTCGTCCGCGGCCAGCAGGTCGGCGTCGCCGCGCGCGAGGTGCCCGAAGCGGAAGTTCTCGCCCACGCTCACGCTCGTGGCGGCCAGCGCGCCGACGAGGATGCGATCGACGAACTCCTCGGCCTCGACGGTGGCCAGCGCGTCGTCGAAGGGCACCACCACCAGCTCCGCCACGCCCAGCTCGGCGATGAGCTGCGCCTTGCGCGCCAGCGACGTCAGCAGGCGCGGTGCGCTGCGCGGCGCGATGACCGTCAGCGGGTGCGGGTCGAACGTCACGACCGTGTCGCTGCCGTCGATCACCGCGCGGTGGCCGAGGTGCACGCCGTCGAACGTGCCGAGGGCGACCCGGCGGGCGCGCGGCTCGGCGTCTTTGAGAGCGGTGATCTTCATCCGGGCCGGAAGCCTACGATGGGCTTCAGCATGTCGCCGTCCCGAGGCTCGGCGACCGCGATGGGTCCGTCCTCGTCGGCGAGCAACACGGGCGCCTCCGCCCGGGTGGGTGGGCACGGAATTGCGACGCCGTGGGCCGCGCGCCGCGCGTCCTCGCCGGCCAGCGCGACGACCGCCATGATCGCGCCCAGCGCCTGGCCGAGCGGCACGATCCGCTCGGGATCGGCGTCGGCGACCCGGAACGGGCCGATCGCCGTGCGGCGCAGCGCCAGGCAGTACGCATCGCCCAGATCGGCGATCAGCGAGCGCACGTACGTCCCGCTCGAGCACTCGATCGCGAACGTCGCGCGGTCGTCCTCGCGGGCGAGCAGCTCGAAGCGCGTGACCTCGATCTCGCGCTCGGGCAGCTCGAGCTGCGTGCCCGCGCGGGCGAGCTGGTAGGCGCGGCGGCCGCCCACCTTGAGGGCCGAGTACGCGGGCGGGCGCTGGCGCAGGCGCCCGGTCGGCAGCGGCCGGTCGAGGTCCGGCCGGCGGCCGGTGGCCACGAGCACCCCCTCGGGGTCGCCGGTCGTCGACGTCCAGCCCAGGCGGGCCACCGCCTCGTAGGCCTTGGGCTGCCCCATGAAGAAGCGCTGCGCGCGCGTGGCCCGGCCGACGAGCACGAGCAGCAGCCCCGTGGCGAACGGGTCGAGCGTGCCGGCGTGGCCGACCCGCACGCGGCGGCCCAAGCGGCGGCGCACGCCGGCGACCACGTCGTGCGACGTCCGGCCCGCGGGCTTGTCGACGAGCAGCACACCGTCCATCGGCCCGGATCGGTCAGCCGAGCTGCTCGGCCAGGGCGCCACGTAGGAACGCGACGATCTCCTCCACGCTCATGTCGGTGGAGAAGCCGGCAGCGCGACGGTGGCCGCCGCCGCCCTGGCGGCGCGCGATCGCGCTGACGTCGACGGTCCCGTCGGTCGAGCGCAGCGATGCCTTGCGCGCCGGCGACGTGCCTTCGCGCTCGCGCACCAGCGCCGCCACCTTCGTGCCCTCGACGGAGCGCAGGTGATCGACGATGCCCTCGGTGTAGCTCTCCTCCGCGCCGGTCGCGCGGAAGTCCTCGGCGGTGAGGTGGGAGAACGTCAGCGCGCCGTCGTCGTAGCGGGCGACCCGGTTGAGCGCCCGGCCGAGCAGCTCGAGCTTGGCCAGCGGCATGCCCTCGTACAGACGCCGGTAGGTGCGCTCGACGTCGACGCCCTGGTCGATCAGGTCGGCGGCCATCAGGTGCGCGGTGCGCCCGGTGCTCTCGTACATGAAGCGCCCGGTGTCGGTCACGACGCCGACGTAGAGGGCGTCGGCGATCTCGCGGGTCGCGCTGACGCCCAGCGCGCCCATCAGGTCCCACACGATCTCCGCCGTGCACGACGCGTCGTCGACCACGTGGTTGACCGAGCCGAACCGCGTGTTGTCGTGGTGGTGGTCGAGGTTGAGGACGTGCGCCCCGGCGGGGTCGATCGGGCTGCGGTCGATGTTGCCGCAGTCCAGGAAGACGACCGTGCGCGCCGCGAGGTCGGGCGGCGCGGCCGTGACGAGGTCGTCGAAGCGGAAGAAGCGGTACTCGTAGGGCAGCGGGAAGTCGTCGGGCGCCAGGAACATGAGGACGTCCTTACCCAGCGCGGACAGCACGCCGTGCATGGCGACGAGCGAGCCGAGCGCGTCGCCGTCCGGGTTCTCGTGGGTGACGAGCAGGAACCGGTCGCCGCCACGCAGCTCGCTGAGCACCTGCTGGCGCGAGGTCGTCACGTCCTGGACGCTCATCGAGCCGCCTCCCACCGGGTCCAGGCCGTCGTGGATGAGGACCCGCAGGGTCTCATCGAGCCGCCTCCCACCGGGTCCAGGCCGTCGTGGATGAGGACCCGCAGGGTCTCATCCGCGTCCCACATCCGGCCCGTCGCCCAGCTCCCGCTCGATGATCCGCTCGAGCTTGAACGCCCGCTCCGTCGTCTCGTCGAGGACGAACTCGAGCTCTGGCGTGTGCTTGAGGCGCAGTTGCGCGGCCACGCGGCGCTGCAGGAAGCCGTGCGCGGAGTCGAGGCCGGCGATCGACGCCTCGCGCGCACGGCGGTCGCCGAGCACGCTCACGTAGACGCGGGCGTGGCGCAGGTCGGGGCTGGTCTTGACATCGGTCACGGTGACGAACCCAACGCGTGGGTCCTTGAGCTCTTGTGCGACAGCGTCGCTGACGACTTGGCGCACGGCCTCGTCGACTCGACGCATGCGGTCGCTGCTCATCCTATGTCCTCGTCTGTGGTGAAGATTCTCTGAACGCGCACATCATCTGGATAGCGGTCGACCAGCCATCGTTCGACCGCGTCGACCTGGCGCTCGAGCTGGGCCATCGACCCGCTCGTCAGCGCCGCCGAGAGCCGCGAGCGCTGCCAGACGTCCTGGTGGTCGACCTCGGCCACCGCCGCGCCGAGGCGGCCGTGCAGCTGGGCCTTCACCGAGTTGAGCTCCTTGCGCTTGGCCTTCAGCGACCCGGCGACCGGGAAGCGCAGGTCGATCAGCAGCAGCGCGACGTAGGCCGTCACGCCGGCATCACTGCAGCTCGCGCTCGACCCGCTTCGTCTCGTAGGCCTCCAGGACGTCTCCCTCCTTGACGTCCTGGAAGTTGCGCAGGACGATGCCGCACTCGAAGCCGGTCTGGACCTCGCGCACGTCGTCCTGGAACCGGCGCAGCGACTCGATCTCGCCGTTGTAGACCACGGTGCCGTCGCGCACGAGGCGGACCTTGGCCCCGCGGCGGATGGTGCCCTCGGTGACGTAGGAGCCGGCGATCACGCCGATGCGCGACGCGCGGAACGTCTGGCGCACCTCGGCGCGGCCCAGGGACTCCTCGACCTCCTCGGGCTCGAGCATGCCCTCCATCGCCGCGCGCAGCTCCTCGATGGCGCGGTAGATGACCGAGTACGTGCGGATCTCGACGCCCTCGCGGTCGGCGATCGACGTCGCGTCGCCCACCGGGCGCACGTTGAAGCCGAGGACGACCGCGTCGGACGCGGCGGCGAGCATGATGTCGGACTCGTTGATGCCGCCGACGCCGCGGTGGATGACCTGGGCGACGACCTCGGCCTGCGGCAGGCGCGCGATCTCGTCCTCGATGGCCTCCAGCGAGCCGGCCACGTCGGCCTTGACGACCAGGTTGAGCTCCTTGGAGGTGCCCTCCTTGGCGCGGCTGAAGACGTCCTCCAGCGAGACCTTGCGCCCGGAGCGCCGGGCGATCGACTCGGTCTTCAGGCGGTTGGCCCGCTCGGCCGCGAGCGTGCGGGCGCGCTTGTCGCTCTCGACGACATGGAAGAACTCGCCCGCCTCGGGGACGCCGTCGAAGCCGAGGACCTCGACCGGGTCGCCGGGGGTGGCGTCCTTGACGCGCTCGCCCGTGTAGTCGACGAGCGCACGGACCTTGCCCCAGTCGGCGCCGGCGACGACCGCGTCGCCGACCTTCAGCGTGCCGCGGTCGACCAGCAGCGTCACGACCGGCCCGCGGCCCGGGTCGAGCTTGGACTCGATGACGTGGCCCGACGCCTCGACCGCCGGGTTGGCCTTGAGCTCCTCGAGGTCGGCGACGACCTGGATCGTCTCCAGGAGGTCGTCGAGGCCCTGCTTGGTCTTGGCCGACACGTCGACGTACTCGGTGTCGCCGCCCCATTCGGCCGGCTGCAGGTCGCGCTGCGTGAGCTCGGTGCGCACCCGGGTCGGATCCGCGCCGTCGAGATCGATCTTGTTGACCGCGACGACGATCGGCACATCGGCGGCGCGGGCGTGGTCGATGGCCTCCACCGTCTGCGGCATCACGCCGTCGTTGGCGGCGACCACGAGCACGACGATGTCGGTGACCTTCGCCCCGCGGGCCCGCATGGCGGTGAACGCCTGGTGGCCCGGCGTGTCGAGGAAGGTGATCGGCTTGCCGTCGTGGCGGACCTGGTAGGCGCCGATGTGCTGGGTGATGCCGCCGGCCTCGCCCGCGGTCACCCGGGTCTCGCGCACCGCGTCCAGCAGCGACGTCTTGCCGTGGTCGACGTGACCCATGATCGTCACGACCGGCGGGCGCTCGACGAGATCCTCGGGTGCGTCGTCGTACGTCGGCTCGGCATCGACGTCGTCGGCCGCGTGGACGATCTCGATCTCCTTGTCGAACTCCTCGGCGATGACCTGGATGGCCTCGTCGGCCAGCGTCTGGGTCAGCGTCGCCATCTCGCCCAGGGTCATGAGCTTCTTGATGATCTCCGGGACCGGGACGCCGAGGTACTCGGCCACGTCCTTGACGGTCGAGCCGGAGTTGATCTTGACCTTGTCGGTGGCGGACTGCGCCTGGACGTCGAGCGGCGCGATCGTGTCGTCGTAGGTGCCGCGCCGGCGCCGGCCGCGGCCACGCGGTGGCCGCCGCGGGGGCCCTGGGGCCGCCGCCCGGACCGCCGCCGGGCCCGCCGCCGCCGGGCCGCGGCGCGCGGCCTGCGAGTCGATGACGACGCGGCGCCGGCCGCCGGCCTGGGCGGGTGCGCGCTCGCCGGTGCGCTGGTCGTCGCGGGTGGGGCGCGCCGAGCGCGGACCGCCGCCGCTGCCGCCACTGGCGCCGCTGGCCGGGCGTGGGCCCGAGCCCGGCGTGCGACCGCCGGCGCCAGCGCCCTGCGGTCGACTGCCGGGACCGCCACCTTGCGGACGGCTCCCGGGACCAGCGCCCTGCGGGCGGCTGCCGGGACCGCCACCCTGGGGCCGGCCGCCGCGCGGGCCGCCGGGCCCGCCGCCCTGACGCTGCCCGCCGCCCTGACGCTGGCCACCGCCCTGTCCGCGCCCGTCGGACGGGCGCTGGCGGCGCTGCTCGGGCGGCAGATCGCCGATGCGCTGCGGATGCGACGCGCCGTTGGTCGGCTGGTTGGCCTTGACGACGCTCAGGGCGAGCTTCTCGTCGATGGTGGAGTTGGGCGACGGCACGCTGAAGCCGGCCTCCTGGAGCTGCTTGGCCAGCTCCTTGGCGTTGAGGCCGTGCTTGTCGGCGATGTCGGCGATGCGCTTCTTAGCCATTGAAGATCTTCGAGTCTAGATGGTTCGGGACGGAGGTCACGCGGGCGCGGAAGGCCCGGGCGAGGCCCCCGCGGCGCGCTGCCCGCTCCAGGCAGGCAGGGTCGGGATGGATGTAGGCGCCCCGGCCACCCAGGCGCCGCTCGCGGTCGAAGACGGCCCGCCCGTCGACGAGCGCGAGGCGCAGCAGATCCTGTTGCGGGGCGCGCTCACCGCACCCCGCGCAGCGGCGGACCGGCCCCGTCAGGACTCGTCCGCCTCGCCGGTCGGCTCGGCCGACTCGGGCGCCGGCTCGAGGCGGTCGGCCGGAACCGCCGCCGCGTCCTCCGCGCGCGCGGCCTCGATGTCGACGAGCGCCGCCTCGGCCTCCTGCGCCTCGACCTCGACGTCCTCCTCGGCGGCGTCTTCCATCTCGTCGATCTCGATCTCGACCTCGTCCTCCTCGTCGTCGGCGGTGAGGACGGTCACGTCGTCGGTGTCGTAGTCGACGAGCGCCTGGTGGGCGAACAGCCCGCAGTAGCGCGAGCCGGTCAGCGCGGCGTTCGGGCAGCGCCGGCCGTTGGCCAGGATCGCGTGGCAGCGCCCGTCCAGGCCCTCCTCGCCGTCCTCCTCGCCGCCCCGGTCCTCGGTCGCGAACTCGGTCTCGGACTTGATGTCGATCCGCCAGCCGGTCAGGCGGGCGGCGAGCCGGGCGTTCTGGCCCTCGCGGCCGATCGCCAGCGAGAGCTGGTCGTCGGGGACGATGACCGTCGCCTGCTTGGCCTCGTCGTCGACGAGCACCTCGCGCACGCGCGCCGGGCTGAGCGCCTTGGCGACGAAGCGGGCGGGCTCGTCGTTGTAGGGGATGATGTCGATCTTCTCGCCGCGCAGCTCGGAGACGACCATGCGCACGCGCGAGCCGCGCGGACCCACGCAGGCGCCGACCGGGTCGACGCCGTCGGCGTGCGAGACGACCGCGATCTTGCTGCGGTAGCCGGGCTCGCGGGCGACGTTCTCGATCTCCACCAGGCCGTCGGCGATCTCCGGCACCTCGAGCTCGAAGAGCTGCTTGATCAGCTCGGGATCGCGGCGGGAGACGATGATGCTCGGACCCTTGGTGGAGGGCGAGACCTCCTTGATGACCGCCTTCACGCGCTGGTTGTGCTCGTATCGCTCGCCTTCGACCTGCTCGCTCTTGGGCAGCAGCGCCTCCACGCGCTCGCGCAGCTGGATGAGCGTGTAGCGCGCGTCCTTCTGCTGGACGATGCCGGTGATCAGCTCGCCGACGCGGTCGCGGTACTCCTCGTACATCATGTCGCGCTCCGCCTCGCGGATGCGCTGGAGGATCACCTGCTTGGCGGTCTGGGCGGCGATGCGGCCGAAGTCGTCGGGCGTGACGTCGCGCTCGTCGATCTGGTCCTTGTACTGCTCGAACTTGACCGGGTCGATCTCCGGGTCCTCGGGCTCGCGCATCTCCCCCGTCTCGGGGTCGATCGTGGTGCCCTCGTCGATGGTCTCGACGATCAGCTGGGCCTCGAGGCGCTCGGGGATGATCAACTCGATCACGCGGAAGTCCGCGGTGTCGGGGTCGAGCTCCACGCGCGCGTACTTCGCCGATCCCGGCTGCTTCTTGTAGGCGGCCAGCAGGGCGTCCTGCAGCGCGAACATGAGCTTCTCGGTCGAGATGCCCTTCTCGCGTGCGAGGACCGTCATGGCCTCAACGACTTCTCGGGACATGTGCGCTACTCCTCGACGAGGTTCGAACGGGCGATGTCGCCGTACGGGATCGCCACGAGGCCGGAGTCGGCGGCGATCGTCACCTCCTGCTCGGAGGCGCCGACGAGCTCACCGGTGAAGGACTTGTGGCCGTCGCGCGGCTCGCGGATGCGCACGCGAGCGCGGCGGCCGAGGAACCGGCGGAAGTGCGCGGGCTTGGAGAGCGGGCGCTGGCGGCCGGGGCTCGAGACCTCGAGCGCATGGCTCTCGCGCACCTCGGGCAGGAGGTGGGTCACCCGCTCGCACAGATCGAGCGAGACGCCATCGGGATGGTCGATGAAGATCCGCACCGTTTCGCCCGAGACCTCGGCGAGCAGCACTTCGACGTCCGGCGCGGACTCGGCCAGACGGGCCTCGATCTGCTGCTGAATCTGATGCACTGCTCTCCCTCCCTTCTTCTGTCCAAAAACGAAAAAAAGCGGGCGACTCGCCCACTCCCGGTACGACTCCGGCCCCGGAGGCCGGCAACGAAAGCTGTGCGATGAGCGTAGCACTCTGCGCCGCACGTGCCAGGATTCTGTGGCGATGTCCGCCGACCTGATCGATGCCTATCTCGAGACGCTCGAGGCGAGCGCGCGGCGCGTCGCGCCCGGCGAATGGGGGCTCAGCGTCGACGACGTCGGCGGGTGGCCGCTGCACGCCGGGCTGACGCTGCGCCACGGCCTGTTGCGCGCCCAGGCCGAGGTCGTCGGGCCGGGCCAGGTCGACGACCACGAGGTGCTGTTTCGCAACCGCTCGCTGGCGATCGTGCGCTACGCGCACACGGGCGCCGGCGCGGTCTGGGTCGTGGGCGACCTGCCGCAGCGCGCGGTCGACGAGGCCGAGCTCGACCGGCTGCTCGGGCTGCTGGTCGCGGCCGCGGCCGACCTGCGCCGCCTCGCCACCGCGGGCGTCTGACCGCATCGAGCGTCGAGTTCCTCGTGCTGAGGCCGAGGAACTCGACGCTCGATGTCGCAGTGGCCTGCGTAGACCCGGCCGCCTACCGGCCGCGGGAGCGCCACGCCTCAGGCCGCCCGGCGGCGCGCCTGATCGCGATAGCGGCGGTAGTCGCGCCGCTCCGGGCGCAGCTGCGCCGCCAGCGCCAGCGGCCGGCGCGCCTCGTGATGGCGGCCCAGCTGCTGCAGCGACCGCCCCAGGCAGAACAGCGCGAAGTCGTTGGTCGGCGCCTGGTCGACGACCGCCTCGAACTCGGCGGCCGCCGCCTCGTAGCGCGCGGAGTGAAAGAGCGCCCGGCCGAGCGCCTCGCGGATCGACGTCTTGTCGGGCTCCAGGTCCCGCGCCCGCGCGAGCGGCACCGCGGCCGCGTGGAAGTCGCCGCCCTCGAGCAGCTCCGTGCCGCGCTGGTAGAGGTCGTAGACGCTGTCGGAGTCAGGCACCCGACGGTCAGTGTAGGCCCCGCGGCGGCAGCGCCCACCAGGACCGCAGCCGCGCGAACGGCCCCAGCCCGGCGGTCAGCGCATGGCGCAGCGCACGCCGCTGCGTGCGGGTCGGCCCCTCGCCGTGGCCGGCGTAGCGGCGCGCCCCGAGCGCGCGCAGATAGTCGCGCGCGCCGGAGCTGTGACCGAAGCGCCGCTCGAGCGCCAGCAGCGTCGTGCCGGGCTCGACGCTGCGCCCCGTCCGTCGCAGCGCCCGCTGCAGCTCGGCGATGTCGAACGCGGGACCGCCGAGCAGAGCTCGGCGCCGGCGCCGCACGACGAGCCAGCCGCCGCCGGCCAGGAGGATCGCGGCGATCCCCACCACGACGAAGGGCACCGGATCGGTCCCGCCCGCGGGCTCGCCGCGGAGCGCGGGCGCGCTGCCGTCGGGCTGTGGGTCGGTATCGCGCTGGCGGCGCGGCTGCGGCTCGCTCGCCACCCCGCCGGCCAGGTCGGACGTCGACTGGCCGCTCTCCTGGCTGTGCGCCGGAGCGTCGGCCGGCGTCGGGTCGAACGTCACCCACCCGATCTGCGGGAACCAGACCTCCACCCACGAGTGCGCGTCGAGATCGCGCACGACGTACTCGCTGTGCTTGGCGTCGAGGTCACCCGGCGCGAATCCGGCGCTGACGCGGGCGGGCACGCCGCCCATCCTCAGCAGCAGCGCCATCGCGCCCGAGTAGTGCTGGCAGTAGCCGGCGTGGGTGCGCAGCAGGAAGTCCACCAGCGGCAGCCGGGAACGGCGGACGTTCTCGTCGTAGACGAACGGCGGGCGGTTGAGGTAGTCCTGGACGCGCTGGACGAAGTCGTACGGCGTCGGGGACTCCTGGGCCAGCTGCTGGGCGAGCGCGTAGACCTCGCCGTACCCGGTGCGCTGCAGGATCGAGACCGCATCGTCGGCACCGGTCGCCGGACCGGTCGCGATCGGCATCAGACCGCTGGCGAACGGCATGAAGTGGATGAGCGCCCGCCCCGACGCGACGTCCGGCGGCGCGAACATCGCCAGGTCCCCGGCCAGGTAGCCGGGGTAGTCGGGCGGCGCCTCGCGCAGCTGCTGCGTGCTCGGCCGCGGCACGTAGGACTCGGCGTGATAGGCGTCTCCGCGCGAGAGCTCGTCGTCGCTGGCGGCCACGCTGAAGCCGCCCGCGCGGGTGTTGACCGGCCGCGCCGGGGAGCGCGAGATCGACAGCGTCTCGCCGGGAGCGATGAACTCGCGCGTCGTCAGGCCCTCGATGTCGACGCGCACGTCCTGGCGCCAGCGGGGGTGCTCGGCGGCCCCCTCGGCGATCGGCGTGAGCGGGTTGGCCGCCGGCTCCGTGCGCCAGCGCACGCCGTCGAAGAACTCGAGGTCCTCGGCCTTCCAGTATGCGGCGCGGTCGGCCCTGACCCGCAGCAGCACGCGCCCGTCGCGCGGCCACGACAGCGGGCCGTAGCCGTGGCTCCAGTCGAAGCGCTCGGGCGCGGCGGGCTGCAGCGCCGACGCGATCTCCTGCACGTCGACGACGGGGCCGTCGCCGTCGACCGCGGGCGCCGCGAGCATCGCGGCGCCGATGGCGGCCAGCACGACCGCCAGGCCCGGCACGGCGAGCTGCAGCGGCAGGCGGTCGGCGAGCACGTACAGGCACAGCGGCAGAGCGAACAGCGCGCCCGCCACCCACGGGTGGTCGCCCGAGCGCTGCATGGCCGGGATCGCGAACAGCACGGCGAGCGAGAGCAGCGCCCAGCCGTGGAACCCCGACCGCCCGCCGGGCCGCGGCCAGGCGGCGGCGACCACGGCGACCGTGGCGAGCAGCGCGCCGGCGGCGGCGAGAACGATGCGTACCCACGGCTCGACGCCTCGATACGGGACCGTCACGCCGGGCAGCGCGGAGATGCCCTCCCCCAGGCCGGCGGCGAGCTCGTCCCAGTGGCGCGGGTCGAGCATCCACAGCGGCACGCCCGCGGCCAGCAGGCCGCCGGCGAGCAGGCCGACGGCGGCCAGCAGCGCGGCGCCGATGCGCAGCCGCGCGTCGCGCAGCCGGGCCGCCGCCGTCAGGGCGACCGCGACGAGCGCCGCGGCGATGGCGAACGCGGCCGCGCGACCGCTCGGCGCATCGAAGATCAGCATGCCGTCCCAGCGCACGACGCAGACCATCAGCAGCGCGGCCAGGGCGATCAGCCGCACCGCCGTGCGCCGGTCCTGCACGCGGCGGCCGACCTGCGCGACCGCCGCCGCCGGCCGGGAGTGCGCGATCGCGGTCACGCCGCCTCCCGCACCGCGCCGCGGGCGAGGTCGTGGCCGGTGCAGCCCGCCACGGTGAACAGCGCGCGCCGGCCGGCCATCGCGCCGGGCACGACGAGCACGCGCCGCGGCGCGGAGGACGCCAGCAGCACGCGCGGCACGCGCTCGGGCGCCTGGGCCACGACGAGCACGACCGCGCCGCGGCGGCCGTTGAGCGCACCGACCGCGGGGGCGCCGTCGTCGGACAGCAGCGCGAGGCGGACGTGCAGCGCGATCCAGCCCTGCAGGTCGGCGTTCAGCGGCGTCGGGCGGCGATCGCCGGGCAGCAGCAGCCCGCAGCCGCCGTGGCGGGCGAGGTGCACGGCCAGCGACGCGGTCGCGCGCACCGCCTGGTCGAGCAGCTCGGGCTCGCCGCCCCGCGGGTCGAGGACGATGAGCGGCCGCGCGTCGGCCTCCGGCAGCAGGCGCCGCTCGACCAGGCCTTGGCCGCGGGCCAGCGCCGGCCAGTGGATCCGCGACGCCGGGGCGTCGGGCTGAGCCGGGCGTAGGCCGTCGAGCTCGACCTCGGCCGCGCCCGACGCCGACTGCCGACCGCCGAGGGCGGTGCCGTCGGCCCCGGTGCTGCGCGCCAGCACGACCGGCTCGATGCGTGGCAGCACCAGCACGGACGCGGGCGGCTGGTCGGCGGCGCGCCGCACCGACATCAGGCCGAGCGGGTCGCCGATCACCAGCGCGGGCGCCGGGAGCTCGCGCCGGCCACGGCGGCTGAAGCGCGCCGAGACCCGCAGCCGCTCCTGACGGCGGGCGGCGGGCAGGCGGCGCGGCGGCCCGAGCAGCGGCTCGTCGAGCGTGGCGCCGACGAGCCCGAGCGGCCCGCCGCGGACGTCGAGGTGGGCGTGCAGCGGCTCCTCCTCCATGACCCGGCGCGCGTCGACACGCCGGCGCACGCGGGCGCCGACCGAGCCGGCCGTCACCCACAGGGCGGCGAGCGCGACGAGGACGAGCAGCGCGATCCCCGGCACGTACAGCGACTCGGCATCGAAGAGGACGGCGGCCAGCAGGAGCAGCAGCCCCAGCCCGAGCACGCCCGACGCCCCACTCGCCTCGACGTCCTTGCGGCGCAGGCGCATGGGCGACCGGGCTAGAGCGCCGGGGTGGACGTGACCGCGTCGGCGACCACGCCCTCGGCGGTCTCCCCAACCGCCTCGGGGCCGAGCAGGATGCGGTGCGCGAGGATCGGCCGGGCGAGCGCCTGGACGTCGTCGGGCAGCACGTGGGGCCGACCGTGCAGCAGCGCGCGCGCCTTGGCGGCGCGCAGCAGCAGCAGGCCGGCGCGGGGCGAGCCGCCGAGCTCGACCCGGCGGTCCTCGCGCGTGCGCGTGAGCAGGGCGACGATGTAGGCGCGCAGCGCGTCCGAGGCGTGCACGCGGCGCGCGGCGGCCTGGGCGGCGAGCACCTCGTCGGCGCCGGCCACCGGGGTGAGCGTGTCGACGCGGTCGCCGGACTCGTGCTCGGCGAGCATCGCGACCTCGGACGCGGTCGACGGGTAGCCGAGCGAGACGCGAACCATGAAGCGGTCGACCTGAGCCTCCGGCAGCGGGTAGGTGCCCTCGAACTCGATCGGGTTCTGCGTGGCCAGGACGAGGAACGGGCGCGGGAGGTCGTGCGTGAGCAGGTCGACGGTGACGCGACGCTCCTGCATGCACTCGAGCAGGCCGGACTGCGTCTTGGGCGAGGCGCGGTTGATCTCGTCGACGAGGACGACGTTGGCGAAGATCGGGCCGCGACGGAACTCGAAGCGGGCCTCGCGCTGGTTGTAGACGTTGGTGCCGACGAGGTCGGCGGGCAGCAGGTCGGCGGTGCCCTGCACGCGCGCGAACGTGACGTCCAGCGAGCGGGCCAGCGCGCGGGCGAGCGTCGTCTTGCCCACGCCCGGCAGGTCCTCGACGAGGACGTGCCCCTCGGCGGCCAGCGCGATCAGGACGGCCTCGACGACCTCCTCGCGCACCTCCACGGCGGTCCGGACGTTCGCGGCGACGCGCCGCAGCGCCTCGGCGGCCTCGTCGATCTCGCCCGGCCCGGCCGCCTCGACCACGCTCACCGGCCGCCTCCCCCCGTCGCCCCCACCGCGACCGTCTGCGCGCGCAGGGCGCCCACGGCGTCCAGCACCGCCTCGGCGATCTCGGCCTTCGACGCGAGCGCGACGTGGCGCTCGCCCGCTGTCGTGACGATCGTCACCTCGTTGGTGGGGACGTCGAAGCCGGCGCCGGGCTTCCCGACGTCGTTGACGACGACCGCGTCCAGGCCCTTGGCGGCGAGCTTGCGCCGCCCGTAGTCCAGCGCCTGCTCGCCGGTCTCGGCCGCGAACCCGACGAGCGTCTGCCCGGGCCGGCGGCGCTGCGCCAGGCCGCTGAGCACGTCGGAGGTGCGCTCCATGGCGATGGTCAGCTCGTCGCCCACGGCGTCCTTCTTGAGCTTGTGCGCGGCCGCGCGGCGGGGCCGGAAGTCGGCGACCGCGGCCGCCATGAGCAGCACGTCGCAGGCGTCGAAGCGCGCCTCGCAGGACGCCTGCAGCTCGGCGGCGGTCTCGACCGCAACGAGCTCGATGCCCGCCGGCACCGGCAGCGCGATGTTGGCGGCGACCAGCGTGACGTCGGCGCCGCGGGCGGCGGCCGCCTCGGCGAGCGCGAGGCCCATCCGCCCCGACGAGCGGTTGCCGACGAAGCGCACGGCGTCGATCGGCTCGCGGGTGCCGCCGGCCGAGACGAGCACGCGCAGTCCGGCCCAGGCGCCGCGATGGTCACCGCTCGCCAGCACGACCTCGACCGCGGCCAGCAGCGCAGCGGGCTCGGGCAGCCGGCCGGCGCCGGCCTCGCCCTTGGAGGCCAGCCGGCCCACGCCCGGCTCGAGGACGGTGGCCCCGCGCGCCCGCAGCGTCGCCACGTTGGCCTGGGTCGCGGGGTGCTCCCACATCGCGTCGTTCATGGCCGGCGCCACCACGAGCGGGCAGCGAGCGGCGAGCGCGGCGCTGGTCAGGAGGTTGTCGGCCAGGCCGGCCGCCAGCTTGGCGATCGTGTTCGCCGACGCGGGGGCGATCAGGTAGGCGTCGGCGTTGCGGACGAGCTCGAGGTGGGAGAGCGGGTCGTGGTCGGGCGGCGCCTGATCGGGGAACGCGCCGCGGGCGGGGTCGCGCTCGAACTCGTCGGTGAGGACCGGGGCGCCGGTGAGGGCCGCGAACGACGCGGCGCCGACAAACCGCTCGCTCGCCGGGGTCTGCACGACCCGCACCGCGTGCCCGGCCCCGGTGGCCAGGCGGACGAGCTCCAACGCCTTGTACGCGGCGATCCCGCCGCTGACCCCGAGCAGGACCCGGGCCACCGTTCCCTCTCTCCGGTCGGCTCCCCTACCGGTAGTTGTACTTCAGCTTGCCCTCGGCGACCTCCTCGAGGGCGATCGTCAGGTAGTTCTTCGACGCGGTCTCCACCATCGGCGGCGGGAACTCGTCGAACGTCCCCTCGCCGAGGTTGTGGTAGTAGGAGTTGATCTGGCGCGCGCGCTTGGCGGCCACGATCACGGACGCGTAGTTGGAGTCGACGTTCTCCAGCAGCCGGTCGATGCGAGGGTTGATCATGGAGACAGCGTAGTGACCGGGGGTGCTCCGCCTCCGCCGAGATGGTCGCGCACGATGGTCTCGAGCCGGTCGACCGCCTCCTCCAGCCGGTCGTTGACGACGACGTAGGCGAACTCCCGCTGCGCGGCGAGCTCGGCCGCGGCGGTCCGCAGCCGCCGCTCGACGTCCTGGGGACTGTCGGTGCCCCGGCCGACGAGGCGCAGGCGCAGCGTCTCCGGCGACGGCGGGGCGATGAACACCTGCACCGCGTCGGGCACGGTCGCGCGGACCTGGCGTGCTCCCTGCAGCTCGATCTCGAGCACCACCGGGCGTCCGCTGCTCAGGCGGTCGTCGAGCTCGGAGCGCAGCGTGCCGTAGCGGCGCCCCGAGTACTCGGCCCACTCCACGAACTCGTTGGCCTCGACGCGCCGCTCGAACTCGTCGTCGGACAGGAAGTGGTAGTCGACGTCCTGGGTCTCCCCCGGCCGTGGCCGGCGGGTCGTGGCGCTGACCGCGAGCTCCAGCTGCGGGACGCGCTGCAGGAGCGCCCGGATGAGCGTCCCCTTACCGACCCCAGACGGGCCCGTGATGACGAAGACGGCGGTCAGCGGCGCAGCATGCCGACCAGCTCGGACCGCTGGCGCTCCGAGAGGCCGCCGATCGTCTTCGACGGCGAGATCCGGCACTGCTGCAGGATCTTGTTGACCTTCACGCGGCCATACTTCGGCACGGCCAAGAGCATGTCGAAGACCTTGGCGGTCTCCACCCAGTCGGGCGGGTTGAGCAGCAGGTGGTGGATGGACTCGCGCCCGGCCCGCAGGTTGCGCTTCAGCTCGGCGCGCCGGGTGCGGATCTCGTTCGCGCGCTGTAGGGCTTCCATCCGCTGGACCAGCGAGCGCTCCGGAGCCGCCGAGGGCTTCGAGGTCGTGTTCGTCGGGGCCGTCGGCATGAGCGGCGAGTCTACATAGCCCGGACGGCCGATCAAGGCGCGCGGGCCAAATCCGCCTAGACCTCGACTTGAGGTCCATAGCCGTGGAGGCTAGTTGACCGTAGGAAGACGCCATTTGCAGGCGTTTTCTGCTACTGGGGTGCGCGGGGTCGCATCAAGTCTCAAGGGTTGTGAAGATGAGCCTTCGAATGCTCTATCGGCGCCTGATCCGCCCCCTGCTGTTCCTGCTTCCGGCGGAGTCAGCACACCGGCTCGGGGCGCTCGCGATGGCGCTGCTGACCCACGTGCCGGGAGCGGTCGGACGGGTCCGCGCGCGGCTCGCGACCCATGATCCGGCGCTGCTGACGCAGGCGCTGGGGCGGGAGCTGCCGTCGCCGGTCGGGCTCGCCGCCGGGTTCGACAAGGACGCGCACGTCTTCGACGCCGCCCTCGCCCTCGGGTTCGGGTTCGTGGAGGTCGGCACGGTGACCGCGCTGGCCCAGCCCGGCAACCCGAAGCCTCGGCTCGCGCGCCTGCCCGGCGACCGCGCGCTGCTCAACCGCTTCGGCTTCAACAACGCGGGCGCCGCCGCGGCGGGTCGGGCGCTGGCGCGGCGCGTCGCCGCCCACGGGGTCGTCGGCGCGAACATCGGCAAGTCGAAGGCGGCGCCGCTGCGGGCGGCGGCCGAGGACTATCGCGCATCGGCGCGCGCGGTCGCCCCGCACGCGGACTTCCTCGTCGTCAACGTGTCGAGCCCCAACACGCCGGGCCTGCGCTCGCTGCAGGACCCGGAATCGCTGCGGCCGATCCTCGACGCGGTGGTCGCGGAGGCGCCGGCGCTGCCGGTCCTGCTCAAGGTGGCGCCCGACCTGCTCGACGAGGAGGTCGACGCGCTCGTCGACCTGGCCCTCGAGCTCGGGCTGGCGGGGATGATCGCGACGAACACGACGATCGACCGGGCCGTCCTGCGCGATCGCGCCGCCGCCGACGCGGCGTTTACGGACGGCGGGATCTCGGGCGCGCCGCTGAAAGCGCGCTCGCTGGCGGTGCTGCGGCGCATCCGCGCACGGGCCGGCGACCGGCTGCTGCTCGTGGCGGCGGGCGGGATCGAGACCGCCGCGGACGCCTGGGAGCGCGTGCGGGCCGGAGCGACCCTGCTCGAGGTCTACACCGCGTTCGTCTACCAGGGCCCGGACTTCCCGTCGCGGCTGGCCCGCGAGCTGGCGGCGCTCGCCCGCGCGCAGGGCTACGCGCGCGTGCAGGACGCGGTCGGGACCGAGCTCGGCACCGCACCGACGGGCGCACCCGTCGAGGCTGACGGGTTTGGGGGTCGTCGCCCGAGGGTGCTACTCCACGCTAGGAAAAGTCCTAGCGTGGAGTAGCTGCCCAACCAACCCCCACGTCCAGCGCGCACACGACGATCCCACCGCGTACAGCGGCAGTGCGTCTCGGACCGAGCGCTCAGGCCGCGGCGGGAGCGCGCTGACCGTGGATCTCCTGCAGCGAGCGCACCGGCGCCTCGCCCGCCCGCGCCGCGCGGATCGCCCGCGCCGAGGCCAGGCCCCCGGCCAGGGTCGTCATGCACGGGATCCCGCGCGCGATCGCCGCGCGGCGGATCTCCCACCCGTCGGTGCGCGCGCCCGAGCCCGTCGGCGTGTTGATCACCAGGTCCACCCCGATGGCTTCGATGCGGTCGACCACGTGCGGCGAGCCCTCGGTGATCTTGTTGATCGACTCCACCGGCACCCCGTACGGGCGGATCGCCCGCGCCGTGCCGTGCGTGGCCAGGATCGAGAAGCCGAGGTCGTGCAGCAGGAACGCGATCCCCACCGCCGCCGCCTTGTCGCTGTCGGTCACCGACAGGAACACCGTCCCGCGCTGCGGCAGGGCCGAGCCCGCCGCGGCCTGCGCCTTCGCGAACGCGGTCGGGAAGTCCGCCGCCACGCCCATGACCTCGCCGGTCGAGCGCATCTCCGGCCCCAGCAGCGAGTCGGCGCCCGAGAAGCGGTTGAACGGCATCACCGCCTCCTTGACCGACACGTGCCCGCCCGCCATCGGATCCGCCGGCAGCCCGAGGTCGCCGATCTGCTCGCCCAGCATCACCCGGCACGCCATCTTGGCCAGCGGCACGCCGATCGCCTTCGACACGAACGGCACGGTCCGCGACGCGCGCGGGTTGGCCTCGATCACGAACACCGTCCCGTCGGTCACCGCGAACTGGACGTTGATGAGCCCCACCACCCCGAGCCCGAGGGCGATGCCCTCGGTCTGGCGGCGGATCTCCGCGATGTCCTCGTCGCCGAGCGAGTGCGGCGGCAGCGCGCAGGCCGAGTCGCCGGAGTGGATGCCCGCCTCCTCGACGTGCTGCATGATCCCGCCGATCCACACCGTCTCGCCGTCGCACAGCGCGTCGACGTCGACCTCGATCGCGTTCTCGAGGAAGCGGTCGAGGTAGATCTCGCCCGACGGCTTGACCCGTTCGAAGTACGCCGCGAGCCCCTCGAGCGAGTAGACGATCTCCATCGCCCGCCCGCCGAGCACGTACGACGGGCGCACGAGCAGCGGGAAGCCGACGTCGGGCGCCGCGCCCAGCGCGTCCGCCACCGAGTGCGCGGTCGCGTACGGCGGCGCCTCGTAGCCGAGCTGCGCGAGCAGCGCCCCGAAGCGGCCGCGGTCCTCGGCGCGGTCGATGGCGTCGACGCTCGTGCCCAGCAGCGGGACGCCGGCCTCCTGCAGGCCGGCCGCAAGCTTCAGCGGCGTCTGGCCGCCGAACTGGACGATCACGCCCTCGGGCCGCTCGACCTCCACGACGCCGAGCACGTCCTCGAGCGTCAGCGGCTCGAAGTACAGGCGATCGGAGGTGTCGTAGTCGGTGGAGACGGTCTCCGGGTTGCAGTTGACCATCACCGCGTCGCGGCCGGACTCGCGCACGGTCATCGCGGCGTGCACGCAGCAGTAGTCGAACTCGATGCCCTGCCCGATCCGGTTGGGCCCGCTGCCGAGGATCATCACGCTCGGCTTCTCGCCGCGCTCCACCTCGTGGGCCGCGCGCCGCTCCCAGCCCGAGTAGAAGTACGGCGTCCGGGCGGCGAACTCGGCCGCGCAGGTGTCGACCGCCTTGAACGAGCGCTCGCCGGCGAACGCGGCCTCCGGGTCGCGGGCGACGTCGCGCAGCTCGCGCAGGTACCACGGGTCGATGCCGGTGCGCCGGTGCAGCTCGTCGATCTCCGCGCCGCGGCGCAGCGCCTCGAGCAGCACGTCGTAGCGGTCCCACGCCGGGCGCTCGAGCCGGTCCAGCAGCTCCTCGAGCGGCCCGCCGAAGTCGGCGGTCGCGTCCAGCTCGCGCGAGCGCATCGCCTTGAGGAAGGCCTGCCCGAACGTCCGGCCCATCGCCATCGCCTCGCCGACCGACTTCATGTGCGTCGACAGCTCGGCGTCCACGCCCGCGAACTTCTCGAACGCGAACCGCGGCCACTTCACGACGACGTAGTCGATCGTCGGCTCGAACGCGGCCGGCGTCAGGCGCGTGATGTCGTTGTCGATCTCCTCCAGCGCGTAGCCGACCGCCAGGCGGGCGGCGATCTTCGCGATCGGGAAGCCGGTCGCCTTCGAGGCCAGCGCGCTGGAGCGCGACACCCGCGGGTTCATCTCGATGACGAGGACCTCTTCGGTCTGCGGGTTGACCGCGAACTGGACGTTCGAGCCGCCGGTCTCGACCCCCACCGCGCGGATCACCGTGAACGCCTGGTCGCGCAGCTGCTGGTACAGGCGGTCGGTGAGCGTCTGCTGCGGCGCGACGGTGACCGAGTCGCCGGTGTGCACGCCCATCGCGTCGACGTTCTCGATCGAGCAGATGATCACGCAGTTGTCGTTGTGGTCGCGCATGACCTCGAGCTCGAACTCGCCCCAGCCGAGCACGGACTGGTCGAGGAGGACCTGGCCGATCGGCGACGCCGCCAGCCCCCGGGCCGCGATCTCGGCAGCTCCTCGAGGGTGTGCGCGATCCCGCCCTGCCCGCCGAGCGTGAACGCCGGGCGGACGATGATCGGCAGGCCGATGTCGCCGGCGGCAGCGAGCGCCTCGTCGACCGTGTGCGCGATCGCGCTGGCCGGCATGCGCAGCCCGGCGGCCTCCATCGTGGAGCGGAACAGCTCCCGGTCCTCGGCGCGGGCGATCGCGTCGTAGTCGGCGCCGATCAGCTCGACCCCGTGACGCTCCAGCGTGCCGTCCTCGTGCAGCGTGCGCGCGAGGTTGAGCGCGGTCTGGCCGCCGAGCGTCGGCAGCAGCGCATCGGGCTTCTCCTTCTCGATGATCTGCGCGACTGGGCCCGGCAGCAGTGGCTCGACGTACGTGGCCGTGGCGAACTCCGGGTCGGTCATGATCGTCGCCGGGTTCGAGTTGACCAGCACGACCTCGTAGCCCTCCTCGAGCAGGACCTTGCACGCCTGGACGCCGGAGTAGTCGAACTCGGCCGCCTGGCCGATGACGATCGGGCCCGAGCCGAGGACGAGGATCTTCGAGAGGTCGTCCCTACGCGGCATTGATCTGCTCCAGGAAGCGGTCGAAGAGGTACAGGGAGTCGTGCGGTCCCGGACCCGCCTCCGGGTGGTACTGGACCGTGCCACCAGGCACGTCGAGCAGCGTGAGTCCCTCGACCGTGCGGTCGTAGAGGTTGATGTGCGACAGCTGCGCCGCGCCGAAGTCGGTCTCCCAGCGCACCGGCTCGTCGACCTCGATCCGCTGCTCGCCGCCCGGCCCGAGCACCGCGAAGCCGTGGTTCTGCGAGGTGATCTCGACGGTGCCGGTCTCCAAGTCCTTGACCGGGTGGTTGGCGCCGCGGTGGCCGAACGGCAGCTTGAACGTCTCCAGCCCGACCGCCCGCGACAGCAGCTGGTGGCCGAGGCAGATGCCGAACGTCGGCTTCTCCCCCACGAGCTCGCGCAGGGTGTCGACGACGTAGCCGAGCGCGGCCGGGTCGCCCGGGCCGTTGGCCAGGAAGTAGGCATCGCCCTCACGCGCGCGCAGCTCGGTCGCGGTCGCGGTGCACGGGTGCAGCTCGACCCGGGCGCCGCGCGCGACGAGGTTGCGCACGATCGACGACTTGATGCCGGTGTCGATCGCGACGATCCTCGGCCCGTGGTTGGATTCGCCGAGCAGGACCGGCTCGCCCGGTGTGACCTCGCGCGCGAGGTCCAGGCCCTCCATCGGCTCCTCGGCGTGCACGAGCTCCATCGCCTGCGTCTCGGCCATGCCGGACAGGAAGACCCGCCGCGCATCGCGCCCTTGTCGCGCAGGTGGCGCACCAGCGCGCGCGTGTCGACGCCGGTGATCGCCGGGATGTCGTTGCGCGTCAGCCAGTCGAGCCAGCCCATCTCGGCGCCGGGCGCGTCGGCGTGGTTGATCGCCGAGCGCATCACGACCCCGCGCGCGTGGATCGCGTCGGACTCCATCGCCGCCGCGCTGACCCCGTAGTTGCCGATGTGGGGATAGGTGAAGACGACGATCTGGCGGCGGAACGAGGGGTCGGTGACCGATTCCTGGTAGCCGGCCATGCCGGTGGTGAAGACGACCTCGCCGGTGACGTAGCCGGACGCGCCGGCCGGGTCGCCGTCGAAGCGCGCCTCGTCTTCGAGCAGGACGTAGCTCATCGTGCCGCACAGCCCCCTCACGCCGCGCTCAGCGCGAACGAGCGCTCCCGGTAGGCCACCGCGCCCGCGGCGACGGTGAGCAGCACACGGCCGTGCAGCCGGCGCCCGGCGAAGCAGCAGTTGTCCGAGCGCGACTCGTAGCCGGACTCGCCGACCTGCCAGGTCGCCTCGAGGTCCACGAGGCAGAGGTTCGCCCGCTCGCCGGGGGCGATCGTCGGCACCGGCAGCCCCATCAGGCGCGCGCCCGCGGTCATCCGCTCGATCACCAGGTCGAGCGGCAGGATCCCCGGTTGCACCAGCCCGGTGTAGATCGCGGCGAACGCGGTCTCCAGGCCGGTCGTGCCCATCGGGGCCTCCTCGAACGGGACGTCCTTCTCGTCGGCGGCGTGCGGGGCGTGGTCGGTGGCGATGCACTCGATCGTCCCGTCGCGCAGGCCGGCGATGATGGCCTGGCGGTCGCGCTCGGTGCGCAGCGGCGGGTTCATCTTCATGCGGGTGTCGAGGCTCAGCACCGCCTCGTCGGTGAGCAGCAGGTGGTGCGGCGAGGCCTCGCCGGAGACCGGCGCGCCCGCCGCCTTCGCCGCGGCGAGCGCCTCGACCGACTGCCAGGCGCTCAGGTGCTGGAAGTGCGTGCGCGCCTCCTCGTCGCGGGCGAGCATCGCGTCGCGGGCGACCATGATCGCCTCGCTGAGCGACGGGATCCCGGCCAGCCCGAGCCGCGCCGCCACCTCGCCCTCGTGCATGACGCCGCGCCCGGAGAGCGTCGGGTCCTCCTCGTGGAGCGCGAGACGCCGCCGCAGAGCTTCTGGTAGCGCATCGCGCGGCGCAGCATTCCGGCGCTGACGACCGGCTTGCCGTCGTCGGTGAAGCCGACCGCGCCCTGCTCGCGCAGCTCGGCCATCTCGGTCAGCTCGGTGCCCTGCAGGCCGCGGGTGATGGCGGGCATGAAGCCGACCGGCACGCGCGCGTCGCGCTCCGCCGCGTCGCGCAGCGCCGACAGCAGCGGCGCCGAGTCCAGCACCGGATCGGTGTTCGGCATCGCGACGACGGCGCAGTAGCCGCCGGCCGCCGCCGAGCGAGTGCCGGTCTCGATGTGCTCCTTGTGCTCGTGGCCCGGCGTGCGCAGGTGGACGTGGGGGTCGACGAAGCCGGGGAACAGCCGGCGGCCCTCGCCGGCGACCTCCTCGGCGCCGGGCGGTGTCTCGGCGCTGCCGGGCGCCGCGACCGCGGCGATCTCGCCGCCGCGGACGACGACGTCGTGGACGCCGTCGATCTTCGTGTGGGGATCCAGCACGTGCGCGCCGCGGATCACGAGGTCCGCGCCGGGCGCGCGCATGCCGGTGAGCATCGCGGCGGCCATCACGCGAGCACCGGGGCGGTCGGCTCGGGGGCACCGGAGCGCGCGCCGGCCAGCAGCTCGTAGAGCACCGCCATCCGCACCACCACGCCGGCCTCGACCTGGGCGGTGATCACCGCCTGCGGCGAGTCGACCACCTCGCCGGCGATCTCCACCCCCCGGTTGACCGGACCGGGGTGCATGACGATCTGGCGCGGGCCGAGCCGGCGGCCGTTGATCTGGTAGTGGGCGACGTACTCGCGCAGCGACGGGATGTACGCGTCGGTCATCCGCTCGTTCTGCATCCGCAGCGCGTAGACGACGTCGGCCTCGCGCAGGTCGTCGAGCGTGTAGCGCACGGTCGCGCCGAGCGCCTCGATGCCGAGCGGGATCAGCGTCGGCGGGCCGCACACGGTCACGTGCGCGCCCATCTTCGTGAACGCGAGGATGTCCGAGCGCGCGACCCGCGAGTGCGCGATGTCGCCGACGATCCAGACGCGCTTGCCGTCCAGCGCGCCGAGCCGGCGGTGCAGCGTGTAGACGTCGAGCAGCGCCTGGGTCGGGTGCTCGTGCTTGCCGTCGCCGGCGTTGACGACCGCGGCGGGCGTCCAGCGCGACACCATCGCCGCCGCGCCGGCGTGCGGGTGGCGGACGACGATCGCCGCCGGGTCGTAGGCGCTCAGCGTCTGGACGGTGTCCTTGAGCGACTCGCCCTTGGCCACGCTGGAGCCGCTCGGGCTGAAGTTCGTCACGTCGGCGCTGAGCGTCTTGGCCGCGATCTCGAAGCTCGAGCGGGTGCGGGTCGAGTTCTCGTAGAAGAGGTTGAGGACGCGGCGGCCGCGCAGCGTCGGCAGCTTCTTGATCTCGCGGCCGGAGACCTCGGCGAACGAGGCGGCCCGGGCGAGGATCCGCTCGATGGCGCCGCGGTCGAGGTCGTCGATGGAGAGCAAGTGGCGCATGGGCATGGGCTAGGCGATCACCTCGTTGACGGTGGAGATGGTGACCTCGTCGACGCCGTCGAGCTCCTCGACGCGTACGTTCACGCGCTCGCCGCGCGAGGTGGGGAGGTTCTTGCCGACGTAGTCGGGGCGGATCGGCAGCTCGCGGTGGCCGCGGTCGGCGACGACGGCGAGCTGCACGCGCGCGGGACGGCCGTAGTCGAACAGCGCCTCGATGGCGGCGCGGACGGTGCGGCCGGTGTAGAGGACGTCGTCGACGACGACGACCGTGCGCCCGTCGACGTCGAAGTCCAGGTGCGACGCGTGGACCTCCGGCTCCTCGGGCCGGCTCTCGACGTCGTCGCGGTAGAAGGAGATGTCGCCGTCCCCGAGCGGGACATCGGTCTCCAGGAGGTCGTCGACCAGGCGCTTGAGGCGGGCGGCGAGATGGGCGCCGCGGCGATGGATGCCGACGATGGCGAGGCCGTCGTCGTCGCCCTCGTGGGGCGCGTTCTTCTCCACGATCTCGTGCGCGATGCGCACGAGCGTCCGCCGCATGTCGTCGCGGTCGAGGACGATCTTCTCGTCAGGCACGTCTGTTGTCCGTCCTTCCTGGCCTCACGGGACCGAGTTAAAGGAACCGCGCCGGACAGTAGCACCGCGCCCGGCGGCATCCGGCCCGCCCACCCTGCCGCGCGTCGTCAGTCCACGCGCAGGTGGATCGTCGCGCCGCCGGCGACCGGCGCGCCGGCCGGCGGGTCCTGCTAGGCGACGATATCCGAGCCCTCCGGCCCGAAGAACCCGCCGCCCGAGACGGTCGAGTCGTAGCCCTTGGCGTTCAGCGCGGCCCGCGCCTCGTCGACGCTCAGCCCGACGACGTTGGGCACCTTCGGCTGGACCAGGACGGTCTTCGTGCGCCGGATCGTCTCGGTGCGCACCTGGTCGTGGACGACGCCGCGGGCGAAGACGAGCACGACGACCCCCAACAGGAACCCGGCGGCCCCGGCGATGGCGAGGGTCAGCCAGCCGGGGGTCCAGCGCGGGTCGAGGCTCATGGTTGCGCCGCCTGCGCGGGCGCGGCCGCGGGCGCCCCGCTCCAGCGGATCAGCTCGGGCTCGCCCTTCTCGGGCAGCGGGACCTCGATCGCGTCGAAGTCGCGCGGAACCTCGGTGCGCGGGAAGATCGCCCGCGCCTCGTCGCGCAGCTCGCGCCCGATGTAGCGCGTCGAGAGGTGGGTGAGCGCCAGCAGCGAGACCTCCGCGTCGCGGGCGAGCGCCGCCGCGTCGGCCGCGGTCGTGTGCCCGGTCTGGCGCGCACGGTCGGCGTCCTCGCGCATGAAGGTCGCCTCGTGGACGAGCACGTCGGCCTGGTGGGCGGCGATGCGCACGACGTCACACGGGCGCGTGTCGCCGGAGAAGACGATCTTGCGCCCGGCCCGCTGCGGCCCGATGACCTGCTCGGGCCTGACGCCGTTGATGACCTCACCGCGCTGCAGCGCCCCGAACGCCGGGCCGGGCGGCACCCCGAGCCGCTCCGCGAGCTCGGCGTCGAACCGTCCCGGGCGCGGCGCCTCGACCAGCGCGTAGCCGTACGCGCGCCCGCGGTGCTCGACGGGCAGCGCCGCGATCTCGTAGCCGTCGCGGCCGACGCTCTGCATCGGCTCGAGCTCGGCGATCGTCACCTCGTAGCCGGTGCCCCCCCACACGAACCGCAGCGCCTCGAGCAGGCGCCGCGTGCCCGGCGGCCCGTGGACAGTGAGCGGGCGCTCGCGGTCGCGCAGGTCGAACGACTTCAGCATCCCCGGCAGCCCGAGCCAGTGGTCGGTGTGCAGGTGGGTCAGGAAGACGTCGGTGATGTCGGCCAGGCCGACCGAGCGCAGCAGCTGGCGCTGCGTCCCCTCACCGCAGTCGATGAGGATGCGGTCGGCGCCACGGCGAACCAGCGTCGCGGGCAGCCCGCGCCGAGCAGTGGGAACCGAGCCGGCGGTGCCGACGAAGAAGATCGAGAGGTCCATCGATGCTGGTGAAGGTACCGACGGCGTCGATGATCCCCCACGCTTACCGCAGCGGCAGGCTCGCCGGGATCGTCGAGCACGGCGCCGCCCGGGCGCCCACGCACCCACCGTCCCGAGCGGCGCTAGGCTTCGTCGCA
>JAWKKD010000020.1:0-78903 GCA_041393435.1 Solirubrobacterales bacterium | reverse complement strand
GGTGGCGGTGGGCGCGACGTTCCTCGTCGGTGCGGTGGCGGCCGCCGCCCTCGCCCCGGTGGTGGGGCGGCGCTCGGACGTCGTCGGCCGCGTCCCGCTGATCGCGGCCGGGCTGGCGCTGACCGCGCCGGCGCTGATCGGCCTCGGCCTGGTGGCCGCGCCGGGCCTGGTCGCCGCGCTCACGGTGGTCATCTTCGGGGCGGCGGTGACGCTGTTCACCGTCCCGCTCATCGCGCTGCTCTCGGAGGTCGCCGAGGACAGCGGCCTGACCCCCGGACCCGCGGCGGCGCTGATCAACCTCACGTTCGCCGGCGGCGAGACGCTCGGCGCGCCGCTTGGCGCGTTCGGCGCCGATGCCGCGTCGGACGGGGCGCCGTTCCTCGTCCTCGCGGCGGTCGCGCTCGTCGCGCTGGCGTTCGTCGTGGCGGGGGTGCGCGAGCCGCGCTCAGCCGCCGTAGAGCACGCGTGACAGGCCGGTCGAGGCGGCCAGCAGCGCGTCGAGGTGCGCGGGCAGCGTGCTCGCGCGCGTGGTGGGGGCGAGGATGGCGATCGAGGCGACCGCGTGGTCCGGCGTGTCGTGCACGGGGACGGCGAGTCCGTGGACGCCCTGCTGCAGCTCGTCGTGCGACAGTGCATAGCCGAGCTGGCGCACCGTCTCGAGCTGGCGCCGGACGCCGGACGGGTTCTCGACGGCGCCGAGGACCCGGTCGATCGCCGCCGCGCCCAGGAACGCGAGCAGGGCGCGGCCGCTGGCGCCCTCGTGGAGCGGATGGCGCGAGCCGATCTCGTGCTCGACGCGGACGATGTTGGCATCGGGCACCGCCTGCTCGAGCACGACGGCGTCGGGCCCGTCGGCGATGTGCATGACCGCCGTCTCGCCGACCGCCTGCGCCAGCTCGCGCATCGCCGCGCGGCCGCTGGCCCGCAGCTCGGGTTGGACGCGGTCGGCGATGCGCACCAGGACGGCGCCGGGCACGTACCCGTTCTCCTGGCGCGTGACGAACCCCCGCTGGTGCAGCGTGGACAGCAGGCGGTGCACGACCGTCCGGTTCATCTGGAGCGCGCGCGCCAGCTCGGCCGGGGTCATCGGCCCGTTCTCGCCGACCTTCAGCAGGACGGTCAGCGCCTGGTCGGCCGTCTTCGAGATCTCAGCCACGACAGGGAACGATATCCGTTGCGAGGTCGTGTGCGACCGTATATCGGCCGGTCGGTGCTACGAGGCTTCCCTGAGGCGGTGTTGTTCGATATACGTAGCACTCTGCACGATTCCGTCGAACGAGGAGGTCCGCCCATGGCCATCGTCTGCACCGTCCGCATCCCGCACGCGCTCGAGAAGGTCCAGAAGGTCGAGGCCGACAACCCGCAGGTGATGGACGCGATCATGGGCCCGGCCATGAAGTACATGACCGCCCACCGCCGGTTCGCCACCGACGGCGAGGTGCTCGACCTCGACGAGTTCGCCAGCCGGGAGGACTACGACAAGTTCATGGCCGAGGCCGGCCCGGCGATCCAGCAGTACGGCGAGCTGCTGGGCGCGCCCGCCCAGGACACCATCTACACGCTCGTCGAGGGCGGCTGAGCCGTGAGCCGGCCCGCCCTGCCCGATCGCGCCGACGTCGTCGTCATCGGCGCCGGCATCTCCGGCCTCGTGACCGCCCGTCACCTGATGGCGGCGGGGGTCGACGTGGCCGTCGTCGAGGCGCGCGACCGCGTCGGCGGGCGCCTCCAGCGCGTCGTCACGCCGTCGGGACGCCGGCTGGAGGCCGGCGGCGAGCTGGTCGGCGAGCACATGCGATCGATCAAGGCGCTGGCCGACGAGCTGGGCGTGCCGATCATCCCCATGGGCGTCGGCGAGGGCCAGCTCGTCCGCTTCTTCGAAGGCGAGCGCCTGCTCGAGGCCTACCCTACGAGAAGGCGCCCGAGAGCGCGGCGGCGCTGCACGCCGCGACGAAGGCGCTCGACGAGCTGGCGCTGCAGGTGCCGATCGAGGACCCGTGGAACGCCCCGCGGGCGCGCGAGTGGGACGCCCAGACGCTGCTGGCGTGGATCGAGGCCAACGTGTCCGACCCCGGTGCGCGGGCCGGCCTGGCCGCGGAGTTCTACTTCATGGGCGGCGCGTTCGAGGAGCTCTCGCTGCTGTTCTGCCTGTGGACGATCCACGCGATGGGCCTGTGGGAGACCTGGGAGGCGGGCACCACCCATCGCCTCCTGGGCGGCACGTCCGAGCTGGTGAACCGGGTGGCCGAGCCGCTGCGCGGCCGGATCTTCGAGCAGGCGCCTGTGCGGCGGGTCGTCCGCGACGACGACGGCGGCGTGACGGTCCACACCGATCGCGGCGCGATCGCTGCGAGCGCACTGGTGGTGGCGATCGCCCCCGCGCTCTGCTCGCGCATCGAGTGGGAGCCGCGGCTGCCGCCGGCCCGCGACCGCCTGCAGGACCGCTACCTCATGGGCCACGGCATCAAGTTCCAGGCCATCTACGACGAGCCGTGGTGGCGCGCGCAGGGCTACATGGGCCTCGGGCTGGGCCAGGACCCGGTCTGGGTGCTGGTCGACGCCACCGGCCCCGACGACGAGGGCGCCGGGCGGCTCATCGGCTTCGCGCCGATCACCGGCGCCGACATCGCGCGCTGGTCGGACGTCATGGGCGACGAGGAGGCGGCCAAGCGCCTGTTCGTCGAGCAGATCGGCTACTACTTCGGCGCCGGTCCGCCGCCGGTCGAGGTCTACGTCTTCAGCTGGGCCGGCGACCCGTGGTCGCTGGGCTGCGCGGCCGGGCTGTCGTGCGGCACGCTGTCGACGGTCGGGCCGGCGCTGCGCGCCCCGGTCGGTCCCATCGTCTGGGCCGGAGCGGAGACCGGCCTGCCGCAGAACGACTGGATCGAGGGCGCGATCTCGGCTGGGGAGCGCGCGTCGCGCGAGGCGCTCGAGCGGCTCGGCCGCTGAGCGCCGCGCTCAGCGGTCGACGTCGACGCCCTGGTGGTGGACGGTCAGGCCGGTCCGCTGCGCCTGCGCCCGCAGCTCTGCGGCGTCGGGCCGGTCGGGCGCGCGGCCGATCGGCACGGTCTCGCTGATCGTCAGCCCGTAGCCCTCCAGCCCGGGGATGTGCTTGGGGTTGTCGGTCAGCAGGCGGATCGAGCGCACGCCCAGGTCGCGCAGGATCTGGGCGCCGATCCCGTACTCGCGCAGCTCGGTCCGCTCGGGCAGCATGGCGCGCGGCGCGTCTTCGGCGTCGCCACCCGCCGCCTGCAGCGCGTCGAGCAGATCCAGGCCGCGGCTCTCGGGCACGAAGTAGAGCAGCACGCCGCGCTCGGCCTCCTGGATGCGGGCCAGCGCGGCATCGAGCTGGGTGCCGCAGTCGCAGCGCAGCGTGTGGAAGACGTCGCCCGCCAGGCAGCGGGAGTGCACGCGCACGAGCACGTCCCGCCCGTCGCTCACGTCGCCCTTGACCAGGGCGACGTGGTGCTCGCGGCCGAGCACCGACCGGTACCCGACGGCGGTGAACTCGCCGAAGGTCGTCGGGATCGCCGTGCTGACGACGCGCTCGACGAGCTGGTCGAACCGGCGCCGGTGGGCGATCACGTCGGTGGCCGACACGAGCTTGATCCCGTGCTCGCGGCTGAACGCCACCAGGTCGTCGAGCATGGCCGTGCTGCCGTCCTCGTTGTTGACGTCGCAGATCACCGCGCCCGGCGCCACGCCGGCCAGCCGCGTGAGGTCGACGGAGGCCTCGGTGAAGCCGGCGCGCTCGAGCACCCCGCCGCGACGCGCGCGCAGCGGACGGACCTCGCCGGGGCTGACGAGGTCCGTCGGGCCCGACCGTGGATCGACCGCGACCCGCATCGTGTGCGCCTGGTCCGCGCGCGAGAAGCCGGTGGTCACGCCGTGGCGCGCGGTGATGGTGAGCATGTAGGCGAGCTCGTCCAGCGCGGGGGGCCGGTCGCGGCCCATGAGCGCGAGCCCGAGCTCGTCGCAGCGCTCGGCCGACAGGGCGAGGTACGCGGTGCCGCCGGCGCGGCGGGCCATGAACGCCAGATGCTCGGCGGTGACGTGCGCGGCGGCGACGATGACCTCGCCGACGTCGTAGGGCATGTCCTCGAAGGCGAGCACGATCATGCGGCCGGCGGCGAGATCGTCTAGCGCAGCGGTGACCGGGGAGAAGACCCCCGTTTCGGGCGGCATCGGCCGAATATAGCCCGGGTCCACGGTCGTCCTACGGCGCCGGCGTCGTGCCGGTGGTGGCGTCCGCGCCCGACTGCGGCGTGGGTGCCGTGGTGGTCGGCGGGACGCTCGGCGTGGCCGGCGGCGCGGTCGTCGACGGCGTGGTCGGCGGCGCCGGCGTCGTGCGCGGCGTCGTCCGCGGCGTGGTCTGGGCGGGCGTCGTCCGTGGGGCGGTCTGGGTGGGCGTCGTGCGCGGCGTGGTCGCGGTCGTCGTCGTGGTCGTCTGCTCGCGCTCGCGCTGGCGCTGCTCGCGGTCACGCTGGCGCTGCTCCTGCGCGGCGCGGCTGCTCGGCCCGGTCGCCGGCGGCGGGCGCACGACGATGTAGGTGGCCAGCACCGCGGCGAACAGGACGGCCAGGATCACCGTCGAGGTTCGCACCCGGCCGCCGAGCAGCGTCTTGGGCAGGCGCCGGCGGCTCACGTGTCGGCGGCCGGCGGCGCGGCGCTCGCGTCGGCGCTGGTCGTGAACCCTTCGCGCCCGAAGGCGCTCGCGATGCGCGCCCGCAGCTTGCGGGCGACGTCGAACTGGCGGCCCGGCACCGTCCGCGCGACGACGCGCAGCTGGACCTGTCCGCCCTCGAAGCTCTCGACGCCCATGACGGTCGGCGGGTCGAGCAGCAGCCGCTGCATCTCCTCGTCCTGGTAGGTGTCGCTGCCGACCTGGCGCAGGATGTCGGTCGCTCGCGTGACGTCGGAGCCCAGGGGGATGGGGATGTCGATGACCGCGCGCGCCCAATCGCTGGAGAGGTTCGTGACCTGGACGATCTGGCCGTTGGGGATCACCACCCGTTCGCCGTCGGCGGTGCGCAGCCGGGTGATGCGCAGCGTGAGCTCCTCGACGGTGCCGGTGGCCCCGGTGGTCAGGGGGTGGGGGCGATCTCGACGAGGTCCCCGAGCCCGTACTGGCGCTCGGCGATGATGAAGCTGCCGCCGATCAGGTCGCCGACCAGGCGCTGCGCGCCCAGCCCGAGCGCGACGCCGCCGGCGGCCAGCGGGGCGACCAGGCTCGCGTAGGGAACCCCGAGGCGGACGAGCGCGAGCACGGCGGTGACCGTCCACAGCACGACGAGCGCGACCCAGGCGACGATCTGCACGACCGCCTTGCGGTGCTTGCTCGCCTCCGATCGGACGAGCGAGTCGCCGTGGTGCCGGTCGATGCGCGCGGTGAAGCGGTCGCGCAGCCACGGGATGAAGCGCCCGATCAGCACGGCGCCGAGGATCAGCAGCACGATCTCCAGCCCGTTGCCCCGCACCCACTGGTCGAGATCGTTGAGCGGCGTGATGTTCGCGGACGGCGTGAGCGCGGTCACGGGCCGCCCACTTCAGCAGATCCGGCCGGCGTCAGAGCATGAGCGTTGCCGGCGTCTACGCTGGTGAACGGTGGGACGATCATCGCGGACGCGAACGGGAGGACGCGGCCGGACTCGAGCTGACGATCTGGTGCGACGGCACGTGGGCCATCGCTCAGGCGGGCGACGTCGTGTGGCTGCCGCGCGGGGTCCCGCACGCGTTCCGCGTCGGCTCCGAACGGGCGCGCGTGCTGGCGCTGTCGGTGCCAGGCGGCCACGAGCGGTTCTTCCGCCTGGCCGGAGAGCCGGCCGCGGCCCTCGACCTGACCGCTGTTCCCGCCGGCCCGCCTGACCTCGAACGGATGGCCGACGCCGCCGACCGCACGGGGGTCGAGATCCTCGGTCCGCCTCCGTTCGACGCCGAGTGATCTCGGAGCCGGCGCTGCGGTGTCACGCATCGCGCGATCTGCCGGCCGCAGGTGGCGAACTCTCGCAGGTTTCGCGTCTCAGGCCGGAACGGCTGAACCATGCGACCAGCGCTCGAGCACGAACGCCGCCGCCGGCCGTGGCCGACTGCAGCGGTAGCACCGCGACGGCACGACCTCGGCTCGCGCGCCCGCGCGCGTGTCAGCGCCCAGGAGGCGCGCCTCCGACCCGGCCCTTGTTGCGCAGCACCGAAAATGGGAGAGTGGGCTTGGCCGCGGCATCGATCAAGGGGCCACATGAGTCGTCGGACGATCGGGACGGTGAGGCTGGGGCGGCATCGACAAGGGGCGCTCGTTGCGCTCCTCGTCGCCGCAGCGGTGGGGATCGGCTGCGCTCAGGACGCCCGCGCGCAGTCGCGAGCGCCCTGCACGGAGCCGGCGGCGCTCGCGGCCGCCACGCCGCTGCATCTGATCGGCGATCCCCAGATCGCACATCCGGTCTCGGTCCTCTGCGGCGAGTTTCTGGGGTCGGGCAGCCACGCGATGGTCGTCACCATCAATCGCGGCGTCTGCGCGCCGAACTTCGGCTGGGTCGTCTTTCGGGATGCTGGCGGCGTCTGGCAGTTGCTCACGCCGCCCGGGCACGTCGACCACGTCGTCTGGCCGATGACCGCCGTCGGCCACGACATCCGCGAACGCTGGCAGGTCTATCGCCGGGGCGACGGGCCGTGCGCGCCGTCGGGCGGGACCCGCTCGCGGCTGTGGCACTGGGACGGCACCCGTCTCATCGCCGGGAGGGCCAAGCGGATCGCGAACCCGCTCGGTGGGGATGCGGGCAAGCCGGCCGCGCGTGCGCCGGGCTATTTCAAGATGCCGTCGGGGAACATCATCTGCTACTCAGGCGCTGGCTCCCACGCGCTTGTGGAGTGCGGAGTTCGCTCCGGACTCAAGCCCGCCGTGCCCGCACATCGCTGCCGTGTGGGAGACCCCGTACACGACCGGATCGTCCTGCCTCGCTCCGGCCGGGCGAGCGTGCCGCGCTGCGCGGGAGATCCTGGCCCGTTCGTCGGGTACCACGAGCACCCGCGAACGTTGGGCTATGGCACACGCTGGCGCAACGCGGGTCTGCGCTGCAAGTCGGCCAAGCGGGGCCTCACCTGTCGCAATCGGAGCGGGCACGGGTTCTTCCTCAGCCGCGATCGCTGGCGGCGCTTCTGAAGGTCGCGAAGAAGGAGCTCCTCGATGCTCGACCCCGTGCGAATCGATCGCGGGCGCGAGGATCTTCCCGTGGTGCTCGTCCTGGCCGGCGGCCTGCGCGTGCTGCCAGTGCATGTCGAGGCAGAGCGCGCAGCCGTTGATCTGCGAGGCGCGCAGCCTGATCAGCTCGCGCAGGCCCCCGTCGAGCTCGACCGAGGCCTCGAGCGCCAGCATGGCGGCGTACGGGCTGGGTGCCCGCTCGGCGAGCGCAAGCCGGCGCGACGGGAAGGTGGTCATTCGAATGCCCCTTGTCGTGAGTCGTCATGTCCGCGACGCTAGGCAGGAGGCGCTTCGCGCGCACCGGCGAGATCGCCGGGCTTGGTTCGGTGGTGGGCTGAGGCGACGCATGGCGTGACGACCGTTCGCCCAGGTCTCCTCGCCCTACCCGTCGTCCCGATCCGCATGACCGAGGTTGGCTGCTGCTCGACGAGGAGGCGATCAGACGGGTTGCCGGCCGACCAAGAGGAACCGACCCGCTTGGTCTGCCACACCCCCACGACGTCGAGAGCGTGCCTGATCCAAAGACGACGCTGCGCGAAGCGCTGGAGCGTGCGTCAGGTGCTTCCAGGCGGCGACTCCGCCAGTGCCGACGCGACTTCGGAAGCCACCGGCGACGGCTCCTCGAGGGGCTTGACCAGCATGGCCCGGTCCAGGAGCTCAGCGCCTGGCGGGCGCTGGAACTCGACGTCAAAAGGGCGGTGACGCTGCTGCAACGGCGACGATGAGCATCGAGGTGACGCCAGACCGACTCGTGCTCCGGGACGCCCGCGGGCGCGCCGGTCGCGACGGCTCACAGCGGCCAGACCAGCCGCCGGGCGCCCGCAACGCGACGCGCGCCGCGACACGTCAGCGCCGAACTGCACGTGCGACCCTCAAGCCAGGGTTGAAGGTATGAGCCTCGGTCTGTCTCCCCGCCAGCAGGACATGATCGCGACGAGTGTGCGGTCACGGGGCTCACGTCAGCAGATCCGGATGGCGTCAGAGCACGAGCGCGCCACGCTTGCGGCTGGTCAGGAAGATCCGCTCGAAGGCGAGCTTGGCCCAGTGGGCGTGCGGCCCGGCCGTGATGTGCGCGCTCGGCGCCTTGCCGTTCGCGGCGCCGTTGCGGGCGAGGACGCGATCGGCCTTGAAGATCACGCCGTTGTTGCCGGCGTCGAGCACGCAGATCGCGGCGAGGTCGTCGAGCGGCAGCAGGTCGTTGTCGGTGCCGTGGAGGTCGGCGGCGATGTTGTGCGCCGCGACCTTGGCCATCGTCTCGGTCATCTGCCCGGTCTTGGGGACGCCGGCCGGCACCGGCGTCGGCTCGGGTGGGGCGATCGCGATCGCGACCCCGGCGGCGAACACGTCGCGCTGCTCGGGGTGGCGGAACTGCTCGTCGATCGGCACGAAGCCCATCGGGTTCGCCAATCCCTCCGCGTGGCGGACGGCGTCCACGCCGGTGAAGGGGGGAACGATCATCGAGTACGCGAACGGGAGGACGCGGCCGGACTCGAGCTCGATCTCGCCGTCGCGGACCTCCTTGATCGCGGCGTTGGCGATGCCCTCGATCCCGAGCCGGTCGAAGAAGCGGCCGACGATCTCCTCCGAGCGGCCGACGCCGCCGAGGCCGAAGTGACCGAGAAACGGCTCGGCGGTGATGAACGTCACCGGCGCCACGCCGGCGAGGCCCGCCTTCTTGATGCGGTGGTGGACGTTGAACAGGAACTCGTAGGAGGCGCCGAAGCAGGAGCCGCCCTGCGCGGTCCCGATCACGACCGGGCCCGGCTGCTCCAGGAAGCGGTCCCAGGCCTCGCGGGCGAGCAGCGCGTGGTCGAGGTTGCAGACCGACTGCGTGTGCCCGTCGTACGGGCCGAGGCCGGGGATCTTCTCGAAGGCCAGCCGGGGCCCGGTGCCGACCAGCAGCTTGTCGTAGCCGAGCTCCTGGCCGGAGCTCGTGGTGACCGCGTGGCCGGCCGTATCGATCGTCTCGGCCGCCTCGTTGACGAACCGGATCCCCTTGCGGCGATACAGCGGCGCGAGCGGGAACGTCACGTCCGCGGCGTCGCGCACCCCGAACGGCACCCAGATCAGCGACGGGATGAAGGTGAAGTCCGGGCGGGGATCGAGCACGACGATCTCGTCGCGCTCGCCGAGCCTGCGGCGCAGCTCGAGCGCCGCGGTCAGCCCGGCAAAGCTCGACCCGAGAACGACGACACGCTGGGAACTGGACATGGGCCGATCCTCTCCTTCGCGAGACACACTGTTACGTATTAACAACTATACAGTGGTGAATGTGTAGAGCATGGCAGCGCGAACGAGCCTTGTCAAGGGGCGCGCCGGCGACAGGGCGCGCACGGTTCGCGCGCCGGCCTGCGGGCTCCATCAGGCGCGTCGCGCCACGAGGGCGAGCTTGCGCACCCGTCCCGCGTCGAGCCACTCGATCCACAGGCGGTGCGCCGCGAGCAGCTCGTCGAGCGCCCGGCGGCCGATCCCCGCCGCGATCTCGTCGGCGTGCGCGGCGAACGCGTCGGCCAGCGCCCGCGCCATCGCGCCATGCGCGCGGCTGCGGTCGTCCTGCCAGGCGACGACGAACCCCGCCCGCTGCAGCGAGGCGACCATCTCGTCGAGCGGCGTGAGCCAGACCGTGTCGGCGTCGGGCATCGCGGCCCGCTCGGCCGCGGTCAGCGGCGACCCCGCCTCCAGCGTGAAGGCGAACCGCCCGCCGGGCCGCAGGGCCGGGAAGATCTCGCGGATCAGGGCGTCCTTGTCCGCGAAGGCGAGCATCGTCTCGAGCAGGAGCACCACGTCGAAGCGACCGGGAGGAAGAGGCGGAACGTGCGCGACCGCGAACCGACACGGCAGATCGCCCGCGCGCTCGCGGGCGATGTCCACGGCACCGGCGCTGGCGTCGACCCCCAGATAGGCGCAGCCCAGCTCGCGCGTGAGCGTCCGCCCGGGCCCGGCGACGCCGCAGCACAGGTCCAGCACGCTGACGCCCGGGCCGACGCCCGCGCGCGCCGCCAGGTCGCGGATCTCGCCGGCGGTCATGAAGCTCTCCTGCCCGACGTACTCGCCGTCCGCGTACGCGGACGCGCGCGCGCGATGCAGGGCCTGGTCGAACGGCGCGCGGTCGTCCTGCCTCATCGCGCTGCTCGCCTCCACGCCATCGCCCCCGCAGCGGGCCCGAGCCGAGCCGGCGCGAGCCGGTGATCCGTCCTCGCGCTCCTCACGTCCCGGGCGGCGCCGTGCGCACGAGGCACGCGGCGGCGGCGATCGGCCTGGCCGCCCAAATCCTGCTCCTGGCCGTCCTGACGCAGACGGTCGGGCTCGGCGCCGCCGGCTGGGCGGTCGGCGTCGTCTGCGCCGTGACGATGGCCGCTGTGCTGGCGCGCGCCACCGAGGACCGGCTGGGACCGGCGTCCTGGGTGACGCTCGCGCGGGCCACGCTCGCCGTGGGCGTCGCCGCGCTCGTGGCGGACTCGTTCGTGCAGGACGCGCCGGTCGCGCTCCTGGTGACGCTCGCCGCCATCGCCCTCGCGCTGGACCTGGTCGACGGCTGGGTCGCCCGGCGCACCGGGACGGCGTCGGCGCTGGGCGCCCGCTTCGACGGCGAGGTCGACGCGTTCCTCATCCTCGCCCTCAGCGTCTACGTCGCCCCCGAGGTCGGGACCTGGGTCCTCGCGATCGGCGCCGCGCGCTACGTGTTCCTCGCCGGCGAGTGGCTGGTGCCGTGGATGCGCGCGCCACTGCCGCCGCGGCGGTGGCGCAAGGTCGTCGCGGCCGCGCAGGCGATCGTGCTCACGGTTGCCGCCGCCGGCGTCCTGCCCCTGCGGCTCGAGCAGGCGCTCCTCGGCGTCGCGCTCGTCGCGCTCGCCGCGTCGGTCGGCGAGTGCGTGTGGTGGCTGTGGCGCCGCCGCCACGTCACGCGCGAGCAGGTCCGCGACACCGCCGGCGATCCGCCCGCGCCGGGACCGCTGCGCAGCGCCCTCGCCGCGGCGCTCACGGTCCTCGCCCTGCTGGTCGTCTGGGCCGCCCTGATCGCGCCGCAGCAGCCGAGCCACTTCACCCCCGGCGCGTTCGTGCGGCTGCCGCTCGAGCTGCTCGTCGTCGTCGCCCTGGCCGTCGTGCTGCCCGCCGGTCCGCGCCGCGTGCTGGTGGTGGCCGCGGGCGTCGTGCTCAGCCTGCTCGTCGTGGTCAAGGTCCTCGACATCGGGTTCTTCACCGCCTTCGACCGCCCGTTTCGGCCCGTCGACGACTCGGGCTACGTCGGGATCGGCATCGAGACGCTGGGCGACGCGATCGGCGCCACGCAGGCGCATGTCGTCGCCGCCGTCGTGGGCGTGCTCGTCGTCGCGCTCCTCGCCATCCCCGTGGTCGCGCTCACCCGCGTGACGCGGGCCGCGGCGGGCCACCGCGACTGGGCCCTGCGCGCGACGGCGGCGCTGGTCGTCGTCTGGGCCGTCCTGCGCGTCGTCGGCGCTCCGGCCGCGTCCTGGAGCGCCGCCACGCTCGCCGTCGACGAGGTGCAGGCGGTGCAGGCCGGTCTGCGCGATCACGCGGTCCTCGCCCGCCTGATCGCCCGCGACCGCTTCCGCGACACCCCCGGCGACCGGCTGCTGACCGCTCTGCGCGGCAAGGACGTCCTGCTGGTCTTCGTCGAGAGCTACGGAAGGACCGCCATCCAGGGCTCGTCGTTCTCGCCCGGCGTCGACGCCGTGCTGCGCCGGGCCGACGCGCAGCTGCGGGCGGCCGGCTTCTCCGCGCGCAGCGCCTTCCTGACCTCGCCGACCTTCGGCGGCCTCAGCTGGCTGGCGCACTCCACCCTGCAGTCGGGGGTCCGGATCGACGGCCAGCGACGCTACGACCAGCTCGTCGGGACCGACCGCCTCACCCTCACGCGGGCGTTCAAGCGGGCCGGCTGGCGGACGATCGCCGACATGCCGCAGGACCACCGCGACTGGCCGCAGGGCCGGACCTTCTACCACTACGACAAGGTCTACGACCGCCGCAACCTCGGCTACCGCGGCCCGGGCTTCGGCCTGCCGCCGATGCCCGACCAGTACACCATGCTCGCCCTGCAGCGCTTCGAGCTGGCCCGGCGCCACCGGCCGCCGATCTTCGCGGAGGTCGACCTCACCTCGAGCCACACGCCGTGGACGCGGATCCCCCGGCTGATCCCGTGGGACCAGGTCGGCGACGGGTCGATCTTCGGCCGCATCCCGCCCGCGCAGGCCACGACCGCCACCGTCTTCGGCGACAGCGCGCGGGCCCGCGCCGCCTACGGGCTCTCGATCCAGTATGCGCTGCGCATGCTCTTCTCGTTCGTGCAGCGCTACGGCACGGACGACACCGTGCTCGTCGTCCTGGGCGACCACCAGCCGTCGACGAAGGTCAGCGGCAACGGCGCCGGGCACGACGTGCCGATCTCGATCATCGCCCACGACCCGAAGGTCATGCAGCGGATCGCCGGATGGCGGTGGGAGAGCGGCGTGCGGCCGAGCCCGGGGGCGTCCGTGTGGCCGATGAGCGCGTTCCGCGACCGCTTCCTCGCCGCGTTCGGCCCGGCGCCGCCTCGCGGCTGACCGGCGCCGGTCAGGCGTCGTGAAAGCGCGGCGAGAGCGCATAGCGCAACAGCACGACGTCGCCGATCTGCCGCACCTCGGCGAGCGTCGCGCGCCGCTCGGGGTTCCAGGGGAAGCGCCCGTCGCTCACGAACCGCGGAGCGTGCGAGTCGCCGACGAAGAAGGGCGCCACGACGAGCTGCAGCTCGTCGGCGAGGTCGCCGGCCAGGAACTGGGTGTGGACGATCCCGCCGCCCTCGACCATGAGCCGCTGCACCCCGCGGTCGGCGAGGTCCTCGCTGAGCCGGCGCATCCGCACGCGAGGGCCGCCGTCCACGATCGTCGCCACCGGTCCCAGCCGCGCCCGGGCGTCGGCCACCCGCGCGCTGGTGGTGTAGACGAGCTTCTCGGCCTCGCCGGTGGTGAAGAAGTTCGAGCGCGTGTCCAGGTCGACCCCACCGGTCACGGTGATCTTCATCGGCGTGGGCGTGAGCCCGCGGGCGGTGCGCGCGTCGCGGCGCGCCGGCGAGCGCACCAGCAGCCGCGGGTTGTCGGTGCGCACGGTGACCGCGCCGACCATGATCGCGTCGCACGAGGCGCGCACCGCGTCGACGCGGTCGAAGTCGGCGTCGTTGGACAGCGCCAGGCGCGGGCGGTGGTCGCCGAGATAGCCGTCGAGCGAGACGCTGCAGCTCAGCAGGGTGTACGGGCGCTCAGGCATGCGGGACCCCGTTCAGGCGCACGCCAAGCCGCGGCCCCGATCGCGCGCCGCGCCGCCACGCCGCCACGAGGACGACGGCCCCGGGGAGGCTGGCGACGAGCACCATCACGCCGTAGGCCACCGCGGTGGCGACCCCGAGCGACGCCCCCAGGCCGGCGGCGGCGAACGCCCAGGCCGTCACGCCTTCCCGCGGCCCCCAGCCGCCGACGTTGGGCAGCGCGGCGGCGAGGAGCACGAACAGGGCCAGCGCGAGCAGCTGGGAGGCCGGCGCGGTCGCCCCCGCGCTGCGCGCGGCGATCAGGAACGTCATCGCGTGGCCGGCGACGACCAGCGCCGACAGCAGCGCGATGGCCGCCCACGCCCGCCGCGCGAGCAGCCCGTCGCGCAGGTCGCGTGCGACGGCGCGGCGCAGCCCGGCCCAGCGCGAGCGGCCGGTGGCGGGCCGCATCCGGACCGCCATCACGACCCCGGCCGCCGCCACCAGGAGCGCGGCGGCCACCAGCGGCATGGCGGCGTGGACGGGCGACGGCGCGACGAGGAGCACCGCGACGGTGAGGACGACCTGCACGACCTGGCCGGCCGAGCGCTCCCAGGCCACCGCGCGCAGTCCGCGCCCGACGTCGCGCGTGTCGCGACCGTGGCTGATCCCGCGGTGGAGATCTCCCAGCACCCCGCCCGGCAGCGTAACGTTGAGGAAGATCGAGCGGTAGTACGCGGCCACCGCCGGGCCCAGCGCCAGCTCGACGCCGAGGCCGCGGGCCACGATCCGCCAGCGCCAGGCACAGCACACGGTGGTGAGCGCGGCGAGAGCGGTCGCAGCGGCCAGCGCCCGGCCGTCGACGGTGCGCAGCCCGTCGAGGAACGGGCCCGTGCCCAGGCGCCAGACGAGGACGCCGAGCGTCGCGGCGGTGGCGGCCAGGCGGGCCCACCGCCACGCCGACCGGCGGCTGGAGGTGCGCAGGCTCGTCACGGCACCACCAGCAGGTCGGCATGGCCGACGGTGACCGCCAGCTCCCCGCCGGCCGCCTGCGCCAAGCGCCGGTCCCGGTACGTATCGGCGTCGGCGGCCAGAGCGGGCTCCTGCTCGCCGGCGGCGGCGACCCACCCGCGCAGCCACTCGGCCGTCAGGTCGGCCTGGGCGGGGCCGAGGCGCCAGGGGCTCGAGCGGACCAGGACCTCGGCGCCCGTCCCGCGGAGGTGCTCGACGGCGCCGGGCACCGCGTCCGGGCCCAGCCGGCGGCCCGCGGGCGTCGTGCGGCGCTGGTGGGCGTTGAACGCGCTGCCCACGCGGGCGTCCAGGGGATCGGCCGGCGCCAGGTCGACCCGGCCGACGACGGTCAGCGCGAGCAGGACGGGACAGCCGATGCCGGTGCAGGCGTCGAGCATCCCGTGGAGCTCGCTCGCGGTCAGCATGTCGAGCAGGGCCGAGGCGACGATGAGCCGGGCGCCCGCCAGGTCGTCGAGCGTCAGGCGGGCGACGTCGGACCGGCGGGTCTCGACCGTAACGATCGTCCCGTCGGCGGCGGGGCCCGGCGGGTCGGCGGCGGCCCGCCGCAGGAGCTCGGCGTCGTGGTCGTGGATCACCCAGTGCTGCGGGCCGGGCAGCCGCGGCGCGAGCCAGCGCCCCATCGCGCCGCTGCCGCCGCCGAGGTCGTGGATCTCGAGGCGCCGTGGCCCGAGCCGGCGCTCCGCCGCGCCGCCGTCGGCTGCCCGCAGACGCCGCGCGAGGCGCTCGGCCAGCTCGGCCGAGCGCGCCGCGGCGTCGGCCGGCTCGCGCAGGGCGAGCCAGTCGGCGCTGACGCTGACGCGCTCGGCGATCATCGCTGCGCTCCCGCGAGCACACGGGCGAGGACGGATGCGGTCGCCGGCCACGGGCGCAGCGTCGCGCGCCGCTCGCGGGCGGCCCGGCGCAGGCGCTCGCGCAGCTCGGCGTCGCCGAGCCAGGCGCGCAGCGCGGCGCCGAAGGCCGCCGGGTCGCCGGGGGCGACCAGCAGCCCCGGCCGGGTCCCGTCGCGCCCGACACCGAGCGCCTCGGGCACCCCGCCGACCTCGGTGGCGAGGACGGGCACGCCGCGCGCCAGGGCCTCGGTGACGACCATGCCGTACGTCTCGGCCCGCGAGGCGAGCACGAGCAGGTCGGCGGCGGCGTAGGCGCGGTCCAGGTCCGGCCCGGTGCGCGGTCCGGGGAACGCCACCCGCTCGCCCAGCCCGAGGCCCCGCGCGCGGCGGCGCACGCGCGCGGCGAACGCCGGGTCACGGTCCAGGCTGCCCACGCACGTGCAGCGCCAGGGCAGGTCGGCTGCGGTCGCCAGCGCGTCGAGCAGCATGTCGTGCCCCTTGTCCGGCGTCACCGCGGCGACGCAGAGCAGCGCCGTGCCCGCCGTCCTCGCCGGGGCCAGGCCGGCGGCGTCCACGCCCGGCGCGGCCACGTGCACCCGCTCGCCGGGCAGCGCGTACAGCTCCCGCAGCCGGCGGCGGGCCCAGGCGCTGGTGGTCACGACGGCCGCGGCCGCTGCGAGGACCGCCTCCTCGCGCGCGGACCGGGTCGGCCTCGCCGTGCGGCGGGCGGTGGCCCAGCGGCATGTGCACCAGCACGACCTGGCGCAGCCGGCGCGCGTGCGGGACGAGGACCCCGGGCGCGGCCGCCGCGACCAGCCCGTCGAGCAGCACCGCGGCGTCGTCCGGGATCGGCCGGATGGCGCGGGCCAGGGCATCGTGCCCGGCCGCGCCGGCCCGCGGCCACGCGCCGGGCACGCCGTGCTCGCGCACCACCCAGCCGCGCTGCGCGAGCCCTTGGCAGACGCGGCGGTCGTACACGTTGCCGCCGCTGGGCCGCGCCGGGTCGTCGATGCCCTCGGGGACGATCACGTCGACCGCCGTCACAGCGCCCGCTCGTAGCTCGCCCACGCCACGGGCGACTCGCGCAGCGTCACGACCAGCCCGTCGAGCTCGCGGGCGCCGTCGCCCAGCTCGCCGGCCCGAGCCCGCTCGGCCAGCCGGTCGGCCACGAACCGCGCGAGCGCCTCCGTGGTGGTGTTCATGCCCGCGAGGTCCGCGATGTCGTCGAGGTTGCGGTACCCGAGCTCGGCCACCACCGCGCGCAGCGCGGCGGCGGCGCGGCCGATGTCGACCACGATCCCGTCGGCGTCGAGCGCCGCGCGGCGGAAGGTGGCGTCGACGACGTACGTCGCTCCGTGCAGGCGCTGCGCGGGGCCGAACACCGCGCCCCGGAGGCTGGGGGCGATCAGCATGTGGTCGCGGACGGTCACGCTGAACACGGCTGCTCCCGGTCGTAGGTGATCGTGTGGCAGAGCGCCGGCAGCTCGCCGGCGGCCAGCCGCGCCATGACGGCCGGAAGCTCGTCGAAGCGCGACTCGCCGGTGATGAGCACGTCGAACGCGGGGTCGCGCAGCAGCTCGAGCGCGAGCGCCAGTCGGTCGGCGGTCGTGCGGTGCGCGCTGCGGGCGGGGGAGACCGTCCCGACCTGGCTGGCGCGCAGCCCGAGACGGCGGGCGTGGAACGCGCCGCCCAGCGCGAGCCGCACCTCGGCGTCGCCGTACCAGCTGAGGTCGAGCACCGTGCCCTCGGGCGCGAGCAGGTCGAGCGAGCGCTGCAGCCCGGCTGACGTCGCGCTCGTGTGCACGACCAGCTCGCACCCGCCGGTCGCGCCGTCGGGCAGCGCGAACCGGGCGCCGAGCGCGGCGGCGACCTCGGCTCGCGACGCCTCGACGTCGACGAGCGTGACCTCGATCGCCGGAAACCGGGCGAGCAGGCGGGCGACGCAGCAGCCGACCATCCCGGCGCCGACGACGGCCACGCGGTCGCCGATCAGCGGAGCGGCATCCCACAGGGCGTTGACGGCGGTCTCGACGGTCCCGGCCAGCACCGCCCGCGCCGAGGGCACGTCGTCGGGGACGACGACCACGGCGCGGGCCGGCACGACGTAGGCGGTCTGGTGCGGGTAGAGGCAGAAGACCCGGCGCCCGCGCAGCTCCGCCGCGCCGTGCTCGACGGCGCCGACGTTGAGATAGCCGTACTTCACGGGGCCCGGGAAGTTCCCCTCCTGGAACGGCGCGCGCATCGTGGCGTACTGGCTGGGCGGCACGCGCCCCAGGAAGACCAGCCGCTCGGTGCCCCGGCTGACGGCGGTGCGCAGCGTCCGGACCACCACGTCGCCCGGGCCCGGCCGCGGCAGCGCCACCGGCCGGATCTCCCCGCGCCCGGGCAGGCGCAGCCAGAACGCCTGCGCGTCGTCGGGCCCGTCGTACGCCTCGGCTCGGTGCGGCATCGGTGTCGGTGGCAATCCCCGGCGGTGTGGGAGGTCATCCATCCAAGACGCCCGGCGACGATAATCCTTCCTGCGCGGCGGGAGCTGCGCAGTGGACGAGCGCTGCCGGTTCGCGCGCCGCTCTCGGGGCGGACCGAGACCCAGGAGCACGCGTTCAGCATGCAGGCGGCTGGCGCGCCGACCCTCGTGGCCGACGGCGAGCGCGGCGAGCCGCTGGACTGGTGGCCGTTCGACGCCGCGTCCCAGGCCTCGCTGGCCTCCGGCGCGGGCGGCACTGCGGCGACGATCACGGCGGTCCCGCGGCTGGCTCGCTGTCGCTAGGCCGGGATGCCGGCCACGCGCTCCTGGCAGTTCGAGGACGCGGCGGTCAGCCTCGGCCAGGTCGACGTCGACCCGGCAGACGTGGGGCGGATGCTGCTCATCGAGCTCGCCTGGGCGGTGCCGACGATCGGCTGGTCATCCTGCTGCTGATCGCGGTGGCGACGGTCGCACAGTTGCGGGTGCTGGACACCGGTCGAGGACCTGCGCCTGGCCCGCGAGGAGCAGGCCAACCTGGCGCGGACGCTCGAGCGCGCGGTGTCCGAGTTGGCGCTCGCCTCGTTCTGCGCCGCCCGTCGGCGTACCGCGGGTGGCCGCGTGCCGGGTAGCTTGTCCGGCGTGGCCGCGGTCGTTGTCGCCGAGCTCTTCCCCGAGATGGTGGCCGAGGTCGACCCTCGGCAACGTCGGCACGCTGCGCACAGCACCGTGGCGGCGGTTCTGCGGCTGCGGCCGGGGGCTTGGGCGCCGGACGTCGCCGCCAGGGGCAGGGCGGTCACTTCGGTCTCCTCGTCCTCGGCGGGCTCCTCGCGCGTCGCGTGCATGTGGAGCGTCGCGCATGCGTCGAGCTGCTCGGCGGCGGGGACCTCCTGCGGCCGTGGGCGAGCTCTGCGGACGGCAGCTCGCTGGACATCGACGCCCGCTGGGTCATTCAGGAGGAGACGAGCATCGCGGTGCTCGACGCCGCGTTCGCAGCCCGGGTCGCGCGCTATCCGGCCATCGCGTCCTGGCTCATGGACCGCGCGGTGTGCCGGGCGCACTGGCTGGCCTTCCACCTCGCGGTCGGCCAGGTGACGCAACTGCAGACGCGGCTGCACGTGATGTTCTGGTACCGGGCCGACCGCTGGGGTCGCGTCACGCCCGACGGCATCGTCATCCCACTTCAGCTGACGCACAACTTGCTGAGCGGGCTCGTCGGCGCGCACCGGCCGGCGACGACGACCATGCTCGGCGAGATGGTGGCGCGCGGCATCGTGCGGCGGCGCGCCGACGGAACCTGGCTGCTGATGGGCGAGCGCCCGGCCGAGCTGGGGGACAGCGAGGGCCCGGCGCCCATCGTGCGCTGAGGTCCGACCCAGCTCCAGGACGCTGCCGGCTGGCGACTCGGCCGATCCCCTCGCCCTGAGGTGGGACCGGGCAGTGCGGCGCGAGCCCGCCCGGAGGATCCTCGCTTGGGTCTATGCGATACCGACCGGCGATGCCAGTATGTGGCCGCTCACGACCGGACACCGTCCTGCGGTCCCGACCCGCGCATCTCGAAGTGACGCACGACCCTCGCGGGCGCCGCGAAGGGGGGTGGGCGTCAGCAGGCGGACGGTGCGGACGTCCGGAGGCGTACCCGACGCGCCCTGAAGCGCCACTGGGACATCGTCGCGTAAGGGTCACCCCGAAATGATCGGCTGGATGAACATCGACGACGCGACAACAGCCCTCCCAGCTGGGATGACCGTGCACCTGCCGGACACGACCGGGGGCGGTGACGACCAGGACATGGAGTGGTGCGTCCTCGAGACCGATGCGGGTCGACGCCGGATCCGCTTCCACGACTATGCCGAGGTCTACGACGTGCCCGGACTCTACGAGCACCTCTTCTACGAGCGCCTGCGGTGCACGTCGCCGGCGGTGGTGCGAGGCGCGCTCGAGTCGGTCGTCGACGGCCGCGACATGGATCCCGCCGAGCTCCTGGTGCTTGACGTCGGCGCCGGCAACGGCATGGTTGGGGAGGAGCTCGATGAGATGGGGGTCGGATCGGTGGTGGGCCTCGACATCCTTGAGGAGGCCGCCGCCGCCGCGGAACGCGATCGCCCAGGCGTGTACGCCGACTACCACGTGGCTGACCTCACCGACCCCGAGCCGGACATCCACGCGACACTCGCCGAGGCCGGCTTCAACTGTCTCACGAGCGTGGCGGCGCTGGGCTTCGGCGACATTCCTCCCGAGGCATTCGCGCAGGCGTTCGACTACGTGGCTGACCACGGACTCGTCGCCTTCACCATCAAGGAGCGATTCCTGCGCGGCGAGGCCGACGATTCCGGTTTCAGCCACCTCATCCGCGGCCTCTTCGACGCCGGCGCGATGCAGCCGCTGGTCGAGCGCCGGTACGCCCACCGCCTGTCCGTGGCGGGGGAGCCGCTGCACTACGTCGCGTACGTCGCGGAGAAGCGGGGCGAGTCGACCGACGTCCCTGAGCTCGCCCGCCTCTAACAGCGCCGGTCAGCCCGTCGCACGGCGCAGGGCGCGCAGAGGCGGCTTAAGCAGGGCTTGACAGTGGCTGATTTCGGCAGCTGCGGCCCGGCTTTAGGAGGTCATCCTGATGGTGAACGACTCGACGGTCGTGGTGCTCGATGAAGAGCATGGTCCACGGCTTCTCCGTTCCGCGTCATCGTCGTGGGTCGCTGCCCGCACCTGCGGGCCGTACGCCGGGCGTGGTCGTCCTGCGGAGCGCGCCTGATGCTAGCGGCGGGCGATGTATCCGATGTGTCCGGCGGGCCTGCCGGATCGCCTCGATCGCCGCCGCCGGCGACATGCTGCCGAGCGCCCAGGCCAGCGCGCCGGCACCGACGACGAGCGATCCCATCAGCTGCGCGGCGCCGACGCCCACCTGGAAGGCGGTGATGGCCGCGATGTCGACCGGTTGACGGGTGACTTGAGCGAAGCCGTAGGACAGCATGGCCAGCCGCAGCCCGGCGCTGGCGGGGGCGAGCGGGATGATCCGGCCGCCGCCCTGCGCGGCCATGACGAGCAGGACGCTCGCGGGCGTGACCGGAAGATCGAAGGCGCGCATCCACGCGGCCAGGGCGACGAACCGGATCACGCGGGCGAGCGCCTGCCACGGCACCACACCGGTGAGGTACGTCCGTGGCTGGCCCATGATGGCCATGCCGCGCCGGATCCGCGCGACCAGAACGCCGAGCCGCCGTCGCCGCAGCGACCATGCGCCCAGGCCGGCGACGACCCCGACCGCGACCGCGACGGCAACGAGCGGATGACGGCCGATCAGCGACACGTCGATGGTGGGCAGCTCGGTCGTCGTCACCGGCAGCGGCAGCAGGCCGGCTGAGAAGGCCCAGATCACCAGTACGCCGCCGGCGATGACGTCGAACAACGTCTCCGGTACGAACGTGCCGCCGAGCGTCGACCACTTCCCGTCCGGCACCCGGCGGCGGACGAGCCATAGCTTCAGCACGTCGCCGAGGCGGGCCGGCAAGACCGAGTTCATGCCGGCGCCGGCAAGATACGCGGCGCAGACGTCCCGGGCCCGGAGCCCGGCAGCGTCAGGGTAGGCGGCCCGCAGGATGCGAAACCACCCGCGCGTCCGCACCGCTTGCTGGACCTCGAACAGCACGACTCCGGCCAGCAGCCACCACGGATCGACATCGACGACGCGCTCGCCGATCAGCCGGAGGGCATGGAGGGTCGACTCGAGGAAGTCCACATTGGTGCAGTTCCCGCTTGCACGCCGGAACGCACATGCGTGGACGTCCCGCGGACCGCGTGCGGTCCCGTGATCGGGTCATCCAGTGGTCCATCGTCCACCTGACGTGCGGGGACGGCCGGTTTCGACGAGGAGGCCAGCGGTGTCAAGGCCGGTTGAAGCGTGGACCGGTAGCGCCGGTCGAAGAGTTTTCACCCGGCGCCGACAAGCGGTTCACCCCAGGTCGGAGCCGATACCGCGCTCAAGGGGGTTCAGCCACTGCTTCGCCCTCGCTACATCTTCCCGTCTCGCTTGCCGGACCCAGCCGTCCGGCAGTGCCGACCCGTCCCGTCGTTGTCGGGCTGCTCTCATCCACGCCCTGCGCTTCCAGGGCCGGGCTGCCCCAGCTTCAACGACCCGCTGCGATGGGCCGCCCGTGGATCTCTCATCCCACTCGGCCATACGACGCCTGGTGGCGCACTTCGCGCTCACAGCGCACCCGGGCACGTCGCAAGAGGCGGCCACATAGGGTCACGGGCTCGAAGCCCACAAGAACGGCTCGGCCTGCCTGACCACGTTCTTCCAGAGCCCCTGTCCCGGAACACCGGCAACGCTAGGCACGCCGCCGGACATCACGCAGCGCGACTCCACCAGCATTCTCGTGCCGGTCCACCACGCGACGGGACGTGCCCCGGCGCGCGTAGGATGCGGACTCTCCGAGCGAGAGGGCTTCCCTCGTCAAGCGCACCCCTCTCGACCGACCGGTCGTCACTGCTCGGCTGTCACCGAGCTTCGGCTCGGCACAGATCGAGCAAAGGCAGGCCCGTGCATGTCCGTTGTCTGAAGTTGGCGATAGAGTCGAAACCCGCGGGCCGTGTCGGTGCTCGACGATCAACGATTCACCGGGAGGCGTGACGTTGTCTGCTCTGCGCAAATCGTCGTTGATGCGGCGTATTGGGTTGCTGCTCTGCTGTGTTCTGTCGGCGCTCGCGCTTGCGACCGCCGGCGCGCAGGCGGCGCCGTCGTCGAACGACATCCGGCAGGTGGCGTCGCAGTACGTCACGACCTTCTATCCGGCGTGGTTCTACCACTCGCAACTGGCACTGACGAGGCCCAACCGCCTGATCGGGCCGCGGCAGGTCACGCCGATCTACCACGCGATCGTCGCGATCAACGTCGACACGCTCTACGCGAGCGCCGAGGTCGACCTCTCGAAGGGCCCGGTGATCCTTACGGTCCCGAGAGCGACGTCGTCGTACTCGCTGCTGAACCTCGACCTGTACGGCGACATCTTCACGACGAGCGTCCCATCGCACGGGTCGGCGGGCGACCCGAGCGTCACCTACCAGCTCGTCGGGCCGCGTTGGCGGGGGACAAGGGCGATCGCCGGCGCGACGCTCGTGCGCGTGCCACTGACGCGCTCGCTGTGGGTCTTCCGCGCCGACAAGCACGCGTCGACCGGTGAGGACACGACGGCGCAGGCGGAGCTGTTCCGCCGCGGCGTGCGCATCCAGCCGCTCGTCAAGTACCGGCTCAACCCCTCCGGTGGCGCGACGAACATCGTCTCGGAGGCGTTCTTCGCGCTCCCGTTCAAGCAGGCGGCGGATGGGTTGCTGACCTACGCTCCGATCCCGTTCCTCACGCAACTGCGGAAGGCCGTCCACACGCGGGGCTGGCGGCCTACGACTGCCGGGCAGCGGGTGCTCTCCGTCCGCTTCGACCGCATCTTCCGACAGCGGTCGCGCGCGCGTGTGCGCGCAGCGCTGGCGACGGGCGCGCGCACGGCGCACGCGGCGCTCAACGACAACTACCTCAACAACACCGACGTGAACAACTGGATCTCGTTCACGAACATCGGGCACTGGGGGACCAACTACCTCGACCGCGCGTCGATTACCGAGTACATCCAGGTCGGCAACGGCCTGCCGACGGCGGCCTACTACCACGCGTTCAAGGACGGGACCGGTGTGGCGCTCGACGGCTCCGCGCACAGCTACGTGCTGACGTTCCCGGCCGACAACCTGCCGCAGACGACGCGCTTCTGGTCGCTCACGGCCTACCTGCCCGAGTCGATCGAGCTGGTGCCGAACGCGGCACGGAAGTACGCGGTCGGCAGCTACACCGACGGCCTCGTCAAGGGAGGAGACGGGTCGATCTCGATCTACCTCTCGCCGACGTTGCCGGCCGGTGTGCCGGAAACGAACTGGCTGCCGGTCCCCGACGGTCCCTTCAACGTCATGCTGCGCAACTACGGCCCGACCGGGGGCGCGCAGAACGGGGACTACGTCCCGCCCGCGATCGCCACAACCTCGTAGGCAGCAGCCCGCTGCGACCGGCCGCCCGCCTCGCGGCGGCCGGTGGGCGCTGGAGCGAGAACGTCATTCTTCGTTCCATACCGGCCAGCGCGTAGGCGCGCCAGGCGCGAAGGACGCTTTCCGCCTCCTCGTACGGGTAGAGGACGATCGCGCTCGCCACCTCAGGCCCCGAGCGGATGCAGATCGAATTCGAGCGACGTAACGACGCCCACGCCGCGCCCGCCTCCTCGCAACGCCCAGAAGAGGTCGGGGTGCTCGTCTCGGCTGGCCGTGCGGAGGTCCCCGTCGGCCGTGACGACCTCGGCCGACAGCAGGTTGTCGCAGCTCAGCCTGTAGGCGCGCATGGTCGCGATCAGACTCCGAGGCGTGATGCTGCGTCCACCTGCCTGTTCAGGTGGCGACCGCGCAGAGGGCGACGCCTGGGATCTGGTAGCCCGACGGGCGGGCGAAGCGTTCGAGCGCGATTCTCGCCCGCACCTTGACGGTGTCGTGCTCGGCCTCGGAGAGCCCACGCAGGACGATGGCGATCGGCCCGGCCGTGTCGGCGACGAACCGCGCGTACTCGTCGATGCCGGGGACCTCGAAGCGGACGGGCACCTCCTCGACGCGCACGCCCTCGAAACCCGCCCCTCGAGCAGTCCCCGCGTGCGCTCGACGCTGCCCATGTTGAACACGCCCGGCTGGGTGGGGTCCGGCGCCGGCATGTGGCCGCCCGCGACGAGGCTGCTGGCGATCGCGGTGAAGAACGGGTTCTGGTCCGGCGAGCCCCAGACCGCGAGCGCCAGCCGTCCGCTCGGCCGCAGCACGCGACGGGTCTCGGCCAGTGCGGCGGCGGGGTCGGTCATCAGCATGTACCCGAAGCGGCAGAGCACGCGGTCGACCGAGTCGGTGTCGAGCTCGATCGCCTCGGCGTCGATCAGGCGGTACGCGACGTTGGCGACGCCGCGCTCGGCGCCGCGGCGGCGGGTCACCTCGAGCATCGCCGGGGCGAAGTCGCTGGAGATCAGCTTGCCGCCCTCGCCGATGATCGCGGCGACCTCGAACCCGGTGTCGCCCGCCCCCGCGGCAAGCTCGAGCACCGTGTCACCCGGCCGCGGCTGCAGCTCCTTGATCAGCCACTCCTGAACGGGCATTGCCGTTGCCTCGACGAACGCTCGCTGGCGCTCCCAGCCGGGAGCGATCGCCTCGGCGATCTCGAGGCTGGCGCGCCGCATCTCGCCGCGCTCCGTCTGCTTGTCATCTTGCATCTCGGTCTCCTTCGCGCTCGTCGTTGGTGATCGTTCTGCCCAGCGCCAGGTGCAGTGCGCGCAGGAACGCCTCGGGGCGGTCGCGGGCGGGGTCGTCGGCGCAATCCTCGATGACCCGCAGTGGCCACCCGTGGCGTTCGCTGGCGGCCTGTGCGATCCGCAGGCGGTTGGCCTCGTCCTGGCGGCCCCAGATCAGGCTCGTGGGCACGGTGATGCGCGCCAGGTCCTGCGCGGGGACCGGCGGCAGGCCGACCCTGCGCATCAGGCTCCGCGTCGCCTTCGCACGCGGCGAGCGGGCGAGGTCGAGGCTGTAGGACATGTAGGGCTCCCAGCGCTCGCCCATCTGCGTGCGCAGGCCGTCGAGGTCGATCGAGCAGTGACGCATGAAGCGGTTGTAGCTGCGCTCGCTCGGGCGCGCCTGGAGAGCGAGCAGCGTCAGCCCGAAGCGTGGTGCGGGCCGAAACCGGGCCAGGCCCAGCGTGTCCACGAGCACAAGCCGGCTGAGCGCGGCGGTGTGGGCGATCGCGAAGCGGGCCGCGATCGCGCCGCCGAGGACGTGCCCGACCAGCGCCGGCGCCGACGGGCAGCTGCGCGAGATCAGGTCGTCCAGCCACGCGAGCACGCGGGTGGCGTCGAGCGGCTCGTCGGGAACGTCTGACGCCCCGTGCGCGGGCAGGTCGGGCGCGACCACCCGATGGCTCTTGACGAGTTGCGGGATCACCCGCCACCACTTGGCCGCGAACTCGCCGGGGCCGTGCAAGAGCACGATCGGGGGGCCGTCGCCGCCCTCCAGCACGGCCGTCGATATCCCGGCCAGCTCCAGGCGCCGCTCCGTGACCGCAAGCCCGGCCAGCAGCCGTGCCCGAGCGTCCTCGGGCAACGACGTCCCGCCTGCCCGCGATGGCATCGTGCTCATAGCTGCCTCCTCTCCCGGGGCAAACCGCCGGTTTCGCCAGTCGCTTGCGAAACCGGTCGCGGCGGTTGACACGCGCTCGCCGCCGCTGCGCCCACGACCAGCCATCCGCGCGGATCTCGATAGATCATCGCGGTGACCGTACGGCGCCCGTGGCCGCGCCGCATCGCGCGGATTGACCAACTTCACCGCGCGGCCGGTGTGGTCATCTATGACCACGGCCACCGATCAGAGCAGATCGCGCTCGAACGCGAAGGCGCTCGCGGCGGTCCGCGAGGAGACCCTGAGCTTGGCGAAGATGTTCTGCACGTGGCGCGCAACGGTGTGCTCGGAGATCACCAGCTTGGTGGCGATCTCGCGGTTGCTGGCACCTGTGGCGACCAGACGCAGGACCTCGAGCTCGCGCTCGGTCAGCCCGTGATCGTCGACGCCACGGGCGGGTCGGTCGAACGCCTCGATGCGAGCGAGCTCGGTCGCCGCTCCCAGCCGCTCGAGGGTCTCGCGCGCCGCGGCGAGCTCGAGCGCGGCCGCCTCCTCGTCGCCGAGCGCGCGGCAGGCCTCTGCGACGCGCACGCGCACGCGCGCCGCCTCGTAGACGGCCTCGAGCTCCTGCCAGCGCTCCCACGCCCGCCGGAGCGCGACCAGGGCCGAGGGCGCGGCTCCTGCGGTCAACTCGATCGCCCCCAGGGCGCCTGCGGCCAGTGCGTCGAGCATCGGCGTCGGGCTCTCGTCGGCGAACCCCGCGAGCTCACGACACGCGGCCCCAGCCTCTTCGATCGCGTCTGCCGCCAGCAGGATCTCGACCGCAGCGGGCAGCAGCGCGATGCGCCGCCCTGCCGCAGCCGTCTCGATCAGTGTGCGGCGGATCGCCGCCGCGGCGGCGTCCACGCGCCCCTGCGCAAGGCGCAGCAGCGCGAGTCCCGGCTGCGGCTCGCGTCCGTACCGGCTTGCGTCTCGGAAGGCGGCCTCGGCGGTCACCAATTCGCCGCGCAGGCGCCAGATCTCGCCCTGCCGATAACAGGCCTCGCCGGCCGCTTGAGGATTCTCGCCCTCCAGGCACCGCTCGCGCGCCCGCTGGGCCTCCTGCAGCGCCTCCGGCCACGCGCCGTGCAGCTGCATGATCTCGGCGCGATGAACCCGGCAGCGCCCGGTGAAAGCGACGAGATCGGGCTGGCGCTCGCACCAGCCCGAAAGCGCGGCCGTCCATTCCTGGGCGCGGCGGATCTCGTGAGCTTCCCGGCAGGCCAAGATCACCCCGCAGTAGACGATCCCACAGACAACCGGCGACGTCTCGCCGGCCGAGACCGCGACCATCGCCTCGTCCAACAGGTTCACGCCCTGCGCCAGATGCCCACACCCGATCAGGAGGCGGCCCCGGGTATGAGCGGCCAGCGCGAACAGATCCGCGTCGCCGAAGCGCTCGCCGATCGCCGCCGCCTCGCCCGCGGTGGTCGCAGCCGACTCCAGCTCGCCAGCGGCCTCCTGCCGAAACACGGCCGGCAGCAGCAAGTAACCGCGCTCAACCCGCTCGGCGTCGTCTGCCTCCAGCAGCCGCTGTGCGCGCCCGAGCCAGCCGCCGGCGCGGCCCATCTCCCCCTTCTGCGCCAGCGTGGCGCCGATCCAGAACGCGCAGCGCACCGCCGCCAATGCGTCGCCCGCCGCAAGATGCGCACCGTGGGCGCGCTCCAGCACCTCCCGATACTCGACCTCGCGACCGGACATGTAGGCCGCGGTGGCCAGCAGCTCCAGGTCGTCGGCCGCCAGCGGCGACAGACGATCCGCCGCCAGGAGCGAATCGCGGGCGTCCGGCCAGGCCTGGCGCGCGTAATACGCGCGCCCACGCTCGAGCTCGCCCACTCCACGCATGCCCCGATTATCGCCCATGGGCCCAGCCCGATCGATCGCGTGCCCGCGCGCCGGTCGGCGAGCTCGTCGCGAGCCTGACGGGCCCATCCCCGCAGGCTCGCGGCGCGCGGGGCGCGATGGTCCCTCACGCACGCGGAAGCGTGAACCGCACGCGGGTGCCGAGGTCCGCGTCGGCCAGCCAGATGCGGCCACCGTGAGCCTCGACGATGGCGCGCGCGATCGCGAGCCCGAGGCCCGCCGAGCCGTCGGTGCGCGCCGACGCGCCGCCGCCGCGGAAGAACGCGTCGAACACGTGCGCGCGCTCCTCGGCCGGGATGCCGTCGCCGTGGTCGGCCACCTCGAGCTCGAGCTCGCCGCCGCGACCGGGCTCGACCCGCACGACGACGCTGCCGTCGGCGGGCGTGTGCCGGATCGCGTTCTGGATCAGGTTGAACAGCACGCGCTGCAGCTGCTCGGGGTTCGCGCGGGCGGCGAGGGGTGCGGCGGGCAGGTCGGCGCGCACCTCGACGGCGCCGGCGTCGGCCGCGGGGCGCATCGCGTCGACGGTCTCGCCGACCAGCGACGATAGCTCCACGCGCTCCAGCGACCAGCGGATCTCGCCGCTCTCGAGGCGGCTGAGCTCGAAGAGATCGTCGATGAGGGCGCTGAGCGCGCGCACGTGGGTCTTGATCCGCGCGAGCTCGGCCTGCTGGCGCTCGGGCTCGAAGACGCCGTCGGCGACACCCTCGACCGTCAGCTGCAGCGCGGTGATCGGCGTGCGCAGGTCGTGGGAGACCGAGGCGATCAGGGAGCGGCGCGCGGTCTCCTCGGCGTCGAGACGGGCGATCATCGCGTCGACGTCCGCGCTGAGCGCCGCGAGCTCGTCGCGGCCGGCGACGCCGCTACGGACGTCGCGGCGGCCCTCGCCGACGGCCGTCAGCACGTCGCGTACCCGGTCGAGGTCGCCGACCGCCCGGCGCCCGAGCGCCCACGCCGCCCATCCGGCGACGAGCGTGGCATAGCCGACCAGCAGCGCGGTGAAGAACGCGTCATGACGGGAGACGAACATCCGGTCGATGAACAGCCAGGCCGCGATGACGAGCTGCGCGCCGGCGAGAAGCGCGACGATCGCCACCTGGCGGGTCAGCGAGCCGATCCGGCGGCTGCGGCGCGCGAACAGCCCGGCGAGCAGCGCGGTCGCGCAGCCGAGGGGCAGCAGGATCTCGGCGATGACGCGGGCCGCCGCGCCGCCGTACACCGCCGCGGTGAGTGCCGCCGCCGCGGCCGCCGCCAGCGCCGCGAGAAGCACGCCGCGCAGGATCATGGCGAGAACCGGTAGCCGACGCCCCAGACGGTCTCGATGTACCGCGGCTGGGACGGGTCGGGCTCGAGCTTGAAGCGCAGGCGGCGGATGTGCACGGTGACCGTCGAGGTGTCCGAGTAGAACGAGTAGCGCCAGACGTGGTCCATCAGCTGGCTGCGCGTGAACGCCTGGCCGGGATGCTGGGCGAGGAAGGCGAGCAGGTCGAACTCGCGCGCGGTCAGCACGACCTCCTCGTCGTCGAGGTGCACGCGGCGCGCCGCCGGGTCGATGCGCAGCGCGCCGAAGTCCAGCTCGTCGTCGGGCTCGCCGGTCGTGTCGAGGCGGCGCAGCACCGCGTCGACGCGAGCGACGAGCTCGGCGGGCGAGAACGGCTTGACCACGTAGTCGTCGGCGCCGAGGCGCAGGCCGATGACGCGGTCGGACTCCTCCCCGCGCGCGGTGAGCAGGATGATCGCCGGGCGGCCGCTGTGCGCAGAGCGGATGCGGCGCATCACCTCCAGGCCGTCCATGCCCGGCAGCATCAGGTCGAGCACGACGAGGTCGGGCCGCTGGTCGAGCGCGGCCTGCACGGCCGACGGCCCGTCGCCCGCGACGCGCGCGCGATAGCCCGCTCGCACGAGGTAACGGGACACGACGTCGCCGATCGTGGGCTCGTCGTCGACGACGAGGATCGAGCCGCGGCTGTGCTCGGGGCCGGCCATGCGTCCATGGTCGTCGTACGCGGCGGCGCGCGCAACGGGCGGGTGCCGAGTTCACCGGATGTTCAGGCGCGCGCGTCACCAGATGGTGGCGAAGCACGCCTCGATCACGACCGCCTGGGCGGCGAGCAGCGCGAGCGCCGCGCGCAGGTCGCGGTCACGCAGCAGCGGCGCGGCGGCGACGCAGGCCAGCGGCGCGTACGGCAGCCAGATGCGCTCGGTCTCGGCTTTCGTGAAGCCGAGGAGGGCGGAGATCGCGATCACGACGGCGAGCGCCAGGGCTTCAGGCCGCAGCCGCTGGGTCGCCCACAGCCAGGCGGCGGCGATCGGCACGCCGAGCATCGCCAGCCAGGCGACGGGCGAGCCCGCCACCCAGAACCAGTACGGACGGATGCGCGCCAGCGAATTGCGGTACACGCCCTCGGTTGGCTGCTGGACGGGGAGGGCGTCTTAGCCGTAGGCCACGGTGAGGACGAGCTGGAGGGCGAGCACCGCCGCGCCGCAGCCCGTGGCCAGGACGAGCGCGGCGCGCACGCCGTCGCGTCGCCACACGATCAGGGCGGCGTACGCGCCGATCGCCAGCAGCGCCCAGGAGAGCATCGCGCTCAGGGCGAGCGCGACGGCCCCCGCGGCGCGCAGCGCACCGCGCCGCGACACGAGCAGCCCGGCGGTCGCGGTTCCCGCGGCGGCGAAGAGCGCGTCCGCCGACGTCACGCCGAAGAGCAGCACGACCGGGCTGAGCGCGGCGAGCAGCGCGGCGACGCGGGCCGTGCGCTCGTCGCCGCTCACGGTTAGCGACAGGGTGTAGCTCAGCGGCGCGAGCGCCGCGGCGGCGGCGATGCACAGCGCCGCCATCGCGCCGGCCGACTCGATCCCGGCCACGTGCAAGACGATCAGCAGGCCGGGCGGATGGGCGGAGGCGTTCGACGGCAGGGACGGGATGAGCAGCGCGAAGCGGTCGAGCAGGTAGTGCACGCCGGGCTCGACCGCGGGCAGCGCCGGGAGGTACTCGTTCTTGGCCTCGAACGACCCGCCGGCCCCGGTGTCGAAGATCGCGCTCCAGGCCGCCGGGCCGTTGCGCATGGCGTTGAGCGCGAGGCCAAGCGCGAGCGCCGCGGCCAACGCGGCGGCGGCGAACGCCGGCCGGGAGCGGGGAGTCGCGAGCAGCCGGGGGAGGACGAGCGGCGCGGCGGTGAACAGGACGAGCGCGACCGCCGCCCACGCGTTCAGCCGGATGCCGAACGAGCTGACGAACGGCGGCAGTGCCGTGCCGAGCCGGCCGGTCGTCGCGTGGACGGTCAGCCCGGTCGCGATCACGACGGCGGCCGCGGCGGCGGCCAGGGCGGGCAGCGCGACGGCTCGGGCGGCGCGGACGGGGGCGGCGACCGCGTTCACCGAATCGTCATCTCCGCGCTGCCATGCTCGGCCGCGTGAGCGCGCACCGTGTCCCTGACGGTTCGCGCGTCGGCCGCGGCGCGGCCGGCGCGCCTGCGTCGCGGCGTTGGATACCAGCGCGTCGCGCCGTCGCGGCGATCCTCGCGTCCGCCGCGCTCCCGGGGTGCGGGACGCTCTCGCGCGACCAGCTGCCGCCGCCCGCGCGGCCTGCGGCCTCGCCGCCGCTGCAGGCCGCGCCCGCGGGCCGTGTGGTGCCGGCGGACACCGTGCGGATGCCCACCGGACCGCGCGACCGCGTGGCGATCGACGGCGGCCGCCGGGTCGCGATCCTGCGCCGTCGCGAGCGCGTGCTCGACATCGTCGACGCGCGCAGCGGCCGCCGCCTGGCCCGCGCCGGCGCCGGCATCGGCCCCGCGCAGATCGCCGCCCACGGCGGGCGCCTGTACGTGACCGACACGGAGGGCGACGCGCTGCTCGTGTTCGTCGTCCGGCCGGCGCTGGAGCTCGTGCGGCGGGTGTTCTTGGCCGGCGCGCCGTACGCCATCGCGGTCGACCCGGTACGCGAGCAGCTGTGGATCACGCTCACGCGGCGCAACGAGGTCGTCGAGGCTCCGGCGCACGCGCTGCCGTTCCCCTCAGCGCGCTGGCCGGCGGTCCGGCAGCCGGACGCGATCGCGGTCGACTCCGGCACCGGGACGGCGCTGATCGCCGGACGGTCCGCCGGCGTCGTGCAGGCGATCGCGCCGTGAGCGCACCACGTACAGCAGCGCGGATGCGGCGAACAGTCCGGCGGTGATCAACAGCCAGCTGCGCGCGTAGCCCTCGACGTGACGGCCGGTCGCCCGGACATAGCTCGCGTCCGCCCTGACCAGGATCAGCGGGAAGGAGACGAGCAGCAGCGTCGCGCTGATCGCCGCTGGGACTCGCAGGTGGTTGAGCAGCCGCGGGCGGCGCCGCGTGGCCCGTTGCGCCGCCCGGTCGGCGAGCGAGTACAGCGGCAGGGCGACGAGGTCGTGGAGGACCGCGCCCAGCAGCAGCCAGGCGAGCAGGTTGATCGCGCGGGCGGTCCCGCCGCCGGGCAGCAGCGCCCAGAGCGCGTAGCCGACCACCGCCAGGACGGCGAGGTGGCCGAGCAGATGTCCGGGCGACGCCCCGTAGTGCGCGCGCAGCCAGGCCGTCACGCCGCGAACTCCAGCGCCGCGACCCACTTCGTGCAGTGCACGCCCGGGGCGGCCGGCACGATGACCCGTGCCGGGAAGCCGTGGTCGAGCGACAGGTCGGCGCCGTTGACCCGCAGGGCGAGGAGTGAGCGCGGGTCGCGCAGCTGGTCGCCGCTGAGCGTGACCTGGGCGAACTTCCCGCGCTTCTGCAGCGAGCGCACGCGCACCGATGTCGCATCGGGCCGGCCCGCGCGCGCCGCGAGGTCGGCAAGCCGCACGCCGCTCCAGCGCTGCGTCGTCGACCAGCCCTCGACGCAGGCGATCGGCAGGCTCGCCGACGTCTGCGCCAGGGCCAGCAGCTCGTCTCGATCGAGCTGCTCCGTGCGCGCGCCGGCGATCCGCAGGCGCCACGCCGTCCCGGTCCGGGCCGGGGCGATGCCCGCCGTCGCCGCGGTTATGTTGACCGGGAAGTCGTTGTCGTCGCCGCCGCGCGGGGCGAGCACGGCGATCCGGCGCAGCGGCCCGCCGGTCGACTGGCCGGCAGTGACGACGACCAGCGCGCCCATCGCGCCGGCGACCAGTCCGAACAGCCCGCGCCGGCTGATCGTGCCGTCGGGCGCCGAGGCGTGCGGAGGCCGGGCCGCAGGCATGATCGCCCGGCGGGTGCGCGCCGCCTCGCGCATGACCGGCACCTTCACGGCGACGTGCAGCAGCAGCGCCGCGGTGAAGATGACCGCGCCGAAGTAGTGGGCGCGGACGAACCCGAAGTGGAACGGGTACCAGAGCTGCGCGTTGACGATCCCGGTGGCGAACTGGAACGCCGCGCTGCCGACCAGCGCGACGAGCGTCAGCCGCTCGAGGCCCTGCGCGGGCGAGGCGACCGGCGGCCACGCCCACAGCTTCGGGATCACCGACCACAGCTTCGCCAGCAGCAGCGGCACGGCGACGATGCCGACCGTCACGTGCAGGCCCTGGGTCGCGGCGTAGAGCCACACCGGACGCGTCGGCCAGCCGAACGAGAGCAGCGGCAGGTCGCGGCCGCGATCGACGATCGCGTTCGCGCCGAGGTCCGGGTTGTACGCCGCGTGGGAGAGGAACCCGGTGGCGATCACGATCGCGAGCAGGACCAGGAGCGCCAGGCCGAGCAGGGCGGTCAGCCACGGGCCGCGCAGCGGGCTGCGCCAGAACCCGGGCTGGAACGGGCCCGGCGGCGCGGGACGCCGGGTCAGTGCAGCTGGGCGAACCATCGTCCGTCGTCGGTCCAGGCATCGGCGACGTGCAGCCCGGCCGCCCGCGCCACGTCGCCGAGGCCGTCGGCGCCGACGAACGCCCAGGCGAACGGCGCGCTCGTCCCGGCCGGGCCGTCGAGCCAGGCCCGGACCCGCCGGGTGGCGACGCCGCGCGACTCGGTCTCCACGAGCACGAACCCGGGGGGCGCGAGCAACTCGCGGATCCGCCGCAGCAGCCTGGCGGGATGCCCGCCGATGCCGAGGTTGCCGTCGAGCAGCAGTGCGCACGCCCACGTGCCCTCGCCGGGGATCGCGCGGAAGATCGACGCCTCGTGCGCTCGGGCCCCCCGCTCGCGGGCGAGCCGCACGGCACTCGCGGACACGTCGACGCCGAGCGCGAGCACGCCGCGGCGGGCGAGCGCATGCACGTGGCGGCCCGGTCCGCAGCCGACGTCGAGCACCGGGCCGCGAGCGCGGTGCAGGACGCGTTCGTCGGCGCCGGTCGCGGGACCGAGCCAGCGGTCGAACGGGATCGCGTGCCGGCCGCCACCGGCGACCGTGAGGGTGTAGCCGTCGGGCTCGTGCAGCGCGCGGGCGAACACCGTGCCCGGACGCGATGCCGCAAGGCTCACGCGATCCGCTCCCGCAGGCCGGCGGCGGCCACCGCGGTGCGGAACGCCGATGCGGAGCCGAGCGTCGGCGCGACGGCCGCGGCGTCGGCCGCCGTGTCGACATCGCGCAGCGTGGGCAGGACGACGGCTTCCAGCCCGAGATCGCGCAGCCGGGCGAGCTGATGCGCGCATGTGCTCGCCCGGCTCATCGGCACGCCGAGCAGCGCGCGCTCATCGGGCTTGCGCAGCCCGATCGCCCAGTAGCCGCCGTCGAGCGCCGGTCCGATCACCGCCGGCGCACGGGACAGCCGTGCCAGCCCGTGCGCCAGCAGCTCGGGCCGGACCTGCGGCGTGTCCATGCCGACCACGAGCGCCGGCCCGCCGAGGTCCGCGAACGCGGCGGCCAGGCGCTCGTCGAGCCTTTCCCGCGCTGAGGGATCGTCTCGATCCCCGGTCCGAGCCACGACCCCGGCTCGCCGTCGAGCACGACGACGCGCCGTGCCGTCGGGACGCGGCGGACCGACGCGAGCGTGTCGCGCAGCGCGGCCGCGGCGATCGCCGCGGCCTGGCGCGGCGTGCACGGCGGGCACAGGCGCGTCTTGACCAGCCCGGCGACCGGTGCCTTGGCGATCACGGCGATCGCCATCACCCGAGGACCGCCGCCATGTCGCGGACGGTGCGCGCGAAGCCGGTCACGGTCCCGGTCACCTTCGATCGCCCCGTGCGGGGCAGATAGCCGACCTCGCACTCGGCGATCCGCCAGCCCGCGCGATGCGCGGCGACGACCATCTCGAGCGGGTAGCCGAAACGGCGGTCCCGCAGGGCGAGCGCGAGCAGCGCCTCCCGGCGGGCGGCGCGCATCGGCCCGAGGTCGCGCAGCCGCGGCCCGCCACGCCGGCGCAGCTCCGCGGTCAGCGCGCGATTGGCGATCCGGCCGGCCGCCGGCCACGCGCCGTGCTGGGCGCGGCGGGCTCCGAGGACGAGGTCGGCCGCTCCGGTCGCGACCGGAACGCTGACGCGCGGCAGCTGGGCGGGGTCGAGCGAGGCGTCGCCGTCCATGAAGCAGACCACTGGGGCCGACGCCGCCGCGAGCCCCGCGGCGCACGCCGCACCGAAGCCGCGCTCGGGCTCCTCAACGACCGTCGCGCCGTGCTCGCGCGCGACTCGGGCCGACTCGTCGACCGACCCGTTGTCGATCACGATCGGCCGGTGGCCCGGGGGCATGCGCTCGAGCACCCACGGCAGGGCCCTCGCCTCGTCGAGCACGGGGACGATGACGTCGACCATGGGCGCCTACGGTACGTCCGGATCGGCGCTTGCACCATTACAGGACGGAGAACTCGGGGCGCGGGGAGCCGGCCCCGCGGCGTCGCTGCCGTACCGTCGCCGGTCATGCGGATCCTCGTGACCGGCGGTGCCGGCTTCATCGGCTCGCACGTCGTCGACGCGCTCGTCGCCGACGGCCACGACGTGCTGTCGGTCGACTGCCTGCTGCCCGGCGCGCACCGCGCGCCTCCGGCGTACGGCAATCCGGCCGCCGAGCATCGCGTCGCCGATCTGCGCGACCCAGACGTTGCTCGCGACGCGGTGAACGGCATCGACGCCGTCTGCCACCAGGCGGGGATGGTCGGGCTCGGGATCGACGTCGGCGATGTGACGGAGTACGTCGGTCACAACGATGTCGCGACGGGGGCCCTGCTGCGCGCGCTGGCCGACCGCCGCTTCGGAGGGCGCGTCGTGCTGGCGTCGAGCATGGTGGTCTACGGCGACGGCCGCTACCGCTGCGGCCGCCACGGTGCGATGGGCGCGCCGCCTCGATCGCTCGGCGCGCTCGCCGAGGGTCGGTTCGACCCGGCGTGCCCGGCGTGCGGCGCGCCGCTCGCGCCGGAGCCGGTCACCGAGGACGCGCCGCTTGATCCTCGTTCGATCTACGCGGCGACGAAGGTCCACCAGGAGCACCTGCTCGCCTGCCTGGCCCGCGAGCGGCCGGAGGTGACGGTCATCGCGCTGCGCTATCACAATGTCTACGGGCCGCGGATGCCGCGCGATACGCCGTACGCAGGGGTCGCGTCGATCTTCCGCAGCGCGGTTGCGGCGGGCCGCGCTCCCGAGGTCTTCGAGGACGGCGCGCAGCTACGCGACTTCATCCACGTCCGGGACGTGGCGGCAGCGAACGTCCTCGCCTTGACTGCGCACGAACCGGTTCCCGGGCCGCTGAACGTCGCGAGCGGCCGGCCGCGAACGGTGCTCGAGATGGCGAGCGCGCTCGCGGCGACGTTCGGTGCGCCCGAGCCGCGCGTCACCGGCGCGTTCCGGGCCGGCGACGTACGTCACGTGTTCGCGTCGGCCGATCGCGTTGCCGCGCGCCTCGGCTTTCGCGCAAGCGTCCCCTTCACAAGCGGGATGGCCGAATTCGCGGCCGCGCCGTTGCGCGACTGACCGCCTCGTCCGCCAGCCCCGACGGACGATGGCAGCTGACGGTCGCGCCGGCGAGGATCTCGGCGGATGCGTGGGTAGACCGCGCCCTGGTCAGCTCACGACATGAGGAGAGACGACCACGACCGGGCAAGGCGAGAGCGCGAGCATCTCGTGTGCGACGCTGCCCAGCAGCACCGACCGCATGGCGCCGCGACCGCGGCTACCTACGACGAGGAGGTCGGCGTGCTCCTCCTCGAGCACCCGGGCCAGCACCTCGACAGGCGACCCCAGCTCCGCGCGCTGCGCGATCTGCGATGAGCGGCATTGACCGGCGATGTCCGCGAGCAGTCGCGTGGCTTCCTCCGACACCTCGCGCTGGAACGTGTCGTTGTCGAACGGCACTCCATACATGACGGAGGGGGCGATCGGGGCGGCGTGCACCAGCACGAGCCGAGCACCGAGATCGCCGGCAAGGCGATCCGCCACGTGCGCGGCCTTGCGCGCGCCGCTGGAATCATCAACGCCACAGACGACGCAGCCAGCCATCACGTCTCGCGACGTCGAGCCATGTATTCAGCATGCCAGATCCCCGATCGCTCGTCCAGGCCGTGTCCGCTGGGGCAGGCGGCGGCGCCGGCGCTGCATGGATGCACTAGTGCGAGAGCGCTCGGTAGGCGACAAGCTTGAGCTGGTCGAGCAGCAGCATCCAGATGAGCGCGTAACCCCAAGCGAGCGGGATCAGCGGCCAACGCAGCGGTGTCATCAGCAGGCCCGAGGCGGCGATCGCCGTGGCGAGGATCTGGGTGCCGATCACGGCGATGACCAGCAGGCGGGCGGGGTGGGGCCTGCACCACATGCGTCGACGGGTGCGGGCGACGAACATCGTCAAATGCCCGGCGATCGAGAGCTTGAGGTACATGAGCGTCTGTACCTCGGCGTGCGCGAGGTGCAATGGTCCGATGGCAAGCGCGACCAGGACGAACGAGGAGATCACGCCGCCGACCCCGAGCACGCTCGCGATAGCGAGTACCTCGTGCAGGTCCCAGCGCTCGGGGCGGGAGGAGGACTCGACATGATCGTAGGCGATGGTGAGGATGGCGGCGTCGTTGAGGATCGCCAGCAGCACGATCTGCGTCGGCGCCACCGGAAAGAAGTCGAACGCGATGATCGCGACGGTGACGAACAGGACGACCCGGATCGTCTCGGTGATCCGGTAGGTGGCGTAGTTGGTCATCCGCCGGAACACCTCGCGCGCGCGATGGATCGCCTCGACGATCACCGACAGCCCGGGCGCCAGCAGCACGATGTCGGCGGCGGCCCGGGCGGCGTCGGTTGCGCCGGAGACGGCGATACCGGCGTCCGCGCGCTTGAGCGCGGGCGCGTCGTTGACGCCGTCACCGGTCATGCCGACGATGTGGCCCTGCGCCTGCAGCGCCTCGACGATTCGGTACTTGTCGGCGGGCACGACCTGCGCGAACCCGTCCGCCCCCTCGACGGCCGTCCCGAGCGTCTCGTTCGCGAGCTTGCCGAGATCGGCCGAATCGAGCATGTGGGAGCCGATCCCGACCTCGGCACCGATCTGGCGGGCGATCTCGATGCGGTCGCCCGTCGCCATCTTGACGGTCACGCCGAGCCGGCGTGCTTGGTCGAGCGTCTCGCGTGAGTCCTCGCGCGGCGGGTCCTGGATCGCGAGCACACCGGTCGCCCGCCAGTGGCCGTTGTCCTTGCGCGCGACGGCCAGCGCGCGACAGCCCTTCATGGCGAGTTGCCGCGTGATCGCCAGAGCGCGCTCGCCGGCGCCGCCGGGCGCGCCGCAGAGATCGGCGATCGCCTGCACGGCGCCTTTGGCGACCCGGAAGCAGGATCCGTCGACATCGCGGACGTGGGCCACCGCGCGCTTGCGCTCGGCGTCGAACGGCTCGAGGTCGAGGATCTCGACGCCCTCGGGTGGTCCGCCGAGCGCCGCGATGACCGCACCGTCGACTGGATCGTCGCCGCCGGGCTCGATCGTGAGCGCCGCATCGCGCAGCACCGCTTGTCGCTGCATGTCCTCGCCGATGACGACGACGTCGACGATCGCGAGCTGGTTCTTGGTGAGCGTCCCGGTCTTGTCGCAGCAGAGCACGTCGACGCCGGACATCTCCTCCACCGCCGGCAGGTGGCTCACCACCGCCTCGTGCACGGCGAGATGGCGGGCGCCGACCGCCATCGTCACCGAGAGCACCGCCGGCAGCGCGACCGGGATCGCCGCGATCGTGATCACCAGCGCGAACTCGAGCGTCTCGGTCACCCCGGTGCCCCGCAGCAGCGAGACGACGACGATCACCCCGACCAGCACCAGCGCGAGCACGATCAGGTCGCGCCCGATCGCGAAGATCGCCCGCTGGAAGTGGCTCGCGGGTGGGTTTGTCGCCGCGAGCGCCGCGGTCCGCCCGAACTCGGTCGCCGGACCGGTGGCCAGGACGCGTGCCCGCGGCGCACCCCGCGCGACCACTGTGCCCGAGAACAGCCCATCCCCCGGCCGCTTTTCGACCGGCAGCGACTCGCCCGTGAGCGCTGACTCGTCGGTCTCCGCGGTACCGGCCCGGATCGTCGCGTCGGCGGGGACCACGTCGCCGCGCTGGAGGCTGATGAGGTCGCCGGGCACCAGCTGCTCGGCTGGCAGCGTTCGCCACCCGCCGTCGCGCAGCGCCCGCGCCCGCATGGCAAGCCGTGATCTGAGCGTCTCGATCGCGCTCGCTGCCTGATGCTCCTCCCAAAAGCCGACGAGCCCGTTGAGCAACAGCAATGCCAGGATCACCCCGAAGTCCGTCCACCGCGCGGTCACGGCCGTGAGCACCAGCGCCAACTCGATCATCCACGCGATCGGCTGCCAGAAGTGCGACAACAGCTCCCACGCCACGCTGCGCCGCTTCTCCGGCAGCGCATTGGGGCCGTAGCGCTGCAGCCGCGCCGCCGCCTCCCGGCCGGTCAGGCCGGCGTCCGGGCCGCGCCGCTCGTCGGTACAGAGGTCGTCGGCGATACGCTGGTCCTGGACCACGTGGAGGGGATCGGACGGTGGTGGCGCGGCAGGCATGACTGCTTCAGACTGACGTGCCCACCGGATTGGCTCGCTGGCCGCAGTCGGCGCGCTCAGCCATGTCGACCGCCGCGCAGGACCATGCATCGGAAGGCGGCCGCGACCAACCCAGCGCCGCCACCGCCTAGCACCGTCGGATGCGGGCGCCGAGCGTACCGGCGCTTCATGGTCAGGCGCTCCGTGGGCGTGACCTCCTCGCCGACAGGACGCATGGTCGTACCGTCACCCCGCCTCGATGCCGTGCCGGCAAATAGCACATTCATCGCCCGACTGATGTTGCGCCATTGAAACGCGCTTGAGTCAAGCGCGCGGTGGAGCATCAACCCGTCCGCGAGCGCGAGCAGAGCAGGATCGACGCCAGCGCGTTCGCCGGGATGTCGGTCAACTCGCCCGACGCGACGGTTTCCTCGATCCACGAGCGCACGCCGCCGCTGCGTCACCTCTGCCAGCCGCCGGCGCACTGCCGGCTCGGTCAACAGCTCCGACCACAGGTCGGCTCGCACCTGCACGCGCGCGCTGCCTGCGCCGCGCGCGAGCATCGCCTGCACGAACTGCCGGACCTGCTCGGCTCCAGACGCGCTCCCGCTCGTAATCCGTACCAGCTCATCGCCGAGTGTGGTGGCGTCGTTGTCGAGCAATGCCAGCAGCAGATCCTGCTTGTGCTCGAAGTACCCATAGAAGGCACCCTTGCTCATGCCCGCCTCAACGCACACGTCATCGACGGTCAACTCGCCGAAGCCGCGCACCGCCGCGCAGCCTCGACCAGCTCTTGGCGACGCGCGAACGGGTCTCGGGACGAAGCTTGGCACGCAACCCGGCACCGGCGCCACGGTCTCGTGGCGACGTGCGAGCGCCTGCAGCTGAGACTTCTCATCGGCGCAGATCACGTACTCGCCGGGATGAAGCAGACGCCCCTCAAACCGCCGTGCGTAGAGGTCGAGCACGCGGCCCGCCTTGGGCTGGAAGTCCGGGTCGCGCGGGAAGATCCACGACCGCTGCTGCCAGGGTTTCAGCGAGCGGTCGTGCAGCCAGCGCCAGATCGTCGAGGCCGACGCCTCGGTGACGCCCTGCTCGATCACCAGCCGGTGCAGCTCAGTGCGCGAGAAGCGCCCGAGCGGTCGGTCGTGCTTGAGAGGCAGCTCGCACGCCACCGCGACGACCTCGGCGACCTGCTCCGGGGGAAAACCGACCCGGCCGACCCGACCGCGGCCTGTCCTGCAGTCCATCCAAGCGCTTGGCGCAGAATCGTCGTCTTCGGTGGCTGACGCTGTCGGCGTGGCAGTCCAGGCGCGCGGCGATCTCGATGTCCGCCATCCCCTCGGCCGCGTACAGGATCATCCGCGCGCGCTGCACATCCCGCCACGGCGCCGGACCTCGCGCGCACGACGCTCGAGCTCGGCGCGCTCGTCAGCGCTCAACTCAATCACGTAGCGGCTCCTACGAGGCACGACCACCAGTTCGCCGCGCCCGACCAGCCTCCTTCACATAACCCAGAAGACTTCCGGACGGCTCCACTAGCGGCGGCCGCCGGGCTGCCCACCGCCGACGGCGGCCCCGACGACCTGCTCGAGGTGCTGCGCAACGGCCCGACTGCAGCGTCGCTGTGGGCGCGGACGCTGATCGGTCCGCTGTACGCCGCCAACCTGCTGCGCTACGTGGGCATCCAGTCGTGGCCGCAGTGGCTGCAGGCGCGCAACGTGCTCAGCCAGCGCGCGCAGGCCACCGCCGGCCTCGCCTGGGTGCCGACGGTCGCCAAGGCGGCGTACGCGCCCGACGCCTACGCGCTGCGCACGCCCTACGTGGCCGAGACGACCCCGGCGTTCCTGACCTGGCTGAGCACCATCGACCTGGCGGCACCGCCGGTCATCAGCACCGCGCCGCCGCCGGTGCCGCAGCCCGCAGCCCTGCTCGACGTGCTCGCTCGCCACGCCACGGGCCGTGCGTTCGCCGACGCCGCCGGCCAGGCCGCGCCCGAGGGCGAGCTGCTGGGCTTCGGCGGAGCCGAGCCGCTCAAGCTCACCCCGGGCACGAGCCCGGCGCTGACCGAGCTGCAGGCCGCGCTGGCCACGCTGGCCGCCCAACCGCCCGCGGTGCTCGAACGCCACCTGACAGCGTCGCTGGACCTGGCCGCGCACCGCCTCGATGCGTGGATCACCGCCATCGCCAGCCAGCGGCTGGTCGCGCTGCGGGCGGGCGCGCCGACCGGTGTGCGGGTCGGCGCGTTCGGCTGGGTCGAGGGGCTGACGCCGCGCAGCGAGGCGCCGGCCAGCGAGGGCTGGATCGCCGCTCCATCGCTGGGGCACGCGACGACCGCCGTCGTGCTGCGCAACGGCTACCGGGCCCGGCGCCTGGAGGGCGAGCCGCCGGGGACCCTCGCCGTCGACCTCAGCTCGCGGCGGGTGCGGCGCGCCCTGCGGCTGCTGGCCGGCGTGCGCGCCGGACGCTCGCTCGGTGCGCTGCTGGGCGAGCACCTCGAGCGGGCGCTGCACGACGCTCAGCTCGACGCGCTCATCGAGGGACTGTGCGGCTACGCGCCGGCGCCCGACGGCGGCGCCGTCGACGGCCTGCTGATCGCCCAGCGCTGGCGCGACGCCCACGACCTGCCCGGCTTCGCGCTGGACGGCAACCGCGCGCTCGTGACGCCGCTACTGGACACGCTCGACGCCGTCGGCGACCTGACGCTGGCCGAGGGCGTCCACCAGGTCGTGGCCGGCAACCCCGTGCGCGCCGGCGCGCTGTTCGACGCGCTCGGCCGCGGCGAGCAGCCGCCGCCCGAGCTCGCCGTCACGCGCACCCCGCGCGGCGCCGTCCATCACGCCGTGTCGCTGCTGGTCGCCCTGCCGCCGCACGCGCGGCGGCCGTCCGGCACCTGGCCCCACACGCCCGACAGCGTCCGCGCCGCCGCCGAGCCGGTGGCCGACGCGTGGGCGGCGCGCGTGCTCGGGCCCGCGCACGACGCGACGTTCGCCGTCGAGTGGCGCACGGCACAGGGCGGGGTCGTCGCCCGGGCCGAGGGCACGCTGGCCGATACCGGTCTGGCGCCGCTGGACGTCGTCTACGAGTCCGGGCGGCCGGGCGCGCTGGACGGCTGGCTCGTGCGCGCGGTCGCGCCGCCCGCGGCCATCCCCGACGAGGCGGCGCCCGTGCTCGCGCAGGCGCCGCTCGCTGCGCTCGAACTGGCGCGGACGTTGCGCCGGGTGCTCGTCGCCGCGCGCCCGGCGACGGGCACCGACCTCGACGCGGACGCGCCGACGGCTGCCGGCGACGCCGGGGCGACCGCTGGCGCCGGGGCGACCGCTGACGCCGGAGCGTCCGCTGACGCCGGGGCGACCGCTGACGCCGGAGCGTCCGCTGACGCCGGGGCGACCGCTGCCGACCCGTCGACGGCGACCTCCGCCCACGCCGACGTCGATGTCGACGCTGCCGCGAGCTGGGCGCGCCCACGCCGCCGCGCAGATGCTCGACGCGGCGATCGCCACGGCCGCCGGCGCCGCGGACGGCGATCTGGCCGGTGCGCTCGTCGCGCTCGCCCGCTTCGGCATCCCGGACTGCCTGGCGCCCGCCGGCGAGCCGCCCGACGCTGCGGGCGCGGGCCGACCGGGCCCTGGCGGTCGCCCGCACGCGGGCCGTCGCCGCGGCGGCCGCGACCGACCCGTCCGCGATCCTCGGCGCACTGCTCGACGAGCCGTTCGCGCTGTTCGGCCCTCTGCCCACCGGTCAGGTGCAATGGCGCGACGCGCCGCAGCCGGCCCCCGCGATCGGCTGGCTGGATCCAGGTCGGCCGCGCCCGCGCGGCCACCGGCGCGCTCAGCGACCTCCTGCTGTGCGACGAGGCGCCTCGGCCGCCCGTCCGCGCTCGCGCTCGCGCAGCTGCCCCACGTCGCGAGCGAGCCGTCCCTGATCGACGACGCCGCCGCGCTGACCGAGCCGCGCCACGTCGCGCTCGTCCACCTCCCCGCCGGCGCGAGGCTGCCCAAGCCGGCCGCCGGACTGCTCGTCGACGCCTGGGTCGAGCCGGTGCCCAACCGGCAGGAGACCGCGGGCGTCGCCTTCCACCTCGAGCGCCCGGCGTCCGAGCCGCCGCAGGCCTGCCTGATCGCCGTGCCGCCCGACCGCGCCGCGCCGTGGTCGACGGCGAGCCTCGAGGCGGTCCTGGCCGAGACGCTCGACGCCGCCCGCATGCGCGCGGTCCCGGCCGAGGCGCTGGAAGCCACGACGCAGCTGCTGCCCGCGCTGCAGTTCGCCTTCAACCCGGCGGGGAGACGATCTCCACGAACTTCTCCGGCCTGGCGGAGGCGTAGCGAGATGCCCTCGGTCACCACCTGGACCCGCCTGGAGATCCGCACGCGCAGCGCCGATCCCGGGCCCGGGCTGGAGGCCCGCGTCCACGACCCGCTGTGGACGCTGGGGCGCTAATGGCAGCTGGGGAGTTCGCCGCCGTCGACGGCGGGACGCCGACGATCGCCACGCTCACCGTCAACCAGGCGCATCGGTGGACCGCTTCCGGGCCAGCACGCCCGGCGCCGATCCGAGCGTCGCCGCCGAGAAGGTGGGGCCGGGGACGCCGATCGAGCCCCGGATCGAGCGCGAGCACGGCGAGCCCGACCTGCGCCTGCGCGCCCAGCTCGCGCGACCTCGTGCGCGCGCTGACCGCCGCGGGTCGCGCGGCCGACGCGCAGCGCCTGACCGCGGCGCGCCGCTGGCCTCGACGACCCCGCCGCGGCCGGGCTGGTCGCCGTCCTCGGCGGCCGCGTCCTCGACGCGTTGACCCTGCGCGGGCTGCTCGACGCCGAGATCGCGGCGGCGGACGCGCCGCTGAAGGCGCTGCTGACCGCCTGGCGCGACCGCTTCGACGCGCTCGTGCCGGCTCGCGCGCCGCTCTCGTGGCGGATCGACACCCAGGAGCACGCGTTCAGCATGCAGGCGGCGGATGCGCCGACCCTCGTGGCCGACGGCGAGCGCGGCGAGCCGCTGGACTGGTGGACGTTCGACGCCGCGCCCCAGGCCTCGCTGGGCTCCGGCGCGGGCGGCACCGCGGCGACGATCACGGCGGTCCCGCGGCTGGCCCGCTACGCCGGGATGCCGGCGACGCGCTTCTGGCAGTTCGAGGACGCGGCGGTCAGCTTCGGCCGGGTCGACGTCGATCCGACGGACCTGGGGCGGATGCTGCTCATCGAGTTCGCGCTGGGCGGCGCCGACGACTGGCAGGTCATTCCGCTGCCCATCGCGGTCGGCGCGGTGGCGACGGTCGCGCAGCTGCGCGTGCTGGACACGTTCGGGCGCGAGACCGAGATCGAGCCGGTCGACGCCGGGCCGGCGGACGGCCCGCGCTGGCGCATGTTCCGCGTCGCCAGCGGCGACGACGACACGCAGGCGCTGCCGCTCGTGCTCGTCGTCCCCAGCGCCGGGGCCGAGCTGGTCGGGGACCCGGTCGAGGACCTGCGCCTGGCCCGCGACGAGCAGGCCAACCTGGCGTGGGCGATCGAGCGCGTGGTGGCCGACGCCCGCGGTGACGCGACGGTCGTCGACGGCGGGCCGGTCGCAACCGACCCGCGCGCCGTCGCGCCGGCGGTGCGCGCCTACGTCGTACAGACCACCGTCCCGGCCGGATGGACGCCGCTCGTGCCGCAGCCGTCCGCGGGCGGCGGCCTCGAGCTCGCCCGCGGCGCGCTGGCCGCGGCGCCGACCGCGCAGCCGGCGGGACGGCTCGCCCAGGAGATCGTCGCGTTGCGCGAGGAGGCGCTGCCGCGCGAGGGCCTGACCGTCCACCGGCGCTGGCACGTCGCCCGCTGGGTCGACGGCTCGCTGCACGCCTGGGTCGGGCGCGAGGTGCTGCCCGGCGCCGGCGAGCCCGAGAGCGGGCTGGCCTTCGACCGGCTCGTCTGACCCCGTCAGGCGTCGTGGGCCTCAGGGGCGCAACTCGATGAACCCCGCTGCGGCGAAGTCGCCGTCGAAGGCGAGCGCGTCGCGGATGCGCCGGGCGCGCATGAGCGCGAAGCTCGTCGCGTCGACGAAGGAGTACTCGCGCTCGTCGTGGCGCCGAAGCCAGCGCAGCGCCTGATCCTCGATGCTGCCGTCGGCGAACATCACCTCGAGGCGTGGCGAGCTCCGTACGGCGTCGAGGAAGTCGACAGCGGCCCCGTGTCCGGCGCGCCGCCGCAGGAACGTCCACGTCTCGCCGCGGACGTGGTTGCTCGTGACGAGCGGCACCGCTGCATGCCGCTCGAGGAGTGCGATCGCCTCATCGTGATGAGCGTCGCGCCGGTTCCGTAGGGCCACCCAGAACGAGGTGTCGATGAAGATCATCCGTACACGACGTCATCCACAGGAGCCGGCTCGAAGTCATCCGATCCCGCCATCCGACGCAGGGGATCGGCGAGAAGGGGCGGCAGCGGACGCAGCCGCTCCCGCACGTATGCGCGAATCAGCGCCGCCTTGCTCGTGCGGGTGACCGCCGCCTCGCGTTCGAGTTCGGCGTCGAGATCTTCGTCGATCATGATCTGGAGGCGCTTCATATTGTGAGGTTACAGCACCTCGGTGATGGTGATGTAACCGGCCGGTTGGGCTGCACGATCATCGGATCAAGTGCCAGCGGCGGGTTGCGCAGCGTGGGGGTGCTCGCGGCTCCTACGGCCGTGATTGCGCTCGGGCGCGCGGGGGCGGCTGGACGTCGCTCAAGCCCTCGGCGTTCACGAGCCGCCGCGTCGCGGCGATCAGCGACGCGAGCTCGTCCCGCGTCAGGTCGAGCTCGTATGGATGGTGGTGGGTGGCGCGCGAGAGCGCGTGCCACGTGAACGCGAGGTCGGCGGCGAGGGCCGGCGGGGCGAGATAGGCCCGCAGGCAGGTGAGCTGGGCGCGCATGGGCAGGTGCTCGACGCCCGGCGCCGTACGCAGCCAGAACTGCATCAGGGTCTGCTCGAGCGCCTGGCGGGCGAGCAGCGCCACCGAGCGCGGCCAGACGGAGACCGTTCCGGCGCTCGTGTGGTCGATGAGCCGCCGAGCCTCGTCCAGCAGGCCATCCGCGTCGAGTCGGCTCATGGCCGCTCGATGGCCTGCACGAGCGCTCTGGTTCCCTTGGCCAGCCGGAGGCCGTCGGTGGTCACGAGCTGGTGGCGGCCCTTCTTGACGATGTGGAGCACGTCGACAGCGTCATCGCCCGCGAGGTTGCGCACGCGCTGGGTGATCTCGGCCCCCTGGGCGGTCGAGAGCTCGAACGCCGCGGCCAGCCACGTGTGCAGGGATGTCTTCTCGGCGAGCACCCGCTCGACGGCGCCGCCCGGCTGGAGCGTGCCGCCCGCCATCAGCCGAGTCAGAGGGTAGCGACGATGAGCGCGTAGCCGTAGGGGTACTCGGCCGGCCCGCCCGCCGGGCCGCGGTTCTCACGGGTCGCCATGTCGGCCAGCGCGCGGTCGAATTTGGCGGTCTCTGCGGCGTCCAGCCCCGAGCGGATGGCGACGAACGGCCCGAAGTCGCGATGGAAGAGTTCGGCGTACGCCTCCGCGCTTGCCGCGCGCTCGACGTATTCGCGACGCTCGAACCGCAGCGAGCTGACGCGGTCGCCGAACAGCGCCTCGATGTGCCTCTCGTCGCCCCACAGCAGAGGCGGCTGCGCTGCCTGCGCGGCCGGCGGGGCGAACCGGGCGACCAAGGCGAAGAACGCCTCCGTCGCCCCGCCGGGGGTGAACGTGATCAGCCCTATCGTGCCACCGGCCCGGCACACGCGCACGAGCTCGTCCGCCGCCCGCTGGTGATCGGGGGCGAAGATCACGCCCATCGCGGACGTCACGATGTCGAAGGACGCGTCGGCGAACGGCAGCGCCTGCGCGTCGGCCTCGACCCACTCGACCTCGACGCCTTGGTCGTGCGCCTCCCGCCGGCCCGCCTCGAACATCGCGGCCTCGGCGTCGACCGCGACGACGCTCGCACCCGCGAACGCCGCGCGGATCGCGACGTTCCCGGTCCCCGCGGCGACGTCGAGCACACGATGTCCGCTCCGCACGCCGCACGCCTCGACGAGCACAGGCCCAAGCTCCCAGACCGTCGCCTTGGCGAATGCGTGGTAGTCCCCGAGCCCCCACATCGTGGCGGTGGGTTTCATGACCGCGAGCATAACTGCGATAAGCCAACGTCTGGTGGGGAATCGGCAGGCCGGGTCGTGCTCGCCGCCAGGAGAATCGGCCCGGCGACTCGTGAACGCTGTGCCGGTGCGCAACCGCCGCGGTGGAGCCGGACCCGTCATTCTGACGGAAGAGCATGGGGTTGACCTCGCGATGAGTTCACGAGCGGAGAAGACCGCGCTGTTCGAGGCGATCGCCGTCATGGGCAAAGCGTTCGCCAGCGCCACCAGGCTCGGCTGCTCGACCTCCTGACCCAGGCGCCGCGCACCGTCGACGAGCTCGCCCGCGCGAGCGGACAGTCGACGGTCAACACGGCGCGGGGCTCGTCGCCCGCGCGTGAGGGCACGAGCGTCCGCTACAGCCTCGCCGGCGACGAGGTCCTCGAGCTGTGGCTCGCGCTGCGCGCGACGTCCGCGAGCCGCCTAGCCGAGGTCGAACGAGCGGCGGCCGACTACCTCGGCGAGCCCGCGGCTGGGTGGTGCAGGCGACGGGCGACCTCGCCCGCGCGCGGTCGCACTTCCGCGCCGCCACCGACGGCTTCGATATGTGGGGCCAGCCGCTAGACGCCGCCCGCTGCGCCGCGCTCGCCCGCCCATCAGGGAACGACTGAGGAACGCCCGCCGCGGAGCATGGTTCTCGCCGGAGCGACACGGCTTCGGCCGCGACCGCGGCGCGCCCACCGCGGACAGACGCCGGAGGAGCAGCGCCCTGATCGCCGTCAACCGGAAAGACGCCGCCGTCGCCATCGAAGGAGTGGGCGCCGAGATGCGCGCGAAGGAACTGGGTCAGTACACCGTCGCGTTCGCGCGCTTTGCCAAGGGCGTCGACCTCGGCCCCTCCCTGTGCGGGCTGCCCGAGGACCTGTCCCCGTGCCCGCACGGGGGCTACATGATCAAGGGCCGCGTCCTAATGCGCACAACGCACGGCGCCCACGTCTACGAGCCGGCCAGGCCTTCTACTGGGGCCCCGGCCACGCGCCGGTGGCCCTCGAGGACTGCGAGTACGTCGACTTCTCGCCCACCGAAGCGCTCACGCACGTGCTCGACCACGTGCGCTGCGGCACCGCGGCGAACGCCTGAACCGCGCTCATCTGCCGGGGATGATCCTCCGCATCCCGCTACCGTGCGTCAGCGCTTGCGGTCGCCCGCTCCGAGGGCCAGCGACGCTCGACGAATCATGGCCGTGGGCGCTTCGAGCCGCGCTCGCAGCCGCCCCACGCCGATTTGGCGCGAGGCGCTGGGGTCGGCGCATGATGGCGTCGAACGCGCCTGGCGTCGCGAGACGCCCACGGCAACCGATCCGCCCGCCCTCTCGGCGGACCTCCATGCAGCGAACGACGTCTGGCGGGTAGCGGGGTGCACATGGACGTGTTCGTGCGCGGCGGGCAGCATTGGGGCCGCCGGGGCCGCGGCCGGCTCCTGGTCGTCGACCGGGCAGGGACGTACTGCTCGTGCTGCGGTCCGGGCTCTGGCCGGATGAGCTAGAGGCGGATGACGGACTGGAGGTACTCCTGCGGCATATGCAGGCTGCCGTCGTCGGCGTCGTTTCGCTGCTCGAATATCGCGAGCAGCTCCTCGCCAAGCGCCTCGAAGCGGTCGCCGAGCATCTCTCGCGCGGTCACGAGCGGGCCGAAGCGCACGAAGAAGTACTCGGCAAACGCCTCCGGTGATTCCCATTCGATCGTCGCCGAGTGGCGCTCGAACGAGATCTCTTGGGCGTGCGGGAACATCTCTCGGACGTGTGCCTCGGTGCCCCACAGGATCGGGGGCTGCGCGTAGTCGGGCGGCGGCAGCATGTACGCGGCGCTCGCGGCGAACACGTCGCCGACGGTCCCTTCCGGCGTCCAGCAGCAGATCGCGATCGTGCCGCCCGGCTGGCAGACCCTTGCCATCTCCTGCGCCGTCTGCCGGTGGCGCGGCGCGAACATGTGCCCGAAGGTGGAGAACACGCGCTCGAAGCTGTCGTCGTCGAACGGGAGTTGCTCGGCGTCGCCCTCGACCCACTCGATCTCGACGCCGGAGGCTGCCGCCTTCTCCCGTCCGACCTCGAGCAGCTTGGGCGTGAGGTCGAGGCCGGTCACGCGCGCGCCGGCTCGTGCCGCGGGCAGAGCCGCGTTGCCGGTGCCGCAGGCGACGTCGAGGGCGCGTATGCCCGGCTCGACTGCTGCGCTGGCAACGATTCGTTCGCCGACGTGGCTGATGTGTTCCGAGAGGTCCTGGTAGTTGCCTGCCGACCAGATCGCGCGCTGGCGCTGCTTGAACTCCTCTACGGTCGGCTGACCCGGGCTGGCTGTCATCGTCTCTCCCTTCGTGGTGGCGCCCGCAGATGCCAGGGCGTGACGTTCGAGGTACTTGGTCTCGGTTGTGGCCGAACCGTTACGCGCGACTCATCCCTTCGTGGCCGCCGGGTGGCATCAGGAGACCGCATCGCCCGAGGGTCGCACCGCGAGCCAGAGGCCGCCGAACTCGCTGACGTTGTGGCACAGGAGCTGGCCCGGCGGGTCGTCGACGTAGTAGTAGAGGGGCCGGCCGGCGTAGGTCACCTGGGTCGTGCCGTCATGGCGCCGCGTCGTTCCCAGGAGTCTCGCCCCAGCCCCGCTTCCGGCTCGGGGCTCGCCGTCGGTGAGCACCGGCGGCCAGGCCTCGGCGCAGGCTCCGTAGCAGTCGCTCCTGCCGTTCGTCTCCTTGGCGAAGTGTCTCCTTGGCGAAGTAGTAGGTCGCGCGACGATCGGCATCGAACAGAACGCGCCCGAACTGCGAGCCCGCGGTCGTGATCGTGATTCCTGGTCGTTGCCGCTCGGCGTCGCGCCGCACGCCGCGATCGCCTCCCACGTCGCGCTCGCGCCCTGGGTCGCGGTCCGCCCGCATCGTCGTCGTCATCCCGTCGGGTCCCTGAGCCCCGTCTCCGGGATCGTCCCCGCCGCATTCGATGAGCGCGAGCGACGCGCAGGCCACGGCGACCGCCAGTGCACCGCCACGGTGAGTTCGCATGACCGCTCCCCTCGAAAGTCGCTGATGTCGTCGGGGGTCGGTGGGGACGGGACGCGGTTTCGTTACGGGCCGTGCGTCGGGCCGCCCGCTGCGACGAGCGTCAGCGTGTCGCTTTCCAGGTGCGGAAGGCATGCAGCAGCTCCTCGCGAGCCGCTGGCGAGATCGACTCCTCGGGGATCCGGCCGAGCGCCCGCAGGGTGGCTCGCATCTGCTCGACGTAGGCCTGGCAGCCCGGACAGAGCGCGAGGTGGTCCTCGAACCGCTCGCACTCGGACTCGGGCAGCCGTCCCTCCAAGTAGTCGGTGACGAGTTCGACGAACTCGCGACAGGTGATCGTCTCTCCGGCTCTCGTGCTCACGACTGGGGCTGCTCTTTCAGGTGGTCCTCGAGCGCGGCCCGGACCTTCGAGCGCGCCCGGTGCAGGAGAACCCGTTGATTGGTCTCGCTGACGCCGAGGGCGTTGCACGCCTCTTCGGCCGACCAGCCGCTCAGGTCGCGCATGGTAATCACGTCGCGCTGGCGCGCCGGCAGGCGCCTGATCGCGCCCAGCACCACGGCCCGCGCGTCGTCCCGGCTCAGCCGCTCGTCCGGCTCCTCCCAGCGGTCGGGCGGCACCGCCCACCAGCCCGGCCGCTCGCCCCGCCGGCCCTGGAAGCGGTCGCGATCGCCTGCAGGCTCCGCACGACCCTCGTCGTAGCGGCGGCGCAGGAACGAGATCGGCAGGGTCCGCCGCTCACGCTCACCGCGGGTGCGGGCCTGGTTGAGCAGGATGCTCGCGATCCAGGTTCGCAGCGAAGAGCGTCCCTCGAAGCGGTCGAGGCCGTCGAGCACGGCAAGCCACGTCTCCTGCACGACCTCCTCGGCGACCGCACGGCTGGGCACGTGCGAGAGCGCGAGGCGCATCAGCGTCGGCCCGTAGCCGTCGACGAGCTGCGCGAACGCGGCTTCGTCGCCCGCGCGCAGCGCCACAAGCAGGCGCGCCTCGTCACGATCGAAGCCCGGTCCCCTCGCCATCGGCGACGATTCTCTCATCGACCCGGAGGGATCGTCGATGGATCGGTGAGACGTCTAGCTCCCCACGAGACTGCACAGCATCGGACACCACGAGGAGGACAAGATGACCATAGTCGCAATCGACGATGCTCGGCTCGAGCTGCAGCCCTAGGAGTCCGGGGGTTCGCGGTGAGCATCCGTCTCGCAAAATTGGGAGGAGGTCGGTGACGGCATCAGGCGGGCGGTGAAGGACGTCTTCGAGACCGCCGGCCTGCTACAACCTAGTACTGCTCCGTTAGGTTGGGTGGAGGTAGGGGAGTGTCGGGCGGCAGCCGTCTGCGGCAAGGTCGGGCAGGTTCCCTGCCAGCAGGCCAGAGGCGTTTGGCGCTCTCTGACGATTTCTTGGAGGAGATCAGGCGGCCGCCGCTGTTGCAGGCGGCGCAGGCTGCGTGGTCAGGAAGCCGTGGGCGACGCTGACGAGGGTGACGTGGTGGTGCCAGCCCGGCCAGGAGCGTCCTTCGAAGTGGTCTGAGCCGAGTGAGTCTTTGGTTTCGCGGTAGTCCTGCTCCGCGCCAGCGCAGCAGCCATCTCGACGAGCCGGTCGATCGGCGTGTCGTCGGGCAGGTTGCTGATCCAGTAGTCGGTTGGGGCGTCATCGTCAGGCCATTCGGCCAGCAGCCACCGCACACTGGCAGCCCAGCCCGTCGAGGTCAGCGCTTCGAGCTTGATATTGGCTGGCCGAACACGGATCGCGGCAGAAGCGTGAGGTCATCTGGCCGCGGGTCCCTTCGCGCCACGTGATCTGCTCGCAAGCCTCGCCGGCCTCGGTGGCAATGCGGCCAGGGTGCTGAACAGGCGCCAGTAGCGTGCCTTGGGCGGCCTGGCGCGCCCGCCGTATTCGGGCCGCTCGGGGACCGTCGATTCCGTGATCGCTGAGGTCGTGGCCTTGACATCGAGCACATAGCTCAGATCGCGTTCTTCGAGCAACCGGAACTCGGTCGCGTCTCCATCGAGCGCTGTCGCCGAGCACCGGCGGCGCCACCGAAGGCCCCAGCCGACCAGCTCTGCGTCGATCATCGATAGCGCCAGCTTCACTTCGGCTCATGGCGCACGTCGTCGGGCACTCGGCACTCCGCCGGCGTGGATCCTGATCCCACGCCTCAGGCAAGACAGCCGCCAGTCCAGCGGGCAGGACGCCTGCGCCTTGACCGCGCTGATCGACACCCCGATCTGGCAGTTGCCGACCTTCCCAAGCGCTCCGCAGTGCTGCCGGCCGACACCGACCGACTTCTTGCCCTGCTTGGGAAATCCGGTGTCATCAACCACCCACGCCGCCGGCGCGATCACCGCACTCATCCGCACCGCCAGCCGCTCACGCACCGCAACCGCATCCCACGGCGACTGATTGACGAACTGCTGCAAGCACTGCTCGTCGCCGTCCTCCACACCGGGCGGCCATCGGCTCGATGCTCTTGCGCTTGCCATCGAGCATCGGCCCACGCGAATACACGCCGCCCCAACGACGCTGATCCTTGCGGCGCATCGGCTCGAACATCTCCTGGGCGAACAGCTCAAGCCGCCCACGCATCCGCGCAAGCTGCCTATCGGTCAACCCCGACACCGACCGCATCCTGACCCCCCTCGACGACGGCACCGTCGAACAAGAGATTCGCCTGCAAACCGCAAACTCCTCCAACAACCTAACGGAGCAGTACTAGGGCTCGAATCCTCTTCGCCGAGCCTATGCCGAGCGGAGTGCCCGAGGCAGTCATCCGGCTGGAGGCGGCGGGCTATGTGGACGTCGGCAAGACGGAATCTGCACGAGTTCGCGTATCGGGCGTGCCCGACCCGTGGTCGGGTTGTGGGGATGGGAAGGGCCTCGATAGGGGCCGGGAACGGCGGGAATGCCTGTCAGGCGTTGCCCTGCGTGAGCGGCTTGCGGTCGCCCGGTCCGAGGGTCAGTCGTTCGACGAAGCATGGCCGGGAGGCGCTTCGTGCCGCCGGTGGCGGCCGAGACTCCGCGGACTGGCGCGAGGCGCTGGGGTGGGCGCGCGATGGCTTCGAGAGCGCGCCTGGCCGCGCGTGACGCCCACGGCGACCAATGTGCCCGCCCTCTCGGCGGACCTACTCGCAGAGAACGACGACGAATGGCGGGCGGCTCGTCGCTGGGCGGCGTAGGGCATGCCCGGCGCCGAGCCCGACACGCGCCTACTCGCCGAACGCCGCTACCGGATTGCGCACGACCAGTCGCACGTCAGCCAGCTCCGATCGCGGCCCGCCGTCGACCTGGTAGGCGTTCCCGATCGAGCGGCCGAGGTCCGACTCGCGGAAGTCATTGAGCGCCTGCTCGGACTCCCAGACGTACGCGGCGCCGTGCTCGCCGGTGTCCCGGTACCGCAGGTAGAGCTTCTCCACGAGGCCCGGGACGCTGCGATACCGGTTGGCGCGGCGCTCGAAGCGCGCTTGGACCTCATCGTCGGAAAGACCTGATGCGAAGCGCACGAGTGACACGATCACTTCCACCACCTCCCAGGTGGGCCGGCGATTTGACTGCCGGGGTTACATCCTCGTCGCCGCAGCGCACATCCGCTCGCCCGTGGGACAGAACAACCGCGTCACTGATCGAGATCGAGAACGCCGAGGTCGCGCAGGATCTCGGCGACCTGCGCACCCGATCCGCGTCGTCCGGCATCTCTACGGGCGCGACCCGCACCGTGGCGCGCGCCTCGTGCCGCACGCGCAGGCTTCTGTCCCACCGCTCCGGCCAGCGCCGTTCGAGCAGGAACGCAGCGGCGCGCCAGTCGCCCTCGTCGGAGGATCGCGACGGCGTGGACCCCGGCTCAGACGCCCGCACGCAGGACCGCCTCCATGAACTCGCGAAACGGGGTGATGGCCCCGTTCTCTGCGTCGTCGCGCCCGCGCTGCATCCATGCGTGCAGCGTGCGGGCGCGATGCCGCCGTAGCGGGCCGCGGTATCGAGGTAGTTGCCGACCTCGATTGCCTGCACGATGCGGGCTTGCACGTTCGGGGTGAGCTTCGAGGGCCGGTGGGGATCGCCAGGTGGGCGGCGCACCGTCGAGCGCCCAGCTTGGCTCGGGCGCGGCAGCGCTGGCCGCGGGCGGTCGTTTGCCTCGCATCGCCTCATCGCTGCTCGGTCCTCAGCTCGGGGACCTCGATTCCGGTCCGCTGCTCCCACCAGTCGGTGAACGTGCCGCGGTGGCAGTCGGCGCGGTCCTGCTCGAAGCAGCACAGCACCAGCGGGCGGCCGCCGTGGGCGTCGCTGATCTCCCGGAACCCGGGCGACCCTGACGACGCCGATGCGGTCGAGTCGGTCGCGATAGAGGCGGTCGAACTCGTCGGGATCGTCGATGTGGAAGAGGCCGTACGGGGCCAGCTCGCTGGCGTAGGGCATCTGGTTGGCGCGCTCCGCGCCGATCCATCGCGGCTTGCCCAGGCTCGTGCGCACGATCGTCAGGCCGTCCACGTTCGCGTTGGGCGCGAGACAGCCCGGTAGCTGGCCGTGAGCAGCCGCGGCCCGGACGTATCGCCAGGCCCGCCGTCGCCCTTGATCTCGTCGGCTGGGGATCCCCGGCCAGCGTGAGCACGGCTTCGGCGTGCGAGTACGGCCCATAGGCGGGGCAGGTGCACGTGGCGGCTCCGTCAGCCGCGAGGACCACGTAGGTACCGTGGTCGCCTTCGACCGAAGCGTGCGAGCCGGCGTGATCTCGCGCACGCGCCCCTTGTCGACGAGCCGCCGAGCCTTCGCGATGGCCTGCGGGCTCAGGGTCGGCATGCCGCCACCGCTCGTGGGGGCGTCGTGTTGTTCGCAGTTCCGTTCACACGACAGGCCTCCGGGTGCTTCGTCCGTGGGGCGCAAATGCCCGAATCGCCCGTGTGAATGGGACGTTCGCCTAATGCCGGAGGAGGGACTCGAACCCCCGACACGCGGATTATGATTCCGCTGCTCTAACCGACTGAGCTACTCCGGCGGGGTCGCGGAAGTCTAGCGATGTGCGGCTGCTGGGCCCGGGCCCCTCAGCCGAGCGGATGGCGCCAGCGCAGGCCGGGAAACTTCGCGAAATCGCGGTCGAAGCTGACCACGTTCGGCCGCTCGAGGAGTCGCGAAGACGTCAGCTGTCCGCGCGGGTTGGCGGTCGGCGCCCGCCGGCCGCACACGCGGAGCGCCTGATGTGGGAAGGTCGGTCCAGGAACAGCTCATGACCCTCACGACGACCTCAGCATCCAGCCCCCATGCGACGGTGGCCGACCGCGTCGCTCGCGGCAAGGCGGCCCGGGCGGCGACGCCGCGCTCGAGCCACGCCGAGCTGCCATCGGTCCCCGACCGCGCCGACCCGATCGAGATCCTCGAGCGTCAGGCGCTCACGCGTCTGCCCGACCTGGTGCCGATCCGCTACGGCCGCATGCTCGCCTCGCCGTTCGCGTTCTACCGCGGAAGCGCGGCGATCATGGCCGCCGATCTGGCCGCGACGCCCCGGACCGACCTGACGGTCCAGTGCTGCGGGGACGCGCACCTGTCGAACTTCGGCGTGTTCGCCGCGCCCGACCGCCGGCTGGTGTTCGACCTCAACGACTTCGACGAGACCCTGCCCGGCCCGTGGGAGTGGGACGTCAAGCGCCTGGCCGCGAGCCTGATGATCGCCGCGCAGGACAACGGCTTCCGCCGGCGCGACCAGCGGCAGGTCGTGCTCGACTGCATCGCCCAGTACCGCAAGACGATGGGCGAGTTCGCCGGCATGGGCAACCTCGAGGTCTGGTACGCGCGGTTCGAGATCGAGTCGGCGCTCGAGGAGCACGCCGACGAGCTGCGACCCCGCGCGGCCCGGCGCACGCGCGAGACGCTGGCCAAGGCGCGCAGGAAGAACAGCGTGTCGGCGATGGCCAAGCTCACGCACGTCGAGGGCGGCGAGCCGCGCATCATCGACCAGTCGCCGCTCATCGTGCCGCTCGACGCGATGGCCGACGGGGCGGAGCGCGAGGCGATGCTCGGCGAGCTGCAGCGGCTGCTGGAGGTCTATTGCGAGTCGCTGCCGATGGAGCGCCGCCGGCTGGTCGAGCAGTTTCGCCTCGTCGACTTCGCGCGCAAGGTCGTCGGGGTGGGCAGCGTCGGCACCGCGACGTGGATCGCGCTGCTCATCGGCCCGGTCGGCGATGAGCCGCTGTTCCTGCAGATCAAGGAGGCCCAGGCGTCCGTGCTCGAGGAGCACCTCGGCCCGGCCGAGTTCGACACCCCCGGCCAGCGTGTCGTCGTGGGCCAGCGCCTGATGCAGGCCGCCAGCGACATCTTCCTGGGCTGGCTCACCGCCGGCCGCGAGTACTACGGCCGCCAGCTCAAGGACGGCAAGGCCTCGGCGGAGATCGAGGACATGCTCCCCGACGGGATGGCGCTGTACGGGCGGATGTGCGCGTGGGCGCTCGCGCGGGCGCACGCGCGCACCGGCGACCGGGTGGCGATCGCCGCGTACCTGGGGTCGAGCGACACGTTCGACCAGGCGATCCTGGCGTTCTCGCAGGCCTACGCCGAACGCAACGAGCGCGACTACAACGCGCTGCAGGCGGCCGTCGAGGCGGGGCGCATCGCCGTGGTGACGGGCGTGTAGCCGACGCCGCCGCTCAGCGGCGGCACAGCGCGCAGACGCCCTGCACGACGGTGTCCGCGCGCTCGGGCTCGAAGCCGGCTTCGCGGGCGGCGGTGATGACCGCCTCGTCGTCGAGCGGGGCGTCGATGTCGGCCACCGCACCGCATCGCGTGCAGACGACGTGGTGGTGCGGGTGGGTGCGCGGGTCGTAGAGGACCGCGCCGCCGCCGGCGCTGACGCGGCGCACGCTGCCGAGCTCCTCGAGCAGCTCGAGCGTCGCGTAGACGGTGGGCAGCGAGACGCCGGGCAGGCGGTCGGAGACCGCGGTGAGCACCTGCTCGGCCGTGACGTGGGTGTCGAGCTCCCGGACGACGCGCGCGATCGTGAGCCGCTGGGGCGTGACGCGCTGCCCGCGCTCGCGCAGGGCGGCGCAGAGCGCGTCCTCGGGAACCTTGATGGGGGTCGCGGTCTCGGCCATCAGGAGAAAGCCTAGCAATTCGTGGGCAATGGTTAGTGCGCAGCTATTTTGAATTTGTTGTTATAGTGGCTGCTATGAGCCAGAAGGCCCCCGAATCGCAGGAGAACGAGCTCCGTCCACCGAGCCCGGCCGAGGCGCGCTATCTCGAGGTGATGGGCAAGCTCGGCCGCGGCGGCAGCTCCGTCGCCGGGGCTGCGATCGCGCGGTCGCTCGGGCTGTCGGCGCCGACCGTCCACGAGATGCTGCGCCGGCTGGAGGCCGACGGCTTCATCGTGCGCGCGCAGACGGGCGGCTGGAACCTGACCGACGACGGCCGTCGCCAAGCCGACGCGGTGCGCCGGCGCCGCCGGGTCGTCGAGCACTTCTTGCGCACCGTGCTGCACGTGCCCGAGGACGAGGTGGCCGGCGAGGCCGACGCGCTGCTGACGGCCGTCTCGCCCAAGCTCGAGGACCGGCTGCGCGCCGCGAGCTGGCCGGGCGATCGCCCGTGCGGCGATCTGGTGCGCGATCGCGACCGTCTGCAGGCGCTCGCGGGCGTGCGGCGATAGGCGCCCCGCGCTCGGCAACTGCGCGACGCGGCGAGTTCTCGCACGGCGGGCGCAGGCGACCGAACGTCACGCGGCGAGGGCGGCGCGGTAGCGTCCGGCGGATGCCGACCGATCTCGCCCGCGCCGTCGAGACCGTCATCCACCGCTGCCTGGCCGTGCAGCCCGGCGAGGAGGTGGTCGTCGTCGGCGACGCGTCGACCGCCGACGTCGCCGCCGCGCTGCGCGGCGAGGCCGAACGAGCGGGTGCCGACGCCACCCTGACCGTCGCCACCGCCCGGGCCACCGACGGCGAGGAGCCGTCGCGGGCGGTCGCCGCCGCGCTCGCCGCCGCCGACGTCTTCGTCGCGCCCACCGCGTGGTCGATCTCCCATACGCGCGCGCGTAAGGCGGCCAGCGACGCCGGCGCCCGCGGCGCCACGATGCCGCACGTCACCGCCGACATGCTCGCCCGGCTCATGGCGGCGGACTTCGACCTCATGGGGCAGCGGTCGAGAGCCGTCGCGGACCTCCTCACCAGCGCGTCGGAGGCGCGGATCACCTGCCCGCACGGCACCGACCTCACGCTCGACCTCACCGGCCGCGAGGCGAGCCCCGACGACGGCGACCTCACCGCCCGCGGCGCGTTCGGCAACCTCCCGTGCGGCGAGGGCTTCATCTCGCCGGTCGGCGGCCAGGGCATCCTCTACGCCTCGAGCCTCGCGGCGATCGGGCTCGCCGACCCCCCGGCGCGCCTGACCCTCGAGGACGGCCGGCTCGCCACCGCCGAGGGTCCGCCGGGCGAGCAGCTGCTCGCCCGCCTCGTCGCCGCCGGCGACCAGGGCACGAACCTCGCCGAGCTCGGCGTCGGCACGAACGAGCGCGCCGGGCTCACCGGCAACATCCTCGAGGACGAGAAGATGCTCGGCTCCGTCCATGTCGCGTTCGGCGCGAGCGCCGGCATCGGCGGCACCGTCTCCGTGCCCGTCCACCTCGACGTGCTCGTCCTCGACGCCACGCTCACGCTCGACGGCACGAAGGTCCTCGACGCCGGCCGGTTCGCGCTGTGACGAGCGCCGGGCCGTTGATCGCCGTCCCCAACGTCTCCGAGGGCCGCGACCCGCTCGTCCTGGCCGCGATCGGCGACGCCTGCGCCGCCGCCGGCGCCCGCGTCCTCGACCTCCACTCCGACCCCGACCACCACCGCTCGGTGTTCACGCTCGCCGCCGCGTCGGGGACCCTCTCCGACGCCCTCGTCGCAGGCGCCCGCGAGACGGTGCGCCTGCTCGACGTCCGCGACCACCCCGGCATCCACCCGCACATCGGCGCGCTCGACGTCGCCCCGATCGTCTACCTCGACGAGAGCCGGCGCGGCGCCGCCGCCGCCGAGGCGCTCGTGCTCGCCGACCGCCTCGGCGCCGAACTGCAGATCCCCGTCTTCCTCTACGGCGTGCTCGGCGAGGGCCGCACGCGCGCCGAGATCCGCCGCGGCGGCCTGGAGGCGCTGGCCGAGCGCATGCGCAGCGGCGAGCTGCGACCCGACTTCGGCCCGGCCGAGCCCCATCCGACCGCCGGCGCCACCCTCGTCGCCGCCCGCCCGCCGCTGATCGCCTTCAACCTCGAGCTGGCGCCGCCCGCGACGCTCGATGACGCCAGGCGCATCGCCGCCGACATCCGCGAGGGCGGCGCCCACGGTCTGCCCGGCCTGCGTGCCATCGGGCTCACCCTCGCCGCGCGCGCCAACGTGGCCCAGGTCAGCATGAACGTCGAGGACCACCTGGCCCTGCCGCTGAAGACCGTGGTCGAGGCGGTCGCCCGGCACGCGCCGGTCGCCGAGGCCGAGGTCATCGGCCTCCCACCGCAGGCCGCGTTCGCTGGCTTCCCCGACGACCTGCCCGTCCGCAACCGAAGGACCCTCGAAGCGGTCCTCGCGCAGCACGCGCCGATACCCTAGGTCCATGGCCCAGACGAAGCGCCGGCGCACGAAGCATCGCGGCAACGCCGCCGGCATGGTCGAGGCGCGCGGGCGCACCGGGCGCAAGCCGACCAGCACCGAGAAGAAGTCCGACGCGAAGTCTCGTCCGGCGCGCGCGAACCGCTACGACAAGCCGCCGACCTGGCGCGGCGCGGTCAACCGCGCGCTGCTCGCGGTCGTCTTCTTCGCGCTGCTGGTGATCCTGCTGTTCAAGCTGCCGATCGCCAACGCGCTCGGCGTCAGCGCGTTCATGCTGCTGCTGTACATCCCGATGGGCTACTACACCGACCTGTGGCTGTACCGGCGCCGGATGCGCCAGAAGGGGCAGGAGCCCGCCAAGTGACGCTCGACGTGCGGATGCTCACGGTCGGCCCGCTGCAGGAGAACGCCTACCTGCTGCGCCGCGCGGGCGACGATCGCGCCGTGCTCATCGATCCCGGCGACGAGCCCGACCGCCTGCTGAAGGTCATCGACGAGCTCGGCGTCCGCGTCGAGGCGATCCTGCTCACCCACACGCACTTCGACCACGTCGGCGCGGTCGCGCCCGTCGCCCGGGCCACCGGCGCGCCCGTGTACGTCCCCGAGATCGAGAAGCCGATCCTGGCCGACATCAACAGCTACGTCCGCTTCCCCGGCTTCGGCCCGTTCGAGGACTGGGACGCCGAGCACACCGTGGCCGGCGGTGAGCGCCTCGCGCTGGCCGGCCTCGACCTCAACGTCATCTTCACGCCCGGCCACAGCCCCGGCCACGTGACCTACGTCGTCGACGGCGAGGACGCGATGTTCTCCGGCGACGTGCTGTTCGAGGGCTCGGTCGGGCGCACCGACCTGCCCGGGGCGGACTGGCCGACGCTTGCCGCCTCGATCCAGAGGCTGCTGGACGCGCTGCCCGACGAGACGCGCGTGCATCCGGGCCACATGGGGCTGACCACGCTCGGCCGCGAGCGCGCCACGAACCCGTTCCTGGCCGAGCTCACCCGGTGACCCAGAAGATCCAGGCGCCGCGCGGCACGTACGACGTGCTGCCCGAGCAGGCCGCGGGCCGCGCCGCGCTGGAGGCCCGCGCCCGCGAGGTGCTCGAGGCCGCCGGCTACGAGCGCGTCGAGACGCCGGTCTTCGAGCACACCGAGCTGTTCGCCCGCGGCGTCGGCGAGTCCACCGACATCGTCCAGAAGGAGATGTACACCTTCGCGGACGGCGGCGGCCGCTCGCTCACCCTGCGCCCCGAGGGCACCGCCGCCGTGTGCCGCGCCTACGTCGAGCACGGCATGCACAAGCTCGCCCAGCCGGTGAAGCTCTGGTACCTCGGGCCGTTCTTTCGCTACGAGCGCGCCCAGGCCGGCCGCTTCCGCCAGTTCTGGCAGGTCGGCTGCGAGGCGATCGGCTCCGAGGACCCGGCCGTCGACGCCGAGGCGATCCTCCTGCTGACGACGCTGCTGGCCGATCTCGGCGCGCGCGGCGTGCACGTGAAGGTCTCGAGCCTGGGCAAGCTCGCGTCGCGCCAGCAGTACCGCGGCGCCCTCCAGGAGCACCTGCGCGCCCACGAGGACCGCCTCTCCCCGGAGGTCCGCGAGCGCATCGACCTCAACCCGCTGCGCGCGTTCGACGCCGACCACCCGGGCACGCAGGCGGTCATGCGCACGGCGCCGCTGCTGCGCGACTTCCTCGACCAAGACGACGCCGAGCACTTCGCCGCCGTGCTCGCGCTGCTCGACGCCGGCGACGTCGTCTACGAGGTGGAGCCCACCCTGGTGCGGGGCCTGGACTACTACCAGCGCACGGTCTTCGAGATCCACTCGAGCGAGCTCGGCGCGCAGTCCGCGCTCGGCGGCGGCGGGCGCTACGACGGGCTCGTCGAGGAGGTCGGCGGTCCGCCCACGCCCGGCATGGGCTGGGCGGCCGGCATCGAGCGCATCCTCATGGCCGCCGCGACGCCGCCGCACGCCGCGCCGCCGGTCGACCTCCTCGTCGCGGCGCCCGTCGGGCCGGCCCAGTTCGGCCTGGCCGCCGCTGCCCGCCGCGCCGGGCTGCAGGCGCAGATCGACCTCGGCGGGCGATCCCACAAGGGCCTGCTCAAGCACGCCAACCGGCTCGGCGCACGCTACGTTGCCTGGGTGGACGAGGACGGACAGCACGCGCAGCTGCGCGACATGGAGGCCGCCGAGCAGCACGAGGTCGCGCTCGAGGAGGTCGTCCGCGACGTGCTGCGGGGTCCCGGCCTGTGAGGCGCGCCCCGTCCGCCAACCGCTACCGCGACACGTGGGCCGGCGAGCCGCGCGCGTCGCGCGCCGGCGAGCAGCTGCGCGTCGCCGGCTGGGTGCACCGCCGCCGCGACCACGGCGGCCTCATCTTCATCGACCTGCGCGACCGCTCCGGCATCCTCCAGCTCGTCTTCCATCCGCAGACGTCGGGCACGGCGTTCGCCGCCGCCGAGCGCCTGCGCTCCGAGCACGTCCTGTCGGCCAGCGGCCTTCTCGTCGAGCGGGAAGCCGGCAACGTCAATCCGAACCTGCCGACCGGCGAGGTCGAGCTGCAGGTCACCGGCATGGACGTCCTCGCGCAGGCCGAGACCCCGCCGTTCCCGGTCGACGAGGACGGCCCGGTCGACGAGAACACGCGCCTGCATCACCGCGTGCTCGACCTGCGCCGCGAGCACATGCGCGACAACATCGTCCTGCGCGACGCGATCACCCGCGAGATGCGCACGGTGCTCTGCGACGCCGACTTCCTCGAGATCGAGACGCCCATGCTCACGCGCTCGACGCCGGAGGGCGCGCGCGACTTCCTCGTTCCGGCGCGGCTGCAGCCCGGGAGCTGGTACGCGCTGCCGCAGTCGCCGCAGCTGTTCAAGCAGCTGCTGATGATCGGCGGCTTCGAGCGCTACTTCCAGATCGTGCGCTGCTTTCGCGACGAGGACCTGCGCGCCGACCGTCAGCCCGAGTTCACCCAGCTCGACATCGAGATGTCCTTCGTGGAGGAGGAGGACGTCATCGCGCTCATGGAGACGCTGATGGCGCGGGTGTTCGCGATCGGCGGCTTCGAGGTGCCCGCGCTCCCGTGGCCGCGGATGCCCTACGACGAGGCGATGGCCCGCTACGGCACCGACCGGCCGGACCTGCGCTTCGGCCTGGAGATCCACGACGTCTCGGACGCGCTGGCGGCGACCGAGTTCAAGGTCTTCCGCTCGGTGCTCGACTCCGGCGGGGTCGTGCGCGGCTTCAACGCCGGCCCGCGCGAGACGCCGCGCAAGGAGCTCGACGAGCTCACCGAGATGGCCCAGCGCAGCGGCGCCAAGGGGCTCGTGTGGGCGTTCGTCCAGGCCGGCGGGACGTGGCGCTCGCCGGTCGCGAAGTTCCTGGCCGACGGCGAGATGCAGGCCATCTCGAGCCGGCTCGCCGCCTCCGAGGGCGACCTGCTGCTCGCCGTCGCCGACCGGCCGCCGGTGGCCGCCGACGCGCTCGGCACGCTGCGCCTGCACCTCGGCCTCCCGCACGCGCGCGGCCACGCCCCCGTCTGGATCGTCGACTTCCCGATGTTCGAGCACAACGACGACGAGGGTCGCTGGGACCCGCTGCACCATCCGTTCACCGCGCCGCTGGGCGACCTCGACGACCCGGGCGCCCTGCGCTCGCGCGCCTACGACCTCGTGGTCGACGGCTCCGAGCTCGGCGGCGGCTCGATCCGCATCAACGACCTCGCCGTCCAGCGCCGCGTGCTGGAGATCCTCGGCATGGGCGAGGAGGAGGCGCAGCGGCGCTTCGGCTTCCTGCTCGACGCGCTGCGCTACGGCGCGCCGCCGCACGGCGGCATCGCGTTCGGCCTGGACCGCATCGCCGCGCTGATGGCCGGCGCGGACTCGATCCGCGACGTCATCGCCTTCCCGAAGACCGCCAGCGGCGGCGACCCGCTGACCGGCGCGCCCGCGCCGGTGGACGAACGCCAGCTGCGCGAGCTCGGCCTGAAGCTCCTGTAGCGTGGCCGCTCGGCCGGTCGCGCGGTACCGTCACCGGATGCCGCTGCCGCGGTCGCTCGCGCGCTTCAACCTGCGGGTCACCAATCCGATCCTGGGGCGGGTCGCGCCGTGGCTGCCCGGCTTCGCGGTCGTGACCCACGTGGGGCGGCGGTCGGGCGTCGAACGCCAGACGCCGGTCAACGTGTTCCGCCACGGCGACGACGTCGTGTTCGCGCTCACGTACGGCACCGGCGCGCAGTGGGTGCGCAACGTGCAGGCGGCGGGCGGGTGCACGATCCGCACGCGCGGCCGGGACATGCGGCTGTCCGACCCGCGGGTGGTGCACGACCCGGCGCGGCGGATGGTGCCGGCGCCGGTGCGCGTCCCGCTGCGGGCGGTCGGCGTGGAGGACTTCTTGGTCATGGTCCCGGCCGATGGCTGACGAGCGCTTCGAGGAGTACCTGCGCGCGCGGCGCGGCTACCAGCCGGACGGCGCGTTCAGCGGTGCGGCCGGCGGGGCGGCGTGCGGCGACCTCGTGCGCGTGTCGGTGCGCGTGGCCGGCGATCGGGTCGCGGACGCCGGCTGCGACGCCTCGGGCTGCGGGGCGGCGCAGGCGGCCGCCTCGGCGACGGTCGCGCTGGTGCGCGGTGCGCCGGTGCTCGACGCGGCGCGCGTGTCGGCGGCGGCCGTCGCCGACGAGCTCGGGGGCTGAGCGCGGGCAAGGTCCATGCCGCCGAGCTGGCGGCCGACGCCCTGCACCGGGCGCTCGGCGCGGCGGTGCGGGCGCAGGGCGCGGCGGCGATCGTGCCCGGCCGCGTGCTCGTGGCGATGAGCGGTGGGGTCGACTCGGCGGTCGCCGCGTTGCGCAGCGGCGGCGACGCGGTCGCGGTGACGCTCGAGCTGTGGTCCTCGCCGGAGAACGACGCCGAGCGCTCGTGCTGCTCGGCGTCGGCCGTCCGCCATGCGCGGGCGCTCGCGCACCGGATGGGGCTGGCGCACTTCACGCTCGACCTGCGCGACGAGTTCCGCGCGGGCGTGGTCGAGCCGTGGCTGGCCGACCACGAGGCCGGGCTGACGCCCAACCCGTGCGTGCGCTGCAACGGGTCGGTGCGGCTGGACGCGATGCTCGACTTCGCCGACCGCGTCGGGGCCGAGGCCCTGGCCACGGGCCACTACGCGCGCGTCGGGGCCGACGGGCTGCTGCGGGTCGCCGCCGACCCGGCCAAGGACCAGAGCTACGTGCTGGCCGCGCTGCCGCCGGACTCGCTGGCGCGCATGCGCTTCCCGCTCGGCGACCTGGCCAAGCCGCAGGTGCGGGCGCTGGCCGAGGAGGCCGGGCTGCCGGTCGCGCGCAAGCCCGACTCGCAGGATCTCTGCTTCCTGGCCGGCACGGGGCGCGCGGCGTTCCTGGCCCGCCACGGCGGCCAGCGCGGGCGGCCCGGCGACGTCGTCGACACGGCCGGCCGCCGGCTCGGCCGCCATCGCGGGCACGCCGAGTACACCGTCGGTCAGCGCAAGGGCCTCGGCCTCGGCGGGGGCCCCCGCGCTACGTCGTGGCCAAGGACGCGGCGACGAACACGGTGGTCGTCGGCCCGCGGGCCGAGCTGGCCACGACCTCGGTGCGCCTGCGCGGCGTGCGGCTGCACCGGCCGGCCGAGGAGGTCGAGGCGGTCAAGCTGCGCTACCGCGCGCGCCCGGTGGCGTGCCGGCTGCTCGGCGACATCGCCGAGCTCGCGGAGCCCTTCGACGGCGCGGCGCCCGGGCAGGCGGCGGTGTTCATGGCCGGCGAGCGCGTGCTCGGCCATGCGACGATCGCATGAGAGCTGCGACACCGGGCGCCGCGGCGCGCTAGAACGAAGGCCTGATGCCGCGCCGCCGCTCGCTACACCGCTCCGTCCGCGCGGGCCGGATCGGTCCTCCTCGGCGGTGCCACGCGACGGCGCCGCGGACGCGGGCCCGGCTGGCGCCCCGCCCTGCGCGGCGTGGCCGGTGTGCTGCTCGTGGTGGCCATCGTGGGCGGCGTGGTCGCCGGCGTCCTGTGGTGGCGGTCGCGGTCCTCCGCGCACGAGGACCGGGCCCAGGCGGCGCAGCGGTTCGTCAGCGCCTGGGAGCGAGGCGATCGTCACGCGATGTGGGAGGCGCTTACGCCGGCCGCCCAGGCCCGGGCGCCGGAGCGGGACTTCGCCCGCTCCTACGAGCGCGCGGACCACGCGGCCGGCGTGCGCAAGGTGGCGGCCGGGAAGCCACGCGACGAGCAGGACGGGCGCATCGCCGTGCCGGTGGTCGTCACGACCGCGGACTTCGGCATGCTGCGCGGGACGGTCGAGATCCCGGTCGGGGGGCCGGGAAGGACGCCGGCGTCCAGTGGGACGCCAGACTGCGCCTGCCGGGCCTGCGCGAGGGCGAGGCGGTGCGCCGACGCTCGGGCCACCCGGTGTCGCGCGGCGAGATCCTCGCCGCCGACGGGACGCTGCTCGACGCCACCGGGCTCGGCGCCTCGATCGCCGGGCGTCCGGGGTCGGACGGCCAGAAGCCGGACGGGCTGCAGCGCGTCTTCGACGAGCGGCTCGGCGGGCATCCGGCCCAGCGGCTGCTGTTCGGCCGGCGCGTCGTCGCGCGCACCAAAGCGGTCGCGGGCCGCGACGTGCACACCACGATCCGCCCCCGGCTGATGCAGGATGCGGCCAACGCGCTCGGCGACCGGCTCGGCGGGGTGGCGGTCATCCGCCCGCGCGACGGCGCGGTGCTCGCGCTGGCCGGGCTGGCGGTGTCCGCGCCGCAGCCGCCAGGCTCGACGTTCAAGATCGTCACGGTCTCGGCGGCGCTCGCCGACGGCGCAGCCACGCCGACGACGACGTACCCGGTCCGCACCTACGCGGTGCTGGCGGGCACGCAGCTGCGCAACGCCGGCGGCGAGGCGTGCGGCGGCACGCTGACCGAGGCGTTCATCGAGTCGTGCAACTCGGTCTTCGCGCCGCTCGGCGCCAAGCTCGGGGCCAAGAAGCTCGTGGCCACCGCCGAGCGGTTCGGCTTCAACTCGCAGCCGCGGCTACCGGCGGCCAAGCCGAGCACGATCTCGCCGCCGTCGAAGCTGCCCGACGACCTGGCGGTCGGCGCGGCGGCGATCGGCCAGGACCGCGACCTGGCCACGCCGCTGCAGATGGCAAGCGTCGGGGCGACGATCGCCGCCGGCGGCGTTCGGGCCGAGCCGCGCCTGTCGAAGCTCCAGCCGCGCCACCGCCGGCGGGTGGTCTCGACGAAGGTGGCCCACCAGGTGCGCGGGATGATGCTCGGCGTCGTGCGGTCGGGGACGGGCACGGCGGCGGCGGTCCCCGGCGTCGAGGTCGCCGGCAAGACCGGCACGGCCGAGCTGCGGCCGAACTCGTCGGATCCCAAGGACGCCGACGCCTGGTTCGTGGCCTTCGCGCCCGCGAGCAAACCGAAGGTGGCGGTCGCGGTGATGCTCGTCGGCGCCGGGTTCGGCGGGACCGCGGCCGCCCCGGTCGCGCGCGAGGTGCTGCAGGCCGCGCTCTAGCTGGGTAGGCCGTGGGCACGCCGCGCGACGCGCCCGGCTCAGCCGTCGTCGGCGAGCGACTGCAGCGGACCGCGCAGGCCGCGTGACCGGCGCGAGACGCCGGGTAGCTCCCACAGCCGGTGGGTCGGTGCCGCGCCGGTCCGGCGGCGCTCGAGCTGCTCGACGGCCACCGGCCGCCACCGCTCGTCCACCACCCGGTGCGGCGGCCCGCTCACCGCGTCCACCGTCGTCTCGAGGTGCTCGGCCCACAGCCGCAGCCGCGTGTCGCGCGCCAGCTCGGCGTCATCCGTCGCGACGTTGACCTCGGTGTCGTTGAACAGCGAGTGCTCGTTGAGGTTCGCGGAGCCCACGGTCAGCCAGCGGTCGTCGACGATGGCGACCTTCGCGTGGACGTACAGCGACCGCGTGACGGTGCCCGTGCGCGAGGCGATGGTGGCGGCCAGGAACCGCTGGTGGCCCTCGTCGGCCTTGGCGAGCACGCTGAGCTGGCCGCGGGTGTCGTCGGCGCCGTTGTTCGGGCGAGCGGGCAGCAGCACCACGAGGCGGAACTCGTCGCTCGGCGGCCGGCGCAGCTTGTCCTCCAGGATCGCCACGATCTCCGGCGACCACAGGAACTGGTTCTCGAGGTAGATCAGCGACCGCGCGGAGCGCAGCGCGCGGGTGTAGGCCTCGAGGATCCCGAACTCGCCGCGGGGCGCGAAGTCGTAGATGCGCTCGGGGAGCGTGCGCAGCACCTGGACCTCGCTGTCGCCGGCCGGCGCGGGTGGGCCGTCGGGGACGGGCGCGGGCGTGCCGTCGACCTCGCGCCAGCGCGCGGCGAAGTGCGCCGCGACGTCGGCGACCGCCGGACCGCGCAGGCACGTGCCGACGTCGTGCCAGCCCAGGCCGCCGCGCACCGGGTGCTCGCGCGTGTCGTGGCGGTCGCCGGCCAGGGTGGTCAGGTCGATGCCGTTGACGAACGCCACGTCGCCGTCGACGATCACGAGCTTCTCGTGGTGGCAGTGCAGCGGCCGCTCGCGGGCGTCCAGCGCGCAGCGGATGCGGGTGCCGCGCACGAGCTCGTCGCGCGCGTCGCGCACCTCGCGGCGGGTCGGCCGGAACACGGGCAGCGGGGCGCCCGCCCACACGAGCACGCGGACGTCGACACGCTCGGCCAGCTCGGCGAGCACGTCGCGGACGCGGCGCGCCCCGCGGTCGCGGGTCAGCCCGAAGCCGGGCGTGACGTGCCAGCCCGCGATGTGGACGTGGGAACGGGCGGCGCTCATCGCCTCGGCGATCCGCGGCAGCGCCTCGGACCCGTCGATCAGCACCTCGAGCGCGCACCCGCCACGCGACGGCGGGCCGCCTGCCGCCCACAGCGATCCGTCGCGCGGCGGATCCAGGCTCGCCCCCCGATCGAGACGGCCGAGGCGGCGCCGGTGCCTGGCTCGAACCGCGTGGTCGATGCCGGTCCCGGCCCAGTGGTCCAGCCGGTCGACGATCGCGGGTGCCATGGCGACGGTCTTGCCCGGTCGCGGGCTGTTCGGCACGTAGACTCGAAGGCGTGACGTCCGACGAGATCCGCGAGACCTACCTGTCGTTCTTCGCCGAGCGCGAGCACCGCCGCCTGGCGTCCGCGTCGCTGGTGCCGGCGTCGTTCGATCCCTCGGTGCTGCTGACCACCGCCGGCATGCACCCGCTCAAGCCGTTCTTCCTCGGGCAGGAGACGCCGCCGGCGCCGCGGCTGACGAGCTGCCAGAAGGTGTTTCGCACGCCGGACATCGACGTCGTCGGCACCACCACCCGCCACCTGACGTTCTTCGAGATGCTCGGCAACTTCTCGATCGGCGACTACTTCAAGCCGGGCGCGGTCGAGCTGGCGTGGACGCTGTCGCTCGACGGGTTCGGCTTCGCCCCCGAGCGGATCTGGATCACCGTCTTCGAGGGCGACGACGAGCTCGGCCTGGGCCCCGACGAGGAGGCGATCTCGGCCTGGGAGGCGGTCGGCGTGCCGCGCGAGCGCATCGTGCTGTGCCCGCGCTCGGAGAACTTCTGGCAGGCCGGCCCAATCGGCCCGTGCGGCCCGTGCTCGGAGCTCTACTACGACCGCGGCCTGGACTGGGGCAGCCCGGACGACCTGCCCGGCGGCGACAACGAGCGCTTCCTGGAGTACTGGAACCTCGTGTTCATGCAGTACAACCAGGATCCGGTCAACCACCTGACGCCGCTGCCGACGAAGAACATCGACACCGGCCTGGGCCTCAACCGCATGGCGGTCATCCAGCAGGGCACGGACACGGTGTTCGAGACCGACCAGTTCCTGCCGCTGATCCGGCTCGGCGAGGAGCTGTCGGGCCGGTCCTACGGCGAGTCGTTCGAGGTGGACCGCGCGCTGCGCATCCTCGCCGACCACACGCGCGGGATGACGTTCCTCATCGCCGACGGCGTCGTGCCGTCCAACGAGGACCGCGGCTACGTCCTGCGGCGGATCATGCGCCGGGCGATCCAGCAGGGCCGCAGCCTCGGCATCGAGGGCACGTTCCTGACCGAGTTCTCGGCGCGCGTGACCGAGCTGATGGGCGACGCCTACCCCGAGCTGCACGAGCAGCGCGAGTCGATCGACAAGTGGCTGGGGGCCGAGGAGGAGTCGTTCGGCCGCACGCTCGAGCAGGGCACGCGGATGCTGGCGGAGATCGCCGCGCGGGCGCGCGACCAGGGCGAGGAGGGCGTCGGCGCCGACGACCTCTTCAAGCTGCACGACACGTACGGGTTCCCGTTCGACCTGTCGCGCGAGCTGCTCGCCCAGGAGGGGCTCGGCACCGACGAGGCCGGCTTCGAGGAGCTCATGGCCCAGCAGCGCGAGCGCTCGCGGTCGGGGTCCGGCGGCAAGCGCCCCGGCGGGCTGGCCGGCTTCGCGTCGCTGTTCGGGACCGGCGTCGCGGTCGAGCCCACGCGCTTCACCGGCTACGACACGCTCGAGCAGGGAACGTCGGTCACGCAGCTCGGAGCCGAGGACGGCCGGGTCGCGGTCAAGCTCGCCGAGTCGCCGTTCTACGCGGCGGGCGGCGGGCAGATCAGCGACGCCGGCGTGATCGAGTGCGCCGACGGCGACTGCCGCGCGCGGGTCGTCGACGTGGTGCGCATCGGCGACGACCAGGCGGTGCTCGTCGAGGCCGAGCGCGGCGAGCTGCGGCCGGGCGAGCGCGTGGTCGCCCGCGTCGACCGCGACCAGCGGCTGGCGACGATGGCCAACCACACCGCGACCCACCTGCTGCACGCGGCGCTGCGGGCGCGGCTCGGGCGCCACGTGCACCAGGCCGGCTCGTACGTCGGCCCCGACAAGCTGCGCTTCGACTTCACCCACGGCGCGGCGCTCTCGCCCGAGGAGCTGCGCGACGTCGAGGACCAGGTCAACGCGTGGATCGTGGCGAACTGGCCGGTGCAGTGGCGCGAGACCACGCTCGACGAGGCCAGGGCGGCGGGCGCGATGGCGCTGTTCGGCGAGAAGTACGGCGACGTCGTGCGGATGGTCGAGGTCGGCGACGGGTCGTTCTCGCGCGAGCTGTGCGGCGGCACGCACGTGCGCTCGACCGCGGAGATCGGGGCCTTCCGGGTGACCGCGGAGACGTCGTCGGCGGCGAACGTGCGGCGCATCGAGGCGGTGACGGGGCGGGAGGCCGTCGCGCTGCTGCGCCGCCACGACGCGCTGCTGTGCGATGCGGCGGCGATGCTGCGCACGCGGCCCGACGACGTGCCGGGCAAGCTGTCGGACCTGCAGGTGCGGGCCAAGGCGGCGGCCAAGGCCGCTGCCCCGGCTGGCGGCGCCGCGGTGGACGTCGAGGCGCTGCTGCGCGAGACCGAGGCGGTGGACGGCGCGTCGGTGCTGACGGCGCGCGTGGACGCGGCCGACAACAAGGCGCTGCTCGACGTGCTCGACCGGGTCAAGCCCAAGCTCGGCGACGCGGCGGTCGTGCTCGGCGCGGCGGGCGCGGACCGGGTGATGCTCGTGGCGTCGGTGGCGCCCGCGCTGGTCGCGCGCGGCGTCAAGGCCGGCGAGATCGTGCGGCTGGCGGCGGAGGTCGCCGGGGGCGGCGGAGGCGGCCGCGACACGATGGCGCAGGCCGGCGGCCGCCATCCGGAGAAGCTCGACGAGGCCCTCGGGGTCGCGCGCGAGGCGATCGAGCGGCGGCTCGGCGGCTGAGACGTCATGGCTCGCGCGCGGCGGGCGGCCGCCGAGCACCGGCGGGCGCAGCCGTGGCTGGTTGCGCCGCGCGCAGCGGGGCGGCGGCGGGAAGGGGCCTGACGTGCGGGTGCTCGCGCTCGACTACGGCTCGGCGCGCTGCGGGGTCGCGGTGAGCGACCCGACGGGCACGCTGGCCACGCCCCTGGAGGCGGTGGTGCGGGCGGGGACGCGGCGCGGGCTGGACCGCCTGGCCGCGGTCGTGCGCGAGACCGGCGCCGTGCGGGTCGTCGTCGGGCTGCCGCTGTCGCTGTCGGGCGGCGACTCGGCGCAGACGGCCGAAGCGCGGGCGTTCGCGGTGCGGCTCGAGGAGCGGCTGGGGGGCGCGGTGCCGGTCGAGCTGTACGACGAGCGCTTCACGACCCGCATCGCCCAGCAGTCGGGTTCGTCGCGTGCATCGGAGGACTCGCGCGCCGCCGCCGTGCTGCTCGAGGACTGGCTGGCGGCGAACGGTCCTGCCGATCATCTAGCCTGACGCGTCGCGCGCGGGGCCCGCTCCGCTTGTCCTGCGTGCGATCACGCTCCCGCCCATGCCGATGTTCCGTCGATCCGACTCGTCTCCCGAGCGCACGCCCGCCGAGCGCGAGTACGCGCGGCGGGTGCGCGAGGCGCGCCGCCAGGGGCTGCCCGATCCGCCGCGGCCGGACGCGCTGGAGCGCGAGGACGAGGCCCCGCCGTACCTGCCGTCGCAGCCGAGCGCCGCCGAGCCGGAGCCGCGCGAGCCCGAGCCGCTTCCGCCCGAGCCCGAAGCGGCCGCGCCGGAGCCCGAGCCGGAGCCGCTTCCGCCCGAGCCCGAGGCCGTCGAGCCGGAGCCGCTTCCGCCCGAGCCGAGGCCGTCGCGCCGGAGCCCGAGCCGGCGCCGCCCGAGCCCGAGGCCGTCGCGCCGGAGCCCGAGCCGCTTCCGTCCGAGCCCGAGCCGGCGCCGCTCGATGCCGAGCGCCCGATCCCCGCCGTCGACCGGACGCCGCCCCGATGCCGGCGAGCCAGTCCGCGCGCCAGCCGCCCAAGGCGCCGCGCCACCGCTACACCCCGCCGGACCCGCGCCGCAGCCCGGCCACCGGCCCCGCCCGCCGGTCCGGCCGCCGCTGGATCAAGCGCATCTTCGCGCTGCTCGCGCTGCTCGTGGTCGCGTTCGTCATCTGGTTCCTGTTCAGCCTGTTCCAGCCGTTCAAGGGCGACGGCGACGGCACGGTCCTGGTCAACATCCCGCGCGGTGCGACCTCGCGCGAGGTGGGTGACCTCCTCGCCGACCGCGGGGTCGTCTCGTCGGGCTTCTTCTTCGACCTGCGCGCCCAGATCGCCGGCAAGCGCGACGATCTCAAGGCCGGCCGCTTCGAGCTCGCCCACGACATGAGCTACGGGGCCGCGATCGACAAGCTCACCCAGAACCCGATCGCCCCGCCCACGGTCCGCGTCACCATTCCCGAGGGCCTTTCGCGCAAGGAGATCGCCCCCGTCGCCAAGCGGGCCGGCATCGACGGCAGCTACCTCGCCGCCTCCGACCGGCACGCCGGCTTCAGCCCGCGCCGCTACGGCGCGCCGAAGTCCACCAAGACGCTCGAGGGCTTCCTCTTCCCGGCCACGTACGAGCTCCAGGAGAAGCAGGCCACGGCCAACCGCCTCGTCGGCCAGCAGCTCGACGCCTTCAAGCGCACCTTCGACGGCGTCTCGCTGACCAGGGCCAAGCGCCGCAACCTCACGCCGTACGACGTGCTCATCATCGCCTCGATGATCGAGCGCGAGGCGCAGGTCGCCAAGGAGCGCAAGCTGATCTCGGCGGTGATCTACAACCGCCTCAAGCAGGGCATCCCGCTCGGCATCGACGCGACCACCCGCTACGAGCTGGGCAACTGGAGCCGGCCGCTGCGTCAGTCGGAGCTCCAGAAGGACTCGCCGTACAACACGCGCACCCGGCGGGGGCTGCCGCCGACGCCGATCGGCAACCCCGGCCTCGCGTCGATCCAGGCCGCCGCCAACCCGGCAAACGTCAAGTACATCTACTACGTCGTCAAGCCCGGCACCTGCGGCGAGCACGCGTTCTCGTCGACCGACGCCCAGTTCCAGCGCGACGTCCAGCGCTACGAGCAGGCGCGGGCGAAGAACGGCGGCAAATCGCCCGACACGTGCTGAGCGAGGAGCGGGCGGCGCTGATGCGGGCTGGCGTGCCGATGCGCGGCGGGGCGGGGCGCTGATGGCGCGGCTCGGCGTCCTCGGCTGGCCCGTCCGCCACAGCCGCTCGCCCGCCATGCACAACGCCGCGCTGGCCGCGCTCGGCCTCACCGAGTGGCGCTACCAGCTGCTGCCCGTCCCGCCCGAGCTGTTCGGCGAGACCGTCCGCGCGCTGCCCGCCGCCGGCTTCGCCGGCGCCAACGTCACCGTGCCCCACAAGGAGGCGGCGCTTGCCGTGGCCGACGCGCCGACCGCCGCGGCCCGGGCCATCGGCGCCGCGAACACGCTCACGTTCACCGGCGACGGCCGCATCGAGGCCGACAACACCGACGCGCCCGGCCTGCTCGCCGCGCTGCCGCACCCCGCGCGGGGCGCCACCGCCCTCGTCCTCGGCGCCGGCGGCAGCGCGCGTGCCGCGGCCTGGGCCCTGTGCGAGGCCGGCGCCGCCGCGGTCGCCGTCCACAACCGCACCCGCGAGCGCGCCGACCGGCTGGCCGCCGACCTCGGCATCCGCGTCGCCGCGGACCCGCAGCCCGCCGACATCGTCGTCAACTGCACCACGGTCGGCCTGCACGACAGGGACGCCGCGCCTATCGATCTCGCCACCCTCGACCGCTACGGCACCGTCGTCGACCTCGTCTACCGCGACGGCGGCACCGCGCTCGTCCGCGCCGCCCGCGCCCACGGCCATCCGACCGTCGACGGCCTCGAGATCCTCGTCCACCAGGGCGCGCTGTCGTTCGAGCGCTGGACCGGCCGCGCCGCCCCGCTGGACGTCATGCGCGCCGCTCTGTGACCTCGATCCGGCGGCCGCCGCCGACCGCCAGCGCCCGCTCGCCGCGCAGCAGCGCCAGCAGCTCGTCGCCGACCAGCTCGCGCCGCCACCCGTGCAGCGTCCGCACGTCGGCGTCGACACCCGCGCGCACCCCGGCGAGGATCGCCTGCAGGTCGGCGCGCGAGGCGACCAGCTCGTAGGCCAGGTCGGACTCCGCCACCCGCGTGCGCACCAGCGCCTCCGACAGCGCGATCAGCGGCGCGTCGCCCGAGTGCGTGGAGGGCCGGCGCTCGCCCTCGAACGGGATCGGCGCACGGTCGCGGCCGCGCGCGACCGCCTCGAGGATGTCGTCGCCGCGCCGGCGCAGGTTGCCCGGGTTGATGCCGCGGATGTTCTCGAGCGCCCGCCGCGTATCCGGCTTGCGCTTGGCGACCTCCACGAGCGCCGCGTCGGCGAGCACGCTCTGCACCGGCCGGTCCTGCGTGGCGGCCAGCGACTCGCGCCACTCGACCAGCTCGCGTGCCACCGCCCGCGACCGCGGGTCCAGCCCCGCGATCCGCGGCAGCCGGTCGAACACCGTGTCGAGCTCGCGCTCGTCGGAGACCGTCTCCAGCGCCCGGCACTCCTCGCGCGCCCATTCGAGCCGCCCGCGCCCGCGCAGGCGGTCCTGCAGCGCGTCGGCGAGCTGGAAGAGGTGCTCGACGTCCTCGCGCGCGTAGGCGATCTGCTCGGCGCTCAGCGGCCGGCGGTCCCACTTCGTGTAGCTCGCGGACTTCGGCAGGCGGATGCCGAGCACGTCGCCCAGCAGCGACTCGTAGCCGGCTTGCGCGCGCAGGCCGGCGAAGCCCGCGGCCACCTGGGTGTCGAACAGGCTCGTGACCTCGGTGCGCCACACGCGCCGCAGCAGCGCCACGTCCTGGCGCGCGGCGTGCATGACGACCTCGACGCCGGGATCGGCGAGCGTCTGGGCCAGCGGCGCCGGGTCGACCTCGTCGTCGAGCGGATCGATGACCTCGATGCGCACCCCGTCGCCGGCTGGCACCGCCACCTGCACGAGGCACAGCAGCGTCCGGTAGCGCCCCTCGCCCATGAACTCGGTGTCGATGGCCAGGCGCTCGCCGGCGCGCGCCTGGGCGGCGAGCTCGGAGAGGGCGGAGGTGGGCAGGGGCGACGTCGCGATGGTGGAAATCAATCACGCGGGCGGCCGGGGCGCGGCGCGGGTCGCCCGGTCGGCTGCTCACGCGCGGCAGCGTCGCATGGTGCGACGGCTCAGCACCGCGCCAGCGCGCTGGCGTAGAAGCGCAGGTACCGCGCATAGTGGCGGTGCCAGTACGCGCGGTCGTGCCCGCCCGACCAGTGGTGCATCCGGATGCCCAGCGCGGCGGCGAAGGCGTCGCCCGCGGTCCGGAAAGGGTCGGTGGTGCCGCCGTCGAGCCACAGCCGTGCATCGCCCCACGGCGCGCGGCCGCGGGCGCGCGCCAGGCCGATGAGGTCGTTGCGGGCGAAGTCCGCGGCGTCGTCGAACGCGCCCGCCGGCGTCTCGCCGCCCGTGCGCCACAGGGCGGCGGAGTGCCCGCCGACCGCGCAGAACATCCGCGGGCGCTGCCGCGCCAGCTGATAGGCGCCGAAGCCGCCCATGGAGATGCCGCCGATCGCGATGCGCGTCGGGTCGGCGTGCAGGCGCCGGACCGCCTGGGGGATGACCTCGTCGAGCACGTAGCGGTTCCAGTCGCCGGAGCCGCGGCGGTGGTAGTACGAGTGATCGGCGCCGTTGGCGAAGACGACGTTGGGCGCGCGGTCGCCCAGCGCGCGCAGCGCGGCGAAGAAGTCGCCGTTCGCATCGGACTCCGGGCCGCGACCGCCGCGGCCGTGCAGGAAGACGAGCAGCGGCCGCCCGGCGCCGCCGCCCGGAGGGGAGACCGCGACCTGGGTGAGGGTGTCGTGGACGTAGCGGGAATCGACCGCGAAGCGCTGGATCGTCGTCCCGTGCGCCGCGGTCGAACCGGTTCCGACCTCGCCGCCCGACAGGCGCGGGATCACGATCGCCGCGGCGATGCCGGCGGCTGCGACGTGGATGAGCAGCGCCACCGGCAGCAGCCGCCGGCGGCGCCGCTCGGCACGGGTCAGCGGAGGGTGGGGGCGGGGTCTGGTCGGGAGGTCAACCATCGGCCGTCGGGTCGCACAACGTGTGTGCGGGCCAGCTTGAGGCACGCGTCGCCACAGGGTTGCATGGCCCCGTGCGCGAGGTGCAGCGCATGCTGGCTGCCGGCGACGGCGAGGGCGGGCCAGTCGGGAAGCTCGCCGATGCCGTCGGCTCCGCCCGCGAGCCTCGACGCGGCCGTGGCGCAACGCCCTGGCGCCGGCGCAGAAGCGCAGGATCACCGCAGGACCGCGGCGGGCGCCCACACGGTCGGAGCGCGGGGCAGCGCCCCGGGGTCGAACGCCGCGAGCGCCTCGTCCAGCGCGCCGGGCAGGCCGACCGACTCGAGCAGCTGGGTGCGCACCGCCTCGGCGTCCTCGCCCCGTGCGCGCCGGTCGGCCAGCGTCACCCCACCCGACCCGCTTCGCGTGTGCCCGCGCTTGGCCAGCCGCGCCCCGTCGGCGCCCAGCACCAGCGGAACGTGTGCATATGCCGGGCGGGCCAGCCCGAGCGCCTCGGCCAGGAAGAGCTGGGCGGGCGTCGCGTCGATCAGGTCCGCGCCGCGGACGACCTCGCCGACGCCCTGGTCGGCGTCGTCGACCACCACCGCGAGGTTGTAGGCGGCGGTGCCGTCGTTGCGGCGCACGACGATGTCGTCGACCACGCCCTCGTAGCGCCCCAGGACGCGATCCTCGAACGCCACGCGCGCACCGTCCGCGCGCAGCCGCAGCGCCGGCGGCCGGCCCGTCGCCTCGCGCTGCGCCCGCTGCGCGGCGGTCAGCTCGCGGCACGTCCCCGGATAGCGGCCGGGCCGCCCGTGCGGCGCCGACGCCGCCTCGCGGATCTCGGCTCGGGTGCAGTAGCACGGGTAGGTGTCGAGCCGCGCGATCGCCGCCGCGTAGCGCGCGCCGCGCTCGGACTGGCGGACGACCTCGCCGTCCCAGTCCAGACCGATCGCCGCCAGGTCGGCCAGCTGCGACCGCTCGTGCTCGGGCCGCGAGCGGCCGCGATCGAGATCCTCGACGCGCACGAGGAACCGTGCGCCGGCCGAGCGGGCGAACAGCCAGGCCAGCAGCGCGGTGCGCAGGTTGCCGAGGTGCAGCGGCCCGGAGGGCGAGGGGGCGTAGCGACCATCGTGTCCCACGCCCCCTCAGCCTATCGGCGCCCGAGCCCTCCCACGGTTTCGTCCTGGCCGGGCGTCGGACGGCGGCCCGCCGCGCGATCGCCGACCAGCTACACGACGGCGGCCTGGGCCTGCGCCTCCGCGGGCGCCACCGCTCGCGGCGGCCGCACGAACAGGGCGGCGAGCACCGCGCCGGCGATGGCGAAGCCGGCGCCCACGAGGAACGCGAGCTGGAAGCCCTCGACGCTGGCGGCGGCCGGAGCGACGCCGTCGGTGAGCGCGTTCGTCGTCCGGTCCGCGGCCAGCGTGGCCAGGATCGCGAGGCCGAGCGCCCCACCCACCTGCTGCGACGTGTTCAGCAGCCCCGACGCCAGTCCCGACTCGTGCGCGGCGACCCCGGCGGTCGCCGCCATCGTCCCGCTCACGAAGAACAGCCCGATCCCGACGGCCACGACCAGCGACGGGAACAGCACGTCGCTGAGGTAGCTGCCGTCGGCCGAGATCTGCGAGAACCACAACAGACCGACGGCCGTCAGCAGGAACCCGGTCGTCAGCGTCGGGCGGATGCCGACCTTCGCCACGACCGTCGAGGCGAGGCCGGCGGTCACGA
>JAWKKD010000019.1:0-79354 GCA_041393435.1 Solirubrobacterales bacterium | reverse complement strand
GTGCGCTACGGCGGACGGGCTCACATCGCCGGGCGGCTGGAGGCGCCGGACGGCGCCCCGATCTCGGGGGCGACGATCGATGTCGTCGCCGTCTCCGACCGCGACGACGCTCGCGCCGCGGTCCGGGGATCGGCCAAGACGGACGCCACGGGCCAGTTCGCCTACGACGCGCCGACCGGCTTCTCCGGCGCCGTCGCGCTGTCCTACCGGATGCATCTCGACACGGCCGACGAGGCCGCGCGCTACGAGGTCCGCGTCCGGGTGGTCGCCGGCGTGCGGCTCGCCGTCGATCCCACCCGTACTCGCAACAAGCACTCGGTGACGTTCACGGGGCGGATCCTCGGCTCCCCGCCGCGACATCGGAAGATGGTCGAGCTGCAGGCACGCTCCGGCGCCCGCTGGGTGACGTTCGCCACGGCACGCAGCGACGGCGGTGGCCGCTATCGCTACCGGTACCGCTTCGAGCGCACGTTCACCCGCCAGACGTACGCGTTCCGGGCCGTGGTGCGCAACGAGACGGGATGGCCGTACCTCACCGGCTCGTCGAACCGCGTGTACGTGACGGTGGCGCCGTGAGGGCCGCGATGCTCACCCAGGATCGGTCCGCGCACCTCGGTCGGCGTCGCCCCGACGGGACGCCGCTCGCCCACGACCGGGTCAGACACCTCGGCCGGGGTCGCCTCGTCGGCGCTCGGACGCTGCTGGCGGCGGTCGCCGCCGCCGGTGCGCTCGCGGCGCTGCCGAGCGTCGCCCGCGCCGACGGCGGCACGGCGCTGCTGGAGATCGGCCGCCTCTCCGACGGCACGCCGACCGGCGTCAACCCGGCGTCGCTGCTACCTGGCCTGGACCTCAACGAAGGCGCCGGCGGGCGCTTCGGCGTGACCGCCGGCGCGCCGGGAACGTCGTCGACGTTCGCGTTCACGCCGCCCGCGGACACCACCATCCGAACCGCCAGCATCTTCCCGAGCCTCTACGTCTACGGCTGGCCGGCGATGGGAACCTGGACGGAGATCGTCTCGAGCTGGGGCGACTGGAACGTCGGCAGTGTCCCGGGCCCGGGCGGTATCCCCGGCGAGTCGTCGATTCAGGGGCTGTGGGCCCAGGGCGGCAGCGGCATCACCGTCGGTGCGATCGGATCGCTGTCCGCCACCGTGCGCCAGACCACGAGCGCGCCCGGCCCCCCGCAGACCGGCTACTTCTATGCCGACAAGCTCAACGTCGCGCTGACCGACTCCTATCTGCCGGAGATCGATGCGCAGCCCGACACAGCCGCGCCGCTCGGCACCGCCAACCCCAGCGGCTGGTACACGGGCGCGGAGGCGCCGCTGACCATGACCGTCAGCGACCGGGGCGTGGGCGTGCGATACCTGCTCGTGCGCGACGGCGCGAACGTGCATCGCTACGAGATCGACGGCGCCCCGGCGAGCTGCCAGACGAAGGATCCCAACTCCAGCCTGCTGGGCGGCGACAGCTACACCGTCAAGGTGCCGTGCCCGACGGCCAGCGCCAGTTCCACGGCCCGCATCGCCCTCTCCGACCTCGGCGACGGCGTCCACTCGCTGAGCTTCGGCGTCCAGGACGCCGCCGGGAACATCCGCTGGTCGCTGACCACGTACGTGGTCAGGACGAACGGCGTCGGCGGCACGTTGGCCGACCCGGGCACGTCCTGCCACAACGGCGTCGTCGACGACTCGGGGACCTGTATCGCCGTGGCACCGAGCAACATCTCGCCGCCCTGGCTGACCGGCTTCGCCGCGCCGATCAGCCAGGGCCAGACCATTTACCGCGACAGCGGGACCTGGGACCACGTCGACGGCGCGGTGTGGAACGACGTGTGGGAGCTGTGCGAGGCGGACGGCAGCGGCTGCCTGTCCGTGCCCGGCGGCACCGGCGACGCCACGATCGTCTCCGGCGATCACGTCACGCTCGGGGCGGACGCGGTCGGCAAGCGGCTGCGCGCGTCGGTCACGGCGACGACCGACGGCGGCGCGGTCACCGCGCGGTCGGCACCGAGCGCGGTGATCGCGGCGATGGCGCCCGTCAACACGGTTGCGCCGGCGCTCAGCGGTCTTGCGCAGGTCGGCGGCGCGCTGACCACGACGACCGGCACCTGGACCGGGACCACGCAGATCGCGGGGCCGACGACGATCCGCTGGCAGCGCTGCGATGCGATCGGGAGCGGCTGCACCACGATCGCCGGAGCCAGCGGCGCCACATACGTCCTCAGCAGCGCCGACGCGGCCCACACCGTGCGGTCGAGCGTGCGGCGGGTCAACAACGGCGGTGGCAGCGCCACCGCATTCAGCTCGCCGTCGCCGATCGTGTTCCCGTCCGGCGGCGGTGACAGCGGCGGCGCCGGGTCGATCACCGTGGTCGCGCCGGTCCGCGTGTCCGGCGGCGGCGGGGTGGCCGATCGCGACGATCCGACGCCTCCGGTGCCGGACGCCCCAGCCGGCATTCCCGGCGATCGCGTCAACGGCGCCAACCCGGCCGGGGCCGCGGTGGCGCTGGCCGCCGGCCTCGAGAAGACCGGGGTCCTGCGGTCCGGGCAGGCGGCCACCATCACCGGCCGCCTCGCCACTCGAGACGGCCAGCCGGTCGCGGGCGCGCAGATCGACGTGCTGAGCCACCTCTGGATGGCGGGCGCGCGCGGCGAGCTCGCCGGCGCCGTCACGACCGGCCCCGACGGGACGTTCACGGTCACCGTCAAGCCCGGTCCGTCGCGGATCATCACCCTGGGCTACCGGCTGCGTCTCGCGGACCGCGCCTACACCGCCACCGTCGCAGTCAAGGTGGTGGTGCGGCCGGCGATCGTTCTGCGTGCCGATCGCCCGAGCGCCGCGGTCGGCGACACCGTGACGCTGTCCGGCCGCCTCGGCGGAGCGCCGGCCGGATCGCGGAAGCTCGCACAGATGCAGGCGCGGGTGGGCGGGCGGTGGGTGACGTTCGCGACCACGCCGATGGTCGACGGACGCTTCCGCCACCGGCACCGGTTCTCGAACACGACCGGGACCCGCACGTACCTCCTGCGCGCCCGGGTCGGCACGGATCCCGCCTGGCCGTTTGCCACCAGCGCGTCACGGCCGGTGCGCGTTACCGTCTCCGCGCCGAAGGACCGCCGGTCCGGGGAGGACTTCGGCTGATGCGCCCGCCCCGATCGGACAGATCCGTCGACGAGTCCGGCGCCTGCGCGCGCCGGATCCCGGGCGCCGCCCGGCCCGGTGCTCGCCGCCTTCTGGCTGCGACGGGAGCGCTCCTGGCGCTCGCCGTGCCCGCCACCGCCTGGGCCGACGGCCCGGAGACCCTGCAGGCCCGAGTCGCCCATGCCGGGTTCCTCGCCGAAGCGCCCGCCCCGCCCGGCGGCGCCGGCACCGTGTGCATCATCGACTCGGGCGTCGACACCGACACCGACGCCGCGAGCGCGATCGTCAAGCGCTTCGCCTACGACGGCGGCAGCCCTGACGACGTCGGCGCCCTGGGCGACGACGGCACCCAGTACCCCAAGCACGGCACCTACGTGGCCGGGGTCATCGCGAGCCAGATCGACGGCACCGGGTCCAGTGGTATCTGGCCGCGGGCCAGGATCGTCAGCGTCCGCGTGTTCGCATCATCAAGCAGCGGGACCACGGCCGCGCGGTATATCGCTGCCATCGACCGTTGCGAGCGCGAAGCCAATGTCAAGGCCATCAACCTGTCCATCGCCGGCCTCCACGAGTCTGGTGAGGAACTGCTGAGGCTCGAGAACGCGATCGTCAATGCACGGATGCTCTTTGGCATCAATGTGGTGGCGGCAGCAGGGAATCAGACTCAGCCGATGGTGGCCTATCCGGCGCAGTTTGCGTCGGTACTCGCAGTGGGAGCTACGTCTGCACCTGGCACGCGATGGGAGTACTCGAACTACGGCACCGGGCTGGACATCTCCACGCTCGGTGACGACGTATGTCTCTCCCACCAGGGCGATACCAGACTCGGGCAGGGGCACGGCACGTCGTTTGCCGCGCCGATCGTCAGCGCAGTGATCGCTGCGATGCGGTCCTACGCACCGACGCTGACCGTCGACCAGGCTGAGCAGGCACTGCTGGACAGCGCGCAGACCACGGCCGCGGGCAAGACACTCGACGCAGCGGCCGCGTTCTCGCTGGCCGCGTCCCGTCACCACCAGCCGCAGCTGGTCGAGCTGGTGAACGGCTACACGCCCGCAGCCGCGATCGAGTGCGCCCCACCGCCAGTCATCACCGGCGGTGGGGCCGGGGGAGCAGGCGGCGGTGGGCAACCCAGCGGCACGCGTCAGCCCACCACCCCGTCCACGCAAGCACCCGCGAGCGACGAGCCGGTGGTGACGCCGGCGCCGATCGTCGTTCCCGCGCTTCCGGCCGCCCAGACGGTCCGCTCAACCCGCACGGCGCGGCCGACGCTGCGGTCGGTGACGCTGCGCCGTGGCGTGCTGCGCGTGCGCATCGGCGGCTTCCGGCGCGGGATGCTCGCGATCTACCGGGTCGACCGCCGCCGCTACCTCCGTCAGGCTGAGACGCTCCAAGTCCAGATCCGTTCTTGGAAGACCGTTCGCGTCCAGCTGCACGCACCCGGCCTCAGCGTATCTCGCAGCTTGGTGGTCCGACACGGTGAGGAATTCTGAGATGTCGGTCAGATGCCGGTCGGCATAAGCCACACGGCCTCAAGGCGCCGATCGGACCGCCGATACGGAAGAGTGGACATCGCCGCCCCAGGGCGGCGTGGCCCCCTCCAGCTATGCCACTTCTCGGTCTTCCGCTCCGACGCGCGCTTTTCGGCGCAATCCTCGTGGCCGCCCTCGCCACGGGCACGCCGCCCACCGCCGCAAGTGCCGGAACCTACGACGTCCTGTCGTGTGACCGCGCCCCCGTCGGCGGCACCGACGATGCCTGGACCTACGTGGCCGACAACGCCGCATCGTTCACGACGGAGCGCCATTGTCCATCGACCGGCGACCAGTTCTCCGGCCTGACCCTCTACGACCAGCTGATGGTCGCGTCCTGCTCAGCGACCAACACCGGGACAGGTCGCCGAGTGGCGTCTGACCGCACCCGCTGGGACGACGATCAGCCGGCTGCGCGCACAGCGTGATCTCGGCATCCGCGAGCAGCGAGCTTTCGCACCTACGCCCGCGACGCCTCGGGCGCCACGCTGAACGGCGGCAGCGAGACGTGCACGATTCCCTACGACGAGTTCACCTGCGATGTCGGTGGGCCGGGGACGCCCGAGGTCGACATGACCGGGCTCAACACAACCGCGGTGCGATTCGGGATCGAGTGCTACGACACCTCGACGGTCTGCGTCACCGGGGCGACCATGCACTCGGCGTGGGCGGTCCTGTACGGCACCACGGTGACGATCACCGACCCGACCGACCCGACCGTGTCGAGCATCGGTGGGCCGCTGTTCAGCGGCGGATGGAAGCGCGGGACCGTCGCGGCGACCGCGACGCTGTCCGACACGACGGGCATCAAGACGGTGCGGTTCCACAGCGACGCTGCGCTGATCGCCGGATCGGCGATCCCCGGACGTGTGACGACAGCCGCGTGGTGCCGTGCTCGAACCCGGCGGCGGGAGCCTCGTTCGCGCTCGACACGACGAAGCTGACCGACGGCAGCCACACGATCCAGCTTGCGGCGCTGGACGCGGCCGGCAACGAGGCCAAAGGCGCCGGTCAGGTGGTCAAGGTCGACAACACCGCACCGGGCGTGCCGGAGAACCTGACGGCGACCGGTGGTGGCGCCTCGGCCCTGGTGGATCTCGGGTTCGACCTGCCTGCTCAAGCGTTCTCGCCGCTGAGCACCGCGCACTACCGCGCGTGCAGCGGCAGCGTGTGCGCGGCCGGCAGCGTTCCGGTCAGCGGTGCGAGCGCCACGATCAACGGTCTCGTGCTGCCGGTCGCCGGGACCTACGCCGTGAGCGTGTGGTTGACCGACGAAGCCGGCAACAGCGACCCCGCGCACGCGGCAACCACGACGGTCGCCTACACGCCGTCGGGTGGCGGCGGCGGTGGCAGTGGTGGCAGTGCGAGCGCAGGCGGCAGCGCGACCGGCAACGGCGCGGGCGGAAGCGGCGGCGGGCTGTCGCCGACCCCACCGGCTCCGAGCCCGAGCGCCCCAACGCCCCTCGCACCGAGCACACCGGCCGGCCCGCCGGTGGGGACAGGGGCCGTCGCCGCCAAGGTGACCGCCACGGCCAAGACCTCGAAGCTGGGTCGGTTGACGGTCACCGGACGGATCGCCCGCGCGGCGCGGGGCAGCGTGACGATCACCTACCGCGCCACGATCGCGGGTCGGCGCGCCGTCAGGACCACGCACGCCAGGATCACCTCCGGCCGGTATCGCGCGCGCCTGCGTCTCCCGCGCCGCTGGCGACAGGCGGTCGCGCCGAGCGTCCGCGTCCGCTACGCCGGCTCCGACACCGTGCGGGCACAGACCACGACGCTGCGCCTGCGGTCGCGGTAACCCCAACGGCGCCCCGCCCGTCTCAAGCCGGCGCAACCGGACACGATCTGCCGGGGACCCAGTCCGGCATTCGAGCTGTCCGTCGCGGCGTAGCTGAGCCGGAGCGGGACGCCGCCTCTCCTCCTCCAAGCACAGCGTGTCATATCGCACTAGATCGTGCGCCACCAGGGGGCAGGAGCGCCTCGGACCGATGCGGGTGTGGAAGCCGGCGGACGGGTGTGGACGCCAGCGGACGCAGCGTGGGAGCCAACGGACGCGGGTGGAAGCCAGCGGACACGGGTGGAAGCCAGCGGACACGGGTGGAAGCCAGCGGACACGGGTGGAAGCCAGCGGACACGCTCTATCGACGATGGGACAGCGAGGCGGTGCTGTCAGCCCACGACCCGGCGCCACCACGAGCGCCGCTCGTTGACGTCCAGCGGGCGGGGGCGCTCGCGTTCATCGTCACGCAGCCCCCGCGCGTAGGCCCAGACGACGCCGGCCGGCACCCCCACGACGAACAGCACGGCGATCGCCCAGAGCAGCCCCCGTCCGACATATGACGGACGGAAGACGGTCATGCGCCGGATGGTGTCTGGGAGGCGTTCGAGGATCGCCCGCGGCGCCGGCTCGGCGAACGTGAACCAGACGCTCTTGTTCGTCGACGTGCCGTCGATGTAGGCGATCGAGCGCGAGCGGGTCCGGTCGCTCGAGGCGAACAGGCCGATCGCGGGCGCGCCGCGGCTGACGAAGCACACGCGCACCGGCACGTCGTGCGGCGGCGCCGGCATCGGCGCCTGGACCACAGCGCCGTCGGGCTGACCGGCCGGGACGTGGGCCGTATACCGATAGCCGGGCCCGGCGATGTGCACGTCGATCGGCGGCGCCGGGCCGTCGGGGCTGGCGACCTTGAAGCGGACGAACTCGCTGTGGTGCTCGGCCACGGCGTAACGGAAGCACACCGGCGATCCCGGCTCGAGCGGCACGGTGTCCGTGTTGGCCAGCGACGCGGGCGACGGCATCTCAGCCGGCTGGTCGCGCGGCTTGGCCACGAACGGGCGCACCACGAACAGGGCGCCGAGCGCCAGGACGACCACCGCACTCCAGACCGCCGCCTTACGCATAGAACCTCGCCACCACGAGGCCGAACGCGCTGAGCTGCAGAAGCACGAGCGCGGCGAGCACGGCGCCGCCGGCCGCCGCCCGGATGCGGCCAGGCAGTGCGGTGGTCGCGCCGGCGATCGCGAGCCCGTACAGCGGCACGAGCATGAGCAGATAGCGACCCGTGATCACCGGGTCCGCCGGGTTGACGAGCAGCGACCGGAACGCCGCCGCGTGCAGCGAGAGGATCAGCAGTACGGCGGCCACGATCAGCACGAGCAGCGCCGGGGCGCACTCGGCGACCAGGCGCCGACGGCGCCACAGCGCGACCGCGATCAGCGCCAGCGCGACCCAGATCGCGGCCCGGATCGCGTCCAGCAGGTCGCGCGGGAAGCCGACTTCGAACTGCACGAACGTGCCGAAGAAGCGGTCGAGGTAGACCTGCTGCACGCCCCACTCCGAGCCCACGGGCGCGTGCATCCCGGGCAGCTTGGGCAGGTAGAACTGCCACAGGTACGACCAGAACCCGGTCAGCTCCCCGAAGCGAAACCGGGTCGCCCACACGGCGACGACCACGAGCACGACGATCGCACCGCCGACCCACGCGGCCGCGACAGCGGGCCGCCAGCGGGACCGGCGCCGGCCGGGCGAGGCGACGACGGATGTGGTGGGCGCGGCGGACGCAGCGGGCACAGCGGATCCGGTGGACGCGGGAGACGCTGTGGGCACGGCGGATCCAATAGGCACGCCAGACCCGGGAGGCACGTCAGACGCAGCAGACCCGGCGGCCGCGAAGGCGCGCTCAGCCGATCCAGTAGGCACGGCAGACCCGGGAGGCACGTCAGACGCAGCAGACCCGGCGGCCGCGGAGGCGCGCTCGGCCGATCGCGCGGCCCGCGGCCACGGGCGCCACCGCCACCATCCGACCCCCACCGCGAACACCGCCGGCGCCACCAGGCCCAGCGCTCGGCCCTGCGTGAACGCCGCCGCGGTCACCACCACCGCCAGCGTCAGCACGGTGCGCCACCTCGGTCCCCGCTGGGCGATCACCGCCATCAGGTACAGCGCCGCCGCGCACAGCGGGATCAGCAGCGCGTCCGGCGTCACCCGCGTCGTGACGTCGAGCAGCACCGGCTGCAGCGCCACCGCCGCCGCGGCCAGCGTCTGCAGCTCGCGCCGGCGCCCGAAGATCTCGCCCGCCAGCAGCCACGTGAAGACCACCGTCCCCAGCAGCAGGACCACGCTGTACAGCCGCATCGCGTACAGCCGATCGAAGAACGTGCCGCCCGCGATCTCGTACGGCCCCGCGGCCGACAGGTAGTACAGCGGCGGGTTGAGGAATGCGTTGGTGCCCACGCCGTCCGCCCGGTCGGCCGGCGACAGCCGCGCCGCGCGGGCGGCCCAGATGCGCTCGTCGGCTCCGGTCCACAGCGGCCGGGCGGCGACGTTGCCGCGCAGCGGCTCGAGCCCGGCCCAGACCCACGCGACCTGCTGCTCGGTCGACACGGACGCGCCGAACGCGGCCTGCCGCAGGCCGCGCTCGTCGCGCCGCCACGGGATCTCACCGGCGTCGGCGATCTTCTGGACGTAGCCGAAGTGGGCGCCCTCGTCGGCGCCCTGCAGGGCCGGCACGGCGAACGCCCACGCCAGCCCGCAGACGAGCGTCGTCGCCAAGAGCACGAGCAGGGGCCGCGGGATGCGACGTGATCGGCGCACCACGGTCCTGCTCAGCTCGGGTTAGTGGTCCGTCCCGCGGCCGTCGGCGTGAAAGGGCGCCCAGCGGCGCCGCCAGCCAAGGACGCAGACCTGAAGGAATCCCCCTGGGATTTCGAAGGTCGAGGACGCCGGCTGGCGGTGATCGATGGGTGTCATTTCGCGTCGAGGGTTGCGAGACGGGCCACTCACCGGCGCGTGTCGTCGCCGGGCTTGAGCGCGCGCTGGCCGCGCCCCAGCTCGCCACCCGTCGGCCGCCACAGGCCCGGGTAGACCGCCACGACCTGGCGCCCGGTGTCCACGAGCCCGCCCAGCGCCACCATCACGGCCCCGACGAACGCGACGTACACGCCGATCTGCGTGCTGACGTCGCCGTCGACGTCGGCGGGCCAGATGATCCGGCGCAGGATGAGGATCGCGAGCACCACGCCGAGGATCGTGCGCACGATCAGCACCGGCCGCGTCTGGCGCACCAGCGCCGTGCCGATCGTCACGATGCCGCCGATCAGGATCACCCAGCGCAGGTTCGTGAACGTCTGCCAGCCCGTGGTGTCATCGGTCGACCCGTCGGGGCGCACGATCTGGTACCAGGTCATGAACATCGCCAAGACCACGATGAGCGCGCCGATCGCGCTCAGCGCGCGGCCGACGTTGGGCTTGAGCAGGGGCATGGAAGTCTCCGGAGGGTAGCGTCAGCGCCGGAAGAACAGGCGGTAGGCGGCCTGCTCCATCCACGCTGGAACGGGTCGTGGTCCCCAGAAGTAGCGGTATATCTGGCGCTCCACGAACCCGGCCGAGCTGGCGCGCGCGAGCTCGCCGCGCCGCGCGTACAGCGCCGCATGCTTGGCGCGCAGCATCGCGAACAGCCGCCGGTACTCGCGCCGTGCGCCGAACACCATCGTCTCGCCGTGGCGCCGGTAGAGGAAGGTGACCGCGTCGACCTTGGCGCCACGCCACCCTCGCTCCAGCGCACCGAGCCAGAAGTCCCAGTCCTCGTAGCCGGTGCGAAACGCCGGGTCGTAGCCGCCGACGTCCTCCCACAGCGCCCGCCGCGTGAGCCCCACCGGCCCGATGATGTGCCGGTAGAGCAGGCGAAAGCCGTCGAGCGGCGGGAACGCCATGTCGCCGTTCCAGTCGCCGAAGAAACGTGTCACGCCGTACGCGAACCCGACCGACGGATCGGCCCGCAGCGGCGCCTTCAACGCCCGCAGCGCCCCCGGCGGCAGCCGGTCGTCGGCATCCAAAGCGATGAGCAGCGGCGTGTCCGTCGACGCGTACCCGGCGTTGCGCGCCGCCGACAGCCCCGCGTTGCGCTGGCGCAGGACCGGCACCGTCAAGCGCTCCAGCGCCCGCAGCGTCGCAAGCTCGGTCGAGCCGTCGTCGACCACGACGATCTGCGGCGCCCCGCCTTCCTGCGCCAGCAGGGAGTCCACGGCCTCGCCCACCCAGCGTCCGTAGTTGAAGCAGGGAATGACGGCGGTGACGTCGGCGTGCTCGGACATGGGCGCCGCGTACCGTAGATGTCCGTGCCCAACCGGACCATCCTGCTCGTCGCCCACCTGGCGCCGCCGTCGCCGCTGTCGGCCGCGCGGCGCACCGCCGGCTTTGCGAAGTACCTCGGCCGGCGCGGCCATCGCGTCGTCGTGCTCACCTCGAAGGTCAGTGGCAGCGGTCCGGTCGAGGGCGCCGCGCGGGTGGTCCGCACCCGCGACCTCATGGCCAGCCGCTTCAACTGGCGCCGGGGCTCCTTCGACGCGCTGCAAGGTCAGTCCGGCGCCGCGGCCGCCCCCCAGCCGTCCAAGCTGGAGGACGTCGTCGTGCCCGACCTCGCGCTCGTCGCCTGGGTCCCGTTCGCGCTGCCGCGGGCGATCGCCATCGCCCAGCAGGAGCGCCCCGACGTCGTGTGGACCACCGGCCCGCCCCCGTCGACGAACCTCATCGGCCTGGCCCTCCAGCGCCACGGCCTGCCCTGGGTCGCCGACATCCGCGACGGCTGGCGCTTCGAGCGCAACCACGCCGACTTCCCGCTCGCCGCCCAGCGCGCGCTCGACGACTGGCTCGACCACCGCCTCACCGCCGCCGCCGACCGCGTCACCGCCGTCACCGCTCCCATCGCCCGCGACGCGCACGAGCGCCTGCACGCCCGCCACGCCACCACGATCTCCAACGGGTTCGACCTCGACGAGCTCGACGAGCTGGCCGGGCCGCCACCGCCCGGCCTGCTGGATCCCGAGCGCCACAGCCTGCTCTACACCGGTCGCCTCGGCTACGCCAAGCGCTCGCCGGCCGCGCTGCTGGCCGGCCTGCGCGCGCTCCGGCGCAGCGATCCGGAGACCGCGAGCCGCATCGAGGTCCTCTTCGCCGGCCCGCTGCGCGACGACGAGCGCGCGCAGATCGAGGCGCCGGACCTCGCCGGCATGACGCGCGCGCTCGGCGCGCTGGACCGCACGACCACCATGCGCCTGCAGCGAGCCACCGACACGCTGCTGCTCATCACCACCGGCAACCCGAGCGAGACGGGCCAGAAGCTCTACGAGTACCTCGCCGCCGACCGGCCGGTCTTCGTCGTCGGCGATCGCACGGAGGCAGCCCGCATCGTCACGGCGGCCCAGGCGGGCTCCGCGGCCCCCATGGACGACCCCGAGGCCGTCGCCCGAGCGCTCGCGGACCTCGTCCACGGCCGCACGCCGGTCTCCCCCAACGGGATCGCGCGGCGCTTCCACTACGCGGCGCTGGCCGAGGAGCTCGAGGCCGAGCTGGAGGCGGCGATCGGCGGATGAGCTTCTCTACCATCACGCCCCGGATGCCGCGCCTCGCCGCCGCCGTTCTCGCCGTGGCCGCCGTGCTGGCCGCCACCGGCTGCGGGGGCGGCAAGACCCCCGTGGAAGGCCAGACGACACCGCCAACGGTGGCGCCCACTGGCACCACCACCACGACCCAGACTCAGGCCGCCGCGCCCGACCCCAAGGCGCAGGCCGAGCGCCTGCGCACCTGTGTCGGAGGTGAGCCGGCCGAGACGTACAAGTGGTTCGCGCCGACCGTCGACTACGCCGAGTCGCTCGGCGGCGGCGGGTTCACCGCCACGCTCGACGGCAAGCCGGTGACGCTCATGACGTTCCCCAACGCCCACGCCGCGCAGCTGGCCTCCCAGAACATCACCGACCGGCTCATCCTGCTCCAGCAGCGCCGGCCGACCGACTACGCGACCGTGTCGGCCACCGCGTCGCAGGTCCTCGGCAACGTCCTCGAGGTCGTCACCCAGGGCGCCCTGTCCGCGCAGGCCGCCCAGACGGTGACGAGCTGCGTGGCCAGCACGGCTACTTGAGGATAAGCCCGCAGCGCGCCTCGTCGTGCGGCTGCTCGTTGGGGTTGGGCAGCAGCAGCGGCGTGCGCCCGACCAGGGCGCACAGCTCGGCGAACGCCGTGTTGTCGGTCGAGTCGTCGGCGATCAGCGCCCCGCCGTCGCGCAGCGCCGGCCACGCGAGCGCGAACTCCCCGCTCATCGTCTCGTGCGTGTGGTCGGAGTCGTGGAGGAAGACGTCGATCGCGCCCTCGCGGGCCAGCACGCCCGGCAGCAGCTCCAGCGACGGCCCGAGCTGCAGCTCCCACGAGCCCCGCAGCGCGTCGGGCACCACCCAGCCCGGCTCGCGCCCCGGCGGCAGCACGCCGGTGTAGCCGTCGACGTTCGCCGGCCCGCTCTCCGCGTACGACGGCAGGTCGATCGAGATCAGCCGGCCGGACCCGTTCATCCGCATCGCCTCGAGCACGAACGCGCTCGTCATCCCGTGCAGCACGCCGGTCTCGACGAACACCGCCGGCGCCAGCGCGCGGACCAGGCAGTAGACCCAGATCCGGTACAGCCGCAGCTGCCAGATCGAGTCGAAGCGCTTGGTCTCGAACGCCGGCTCGCCGGCCACGATCGCCTCGAACTGCCGCGGCAGCGGCGAGGCGTGCAGCTCGCCCAGGTACGGCAGCAGATCCCGGCCGCCCAGGACCGAGCTCAGCCGCCCCAGGAAGTACGATCCCTGCTCGATTCCCGTCACGTTCACGGCCGGGGAGTCTGGCCCATACGCCAGCGGCGCGACTTCACCGCGCCGGGCCCGTTGGGATTCTGAGCCACATGTGCGGCATCGCCGGAGCCATCAACCTGCGCGGGGAGACCGTGCCCGACCTCGGACGTCGCCTCGACGTCATGGGCGAGCTGATCGCGCATCGCGGCCCCGACGACCACGGCACCTGGGTGCATCCGCACGGCCACGTCGGCTTCGCCCACCGCCGCCTGTCGATCTTCGACCTCTCGGCCTCGGGCCACCAGCCGATGGCCGACGAGGCCGGCCAGGTCATCACCTACAACGGCGAGGTCTACAACTGGCCCGAGGTGCGCACCGAGCTCGGCGGCCAGTGGCGCACGCAGACCGACACCGAGGTCCTGCTGCGCGCGCACGAGCGCTGGGGCGAGAGCGCCGTCGACCATCTGCGCGGCATGTTCGCCTACGGCCTGTGGGACGAGCGGGCGAGTGCGCTGACCCTCGTCCGCGACCGCTTCGGCATCAAGCCGCTCTACTACGCCCAGGTCGGCGACGTTCTCTACTTCGCCTCCGAGGCCAAGGCGCTGCTGCCGTTCCTGCCCGCGATCCGCACGGACCGCGAGGGCCTCAAGGACTACCTCGCCTTCCAGTTCTGCCTGGCCGGCAAGACGCTGTTTCAGGGCGTGCGCGAGCTGCTGCCCGGCCACCGGCTGACGGTGCGCAACGGCGCGGTGCGGACCGAGCGCTACTGGGAGGTCTACTACGACCTCGACTGGACCCATCGCGAGGCCTGGTTCGAGGAGCGCATCGAGGCGCTGCTGCACGACTCGATCCGAATGCACCTGCGCGCCGACGTGCCGGTCGGCGCGTACGTGTCGGGCGGCCTGGACTCGAGCGCGGTCGCGAGCCTCGCCACGCTCTACAGCGCCGGTACGACCCCGGCTTCACCGGCCGCTTCGACGGGCCCGAGTACGACGAGTCCCGCTACGCGCGCCTGCTGGCCGACGAGCGCGGCCTCGATCTCCGCGTGATCGACCTGAGCGTCGACGACTTCACCCGCGAGATCGAGCGCGTCATCTACCACCTCGACTTTCCCGTGGCCGGGCCGGGCTCGTTTCCGCAGTTCATGGTCAGCGAGGCGGCCGCGCGCGACGTCAAGGTCATCCTCGGCGGGCAGGGCGGCGACGAGGTCTTCGGCGGCTACACCCGGTACCTGATCGCCTACTTCGAGCAGTGCATCAAGGCGGCGATCGACGGCACCGCGCACAGCGGCAACTTCGTCGTCACCTACGAATCGATCATCCCCCAGCTGCAGTCGCTGCGCGCCTACAAGCCGCTGCTGGCCGAGTTCTGGCGCGAGGGGCTGTTCGAGGACCTCGACCGGCGCTACTTCCGGCTCATCAACCGCGCCCCGCACGTCGAGCGGCTCGTGAACGTCGAGACGCTCGGCGACTACGACCCGTTCCACCAGTTCGCCGAGATCTTCAACGGCCGCAACGTGGGGCACGAGTCGTACTTCGACAAGATGACCCACTTCGACTTCAAGACGCTGCTGCCGGCGCTGCTGGCGGTCGAGGACCGGGTCTCGATGGCGCACGGCCTGGAGTCGCGGGTGCCGCTGCTCGACCATCCGCTGGTCGAGCTCGCCGCGACGATCCCGGCCGACGTGAAGTTCCCCGGCGGGCGGCTGAAGCACGTCTTCGCGCAGGCGACCGCCGCCACCGTGCCGCGCCAGATCGCGCAGCGCACCGACAAGATGGGCTTCCCGGTGCCGCTCGTCGAGTGGGCCCGAGGGCCGGCGCGCGACTTCGTGCGCGACGCCTTCGCGACGGACCGCGACCTCTACGACCGCCGCGCCGTGCTCGACGCGCTCGACGGCGAGGCGAAGTTCGGCCGCACGTTCTGGGGGCTGCTGTGCCTCGAGCTGTGGCAGCAGCGCTTCCACGATCGCGAACGCGAGCTCCACTCGCTGATGGAGTGCTCCGCGGGGCATCCGGCCCCGCGTCCTGACCATGACGGCCGGCATCCGGCCGGCCGAGAACGAGAGACCACCACATGAAGATCCTCATCACCGGCGGCGGCGGCTTCATCGGCTCGCACCTCGCCGACCGCCTGCTCGCCGACGGCCACGAGGTCTGCACCGTCGACAACTACGCGACGAGCCGGCGCGACAACCTCACGCCGCAGGAGCGCCTGACGATCGTCGAGGGCACGATCGCCGACGAGGCGTTCTTCAACGGCGTGATGGACGACTTCGGGCCGGATGCGGTCGCCCACGCCGCGGCCTCCTTCAAGGACCCGGACGCGTGGGAGGAGGACGCGCGGACCAACGCGCTCGGCACGGCGATCGTGGTGCGGGCGAGCGAGCGCCTCGGCGTCAAGCGTCTCCTCTACTTCCAGACCGCGCTCTGCTACGGCGTCAGGCCCGAGGAGCAGCCGATCACCCTCGACCACCCGCTGCGCCCGTACGAGTCGTCGTATGCGATCTCCAAGACCGCGGGGGAGAACTACATCCGCCTCAGCGGCCTGGACTGGGTGTCGCTGCGGCTGGCCAACGTCTACGGCCCGCGCAACCTGAGCGGCCCGCTGCCGACGTTCTTCAGCCGCCTCACGCAGGACAAGGCGTGCTTCGTCACCGACACGCGGCGCGACTTCCTGTTCGTCACCGACCTCGTGGACGTGGCGACGAAGGCGCTCGCGGGCACCGGCTCGGGCGCCTATCACGTGTCGAGCGGCTCAGACGTGGCGATCAAGGAGCTGTTCGACGCGACCACGAACGCGCTCGGCCTGGGCGCGATCGACGTCGAGATCCGTCCGCGCGCCGCCGACGACGCCGAGTCGATCCTGCTCGACCCGGCGCGCACGAACGCCGACTTCGACTGGACGACGAGCGTGGCGCTGGAGGACGGCGTTGCGCAGGCGATCGCCTGGTACCGCGAGCACGGCATCGAGCAGACGTACACGCATCTCAAGGAAGAGGAGCTGCGGGTCCGGTGAAGACCCTTGTCGCAGGGGGCGCGGGCTTCGTCGGCTCCAACCTCGTCCGGGCGCTGCTCGAACGCGGCGACGAGGTCATCGTGGTCGACAACCTCCTGTCCGCCGAGCGCGAGAACGTGCCGGCCGGCGCGCAGCTCATCGAGGCGTCGATCAACGACGACGACGTGCTGGCCGCCATCCCCGAGGACCTCGACTGGGCGTTCAACCTCGTCACCTACCACGGCAACCAGTCCTCGATGGCCGACCCGCTGGCCGACCACGAGCACAACCTGCTGACCTCGCTGAAGCTGTTCATGCGGCTCAGCGAGCTGCCGGCGCTGCAGAAGGTCGTCTACGCCGGCGCCGGCTGCACGGTGGCCGAGAAGACGTTCGCCTCGGCGTCGGCCACCCAGGAGGACGCGCCGGTCTCGCTGTACCTCGACTCGCCCTACCAGATCTCCAAGGTCGTCGGCGAGCTGTACGGCAACTACTTCTGGATGCGGGCGGGCCTGCCGATCGTCAAGGCGCGCTTCCAGAACGTCTACGGGCCGGGCGAGGTGCTGGGGGCCGGGCGGTGGCGGGGCACGGTCAACACGGTGTGGCGCAACGTCACGCCGACGTTCGTGTGGAAGGCGCTGCACGGTCAGGCGCTGCCGCTCGACAACGGCGGCATCGCCACCCGCGACTTCATCTACGTCGGCGACATGGCGCGCGGGCTGATCGCGTGCGCGCAGCGCGGCGAGCCGGGCGGGGTCTACAACCTGGCGTCCGGGGTGGAGACGAGCATCCGCGAGCTGGCCGAGACGATCGTCGAGTTGGTCGGCGACGGGTCGGTGGAGGTCGCGCCGGCGCGTGACTGGGATCGCTCGGGCAAGCGCTTCGGGGCGACGGAGAAATCCGCGCGCGAGCTGGGCTTCCGGGCCGAGGTGGGGCTGCGCGACGGGCTCGAGCGCCAGATCGCGTGGACGCGCGAGCACCAGGCCTTCATCGCGGCGTGCATCGCCAAGCACGACGCGCGCATGGCGGCCGCGGCGGGCTGAGGCGGCGGTGGCGACCACGCGGGTCATCATCCCGCCGCGCGGCTGGCAGTGGCCCAACCTGCGCGAGCTGTGGGACTACCGCGACCTGGCGTTCTTCCTCGTCAAGCGCGACGTCTCGATCCGCTATCGCCAGACGCTGATCGGCACCGTCTGGGCGATCCTGCAGCCGCTGCTGCTGGCCGTCGTCTTCTCGATCTTCCTCGGCCGCTTCGCGAAGGTGCCCTCCGGGGGCGGCGTCCCGTATCCGGTGTTCGCGCTGACCGGGATGGCGATGTGGCTGTACTTCAGCCAGGCGATGCAGTTCGCCTCGGACTCGACGGTCAACAGCCGCGAGCTCATCGGCAAGGTCTGGTTCCCGCGGCTGATCATCCCGATCGCGGCGGTGCTGCCGCCCGCGATCGACTTCGTGCCGGCTTTCTTCGTCGCCCTGATCGTGCAGCTCGCCTACGGGGTCGTACCGCCGGTGCAAATCGTGTTCGTCCCGCTGCTGGCCGCGCTGACGCTGTTCGTCGCGCTCGGCCTCGGGCTGTGGCTGAGCGCGCTGAACGTGCGCTACCGCGACATCCGCCTCGTCGTGCCCTTCCTCATCATGATCGGGCTGTTCGTGACGCCGATCGTCTACCCGTTCGACGTCGTGCCCGACGCGGTGCAGCCGATCTACGCGCTGAACCCGATGGTCGGGGTGCTCGAGGCGTACCGCTGGATGCTGTTCCCCGACGCCGACTGGCCGGGCGCGCTGCTGCTCATCCCGCTCGGCTCCGCGGTCGTCCTGCTCATCACGGGCGCGCTGTACTTCACGCGAGCGGAGCGGAGCTTCGCGGATGTCATCTGAGGACACGATCCGTGTTGCCGGTCTGGGGAAGCGATACCGACTCGGCGCGGCCTCGACCGACCTGCTCAGCGAGCGCCTCGGCCGCCGCGCGCCGAAGGGCGAGGAGTTCTGGGCGCTGCGCGGCGTGGACCTGCACGTGGCGCGGGGCGAGGTCGTCGGGCTCGTCGGCCGCAACGGCGCGGGCAAGTCGACGCTGCTGAAGTGCCTGTCGCGGATCACCCCGCCGACCGAGGGACGCATCGAGCTGACCGGCCGCGTGGGGACGCTGCTGGAGGTCGGCACCGGCTTCCACCCCGAGCTCAGCGGCCGCGAGAACGTCTACCTGTCGGGGACGATCCTCGGCATGCGCCGCCAGGAGGTCGCCGCGCGCTTCGAGGAGATCGTCGCGTTCAGCGGCATCGAGAAGTTCCTCGACACGCCGGTCAAGCGCTACTCGAGCGGCATGTACGTCCGGCTCGCGTTCGCCGTCGCCGCGCACCTCGACACCGACATCCTGCTCGTCGACGAGGTGCTGGCCGTCGGCGACGCCGAGTTCCAGCGCAAGTGCTTCGGCAAGATGGACGACGTGGCGCGCGGAGGCCGGACGGTCGTCTTCGTCTCCCATCAGCTCAGCGCGGTGCAGCGGCTGTGCACGCGCGCGTACTGGATCGACGGCGGCCACGTGCGCCGCGAGGGGCCGACCGCGGACGTCGTCGCCGCCTACCTGCACCACGCGGGCGCGACCCAGCAGGGCGGCGTGGCGACGATCGGCCCCGACGTCCCGCGCTCGACGACCGGCGCGGCGACGCTCGAGCGGGTGGCGCTGCTCGACGACGACGGCGCGCCGACCGACCGCGTCCGCCTCGGCCAGCCGTTCACGGTGGCGATGACGTTCGCGGTCGCCGAGCCGGTGCACGACGGCGTCGTGGAGCTCGGCCTCTCGACCGCCGACGGCACCCGCGTCGCGACCGTCCAGAACGTCGACGGCGACCGCCCCCTGCTCTCCCTGGAGCCCGGCCGCCACGAGATCCGCGCGCGCATCGACACCGCCCTGCTGCCCGGCGAGTTCACCATCGACGTCGGCCTGCACCGCCTGATCGGGCTGACCCTCGACTTCGTCGAGCGGGCGCTGACGTTCACGGCGCTCAACGTCGCCGACGACGGCTCCGAGGACCGCTGGCCGTGGGCGGTCGTGCGCGGCGCGCTGCGCCCGCCGACCGAGTGGACGGTCCACTCGCCCGTCGGCGAGACCAGCCCCTGACCTCGTCTCTGCCGCGCGCCCGTCAGGCGAGGATCTCGTCTACGATCCCCAGCTCCCGTCGCACCGCAGCGATGTCGGCATACGGCTCCCCTCGCCGGCGGGCGCGCTCGGCCTGGTTCTCGATGCTGCGGACCAAGTCGAGCACCTCTGCGTGGCGACCCTCGGAGGTGGCCTCACGCGGCGTCCGTCCGCCGAGCTTCGGGTTCGGTTCGTCGGCCCAGCGGCACATGCGCTCGGTCATGAGTTCCGTGACCAGCCGCCGCTCTTGGTGGCGGTTCGAGCCGGCCGGCGGATCGTCGCGCGGTGGGCGATGGTCGCTCGCCGACGGCTCGAACGGCGCGATCTCGCGGCTCGCGAGCGTCACGAGGTCGCCGAGGTCATCCTCGACGATCTCGATGACCCGGTCGAGCCGCTGTTCGGAGATGGTCGCGACCCGCAGCTCGGCTGCCTCGAGACGGATCGTGGCCACCGAGACCACGTCCAGCTCGCCGAGCGGGCCCGCCTCGAGAACGAGCGCTCCGCGAGGGAGGTCCGGCCGCTGGCTGACGAGCGTCGCGCGGTCCATCGTGATGTCCACCTCGACGGGATCGCCCGGGAGCAGACCGCCGAGCGCCCGCAGGCGAGCGGCCGCGGCGGCGGGATCGTGAACGAGCCAGGTCGCCGATCCCTGAGCGACCGGGTCGCCCTCGAGGGTGAAGAAGCTCGGCTCGTCGCTCCAGCGCGCTGGCTGCCAGCGCATCACCTCGAGCGGGTGATCGACGATCGCCCGTGCGCCGCCCAGGCGAACGAGTGCGGAACGCAGCTCGGTCTCGTCGCCAGCCGCGAGCAGTCTCGTCGGACCCCACAGGCTCGGCGGGTCGCCGCCCATCACGCGCCCGATGACGATGTCCCACCGCACAGCGTCCCGGGAGACGTTCGCGCTCTGGACGCGCGTGCGGGTCCCGGTCAGGACGTTCTCGAGCTCGATCCGCTGGCCCGGCTTCACGTCGAGGACCCGATGCACCCCCAGTTGCGCGCCGGCGATGCGGACAGCGATATCGCGCTCCTGCGACGACAGCTCGGTTCGTGCTGCGTAGCGCTCGGCCGGCGTCGCCCCGCTGGGCAGCCGGCGGTCGTTGTGGAACCACGTCGAGAACACCGGTAGGTCGTCCTCGTCCATCGTCCGCGTTCCGCCGGTGAACTCCTCCAGGGCGGCGGTCAGCTCGTCTTGGAGCGCGACGGCCGACCACGCCTGGATGCGCTGGCCAGTCGCGTCGTCGCGACGAGCTGACTGGACCGCGGCCTGGCGCTCACGCAGGCAGCAGCGCTTGTACTTGCGCCCGCTGCCGCAGGGACACAAGCCGTTGCGCGAGATGGACGCTCCCATGGCCGGCGAACGTACCGCCGGCAGCGGACGCCGTCCTCAACAGATCGTCCGGGCCGGATCGTGGCGGCGCAGCGCCTCGTCGCGGGTGACGAGCGATGCGCCGCGCTCGCGCGCGGTGGCGTAGATGAAGCGGTCGGCTGGGTCGCCGGGCAGGCCGTCGAGCCGGGCGGCGCGCACGGCGATGGACGCGGTGAGCGGCGCCGGCACGATCCGCGGGTCCGCGTCGAGCGCCGCGCGGATCCACTGCGACGCCGGCCGGTCGAGCGCGATCCGTCCGCGGGCCTCGAGCATCGCGACCTCCCAGGCGCTGATCGCACTGATCGCGATCTCGTCTGCAGCGTCGACGGCCTCCCGCGCCGCCGCCGAGAGCCGGTCGGGGTCGGACAGCCACCACAGCCACACGTGGGTGTCGAGGACGATCACCCGGCGCTGTCGAGCGCGTCCCAGTGCTCGTCGAGGGGACGGACGAGCTCGTCGTCGGGCACGCGAAACGTCACCGAGCCGTGCAGCGGCTGGGCGTCGCCGATCGGGACGATGCGGGCGACCGGACGGCCGTGCTTGGTCACCGTGACCGGCTCGCCCGACGCCGCGACGTCGTCGAGCACCCCGAGGAGCCGTGCCTTGAGCCGGGTGGCGGTGATCGTGGTCATGACCATGGTCACCATACCATGGTCATCTCGCCCGGCGGCGCCGTCTGTGACCGGCGGCGCCCTTCACCCCCGGCGCGGCGGGGGCGACCGGCGCTGGGCCGCCGCGCAATCGACGCAGAGGACGCTGTCGGGCATCGCTCGAAGGCGGCCGGGCGCGATCGATCCCCCACAGGCATCGCACGTCCCGTAGCTGCCCTCGTCGAGCTTGGCCAGCGCGCGCTCGACCCGCGCCAGCGACGCTTCGAGCGAACTGCCGACGCCGATGTCGGTCAGCCGGCTGATCGCCTCGACCGTGCCGTCGCCGATGCGCTTGCCGAACCCCTGCGCGGTTCCGCGCTCGGGCCGCGCCGCCAGCGTCGCGACGCGGGCCCGCATGCCGTCGCGTTGCGCCACGAGCTCGCGCCGGACGGCCTCGAGGTCGAGCTCCTCGCCGGAGGTCATGCCTGGGGTCTACCACCCGCGCTCGATCCCGTCGAGCACGAGGCGTGACGCCGGTCAGCGCTCGTCTAGGCCGCTGCGAGCGTTCCAGCCCGCGATGAACGTCGCGACGGCCTCCTCGTCGCTGAAGTCGACCCCGGCGTCCCGGGCCGCGGCCAGCAGCTCACGCGCCGGCCCGCCGCCCGCGTCACCGTCCACCTGCTCGAGCATCTCGCCGGTGAAGGCGCCGACCGCGTCGCAGGACTCCTCGATGGCCCAGTCCGGAATGCCGCGGCGGCGCCCGGCGTAGCGCAGCCACGCGTCCAGCGCGCCCGGAACGGCGTCGAACGTCGCCCGGTCGGCCACGACCTTGCGGGCGACCCAGCCGACCATGAAGACCTCGACGGTTGCGGGGCTCCACCGCAGCGGTCGGCCGTCGAGGTAGTCGGCGCAGAAATCGATGGCCAGCGACGCCACGAACGCCGCGTCGCTGTCGGCGGCGAAGCGCTCGCCCTCCGGTGAGGCCAGGAAGTCCGCGCGCAGCTCCTCGCGCGCTTCGTCGCTCAGCTCGGGCGTCGAGAGCTCGGGAAACGGGCCGGCCAGCTCGTCGGAGCGCAGCATGGCCAGCGCCCGCAGCGCGGCGTAGTCCTCGCTGACCGGCGCCTCCAGCGTCATGTCGGTCAGCTCCATCGCAGCGCGGATGCGCGAGTGCGCCTCGCCGGGGTCGATCGGCTCGAGGCGGGGGTTGGCGCGCTCGCCGGCGTTGGCAGCCAGCAGCTCCTCGACCTGGTCGAGCGAGTCGGCGAGCACGATGTCCTTCGCGATGCCGCCGAGGTTGTGGTCGATGTAGACGCCGATGGCGTGACGCCCGCCGTCGCCGTGCGTGGCCTCGACGAAGATCGTGCGGCCGTCGTCGAAGACGTCCTCGAGCATCACCGCCGTGCGCAGCACCTCCGCCTCGAGGATCGCCTGGCCCCACGGTGGCCGCGGCACGCCGGCGGCCAGGAGCGCGTTGACGTGCTCCAGCGCGCGAACGCCGAGCTCCGTCTCCGACACCTCGCCCAGGGCCAGCAGCGCCGCCAGTCCGCCCGGACCGCCGAGCCGCTTGAGCTCGTCGACCAGCGGCCCCCCGAGCTCGAGGTCCGGATCACGGCGCCCGGCGACCATCTCGAGCGAGGGCGGCCACCAGGAGCCCAGCAGCGCCGACGCCCACAGCTCCGCCTCGAGCGGGCCGTCCAGCTGCTGCGCCTCGGCGCACATCGCCGCCGCCGCTCGCCGCGCCGGGTTCGACGCCCCCTCGCGGCGCGTACGCTCGCGGTCGCGACGCTCGGCCTGCCGCGCGGGATGGCCGCCACGGCGCCTGCGGTCTCTGCCTCTCGCCATGCCCCGCGAGGGTAGACCGCGTCGCGGTCACGCGGCGGACGGTTTCCGCAGGGAGCGCGAAAAGGCAGGCCCCGGACGGCCGGCCCGGCCGTCGCCGCTCATCCCGCGCGCCGCTGCGGATGATCGGCGGGGACCTCCACGATGACGATGCGCAAGCCGTCGGGATCGCGCACCACCATCTCGACCAGGCCCCACGGCTGGCGGACCGGCTCCTCGTCGATCGGCACGCCCAGCGCGCCGAGCCGCCGGCGCTCCTGCGCGACGTCGCGGACCTGCAGCAGCAGCCGGGTCGCCGGCGACGGAGGCACGTCGGAGGTCCCCGAGACCTCGAGCAGCCCCGCGCCCAAATAGAACGCCACGCCGCGGTTCGGTGGGCGTCCCCACTCCCGGAACACCGCGAGCCCCAGCGTCTCTTCGTAGAAGCGCAGCGAGCGCTCGAGGTCCGTCGGGTGCAGCAGGATGCGACTGGCGAGAACGTCCAAGGTGGCGAAGGCGTCGGGCATCGCGATCTTACGGGCGTACGTGGCCACTAGCCTGCGCCGCCGTGCGGCGCAGCGTCCTCTTCGTCGGGCAGGCCTACTACAACCACTGGTACCTCTCGCGGCGGCTGCGCGAGCTGGGCTGGACGGCCGACGTCGTCAACATCGACGCGGGCAGCGCCGGCCACTACCACGGCCAGGACCGGATGCTGGTCGGGCGCTCGCGGGCCGACCTCGTCAAGCACCTCGCGTTCTTCGCGCGCGCGGCCCGCGACTACGACGTCTTCCACTTCGCCAACGCCCACGGGCTGCGCTTCGGCGACGCGATCCACGACTTCGCCGCCCACCGCTTCGCTGCCTACGACGAGATCCGATGGCTCAAGCGGATGGGCAAGAAGATCGTCTATACGAACAACGGCTGCCTGGACGGCGTCGCGCAGACGAGCTTTCGCGCCTGGCCGCCGTACCCGACCTGCGACGACTGCCCGTTCCAGCACCGCCCCGACGTCTGCTCCGACGAGCTGAACCTCGGCTGGGGCCGGACGCGCAACGAGCTGGCCGACTACGTCGCGCTGCTCGGCGGCAACCGCGCGGACTTCAACGTCGCGCCCAACGTGTACGAGAACCCGTGGGTCTACTGCCTCGACGAGGAGGTCTGGCAGCCGGACCTGCTCGTGCCGACGAACTACCGGCTCGGCCTGCGCGAGCAGACGTTCAAGATCTACCACTCGGTCGGCAACGCGGACACCCGCTCGCAGGTGGGGACGCTGCGCAACACGAAGTCGACGCACGTCTACGTGCCGCTCGTCGAGCAGCTGAAGGCCGAGGGCCGCGACGTCGAGCTGCTGTTCTTCAAGGACGTGCCCAACCTGCAGCTGCGCTACTACCAGGCGCAGGCCGACGTCTTCGTCGACATGCTCACCGCCGGCTTCTTCGGCGCGACCGCCCGCGAGGGGCTGATGCTCGGCAAGCCGGTGGTCTGCTACCTCAGCCCCGTCTTCCTCGAGCAGATGCGCCGGGAGATCCCGCAGTACGTCGACGAGCTGCCGGTGATCAGCGCGACGCCGGACACGGTACGCGACGTGCTGACCGACCTCATGGACGATCCCGAGCGGCGCGCCGAGATCGGCCGCCGCTCGCGCGAGTTCGCGGTCAAGTGGCACGGCTCGCGCGCGGCCGCCCGGGCCTGGGACCGCGTCTACCGCGAAGTGCTCGACGGGACGATCGCCCCGTCTCCCTGGGAATCGGTTGCGCGGTGAACGGCCGTGCGGCATCCTTTGTGGCTGTGACGACACGTCACCTCACGCCGCTTCGACTTTCCGGGGGCCTCGTAGGCACCGGTCGCGGCGTGCGAGTAGCCGGCCTCATCGGCATTCGCTAGGCCGCGCGGGCTCCGTCCCCGCCGGCCGTCTCGTCTCTCCCTCCGAAAGGATCGCCCCGTGCGCCTTCTCGTCCCCGTTGTAGCTCCCATCGCGATCATCCCCACCGCCGTCCGTCATCGAAGGAGGCCGTCATGCGCGGCGCCGACCGGCTGATCGCGGCGCTCGCGCGCGAGGGCGTCGAGGCGGTCTTCGGGCTGCCCGGTGGTGCGTCGCTGCCCATCCACCACGCGCTGCACGACGCGCCCATCCGCCACGTGCTCGTCCGCCACGAGGCGGGCGCCGGCCACGCCGCCGAGGGCTACGCCAAGGCGACGGGGCGCGTCGGCGTCGCGCTGGTCACCAGCGGCCCGGGCGCGACGAACCTCGTCACCCCGATCTGCGACGCCCACATGGACTCGGTGCCGACCGTGTTCATCACGGCCCAGGTGCCGAGCCACCTGCGCGGAACGGACGCCTTCCAGGAGTGCGACGTCATCGGCATGACGATGCCGATCGTCAAGCACTCGATCGCAGTGCAGAGCGCCGACGACGTCGCCCCGGCGATCCACGAGGCGTTCCACGTCGCGCGGACGGGACGGCCCGGGCCCGTCGTCGTCGACGTGCCCGCCGACGCGGCCAAGGGCCCGGCGCGCGAGGATGCCGCCGAGCTGTCGCTGCCCGGCTACCGCACGCGCTGCGTCCCGCACACCAAGCAGCTGCGCAAGGCGGCCGCCGCCATCGCGGCGGCGCGGCGCCCCGTGCTCTACGCGGGCGGCGGCGTCGTGCACGCCGAGGCGGCCGACGAGCTGACCCAGTTCGCCCGGCGCTTCGAGCTGCCGGTCACGACGACGCTGATGGCGCTCGGGACGTTCCCGGCGTCGGACCGGCGCTGGCTGGGGATGCTCGGGATGCACGGCACGCGCGTCGCGAACTGGGCGATCGACGAGGCGGACCTCGTCATCGCCGTCGGCGCGCGCTTCGACGACCGGGTGACCGGCGAGCTCGCATCGTTCGCCACCAACGCCAAGGTCGTCCACATCGACGTCGACGCGACCGAGATCGGCAAGAACGTCGAGGCGCACGTCCCGGTCGTCGGCGACGCCAAGCAGGCGCTCGCGGGGCTGATCGACACGCTCGACCGGCTCGAGCCCGATCCGGTCCGGCTCATCGAGTGGTGGGCGCGGATCGGGGCGTGGCGCGACGCGCACCCGGAGCGCCGGCCGGCCGCCCACGCCGACGCGACGATCGACCCCGAGGCCGCACTCGACGCGCTCGACGCGGCGCTGGGCGGCGAGGCGATCGTCACCACCGACGTCGGCCAACACCAGATGTGGGCGGCGAACCGGCTGCGCTTCGAGCGGCCGCGGCGCTGGCTGACCTCGGGCGGGCTGGGGACGATGGGCTTCGGGCTGCCGGCCGCGCTCGGCGCCCAGACGGCGTTCGCCGACCAGACCGTCGTGTGCGTGACCGGCGACGGCTCGCTGGTGATGAACGTCCAGGAGCTCGCGACCGCGGTCGAGGAGGACCTGCCGGTCAAGGTCGTGCTGCTCGACAACGCCGGCTTCGGCATGGTGCGCCAGCAGCAGGACATGTTCTGGGACGGCCGCCGCGCGGCGAGCGCGCTGGGCGGCGCGCTGGACTGGGAGCTCGTCGCCCGCGGGTTCGGCGTGGCGGCGCGCAGCGTCGAGGCCCCGGACGCGCTCGAGGACGCGCTGGCGCAGACGCTGGCCGAGCCCGGCCCGGCGCTCCTGCGCGTGGCGGTCGCGCCCGACGCCGACTGCCTGCCGATGTTCCGTCCGGGCGGGCCGGCGCGGGAGATGGTCGGGTGAGCGGGCGGCGGGCGCCGGCCCGCCAGCCGGGCTGCCGGGCGGTGCCGTGCACGGCAGGGCGATCGCGGCGGCGCGCCGCGCGCGCGGCGCGCCGCCGTGCTGCCGCGCCCCGCGGTGCCGGGCGGTGCGCTGACCTCCATCGCCACGGTCGCGCTCTCCGTCGCCGGCGGGCGGCCCGATCGTCGCGCGTTGCCGTCGAACCCGCTGCTCAGGGCTGCGCGGCGGCGACGGACCCCTCGCGAGCGTCGTGGAGCGCCGTCAGCACGTCCGCCGGCGTGAACGGGATGCGCGTGATCGGTGCGCCGATCGCATCGGCGATCGCGTTGCCGACGGCGGCCGCCACCGGAAGGACCGGGGGTTCCGCCACGCCGCGCGCGCCGTACGGCCCGGCGGCTTCGGGATGCTCGAGCAGGATGATCTCGACGTCCGGGATGTCTGGCGCCAGCGGCAGCCGGTACGTCTCCAGACGCCGCTCCTGGTAGCGGCCATCGACGATCTGCACGTTCTCGTACAGCGCATAGCCGAGACCCTGCGTGACGCCGCCCTGGATCTGCCCCCGGACTCCGGCCGGGTTGATCGCCTTGCCCACCTCCTGGGCGACGACGTAGCGGACGACGTCCACCTGCCCCGTGTCGGGATCGACCTCGACCTCGGCGTAGTGGACGTGATAGCTCGGCGTCGGAAAGACGGGGAAGAGCAGTCCCGTGGCACAGCCGGGGTTGAACGCCGGCGCCGGCGTCGCGTAGGAGCCGGTGCCGGTGAGCGGACCGACGGTGAACGTCGCCGTCGCACCGACCGTCGCCAGGGGGATGCCTGACTGTCGCACGCCCTTCACCGCCACCTCGCCGTCGCGAAGCTCGAGGTCGGACGGTGAGGACTCGAGCAGGTCGGCGGCGACATCGAAGATCTTCTGCGTCAGCTCCTCCGCCGCGATCAACGCCGCGCGACCGACGACGTGGGTCGTCCGGGAGCCCTGGGAGCCCCCGTCATAGCCGGCGGCGTCGGTGTCCGGCATCAGGACGACGACGTCCTCGGACCGGACCCCCATGGCTTCGGCCACGATCTGCGTGACGCCCATGGCGATGGCGCCGGACCCGTTCTCGGTGCCGGCGGTGACGACCCCGGTCGTGCCGTCCTCGTTGAGCTTGAGCACGACCGACCCCGCCCCCGGGTTCGTCATCCACGTCACGGCCGCCACGCCAGCGCCGCGGAGCTTGCCGTTCGAGCTCGAGGTCGGCCGCTCGCCCCACGGAGCGATCTCCTCGATCCGGTCGAACGCCTCAGCCAGGATGTCCGCGTCTTCGAGGACCTGGCCGTTGACGACCGCGTCCCCGCTGCGGATCAGGTTGCGCAGCCGAAACGCGCGCCGATCGATGCCCAGACGCCGGGCACAGTTGTCCATGTGGCGCTCGACCGCGAAGTAGAGGTACGTGCCGCCCACGCCGCGAAACGCCCCCGTCGGAGCCGTGTTCGTGTACACCAGCTTGCCGACGACGCGCGGCACGCCGGTGCGGTAGACCTGGCCGAGCACGTGGACCGGGAGGCCCGCGAGCCACGGCATCTCTCCGCTGTAGGCGCCGTTGTCCATCAGGCAGACGAGCTCGCGCGCGAGGATGTCGCCGTCGGCCGACAGGGCAGTGCGCAGCCGGACGATCGCGTTCTCCCGACATGGACACGTCAGCATGTCCTCGGTGCGATCGTTGACGATCTTCACCAGCCGGCGCAGCTTCTCGGCGGCGAAGGCCGCATACGGCTCCAGCGCGGCATCGAGCTTGGCGCCGAACCCGCCACCGATGTGGTGGCCGACGACGCGCACCGCCGAGGGCCTGACCCCCAGGTACTGGGCGATCCGGTCGCGGACGTTGAACGGATACTGGTGCGCCGTGTGCACCGTGTACTTGCCGCCCTCGAAGCGGGCGACCGCGCTCTTGGGCTCGAGGTAGGCCTGATACTGCCGCGGAGCGGAGAACTCGTCCTCGACGATCTTGGCGGCCTGCGCAAACGCTCGCTCGAATCCCTCGGGGTCCGTGTCGGCGACGACCTCGGCCGCGACGTTGCCATACCGGGGGTGATCTGCACCGCTGACGGGCTCGTAGCTCTGCCAGTCGGGATGGATCAGGGGCGCGTCGTCGGCGAGCGCAGCTTCGATGTCGCCGACGACCGGCGCCGGCTCGATCTTCAGCTGGATCGCGCGCGCAGCCGCCTGCGCCGCCTCGACCGTGTCGGCGACGACGAGCGCCACGGGCTCCCCCTCGTACCGCACGCGGTCGGCCGCGAACAGCAGCTGCTCGCGCAGGACCCAACCGGCGCGATCCGTCGGCGCGTCAGCAGCGGTCAGGACCCGCCTGACCCCCGGGATCTGCTCAGCGTCTGAAGCATCGATCTCTCGCAGCGTGCCAGAAGCGACCGGCGATCGCACGAGGCGCGCGTGCAGCATGCCCGTCTCGCCATAGTCGACGCCGTAGATCGCTTCACCGGTGACCTTGGCGATACCGTCCGTACGCTCGGCAGGCTCGCCGACGACAGCGCTCACTTGGTACCTCCGATCACGAATTGGACGGATTCCACGATCTGTGAATATCCGGTGCAGCGGCAGATGTTCCCGGCGATCGCCGTCCGGATCTCATCCTCGGACGGCGCCGGGTTCTCCTCGAGGAACGCGGTGAGCGTCATGAGGAACCCGGGCGTGCAAAAGCCGCACTGAACCCCACCGGCCTTCACGAACGCCGACTGGAGCGACGAGAGCGCCCCGTCGCCGTCACGCAGCCCTTCGACCGTCACGATCTCCGCGCCGTTCACGGCGTGCGCGAGCAGCAGGCACGAATCGACCGCGGCGCCGTCGACGAGCACGGTGCACGCGCCGCATTCGCCCTCGCTGCACCCCTCCTTCGTTCCCGTCAGCCCGAGACGATCACGCAGCACTCCCAGCAACGTCTCGGCCGGCGACGCATCGAGCGTGTGGGGGTCGCCGTTGACGGTCAGGTGCAGTTCCATCGATCCTCCGATCACGCGGCCGCCCGCTGCTGACTGGTTGCGATTGCTTGACGAATCAGGTGACCGAGCACCCGCTTGCGGTAGTCCGCCGGACTGCGTACGTCATCGATCGGCTTGGCCTCGGCCTCAGCCGCCGCCACCACCTCCCGGGTCACGTCGTCTTCGCCCCGCGTCCCGACCAGCAGGTGCTCCGCGGAGATCCGGAACGCCTTCGGGCCGGCGGCGCAGACGGCCAGGCGCGCATCTTCGATCGTGCCATCCTCCGAGCACGACAGGCGGGCGGCGACACCGACCAGCGCGACCTCCATCGCTCCGCGCCGGCCCAGCTTGAGATAGACCTCACCGGTTCGCGGACCCGGTCGTTGCAGGCTGATGTGCGTCAGAAGCTCATTGTCGTGCCGGCACGTCTCCTTGCGACCGGTGACGAACTCGTGCAGCGGCAGCTCCCGCGCGCCATCGCGGCTCGCCAGCCGGACCGTCGCGTCGCCCACCAGGAGCGCAGGCATGAGATCCGCGGCAGGGGATGCGTTGACGACGTTGCCGCCGATCGTTCCGACGTTCTGCGTCTGACGCCCGCCGACGGTACGTGCGGCCTCGGCGATCGCCGTGTGCTCGCGCGACACGTGCTCGTCGCACGCGAGCTGCCGATGTGTCGCGATGGCACCCACCACGGTTCGATCCGCCGCCGCGACGCCGCTCAGGCCCTGGATGTGGCGGATGTGAAGGAACGCCTGCGGAGCGACCTCCCCTCTCAGGAGAGCGGGGACGGCATCCGTCCCCCCCGCGAGTACCGTCGCGGATTCGCCGTAGCGCTCCAGGAAGGCGTGGGCCTCCTCGAGATCCCTCGGATCAAGAAACTCCAAATCCGTCACCTCACACTTCGGGGGCAGCACGAACGGCTGGGCCAGATGATGGAGCGGCCGCCGTGACACGTCTTCGTCCGATCGGAACAGAGAAACACAAGAGGCTGTGCAGAGCGCACTGGCTTTGGTGTCGACCTCGCCGTACTCACGCTCCGCTCGGCTCCTGCTGAGTGCGCCTGCACAAAATCCCGGCGAACTCGGTGCAAAGGGCCGAAGGCGCTCAGACGTCCCCCAGCGCATACTCGGGAGCGACTCGAGACCTCAGCTGCCCAGCTGGTTCGACGAAGGAGGCGAGGATGACGGCCATCGAGCACGAGACGCCAGGACTGGTCGGAGCCCGGCTGCGGCGGATCGAGGACCCGCGCCTGCTGGCCGGACGCGGAACGTACATGGACGATCTGGCGCTGCCGCGCATGCTGGAGGCGGCGGTGCTGCGCAGCCCCTACGCGCACGCGCGCATCCGGTCGATCGATGCCACGGCGGCACGCGACCTCCCCGGCGTCTTCGACGTGCTCACCGGCACCGACCTCGAGGGGCTCGTGGATCCGCAGCCGGTCATCTACCAGCTGCTGCCCGACCAGCGCGCGACGAACGCGCTGGCGATGGCCACCGACCGCGTACGCTGGGTCGGCCAGGCGGTCGCCGCCGTCGTCGCGACCGACCGCTACGTGGCCGAGGACGCGCTCGCGCTCATCGAGGTGGACTACGAGCCGCTGCCGGTCGTGGCCGATCTCCAGAGCGCGCTCGCTGACGACGCCCCACGACTGTACGACGGCTGGTCCGACAACACGATCGGCGGGATGGGCTACGGCTGTGGCGACGTGGACGCGGCGTTCGCCGAGGCTGACGTCGTCGTGAGCAAGCACATGCGGACCGGGCGCATGGCCGGCATGCCGCTCGAGCCCCGGGGCTGCATCGCCACCTGGGACGCGTACACCGACGAGCTGGAGATCTGGCTGTCGACGCAGTCGCCCAACCTGGCCCGCGACCTGCTCGGCGACACGCTGCGCATCCCGATCCACAAGGTCCGCGTGCGCGTGCCGGACGTCGGCGGCGGCTTCGGCGTCAAGTTCGACTTCTACGGCGAGGAGATCATCGCCGCCGTGCTGTCCAAGCGCACCGGACGCCCGGTGAAGCTGCTGGAGGACCGCCTCGAGAGCTTCACCGCCACCGGGCAGTCGCGCGAGCTCGAGATGGACATCGAGCTCGCCGCCAAGGCGGACGGCACCATCCTCGGCCTGCGCGCGGACATCGCCACCGTTCTCGGCGGCGCGCTGGGGACCGTCGGCATCGGTCCCGGCTGGCTGGCGATGACGATGCTCACCGGCCCGTACCGCATCCCCAACGTCGACGTGAAGCTCACCGGCGTGCTGACCAACCGCGCCCCAATGGGGTCGTTCCGCGGCTGGGGGCAGCCGGAGGGCTGCTTCGGCTACGAGCGGATGATCGAGCTCGTGGCCCGCGAGCTCGGGCTCGACCGCAGCGAGGTGCGCCGGCGCAACTTCCCGGCGCCCGAGGACTTCCCGTACACCACGGGCGTGGTCTTCACCTACGACAGCGGCCGCTACGCCGACTGCCTGGACCTGTGCCTCGACGCGGTGCGCGAGCGCGGCTGGGCCGACCAGCAGGCCGCCGCTCGCCAGGAGGGGCGCTCGCTGGGCATCGGCTACGGCTTCCACGTCGAGGCCACCGCGTTCGGGCCGAGCCGGATCCTCAACCTGGTCGGGCTGCAGCACTCGGGCTTCGACGAGGCGGTCGTCCGGATGGACACCACCGGGCGCGTGACGGCGTTCACCGGCCAGATCGAGATGGGCCAGGGCGTCGAGACCGCCATGGCGCAGATCGTCGCCCAGACCATGGGCGTTCCCATCGAGGACGTGACAGTCGTCTCCGGCGACACCATGACCTGCCCCTATACGGGCTACGGAACGGGTGCGAGCCGCGGCGCCGCCATGGGCGGCGGCTCGCTCATGCTGGCCGCCGGCAAGCTGCGCGCCAAGGCCCTGCGGATCGCCGCCCACCTGCTCGAGGCCGCGCCCGACGACCTCGAGGTGACCGACGGCCGCATCCACGTCAAGGGCGTGCCCTCCCAGACGGTGAGCTTCGCGGACGTCGGGGACGCCGCCTATCGCCGGCTCAACGAGCGGCTGCCCGACGGCGAGGACCCCACGCTCGAGGAGCGTCACGTCCTCGACCCGGAGAATCTCGCGTGGTCCTACGGCTGCACCGCCGCGCTGGTGGAGGTCGACCGCGAGACCGGCTTCAGCCACGTGCACGACTACATCGTCGCGCACGACTGCGGCACGCTAGTCAACCCCGCCATCGTCGATGGGCAGATCCACGGGGGCGCGGCGCAGGGCATCGCCGAGGCGCTGTACGAGGAGCTCGTCTACGACGACGAGGGCCAGCTGACCACCGGCACGTTCATGGACTACTGCATCCCGACGTTCAGCGAGGTGCCGCCGTTCACGATGCGCCACCAGGAGACCCCCTCACCGCACATGCCGGGCGGGATGAAGGGCATGGGCGAAGCGGGAACGATCGGGGCGCCCGCGGCGATCGCCAACGCGATCGACGACGCCCTCGCCGATCTCGGGGTCACCGTCACCACGCTGCCGGTCACGCCGTCGCGCCTGCACGCGCTCATCCAGACCGCCCAGGAGGCCTGACATGAAGCCCGCCACGTTCGCGTACCACCAGCCGGGCAGCGTCGGCGAGGCGATCGCCCTGCTGCGCGCCGACGACGAGGCGAAGCTCATCGCCGGCGGCCAGAGCCTCATGCCGCTGCTGAACATGCGCCTCGCACAGCCGACCGCGCTCGTCGACCTCAACGCCGTCGACGGGCTGGACGGCGTCCGCATGGACGACGGCCACCTGGTCGTCGGCGCGCTGACGCGCCAGCGCACGCTGGAGCTCGACCCGCAGGCGACCGCCAACCTGCCCGTGCTGGCCCGCGTGATGCGCCACATCGGACACGTCACGATCCGCAACCGCGGCACCGTCGGCGGCTCGATCGCGCACGCCGATCCTTCCGCCGAGCTGCCGCTCGTCGTGGTCGCGCTCGACGCCGAGGTCGTCGCCGAGGGCCCGGGCGGCCGGCGCACGATCGCGGCCCGCGACTTCTACGAGGGCTTCCTCACGACGACGCTGGCACCGGACGAGATCCTCGTGGAGATCCGCCTGCCCACCGCGCTCGGCGGGGCCGCGGTCGGCTTCGAGGAGCTCAGCCGGCGCAGCGGCGACTTCGCGCTCGTCTCCGCGCTCGCGCTCGTGCAGCGCGACGGCGACGGCCGCGTCGCGCAGGCTCGGCTGGCGATCGGCGGGGCGAATCCCGTGCCGCTGCGCATCGCAGCGGCCGAGCAGCTGCTCACCGGGGCCACACAGGACGACGCGCTCGTCGCGCAGGCGGCGGATGCGGCCGCCGAGGCGGTGCAGCCGCTCGACGACGTGCACGGGCCGGCGGAGTACCGGCGGGACCTGACCAGGGTGGTGGCGCGACGCGCGCTTGCGCGCGCGATCGCCGGAGGCGAAGAGGAGGCAGCGTGATGGCGGTCCAGCAGGCGAACGACGGCGCAGCGGCGCCCGCGACCGGCACCGGCCGGATCGAGGTGACGCTGAGCGTCAACGGACGCACCTATCACGGGACCTGCGAGCCGCGGCGGACGCTGGCCGACTTCCTGCGCCACGACTGCGGCCTGACCGGCACGCACCTCGGCTGCGAGCACGGGGTGTGCGGGGCGTGCACCGTCATGCTCGACGGGCGCACCGTCCGCTCGTGCCTGATGCTCGCCGTCCAGGCGCAGGATGCTCAGATCACGACCGTCGAAGGGCTGGCGGGCGATGGCGAGCTGTCGCCGCTGCAGGAATCGTTCCACGATCATCACGGGCTGCAGTGCGGCTTCTGCACCCCGGGGATGCTGCTCACGGCCGACGAGCTGCTGCGCGAGATCCCCGATCCGACCGACGAGCAGATCCGCGACCGGATGTCGGGCAACCTATGCCGCTGTACGGGCTACCAGTTCATCGTCGACTCGGTGCGCGACGCCGCGCGGCGGCGCGGGAGCTGAAGCGCGGGTCGGTCTCCAGCAGCGCGACGAGCTCCTCCAGCGAGGCGATGCTGTTGCCCGCCAGGAGCTCGTCCGTGCTCGGCAGCGCGGCGCGCATGCCGCGCGTCAGCGGCTCGAAGGTCGGATCGGCCGCGTGGGGGTTCAGCCACAGCAGGGCGCGCGCCGAGCGGCGCAGGCGCGCGAGCTCTGCGGCCAGCAGCTCCGGCTCGCCGCAGTCCCATCCGTCCGAGAGGACGACGACGACCGACCCCCGGCCGATGCGCCGGCCGTGCTCGCGGTTGAGCTGCGCGATCGAGGCGCCGATCTGCGTGCCGGCGCCCCAGTCGCTGACGTGCTCGGTCGCCCGGGCGAGCGCGGCCGCGGGGTCGCCGGACCCCAGCTCGCGAGTGATTCGCGTGAGGTGCGTGCCGAACGCGAACGCCTCGACCGGCCGTCCCGAGCGCACGAGGCTCTGCAGGAACGCCAGCAGCATGCGCGCGTAGGGCTGCATGGAGCCCGAGACGTCGCAGACCAGGACCAGGCGACGGGGCCGCTCACCGCGGACGCGCCACGCGGGCTCCAGGCCGGCCGCACCGTGGCGGGTGGCCGACTGCAACGTGCGGTGCAGGTCGAGGACCGCGCCGCGACCCCGATCGCCGGGATGCAGGCGCGCCGCCCGCCGCATCGGCGCCGCGGCGACGAGGCGAGCGATGATCCGGCGGGCGGCGGCGATGTCCGCGTCGTCGTAGTCGGCGAAGTCCTTGCGGCGCAGCGCGGCGACGGCGCTCGCGGCGGCGGGCACGTCGGTCTGCTCCTCCTCTGCCTCGGCGTCGTTCACGTCTGGGGCCGACACCGGCACCGAGGCCTCCGCCCCCGTGCTGCCCATCCGGGCGTCCGGCGCCTGGTCGCGGCGGCGATCGCGCGGCGGCGGCGCGGCGGCGCCGTCCGGTGGGGGCGGCGGGCCCCCGGTGGTCACGCCGGCGGACGGAGTCTCGAACACGGCGGCGAAGGCCACGGCGAAGCGCTCGAGATCCTCGTGGCTCGTGCACAGCGCGCTGCGCAGGGCGAGGTACGCGTCGTCGCGTGAGCCGGCGTCGACCGCGGCCAGCGCCCGGTGCGCCAGCAGCACGCGGCCCATCCCGGGGCGCGCCCCCTGCTCGCGCATCGCGGCGGCCAGCGCCGCGATGCGCTCCGACACCCGGACCGCGCCAACGGTCGGGGCGCCGGCGTCACGCATCCGCGAGGACCTCGTCGCGCAGGACCTGCTCGACGTCCTCGCGAACCTTGAGCGCCGCGCCCAGCGACGCGGTGAGCTCCACGTCGGGCCCCAGGGCCAGCAGCGCGCGCGTCCAGGCGATCGTCTCCCCGACGCCCGGCGCCTTGTAGAGGTCCAGCCCGCGCAAGCGCGCGACCGCCGCGCAGGCCCGCTCGACAATGGCCTGCGGTGCGTCCGGCAGCCGAGCGTGGACGATCTCCACCTCCCGCTCCAGGGCGGGATAGTCGATCCAGTGATAGAGGCACCGGCGCTTGAGCGCGTCGTGCAGCTCGCGCGTGCGGTTCGAGGTCAGGACCACGGTCGGCCGGTGAACGGCGCGGATCGTGCCGAGCTCCGGGATCGAGACCGCGAAGTCCGACAGCAGCTCGAGCAGGAAGGCCTCGAACTCCTCGTCCGCGCGGTCGACCTCGTCGATCAGGAGCACCACCGGACCGGGATGCTCGATCGCCTCCAGCAGCGGCCGGCGCACGAGGAACTCGGGGCCGTACACCGAGGTCGCCGCCGCGCCCTGCTCGGCTGCGCGCAGCGTGAGCAGCTGGCGCGCGTAGTCCCAGTCGTAGAGCGCCTGGTGGACATCGATGCCCTCGTAGCACTGCAGCCGGATGAGCCGCGCGTCCGTCACGGCGGCCAGGGCGCGCGCGACCTCCGTCTTGCCCACGCCCGCCTCGCCCTCCAGCAGCAGCGGCTGCTCGAGCTCGATCGCGAGGAACACCGCCGTCGCCAGCGCGTCGTCGGCCACGTACCCGCCCTGGGCCAGCAGGGCGCGGACGTCGGCGGGCGAGGCGGCGACAGCGGCCGTCATCCGGCGAGCGCCTCCGCGAGCTGCTCGATCGGCACGTAGTCGAAGTCGTAGCCGAACGGGCGCGGCCCGACGATCTCGAGCCCACGATCCGTGCGCCAGCGGGCATCGCACGGCATCGCGGCGACCGTCACGCGGAAACCGTAGCGCAGCTCCTCGGTGGTGATCGCCTGACCGGTCTCACTGTCGAGGACGACGATCAGGTCCGGCACCGACGCGAGCACCTGCCCGTCGACGGAGGCGACGAGATGCTCGTTCTGCGTCTCGAGGTCCAGCGCGCGGCCCGCGTCGTCGTCGAGGCCGTCGATGCGCACGTGCGCGCGGGCGAACCCGCGCTCGGTGCGGCGGTCGACATCGGTGACCTTGCCGCCGAACAGCCGGTGGCCGCGGCAGCGCTCGAGGATGGCCGCAATCGGGTCGCCGTGCCCCTCCCGCGTCTCGCGGATCAGGCGGCCGAGCTCCTCGGCGGCCGTGAGCGATCCGGCGATCGTGCATTCGCGCAGGCGCGCGCCGGCCATCGGGTACAGGGCGATCAGCGCGGCGCAGCCCATGTCGATCGTGTGCGAACGCGCCAGCCGCTCGGCCCACCGGTTGTCGGCGGCCTCGATGACCGACGAGTTGCCCTTGTCGTCGGCGATGGCCATCGGCGCACAGTCGATCCCGTAGATCGTCGGGATGCACATCTGCAGCTCCGGGAAGGCGCGGCCCATGAGGTCGGCGTCGACGACCGGCAGCCCGAGCCGGGTGGCCAGGCAGAACGGCACGACGGAGTTCAGGCCGCCGATCTCGATCGACATCGTGTGTGTCGCCTCGCGGCCGAGATGGTGCTGGAGGCGCTCGAACGCGCGCACGACCTCGTCGCCGCGGGGCAGCTTCTCGACCATGACCGTCGGCGCGCCCATCATCGCCGAGGAGATCACGAGCGCGTCGTCGGGCACCTCGTCGAGGTCGACAACCGTCACCGGGCCATAGCGGCGCACCGACTGTTGTGCGAGCAACTTGCCGATGTACGGGTCGCCACCGCCGCCCGTGCCGAGGACGCCGGCGCCGAGCGCGATGTCCTCGAGCTGGTGTTCTCCGATCTCACGCAACGGGGGTCCTCCGCATGTCGAGGTCGCCGACCGCCTTGACCTTGATGCGGACGGCGTTGCCGGGCACGTACGCGAGCGCGAGCTCCTCGACGTCCACGATGCGGATGGAATCCGGCGTGGCGCCAGCCGCCCGCGCCCGCTCGGCCGCCTGCTCGCGGGCTCGCTCGAGCGCCTGCTCACGCGACAGGTTGGGGCCGATCGAGAACATCTGGTCGATCTCTCCGCCCACCTGCGCGATGGCCGCGCCGATCGCGTTGGCCACCGCGAAGTGGTCGGGGCGCACGACGCGCGACGCGCCCGGGACATCGTCACCGACGAGGATCGATCCACCGCCGACCATCACGACCGGCACGTCCCCCGCGGCGACCTTCATGCGATCCACCGCTTCGGCGATCCGCGCCGTGATCCGCTGCAGCGCGGCGTCGACGCGTCCGGGGTCGAGCTCGGAAACCGCGCGCGGATCGCCGATCTGCGCCCAGCCGGCCGCCACCGCCAAGTCGGTGGCCGTGAGCACGTCGCCCCCGAACACCCGCGCGCGGCTGGTCAGCTCGTAGCCGACGCTCTGCGGGCCGACCTCGGGGACGTCCTGCCACGCGACGATGCTGCCGCCGCCGATGCCCAGCGGCAGGACATCGGGCATCCGGAAGTTCGTTCGCACCCCGCCGATCTCGACCGTCGCCTTGGCCTCGCGCGGAAAGCCGCCGACGAGCATGCCGACGTCGGCCGTCGTGCCGCCGATGTCGACCACCGCGCAGTCGGACTCGCCCGACAGCAGCGCCGCGCCGCGCATCGAGTTCGTCGGGCCGGAGGCGAACGTGGCCACCGGGTAGCGCTCGACGTACTCCGCCGTCATCAACGTGCCGTCGTTCTGGCTGAGGTACACGGGCGCGTCGATGCCCATCTGCTCGAGCGCCGCGCGGAACGCGGTCGTGATGTGCACCGCCAGCTCGGCCAGGGAGGCGTTGATGATGGTGGCGTTCTCGCGCTCCAGCAGCCCCAGGCGGCCGATCTCGGCCGAGCGGCTGATGGCGATGTCGGGGACCGTCTCGCGCACGATCTCGCCCGCCTCGCGCTCCAGCTCGTCGTTGATGGGCGAGAACACCGACGAGATCGCCGCCGTGCGCAGGCCGGCGGCGGCGATCGCCTCGGCGGCGCGGCGCAGCTCGTCGCGATCGAGCGGCGCGATCGCGCGCCCGTCGAACTCATGGCCGCCGTGGCACAGATGGACGTGATCGCCCACGGCGTGCGCAGCCGCTCGGGCCAGTCGACGAGCGGCGGCAGCGCCTCCGTCGCCGGAAGCCCGAGGCGCACGATCGCCACCGGCAACAGCCGCCGCGCCTCGACGACCGCGTTCGTGAAGTGCGTGGTGCCGATCATCACGCCCTCGATGCGCTCGGGCGTGACGCCGCTGGCCTCCAGCAGCCCGCGCAGCGCGGCGACGATCCCGGAGGTGACGTCGCCGGTCGTGACGCACTTGATCTCGGCCAGCACCGCGTCGCCGTCCATGAGGACGGCGTCGGTGTTCGTGCCGCCGACGTCGATGCCGACCCTCATCGGACGCTCTCGGACGCAGACGCCGCGCCGACGCCCGCGCGCAGCTGCGGGAGGACCTCGCGAGCGGTCAGCTCGGCGACCTCGCCGATGCGTTCGTGGTCGGTCGGAAACAGCAGGACCGAGTCCGAGCCCGCGTCGAGCAGCGCCTGGATCTTCGCCGCGCACTCGTCGGGGTCGCCGGCGACGACGAGATCCTCGACCCACTGGTCAGGCATCTCGCGGGCGATCAGCGCCGCGGCGTCGGCCCCCCCTCGCTCGTTCATGTCCCACAGCTCGTCGGCGACGCCGTAGACGTCGGTCAGGGCGCTCTTCGGCACCGCGGCGAGATAGAACGCCGCGACCTCGCGCAGGCTCGCCTTCGCCTTGGCGGCGTCGGCGTCGCATCCATACAGGGCGAACGTGGCCACGCGATGGTGCTCGCCCTGGCGCCCGGCTCGCGCTTGGCCTTCGGCGAGGCGCTCGCGCAGCCAGCGCAGATACGTCGCGCCCGCGAGAACCGAGACGACGGTGCCGTCGGCGACCTCGCCGGCCAGCTGGAGCATCTTCGGCCCGATGACGCCCATGTAGAGCGGCGGGGCCTTCTTCACCGGATGGGTCAAGGCGACGTGATCGAAGGAGAAGACCTTGCCCTCCTGTGTCATCTCGCCTCCCTCGAGCAGCGTCCGGACGCTGGTCAACGTCTCACGCAGCGCCGCCAGCGACGACTTGGGCATCACGCCCATCTGCTGAACCCAGTGCGGCACGCCGAGCCCGATGCCCGGCATGAGCCGCTCGGGATGCAGGCGCTGGACCGTCGCCAGCTCCATCGCCAGCAGCGCGGGATGGCGGGCCATCGCCGAGACGACGCCGAGGCCGATCGGGAGCTTCGCGGTCGCGTGCAGCGCCGCCATCGCGCTGGCGATGCCGCCGCCGAAGAAGTAGTCCTCGGGGAGCCACAGCTCGCCGAAGTCCAAGCGCTCGGCGGTCGCGGCGATCTGCGGGATGCGCTCCGGGGGAGCCTGGCTGGAGACGACGAGCCCCAGCGGGGAGTCGATGGTCATGCGTTCTCTCCTCGAGCGGACGGAACAGCGTCAGTGACGTCCTCGCGCAGCAGCGCGACGACGTCGAGGGGTGTGATCGCGGGCCGCGCGACGGGCTGGCCCGTCACGCCGGAAGCCGCGCCGGCGAGGACCGAGGCGGCGGGAACGTCCAGTGGCCCGGCCGCCTCGATCGTGTCCAGGCGCCGCAGGGGCGGCGCCGTCTTGACGGTGGTCATCCCTCCGTCCTGTCTCGCCGAGGGACGATCCCCAGCGGGCCGACGGCCTTGACACGGATCCGGACGGCCGGATCCGTGAGGTACGCGAGCGGCACCTCCTCCACCTCCACCACCGCGGTGCGGTCCGGGTCCGCCCCCGCCCGCACGGCCTGCGCCTGCGCGGCCTCGCGAGCCGAAGCCAGCACGCGGTCGCGGCCCGACGTGCCGAAATGCACGATGCGATCGACTTGGCCGCTGATCTGGGCGATCGCCGCGCCGAACGCGTTCGCGACCTCCGAGTGCTCCGGGCGGCGGACCTCGCTGACACCCGGCAGGTCGTCGGGGACTAGGAAGCCCGCGCCACCGACGACGATCAGCGGCGGCTCACCGCGCACCATCTTGGCCCGGTCGACGGCCTCGGCGAGCATCGCGTCCGAGCGCTTCAGCGCGCCGGCCAGCAGCGCGCGATGACCGTTGAGCCGCGCCCGGTCGCCGACCTCGGCCCGGCCGCCGCCGACCGCTGCGTCGGTCAGCGTCGCGGTGGCGCCTCCGAAGACGAGCGCCGCGGCGTCCAGGCGGAAGCCGAGCGAGTCCGGCCCGACGCGGACCGCCCCCGGGTCGCCGCTGACGACCGTGCCGCCGCCGACCGGCAGGACGACCACGTCGGGCATGCGGAAGTTCGTGCGCACGCCGCCGAACCCGATGACCTCGCTGGACTCGCACGGGAAGCCGGCGACGAGCGCCCCGACTTCGGTCGTGGTGCCGCCGACGTCGGCGACCAGCGCGTCCTCCGCGCCGCTGAGGTGCGCCGCGCCGCGGATCGAGTTCGCCGGGCCGCAGCCGATCGTCAACACCGGGAAGCGCAGCGCGTGCTCCAGCGACATCAGCGTGCCGTCGTTCTGCGCGAGGTAGAGCGCGGGCTCGAGGCTGTGATCGGCGAGCACAGCGCGCAGCCCACCGGCGACCTCCTCGGCCAGCCCGACCAGCGCCGCGTTGAGCACGGTCGCGTTCTCGCGCTCGACGAGACCGATCGTGCCGATCTCGTGGCTGAGCGACACGTGGACGTCGCCGAGCACGGCGCGAGCGATCTCCTCGGCGCGGACCTCATGGCGGTCGGAGACCGCAGCGAAGACCGAGGTGATCGCCACGGCGTCGACCTTGCCGGTCAACGTGTCGAAGAAGCGCGCGGTCGCCTCGGCGTCGAACGGCGCGATCTCGTGGCCGTCGAGCTCGATCCCGCCGCCGACGATGGCGGTGTCGACGGCGACGGCGCTGCGCAGGTCGGCCGGCCACGTCGCCAGAGGCGGGACCGAGCGCGTGGCCGGGCCGCCGATGCGCAGGGCCGCGACGCGGCGCAGACCGCGCTGCTCGAGCACGGCGTTGGTCACATGCGTGGTGCCCAGCATCAGGTGGGTGATGCGGGCTCGCTGGTCCCCGAGCTGGGCGACGACAGCACCGATCGCCGCGGAGACGCCGCTCATGACATCGGCGCTCGTCACCACCTTCGCCTTGGCCAGCAGCCGATCGGCGCCGTCGATGACGACGGCATCGGTGTTCGTCCCGCCGACGTCGATGCCGAGGCGCAGGTCAGTGCCGCTCATCGCCCGCCTCGATCGCCCGATGCTCGAAGTCGAAGCCGAACGCGCCCGGCCCGGCGACGGCGAGGCCCGCATCGGTGCGCCACACGGGATCGACCGAGAAGGCGATCACGCTCACCCGCTGCCCGTAGCGCAGGCGCTCGGTGCCGACCACCTCGGCGGTGTTGGCATCGAGCACCGTGATCACGTCGGGCACGCACGCCTTCACGTCGCCGTCCTGGAGCGCCGCAAGGTTCTCGTTCTGGATCTCCAGCCGCAGCAGCCGTCCCTCGCTCGGCTCCTCGACGACGGCCGAGCCGTGGACGAAGCCGGCCGAGGTCGTGCGCTCGACCTCGACGACCTTGCCGCGGATGAGCTCGCGCGCGCCGAGTTGGGCCACCACCGCGGTGATGGGGTCGGGATCGGCGTGCATGAGGCCGAGCCGAGCCGCAGGGCGCGCGAGACGGAGCCGCGCACCGTGGCCGTGCGCGCGGTCGCGGCGTTCATGAGGTAGATGGCGGCGACGCAGGCACCGCCGAATGCCGCGTTGGCCCGCAGGAGCCGCTCGGTCCAGTGGACCGTGTCGGCGCGGACGACGAGCGTGTTGAGCCGCTCGTCGCAGAGGATGCACGGGCTCGACGACACGCCGGCGAGGTTCATCGTCATCTGCTGCATGAGCGGGAACGCCCGGCCCATGCCGTCGGCGTCGACGTACGGCAGACGCATCCGCGCCGCCCAGGTGAGCGGGATGAGGCCGTTGGACCCGCCGATCTCGAACGGCATGATCGCGGCCACCGGCTGTCCGGTCAGCGCCTCGACCTCCTCGGCCAGCCGCCGTCCTTCGCCGCCGTTCTCGAGCTTCTCGATCGCCACCGTCGGCGCCCCGACGAGGCCGCACGGCATGACGAGCGCGTCGTCGGGGAGGTCATCGAGGTCCACGAGCGGCACCTGGCCGTGGCTGAGGATCGCCTCGCGGGCCATGAGGACGCCGATGAGCGGGTCGCCGCCACCGCCACCGCCCATCACCGCGCAGCCACGGGCCAGCACCGGGAGGTGATCGACACCGAGATCGAGCCGCGCCCGGTGGGAGCCGATGCCGTGGTGGCCGCGTGTGATGGCTGGAGAGTTCCGCATGCCGGCTGACCGTTGCATCTTCGGCGTCACGAGAACGGATCGTCTTCGGCAGCCAGCACGAACTCTCGTCGCTCATTGTCTTGCCTGCCCAAACCCGTGATACTGGTGCCTTGGCGTTGTTGGACACCTTCCTCGCGGCCCCGAGCATCCGCTCGCGCCTCACCCACATCGCCGGACCGTGCGCCGCGGCACCGCTGCGTCAGGTCGTCCTGGCCGAGGACGTCAGCGAGCTCGAGCGGACCCCGGCCGATGCGCTGGTGATCCTCTCGCACGCCGTCTCCGCCGACGTGACGGGCTACCGGCTCGACCTGGCGATGCGGCTGGCCGGCTCGCGTCATGCCGCGGCCGTCGTGCTGACCGACGGCCGGGACGCGATCCCCATGCACGGCCGCATCGATCGCCGACCGCGTCGGGCTCGCCGTGCTGCGCGCGGAGGCCGACAGCGACCTCGCCGACCTCGTCATGGCGGCCGAGCGCGAGCTGGGCGGCGGCGCCGACGCGTCGCTGGAGCGAGTGGACACGACGCTGGCCGCGCTGGAGCAGGCGGAGGCGGCGGACTGCGCGGCCGACGAGCTGCTCACGATCGCGCGGGACGCCTCGGGCGCGGAGCTGGAGCTGCGGATGCCCGCCGACGGCGAGATCTCGGCGGCCGTCCTCGTCGACGACGACCACGAGACCAGCGTCTGCGCGCCGCCCGCCGAGGGGCACGCGGCCATCGCGACGCGGGTGATCGTGGCGCTCACCGCGAGCAGCATCGGTCGGGCCCGCAGCGCCGCGCGGCGCGCGGCCGACGCCCCGATCCGCTCGCGCAGCGAGCTGCTCACCGAGTTCCTGCTCGCTCCCCCGGACGCCAGCAGCCGGCTGCTGCCGCGCAGGCGCGCCGTGGACCTGGCCGTCGACGGCTGGCACGTGGCGGTGCGGATCGAGATCGACAACCTCGCGCAGCTCACCGGCGACGACGAGCTGCGCTCGTTCCAGCTCGCCGAGCGGATCGGCCGCCTCGGCCTGGAGGCCGCACACGCGCAGGGCGGCATCTGGCACCGGGCCCAGCTCGGCTCGGCGCTCATGCTCATTCGCATGGACCGCCACGACCCGGGGCCGCGCAGCAGGCGCGAGCTCAGCGCCTCGTCGGAGCAGATCGTGCGCCGCATCCTGTCGCGGATGGGCGAGATACGGCTGGTCTGCGGCGTCGGGACCGTGCATGTCGGCGCCAACGGCCTGCGCACCACCGCGGCCGAGGCGCGCGCCGCCGTCGCGGCGGGCCGCGCCGCCAATCGCTTCAACCTGGCGACGAGATTCGACGAAGTCGGCCTCCAGCGCACGCTCCTGGAGTGGTTCGCCTCCGACGCCGCTCGCGAGGCGGTCGACTCGCTGCTCAAGCCGCTGGATCGCCTCGGCGATCGCAAGCGCGACACGGCGATCGAGACGCTGAAGGTCTACCTCGACACGCAGGGCTCGCTGGCCCGGACGGCCGAACGCATGCACCTGCACCGCAACGCGGTCGCCTACCGCGTCAGGCGGATCTTCGAGCAGCTCGAGGTCGATCCCGCCGACCCGGACACGCGACTCATGCTGCAGCTCGCCTGCCGGGCCCGGTCGCTGGGGTAGCGACGGGGCGCGGGACGCCCGGACCCGTCGGCGGACCGGGTCAGGCGGTCCGCCGGCGGGCCCACGCGTCGATCGCCACCGCCGCCATGATCAGCGCGCCGGTGAAGATGTCTCGGTACATCGCGTCGACGTTGAGGAGGTTGAAGCCGTTGCCGATCAGCGCGAGCAGCGCCACGCCCAGCACCGTGCGCCACATCGAGCCCGAGCCGCCGGCGATCGAGGTCCCGCCGACGACGATCGCGGCGATCGCGGTCAGCTCGAGGCCGACACCGACATCGGCCTGTGCCGTGCCCACCCGCGAGGTGACGAGCACGCCGGCGATGCCGGCGCCGAGGCCGCAGATCGCGAAGGTCGTCGCGCGGATCGCGTTGACGCGGAGCCCCGACAGGCGCGCGGCCTCGGCGTTGCCGCCGGCCGCGTAGACGTAGTGGCCGAACGTGGTCCGCGACAGGACGAACCACAGCGCGCCGACGAACGCCAGCATGATCCAGATCGAGAGCCGCATGCCGAGGAGCTCGTCGTTGCCGATCGAGCGGAAGCTCGAGTCCGCGACCGCGATGCTGAAGCCGCCGCTGACCGCGAGCGCGACGCCGCGCACGATGATCGACGACGAGAGCGTCGCGATGAACGAGTTGATGCGACCGATCGTCGCGACGGCGCCGTTGGCGATGCCGCACGCCAGGCCGACGAGGACGCCGGCCGCGATGCCCGCGACCGGGTCGACCTCGATCGCCACCTTCGCGGCGAGCACGCTGCTCAGCGCGAACACCGCGCCGATCGACAGGTCGAAGCCGCCGGCGACGATGACGAGCGTCGCGCCGGCGGCGACGATGCCCAGCGTGACCTGCTGCTCGAGCAGGTTCAGCAGGTTCGTGGTGGTCAGGAACGCGTCCGACGAGAACGACAGCACGACGAACAGCGCCACCGTCGCCACGACCACGCCGTAGTCGCGGATCGCCCCGATCCGCAGCCGCCCGAGCCCCAGCCCCGCCCGCGTCGCCGTCGTTGCTTCCTGGACGCTCACGCCGCCTCGCTCTCGATCGCGCGCGTGCCGAAGGCCGCGCTCATGACGTTCTCCTCGCTGGCCGCCTCGCCGGCCAGCTCGTCCACGACGCGCCCGCCGCGCATCACCAGCACCCGGTGCGCCAGGCCCAGGACCTCCTCCAGCTCGGAGGAGATCAGCAGCACGCCCATTCCCTCCGCGGCCAGCCCGACGAGGAGGTCGTAGATCGCCCGCTTGGCGCCGACGTCGACCCCCCGCGTCGGCTCGTCGGCGATGAGCAGCCGCGGCGGGCGGTAGAGCCACTTGGCGAAGAGCACCTTCTGCTGGTTGCCGCCCGACAGCGTGGTCACGGGCGGCCGCTCGCTCCCCGGCGCCAGCGCCACGCGCTCACCCAGCCGTTCGGCGATGTCGCGCTGGCGCGCGCCGGAGACGATCGCGCCGCTGACCTGGGACAGGTGCGGCAGCGTCATGTTCTCCACGCCGCTGCGCCCCATGAGCAGCCCCTGCTCCTTGCGGCTCTCGGGAAGCATCGCGATGCCGGCGCGAATCGCGTCACGCGGCGTGCGCGGATCGACGTCCACACCATCGATCGCCACCCGTCCGCCGTCGCGGCGATCCGCACCGAAGATCGCCCGCGCGACCTCCGAGCGGCCGGAGCCGATGAGCCCGGCCAGTCCCACGATCTCGCCGGCGCGGATCTGCAGGGAGACGTCCTGAACGGCGCGGCCGCGACGAAGCCGCTCGACCTCCAGCACGACTCGGGCATCCTCGGCCGGCGCGTGGCGCGGCGGGAACACGACGTCGAGCGAGCGGCCGAGCATCCCCGTGATCAGCGACTGCGGCGTCTCGCCGGCGGCGGCGCCGCTGCGCACGACCTGCCCGTCGCGCATGATCGTGACGTGGTCCGACAGCGCCAGTACCTCCGCCAGGAAGTGCGAGACGTAGACGATCGTGGTCCCCTGCTCGCGCAGCGCGCGCATGTCGTCGAAGAGCCGCTGGGCCTCGTCGGGCGTCAGCGCCGCGGTCGGCTCGTCCATGACGAGCAGCTCCGCGCGCCGGGCCAGCGCGCGGAGGATCTCGACCTTCTGCTGGTCGGCGACGCGCAGCCCGCCGACGATCGCCGCGGCCGGCAGGTCGAAGCCGGCGCGCTCGGTCAGCTCGGCGTAGCGCCGCTTCAGGGCGCGCCGGTCGACGATGCCCGCGTGGCGAGGCTCGACGCCGAGGAACACGTTGTGCAGCACGGTCCGCGACGGGACCAGCGCGAGCTCCTGGGCGATGATCGTCATCCCGTGGGCGAGCGCCTCGCGCGGTGAGTGGAACGTGACCGCTCGCCCGTCCACCAAGAGCTCGCCGGCATCCGCGGGGAAGACGCCCGTCATGACCTTGCCGAGCGTGGACTTGCCGGCGCCGTTCTCGCCGACGAGCCCGTGGATCGTGCCGCGCTCGATGGCGAGGTCCACGCCCGCGAGGGCGTGGACGCCGCCGAACCGCTTGACCAGCCCGCGAACCTCGACGTGTGGTGCCCGCGCTACCACTGACCCTGTGGGAGCTTGGACGAGACCTCGGAGAAGTTCTCCTTGGTCAGGACGGGCGGGAGGCCGCTCTTCTGCACCGCGCTCACGCCCTCGGCGATGTTCTCGCCGCGGACCGCGCGGATCACGAGGTCGGCCGCGATCGAGCCCTCGTCCTTGGGCAGCGACAGGAACGTGCCGGTCCAGCGGCCGTCGGGCACCGCCGTCCACGAGGCCTGGCTGGCGCCCCCGCCGATGAGCTTGACCTGGCCGAGCTTGCCTGCGGCCTTCACGGCCTGCTCGGCGCCCTCGGTCATCGGGTCCGACGTGGTGGCGATGACGTCGAGGTCGGGCGTGCCCTGGAGGATGTCCTGGGTGGCCTTCAGCGACGGATCGGGGAGGTAGCCGCCCTCCTTGACCGCCACGAGCTCGAAGCCCTTCTCCTTGACCTTCTGCTTGACGACGTTGATGACGGCCTGCGAGTACGGATCGGCGAACGCGCCCGTCAACAGCGCCAGCTTGCACGGCTTCGTCGTGCCGCAGGCGTCCTCGACCAGATCGAAGATCCACTGGCCGCGCAGCTCGGGCGGGTCGAGGACGGTCGCGGTCTGGCCCTCGATCTGCGGCTTCGACGACGTCGGGTCGGGGCCGACCGGGAAGTCGGTGTTGGCGACCTTGATGCCCTGCTTGATCGCGTCCTCCATGCACGCGCCGATCGAGGCGTCGACCGGGATGACGATGAACGCATCGAAGCGGCCCGAGGCGATCGCGTCCTGGCACTGCGAGAACTGCTTGGCGGCGTCGAACGCGGGATCGAAGACCTGTGTGACTTCGCTGCCGTTCTTGGCCGCTGTCTCCTCGATGCCCTTCAGCGTCGCCTGGACGTAGGGGTTGGCCTGCGTCAGCGGCATGAAGGCGATGCGCACCTTCTGGTCGGACGACGCCGCCGCCTGGGTGCCCGTGGGCTGCCCCCCGCTGGCGGCCGTCGAGTCCGAGCCGCCGCACGCCGTCAGCGCGGCACAGGCGGCGACGACGGGCACCGCGGCGACCATCGCGCGCCGGGCCTGCTTCATGTTCCACATGCCTGGATCTCCCCTATGGACGTGTGCTGTGAGCCGCCGCCTGACCCGGCCAGCTACAGGAGGATGATCCGGAGTCGAGGTGTCCCAGTCTTCGTGCATGACACACCAGAACACGTCGAAATTTGTGGATTGACCTCAAAGAACCCGCCGGAGCCGGCCCATCGACCGACACGCCGCGTCCCACTTACGAGCAGGCGGCTCGAGGACCTGGCCGCTGGCTCAGGCCGTCGCGCGCCGCGTGTGCGCGCTGCCTCGGTGCCGGCGGCACGACGTCACCGCGCTCGCGCCAGCTCCATCAGCACGGTCGCGCCGCGCTCGCCGCAGCGCGTGAACCCGACCTTCTCGTAGACGCGGATCGCCCGCGCGTTGACCGCGAAGACCTGCAGCCAGATGCGCCGCAGACCGAGCTCGGCGAACCCCTGGGCGGCCAGCCGGCGCACCGCCTCGGTGCCGAGCCCGCGCCCGCGCGCGTCGGCCGCGCCGATGCGGATGCGCAGCTCGGCCTCGTCCCCGTCGACGATGAGCTGGCACGTGCCGACGAGCCGGCCGTCCTCGCGGATGGCGTGGATCAGGACATCGCCGCGGCGGCGGACGTCCGCAAACCAGGCGTCGTGCTCGGCGCGCGACACCGGCCGGAAGACCGCGCTGAGCTCGACGAGCTCGCGGTCGTTGATCCACGCGAACAGCGCGTCGGAGTCCTCGTCGCGCAGCGGCTCGAGGGCGAGGGCCATACCCTGCACCATCGCATGTCGACCGCCACCGCCACCTGGCTCGCCGAGGCTCTGGGCGTCCCCGCGCTCGACGAGGGCGCGGCGCTGACCGTCCGCGGCCAGCAGCTCGTCGTGCGCGACGGGATCCCCCGCGCGCGCCAGCTGCTCTCCGACGACCAGGCCGAGACGACCGAGATGTTCGGCTTCAAGTGGACGCAGGAGGACACGTTCACGCGCCCGCGGGCGCTCGAGCTGATGCGCGGGTGGCTGGAGTCGCGCTACGGCCGCGTTGCCGACGCGCCGTGGTGGGACGACTACGGCGAGCGCCCGCTGGTGCTCGACGCGGGCTGTGGCGCCGGGGTGTCGGGCCTGGAGGTGTTCGGGCCGATGGGCGACCGGGTGCGCTACCTCGGCGCGGACCTCACGCCGGCGGTGGACGTGGCGCGCCGCCGGTTCGCGCAGCGCGGCCTGGACGCTGCGTTCCTGCAGGCCGACCTCACGCGGCTGCCGCTCGAGCCCGGCAGCGTCGACGTGATCTTCTCCGAGGGCGTGCTGCACCACACCGACTCGACCGAGGGCGCGCTGAAGGCGGTGGCGCCGCTGCTGGCCCCCGGCGGGCGGATCCTCTTCTACGTCTATCGGCGCAAGTCGCTCATCCGCGAGTTCACCGACGACGCGATCCGCGCCCAGCTGCAGGAGATGACCCCGCAGGAGGCGTGGACGGCGCTCGAGCCGCTGACCAAGCTCGGCATCGCGCTCGGCGAGCTGGGCGTGGAGATCGACGTGCCCGAGGACATCGACGTGCTCGGCATCAAGGCGGGCAGGGTCGATCTGCAGCGGCTCTTCTACTACGACGTCTTCAAGGCCTACTACGACCCGGACATGACGTTCGGCGAGATGCACCACATCAACTTCGACTGGTACGCGCCCAAGAACGCCTTCCGCCAGACCGAGGAGGAGGTGCGGCGGTGGTGCGACGAGGCCGGCCTCGACGTGGAGCGCGAGCACATCCACCGGTCGGGGATCACGATGATCGCGCGCCGGCGGTGACGTTCGAGGAGTACGGCCGGCTCATCGCGCTCGGCCCGCCGAGCGTGCGCTTCGCCGACGAGCTGCCCGAGCGGGCCCTGCTGCTGCGCCACGACATCGACGACCGGCCGCAGTGGATCGAGCCGATGGCGCGCGTGGAGGCGCAGCGGGGCGCGGTGTCGACCTACTGCCTGCAGGTGCGCTCGCGGTTCTACGGGCTCGACGACGAGGCCGACCGCGCGGTGCGCGTGCTGCTCGACTGCGGCCACGAGCTCGGGCTGCACTTCGACTCCAGCGCCATGGCCTCCGACGACGCGGTGCTCGAGGGCGTCATCCGCGAGGTGGCGCTGCTGGAGGCGCGCTACGAGACGCCCGTGCGCGTCGTCTCCTTCCACATGCCCGGCGTGCGCCCGGTCGGCCACATCGAGCTGCCGGCGCCGCTGATCAACACGTACGCGCCCCGGTTCTTCACCGAGATCGCCTACCTGAGCGACTCCAACCAGAACTGGCGGGGCAAGGACCCGGAGACCGAGCTGCGCGACGCACGGCGCATCCAGTTCCTCACCCACCCGACGCTGTGGTCGGGCCGGTCGCTGCGGGCGATCCTAGAAGAGCAGGCGGCCCGGCTGGGCACGACCGTCGACGAGCTGGCGACCGACGACCAGAAGGCGGTGATGTAGCCCGTGCTGGTCGCCGCCCACCAGCCCAACTTCCTGCCGTGGCTGGGGTTCTTCGACAAGCTCGCGCGCTGCGACCGCTTCGTCCTGCTCGACGACGTCCAGTTCCCGCGCACGTCGCGCGGCACCTACACCAACCGCGTGCAGCTGCTGATCGGCGGCCGGCCGGCGTGGCTGACCGTGCCGGTCGTCCGCGACGGGATCCAGCGCATCGACCAGGTGCGCATCGACGATCGCCAGCCGTGGCGGCGCAAGGCGCTGCGCACGATCGAGCAGGCCTACGCGCGGGCGCCGCGCTTCGCGGAGACGATGCCGCTGGTGCGCGAGCTGCTCGAGTACGACACCGACCGGATCGCCGAGCTCAACGAGCACGCGATCCGGCGCCTGGCGCCCGAGCACGCGCCCAAGCTCGTGCGCCAGTCGTCGCTCGGCGACGTGCCGGGCGCCGCGACCGACCTGCTCATCAACCTCGTGCACGCGGTTGGCGGGGACGCCTACCTGTCGGGCGACGGGGCCGACGGCTACCAGGAGCAGCCGCGCTACGCCGCCGCCGGGCTCGGCTTCCGGCTTCAGGGCTTCGTCCACCCGGACACCGGCGCGCCGTCGGGGCTGTCGATCGTCGACGCGCGCATGCGCGGCGCCGCCTGAGGTCCGCGCAGATAGACGACGATCGCGCCGGCGACGAGCACCGCCGCGGCGACGAGCAGCGAGGCACTCAGCCCGTCGGCGAACGCGCGGCCCGCCGCGGTCGCCAGCTCGGCGCCGCGGGGGCCGAGCCGGTCGGCGACCGCCATCGCGGCGGGCAGCGACTCCTGCGCGCGGGCGACGGCCTGCGCCGGCGCGCCGGCTCCCGCGAGCGCGTCGCCCAGGCTCGAGCTAGGCGCCGGCGAGCACGCTGCCCAGCACCGCGATCCCGAGTGCGCCGCCCACCTCGCGGGCCGCGTCGTTGACGGCGGACGCCACGCCCTGCTTGGCCTCGGGCACCGACTCGACGATGGCGGTGGTCGCCGGGGTGGTGGCCAGCGCCAGCCGGAGCCGAGCACAGCAGGCCGGCGAGCAGGTGCCAGTAGGACGCGCCGGCGTCGAGCGTCGAGGGATCGCCATGCCCCCGCCGGCGATCGCCAGGCCCGGCGGACCGACGCGGCGCACGCCGAAGCGGGCGATCAGCCCCGGCACGCGCGACGAGACGCCGATCAGCACCAGGGCCATCGGCGCGAGCGCGACGCAGCGGCCTGCAGCGGCGAATAGCCGAGCACGTACTGGACGTACTGCAACAGCACGAAGATGAAGCCGAACATCGCGAAGAACTGGACCATCAGCGACAGCGATCCGGCGCCGAAGCCGCGCAGGGCGAACAGGCGCGGGTCGAGCATCGGCTGCTTCCGGCGCAGCTCGTACACGATGAACGCGGCGCCGAGCACGACGCCGGCGGCGAACCCGGCGACGACGAGGCCGTCGCCCCATCCGCGCTGCGGGCCTCGATGAACGCCCACACGAGCGCGGCGAGCCCCAGGGCCGACAGCAACGCCCCGCCGGGATCCAGTGGCGGGCGATGCGCGGCCCGGCCCGCCGGGACGAAGCGGATCGTCCCGGCCGCGGCGATCACGGCGAGGACCACGTTGAGCATGAAGATCGACGGCCAGCGCCACAGCTCGAGCACCGCACCGGACACGAGCAGGCCCAGCAGCGCGCTCCCACCGGCCACGCCGGCCCAGATCGCCACCGCGCGATCGCGCTCGCCGGGGCCGAACGAGCTGGTGATGACCGACAGCGTGGTCGGCATGATCAGCGCGGCGCCCAGCCCCATCGTCGCGCGCACCGCGATGAGCGCGCCCGGCGCGTCGACGAACGCGGCGGACAGGGCGGCGAGGCCGAAGATCGCCAGCCCGGCGAGGAGGATGCGGCGCCGCCCCAGCCGGTCGCCGAGCGCGCCCGCCGGCAGCAGCAGACCGGCGAAGACGAGCGCGTAGGCGTCGACGATCCACTGGACCTGGGTCTGGGTGGCGCCGGTGTCGCGTGCGAGGTCGGGCAGCGCGACGTTGAGCGAGGCGACGCTGCTCACGACGGTGGCCAGCGCGACGCACATGGTGACGAGGATGCGACGGCGTTCGCGGGACATGCTGACGGGCACCTCCGGATTTCAACGAGCGTTGAACAGTGGCCAGCATGACACGCGCGCCGCTATATTTCAGCATTCGATGAAGCAAGGGCGCCGACCCGCAAGCCGGAAGACCCGTGCGGCAATCCTCGCCGCCGCGCGGCGCATTTCGCCGAGCGCGGCTACGACGGCACGACCATGCGCGGCGTCGCGGCCGAGGCCGGCGTCGACGTCGCGCTCGGCCACTACTACTTCGGCTCCAAGCGCGAGCTGTTCGCCGCCGCGCTCGAGCTGCCGGTCAACCCGGCGGCGGCCGTCGCAGGGGTGCTGGCCGAGGGCACGGACGCGCTCGCCGAGCGGCTGCTGCGGCTGCTGCTGCACGTCTGGGACGACCCGCAGACCGGTGCCCCGCTGCAGGCGCTGCTGCGGTCGGTCGAGAGCCAGCAGGAGCTGCTGCGCGGGTTCGTCGAGCGCGAGATCGTCGCGCGCCTGGCCGCGGTGATCGAAGGTCCGGACGCCGAGCTGCGCGCGGCCGCCGCGGCGACGCAGCTCGTCGGGCTGCTCTTCGCCCGCTACCTCGTGCGCGTCGAGCCGGTCGCGTCGGCCGGTCACGACGAGCTCGTCGCGCTGATCGCGCCCAGCCTGCAGCGCTACCTCGACCCGGCCTGACCGCGCGGGCGCCGGGGCGCGAAGCGGGGCAGTAGCGTGCGGCGGGCTCATGCGCCTCGCCTGCCCCGCCTGCCGAACGCCGCTGCCCGCCCTCGAGCGCGACGCGGTGACGTGCCCGGGCTGCGGCGCGTCGTACCGCCGCCTGCCGTTCGCCTGGGACCTCACGCCGCCGCGCGAGGCGTGGACGCCGGGCCAGTGGGCGGTGTGGGAGCGCCTGCAGCACAACGGCGAGGTCAGCTACACCGCCGACCCCGAGCACAACCTCGGCGTCGGCGACCGCGAGGACGTCCAGCGCTTCTCGCGCTTCGCGCGGCTGCACGGCGACGTGCTCGACGTCGGCTGCGGCCCGCAGCCATGGCCGTCGTACTTCGACCATCACGCCGAGGGCACGCGCTTCACCGGCGTCGACCCGCTCGTCGGCGAGCGCGAGGGCGCCTATCCGCGCTACCGCGCGCTGGCCGAGCACCTGCCGTTCGCCGACGACGGCTTCGACGTCGTGCTGTTCGCGGGCACGCTCGACCACTTCGTCGACCCCGGCGCCGCGTTGTCGGAGGCGATCCGGGTCCTCCGGCCCGGCGGCAGCATCGCGGTCTACCTGGGCCACAAGCGCGCGGGCGCGCCCAAGCCGGCGGTCTCGCACGACTGGTACGAGGCGCTCGAGGTGCCCGACGGCGCCGAGGACCGCTTCCACATGGAGCGCTTCGGGCCCGACGAGGCCGCCGCGCTGTTCGCCCGCGCCGGCCTCGAGGTCTCAGACCTGGAGGACCACCGCGTCGACGGCTGGCGCTCCTACCACTTCTACCGCCTGACGGCGCCGGCGTAGAGATCGCCGCTCAGGCGACCTCGAGTACGACGACCCGCGCTCGGGCAGCTTCGAGGCGCCCGCGGCCCGCGCCGGCGCCGCTGCGTCAGGCCGCGACGCGTTCGCGCCGCTTGGCCACCGCGGCCGCCAGTTCCTCGATCGTGTCGGCCAGGCCGCGCTCGATCTCGGCGTCGGTCAACCGGCCGTTGGCCTGGAACTGGTCGGCCGCCGAGGGCACCGGCAGCTCGCGGTCGAGCACCCGCGCCCCGATCGCGCTCAGCACCTTGCGCACCTCGGCCTGGGCCCACACAGCGCCGAACATGCCGGTGCTGGCGCCGACCACCGCGGCCGGCTTGTTGCGCAGCGGGCTGGTCAGCAGCGGGCGCGACACCCAGTCCAGCGCGTTCTTCAGCTGGCCCGGGATCGAGTGGTTGTACTCCGGGGTCGACACGAAGACCGCGTCGGCCGCGGCGATCTCGTCCTTGAGCCGCCGCACGGCCGCGGGCGGCGCCTCGTGCTCATCGTCGTCGTAGGGCGGGATCTCGCGCAGCCCGTCGTAGATCACGAGCTCCACCTCGGGCGGCAGCAGGTCCGCCGCCGCCCGTAGGAGGGCCGTGTTGTGCGAATCGCGCCGCAGAGATCCCGAGATGGCCAGGATCCGCATCTACGCCCGGTGGAACTCGAGCTCGACGGCGATCGTGACCTCGTTGCCCAGCGAGTCGCCGCCCTTGGGCAGCGGGGCGTTCCAGCTCACGCCGTACGCGGTCCGGTCGACGGTCGCCTCGAGGCTGAGGCCGAGGCGGGTGTTGCCCATGAAGTCCTCGGTCGGGCCGCTGAGCGTGCCGGTGGCGGTGACCGGCTTGGTGACGCCCTTCATCGTCAGCTCGCCGGTCAGCGTGACGCGGTCGCCGTCGATGTCGAGACGATCGCTGGCGAACGTGACCTGCGGGTGCTGCTCGGCGTCGAAGAAGTCCGGGCCCTGGAGGTGGGCCGCGAGGTTCTCGTCCTTGACCGAGATCGACGCGACGCTCACGGCCCCGGTGAGCCGGCCGTCGGCGAGCTGGGCCTCGAGCTCGGTGAACTCCCCGCGGAACGGGGCGACGAGGTACTTGACCGCGAAGGTCGCGGCCGAGTGCACGGGCGCGAAGGTCCACGTGCCGGCGAGGCGATCCTGGGTGACGTCGGTGGCCATCGGAAGCTCTCCCTGATGCTTGATTTTCGGACCGCAGTCCGCTTGCTGCCAGGCACGGTACCATAACCGGACTACAGTCCGCAAGAGATCATCATGACCCCCACCGCCATGGATCTGCCCGTCATCGGAACCGAGCCCCGCGAGCGCGCGGACGCCGCCCGCAATCGCCGCCGCATCCTCGCCGCGGCGCAGCGGCTGTTCGCGCAGCAGGGCGTCCGCTGCACGTCGATGGACGCCATCGCCGCCGAGGCCGGGGTGGGCAAGGGCACGCTGTTTCGGCGCTTCGGCGACCGGTCGTCGCTGGCGCTGGCGGTGCTCGACGAGAGCGAGCGCGAGCTGCAGGACGCGGTCCTCGACGGCCCGCCGCCGCTCGGGCCGGGCGTCGCGCCGTGCCGGCGCCTCGTCGCGTTCGGGGCGGCGATGCTGGACCGCCTGGAGACGCACCTCGACCTCCTGCTCGATGCCGAGCTGCACAGCGCCGGCGCCTTCCTGCGCTCCGAGCCCTACATGGTCCACTGGCTGCACGTGCGCACGCTCGTCGAGCAGGCGCGGCCGAGCTGCGACGTCGACTACACGACCGACGTCCTGCTCGGCGCGCTGTCGGCGCAGGTCTTCGCCCACCAGCGCCGCGTGCGCGAGATGCCGCTCGAGCGGCTCAAGCAGGGCTACGCGGACCTGGTGGGCAAGATGATGACCGCCTGATCAGGCCACGGCGGGGGCGAGCTCGGTCCCGATCAGCTCGATCTGCTCGAGCTCGTCGTGAAGCAGGAGCTGGAGCATCACCCGGTCGACCCCGGCGTCGCGCAGCGCGCGCAGCTGGGCGATCGCCGCGTCCGGCGGGCCGGTGATCCACGACGACGGCGGCGTCATGGCGTGCTCGTTGCGCAGGCGCCGCGTGCGGCGCGCGACCTCGGCCGCGTCGGGGCCGACCACGCAGCCGGTCATCAGCGAGAACACGACGCTCGCCGGGTCGCGGCCCGCGCGCTCCCAGGCGGCGGTGACCGCGGCCCGGCGCTCGCGGCACTCGCCGGGGCCGGCGAAGACCGTGTTGTACTCGTCGGCCCAGCGGGCGGCGAGCGCGACCGTTCTCGGCTTGCCCGAGCCGCCCACGATCAGCGGCGGGTGCGGGCGCTGCACGGGCTTGGGCCGCGCATCGACCCCGGTCATCCGGTAGTGGTCCCCGGCGAACGAGAAGTCGTCACCGGTCCACAGGCCGTGCACGATCTCGAGCTGCTCGGCGAACATCGCGATGCGGTCGCCCGTCGTGCCGAACGGGAAGCCGTAGGCGGCGTGCTCGGCCGCGTTCCAGCCGGCGCCCAGGCCGGCGTCGATGCGCCCGCCGGAGATGTGGTCGGCGGTGACCGCCATCTTCGCGAACACCGACGGATGGCGGAACGTCGCCGGCGAGACGAGCGTGCCCAGCCGCAGGCGCTCGGTGATCGCGGCCAGGCCACAGATGGTGGCCCAGGCGTCGTGGACCTCGCGCTCGAGCCGGCCGCCGAGCGGCAGGTAGTGGTCGGAGCGAAACAGCGTCGGGATGCCGTGGCGCTCGCAGGCCGCGGCGATGGCCCGCCACTGCGGCCAGGAGACGCCCTCCTGGCCTTCGATCATCACGCACAGGTCCATCCGCTCACACTCCCACGGGACGTGGGCCGAGAAACGCCCGCTGGTGATCCCAAACTCGCGTCACGTGCGCTGGAAGCGCAGCCCGTAGCGCGAGACGAACTCGGCGACGGCGTCCGCGAGCGGGGTCTCCTCGCCGCCGCGCTCGCGGTCCAGCAGCGCCAGCCAGGTCGCGCCGGACGCCGGCCGGCCGTGCAGGGCGGCCACGACCTCGGCGCCCTCCGGCACCGCCACGCCGGCCTCGCGCACGAGCGCCACGCGCCCGAGCGACAGCCAGCCCTCGCCCTCGCTCGCGGTCACCGTCTCGCCGCGCTCGGTCAGGAACCACGCGAGGTCGCGGAACACCCGCCGCGCGATCTCCCACTGCTCGTCGGGGGGCGGAGTGGGTGGATAGTCCGGCGCCCGCTTGAGCACCCGCGCCGGGTAGCCGGCGGCCAGCGACCCGCTCGGGATCGACCGGCTCACCACCGAGCCCGCGGCGACCGTCACGTCGTCGCCGATCTCGACGCCCGGCAGCACGAACACCTGCCACGGCAGCCACACGTTGCGCCCGATCGTGATCGGCGCGAACTCCACCGGATAGCCCTCGAGGATCGACTGCCAGGCGGCGTGGGTGAAGATCAGCGAGCGCCCGCCCAGCCCGGTCTCGTCGCCGACCACGAGCGGCTTGGACGGGTTGAGGAAGGTGTCCTGGAAGACCCGCACGCGGCGGCCGAGCTCCAGCCGGGAGTCCGGCAGCGCGAGCCCGGCCGCGGTCACCCGCGCGCGCAGCATCGTCTCCTCGCCGATGATCACCTCGCGGCAGTCGACGCGCACGTCGGGGCCCAGCTCGGCGCGGCGGTCGATGCGGATCGACTTGCCCCGCAGCACGGTGCCGGGCAGCAGCTTGACGCCCGCGGCGATCGTGACCTCGTCGGCCTCGATGACGACGTCGTCGGCGATCTCGGCCGATGCGTGCACGCTCACGCCGTGACCTCCCGCCAGGTCGGGGCCGCAGTGGGTGAGGACCCGCAGGATCTCATGGCGCGTGCACCCGCCGCGTCAGCTCGGCCAGTAGGTCGTAGCCGTCCCAGAAGCGCCCGAACGTCAGCGCCTCCCCGAACGGCACGATCCGATCGATGCCGCGCCCGTTGACCGCACGAACGAAGCCCGCCAGCTCCGCCTCGTCGAATCCGCTGACCGTCATCGTCTGATCCTTGCGCACGACGAGCTCGGCCAGCGCGTCCAGCGTGTCGACCGTCGCCGCGTAGAACAGCCCGGCGCCCGGGTGCGTGCGGTCGAAGCCGTCGAGCGTCTCCAGCTCGAGGACCGTCAGCGCGTTGCCCAGCTCGCGCAGCCGCCGCACCGGCCGGTCCGCGAGCGCGCCGTAGACGGCCGTGCGCTTGGCCAGCACCGCGCCCAGCTCGAGCGCGTAGCCGCGCGCGCAGACCTCGCCGTGCAGCGCGTCGAAGAGCCCGTCGGGCGCCGCGCCCTCACCCACGCCGACCACCAGCCGCGGCGACGAGCACCCCATCTGATCGAACCAGTAGGCATCGTTGTACAGCCGGCGCGCGAGGTCCGCCGTGTCCTCGGCCCCCGGCCGCAGCACGGCCAGCGAGAAACGGTCGCCGAACAGCAGCTCGGTCGCGTGCGGGGCCAGCGGCAGCGCACGGATCGTGTCGATCGTCGCGTCGCCGCCCCAGATCACCCGCACGTCGGCGTGGCGCGAGAGCAGCGCGCTGGGCTCGAGCTCGTGGCCGTAGGACGCGACGGCCAGCGAGCGAGCGACGGACGGGTGCTCCGCGGCCGCCGCGTTGAGCGCGTCGACGAGGATCTCCGTCGTGGCCGACCGCCGCTGCGAGAGCCGCACGACGTTGCGGTTGCCGACCAGCAGCGACACCGCCAGCGAGTAGACGAACATCGTGTCGACGCTCGACGGCGGCACGTGGAAGGCCAGGCCGCGCGGCACCTGCACGACGTCGCCGCGCGCGCCCCGCGCTAACTCGCCGGCCAGCGCGGCGACCGACGCGCGGCGCAGGAACGACGCGAGCGGCACGAGCTCGGGATGGCGCTTGGCGCGCGGGTCGGTGAACAGGGCGCGCGACACGCCGTGGCAGAACTCGATCAGCTCGGGCGCGAACGGGGCCGCGCTCGGCGCCGCCGCCAGCGCCGCCGCGATCTCCGCGAGATCGCCCTCCCCGCGCCGGGGGACGAGGGTCTCGACGCGCATGGCGCTCACCCGGCCGCGGCCGAGCGGGGCGATGCGGGCTCGGCAGAGTGGGGCGATGCGGCCGCAACCGAGCGGGGCGATGCGGGCTCGGCAGAGTGAGGCGATGCGGCCGCGGCAGAGTGAGGCGATGCGGCCGCGGCCGAGCGGGGCGATGCGGGCTCGGCAGGGTGGGGCGATGCGGCCGCGTGGGGCGGCACGGGCGCGGCGGCGGTGTCGCTGCAGCCCCGCAGCTCGGCCTGCGGCACGCGCCCGTCGAGCGCCACCGCCTGACCGAGCCGCCCGCACGCGCAGTCGTCCACCGCCACGACGCGGCCCAGGTCCTCGGTGAGCAGCGCGTGCCCCGGGTAGCTGACGGGCAGCGTCGAGAGCACCTCGACGACGCCCTGCTCGCCGCGCGGCGCCGGCGCCCAGGTCGCCGGGTCGCGGATGACGACGTCGCCCGTGGCCGGCGCGTGCAGCGCGCCCGCCTCGCACTCGACGTACACCGTGCCGGTCTGCTCGGCCATGCCGTAGAAGTTGTGGATCCGCTCGATGCCGCTGCGCGCGGTCACCACCCGCCGGAACTCCTGCGGCCCCACCGCCCGGTCGGCCAGCGCCTTCCAGCCGCCGGAGTGGATCAGCACGCCGCCCCGCAGGTCGATGCCCTCCGGCAGGTGCTCCCAGACCATGAACGTGAACCCGAACACGAGGACCGGCTCGCCGGCGTGCTTCGCCAGCCACGCCGCCCGCTCCTGCGGGCTGGAGTCGAGCAGGTAGAGGTGATCGCGCCCGAACGGCGCCAGCCCGAGGATCCCGGCTCCGCGCGCCGTGAACTGCGTGCGGTCGCGCAGCACCGAGCGGGTGTCGGCGATCAGCATCGGCCGCCGTTGGCGGCCGAGCCAGTGCTGCATCGTGGCGGCCAGCGCGCGGGTCTGCGCGGCCGCGGAGTCGCGGTCGAGGAAGATGCGGCTCGGCCGCTGCCCGGTGGTCCCCGACGACATGAGCGTCTTGAACACCGCGTCGGCGGGCACCGAGCGCAGCTCGTGCGTCTTGAACAGCGAGACGGGCAGGTGCGGGACGTCGGCGGGCGTCGCCGCCGCGGCGAACCCCGGCGCGACCACGTCGACGATGCGCCGGTACGGCGGGCACGCCGCCCGGTGGTGGTGGACGAGCCGCGTCAGCTCGGCCGCCAGCCGCCGCTCCTTGTCGGCCTGCGGCTCGGCGTACTCAGGCATCGGCGAGCGCGCCATAGTCGATCTTCCCCGACGACCGCAGCGGCAGGCGCTCCGTCTCGTGCACGCGGATCGCCCGCGGCGGCAGCCGGAACCGCGCGGCGAGCGCCCGCGCGTCGGCGCCGCGCTCGGCGAACACGTCGATGCGGTCCTCGCCCGCCACCGCGCCCGCCGGCCCGTCGACCGCCGCCTCGACCTCGTCGAGGTTGACCCGCTGGCCGTAGACCTTGGCGATCCGCTTCACCCGGCCGGTCACGTAGAAGAAGCCGTCGTCGTCGGCGTGGCCGAGGTCGCCGGTCGGCAGCACGCCGCCGAGGTCGTCGCCGCGCGCCAGGTCGGCTCGCGACTCGGCGTAGCCCATCATCACGTTCGGCCCCGAGTACACGAGCTCGTCGTCGTCGGCCCGCAGCGCGCCGCCCGGGACGGGCACCCCGATCGAGCCCGCCTTCTCCGCGAGCCGCTCGGGCGGCACGTACGCGATCCGCGGCGCCGCCTCGGTCTGCCCGTACATGACGAAGAACCGGGTGTGCGCGCCGTAGCGCAACGCGACCTCGGGCTCGAGGCGCCCGCCCGCCTGGGTCATGGAGCGCAGGGCCGGCAGGTCCATGTCGCGCATGCCGATCCGCTCGAGCATCGCGTACGCGTACGGGACGCCCGCGAACGACGTGACCTCGTGGCGGCGCATCTCGTCCCAGAACTCGGAGCGGATGATCGAGTGCGGGGTGAAGACGACGCTCGCGCCCGCGCGCAGGTGCGAGTGCAGGACGGACATCCCGTACGAGTAGGAGATCGGCAACGACGCGATCGCCCGCTCGCTCGGGTCGAGCCCCAGGTAGGTGACGATCGCGTCGGCGTTGGACAGCACGTTGCGCGCGGTGAGGCGGACAAGCTTCGGCGACCCGGTCGAGCCCGAGGTCGACAGCAGCACGCGCAGGTCCGGGTGCAGCTCGACGGGCGCCGCGTCGCGCTCGATGACCTCGCCCTCGGAGATCACGTAGCGGGGGTCGTAGCGCTCGATCACCGGCCCGGGATCCGCGCCCGCCTCGAGCGGGATCACCGCGTGCCCGGCGGCCAGCGCGGCGAGGTACCCGAGCGCCGACCGCGCGTCGGGCCCGCAGCGCACGAGCACCAGCTCGCGCCCGGGCAGCCGCGCGCCGACCGCGGCGACCTCGTCGCGCAGCTCGGCGTACGTCCAGATGCGCTCGCCCTCGACGAACGCGGGGTGGGTGGGATGCCCGGTTTGGAGCAGCTCCCTCAGATGACCATCCCCCCGTCGACCCCGAGCACCTGGCCGGTGATGTAGCGCGCCCGGTCCGAGGCCAGGAACGCGATCGCGTCGGCCACCTCCTCCGGCGTGCCGGCGCGGCCGAGCCCCACGCTCGCCACACGCTCGGCGAAGATCTCTGCGGGCAGTGCGCGCGTCATGTCGGTATCGATGAACCCCGGGGCGACCGCGTTGACGCGGACCCCCTGGGGCGCAAGCTCCTTGGCCGCGCTGCGCGTCATCCCGATCACCGCCGCCTTCGACCCGCCGTAGGCGACCTGGCCGGCGTTGCCGACCACGCCGATGATCGACGCGACGTTGACGATCGACCCGCCTCCACCGCGGGCGATCAGCCGCGCGCACGCCTGCATGACGTTCAGCACGCCGATCGCGTTGATCGCGAACACCCGCTCGGGCTTGATCATCCCCAGCAGCGCGTCCTCGAGCACGCCGGCGTTGTTGACGAGCACGTCGAGGCGCTTGTGGCGCTTGAACACCTCGCGCGCCGCCGCCTGCACCGCCGCCGCGTCGGAGACGTCGAACGCGAGCGCCTCACCGCCCAGCTCGGCCGCGCGCTCGCGAGCCGCCGCGTCGTCGGTGCCGTTGACGACGACCGTGACGCCCTCCTCGGCCAGCCGGCGCGCCGCGGCGAGACCGATCCCGCGGGTGGCGCCCGTGACGAGGGCGACCGCGCCCGACGATGCGTCCCGCCGGGTCGCGGCGTCTGCGTGTGCGGACCCGCGGGGGCTCACAGCGCGATGTCGTAGCGCGTCCTGAGCATGTCCACCGCGACCGGGTAGCTGCTCATGGCGATCACGTCGTCGGTCTCCATCAGGATGTCGAAGGCCTCCTCGATCTCGGCGACCAGCGCCATGTGCCCGAGCGAGTCCCAGTGCTCGTGCTGGGCGTACGCGAGGCCGGCCCAGTCGGTGTCGTCGGGCAGGTCGAGCGCGGTCTGGAAGGCTTCACGCAGGCGGGCCTCGGACATGGCGGGGCCAGATGCTATGGCCATCGGCCGCCGCGGCGACCCACGCCCGCCGCGGCCCGGCGCACCGTGGCCGCGGCCGGCGCCCAGTGGTTACGGGACGGGCCACTAGCCCTACGCGTTCAGCCCCACCGCCTGCAGGTCCAGCGGGTCGATCCACGACTCGGCCAGCAGCGCGCCCCCGGTCCCGCGCAGTGCCTGCTTGAGGCCGAGCGCCCAGCGGTGCTCGATGAGCGCCAGGGCGGCCATGCTGCCGGCCGGGATCTCGTCGGCCGGGAACCACACGTCCTCGTCGCCCAGGTCCGCGTACTCGGGGGGCAGGTCGCTCGCCTGCTCGCCACCGTGCAGGCCGGTGAGCACGGCGACGGTCGAGCCGCCCTCGTCGGCCTCGATGATCGAGACCGTGTCGTCGTCCTCCTTGCGCACGACGAGCACGTCGAGCACGCGGATCGTGCCGGCGTCCGACAGGCGCCCAAGCTCGGCCAGGACCTCGCCGCGCAGCTCGGCGTCCGGGTCGAAGCCGCAGATCAACAGCTGGACCGGGCCCAGCATCTCGCCATCGCCGCTCATCCCAGCACCTTCCTCTTGGCCGCCTCGAACTCCTCGGGGGTCAGCACGCCGGCGTCGAGCAGGCCCTTGAGCTTGGTCAGCTCGCCGACGACGTCGGTCTCGGCGGCCGGCGCCGGGGCCGGAGCCGGCGGCGCGGCCACCGGGGCCGGAGCCTGCTGCGCCTCGAGGTCGGCGATGCGCGCCTCCTGCTCGGCCTCGCGCTCGCGGCCCTGCTGCGTCTTCTTGCCGGCCACGTAGCCGGCCCCTCCAACCATGGCCGCCCGCATCAGCGGGCGCCGTCGCGGCCTGAACACCATGCGTCCTTTCTCTTGCTCTGCCGTGTGAGGCGCACGCTAGACGCCGCCGGGCGGCAGGTCCAGGGAGGTCGTGGTTTCGGTGACCGAATCAGGCGGCGCCCGCGGGGCGCGTCGGCCGGCGAGTCCCTACGCGGTGGACGAGCTGACGCCCGCCGTCTCGGCCGGCGCGCGCTGACGGCGCCCCCGGGCGGCGGGCACGATCAGCGGCGTGCCCGTCTCGGGATCCTCGACCACTCGGCAGCGCAGGCCGAACACCTGCTCGACCAGCTCGGCGTCCACGATGGCGCCGGGCGTTCCTTCGGCGATCACCGCGCCGTCCTTCATCGCGATCAGATGGGTCGCGTACCGACAGGCGTGGTTGAGGTCGTGCAGGACCGCGACGAGCGTGTGCCCGCGGTCCTCGCGCAGCTCGGCGCACAGGTCGAGGACCTCGATCTGATGGGCGATGTCCAGGAACGTCGTGGGCTCGTCGAGCAGCAGGATCCGCGTCTCCTGCGCGAGCACCATCGCCAGCCACACGCGCTGGCGCTGCCCGCCGGACAGCTCGTCGACCGCGCGGCCGGCGAGATCGTCGACCCGCGTGGCCCGCATCGCCGCCGTCACCGCCGCCTCGTCGCCCCGCGACCACTGGCGCAGCAGCCCCTGGTGCGGATAGCGCCCGCGCGCCACGAGGTCCGCGACGGTGATCGCGTCGGGCGCCGTCGGGCTCTGGGGCAGCAGCCCGAGCCGGCGGGCGACCTCCTTGGACGGCAGCGAGCCGATCTCCTGGCCGTCGAGCACCACCTCGCCGCACGACGGCCGCAGCATCCGGGCCAGCGCGCGCAGCAGCGTCGACTTGCCGCACGCGTTCGGCCCGACGACGATGGTGAACGACCCGTCGGGGATGCGGACGTCGAGCGACTCGGAGACGACCCGGCCGTCGTAGCCGAGCGTCAGGCCGCTGCCGTGCAGCCGGGAGGTCACCGCGTCCCCCGGGCCATCACGCCGAGTGCCGCAGCCCGTTCGTCGTCATGCCGTGCCTCGCTCATCGTAAGGGTGCCCTAACGGACGCGGACGTTAGCGGAGGACCGCGCGACGGGCCTCAGGCGACGAACGTCTGCAGCCACTCCTCGACCGACAGCAGCGACCAGATCAGCAGCCGCCGGTTCTCGCGACCCGACAGGTGATCGTCGACCAAGTCGAGCACGGCGCCGCGGTCGAGGTAGCGGTAGATGCGCGCGTCGCCGTCGACGAGGCGACGGCGGACGTAGTCGATCGACTCGCCGCGAAACCAGGAGGCATCCGGCGCCGCGAAGCCCTGCTTCTCGCGGCCGGTGACGTCGGCGGGGACGTGGCGCTCCATCGCCTGGCGCAGGATGAGCTTGCCGTCGCGGGCGTTGGAGAAGAAGCGCTCGGTCTTCCAGCCCGGCTCGTTCTCGTCGAGGCGCACGACCTCGCCCAGGTTGCCGAGCTTCAGGCCGACCGGCACGCGCTGGGCGAAGTCGACGAGGTCGTTGTCGAGGAACGGCAGCCGCGTCTCCAGCCCATGCGCCATGGAGAGCTTGTCCTCGACGAGCAGCAGCCCGTGCAGGAACGTGCGCGCCTCGAGGTACAGCGAGTGGTTGATGTAGTCCTCGGGCCGCGTGAGCTGGGGCGCGTGGGTGGCGAACGCGGCCGCGAAGATCGCGCGCGTGTCGACGTCGCCGACCTCGGCGCCGATCGGCGCGAAGACGCGCGCGATGGCGTCGGGCGGCAGCAGGCGCTGCCAGAAGCCGTAGTACTTGCCCACGTACTCGTCGAAGGAGTCGTTGACGACCGCGCGGTAGTAGCGCCACGGGTAGCCGCCGAACAGCTCGTCGCCGCCCGCGCCCGACAGCACGACGGTGACGAACTTCGAGGCCAGGCGCGCGGCGTAGTAGTTCGGGTAGCACTGGCCGACGCGCAGGTCCTCGAGGTGCCAGGTCAGCGCGGGCATGACGCGCTCGAGGTCGCCCGCCTTGAGCACCATCTCGTAGTGCTCGGTGCCGAACAGATAGGACATCCGCTCCGCCCGCGCGCGCTCGTCGAAGGCCAGCTCGATGCCCGACGCCGAGCTCAGGTCGAAGCCGACGGTGAACGACGTGAACGTGTCGAACCGCGGTGCGGCGACAGCGGTGATCGAGCCGGAGTCCATGCCGCCCGACAGGTAGGAGCCGACCGGCACGTCGGCCACGAGCTGGCGCTCGACGGCCTGGCGGAACAGGCGGTCGAGCTCCTCGAGGTACTCGCGCTGATCGGTGGGGCCATCTGGCTCGCGGAAGTCGAAGTCCCAGTACGTGCGCACCGGGCCGGCGCCGTCCGCGCCGATCTCGACGAACGACCCCGGCGGCAGCAGCTCGACGCCGGCGAACAGCGTGCGGCGGGTGAACAGGTTCTGGAACGTGAAGTACTCCAGCAGCGCCCGCGGGTCGACCTGCGCGCGCAGCTGCGGGTGGGCCAGCAGCGCCTTGACCTCCGAGCCGAAGAGGATCCGGCGCGCGTCGGCGGGCGTCCAGTACAGCGGCTTGATGCCGTAGCGATCGCGGGCCAGCAGCAGCGTCCGCGCGTCGCGGTCCCACAGCGCGAGCGCGAACATGCCGTTGAAGCGCGCAAGCGCCGCCGTCCCCCACTGCGCCAGCGCGTAGAGGACGACCTCGGTGTCGCCGCGCGAGCGAAACGCCCAGCCCAGCGCCTCCAGCTCGCGGCGCAGCTCGCGGAAGTTGTAGACCTCGCCGTTGTAGGTGAGCACGAAGCGCCCGTCGCCCGTGGCCATCGGCTGCTCGGCCGCGGGCGTGCGGTCGATGATCGCCAGCCGCCGGTGCCCGAACCCGAGCGCCCCGTCGACGTACGTCCCCTCCCCGTCCGGCCCGCGATGGCGCACGGCGTCGGCCATCGCCCGCAGCACGCGCGGGGCGACGGGCTCGCCGTCGAGGTTGAGGATGCCGGTGATGCCGCACATGGCCGCTGGTGGAGACGGAGGCTACGGCGGCGAGTTGCGGGCCAGCGCCGCCAGGTCCTCGCCGAGGTCGCCCGGCGCCGGGTCCTCGATCCCGAGCCGGCGGCGGGCCACGTGGAGGTGCTCGACGAGGCGGTCCCACACGCGCCGCTGTCGCGTGCCGGCCTCGGGGCGGCGACCGACCGGGTTGTCACTGGCGAGCTCCGACGGCCGCCCGAACTCGTCGCGGTAGAGGTAGACGTACTGCGCGCCGTCGTCCCAAGCGCGGGCGAGCCGGCGACGCGCAGGCCGGTCGCCGAGCAGCACCACGGCCGGATCGGGCGGATCGACGATCCGGACATCGGTCAAGTCCGGCTCCAACGAGCGGCCGATGCGCTGGAGGTCGGTGAGCACGGCGATGTCCTCGAGGTCGATGGGGCGTCCCGAAGCCCGCTTCAGCGCGATCAGATCGTCCAGGCCGGCGACCGGGATCGTCAGGGTCCCGAGGTCGATCTCCAGCGCGCGTCGGCGCAGGTCGTCATATCGCGGGGCGCCGGCGGCATCCTGCATGACGTCGAGCATGCCCGCGCGGGTGTCGACGAACAGCGAGCCGGCCTGAGCGAACGTGGCCGGATCGGTCGGATCGTGCAGGTGCTCGGCGTCGACCCCCCGGTTCGTGGCCTGCAGATCGTCCAGCGTGGCGGCGAGACGCTCGGCGTTCTCGGCGGACGGACGGACGATGATGTCGAGGTCGCGGGTCGTCCGCAGGTGGCCGTGGGCCTGGACGGCCACGCCACCGATGACCACGAAGTCCACCCCGTGAGCGTCCAGGACGCGCAGCAGCTCGCGGGGATCAGCGGCCATTCCGACGCGCCGTTCCGCCGATGTCGGCTCCGAACGCGTTCCAGGCCAACGCGCCTTCCAGGCGCTCCGCCGGCGATCTCCGCGCCTCCGCGGCCAGGTCGTGCCGGCGGTAGCGATGGGGCATCGGGACCGACTCCAGCCGCAGCTCTTCGCCCATGACGGCGAGGAGACGGCCGAGCGTGTCCACCGTCGGTGACTTCTCGCCGGTTTCGATCTGGCTGATGAACGCCTGGCTGGTTCCGGCGCGCCGCGCAAGCTGCGCTTGGCTGAGACCGCTCACGAGGCGGCGCGCACGCAGGAAGGGGCCGGGCTCCATCGCACGATGATATCCCATCGAATATGCGCCACCCGGATCGTCTCGTGCCAGGGCTACCCTCCGCGGCGATGCGGATCCTGCTCACCGGGGCGACCGGCCTGATCGGCCGCGAGGTGGTGCGCTTGGCGCCCGCGGACTGGGAGATCGTGGCCGTCGGGCGGCGGCCGGTGACCGACGTGGAGACGGTGCAGGCCGATCTCGCGGCGCCCGGGTTCGCAGCCGCGCTGCCGGGCGACGTGGACGCCGTCGTGCACCTGGCGCAGGCCCGCGAGTACCGCGACTTCCCGGCGTGCGCGCCCGGCGTGATCGCCGTCAACGTGACCGCGACGGCGGCCCTGCTCGACCACGCCGTGCGCTGCGGCGCCGGGCAGTTCCTGCTCGCCTCGACGGCGACGGTCTACCGCCCCGGCGCGGTGGGCGGGGCGGATCCGCCGCTGCGCGAGGACGCGCCCGTCCGCTGCCGCTCGATCTACTCGGCGTCCAAGCGGTCGGCCGAGCTGCTCGCCGGCCCCTACGCCGCGCTGCTGCCGGCGCGCGCGCTGCGGATCTTCACCGCCTACGGCGCGGTGCGCGACGGGCGCCTGGTCAGCGACCTCATCGACCGCGTCGAGCACGGCCGCGCCATCGAGGTGCAGGGCGAGCGCGGCCTGGTCACGACCCCGATCCACGCGGCGGACGCCGCCCGCGCGGTGATCGCCGCGGTGCGGCGGCCCCCGCGGCGCGGCGAGCTCGACATCGTCAACGTCGCGGGTCCGCAGGCGCTCGGCATCGCCGACATGGCGCGGGCGATCGGCCGCGTGATCGGCCGCGAGCCGCGCTTCGAGGCGCGCGCCGGAGCGCCGCCGTCGTTCGCCGCCGACCGGACGAAGTGCGTCGCCGTGCTCGGGGTGGCGGAGCCGGTCGCGTTCGAGGCGGGGCTGGCCGGCGAGCTGGTCGGGAGCCGAGGATGACCGCCGCGCTCACCCTCGACGTCGACTGGGCGCCCGACTTCATGATCGACGCGGCGGCCGACGCGCTGATCGCCCGCGACGTGCGCGCGACCTGGTTCGTCACGCACGCGAGCCCGGCGATCGAGCGGCTGCGCGAGCGCCCCGACCTGTTCGAGCTGGGCATCCACCCCAACTTCCAGGCCGGCTCGACCCACGGCGGCACGCCCGAGGCGGTCGTCGCCCACTGCCTGGCGCTCGTGCCCGAGGCGCGCGCCGTGCGCACCCACTGCCTGCTGCAGTCCACCCCGCTGCACGACGCGCTGCTGGCCGGCCGGCGCATCGAGGTCGACGTCTCGCTGTTCCTGCCCCGGGCGCGCCACGTCGAGCCCGTCGTCCAGCACAGCCCGGGCGGGCGGCTGCTGCGCCTGCCCTACGTCTGGCAGGACAACATGGAGATGTACTCGCCCGATCCGCAGTGGGACGTCGGCGCGGTGCTCACCGGGGACGGGCCGCGGATCTTCGACTTCCACCCGGTGCACGTCTGGTTGAACTCGGCGCAGTTCGCGCCCTACGAGCGGATGAAGCAGGCGGCCCCGCTGCCGCGGCTCGCCGCCGAGGAGGCGGCGCGCTTCCGCCACCAGGGCACGGGGACGATGACCGCGTTCCTCGACCTCGCCGACCGCCTGGCCGCCGCGGACGGCGGCGCGCGCATCAGCGACCTGGCGGCGTCGGCATGACCGGCGCCCCCTGGCCCGGCGAGTTCAGCTACGCGTTCCTGCGCGAGCTGCTCGCGATGGCGGGCGAGCGCGACGACGTGCGCCTGCTGAGCGAGGGCGTCGGCGCGCCGGGCCTGATCGTCCGCCACGACGTCGACCTCTCGCTGGAGCGGGCGGTGGCGGTCGGCGCGGTCGAGCGCGACGCGGGCGTGCGCGCGACGTTCCTCGTGATGGTCGACTCGCCGCTGTACGACCTCGACGCGCCCGGCGCCCGGGCGGCGCTGCGCGAGCTGCGCGACCAGGGCCACGAGGTCGGCCTGCACATGGACCTCGGCCCGCGCGGCGAGCGCCACGGCCTGGCCATCGAGGACGTCGCGCCCGAGGTCGAGGCCTGCCGCGACCGCCTGGCCGCCCTGCTCGGCGACGAGGTGCGCGCGATCTCGTTCCATCGCCCCGCCGACCCGCTGGTCGCCGCGCTGGCCCCGGTCGCCGAGGTCTGCGGCATGGTCAACGCGTACGCCGCCCCGCTCATGCGCTGCTATCTGGCCGACTCCGCCGGCGCCTGGCGCCACGGCGATCCCCGGCCCGTGCTGCGCGACCCGCCGTGCGACACGATCCAGCTGCTCATCCACCCGTTCTGGTGGGGCGAGGAGCACCTGACGGCGGCCGACCGCCTCGAGGCCTTCTACGCGGAGCGCACGGCCGGCCTGGCGCCGTTCGACGCGCTCGCGTTCGACCGCGAGCTGGCCACGGTCGTGCGCCGGTCCCGGCGGACCGGCCTGCTGTCGGTGCCCCGGCCCGCGGCGCACGCCGCGCCGTGAGCACGCTGGCGCGGGCGACGCCGCGGTGCTCGAGACGGCGGGCGGACGGCGGGCGCTGGCGCCGCACTACGATCCGCGAGCCTGCCGCATGAGCCAGATCGGACGCTTCGACACCGACTCCGCCGCGCTGACCGCGCGCATCGACGCGCACGCGCGCTACGGCAGCGGCGACATGACCGGCTGGGCGCTCGAGCTGCTCGGCGCCGGGCCCGGCGACCGCGTGCTCGACGTGGGCGCCGGGACCGGCCAGCAGACGCTGCGCCTGGCGCCGGCGGTGCGCTCCGTGTTGGCCGTCGACGCGTCGGAGGAGTCGCTGACCGCGCTGGCCGAGCGGGCGCCCGGCAACGTACGCACCCGCGCGGGCCGCTTCGACGACCTGGCGCTCGCGCCGTGCGACCGGCGCTTCGCGCGGATCGTCAGCTGCTACGCGCTCTACTACGTAGAGGACGCGCCGCGGGCGATCGCCCGCTTGCACGAGCTGCTCGAGCCGGGCGGCGTGCTGTTCTTCTGCGGGCCGTCCTTCGAGAACAACGGCGAGCTGCGCCGCCTGCACTGGGGCCTGGCCGACGCCGAGCCGCCGGGGCCGACGCCGGCCTCGACGTTCATGGAGCGCACCGGGCCGCAGCTGTGCGCGCAGCGCTTCGCCACGGTGGAGCGCTTCGACTTCACCAACGAGATCCGCTTCGATTCGGCCGACGCCCTGGTCGGCTACTGGTCGGCGTACAACCTCTACGACCCGGACCTCGAGGATCGCTTCCGCGCGGCGGCGCGGGAGCACTTCGCGCGCCACGACGTGTTCTCGACCTCGAAGCGGGTCGTGGGCGTGCGCGCCGTGAAGGCGTAGCGCGACGCCACCCGAACCGCCGCCGATGAGCGGCCCTCAGTGCATGCATCGTGCATGCTAATGTGCAATCCGCATGTCGAAGACCCTCCAGGTTCGCGACCTCCCGGATGACGTCCACCGCCGGCTGAAGCTGCGCGCCCTCGAAGAGGGTCGCAGCATGTCCGACTACGTCCGTGAGCAGCTGACCGAGATCGCCAGCCGTCCTACGCTCGCCGAGATCTACGCCCGCATCGACGCATCTCCCGCGGTGGACATCCCGGAGTCCGCGGCCGACGCCATCCGCGCCGGCCGCGACGGCCGATGATCGTCGTCGATGCGTCGGCGCTCGTCGATCTCGTCCTGAACCATCCGCGCTCCCAGGCGGTACGGCGGGCCATCGGGGATCGGCAACCGTGGCATGTGCCGCACCTGGTGGACGTCGAGACGCTCCATGCGCTTCGTCGCTGGTGGCTGCGCGGCGAGCTGGCCGCAGAGGACGCCCGCGGAGCCTGGGCGATCTTCGACCAGCTGCCGCTGGTCCGCCACACCCACGTCCCACTGCGATCGTTCTCGTGGTCGCTGCGCGGCGAGCTCAGCGCGTACGATGCGACGTACGTCGCCCTGGCCGAGGCGATGGGGCTGCCGCTCGTCACCGCGGACGCGCGGCTCGCTCGCGGCGCCGCCGGGCGCGCCGACGTCAGGCTCGCGACCTGAATGCGGCCAGCGTGCGCGCGTAGCTGGCCAGGGTGGCCCGCGCGGTCGCCTCCACGTGAAGCGAGCGGCCTGGGCGCGGCCGGCGGCGCGCAGGCGCTCGGCCTCGGCTGGATCGTCGAGGACGGCGGCGATCGCGGCGGCGATGGCGTCCGGGCGCTCGGGGTCGAAGCGGCGGGCGGCGTCGCCGGCCACCTCGCGCAGCGACCCGCGGTCCGAGCAGGCGACGGGCACGCCGCGGGCCATCGCCTCGAGGACCGGCAGCCCGAAGCCCTCGTACAGCGACGGGAACGCGAACAGCGCCGCCGCCGCGTAGAGGCCCTCGAGCTCGGCGTCGGGGACCCAGCCGAGCAGGCGCACGTCGCCGGCCACGCCGAGCCGGTCGACGAGCGCGCCGAGCTCGGCGTCGTGGAACGCGGTCCCGTAGCCGGGCACGACGAGCACGGGCCGGCGCTCCGGTGCGATGAGCGCGATCGCCTCGAGCAGCCGCGGCAGGTTCTTGTGCGGGCGCTTGGCCGCCACGGTCAGGACGATCGGCCGCTCGCCGAGCGCGTGATCCGCGCGCAGACGCGCGGCGTCCACCGGGGTCGCCCGTGCGGTGGCGCCGACGCCGAGCGGCACGACATCGATCTTGGCCCGGGGGACGCGCAGCTCGCGGACGAGGTCGTCGGCGGTGGAGGCGGAGTCGGCCATCACCCGGTGCGAGCGCCGCGCGGCGAGCGGCACGAGCATCGCCATCCCCTTCGCCTTCAGGCCGCCGTGGGTGTCGGGGTGGAAGCGGTGGATGAGGTCGTGGATCGTCACGACGCGCGCGAAGCGCCCCCGCGCCGGCCCGGTGTTGGCCAGGCTGTGCAGCACGTCGACCCCGGCCCGCGCCGCGAGCCGCGGCAGCAGCAGCTGCTCGCCGCGCACCCACTGCACGCGGTTGGTCGCCGCCACCGGCACGGTGACCCAGTCCATCAGCTCCTGCCAGGGCCCACCCGCCGCGCTCGCGGCCTCCCGGTTGACGAACGCGGTGAAGCGCACGGCGCCGTCCGCCGCCGCCACCAGCGCGGGCAGCAGCTCGCGCGCCACGACCTCCGTGCCGCCGGTCTCCCCGGGAACGAGGTAGACGAGGTTCAGGCCGACGTGCACGCGCGGGGACGTTATTCGGCAACTAGGATCCCCGCGATGCCGCCTGCGTCGAACACGGTCGCCTCGGGACGGCTCATGTCGCTGGACGGTCCCCCGCCACGGTCACGCCCGAGCGCGTCACCGTGGGCTGACTAGCCTGTTGCGGCCGATGACCGCGCAGCGCGCACGCCCGTCCGAGGTCTGGATCCTCGACGACGGCATCATCATGGGCGGGGGCCAGCGCTTCGCGCTGCGCCTGGCCGGGGTGATGCGCGACGAGGGCCTGGACGTCGGGTTCGTGGCCCCCACCGACTGCCGGCTGGCCGCGGAGGCCGCCGGCGCCGGCTTTCCCACGCGCGACGTCCGCTACCCGCGCCTTGTGCCGCCCGCGTTCTGGGCGATGCCCCGGACCGTGACGCGGCTGCGGCGGGTGCTCGCCGACCTGCCGCCCGACGCACTGGTGATCGGCAACACCGCCCGCTGCCAGGGCTACGCCGCCGCCGCGCTGGTCACGCTGCGCCGCCGGCCGCTGTTCGTGCACCTGATGCAGGAGCAGGACTCGGCCTACCGGCACACCGCGCGCGCCGTGTACCGGCGCATCGGCGCGCTCGTCGCGGTCGGCGAGAACGCGGCGCGCACGTACCGCCACCACCTGCCCGACGTCCCCGTCACCCGCATCAACAACTTCCTGCCCCGCGCCGACATGGAGGCGATGGCGCGCGAGCGCACCGCGCCGCCGAACGGGCCGCGGCCCGTCCTCGGCGTGCTGGCGCGCATGATCCCCGAGAAGGGGGTGCTCGAGCTCGTCGACGAGCTGGCCGCGATCCCCGACGCCTGGGAGCGCCTGCTCGTCGGCGCCCCGCTGCAGGACCGCCGCTACACCGAGGTGGTGCGCGACCGGATCGCCCACCACAGGCTGGGCGACCGCATCGAGCTGCTCGGCGAGGTGCACGGGCTGGCGCCGTTCTTCGCCCAGATCGACGCGCTCGTCGTGCCGTCCACCGGCAACGAGGGCCAGCCGACGGTGATCATCGAAGGCATGCTCTACGGCCGCCCGGTGATCGTCCGCGAGCTGCTGTGGAGCGACGACTTCGCCGGGCTGCCGCTGCGCCGCTACCGGACCGCGGCGGACCTCGCCGGCGCGCTGGCCCAGCCGCCGGCCGAGCCCGCCGGCGTCGCGCTCCTGGCCGAGCGCTTCGGCGGCGCGGAGCTGGTCACGCGCCTGATGGCGGCGGCGCGGGAGGCGGCACACGAGGAGCGCCCCGACCAGCTCGCGCGCCCGATCGGCGGCCGCCGGCCCGGCGGCTACGAGTGGACGCGCCACCTGATGCGCCACCGGACCGTCACCCGCTGCGGGTCGCCGGTGCCGACGCTCAGCTCCTATCCCGTCTTCGTCGCCGGCCTGCCGCGCACGCTGACCCGCCGCGGCCCGCACTTCGAGTTCGCGGGCGAGACCTACCGCTACCTGTACCACCGCTACAACAACACCTGGATGAACGAGCGCGCCGTCGAGGTGCCGATCGCCGGCCAGGCGATCGCCGCGCGCCCGACCGCGGACGTGCTCGAGATCGGCAACGTGCTGCCGCACTACCTGCGCAGCGGCCACGAGGTCGTCGACAAGTACGAGCACGGATCCGGCGTGCGCAACATCGACGTCCTCGACCTCGAGCCCGACCGCCGCTGGGACCTGATCGTGTCGATCTCCACGCTCGAGCACGTCGGCGTCGATGACGCGCCCCACGACCCGGCCCGCGGCGCCGCCGCGGCGCGGCTGCTCGCGTCGCGCCTGGCTCCCGGCGGCGAGCTGCTGCTCACCGTGCCGGTCGGCTACAACCCCGAGCTCGACCGCGCGCTGATCGACGGCGCCCTGCCCGGCATGGAGCTGCGGGCGCTGCGGCGCACCGCGCCGGGCCCGAACTGGGCGGAGGACGCGCCGAGCGCCGTGCTCGGCCTCGGCTACGACTGGCGCAATTCGAGCGCGCGGGCCGTGCTGATCGGGCGGCTGCGCGCCCCCGCGGAGCCGCGGTGAGCGACCGGCCCCTGACCGCCAAGCAGGCGCTCGAGCGCAGCGCGCCCAAGGACCGCGGCGCCGACGTCCACCTGCGCTCGCCCGCGCAGATGCGCGAGTACGAGGCGGTGGCCGACCGCATCGCCGCCGACCACCCCGGCCAGGTCCTGGACTGGGGCGCGGGCCACGGCCAGCTCGCGCATCTCCTGATCGCGCGCGGCGTGCGCGTCACGGCGCTGGACTACGAGCCGGAGGCCACCGAGGGGGAGGTCGTGCGTCCCGCGCGCTACCCGGACGTCGAGATCCGCATGACGACGGAGCCGGTGCGCCTGCCCTACCCGGACGCGTCCTTCGACGCCGCGCTGTCGATGGGGGTGCTCGAGCACGTGGGCGACCCGGCGGCCAGCCTCGACGAGCTGCACCGCGTCCTGCGCCCGCGCGGCACGCTCTACGTCTTCAAGCTGCCCAACCGCCGCTCGTACCTGGAGGCGGTGGCCCGGCGGACCGGCCTCTACTACCACGGCCACCTGCCCGACGACACGGTCTACACGCGGCGCAGCGCCCGAGCGCTGCTCGACGCCCATGGCTTCGAGGTACGCGAGCTGCGCCTGGCGAACATGCTGCCGCTCGGCGTCACCGGCCGCGGCGGGGCGCGGCTCGGGGACGCGATCTGGGCGGCCAACCGGGCGCTCGCGAAGGTGCCGGGCCTCAACCAGCTCGCGACGAACGTCGAGCTCGTGGCCCGGCGGGTGCCGTAGCCCTCAGCGCACCCGGTAGGCGGCGTACGACGACGGCACGCCGGCCACCGGCTCCAGGCACGGCAGGCGCCCGAGCGTCGCCTGGTCGGCGGGCGGCACGTGGTTGGTCAGCAGCGCCAGCGCGGCGACATCGCCGACGTCGGCGCACCGCAGCGGCACGGTCTGAACGATCGTCACGTCCCCGAGGAAGAAGAACGTCATGCGCCCGTCGTTGGAGCGCAGCTGCCCGCCGGCCGGCCGCGCCGCGCGCGCCCCCTCGACGAGACCGCCGAGCTGCGGGTCGGCGGCGCGCCGGGCGGCGTCGGGGTCCGTCCACGTCGACGGCGTGAGCTTGCGCAGCGCGGTCAGGCTCGAGTACGACCCGTCCGGCCGCACGCCGAGGCCGTCGAAGTTGCGGAAGTTCAGCACCGCCAGCCCCAGCACCACGAGCAGCGCGGCGGCGCCGGCCCACGCCCGCCACGTCGCCAGCCCGGCGACGCCCATCGCGACCACCGCGGCGACCAGCGTGAACAGCGCCGGCCACGCCGGCGACAGCGTGCGCGTGTCGTCGATGATGCCCAGCAGCGCCCACGCGCCGACGGCCGGGATCGCCCACACCAGCAGCCGCGCCAGCAGCGCCCGGCTGGCCACCCAGCGCTCGGGGCACAGCGCCGAGGCGGCCAGCACGACGAGCAGCGCCGCCGAGCCGGCCAGCGCCCCCGGCCCACCCGCGGACAGCGAGGTGCCGCCCGGCAGCACCGGGCCGGCCAGGTAGCCGACGAGCGCCCCGACGACCCCCACGCCGACGGCGAGCCGATGCGAGCCGGCGACGACGCGCACCGCCGCGTAGACCAGCCCGAACAGCAGCGGCATGCGCAGGTACGGCCCCAGCCACTCGGCCCGCAGCAGCGCCGCCGGCCGCACGTCGCTGGCGAAGAAGTCCGACAGCGCGTTGCCCACGCGCTCCTCGATCGACCCGGCCGGCGTGATCGTCGCCAGCGCCCCGCCCAGCCAGTGACCGGCGTCCGCGATGCTCGCCGTCATCGCCGCCTGCTGCGCCGGCGTGCCGTACGCGCCGCCGAGGAACACGTCGAGCGAGACGCCGAAGTGGCGGGCCATGACGAGCCCGTAGACGAGGCCGAGCGCGGTGCCGGCCGCCAGCGGCAGCACCCCCCACCGCACACGCTCCCCCATCTGCGCGCGCGGGCCGATCAGGTGCGCGGCGCCAAGGCCGATGAGCGCGGGCAGCGCGGTCGCCTTGGCCAGCACCGCGGCGAGGGCGACGAGCACGATCAGCGCCGCCGTGCCCGTCCCGGGCGGGCGGCGCCACAGCAGCACCGCCGCGACCGCGAGCATCGCCGCCGCCGGCACGTCGGTCTGGCCCGCGAAGGCCTGCACCACCACGTCGGGGCAGGCGAACAGCGTGACGACCGCGATCCAGGGCGCGACCGGCGGCAGGCGCTCGTCGCTGGCCAGCCGCCACACCGACCACACGAGCGCGCCGAAGAAGCACAGCGACAGCAGCCGCCCGATCCACTCGTGCGCGCCGAACAGCCACCACAGCCAGCCCTGCGGCGCGTAGAACAGCGGCCGCGCGTACGACCCGAAGCCGACCTGGTCGAGCAGGAAGCCGCCGTGCAGGCCGATCTCGCGCGAGAACCGCCCGTAGACGAGCGCGTCGGTCGCGTGGTAGGGCACGACCAGGGCCAGGAAGATGGCCACCGCCAGGATCGCCACGAGGAACGCCTGGATCAGGCGCAGGGCGATGTGCTCGGGCCCGCCGGTGATCCGCATGCGGGCCGCAGACTAGACAGCGGGCCGCATGTGCCCGATCGCGCGCGGCTCCCACGCGGCCGCGGCGTGCTCGGTTCAGCGACGGCGCAGGCGCCGCCGGGCGGGCAGCGTCGCGAGGTCGGCCAGCTGCTTGGCCTGGTTGACGAGCACGGGCCTGCGCGTGGCGGGGCCGTACCCGCCGAACCGCCGGCGCAGACGGACGGTCTCCGCGAAGATCGGCCAGGTCAGCCCCTGCGTCTTGCTGTCGCCGTGGACGCGGAACGCGCCCAGCGTGCGCGCGACGTAGCGGCTGCGCACGTGCGGGGCGACGCGGAGGTAGAGCTCGTAGTCCATCGTGTAGCGCAGGGCCTCGTCGAGGCCGCCGAAGCGCTCGAACAGCGTGCGCCGGAACAGGGCGGCCCCGGAGAACAGGTAGCAGCCGTCGGCCAGCAGCCGCTCGCGGGTGAACGACGGGCCGGGCGCGCAGTGGCGCAGCGGCCGGCCGTCCTCGGCGAGGTAGTCGAAGTCGCCGTAGACGAGGTCGGCGTCCGCGCCCGCGCACGCCAGCAGCCCCGGGTACATGAGGTCGTCGGCGTTCAGCCAGGCGATCCATTCGCCGCTGGCGCGCCCGATCGCTCGGTTCAACGCGTCGGACTGGCCGCGATCGGGCTCGCAGACCCAGCGCACGCGCGGGTCGCCGGTCGCACGCACGATCGCCTCCGACCCGTCGGTCGAGCCGCCGTCCTGGACGATCACCTCGTGCGGCCCCGGCTCCTGCCCGAGCGCGCTGCGCAGCGCGGCGCGCAGGAACCGCGCGCCGTTGAGGCTCGGGATGACGACGGAGACGCTCAGCGCGCGGCGACGACTTCGGACTCGAAGTAGGCGACCGTCGAGCGCAGACCCTCCTCGAGCGGCTTCGTCGCCTGGAAGCCCATCAGCTCCTCGGCGCGGCTGACGTCGAGGCGGCGCGTCGGCTGCCCGTCGGGCTGCGCGGTGTCCCACACCAGCCGGCCCCGGTAGCGCACCAGGCGCTGGATCGTCTCGGCGAGGTCGCGGATGCGCGTCTCCACCCCGGTGCCGATGTTCACCGGCTCGCTGGTGTCCAGCCGCTCGCCGGCGAGCAGCAGCGCCCGGGCGGCGTCGTCGACGTGCAGGAACTCCCGCGACGGGTTGCCGCTGCCCCACAGCACAACCTGCTCGTCACCGCGATCGCGCGCCTCGACGAACTTGCGGATCATCGCCGGGATGACGTGGGAGTCCTCGAGGTCGAAGTTGTCGCCCGGCCCGTAGAGGTTGGCGATGACCGGCACGCACGAGTCGAAGCCGTACTGGCGACGGTAGGTGTCGGACAGGACGAGCATCATCTTCTTGGCCAGCCCGTAGGGCGCGTTCGTCTCCTCGGGGTAGCCGTCCCAGATGTCGTCCTCGCGAAACGGCGTCGGCGTGAACTTCGGGTACGCGCACACGGTGCACGCGGACACGAGCTTGCGCACACCCGCCTGGCGCCCCTGCTCGAACACGTTGGCGGCCATCATCATGTTGTCGTAGACCAGCGGCGCCGGGTTGCGGCGGTTGTAGCCGATGCCGCCGACGCGAGCGGCGAGGTGGATGACCGTGTCGGCCCCGTCGAGCGC
>JAWKKD010000018.1:0-81756 GCA_041393435.1 Solirubrobacterales bacterium | reverse complement strand
GCGGGGCGGCACCTCCGGCTCGTGATAGACGGTGCTCATGTCGAAGGCTCCTCGGTGGTGTCAAGTGTTCCTCGCGGCATCTTCAGCACGAATCCGCCTCGAAGGCCGGTTCTCGGCGAAGAAGGCATAGGGGCGGTCGACCGCCCACATAACTTCCGGTTATGACTCAGTAGTCTCCACGGAGCCGCCGCGTCCAGCGCCATGCCGCACCCGCCCACCCGCACCCCCAACCTCACGGATCTGCGCAGCCTCGTCACCGCGGCCGACTCCGGCACGCTCGGCCGCGCCTCCCTGCGGCTGCGCATCTCCCAGCCCGCGCTGAGCAAGCGGCTGCAGGCGCTCGAGCAGCTCGTGGGCGTCGAGCTGCTGGAGCGCTCGCCGCGCGGCGTCGCGCTCACCCCCGCTGGCCGCCGGCTCTACGAGCAGGCCCGTCCGCTGCTCGACCAGGCCAGGATGCTCGACACGCTCGTCGCCGAGCTGCGGCGCGCCACGGCACCGGTCCGCCTGGCCGCCAGCCACTCGGCCAGCGAGGCGTTCGTGACCGAGGCGACGGCGACGCCCGACGCCGTCGAGCATCTCGCCGTCGAGCTCGTGATCGCCAACAGCCTGGTCGTGCGCACGCTCGTCGCCGACGGCCGCGCCGACCTCGGCGTCGCTCCGAGCCGCGAGGGCGCCACCCCGCAGCCGGGCGTGCGCCGGCTGCCGCTCGCCGACGACGCGATCGTGTGTGCCGTCCCCCGCGGGCACCCGTGGGCGCAGCGGCGACGGATCCGTCAGGCCGAGTTCCTGCGCACGCCGATGGTGGTGCGCGACCCATCCTCCAACGCCCGCTGGACGGTCGATGCGGTGCTGCGCCGCCGCGGCCTGGAGGCGGCGCCCCCGCTGGCCCAGGCGCCGACGCCGGCGGCCGCTCAGCGCGAGGCGCTGCGCCGCAGCGCGCCGCTGCTGGCCTCGCGCCATGTGCTCGACCCGCAGTTCTTCGTCGAGATCGAGGTCGACGGGCTGGCGTTTCCGCGTCGCTTCGAGCTCGTCCTGCCCGCCAGCGGCGAGCCCCCCGCCGCGGTCCGCGAGCTCATGGACCGGTTGCGCGAGGCGGCCGGCGCGCTCAGTCGATGACGCCGGCGCGGGCGCGCTGGACGTGCGCCCAGAACTGCCGCTCGAACTCGGCGAAGCGGCTGGCGCGCGTCGGCCAGAACACCGCGGCCGCAGCGACGCTGAGCGCGCCGGCGGTCAGCATCGGCAGCGCGGAGAGCGGGCCGAGCAGTGCGCCCTGGAGCGCCGCGAGCGCGACGACCAGCGGCACGGGAACGAGGAAGCCGAGCGCCACCGAGCGATTCTGATGCGCGCGCCGGCGGGCGAGCATGGCCAGCCCGGCGCCCAGCAGCAGCACCCCGGCGCACGCGGCGCCGATCTCCACAGCGAACCCCACCTGCGGGAGCTTACCCTGAGCGTCTGCGGGTTTCCACGGATGTGGGCGCGTCCTGGACCTGAGCTGAGGTCGCGCGTCGCACAAGCGGGCCGGACGCCCCGATCCCGGAGGTGTCAGGCTGCGGGGCGTGTCCGCCCCTACCTTCGACCTCCAGTCGCATTCGACCTGCTCCGACGGCGAGCTGCCGCCCGCCCACGTCGTCGCCCTCGCGGCCGAGGCCGGCGTCGAGCTGCTCGCGCTGACCGACCACGACACCGTCGAGGGCGTCGACGAGGCGCTGGGCGCGGCGCGCACCCACGGCATCGCGCTGGTCCCGGCGGTCGAGATCTCCGCACCCGACGGCGCGCACCCCGACATCCACGTGCTCGGCTACGGCATCGACCACCGCGACCCCGCGCTGCTCGAGCGCCTGGCCGCCTACCGCGCCGACCGCGACGGCCGCGCCGACCGCATGATCGCCAGGTTGCGCGAGCTCGGCTTCGAGATCGACGAAACGCCGCTGCAGCGCCGGGCGGCGTCGGGCAAGCCGATCGGACGCCCCCACATCGCGACCGCGGTGTTCGAGCATCCGGCCAACCGGCGGCGCCTCGAGGCCGAGGGGCTGACCGACATGACGCAGACGCTCGTCGCCTACCTCATCGAGGGCGCGCCGGCCTTCGCGGGACGGACGATCCCGACGGTCGAGGAGGCGATCGACGTCATCCACGCGGCGGGCGGCGTGGCGGTGTGGGCGCACCCGTTCTGGGACGTCAAGGACCCCGAGGAAGTCCTGGCGACGATCGACCGTTACGTGGGCTATGGACTCGACGGGATCGAGGCGTTCTACATCGCGCACACGCCGGAGCAGACCGCGCTGGTCGCCGCCCGCGCCGAGGAGCTCGGCCTGCTGACGACCGGATCGGCCGACTACCACGGGCCCGATCACCGCCACTTCTCGAAGTTCCGCGACTTCGACCTGTGCGGGTGGACGCCGCGACTCGGCCCCATCGACGTCCGCTAGCGTCACCGCGCCATGAGCGCCTTCGAGGCCATCGTCCTCGGCCTCGTCCAGGGGCTGACCGAGTTCCTCCCGATCTCCTCGAGCGGGCACATCCGCGTGGTCTCGGCGTTCTTCGGCTGGGAGGATCCGGGCGCCGCGTTCACCGCGGTGATCCAGCTGGGGACGATGGCCGCCGTGCTCATCTACTTCCGGCGCGACCTGTGGAACATCGCACGCGCGTGGCTGCGCGAGCTGCGCCTGCCCTACGCGCGCCGCTCGCACGAGGCGAACCTCGGCTGGTTCATCATCCTCGGAACGATCCCGATCATCGTCTTCGGCGTCGCGTTCAGCGACCAGATCGAGGAGGGAGCGCGATCGCTGACGCTCATCGGCACCGCGCTGATCGTGTTCTCGTTCGTGATGCTCTGGGCCGATCGCACCGGCACGCGCGACCGGCCGATCGAGCGGCTCAACGTGCGCGACGGCATCTTCATCGGCGTCGCGCAGGCGCTCGCGCTGATCCCCGGCGTCTCACGCTCAGGGGCCACGATCTCGGCCGGCCTGCTGCGCGGGTTCGACCGCGCCGCGGCGGCGCGCTACTCGTTCCTGCTGTCGGTGCCGGCGGTGGTGCTCAGCGGCGTGTACGAGCTGCGCCACATCGGCGAGCCGGGCGGCGCGTCGTTCGGGGCGACGGCGATCGCCACGCTGCTGGCCTTCGTCAGCGGCTATGCGGCGATCGCCTGGCTCCTGCGGTACCTGACCACCCACACCCTGACGGTGTTCATCGTCTACCGGATCGGGCTCGGCGCGGTCGTGCTCGGCCTGGTCGCGGCGGGCGCGATCAGCTGATCTCGGGCGAGGCCAGGAAGCGGCGCTCGGGATCCCACCGGCGGCGAGCCCGCACGAGCCGCTCGTAGGCCACCGGCGCGAACAGCTCGGTCGCCGGCGCGTCCTGCTCGGTGAAGTTCAGCGTCCTGTGGCCGGTGGACCAGGGCCGCATCGCCGCCTCGACCGCCGCGACGCGCGCCGGGATCGCCGCGGCCAGCTCCGGCGTGGCGGGCACGCCAACGGCGTAGAGGACGAACGAGCCGGGCACCGCACCGGTGACGCCGGCGCCCGCCGGTGCCTGCGCGCACGCCCCGCCGAGCTGGCGCAGCTCGACCGACAGCAGCGGCGACTCGCCACCGCTCGCCGCGAGGAACGCCGCGAGCGCCGCGTCGTCGAGGTCGCCGACGACGAACGAGCCCGACAGCGCCGGCATCGGCTGCTCCGGATCCCCGTGGACGCGCACCGCCGCCGCGGCGGGCATGTCGGTGAAGCTGTCGGCGATCGGCGCGGCCATGTGCCGGATCGGATCGAAGAGCGTCCGGCCGCCCTCGATCGCGACGCCGTCGACCGCCGCCAGCGGGCGGTCGCGCAGCGGCGGCGGAACCTGCGGCAGCGGCGGCAGGCGGAGCATCCGGAACGCGCTGGTGACGGCGTCGGGCGCGGTGGCGGCCCAGTCGCGCCAGGCGTGCAGAACGGCAGGCGCGTCGGCGGCGTCGAAGAACAGCGAGCCGGCATGGACCGTCTCGATCGGCTGCAGGCCCAGCTCGACCGCGGTGACGACACCGAAGCTCCCGCCGCCGCCGCGCAGCGCCCAGAACAGGTCGGGGTCGTGGTCGGCGTCGACGCGGCACAACTCGCTGTCGGCGGTGATGACCTCGATCGCGTGAACGTGGTTGGCGGCAACGCCGTAGCGCCGCGAGTAGAAGCTCAGCCCGCCGCCGAGCAGGTAGCCGACGACGCCGACGTCCGGCGACGAGCCGTGCAGGCAGGCGAGCCCGTGCGGCGCGGCGGCATCGACGACGTGCTCGGAGAGCGCACCGGCCTTGATGCGCGCGCGCCGGGCGCCGGGGTCGACCTCGATGGCGTCGTGCAACTCGGTGCGCAGCAGCAGCGAGCGCTCGAGGGACGGGACGGCGACGGCGCGGTGGCCGGTCCCCTGGGTAGCGACGGTGAGGCCGTGCTCGGCGGCATGCGCGACGGCGGCGCGGACGTGGGCTTCGGTCGTCGCCGTGACGATCGCGGCGGGCCGCTGGTCGGCGGCGAGGTTCCAGCCGCGGCGCAGCTCGTCGTACCCGGGGTCGCTCGGGCGGGTCACGGCGGGCAGGCGAAGCGATGTCTCGGTCATGACTCGATCAACGCTGTCCGGGAGCCGCGATGTGCATCGGGGCGATCCAGCGCGTCCGCGAGGCGGTAGGCGAGCGCCTCGAGCGCGAGCTCCTCGGTGACGTTGAGGGTCAGGCGCATGCGGGTGTCGTCGACGAGCTCGACGCCGGCGCGCAGCACGGCGGCGCTGCGCCCGCCCGCATCGGCGGCGAGCTGGTCGCGCCGATCGGTGTGGTGGACGACCTCGGGCGCGCCGTCGGCCACGCAGGCCAGATCGCGCAGCCACAGCCCGGCGAGCTGCAGGCCGAGGTCGAGCGCGGCGGTCTGGGCGCGGCGGTGCGCCCGCTTGGCGCGCTCGGCGCCCTCGCGCTCGACCCGCTTGCGATCGCGCTGGGCGGCGTACTCGAGCTCGCCGGCGGTGCGGCTCTCGATCTCGGCCGCGGCCTGGTCGCCCGCGGCCTTGGCCTGGGCGAGCAGGGCGGTCCAGGGGCGCTCGGCAAGCTCGCCGGTGAGCGCCGCACGGGCGAAGCGCTCGGCGGCGTCGCGCAGGGCCGGGCCGGTGCCGAGCGCCAGAGCCAGCGCCCGATCGGCGTCGCCGAGCGCCAGGCGAGCACAGGCCTGGGCCGTCTGCGGTGGGACGCCGTGGCGCTCCAGCCGCTGGGCCAGCTCCTCGGGCGGGCGCGCATCGAAGCGGACGTGCTGGCAGCGCGAGGCGATCGTCGGCAGCACCTCGCCGGGGCGGTCGGTCAGCAGGACGAGGTGCGCGAACTCGGGCGGCTCCTCGAGCGTCTTGAGCATCCGGTTCGCGGCCTGGTCGTTCATCGTGTCGGCGCGCTCGATGACGAACACGCGCCGGCGCGCCTCGAACGGCGTCCGGGTGGCGGCCGCGACGACCGGCTCGTCGATGTCGGAGACGAGCATCTCGGCGGCGCCGCTGGGCGCCACCCAGGTGAGGTCGGGGTGGGCGCCGGAACGCACGCGGGCCGCCGCGCCCTCGGGGTCGGGCGCGCCGTCGGCGAGCAGCGCGACCGCGAGCTCGCGGGCCACCTGGCGCTTGCCGCTGCCGGCCGGGCCGTGGAAGAGGTAGGCGTGGCTGGCGTGGCCGCCCGGCGGCAGCGCGGCGTCGAGGACGGCACGGGCGTGGGGGTGCTCCTCGGTGCCGGGCAGCATTCGCCCGGCCCAGTCTAGGCGTGGCCGATGGCGAACCCGACGACGGCGACGATCATGCCGCCCAGCGTGACCTGGATGAGCGAGGTGCGCATGGAGACGTCGAGGTAGCGCTTGCGGACCCAGGCGATCGCGAAGAGCTCGATTGCCACGATGACGTAGGCAATCGCGAGCGCGGTGCCGACGTCGGAGATGAGAAACGGCAGCGCGTGGAAGGTGCCGCCGATGAACGTCGCGCCACCGGTGATGAGCCCGCGCTGCATGGCGTGGCCGCGGCCGGTGATCTCGCCGTCGTCGGACAGCGCCTCCGACAGCCCCATGCTGATCGCCGCGCCGAGCGCGGCGGCGAGGCCGACGAGCAGTGCCGCCCGCGAGCCGGAGACGTAGGCGGCGGCGAAGATCGGCGCCAGCGTGGAGATCGTGCCGTCGATGAGCCCGATGAGCCCGGGCTGGACGACCTGCAGCAGGCGCTGGCGCTCGTCGGACCGACGCCAGTGGGTGATGGACAGGGCCAGCGAAGTCATCTGGGCTCAGAGTCTAGCACCTTATTGCAAATGACTTGCAATAAGGAATCCCTAATAGGGAAGCCGAAGTACGCTGCCCGCCCATGCCGCTCATCACCATCGAGGGCATCGACGGCGCCGGCAAGTCGACGCTCGCCGCCGGGCTGGCCCGGGCGCTGCCCGGCGCGGTCCTGCTGCGCGAGCCCGGCGGGGTGGCGCTCGCCGAGCGGATCCGCGACGTCGTCAAGGACCCGCAGCTGCGGGTCGGCGCCCGGGCCGAGGCGCTGCTGTACGCGGCAGCGCGAGCCCAGCTCGTCGAGGAGGCGGTCCGCCCGGCGCTCGATCGCGGCGACACGGTGCTGCTGGACCGCTTCGTCGATTCGTCGCTCGCCTATCAGGGCGCGGGGCGCGGCCTCGGGATCGAGGCGGTACGGGCGATCAACGACTTCGGCTGCGGCGGGCTGCGGCCCGACCGGACGCTGCTGCTGCGCATCGCTGCAGCGGTCGGCCGCGCGCGGGCGGGCGCCCGCGGCGAGGCCCCTGACCGGTTGGAGCGCGAAGCCGAGGCGTTCTTCACCACGATCGCCGCCGCGTACGACGCGCTGGCGGCGGCCGAGCCGGAGCGCTTCGTCGTGCTCGACGCGTCGGCGCCGCCCGAGCAGGTGCTGGCGGACGCGCTGCGCGCGCTGCGCGCGGGCACGTAGGCCGGCGGCTACCCTCAGCCGCTCATGCGACGCCTGCTTCGCGCCGTCATGCTCGTGGCGGTCGTCGGCGCTCTGGCGCCGGGGGCCGCGGCCCCCGCGTGGGGCCAGGAGACGCCTGCCGCGCCGGCGGCGACGCCGACGCTGCCGCCCGGCACCGCGCAGCCGACGGTGCCGACCACGACCCCGACGCCCGCGACCACCACGCCCGCGCCCGCAGCGGCGACGACGACGCCCGCGCCGAACGCGACCACGACGACCACGGCCGCCGCAGCGCCGGCCGGCTCCGGCTCCGATGGCGACGGGCCCGCGGCCTGGCTCGTCGGGCTGATCGTCCTCGGGGTGCTCGTCCTGCTCGTCCTCGTGCTGTGGGGGCTTGCGCGCCTGACCGCGTGGGAGCCGCGCTGGCTGCCCGCGGCCCGCCACTCGGTCGGCGAGGCGGGCTACCGGACCAGCGCGAGCTGGGCGGAGTTCCGCGACTGGCTGCGGTTCCGGCGCTGAGCCCGTCGCGGGTTCAGCGCGCCGCCCAGCCGCTCCAGCGCTCGACGTCCACGGCCAGGACCGGCCCGGGCGGCGGCGTCGCCACGTACTGGGGATAGCGGGCGCCCAGCAGCTCGACGGCCCGGTCGGCTTCGGGCTCGCCCCGGTCGATCACCCGGCCGCGCCCGTCGGCGCGCACCCACCACAGCGCCGTCCAGTCCTCGTCGTAGTGGTCGGCGAGCAGCGTCGCCCGCGGGTCGTCTCTGACGTTGGCCAGGCGCCGCAGGTTCATGGTGCGCTTGGGCTTGGCGTCGACGGCGCTGTAGACCGTGTCGCCGTCGAGCGCGAAGACGATGGGGACCAGGTGCGGTGCGCCGCCCGGCCCGATGGTGGCCAGCCGGGCGATGCGTGCGGCCGCGAAGCGGTGGCGGAGCTCCTCGGCGGCCATGCGCGCGGGCGGGCTCACTCCCCGGGCCGGTCCGCTCGCGTGCGCAGCTCGTCCGTCGGACCGAGCGCCGAGTGGGTCGGGAAGGAGCCGATGCCGAGATCCATGACGGCTAAAATCCTAGGTGGATGCGGGGTCTTCGCCGTGGAGCCCCGCGCGGTGCGCTATTCCGTCCGAGCCCAGGTGCACCCTAGACAGCCCGCGCATCGCCACCGAGCACCGCGCCCCGTCGAGGCAGACGACGAGATTTTCCTGCATTCGCACCATTTTTTCGGAGGACCCGCATCATGACGGACACCAGCGCTCACGCCCCACTCGCCACTGACTTCCAGGCCGGTGAGGCGCTGCGTGTTCGCCGGCTGTTCACGACCCCGGGTGTGCACCCGTTCGACACCGTCGAGTGGGAGCTGCGCGACGCCCGCATCGGCCACGGCGACAAGGTCGCCTTCGAGCAGCGCGACGTCGAGTTCCCGACCTCGTGGTCGCAGAACGCGACGAACATCGTCGCCCAGAAGTACTTCCGCGGCCAGCTCGACTCGCCGACCCGCGAGCGCAGCGTCAAGCAGATGGTCTCCCGCGTGGCGGGGACGATCGCCGACTGGGGTCGTTCGCGCGGCTACTTCGCCTCGGCCGAGGACGGCGACGCCTTCGAGGCCGAGCTGACCTACATCCTCCTGCACCAAATGGCGGCCTTCAACTCGCCCGTCTGGTTCAACGTCGGGTTCGAGGAGAACCCTCAGTGCTCAGCATGCTTCATCCTGTCCGTGGACGACACGATGGAGTCGATCCTCGAGTGGAACACCAAGGAGGGCAAGATCTTCCGCGGCGGGTCGGGCTCGGGCATCAACCTGTCGAAGATCCGCGGGTCGATGGAGCCGCTGAGCAAGGGCGGCACCGCCTCGGGCCCCGTCTCGTTCATGCGCGGCGCCGACGCCTGGGCCGGCACGATCAAGTCCGGCGGCAAGACCCGCCGCGCGGCGAAGATGGTCGTCCTCGACGTCGACCACCCCGACATCGTCGACTTCATCGAGTGCAAGGCCCGCGAGGAGGAGAAGGCCGAAGCGCTCGCGCGCGCCGGCTTCGACATGTCGATCGACGGCGACGGCTTCACGTCGATCCAGTACCAGAACGCCAACAACTCGGTCCGCGTGACCGAGGAGTTCATGCAGGCTGTCGAGAGCGACGGCGAGTGGAGCACGCGCGCGCGCCAGACCGGCGAGGTGGTGGAGACCATGCCGGCGCGCAACGTGATGGCGAAGATCGCCGAGGCCGCCTGGCGCTGCGCCGACCCGGGCGTCCAGTACGACACGACGATCAACCAGTGGCACACCTGCCCGAACTCGGGCCGCATCAACGCGTCGAACCCGTGCTTCCCGGGTGATACGCGCGTCCATACGACGAAGGGCCTGATGCCGTTCGGCGAGCTCTATGAGCGCTGGCAGGCGGGCGAGACCGGCATCCAGGTCTACACGCACCGCGCCACGGCAGGCGAGAACGGCTCGGCGCCGCGTCCCAAGGGCGAGGGCGTAGTCGCGTCGCGGCCCGCGCGCGTGATGCAGACCGGGATCAAGCCGATCGTCCGCCTCCACTTCGCCAACGGCCAGGAGCTGCGGTGCACCCCGAACCACAAGGTGTGGACGGTGAACCGCGGGTACGTCGCGGCCGAGGACCTCACGACGTCCGACCGTGTGCTGTTCTCCGATGCGGCCACGCCGGCATCCGCCGCGGCCTGGGAGCTGCCCGTGGCGATCACGGCTCGTGCGCGGTCGTTCGCGCGCGGTGGCACCGTGATCGAGCGCGAGCTTCCACGCATGTGGACCGAGGGACTCGGTGAGCTGCTCGGTCACCTCGTGGGCGACGGCGCAATGACCAACTCGTCGACCGTGTGGGTGTACGGCGGCGACGACATCGCCGACGGCCTCGACGACACGCACGCCGGGCTGTTGGGGGATCTCGTCGGCGGGACGTCGCGCCAGGAGATGGAGAACGGAACGGTGCAGCTGCGCGTGGGCAGCAGCGCCGTACGGCGGCTGCTAAGCGGGCTCGGCGTCACGACGGGACGCGCACACAGCAAGCGCGTGCCAGAGAGCATCTTCCGCGCACCGGTGGAGGTGCAAGAAGCGTTCCTACGCGGGCTGTTCGGCGCCGATGGCTGCGTCGCGCGGATCGAGAGCGGCGGCAAGGCCACGCGCTACGTGGGCCTGAGCAGCCGTTCGCGGATGCTGCTGCGCGACGTTGCGCAGCTGCTGTCCGCCTTCGGCATTCGCTCGACGACCTACCGCACGACGGATGCCGGCAAGGTCAGCTTCACCTATACGCGCGGTGATGGGACGGTGGCGGAGTACGCGTCCCGCGAAGGCTTCGATCTACGTATCTCCGGCACCGACATGGAGCGGTTCGCTGAGACGATCGGCTTCTCCACTCCCCGCAAGGACGCGGCGTTGGCCACCCTGCTGGGCACCACACGGCGCTACCGGACGAAGGCGGGCTCCGCGTTCGTGCGCAGCGAGGCCGATGGCCAGGAGGTCGTCTACAACCTGACCGAGCCGCTCCATCACTCCTACATCGTCGACGGCGTGGTCGTCGCGAACTGCAGTGAGTACATGCACGTCGACGACTCGGCCTGCAACCTCGCGTCGCTGAACCTCATGAAGTTCCGCCGGCCCGATGGCTCGTTCGATGTCGAGCGCTTCGAGCACACCGTGGACATCATGTTCCTGGCGCAGGAGATCGTCGTCGGGCCGTCGAGCTACCCGACCGAGGAGATCGGCGCCAACGCCCGCGCGTTCCGCCAGCTCGGGCTGGGCTACGCGAACCTCGGCGCGTACCTGATGAGCAACGGCATGCCCTACGACTCCGACGAGGGTCGCGGCACGGCCGCCGCCATCACGGCGCTGATGACCGGCCGCGCGTACCTGGGCTCGGCGCGGATCGCGGCGGCGATCGGGCCGTACGAGCGCTACGACGAGAACCGCGAGGCGCACAACGGCGTCATGCGGATGCACCGCGACGCGTCGTACGCGATCCCGGACCGCTTCTGCGGCGACGACGACCTGCTGACGGCCGCGCGCCGGTCGTGGGACGAAGCGGTCGCAGCCGGCGACGCGCACGGCTACCGCAACGCGCAGGCCACGGTGCTCGCGCCGACCGGCACGATCTCCTTCCTCATGGATTGCGACACGACGGGGGTCGAGCCCGACTTCTCGCTGGTGAAGTACAAGGAGCTCGTCGGCGGCGGGCAGATGACGATCGTCAACCGCACGATCCCGATGGCGCTGCGGACCCTCGGCTACGACGACGAGGCGATCGAGCAGACCGAGGCCTACATCAACGAGCACGGCACGATCGTCGGCGCCCCGGGCCTGGACCCCGCGCACCTGCCGGTGTTCGACGTGGCCGTCGGCGAGCGCGCCATCTCGCACATGGGCCACATCAAGATGATGGGCGCGGTGCAGCCGTTCATCTCGGGCGCGATCTCCAAGACGGTGAACATGCCCAACGACGTGACGGCCGACGACATCGCCGACGCCTACATCCAGGCGTGGAAGCTCGGCGTCAAGGCGCTGGCGATCTATCGCGACGGATCGAAGACCGCGCAGGCGCTGCGCACCGATGCCCAGCAGGGCAAGGACGAGCCGGTCGTCGTCGAGGGCTACACGCAGGAGCAGCTCGACGAGGCGGTCTCCGCCGCGGTCGCGAAGCTCCGGACCGAGCTGGGCCCGGCCCGACGCAAGATGCCACGCGAGCGCAAGTCGATCACGCACAAGTTCTCGCTCGGCGGCCACGAGGGCTACATCACCGCCGGCATGTACGAGGACGGCACGGTGGGCGAGATCTTCCTGACCGACATCGGCAAGGAGGGCTCGACGCTGCGGGGGATGATGAACTCCTTCGCCACCGCGATCTCGATCGCGCTGCAGTACGGCGTGCCGCTCGAGACGCTCGTCGAGAAGTTCGCCTACATGCGCTTCGAGCCGGAGGGGATCACCCAGAACCCGGAGATCCCGTTCGCGAAGTCGATGCCCGACTACATCATGCGCTGGCTTGCCTCGCGGTTCTGCGACACCGACGTCCAGGAGGACCTCGGCATCCTCACCCCGGCCGTCCGCGCCCGCAAGTCCGCGCAGGACGCCGCGCTGAGCGTGGGCGCCGACACCGCCGGGCCCAACAGCGGCGCGGGCGCGCCGGCGGCCGACTCGTCCGCACCAGGCGCCGGCGCCCCGTCCGCCGCGGGCGGCGCCACCGCCCCGGCACCGCGGCGAGCAGCGGCCCTCCGGCCCAGCCCGCGGCGAGCGCGATGACGGACACCCCGCCGGTCGTCCCCGCCCGCCTGATGGGCCTGGACCTCGGCCCGGCCTGCAGCCAGTGCGGCGGGATGATGCAGCGCACGGGCTCGTGCTACACGTGCTCGAGCTGCGGCAACAACACCGGCTGCGGCTGAGTGTGACGTTCCTCTGGACGCCACTCCCTGGGAACCGAGAAGCTCAGTCGGAGGATCTGAGAAGCTCAGCACTGGGGGGCCGAATTCGGCCTCGCTCCCGGTCGACAACCGCGTCAGCGCGGGAGCGATGAGCCAGCACGCGAGCCCGTCCCGTGAGAGGTCTCGACGTCCGCTCCGCTCAGTTGGGCGGCATCAAATCGAGCAGTCGATGGAGGTGCCGCCGTCGGCGAGGAGGCCCCGAGATCGAACGGCGCCTGGTCGTCGCGGCAGACGGTGCCGCGCGCGGGGGTGACGAGATCGACGAGATACCGGACCCGAGCCGCGTCGGTGCAAGCGCTCGGCAGCTGGTAGCTCGGATGCCCGTATCCGGCCACGGTGAGGAGCACCGCGTTGCCCAGCGCCTTCTCGGCGTTCTGGGCGCCGGAGTACGACGTGGCCGGGTCGTACACGTTGCCGATCAGCAGCACGGGGTTCGGGGTCCTGGCGTTCCACGGTCCGGTGTAGCTGCCGGTGCTCGAGGGCCAGTTCGCCGCGCACGGCGCCCACAGCCACCACCCGAGGACCGGGCCCCAGAGCTCACCGGCGTCGGTGAAGCGCCTCGTCACCTTCGGCCAGGCGCTCAACGGCCGCTTGGCCGGGGCGTCCGCGCACTGGATCGCCGCCGATGTGGTGGCCTTGTTGAACGCGTACGCCGTTCGTCCCTGGCGGGCCGCCGTCTCGAGCGCGGACGCGTCGCCGTTCGCGGCGGCGTCGAGATCCCGTGCGTACTGCGGCCAGGTGTTCGGGTCTCGCAGCGGCGAGAACGTCGACAGCAGGAGGTCGCTGTACGTGAGCCGCCCGGGCGGATCGGCGTGCGGCGCCGGGATCGGCGTGCGGCGGGCTCTCTCGAACAGCCGAGCCACGCGGGTCCTGACCGTCTCCGGGTAGCGGGCGAGCGCGCAGCCGTCGGGTCCGGCGCCCTGACACAACGCGAGGAACTGCTCGAACACGTCGTCGGTGCCCGACGCCCCGCTGATGACCCTCGCCTCCGCGCTGCGGAAGTACTCGTCCTGGTTGCCGAGCGAGTCGAGCATCATGGCCCGAACGTTCTTCGGGAACATGTTGGCGTAGACGCGACCGAGCATCGTGCCGTAGGACAGTCCGATGTAGGTGAGTGCCTTGTCGCCCACGCCCTGGCGCAGCGCCTCGAGGTCGCGAGCGGTGTCGGCGGTCGAGATGTGGCGCAGGAGATCGCCACTGACCTGCCGGCATCGGCGGGCGAGCTGCGCCATCTTCTTCGCGTATGAGCGCGACGCCGCGCGCGTCGTCGGGATCTGCATGCCCTTCCAGAACCTCTCCTCGCTCGCAGAGGTGGTGAAGCACCGCACGGGCGCGCTGGCGTTCGTCCCGCGGGGATCCCAACCCACGATGTCGAAGCGGCCCGCGCCCCACTCGTCGAGCAGATCGCCGTTGTCGCGCACGATCTCGACGCCGCTCTCACCGGGTCCGCCCGGGTTGACGAAGATCGAGCCGAGGCGCGTGTCCGGGTTGCTCGCGAGGTGGCGGATCACGGCCAGGTCGATCTTCTTGCCGTTCGGCTTGGCCCAGTCCAGCGGGACCGGGACCGTGGCGCACTCCAGGCGCTCACCGCACGCGGTCCACGAGATCGCCGCGGCGGGCACCGTCTCGGCCGCACGCGCCGGCGCGGCGCCCGTCACAGCAAGTGCCGCAGCGCTCACGACCAGGGCCGCAGTCCATGCGCGCAACGTGATGAGACGGGACGTCATGGCTTGCTCCTTTGCGAGGGGGGATCGGGGCGCAGCGCGCGGGTGGTCCGCTCGAACCAATTCGGGTCGACGATCTCGTCCTCGGGGCGCATGGTTGATGGGCGGTAGGTCGGGTCGAGGCAGTTGATCTCGCCTTCGAGGCCTTCGGGATCGTGGAAGCGGACGGAGAGCATCGGGCCGAGACGGCGGATGTCGCCGCTGGAGGCGCCGACCTCGAGAAGACGGTCGCGCATCGCCGTCAATGCGGCCTCGTCGACGACCGTGAACCCCAGGTGATCGAGGCGACCGCGCTCGAACATCGTCGGGGCGAAGCAGCGGGCTGCGGGGTCGTAGCCGGGAAGCTCGAAGACGTGCAGCAGGACCTCGCCGGCCGCGATGATGGCCTGCCGGGCGTGCCCGGGCCCTGCGCCCAGCACCAGCGTCGTCTCGAGCCCGATCGTGTCCTCGTAGAAGGCACGGAAGCCGTCGAGCTCGGCCGTCACCACGGCGATGTGGCTGATGCCGCACGGTCTGGTGGGGGGTTTGCTGCGCACGCCCGTGAAGGCGTTCAGCGCGATGGAACGATTCGTTCCGTCTTGGAGCTATGGGTGGTTGGCGGCCTCCACCGTCCAGGGCAGGTCGGCTGCTGTGGGTGCGGGTCGGTAGAGGCAGGAGCCGCCGGTGCGCACGGAGTCCTCGAGGTGCTCGCCGAGGAGGGTGCCTGGTCGGCGATGGCGGCGATCGATGGACACGGCGCGGGGCCGGGGACCCGTCGTCGCGCGGCGGCCGGCGCGGCCGTGGTTCAGTCGCCCCGCGCCGCTCGCGGGCGCGGCGTGCTGCGCCCGAGGTTGCCGACGATCAGCGCAACGACCGTGACGAGGTAGATCTGGCCGGTCATCATCTCGAAGACCGCGAGCGTGTGGCCGACGTCGCTGGCCGCCACGAAGTCGCCGTAGCCGACGGTCGCCATCGTCGTGAAGCTGAAGTACAGGCAGTTGGACACCGTCGCGGGCTGGCCCCCGGCGAAGAACGGCTCGCTGCCGAACTGGTCGACGCCGCCGTAGATGAACGCGAACAGCATCCCCAGGAGCATGTAGAGCGACAGGACGCCCATGACCGCCTCGAGGCGGATCTTGCCGCTGTGGCGTATGTCGTGGATCACGCCGACCGCGATCGCGGGCGGGGCGAACGCGACGACCGCCGCGTTCATCAGCCGCGCCAGTCCCTCGCCGATGCCGCCCGCGGTGGCCCGCAGGATGCTCATCGCCAGGATGCCGACCGCGAGCACCGCCGCGATCCGCAGCAGCCACGGCGCGACGTCGACCGCGCGCAGGGCAAGCAGGAGCATCGCGCCCGACAGGCCCGTGATGATGATGGCCGACACCTCCGTCGACTCGGTGATGCCCTGCACCCCCACCGACAGCAACGTGACGAGCAGAAGCAGCCCGTAGCGCGGGAGCCCTGGTCGCTTGGCCCGCTCCTCCGATTCGGCGCCGGTCGGGTTCTCGCCGTTCATCTCGCGGGAACGGGTTCGGCGGCGCGCCTCCACGTCCTGCCCGGCGCGGCCGGCGAGACAGCAGCCCGATCGCTGCCGGCCCGACGGTTCGCCAGCAGCGCGGTGGGAAGCCTGGTCGCACCCGGCCCCTCGCGGACCGCCTCCGCGTGAGTCGACCGGCGCGCGGAGCGCGGCTACAACCCGGGCGGATGGCGCGCCACGAACCCGGCGCTGCTGCGCTGCGCGCGCGTCCAGCGTGTCCCGCCCGACGAGAGCGCGCTCGTGTCGAACCGCCATCCGCCGACGACCATGTACGCGTGGCCGGCGTTCGCGTAGACCGTGATCCACTGTCCCGGGCCCGGCTCGCCCCAGCTCATGAAGCCGGTCGAGTCCAGCGGCGAGGAGACGAGCCCGGCCGCCGCGAGCGCGTAGCTCACCGAGCCGGAGCAGTCGTAGGCGCTGGCCTGGAACGACGCGTGGCCGCCGCCGTAGGAGTACGGCAGCCCCGAGATCGCGTTGCCGGCGGCGATGACGAGCGCCACCGCCTCCGGCGCGCCGGCCGGCGCCTGCGCCATGCCGCCGGGGTCGGTCGGGATCGCGCCGTTGACATCGGGCGCGGCGGCGCGGGCCTCGGCCAGCCGGCGCTGCGCCGCGCGCAGCTCGCGCGCCTGACGCTCGCGCAGCCCGGCCAGCTCGGCGCGCACGCTGTCGAGCTCGGCCTGCTTGTTCGCTCGCCCGCGCAGCAGCTCGGCCCGGCGGTTGAGGATCGCGGTCTGCACCGCCGCCGCGGCGTTGCGGTCCTTCATGGCGTCGGCGGTCAGGCGCTGGTTGCGGTCCTGGAGCGTTCGCAGCCGTCGGGCCTGGACGAGCACCTCCGCGCGGGTCGTCTTCGTGTCGTCGAGGATCTCCGCGTTGTGCTTGGCCACGCGGCGCAGGAACTCCATCCGCTCGAGCAGGTCGCTGAATCCGCGGGCGTTCAGCAGCACCGTCGTGAGGTCGGCGCGCTCGCTCATGTAGTCCGCGCGCAGGTTCTGGGCGAGCGCCGCAGCCGCCCGGCGGTACTTGTTCTCCAGGCGCTCGAGCCGCACTCGTGCGCGCGTCAGCTCGGTGACGACCCGGCGCAGCTCGGCCTGCCGGCGCTCCGCCCGCGCCTGCAGCGCGCTCAGCCGCGCCTGCGCGCGGGCGAGGCCGTCGTTCGTCGCCGCGATCCGCGCCGACTCGGCCGCGACGGCATCGCGCAGCCGCTGCTCCTCGCCCTGGCTGGCGGCGATCCTGCTGGAGAGGTCGCCGCGCGCCGGCGTGCGGCCGCCGGCGAGCGCCAGCACCGCGGCGACCACCACGGCGAGCGCGATCCACGCACGGCGGCGCAATCTCGAATGGGTCGAAGCGGCGGCATCCACGGGAAGGCAGCCGCCCGGACGGCACGAGTCCGGCGGCGGCGGCGACGCTAGCAGCGTCGTCGCCAAATGCCCCGCATCCCGCCCTCTGCAACGTATCCTGCAACGTTCAGGGGGCGGCGGACCGTGCGTTCACGGGGAAGCGACAGCGTAGGGACGGGGGTGCGGCCGAGGGAGCGGGCCGTGCGTTCGGTGCCAGCCGACGGCGAGGCGACAGCGTACGGACGGGGCGCGGCCGGCGCGGTGGCGGCCCGCGCTCAATGCGCGGCGGCGAACGCGTAGCTGCCCTGCCCGCCCCACCCGGCGAACATGCGCTGCAGCCAGGTCGGCCCGTCGAGCGAGATCTGGCCCGCGTGCATCGCGCGGCCGAGCTCGACCTCCCCATGTGCCAACGCACGAGCGTCTCCGCCGACGCCGCGCGCACGACGAGGTCGTCGTGGTCGCCGACCGGACGGCGGCACACCTCGGCGTTCGGCGTGTCGATGAGCAGCCAGAAGCTCTCGCGCTCGGGCTGGGCGATGTCGAAGCGCATGACGACCCGCTCGTCGGGCATCGCCTCCGGCTGGAGCTTGACGCTCAGCGCCCATAGCACCCGGGTGGCGTCGAAGTGCTCGGGGGCCAGCTCGATCCACTGCTCGCCCCAGAGGCCGAGCGCGTCGCACACCGGCCGCAGCGCGCGGCCCGCCTCGGTCAGCTCGTAGCGCACGGCGCCGCCCGGCCCCTCATGGCGCTCGACGATCCCGTGGTGCTCGAGCAGCCGCAGCCGCTGGCTGAGCAGCGTACGAGAGATGCCCGGCGCGCCCGCGCGGATCTCGCTGAACGTGTGCGCGCCGAGCAGCAGGTTGCGCAGGATGATCGGCGTCCAGCGGGTGGCGAAGACCTCCGCCGCTCGCGACAAGGGGCAGTAGTCGCGGTACATCGCCACACGCCGATCGTCGCCGCACGGCCCGCCGGACGCAAGTCCACCTTCTGGACTCGACGCGGCCACGCCGCGGCGCGAGGCTGGGCCGGCCATCGAACAGCACCGGGAGGTGCCCGCATGTCCACCACCACCACGAGCGACGCCGTCGCGGCGCTCAAGCGCCAGCACCGTGACACGTGGGCCGACGGCGATTACCCCGCCGTGGCCGAGCTCATCGCCGAGGCGATGCCCGCCGCGGTCCTCGACGTCGTCGACGTGGCCGGCCGCCGGCTGCTCGACGTCGCCACGGGCAGCGGCAACCTCGCGATCGAAGCGGCGGCGGCGGGCGCGACCGTGACGGGCCTCGACCTGCCCCCGCGGTTGCTCGACGCCGCCCGTGTCCGCGCGCGGACCCGCGGCGTCGCCGTCGACTGGGTCGAGGGTGACGCCGAGGCGCTGCCCTTCGCCGACGACAGCTACGACGTCGTGACCTCCGTGGTCGGCGTGCAGTTCGCGCCGCGCAGCGAGGTCGTCGCGGGCGAGCTCGTGCGCGTCTGCCGGCCCGGCGGGGCGATCGTCCTCGCCAACTGGACGCCGGGCGGCCTGATCGGCCAGCTCTTCAAGACGATGGGCCGCCACATGCCACCCCCGCCGGACTTCGTCACGCCGCCGCCGAAGTGGGGCGACCCCGCCCATCTGCACGAGCTGTTCGACGCCGCGGGCGACGTCGAGCTGACGTACGCAACGAACCCGTTCCGGTTCGACACGCTCGAGGAGTACATGGACTTCTTCGAGCGCAACTACGGCCCGACGAAGCGGGCGAAGGAGAAGCTGGCCGCCGAGGGCCGCTGGGACGCGCTGCACGAGGAGCTGCGGGCCCTCTACAGCCGGCTCAACACCGCCGAGGACGGGACGCTGCACGTCGAGGCCGAGTTCGTCGTCTGCCGCGTGACGCTCGGCTCGTGAACGGACGGGGCCGCCCGGTCACGCGCCCGGCGGCCCGCCCAGCACCGCCACGTCGACGAGCAGGAAGACACCGACCCCGGCGACGACGAGTGCGAACGCGCGCCCCAACACGGCCTGCGGCAGGCGTCGCCCGATCGTGGTGCCGGCGACGGCGCCCGCGGCGGTGGCCAGGGCGAGCGCCGCGGTGATGCTCAGGTCCATCCGCGCCCCCACGACGAGGTGGCTCACCAGCGCGGCGAGCCCGGTGATCGTGATGATCACGAGCGAGGTCGCCACGGCGCGGCGGAAGCCCACGCCCAGCCACAGGGTCAGGACCGGCACGATCATGAAGCCGCCGCCGACGCCGAAGAACCCGGTCAGCACGCCGACCGCCGCCCCGGCGACCGCGGCCCGCGCGAACGGAATGCGGGGACAGCCGGCGCGTTCGTCGGCGCGCGAGCCGGCGGCGCGCTGCCACGTCGCCCCCGCCGCCAGCGCCATGACCGGCACGAAGGCCAGGATCAGGACGCGCGCGCTGACCGCGTCGTTGGCCATCGCGCCGAGGATCGAGCCGAGCGCCGCCGGCCCCGAGAACACGAGCGCGAGTCCCCAGCAGACGTGGCCGTGGCGCGCCAGCGCGCCCGCCCCGACCGCGGCGGCGACGGCGACGACGACCAGCGACGCGGTCGACGCGGGCCCGACCGGCTGGTCGAGCACGTAGACGAGCACCGGCAGCGCGAGGATGGCGCCCCCGCCCCCGACCGCTCCGACGATGAGCCCGATCGCGACGCCGAGCGGGATCGCGAGCGCGATCATCCGCCGGCGTTGCCGCCGACGAGCTCCGTGAGCTCGGCGAGCTGGGACTGCAGGCTGCCGCACACCTGCTCGCACAGCCGGTAGACCGCCGGGTCGGCCACCGCGTAGCGCACGCTGGTGCCGACCTTGCGGCGCGTGACGATGCCGGCGCCGTAGAGCACGCCGAGGTGCTTGGAGACGTTCTGCTGGCCCGCGCCGAGCTCGTCGGTCAGCTACTGGACCGAGCGCTCGCCGTTGCGCAGCGCGTCGAGCAGGCGCAGCCGGATCGGGTCGCCGATCGCCCGCAGACGCGCGGCGATGAGCTCCGCCAGCTCGGGCGGGAGCGGACGCGGAAGCGCGGTCATCGGGTCGCGCAGCTGTTGCCGCCGGACTCGAGGTCCGGGTCGGCCGGGCCGCGTCCGGCGTTGGCCTCGATGACCGCCTGGTAGTTCGCGGGCCGCGGCGGCATCCCCTCGAGGATGTGCTCGGCGAACGCGCCGGGGTCGGCGATCGCGAGCTCCTCGACGCGGGCGCGCACCTCGGCCAGCCGCGGCGCGACCGCGCCGGTGCGCACGACCGCGTGATCGTGTCCGGGCAGCAGGACGACGTCGTCGCCGAGCGCCAGCACGCGGTCGTGCAGCGTGGCGTGCAGGATGCGCGCCATCGCGCGGGCGCCGTCGGGATCGCCGCGTTCGAGGTCGGGCCGGGCCAGCCCGTCGGCGAACAGCGAGTCGCCCGCGATCAGCGCCCGGCCGGCGACGAGCAGGCCGGTCATGTCGGTGGTGTGTCCGGGCAGGGCGATCGCGCGCACCTCGACGCCGGCGATGCTCAGCCGGTCGCCGTCGCGCAGCGGCCGGACCTCGTCCGCGTAGGCGATGCCGCGCTCGATCGTCCCCTGCGGCACATGCAGCGCCGCGCCGGACCGCTCCGCCAGCTCGCGCGCGCCCGAGAGATGGTCGGCGTGCAGATGCGTGTCGACCACGGCGACGATGCGGGCGCCGAGCTGGCCAGCGAGATCGAGGTAGAACGCCGAGTCGGGCGTGGGGTCGACGACGAGCGCCTCGCCGCCGGCCGCGACGACGTAGGACAGGCAGCCGCGGCCGGGCCGCTGGACCTGACGGATCTCGAGCCCGGCGACCCCGAGGTCGACCGGCACCGCGCGCAGCACGTGCAGCCAGCCGCGCATGCCGCCCTCGAGCACCACGGGGGCCTCGACCCCCGCCGCCTGGAGTGCCTCGGCCACCGCGTGAGCGGAGATGCCGCGGTTGCACACGACGACCGGGTCGGCGGGCAGGTCGGCGGCGAGCTCGCCCGCGGCATCGGCGGGCATGTGGCGGACACGTGCGGCGGCGGCGGCGATGCCGGCGTCGGCGTCGTCGCGGATGTCGAGGACGAAGGTGGGCTCGCCGCTGACGAGGCGCTCGAGCAGCGCCTGGGGAGCGAGGGTCTTCATGGCTTCACCATATCACAACTATTGAGTTGTGAAGTAGTCGGTAGCGACTACGCACCCGGACTGCGTACCTCGCCCGGTACCCGTCGCCGCGGCGCGCAGGCAGCATCGCGCCATGTCCCTCCGCCACACGCTCAGCGCCGCGATCGTCGTCGCCTGCCTCGCCGTCGTGCCCGCCGCCGACGCCGCGGTGGTGCCGGTGCAGCTCACCGCGCGCATGGCGACCGTCAAGGTCGCGCCCGGCGTGACGATGCGCGCGTGGACGTTCGACGGCGCCGTCCCCGCCCCGGTGATCCGCGTGCGCGAGGGCGACATCGTCCAGGTGACGCTGCGCAACGCCGAGTCCCCGCACGGCCATGGCGGGCACGGGATGTGGCACTCGGTCGACTTCCACGCCGCACGCGTGGCGCCCAACGTCGGGTTCGCCGGCGTGGCGCCCGGCAAGCAGCGCACGTTCTCCTTCACCGCGGACCGTCCCGGCGTGTTCATGTACCACTGCGGCACCGCGCCGATGCTCCAGCACGTCGGCATGGGGATGTACGGCGCGATCATCGTCGACCCCGCCGAGGGGCGCGCGCCGGCGACGGAGGTCACGCTCGTCCAGAGCGAGCTCTACGGCACGGTGCGCGGCGGGCGGCTGCGCAGCTCGCTGAACGCGATGCGCGCCGATCGGCCGCGCTACGTCGTCTTCAACGGGGTCGCCATGCGCTACGCCAGCCAGCCGATCCCCGTGCCCGTCGGCACGCTCGTGCGCATCTACCTCGTCGACGCCGGACCGTCGCTGGACAGCGACTTCCATGTCGTCGGCACGATGTTCGACACCGTGCAGCCCGACGGCAACGCCGAGAACGCGCTGCACGACGTCTCCACCCAGCACGTGCCCGCCGGCGGCGGCGCGGTGCTCGAGCTGACGTTCCCCGAAGCTGGGGTCTATCCGTTCGTCACCCACGCCCTGCGTGACGCCGACGCCGGGGCGATGGGCCGGTTCGCCGCGAAGTGACGGGCCGTCAGGCCGACGCGAAGGGCAGCACCGGCGTGCTGGCCCGCCAGCGCTCGTAGTCGTCGCCGAAGGTCACGGCCAGCCCGCGCGCCTCGAGCCGGCTCAGCAGGACGACGAACCCGACGAAGACCGCGACGAGCAGGAGCGAGATCCACGAGCGGCCGGCGATCGCCACGCCCAGGAGCATGAGCGCCCAGCCGGCGTTCTGGGGCTGGCGCATGCGCTCGTACGGCCCGCCCGTGACCAGGCGCCGGGCGCGCAGGCCGTCGAAGTCGCCCTGGTTGACCAGCTCGCGGGTCGCCCACGCGAACAGCGCGAAGCCGCCGACGATGACGATGCCGCCGACGACGAAGGCGACCGCCTTGGGGATGGCGTCCATGCGGCCGGGCTCGATGAAGGTCGCGGTGACGACGGTGTCGGCGTGCAGCAGGTAGGCGAGCCACACGCCCAGCGCCGCCGGCCCTGACATCACGCCGACGCGGTCCTTGCGCCCGAGGAGGACGAGCACGAGGGCGGCGAGGATGAGGAAGGCGACGAACGTGCCGATGACGGACTCCACGGCCGGCAGAGCGTAGTGGTTCGTCTCGTTGGTCATCGGACGGGCCGGCCGCGTATGCCACACTCGCTGTCCGGATGCCAGGGGATCCTGCGCAGAGCGAGATCACGGTCGCGCCGTTCACCTACGACGCGCTGGCGGGCCGGGTCGTGTTCGGCGCCGGCGCCGCCGCGACACGCGCGATGAACGCGATGGCCCACTGCGTCGAGGCGTTCTACGCGCCCGCCGCCAACCCGATCACCAGCCTCATGGCCGAGGAGGGCATCCGCGCCCTGGCCCGGGGCGCGCCGGTCGCGGTGCGGCGCCCGGACGATCTCGACGGCCGGACCGACACCCTGTACGGCGCCTACCTCGCGGGCGCGGCGTTCGCCGCCGCCGGCTCGGGCCTGCACCACAAGATCTGCCACGTGCTGGGCGGCGCGTTCGACCTGCCGCACGCGCAGACGCACACGATCGTGCTGGCCCACGTCGTCGCCTACAACGCGCCGGCGATGGCGGCGGTGGCCGAGCGCCTGGACCGTGCCCTCGGCGACACCGGCGACCCGGCGGCCGCGCTGTTCGACCTCGTCGCCGGGCTCGGCGCGCCGATGGCGCTGCGCGAGAGCGGCCTGCCACCCGACGGCATCGACGAGGTGATCGCGCCGATCCTCGCCGCGGTGGCGCCCGGCACCCCGCGACCCGTCGACGCCGACGCGCTGCGCACGCTGCTCGCCGCGGCCGCCGCCGGCACGCGCCCCGAACCGACGAAGGGAGCCGCTGCATGACCGAGCGCCGCAACCTCTCCGACACCGAGCTGACCACGGCTGTGCTCGACAGCTTCGCCACCAGCCGCGACCCGCGCTTTCGCGAGGTGATCGAGAGCCTCGTGCGCCACCTCCATGCGTTCGCCGCCGAGGTGCAGCTCACCGAGGAGGAGTGGTTCGCCGCCATCGACTTCCTCACCCGCACCGGCGACATCACCGACGACAAGCGCCAGGAGTTCGTCCTGCTCTCCGACGTGCTCGGGCTGTCGATGCAGGTGATCGGCATCAACCACCGCTTCCCGGGCGGCGCGACGGAGTCGACGGTCTTCGGCCCGTTCTTCGTGGACGGCTCGCCGGCCTTCGCCAACGGCGACGACATCGCCGCCGGTGCGCCCGGGCGGCCGTGCTGGATGGAGGGCCGCGTCGTCTCGACCGGCGGGACGCCGATCCCCGACGCGCTCATCGAGGTCTGGCAGGCCGACGAGGACGGCTTCTACGACGTGCAGATCGCCGACCTCGACGCCGCGCGGGGGCGCGGCCACCTGCGCTCGGCCGCGGACGGGCGCTTCTGGTTCTGGTCGGTGCTGCCGGAGGCCTACCCGATCCCCGACGACGGGCCGGTGGGCGACCTGCTCGCCGCGGCGGGCCGCAGCCCGATGCGCCCCGCGCACGTGCACTTCAAGATCGAGGCGCCCGGCTACGAGACGCTGATCACCCACGTCTTCGTCGCGGGCGACCAGTACCTGGACACCGACGCGGTCTTCGGGGTCAAGAGCTCGCTGATCGCGCCGTTCCCACGCCACGACGCGAGCGAGCCGACGCCCGACGGCCGCGCGGTCGACGGGCCGTGGTACTCGCTGCGCTACGACATGGTGCTCGCGCCGACTAGGTCCGCCCGACGATCTTGCCGGGGTTGAGGTTCGCACCCGGGTCGACGCCCTCCAGCAGCGCCCGGATCATCGCGACCCCCGGCGCCGAGATGTCCTCCTCCAGCCACTGCGCGTGCTCGGTGCCCACCGCGTGGTGGTGGGAGAGCGTCGCGCCGTTGTCGACGAACGCCTGCTGGATCGCGGCCTTGACGGTGTCGTACTCCTCGAGCGGCTCGCGCGTGCCCGACGGGGTGAGCGCGAACGTGAAGTACAGGCACGCGCCCGCGTGGTAGGAGTGCGACAGGTGGCACATGACGTAGCCGGTGACGCCGAGCCGGGCGAACGCGGCGCGGGCCGCCGCCATCACGTTGTCGTAGAGCGCGGGCAGCGCGCCCCACGGCGCGGAGGTCTCCGAGACGTCCGCCAGCGCGCCGCGGTCGAGCAGGAAGTCGCGGATGTAGGGCGTGTCGAACTTCTTCTGGTCGTAGAGCTCGCCCGGGCTGGCGCCGATGCACAGCCCGCCGTGATCCTTGACGATGCGCCCGACCGCCCGGCGCTGCGCGTCGACGTGGCCCTCCGACCCCTCGTAGCCGACGAAGGCCAGGCACATCTGCTCGGCGTCGACGCCCAGCCGGCGCAGGTAGAGCCGCAGGGCGCGCGACTTGACATGGTCGAGCGCCGTCGGCGTCTTGCGGGTGGCGAACGAGAACTGGGTCTCGGGCGCGTCGGACACGCGCGTGACCGACGGCGCGACCTCGGCCTCGGCGATCGCGCGCATCGTCTCCAGCGCGCGGCGCCAGTCCGCCAGCACGTAGGCGAGGATGACGCGCCGGGGCGGGAGCGCGTGCACGTGGATCGTCGCCTCGGTGATGATCCCCAGCCGCCCCTCGCTGCCGAGCACCATCTCGCGCACGCTCGGGCCCGTCGAGGTGCTCGGCACCGGGCGCGTGACGAGCATGCCCGACGGCGTGACCACCCGCACCGCCCGCGTGAGGTCGGCGATGTCGCCGTACTTGTCGGACTGCATGCCCGACGAGCGCGTGGCCACCCAGCCGCCGAGCGTCGAGTGCGTGAAGCTGTCGGGGAAGTGGCCGGCGGTCCAGCCGTAGCGGTGCAGCTGCTCCTCGAGGTGCGGGCCGAACACGCCGGCCTGCACCCGGGCCAGGCGCGACTCGGCGTCGATCTCGAGCAGCTGGTCCAGGCGCCCGAGGTCGACGGAGATCACCGCGCGCTCCTCGTGCGCGGGCGCCTCGAGGCTGCCGGAGATGTTCGTCCCGCCGCCGAACGGGATGACGACCGCGTCGTGCTCGAGCGCGGCGCGCAGCACCCCGGCCACCGCGCGCTCGTCGCCTGGGCGCACGACGACGTCGGGCACGCGGCCGACGTCGCCGGCGCGGTGGCGGACGAGGTCGCGCAGCGACTTGCCGCGCGCGTGGACCACCCGGTCGCGCGGATCGAACGAGACGTGGTCGGCGCCCGCCGCCTCGCGCAGCGCTGCGGCGAGGCTCGGCTCGATGCGCGCGTCCGGGACGCGCACGGCCGAGAACGGCACCGGCGGCTGGCCCGGCTGCGCGACGTCGATCCCCAGCGCGCGCTGGATGAACGGGCGCAGATCCGGCTTGTCCTCGTGCGTGAAGGCGACGTCCTCGCGCCCCCAGCCCCACCACTTCATGGCGTCCATGTCTGACAGCGTCGCAAATGGTGAAACCGCGCGCGGCCCGCGGTGTTCGGCATGCCGAGGATCCAGGCCCGATGACCCGCTGCACACAACTCGACGTCCCGTGGGCACGCTGCCGGACGGCGCGGGTGCTGCGCGAGACGATCCAGCGGTTCGTCCTCTCGCCGATCCTCGCCTACTACACGCGCCGGCGCCGGGCGGGGGCCGAGCGCTTCGCGGCACTGGAGCCGCCCGTCGTGTTCGTGGCCAACCACAACAGCCACATCGACACGCCGATCATCCTGCGCGCGCTGCCGTGGGAGTGGCGCCACCGCACGGCGGTCGCCGCCGCGGCCGACTACTTCTACCGCGACCGGCGCATCGCGCGGCTCGTCTCGCTGGTGTTCAACACGGTGCCGGTGCACCGCCAAGGCGGCGGCATCGAGGACCTCGAGCATGTCGAGCGGCTCCTGGGCGAGCGCTGGAACCTGCTCGTCTACCCGTCGGGCACGCGGGTGCGCGAGGGCTCGGACGGCCGCCTGCGCACGGGCGCGGCGGTGCTGGCCGCACGCCACGGCCTGTCGATCCTGCCGATCCACATCACCGGGACGCGCACGGCCATGCCGCCCGGCCAGGCGTGGCCGCGGCGCCGTCCATGGCGCCGACGCTATCCGGTGCGGGTGGAGTTCGGCGAGCCGATCCGCCCGGCCACGCCCGACGAGCGTCACGCCGCGATGGCGCGGGTGCAGGAGTTCTTCGACGCGCAGGAGCTCGTCGCGGCGTCAGGGCGCTGACGCGGGTACGACGACGACGGGGCGGCGGGCGTGCTGGACCACGCCGCTGGACACGCTGCCCAGCAGCGCGGACTTGACCGCCGAGCGGCCGCGCGTGCCGACGACCAGCGCCGCCGCGTCGTGCTCGTCGGCGGCGTGCAGGAGCGCGTTGACGACGGGGCCGCTGGCCTGCAGCGCATACGCCTCGGCGTCGAGGCCGGCGTCGCGGGCGATCTGCGCTCCGCGCTCGGCCAGGGCGCGGGCGTCGTCCTCGGCCTCGGCGTCGAGCGCCGCCCGCCCCTCGCGGACGATCGCGCCGGGCACCGCGGCGAGGCTGGCCGAGGCGCCGCCGGGCAGCGGGTGCCAGACGACCGCGACCAGCGCGCGACGCCCCGGGAACAGGGCGCCGGCGTGGGCCAGCGCGCGGTCGGCGTTCTCGGAGCCGTCGTAGCCGACGAGCAGGGGGCGGGAGTCCGCGGTCACGCCGGCTGGAGCGTGGGGCGCAGGACCTTCCAGTCGACGACGTAGCCGCCGAACGGCAGCACGGCGCCGATCAGGATCAGCACCGTGGTCTTCGCGCTCCAGCCGGCGGTCTCGCGCGCGACGAGCGTGAGGATCACGTACGCGAGAAACAGCGCGCCGTGGATCGGTCCCAGGATCGAGACACCGGTCGCGCCCTGGCCGTCGTGCTTGAAGTAGGCGGCGACGAGGAGGGCGAGGAAGGTCGTGGCTTCGGCGAAGGCGACGTAGCGGAGGAGGCGCAGGGCGGTCATCGGCCCGCACGCTAGCGCTTCGCGGATCCCCGCCGAGGCCGGCTCTGGCCCACGAGACGACAGCGGCCCCTCAGCCGAAGCTGAGGGGCCGCCCGATGGCGTCGTGGCCGAGCCTGGATCAGCCCTGGCCGTGTCGCCCCGTCGCCTGCGCGGCGCGGGCCTGTCGGGTCAGGAAGCGGCGCGTCGAGAGCGCACGCCGGTAGGCGAAGCGCGCGGTCCGCGTCCGCGCCTGACGCACGGCGCGCGTCCGGGACTGCTTCAGCGCCACGCTGCTCGCCGGCCCGGCCACCGGCGGCTGCGCCGCGGCCGGGTAGAACGCGCTGGCGGCGTTGGCCTTCAGGAACTGATAGGCCAGCGTGCCCGGCGGGATCTCCGGGCGGTCGGACGACTGCCACGGGACCACCCTGCGGAACGCCTGCCATGCGGCGGTCGGCGAGGCGCCGAAGCTGCGGTTGAGCCCCAGGACCTGACCCTGGATGCGGCGGAGGTCCATCCACCGCGTGGCGGTCAGCAGGTCCTGGCCCAGCAGCTGCGTGAAGTCGTCCAGCATCAGCCGCGCCCGGGACACCTTGATGTTGCTGCCCGCCTCCAGGTCCTCGACGTCGGACACCAGCGCGTTGCCCTGGGCGGGGACGGGGTTCTGCAGCACCTGCATCCGCGGCATGAGGTCGCCGAGCGTGTAGCCGGCGGCGGCCGGCGCCGAGTTGGCCAGCTGATCGGCCGGCAGGCTCGGGTCACTGGACGAGATCACCGTGAAGAACGTGTTGCCGAACCTCAGCGGCACCTGGTTCTGGTTGACCGCGAGGTTGGCCAGCGCGTTGCTGAACGCCTCGATCTCGTTGTCGACGGGGTACGGGTCCCAGTTCGCGTTGGACATGATGTACCCGTGCCGGCAGCCCGTCGCCGGGCCGACGCCGCCGCCCTTGCACAGCCGGTTGTTCGGACCGCCCCTGACGTAGTACTGCATCATCCACTCGCTGTCGAGGCCGGGGGCCGAGCTCGGCGACCAGCCGGGCGCCACCACCGGGTTGTGGTCCGACGAGTTCATCTGGATGGTCAGGTCGCTGCGCAGCTGGTCCCATGCCTGCCACGCCGAGCCCGCCCGCTGGCTCATCGCCCGCAGGCTCTCCGGGTCCTGGATGATCCGGAACGGCGCGCCCGTGTCGGACACCTGGTCGCGGCTGAACAGGTAGCTGCCGTTGAGCATGTCCATCACCCGCGCGGCGACCCCGTTGATCCACGGGAACGGGCGGGCCTGCTGCACCGGAGCGGCGATCGGCGTGATGCTGCTGTTCATGCCGTTGAGCTCCATGGCATAGATGAGGTCCTGCCAGTTGAGCATCTGCTGCGCGTCGTACACCAGCAGCGCCGCCTGCCCCATCGAATAGGCGTTCGTGCTGGTCAGCGCGGCGTCGTCCGCGGCGAACGGCGCGCGCGGCGCGTTCGGCTGCGCCGGCTGGTCCTGCAGCGGCTGGAGACCCGCTCGGGCCAGCGCCTCCCTGGCCGGCATCTTCTGGCCCTGGTAGTACGCCTGCCCCGAGCCGACCATCGTGGCCTCGACGTTGGCCATCTGCGGCAGGTCGCCCTCACCCGGCGAGCCGTTGGCCTGGACGACCGGTGTCACGCCGCTGTTGAGCAGGTCGATGAGCATCTGCGTCAACTGCGGCGTCGCCGCCTCATAGCTCATCGTGTTGACGCGCATGGCCATCATCGCCCGGACGATCTCCTCGTCCTCGACCTCCGGCCCGGCGCCGCTCTGCGCCCCGCGCTTGAACGTCGCCAGCGAGCTCTGCAGCAGGTAGTCCTGGTTGGAGCACGGCTGGCCGGTGTCCGGGCATTTCGACGAGTCCGGCGTGACCTCCGTGGAGAGCGGGTCACCGGAGAACAGCACGCGCTCGCGGCCGGCTCCGGGCGCCCGGTTGAACCAGTAGATCGGCATGCCCTCGCGGGCGCCCTCCAGCAGCAGGTAGTACGCGTTCAGCGACCGCTGCCGCGCCTCGTCGGTGAGCTGCACCTTCGCGCCATACCGGGCGATCTGCACCAGCTTGTCGGCGGTCAGGTTCTTGCCGTCTAACACGACCGTCTGCCCCGCCTGACTGGGCGTGATCGGGTTGTACGCGAATGCTGACGGCGCGATCGCCGCCAGTCCGGCCGTCGCCGCAACGCAGGCAGCGGCCAACGTTCCCCTGCGGAACATGTGTCCTTCCTCCCCGGACGGAACCTTAGGACGACTCCCCCTCTCTGAGTATCAAAGTGCACGATTTCCGTCAAACAATCAGGAGACGTGCGTCCTCCTCGGCCCGCCGCTCCAGGGCACGCCGGCGCAAGGTCGAGCAGACCCGCAACCGCGTCGTCGCGCGCCCGAAGGTCGCGGTGCGCGAGGCCGCCTGCTTCTCGCGGGCGAGACGACCATGCGCACGATGAGCACGTCGATGAGGATCGCGGCGCCGAGGCCGAGGCCGACCATCTTCACGATGACGTCGCTGCCGGTGGCGAAGGCCAGGCACCGGTCGCGCCCTGGCCGTCGTGCTTGAAGGAGGCGGCGACGAGGAGGAAGGTCGTGGCTTCGGCGAAGGCGACGTAGCGGAGGAGGCGCAGGGCGGTCATCGGCCCGCGCGCTGGCGACTCGCGGTTTCTCGCCGACCCACCAACTTCGGGACTCCGGCCGCGTTTCCCCTCACCAATACCGCTGCTCCCAAGGAGGAACCCCAGACATGCGCAAGACCCTGCTCGCTCTCACCGGCGCGGCGGCCCTCTGCATCCCGGCCGGTGCCGCGGTCGCGGCCGGCCCTCCGGATCACGCGTCCGGCCACCAGGGACCGCAGAAGGCGGACGTCCAGACGCCCGCGAAGAAGGCGCCGCAGAGCGCGGCCCAGACCTGCAAGGCCCAGCGAGCGCAGCTCGGCCAGGACGCGTTCCGCCAGCTCTACGGCACGAACAAGAACAAGCGCAACGCGTTCGGGCGCTGCGTCGACCAGACGAAGGGCACGACGGCCCAGCAGCGGGAGGACGTGCTCAACGCCGCGATGGCCTGCCGCGCCGAGCGGGAGGCCGGGCCCGAGGCGTTCGCGCAGAAGTACGGGACGAACGCCAACAAGCGCAACGCGTTCGGCAAGTGCGTGTCGGCGAAGGCGAAGACGAAGTCCTGATGGCGTGACGCGCGGTCACGAGTGGCCGCTGGCCCCGCGGCCGTGCCGGTGCGGCGCGGCCGCCGCCTGACCGCCGAGGTCTGGGTTGCCGGCCGGCGCGACGTCCACGGGGGCGGCCGCCGGATCCGACGCGGGAGCAGGCGCGGGCTGCGGAGACCGGGACTCCGCAGCCGCCTGCCCACGACCGGTGGGGATGCGACCCGGCGCCCTGCCGGTGGATCCGGGCGCGCTGGGCGCCGGCTGCTTGGCATGGCCGGGCGCCGCGCTGCTCGCGCTGGACGCCGGCCGCTTCGCATGACCGGGCGCCGCGCTGCTCGCGCTGGACGCCGACCGCTTCGCATGACCGGGCGCCGCGCTGCTCGCGCTGGACGCCGACCGCTTCGCATGACCGGGCGCCGCGCTGCTCGCGCTGGACGCCGACCGCACCGCGTGACCGGGCGCCGCGCTGCTCGCGCTGGACGCCGACCGCTTCGCGTGACCGGGCGCCGCGCTGCTGGCGTCGGGCGCCGATCGCTTCACGTGGCCGGGCGCCACCCCGCGAGCGGAGCGGGCCGGTCGGCGCTGGGCCGACCCGGGCGCCGCGCCGCTGCCTGCAGGCCGCCGCTCAAGCGGCTGCGCTGCGGCCGGCGCGGGAACCCAGACCGGCACGAGGCCACCCGCCACCGGCGTGCGGAGCACATGCTCGCCGCCCGCCCGCACGGGCGCGGTCACCGCCCGCGTCTGCGGCGGACTCGAGCCGCCGTGGTCGGTGATCGCGACATATCCGCCGCCGCCCGCGGCGCCCACCGCGGCGGCGGCCAGCAGCTTCGTCACTCCGCCCTGCGCGATCGCCAGCAGGCCGCCTGCCGCCACGCCACCGCCTGCCGCCGCGCCACCCCCGGTCACCGCGGCGACGCCCAGCACCGAGCTCTTCAGCGACGCGCTCGGCGCCACCGACAGGAGCACCGCGAACGCCGACCCCTGGCGCGCGACCTCCGCCTGGAACGCCCGGCATCCCGGGCAGCCCTCGACGTGCCGGCGCAGCTGGGCCCGGCGCAGAGCGCTTCCTCGCAGCGTCGCCAGCTGCTCGCGGATCTCCGCGCACGGCGTCTCGCGCGCCGTCCGCGCCGCCGCCAGCGCCTCGCGCGCCTGGTAGACGAGCGCCTTCACCTTGCCCGTCCGCACCCCGAGCACCGTGGCGATCTCCTTGTGGGAGTGCGCACCCAGCTCGGCGAGCAGGAGCGCGGCCCGTTGCTCCTCGGGCAGCCGGCGCAGGTCGCCGAGCATCGCGCGCAGATCCTCGCGGCGCTCGACCTCCGCGGCGAGCCCGTCGGTGCCCGTCCAGCGGTCGACGTCGTCGAGCGGCACCTCGGCACGCCGCGCGCGCAGCATCGACCGGCAGCGGTTGCGGGCGATCGCGAACAACCACGCGCGCAGGTGGATCTCGTCCTCGGATCGCAGCAGCGCCTGGTGCGCCGAGAGCATGACGTGCTGGACGGCATCCTCGGCCTCCTCCCGCGAGCCGAGCATGTGACGGCAGAACGACAGCAGCGCGAGCCCGTAGCGGTCGAAGATCGCCCCGAGCGCGTCCGGATCCTGCGCTCGCGCGGCCGCCACGAGCCGCGCATCGTCGGCCGTTGCGCCGCCATGACCTCGCAAACGTCCGCGGCCGACCGGAAGTTGGATGGTGGGCTGAGGCTGGACCTCGGTGTCCGTCATCTCAGCGGACGTACTTCCCCGTGGAGCCCCCGCTCATACGCGTCACCCTAGTGAGCCGAGCGACGACCAGCGCGGGCGTGCTCGCCGGCCAGCGCCGGCGCGTCGTCCGCGCGGCCAGCTCGGGGCTGACCCGGTGTCCCGGTGCGTCAGGCCGCCTGCTTCGCGCGGGCGGCCTCGCGCTGGGCCTGCAACTCGGCGCGACTCTCGTGGTGGCCCTCGAGCGAGACGTTGGGCAGGATCCGATCCAGCCAGCCCGGGATCCACCAGGCGTGGTCGCCGAGCAGCGCCATCAGCGCGGGCGAGACGACCATACGCACGATGAGCACGTCGATGAGGATCGCGGCGCCGAGACCGATGCCGAACATCTTCACGATGACGTCGCTGCCGGTGGCGAAGGCCAGGAACACCGAGGCCATGATCAGGCCGGCGGTGAGGATCACCTTCGCGATCCGCGACAGGCCGTGCACGACGCTCTCCGACGGGCTGTCGCCCTCGAAGTACGCCTCCCGGATGCGCGACAGCAGGAAGACGTTGTAGTCCATCGACAGGCCGAAGAGGATCGCGAACATCATCAGCGGCACGAACGAGACGATCGGCACGTCGTCGCCGACGCCGAGCAGCGAGGCGCCCCAGCCCCACTGGAAGATCGCCACGACGACACCGTAGGCGGCGCCGACCGACAGCAGGTTGAAGACCGCGGAGGCCAGCGGGACCCAGATCGAGCGGAACACGGCGATCAGCAGCAGGATGGACAGGCCGATGACGATCGCGATGAACAGCGGCAGGCGGCTGGAGATCTTCGCCGAGAAGTCGTCGAATGCCGCGGTCTGACCGCCGACGTAGACCTGCAGCGACGTGCCGCGGGTCGCGGCCGGGACGACGTCGTCGCGCAGGCGGTCGACGAGCTTCGACGTGGCCGCGTCCTGCGGGGACGTGGTCGGGGTGACGCGGATCACCGCGGCGTCGCCGCCGTCGTTGACGGTCGGCTCGCCGACGCTCTCGACGCCCTTGGCACCCTTGAGGTCCCCGACCACCGAGGCCAGCTGGGCCGAGTCGAGCCGGCCGCCGTCGCGGTCGTCGACGGCGAGGATCAACGGCCCGTTGAAGCCCGGCCCGAACGCGGCGCTGAGCTGGTCGTAGGCCTGGCGCTGGGTCATCTTCGCCGGCTGGTTGCCGTCGTCGGGCTGGCCCAGGCGCATGGCGCTGAACGGGACGGCGAAGACGAGCAGCACGAGGCCGCCGGCGATCACGGCGCGCCACGGGTGCGCGGTCAGACGCTCGCCCCAGCGCCCGAACGCGGCCGACCGCCCGACGTGCGCCGGGTCCTTCGGCCGCAGGCGCTTGGCCAGCGCGCCGGCCAGGACCGGCAGCACGGTCACCGACGACAGGACGACCATGAGGATCGCGATCGCCGTGCCGAGCCCCATCTTGCCCACGAGCGGGATACCGACGGCGAGCAGGCCGGCGATCGCCACCATGACGATGATGCCGGCGGCCACCACGGACGTGCCCGAGGTGGCGTTCGCGCGCGCGGCGGCGGTGGGCGGGTCGTCGCCGGCGGCGAGCTGCTCGCGGAAGCGGCTGACGATCAGCAGCGAGTAGTCGATGCCGGCGCCGAGGCCGAGCATCATGGCCAGCGTCGTGGCGAAGTCCGGGATCCCGATCGGACCCGAGATCGCGCGCAGGATGAGCTGGCTGATCATCACGCCGACGAGCGCGCCGACGAGCGTGACGAACATCGCGGCGATGGAGCGGAACAGCAGCGTGAGCAGGACGAACGCCACCGCGATGCCGATGAGCTCGCCCACGGGCGCGTCCTGCTGGCTGGCGAGGTCGACGACCTCGCCGCGCAGCTGGACGTCGACGCCGCCGCCGCGCTCGGCGCTGCGCGCCGCCGCCTCGAGCTTCTCGCCGTCGGCCTTGTCGAGGTCGATCGACTGCCGGTCGTACTGGACGGTGTAGAAGGCGGTCTTGCCGTCGGCGGAGACGACCAGGTGCTTGGTCGGATCCCCGTCGGGCGGGCTGACGTGCGGCAGCTCGTTGACTTGGTCCAGGGCGCCGGCGATCGCCCGCTGCTGCGGCGCGCCGGCGACCGTGCCCTCCGGCGTGGTGAAGACGATGGTGCTCTGCGCGCCGGAGACCGCCGGGAACTTCGCCTCGAGCAGATCCTGCGCCTTCTGGGACTCGGCGCCCGGGATCGAGAAGTCCGAGGCGGCGGTGCTCGACATCGCGCCGACGATGCCGCCGATGAGGACGATCGAGAGGACGAGGCCGAGGAGGCCGCGCTTCCAGTGAGCGGCGAGCGCGTGGGCGACCGCGGCGAGCAGGGCGGACATGAGCGCGGGCAGACTAGCACAGTCGATGCAAAATCGCTTGCCAAGCAAGTTTGCAATGCATGCAACTTTTGCTAAGGTGCCGCCGCACAGCGATGGAGACCGCCTCGGACACCGTTCGGGAAGAGCCGCTCGGCCTGCGCGAGCGCAAGAAGCTGCGCACGCGCGAGACGATCGCGCGCGTCGCCCTCGAGCTGTTCGCCGAGCGCGGCTTTCAGGAGACGACGATCCGCGAGATCGCCGAGCGCGCCGACGTCGCGCCGCGCACCGTTTCCATGTACTTCCCGGTCAAGGAGGAGCTGGTCTTCACCGACCATGGCGTGCTCTTCGACGAGCTCGAGCGCCGGCTGGAGAGCCGCTCCGCCGACGAGACCGCAGCCGACGCGCTGCGCGCCTGGATCGTGGCGGTCCTCGCCGACGACCAGGCCGAGCTCGACAAGACCCGCTGCCAGCGCCAGATCATCGAGTCCGACCACGCGCTGCGCACCTACGAGCGCGGGCTGACCGAGCGCGCCGAGCAGCTGATCGCCGCTGCGGTGGCGACCGATCTCGGGCTGCCCACCGACGATCTGGTGCCGCGGATGGTCGGGGCGGCCACCATGGCGGCCCTCGACGCCCTCGCCGACGACGCGGTCGACGAGGACCTGCCGCCCGCCGAGTACCGCCGCCGCGCGCTCGAGCTCGTCGACCAGGCGATGACGTTCATCGGGGCGGGCATCCGCGGGCTGCAGGGCGCGGCGTAGGCTGGGTCCGGTCCGCCTGTACGCGAAGGAGAGAGCCCGATGGCAAAGACGATCTACACGGCCGAGGCGATGGTCGCCGGCGGCCGCGAGAGCGGTCACGGCCGCACGAGCGACGGCGCGCTGGAGGTCGACCTGCGCCTGCCGGTCGAGATGGGCGGCAGCGGCGGCGGGACGAACCCCGAGCAGCTCTTCGCGATCGGCTACGCCGCGTGCTTCGAGGGCGCGCTCGGCGTCGCGGCGCGGCGGGCGAAGGTCGAGGCCGACGACGCGTCGATCGACGCGCGGGTCTCGCTGATCACGACCGAGGAGCGCGGGTTCAACGTCGCGGTGCAGCTCGACGTCACGCTGCCGTCGGTCGACGGCGAGCAGGCGCGGGAGATCGTCGCGGCGGCCCACCAGGTGTGCCCGTACTCGAACGCGACGCGCGGCAACATCGACGTGACGCTGACCGCGAACGGCCAGCCGGTGTAGGGGTCAGGCCTCTCCCCCGGCCCGCAGGAACGTCAGCACGGCCAGCACCCGGCGGTGGTCGTCGTCGGTGGCGGGCAGGTCGAGCTTGGCGAAGATGCTCGTCACGTGCTTCTCCACGGCACCGTTGGTGACGACCATCGCGCGGGCGATCGCCGCGTTCGTCCGGCCCTCGGCCATCAGGGCGAGCACCTCGCGCTCGCGGGGGGACAGCGCGTCGAGCGTGCCGTCGCCGGCGCGCTCGTCGCGGGAGCGCACGAGCTCGGCCACGACCTCGCGGTCCAGCGCGGTGCCGCCGTCGGCCACGCGCCGCACCGCGTCGAGGAACCCGCGCACGTCGCCGACGCGCTCCTTGAGCAGGTAGCCGATCCCGCCCTCGCCGGACTCCAGCAGCTCGGCCGTGTAGATCGGCTCGACGTACTGGGACAGGATGAGGATCCCCAGCCCGGGCCGGCGCTCGCGCGCGGCGATCGCGGCGCGGATGCCCTCGTCGGTGAACGTCGGCGGCAGGCGGACGTCGACGATGGCCAGGTCGGGCTTGTGGCCGCCGACGATCCGCACCAGCCCCTCCCCGTCCTCGGCCTGCGCGACGACCTCGATGTCGTGCTCGCGCAGCAGGGCGACGATGCCCTCGCGCAGCAGCGCATGGTCCTCGGCGATCACGACACGCATGGCAACTCCGCGCGGACCAGGGTGCCGAGCCCGGGCGGGCTGGCGATCTCCAGGCGACCGTCGAGCGCCTCCACGCGCTGGCGCAGGCCGGTGAGCCCGCTGCCCGCGGGGTCGGCCCCGCCCGGGCCGTCGTCGGCGATCTCGACGACCAGCCGGTCGCCGCGCTCGGCGATCTGCACCCGCGCCGACGCGCCGGGCGCGTGCTTGGCGACGTTGGTCAAGGCCTCGGCGACGACGAAGTAGGCGGCGGTCTCGACCACCGGGATCGGGCGGCGCCCGAGCTGGGCGTCGACGGTCACCGGGACCGCCGCGCGGCGGGCGAGCGCGTCGACGGCGGCGGCCAGGCCGCGGTCGGCGAGCACGGGCGGAGCGATCCCGCGCGCCAGGTCGCGCAGCTCGGCGATGGCGGCGCCGGCCTCGTCGCGGGCGCGGCGGACGAGCTCGGCCGCCTCGGGGCGGTCGGCCAGGCGGTCCTCGGCGCGGCCGAGCAGCATGCTCAGCGCGACGAGGCGGGCCTGGGCGCCGTCGTGCAGGTCGCGCTCGATGCGCCGCAGCTCGGCGGCCTGGACGCTCAGCGCGCCCTCGCGCGTACGCTCGAGGACGCCGACGCGCTCGACGAGCCGGCGATGGCCGGGCAGGCGATCCTGGTTGGTCGCGATGAGGAAGATCCCGGCGACCGCGGCGATCCCGCACAGCGGCCAGGCCGGCCAGAAGCCGTGCATGCCCGACAGCATCCAGATCACGAGGATGATGGCGCCGGCGATGGCGGCCAAGCGGGTGACGAGGACCGTCGCCCGCTCGAGCCCGTGGCGGAGCAGCGCGAAGCGAATCGTGGCGTGCAGGGCGACGGTGACGGCGAAGGCGAACCAGACCCACACCGGCCAGAAGTAGCCGGCGCCGGTGACGCCCCAGACGAGCGCGAGCAGGATCGCGCCGAACGCCGCGATCGCGACGTGCATCGAGAGCGCGCTGGTGGCGTGCGACGGGCCGGGAGCGGTCGTCTCCATGAGGGGATGGTGGCAGCCGCGTGGATGCGGGTGGCGGGGGTGGGCCACCCGACCGAGGTGGGGCTCTCCCCCGGACGGCGACGTGTCGCGCAGGCGAGACGGTTCTCAGGACACGTCCCGCCACAATGGCCCGATGCGCCTTCGCTGCCTGCTCGCCGCCGGGCTGGTGCTCGCGTGCGCCGGGTGCGGGGCGAGCCGCCCGCACCGCCGACGGTAGCGAAGACGCAGGCCGAGCCACCCGCGCCGCACCGCCCCGCGCGCCGCACCGCCCCCGCGCGCCGCACCGGCCCCGCGCGCCGCGCTGCCATCCCGCCGCCGCCAACTGCGCGGCGGCGGCGGGCGCATCGTCGCGCTGGAGTCCAAGGACCCTGACGGCGACGGAGACCTGCACGTCATCCTCGCCGGCGGGTCGGTGACGCTGCCCGGGGTGACGGTCCTCGATGTCTCGCGCCAGCTGCGCCCGCGCCGCGACCCGCGGATCGGCGATTGGGCAGCTGGGGCCGGGCCGGTCTACACCGGCAGCCTCGGCCAGCACCAGATCCAGGTCGAGCGCGTGGTGTTCTTCCCGCGACGGGGGCGGTAGGTTCGCGTCCCGTGGCCCCCGTGCAGCCCGACGGCCAGCCCGCACCCGCCGACGGCGCGCTGCCGGAGACCGCGCTCGCCGGCCTCGGCACGCGGCCGTTCGGCGTCTACGTCCACGTGCCGTTCTGCCTGACCCGCTGCGGCTACTGCGACTTCAACACGTACACGACCGGCGACCGCGGCGCCTACCTGCAGGCGGTGCTCGCCGAGATCCAGCTCGCCGCCGCCGTCCTGGGCGGCGGACCGCCCGGCGGGGCGCGCACCGTCTTCTTCGGCGGCGGGACGCCCACCCTGCTCGAGCCGCGTCAGATCGCCCGCCTGCTCGACGCGGTCGCCGACCGGCTCGGGCTCGACCCCCACGCCGAGATCACGGTCGAGGCCAACCCCGACACGGTCGATGCCGCGGCCCTGCGGACCCTGCGCGCCGCGGGCGTCACCCGTATCTCCTTCGGCGTCCAGAGCATCAGGCCCCACGTCCTCGCCGCTCTCGAGCGCCGCCACGACGGCGCCCGCGCCCTGCGGGCCATCGAGGAGGCCCGCGCCGCCGGCTTCCGCGAGGTCAGCGCCGACCTCATCTACGGCACCCCCGGCGAGCGGCCCGACGACTGGGAGGCCTCGCTGCGCGCCGTCCTGGACGCCGGCGCCGACCACGTCAGCGCCTACGGCCTCACCGTCGAGCCCGGCAGCCGCCTCGCCGCCCAGATCCGCCGCGGCGCGCGGGTGGCGCCCGACCCCGACACGCTGGCCGACCGCTACGCCGCCGCCGACGCGCTCCTCGAAGCCCACGGTCTGCGCTGGTACGAGCTGTCGAACTGGGCCGCGACCCCGCAGGCGCGCTGCCGCCACAACCTCGGCTACTGGCGCTCGGGCGACTGGTGGGGTCTGGGCCCCGGGGCGCACAGCCACGTCGGCGGCACCCGCTGGTGGAACGTGCTGCGCCCCGCCGACTACGCCCGCCGGCTCGACGCTGGCCGCTCGCCCGCCCGCGCCCGCGAGACCCCCGATGCCGCCGCCCGGCGCCTCGAGCGCCTGCTGCTCGAGCTCCGCCTGGCCGACGGGCTCGACACGGCGCTGGCCGCGGCGCCCGCGCTCGACCGCCTGACGCAGCGCGGCCTGCTCGAGCGCCGCGGCGACCGCGCGGTCCTCACGCTCGCCGGCCGCCAGCTCGCCGACGCGGTCGCGCGCGAGCTGGCATGAGCCGCCTGCGCCCGCACGACCCGGGGCTGTTCGCGCTGCGCAACGCGGTGCGCGCCGCGCTGGTGACCACGGTCGCGTTCTTCCTCGGCGACGTCGTCATCGGCAACGCCGACATCGCCCTGTTCGCCGCCTTCGGCGCTCTCGCCCTGCTCGTCTTCGTCGACTTCGGCGGACCGCCGGCCGCGCGCCTGGCGGCGTTCACCGGGCTCGGGCTGGCCGGATGCGCGTTCATCGCGATCGGCACGCTGGTCTCCGGCGACCCCGCGCTGGCCGGGGCGACGATGGCGGTCATCGGCTTCCTCGTCCTCTTCGCCGGGATCGTCAACGGCTACCTCGCGGCCGCGACGATGTCCGTGCTGCTGACGTTCATCCTGCCGTCCATGGTTCCGGCCGGCGCCGACGCGATCGGCGAGCGGCTCGCCGGGTGGGGGCTGGCCTGCGCGCTGGCGATCCCCGCCGCGATGCTCCTGTGGGCCGCGCGCCCGCCCGACCGGCTGCGCGCCGCGGTCGCCGCGGCCTGCCGCGCCCTGGCCGACCTCGTCGCCGAGCCCGGCCCCGAGCGCCGCCGCGCCGCCGCCGAGCGCTGCCGGGCCATGCACGAGCGCTTCACCGCCACGCCGTACCGGCCGACCGGCCCCACCGGGTCGGCCGGCGCGCTGGCGGCCCTGATCGACGACCTCGACTGGCTGCACGGGCGCCTCGGCCGGCCGGCCGCGGCCACGGCGCGGCTCGAGCCCACGCCGAGCGAGCGGCGCCTGCGCGCGACGACCGCCGCGGTGCTGCGCGCCAGCGCCGACGAGCTGGTGGGCGGGGCGACGGCGCCGCCCGACGAGCAGGCGCTCAGCCGCGACCGCACGCAGGTCGCCCGCGAGCTGCTCGAGCGGATCCGCGACCCCGCCGTGCTCGCCGACGACGACCGCCTGTGGGGCGCGCTCGTCAGCACCTGGGACGTCCGCGTGGCCTCCTACGCCGCGGTGCGCGCGGCGGCGCTGGCCCGCATCGCCAGCCCGGCGCCGACGCCCGGCCGCGGCCCGAGCTGGACGCGCTTCGCCCGCCGCCAGAGCATCGTCACCGCGGCGACCACCCGCCTCGCCGCGGCGCACGCCAGCGTCCGGTCGATCTGGTTTCGCAACAGCGTCCGCGGCGCCGCCGGCCTGACGATCGCCGTGCTCGTCGCGCAGCTGGCCACGCTGCAGCACGCGTTCTGGGTCGTGCTCGGCACGCTGTCGGTGCTGCGCTCCAGCGCGCTGAACACGAGCGCCACGATCGTCCAGGCGCTGGCCGGCTCGGCGATCGGCATCGTTGCCGGCGGCCTGCTGCTCGTGGCGATCGGCACCGACCGCACGCTGCTGTGGGCGGTGCTGCCGGTGTCGATCCTGGTCGCCGCCTACGCGCCGCGGGCGATCTCGTTCGCCGCCGGCCAGGCCGCGTTCACCGTGACGGTCATGGTGCTGTTCAACCTCATCGTGCCGGCAGGCTGGAAGGTCGGGCTCGTGCGCATCGAGGACGTCTCGATCGGCTTCGCCATCAGCCTCGTCGTCGGGCTGCTGTTCTGGCCGCGCGGGGCGGCCGCGCTGCTGCGCGACAGCCTCATCGGCGCGTTCACGCAGGCCGCCGACTACGCGACCGCGGCATTCGTGCGCCTGTTCGAGGATGGGCCGGGCGCGCCGGTCGAACGCTCGCCGAGGCGGCCGACGCCATGCGGCGACCGGCTCGACGCGGCGTTCCGCCAGCGGCTGGCCGAGCAGGCCCGGCCCGGATCTGCCGATCGGACCGGTGAGCCAGCTGGTGGCGAGCGCGGTGCGCATCCGCCAGACCGCCGCCGCGCTGGAGTTCCTGGCCGACCACGTCCAGGGCGCGCCGCGCCCCACCGCCGCGACCGACCAGCTGACCCACGAGGCGCGGGCCGAGGGCGCCTGGTACGACGCGTTCGCGGCGGCGCTGGCGCAGGGCGCCACGCTGCCGGCCCCGCGCGACGACGCCGGCGACGTGGCGGCCCGTGCGGCGACGCTCGAAGCCGTGCGGGCCGTGGCCGGCGGTGACGACCACTGGGCCGCCGTCGCCGCGGTCACGACCGTATGGGGCGCCCTGCACCTCGACCGGCTGCGCCGCCACGAGCCGATCGTGCTCGACGCGGCGGCGCGCCTGCCCGCGCGACCGCGGGCGCGCGGCGTGGGGCGGGCGTTCGGCCGCGTGCCGCGCGAGGCGCCGCAGCGCGGGTGACGCGCGCCGCCCGGCAGCGGGCGCAGATGTACCTTCCCGCCCATGGTGATCTGCATCACGGGGGCCTCGAGCGGGATCGGGGAGGCCACGGCCCGGCGTCTGGCCCGCGAGCCGGGCGCCGAGCTGGTCCTCGTCGCCCGTCGCGAGGCGCGGCTGCGCGCCCTGGCCGGCGAGCTGGGCCACTCGACGTGGGTCGCCGTCGACCTCACCGACGACGACGCGCCCGCGCGCGTGCGCGCCCACATCGAGGCCGAGCACGGGGGCCGCCTCGACGTCCTCGTCAACAACGCGGGCGGCTCGTTCCCGACGAGCTTCGCCGACGGCGGCTACGAGAACGTCCGCCGCACGATGGCGATCAACTTCGACGCCCAGGTGCGGCTGACCGAGGCGCTGCTGCCGCTGCTGCGCGCCAGCGCGCCCAGCTCGATCGTGAACATGTCCTCAACCGCCGCCCGGGTCGGGCGCGCGACGACCGGCGCGTACTCGGCGGCGAAGGCGGCGCTGGCGGCGTGGAGCGACGCGCTGTGGGTCGAGGAGCGCGAGCACGGCGTCCACGTCGGCGTGGTGCTGCCGGGCTGGATCCGCACCGAGGGCTTCCCCCAGCGCGAGCTGCCGCAGTGGCTGGTGTCCGAGCCCGAGGTCGGCGCGGAGGCGATCGCCGACTGCGCGCTGCGCCGCGCCCCCGAGCGCTACGTGCCGCGCTACTACTGGATCGCCGCGTGGGGCCGCGTGATGCTGCCGGGCGTCGTGCGCAAGATCCTCGGCGGCCGGGGCGGCCAGCGGATGCGCACGACGACGCGGTCGCGCTAGGGGGTCGCCCACTCTCCCGCCAGCCGGACGATCGTCGCCGCCGATGCGGCCATCTCCGGCAGCGACGCCCACTCACGCACCGAGTGGTACTCGTGGCCGCCGGTGAACAGGTTCGGCGTGGGCAGGCCGCGCGCGCTGAGGATCGAGCCGTCGGTGCCGCCGCGGATCGGCTGCTGCACCGGTTCGATGCCCTCGGCGCGCATCGCCCGCTTCGCCGCGTCGACGATCTCCGGATGCGGCGCGATGAAGCGGCGCATGTTCGGATACTGCGGCTCGACCTCGACGGTCACGTTGGCGCGCGGCTCCGCGTCGCCGACCTCCTGCGCGATCTGCGCCAGCAGCGCGGCGTGCGCCTCGAGCCGGTCGTCGTCGAAGTCGCGCAGGATCGCGTGGATCTCGGCCCGCGCGGCGGTGGCCTGGACCTCGAAGACGTGGATGAAGCCGTCGCGGCCCGACGTGCGCTCCGGAGTGAGCCCGGCCGGCAGGCGGTCGAGGATCTGCCCGGCCAGCCGGGTCGCGTTGACGAGCTTGCCGGTGGCGAAGCCCGGGTGGACGTCGTGGCCCTCGATGCGCACGACCGCTCCGGCCGCGGTGAAGGTCTCGTCGGACAGCTCGCCCAGCGACGACCCGTCGATCGTGTACGCGCAGCGCGCACCGAAGCGCTCGATGTCGAACAGCGACGCGCCCTCGCCGATCTCCTCGTCGGGCGTGAAGCCGATGCGCAGGGTCGGCCGCGGCAGCTGCGGGTGCGCGGCGAGGTGGGCGACCGCCGTCATGATCTCCGCCACGCCCGCCTTGTCGTCGGCGCCCAGCAGCGTGTCGCCGCTGGCGGTGACGATGTCGTGGCCGGCGGCGCCGCGCAGCTCGGGCATCACGGCCGGGTCGAGCACGGTCCCGCCGCGCGGCAGCTCCAGCACCCCGCCGTCGTAGGCGCGGTGGACGATCGGCTCGACGCCGTCGCCGGGCGCGTCGGGGCTCGTGTCGACGTGGGCGATCAGCCCGACGACCGGGGCGCCCGCCCCGTCGGACGCCGGCAGCGTCGCCATGACGTAGCCGTTGGCGTCGAGCTCGGCGTCGGCGAGCCCGATGTCGCGCAGCTCGCCGACGAGCAGCCGCGCGAGGTCGAGCTGGCCGGGCGTGCTCGGGCTCTGCGTGCGGTCGCGCGCCGACTGGGTGCCCACGCGGACGTAGCGCTGGAAGCGCTCGAGCAGCGCGGGCGCCAGCTCCTGGGCCAGCGGGGACGTGTAGCCGCCGGTCATGCGATCGGCTCGCCGGCCACCGTGAGGCGCTCGAGCTCGTTGGGGGTCAGGTCGAGCGTCGCCATCGGCAGGAGGTCCGCCAGCTGCTGCGGAGTGCGCGCGCTGGCGATCGGCGCGGCGACCGTGGGCTGGGCCGCCAGCCACGCGAGCGCCACCGCGGCGGGCGTCGTGCCGCGCGGGCCGGCCACCGCGTCGAGCGCCTCGAGCACCGCGCGCCCGCGCTCGTCGAGGTACTGGCGCGCGCCCTGCGCCCGCGGGCTCGGGTGCTCGTCGTCCTCGGATCGGTACTTGCCGGTGAGAAAGCCCTTGGCCAGCGCGAAGTACGGCAGGCAGGCCAGGCGCTCGCGGCCGGCGAGGTCGCGCAGCTCGGTCTCGTAGTCGCGCTCGACCAGGCTGTAGTGCGGCTGCAGCGCGACGAACCGGGCGAAGCCCTCGCGGTCGCAGACCGCCAGCGCCTCGGCCAGCCGCGGGGCGGTGAAGTTCGACGCCCCGACGTAACCTTGCCCTCGCGCACGAGCGCGTCGAACGCCGAGCGTCTCCTCCAGGGGAGTGGTCTCGTCGTCGTAGTGGATGTAGTAGAGGTCGATGCGGTCGGTACGCAGCCGCTCCAGCGACGCCTCCGCCTTGGCGCGGACGGTGTCGGCGGTCAGCGGCCGGTCGCGGCCCGCCTTGGTGGCGACGATGACCTCGTCGCGGTTGGCGCGCGCGGCCATCCACTCGCCGATGATCGTCTCCGACTCGCCGCCGGAGTGGCCGGGCACCCACGCCGAGTACGAGTCGGCGGTGTCGACGAAGGTGCCGCCCGCCGCCGCGTAGGCGTCGAGCACGGCGAAGGACTGCTCGCGGTCGGCGGTCCAGCCGAACACGTTGCCGCCGAGACAGAGCGGGAAGATGTCGAGGTCCGAGTCGCCGAGCTTGGTCATCGTTCGACCGTAGCGGGCGACGAGGCCGGGGCGCCCGTCCGGTACAGGCTCGACAGCAGGATGACGACGCGCGACGTGCCCTGGTTCGCCGCGTGATGGACCATGCCCTGCGGCTCGACGATCCAGTCTCCGGCCCGCAGCCGCGCGGTCTGACCGGGATGCAGGGTCCGCAGCCGGCGCGCGCTGGCCGCGTCGCCGCGGTAGACCGGCACCGAGCCGCGGCGATCGACGGTGTAGGTCAGCGTGCCGCGCACGATGCGCGACACCTGGACGCCCGGGTGGGTGTGCGGCGCGAGGCTGACGCCGGCGGGGATCGTCACCCGCGTGAGGCCGAGGGTGCGCCCCTGGGCGCCCGCCGGGTCCTTCGCCGCGCCGAGGTCCTCGCGCACGGGCTGGCCGGCGGCGACGGCGTATCCGCCCGCGGCGGCGGCGGGGACGGCGAGGGCGACGAGGGCGATGGCCGCGGTGCGGCGGGTGCGGGCGCGCATGGTGCAGGCTCCTTCCGTGGACGTGGCCGCATGAGGCTACGGCCTCCGTCCCACCCTCGTCGGAGCGTTCAGGACGGGGCGTGGCTCAGCGCGGCGACGTCAGTCGGGAACGCCTGGCCGGTCGCGATCAGGCCGCCGCGCAGCCGCCAGGCCCAGATGACGTCGTAGCACAGCGGCTCCCCGCCGGCGACCCCGCGCACCCGGCCGAAGACGACGACCGAGCCGGCGACGGCGCGGTAGTCCACCGGCTCGACCTGCAGGCCGTCCGGCCACACTCGAGCGACGTCCTCGAAGTACTCGCGGATGCCGTCGTGGCCGCGGTAGCAGTCGCGGCCCGTCAGCGCGCCGGTGCCGGCCAACCGCAGCTCGACGTCGTCGGTCGCGCAGGCGAGCGTCGCCTCCACGTCGCGGCGGTTGAACGCCTCCATGACGCGCCTGATCGTCGCGATCTGCACGTCCCGCGGATCCTCGCTCATCCGGCCGGAGGGTAGTAGGCCCTCAGCGCGCGCCGGCACCCGTGACACCCTCGCCGTCGCCCCGCAGCAGCACCGACCACGTTGCCGGATCCAGCGTGCCGGTCGCGGGCAGCCCCGAGTCGGCCTGGAACGCCTGGACCGCGCGCCGCGTCCTCGTGTCGAAGCGGGTGTCGCGGCTGACGGAGTAGCGCAGCGCGCGCAGGTGGTCCTTGGCCCAGACGACGTAGTCGCTGCGCGCCCCCGGGCGCACCGTCGGGTAGACCGGCTGGGCGGCGGGCAGCGCGGGCGGGCTCACCAGCGGCGTCAGCGCCCGCCAGCCGGCGGTGCGCGCGCTGTCCCAGCTCCACCAGCTCATGCCGGTGACGTCGTAGGCCAGCCCGAGGCGCCGGAACGACAGGATGTCCGAGCGGGACGGCCCCTCGTAGAGCTGGCCGATCGGTGCGAGCGGCCGGCCGTAGACGCTGTTCTCGGCCACGGTGCGTGCGAACGCCGCGCTCGGGCGATCGCCGATCGCTTTCCAGTAGATCTGCGGCAGGTTCACCGTGGCGCCGCCCGCGCCGAGGAACACCGAATAGGGCTCCAGCGGGTGCAGCGAGACGTACGGGAAGCTCGTGAAGCCGAGCGGGAAGTCGGCGCCGATGCGCTGGCGCAGCGCCTTCATGTACGTGCGGGCGACGCCGTAGCGGCCCTCGAGCTCGGTCTCGGCGTCGATGACGAAACAGTCGGCCCCGGCCGCCACCGCGGTCGCCGCCGCCTGAGCTTGGGCCTGCGCGCGGCTGCCCAGCAGCCGCTGGTAGCCGCAGACCGTCAGTCCCTGCGCCTTCAGCGCCGCGACGAGCTGCGGGGAGAACTGGCTCCACGGCGTCGGCCCGTGCGCCGACTTGATGATCAGCGTGTCGATGTTCGCCGCGTGCGCCTGCTCGGCGATGCCGGCCGGGTCGCCGCCCGCCGCCTTGGACACCTGCCAGATCCACATGCCGTGACCGGCGAACGGGTCGTCGTCGGCGCTCGCCGAAGCGGCGAAGGCCAGGCTGGCGACGACTACGATGGCGGTCAGGAGGCGGTAGGGGCGCACGGCGTCAGGAACACCGTTCGCGTCTCGTAGGTGCGGTCCTTGCGGCAATTTCACTCTCGTTCAGCTTCGCTCGCCACGCTGGCCCGCATGCTCGTACGCTTCGCCCTGGCGGCCGCCGTCCTCCTCGCGCTCCTGCCGGCCGCCGCCCAGGCGGCGCCCAGCGGGCTCACCGACCGCGTCGCCGACACGCACGCCGTCCGCCGGGCCCAGGCCCGGGCGGCCCAGAACGACGCGACGATCGCGGTGGCGACCAAGGAGGGCTACTCGGTCAACGTCGCGTTCGACAACGGCCTGGCCGTCGACGAGCCGCTGGCCCGCTCGTACGTGGACTTCCTCGACGCGCTGCCGCACGGGACCGAGCTGGCCAAGCTCGAGATCGTCGTCGCCACGCCGCGGCGCGTCGGGCGGCTGTGCGGCGGCGAGCCGGTCGACGGCATCCTCGCCTGCTACGGCAACCAGCAGATGGTCGTGCCGTCCACCGGGCTGCAGACGACCACCACCGACGGCGCCTACACGACGGCCTACGTGCTCACCCACGAGTACGGCCACCACATCGCGGCCAACCGCGACAACCAGGGCTTCTCGGCCATCGACTACGGCCCGAAGTACTGGGCCTCCTACGAGCTGGTCTGCGACCACACGCTCCAGCGTCGGCTCGCGCCGGGCGACGAGGGCCAGTCGTACCTGCGCAACCCCGGCGAGGCGTGGGCCGAGGTCTACGCGCGCCTGACGTTCCCCGACCAGCCGTGGCGATGGACCGACCTGCTACGGCCCGACGCCGCCGCGCTCGACGCTGCCCGCCGCGACGTCCTGACGCCGTGGACGGGCAACGCCTCGAAGCGGTTCGTCATGTCGGGGAGCCAGAGCACCCAGAGCTTCGACGTGCCGTTGACGCTCGACGGCCGGCTGTCGGCGATCGTGCGCGGCCGTCCCGGGTCCGACGTCGGCCTGCAGGTCACCTCGGGCCGCCAGCAGGTCGGCCACAGCGACGACCGCGGCGCGCGCCACCAGTGGACGATGGCCTCGGGCTGCCGCGAGCGCCCGACCGGACGCTCACCTTCACGGTGACGCGCACGTCGGGCCACGGGCCGGTGACCCTGCTGATCAGCTACCGGGCTGACCGGCGGTGACGTAGCGCTTCGAGGCGGGCGCGATCGTCGTCGCCCAGCTCCTCGAACGCGACGCCCTTGCGGCCGTCCGGCGTCTCGCGGACCACCCGGCCGCGTCCGCGAGCAGCTCGTCGAGGTCGACGCTCACGTCGAGCACCTCGCCGATCGCGAGGTCGGCCGGGCCGGCGAGCAGGATGCCGCCGGAGCTGATGTCAAGCGCGAACGTGCGCTGCTCGCCGTTGTCGCGGCGGACGACCACCGGGCGCGCGAGCGGGGCGCGGGTCAGCCGCCGGCGATCGGCGCCAACATGGTGGACGACCGGCTGCGCGAACGGGTCCACGGGCGGCGCCTCGGACCGGCGCGTCGTGCTGCGCCTGCCGGCAAGCCAGATCGCCGCCAGCACGACGATCACGCCTGCCGTGACGATGCCCACGTCCACCATCGCCCCCGCCGCCACCATCGTCTGCTGACCTTACGCGTCGTGGCCGGCGCGTGCGCCAGGTGTCAGCCGACCACGAGCACCGCGGCGCCCTCGAAGCGCCCGTGGCGCAGGTCGTCGAGCGCCTCGTTGGCACGCTCGAGCGAATACGGCGTGACGGTCGGGCGCAGCGGCACCCGCGGCGCCAGCGCAAGCAGCTCCTCGCCGTCGCGCCGGGTCAGGTTGGCCACCGAGCGGATCTGGCGCTCCTCCCACAGGTCGGCGTACGGGAAGGCCGGGATGTCGCTCATGTGGATGCCCGCGCACACGACGACGCCGCCGCGGTCGAGCGCGCGCAGCGCGGTCACCACCAGCGGGCCGACGGGAGCGAAGACGATCGCCGCGTCGAGCGGCTCGGGCGGCGCGTCCTCGCTGGACCCCGCCCACTCGGCGCCGAGCGTGCGCGCGAAGGCCTGGCCCGCGTCGTCGCCGGGCCGGGTGAAGGCGAACACGCGCCGGCCCTCCCACGCGGCGACCTGCCCGATGAGGTGCGCCGACGCGCCGAAGCCGTAGAGCCCGACGCGCTCGGGGTCGCCGGCCAGGCGCAGCGCGCGCAGGCCGATGAGCCCGGCGCACAGCAGCGGCGCGGCGTGCAGGTCGTCGATGCCGTCGGGCAGCGCGAAGCAGAAGCGGGCGTCGGCGACGGTGCGCTGCGCGAAGCCGCCGTCGATGTCGCGGCCGGTGAAGCGCGCTCGCGGGCACAGGTTCTCGCGCCCGCTCGTGCAGAACCGGCACTCCCCGCACGTCCAGCCCAGCCACGGCACGCCGACCCGCGCACCGGGTTCGAAGCCCGCGCCGGCGAGGACCCGCCCGACGATCTGGTGGCCGGGGACGACGGGCGGGTCGGGGACGTCGACCTCGCCGTCGAGCAGGTGCAGATCGGTGCGGCAGACCCCGCAGGTGGCGACCTCGATGAGCACCTGGCCCGGGCCGGGCGCCGCCGGCTCGGGAACGTCGGCCGCGCGCAGCGGCCGGTGCGGCGCGTCGAGCAGCATCGCCCGCATCTAGCGGCCCACTACCCGAGCTCCAGGGACGTCACCCCGAACACGAGCGACGCGTCGAACGTCGGCGGCGCGCCGGCGTACATGCGACAGGTGCGAAACGTCGGCGCCATCCCACGCCGCTGCACCATCGCGGTCCCGGCGGCGTTGTCGCGCGGGACGTCGAGCCAGTACGGCTCGTCGAGGTCGGCGACGAGCGCGTCGAGCAGCGCCTCGGCCCCGGCGACGTCGGGAGCGAACAGCGGCCCGACCTTCCAGCCGACGCGGCAGCGACGCAGCACGCCGTAGCCGGCCGCGGCCCCGTCGCGGCGCAGCGCGAGCGTGCGCGCCTCGGGCTGTTCGAGCCACGCGCGCAGGAACGCCGCGCGCGGGCCCGGGAAGGCGCGCGCGTCGACCGCCGCGGCGGTCTCGCCGTCGAGCGCGACGACGTCCTCGCGGTCCGTCCCCGCCGCCGCGCCCGAACGCCCCTCGTAGCGGTAGGTGTGCGCGCCCGCGACGTAGCCGCTGCGCGCGTAGTTGGCCACCTGGGCGTCGACGGCGTCCAGCCCGCGGGTCCGGTCGCCGAGGTGGACGTGGCCCGCGTTCCATATCTGCATCCCCAGCCCCCGGCCGCGCCGTTGCGGGGCGACCAGGTAGAGCCCGACCGCCCCGTACGCCGAGCCGTAGCGCACGCACGCGATGAACGCGACCGGCTCGCCGCCCAGGTCGCCGACCAGCAGGCCCTCGGGGTCGGCCGCCAGGAACGAGGCCGCGTCGTGGCGTCCGGGGTTCCATCCCTCGCCCGCCGCCCAGTCCAGCGCGCGCTCGGTGTCGGCCACGGTCGCATGGCGGATGCACAGATCCATGCGGGCATTGTGTGGGCCGCAGGCCACCGACCGCAACTCGGGGCCTTCAGAGAAGTTCGGGAGGGCATGCCCACCATCAGAACCGTCCTCGCGAGCGCGGGGCTGGCGCTCATGCTCGCCCTACCGGCAAGCGCCTCCGCCGCCAAGGTCAAGGTCGACGTCGGCCTCGGCGATCAGAGCTTCACGATGTTCGACCAGTCGAACTACAAGGCCCTGGGGCTCAAGAAGGTCCGCTACTTCATCAAGTGGAACGCGGCCAAGGACCCGTATCAGCTGCAGCAGGCCGACATCTTCGTCGACCAGGCCAAGAAAGACGGCGCCACCGTCTTCATGACGCCGTCGACCGATGACCTGCGCCTCAAGAAGGCCAAGCTGCCCTCTGTGGCCTCCTACAAGCGCGAGGTCGGCAAGCTCGTCAAGCGCTACCGCGCGATGGGCGTCCGGGAGTGGGGCGTCTGGAACGAGGCCAACCACCAGTCCCAGCCGACGTACCGCTCGCCCAAGCGCGCCGCCCAGTACTTCAAGGCGATGTACGGCATGTGCAAGGGCTGCAAGATCCTGGCGCTCGACGTGCTCGACCAGACGGTGGTCGGCCGCTACATCGACGGCTTCTACCAGGCGCTGAGCCCGACCTGGGACCGCCGGGCCAAGCTCGTCGGCATCCACAACTACTCGGACGTCAACCGCAAGCACTCGACCGGCACGGCCAACATCATCCGGACGGTGCGCCAGCGCGGCCACAACCCCCGAGCGAAGTTCTGGCTGACCGAGACCGGTGGCCTGGTCGAGTTCGGCCGCAGCTTCCCGTGCGACAAGAGCCGGGCGGCCAACCGCATCAAGTACATGTTCAAGCTCGCCAAGAAGTACGACCGCTACGTCGAGCGCATGTACGCGTACGCCTACTGGGGCAACGACTGCGAGGAGCGCTTCGACGCGGGCCTCGTCAACGCCGACGGCTCCAAGCGGCCGGGCTACAACGCCTTCAAGAAGGGCATCCGCAAGTTCACGAAGTAGGTCGGGCGTCAGGAGGCTGGCCGCTGCGGCGGCCAGCCTTCGTGTCCGCTCCCAAGCTCGTACTGCTCGTCGTCGATGACGACGACGAGCCCCTCGCCCTCCCGTCCCGAGATGACCAGCGTCGTCTCCTCGTCGGCGGTGGGCAGCCAGACGAGCACCGCGATCGGGGCGCCGAACGCGGCGGCCAGCGCGCCGACGCCGTCGGCCACGTGCTCGAGGCCGCCGAGCACGTTCGTCACCTCGCCCTTGGCGGCGTCCACGTCGAACGGCGGTAGGCGCCGCAGCTCGACGCCGAGGTCGAGCGGCTGCGCCTGGCGCCAGTCGAGCTCGACCGGTTCCTCGTCGCTGTCGGGCTCCTGCAGCGTGACCCGCCCGGTGGCGTCGCAGGTGACCAGCCCCGCCGGCGTGGCGGCGACCGCCTGCAGCGTCCCGCTGCGTGACACGTACGACCGCAACGTCGCGGCGACCTCGGGCACGTCCATGCCGCTCAGGCTACGCGCACGCGCGCCGCGTGGTCGTTCCACGCGCGCAGGCCGTCGAAGCCGGGCGCGAACACGCCGAGCTTGACGATGTAGTCGCCGGCCGCCGCGTCGGCGCCGACGGTCCAGCGGGCGGCGAACGACCGCGCGCGGCCGCGGCGCAGGACCGCGTGGTCGAAGTAGCGCTGGAAGACCTGCGTGCCGTCGCGGTAGACCTCGATCGACACGAGCGCGCGCTGGGACTTCGTGGGGCGCACGGCGGCGCGGATGCGCACCGAGCCGCCGCGGTGGACGACCCGGCGGCTCGTCCGCGCACGCGTGCTGAAGCGCCCGGGGTGGCGCAGCTTGGCCGGGATGCCCGCCGTGCGCTTGCGCGTCGGCGGTGCCGCCGGGGACGGGAGCGCCAGCGCGCCGTCGCGGTAGTACGCGTTCACGCGGGCGCGGAAGTAGCCGCCGTCGTCGTCGGCGCTCAGCGACTCGCGCGTCGCGGTGCCGGACGGGGGCGGGTTCGTCACGCCGTCGCCCGCGGCGTCGCAGGCGCACGTGCCGTCGGGCTGGCCGGAGCCGAACAGCAGCGCGACGACGCCGGCATCGAGGTACGGCCGCAGGTGCTCGCGCCAGCTCGCCCCCAGCAGCCACTGCACGCGGTTGTCGGCGTAGTGGTGCGGGGTGTCATCCATCGCGCGGTAGAGCGTGTTGCCCAGCGGGATCTGCCAGAGCACGATCGGCCGGTTGACCCGCGCATGGACCGCGCCGAGGTAGCGGGCGAAGCGGGCGAAGTCGGCGCCGTCCCACCACGCCTCGTCGGCGCTGCGGCCGTCGCGCTTGACGGCGTAGCCGGAGTCGCGGTCGGCGAACTCGGCGAAGACGGCGTCGAAGGAGGTTCCCAGCGACCGGTAGAAGCGCGCCGAGCGGGCGGCGAGCGCCGCGACCGCCTCGTCGCTCTCGTCGGAGACCGCGATGTCCTTGCCGGTCCCCCAGACCGACACCGGGTACCCGAGCAGGACGTTCGGTGCGTACGTGTCGCGCAGGCGCCTGACGCCCTGGGCGACGCCGGCCGCCGTGTCGGGCAGCGCGCGCAGGTCGAGCATGCCGGTCGCGGCCACCTGGGCCGGCACGGCGGAGGCGTCGTCGCCGCCCTCGCGCTGGACGTAGCCCCACAGGTCGGGCTCGATCTGCGCCACGACGGGCGTGCCGGCCGCGCCGGCCCGCTGGAAGAACACCTTGAGGTCCTCGAACCAGGCGCGCATCGTGTCCCGGTCGGCCAGGTTGCCGATCACCGCCCGCTGCTCGTCGGACTGGCCGGCGCCCGGCTGGCTCTGGCGCAGCTCGTAGTAGGAGAAGACCGGGATCATCCCGTTCGCGGCCGAGTCGGCGATGTAGTTCGAGACGAACGAGCCCCCGCCGGTCGCCCACCCCTGCCAGCCGCGGCCGGTGTTCACGCCGCCGGCGAGGTAGTGGTAGCGCAGGCCGAACGGCGCGCTCGCGCGCAGCGCCGCGGCGCCGCCCTCCTCGTCGGCGACGCCGATCTGCAGGGTCGGCGACGGCCAGGCCAGGGCGGCGTGGGCGGCGGGCGCGGCGGCCAGCGCGGGCAGCAGCGCGCAGAGGACGAGCAGGAGGCGGCGCACCGCTTCGAGTATCGGCCGCGACCTTGGCCTGGCTTAAGCGGCGTCACGCGAGGCGCCCACCACCGCCCCGCCCGGGCAGCCGGCGGCGGCGACCTCGTGGCGCGGGTTCTCGATCCCCAGCGCGCTGAGCACGCCGCCGAGCACGACGAGCGCGCCGGTGACGATCACCGCCACGTGGAAGGCGTGCTCGGCCGTCGCCACCGGCACCGAGGCGAACGAGGTGCCGCTCCCGCCGAGCTGCGTGGCGACGACGGCGCCGATCGCCGCGACGGCGAGCAGGCTGCCGATCCGCGCGACCGCGTTGTTGACCGCCGACGCGATGCCGGCCTCGCGCTCGGGCACGCCGCCCAGCACGGTGGCGGTCAGCGGGGCGACGGTCAGCGAGAGTCCCAGGCCGAACACGAGCACCGCCGGCAGCACCTGCGAGACGTAGTCGGCGTCGGAGTCGATGCGGGCGAACAGGGCGATCCCGGCACCGGCGACGACCGGCCCGGCGCCCATGAACAGGCGCGGGCCGACCCGGTCGGCCAGCGCGCCGAAGCGGCGCGACAGCGCGAACATCAGCACGGTGACCGGCAGCGTCGAGACGCCGGCCTCCAGCGCGCTGTAGCCCCCGACCTGCTGCAGGAAGAGCACGAGGAAGAACGGCGTGGCGCCCAGGCCGCCGTAGACGGCGAGCGTCGAGGCGTTGCCGACGGCGAAGTTGCGCTGCGCGAAGAGCTCGAGCGGCAGCATCGGGTGCGCCGCACGCCGCTCGTGGACGACGAACGCGACCAGCAGCGCCAGCCCGCCGACCAGCGTGACGAAGATCACCGGATCGTCCCAGCCGAGCTGCGGCTGCTCGATGAGCGCGAAGACCGGCCCGGCCAGGCCGAGCGTGCCCAGCAGCGCCCCGGCGACATCGGCGCGCCCGGCCGCCGGCGTGTCGTGCTCGGCGTCGACGCGCGCGACGATCAGCAGCGCCGCGAGCACGGGCAGGACGTTGATCGCGAAGATCCAGCGCCACGACGCGTGGTCGACGACGAGCCCGCCGACGATCGGCCCGCCGACCATGGCGATGCCCGACCAGGCCGTCCACGTGCCGATCGCCGCCCCGCGCTCGTGGCGTGGGAACTTCGCCACGATGAGGCCGAGCGTGTTGGGGACGAGCAGCGCGCCGGTCGCCCCCTGCAGCGCCCGGGCGACGACGAGCGTCTCGATCGTCGGCGCCGCGGCGCACAGCAGCGACGTGACGCCGAAGCCGACGAGGCCGATCGAGAACATGCGGCGCCGGCCGTGCAGGTCGCCGAGCGCGCCGCCGACGAGCAGCAGCGCGCCCAGCGTCAGCAGGTAGGCGCCGCTGAGCCACTGCTGGCCGGCGAGGCCGCCGCCGAGGTCGGCCGAGATCGCCGGCAGCGCGACGTTGACCACGGTGGAGTCGACGAACACCACGATCGAGCCGAGGATCGCCGCCGCCACCGTGAGACGCACCTGGCGCGGGGACATGCACGCAGTGTGGCACGGCCGCGATCCTCAGCGGCGTCCTTGCCGTAAACCTCAGTGGACGCGGCGCAGATCGACGCGCTACCATGAGTTCCTCGACTGTTGCCTAGTTCAAAGGTTTTGTCTGTGACCACCACGCTTCTGCTCGTCCCGCTGGAAGACACCGTCATCTTCCCGACGATGGACGTGACCCTGCCGGTGGACGTGGGCGACGAGGAGCGCGTGCTCCTGGTCCCGCGCCACGAGGGCAGCTTCGCGTCGGTCGGCACGATCGCCCGCGTCGCGGAGCGCGTCCGCCTGCCCGGCGGCGTCCGCGGCGCCTCGCTGGAGGGCGTCGCCCGCGGCATCGCCGGCGCCGCCTCGACCGACGCCGCCGGGCGCCTGCGCGTCGAGGTCACCGAGGCCCCCGACGCCGTCCCGGTCGACGGCCGCACCCGGACGCTCGAGCGCGAGTACCGCGCCGTCGTCGACGAGATCCTCGACCTGCGCGGCGACGACGGCCGCGTGGCCTCGTTCCTGCGCTCGATCACCGAGCCCGGCGCGCTGGCCGACACCTCCGGCTACTCCCCCGACCTGTCGTTCGACCAGAAGGTGCAGCTGCTCGAGACGGTCGACGTCACCGCGCGCCTCGAGCTCGCGCTGGGCATGCAGCGCGACCGCCTGGCCGAGCTGCAGGTGCGCCGTCGCATCCGCGAGGACGTGGAGTCCGGCGCCCAGAAGCAGCAGCGCGACTACTTCCTGCGCAAGCAGATGGAGTCGATCCGCAAGGAGCTCGGCGAGGACGACGGCTCGGTCGTCGACGAGTACCGCACGAAGATCGAGGAGGCCGGCATGCCCGAGGCCGTGCGCGAGCAGGCCGAGCGCGAGCTCGCCCGCTTCGAGCGCACCGGCGAGCAGGGCGGCGAGGGCCAGATGATCCGCACCTACCTCGACTGGCTGATCAGCGTGCCGTGGAGCCAGCGCTCCGACGAGCGGCTCGATCCGGCCTACACGCGCGAGGTGCTCGACGCCGACCACGCCGGCCTCGACGACGTCAAGGACCGCATCGTGGAGTACGTGGCGGTGCGCAAGCTGCGCGAGGAGCGCGGGATCGAGCCCGACAAGAAAAGCGGGGCGATCCTGACGCTGATCGGGCCGCCCGGCACCGGCAAGACCTCGATCGGCGAGTCCATCGCCCGCGCGATGGGCCGCGAGTTCGTGCGCATGTCGCTGGGCGGCATCCGCGACGAGGCCGAGATCCGCGGCCACCGGCGCACGTACATCGGCGCGCTCCCGGGCCGCCTGGTCCGCGCGCTGCGCGACGCCGGCACGATGAACCCGGTGATCCTCCTCGACGAGGTCGACAAGGTCGGCGCCGACTGGCGCGGCGATCCGAGCGCGGCCCTGCTCGAGGTGCTGGACCCGGCCCAGAACTCGACGTTCCGCGACCACTACCTGGACGTGGAGCTCGACCTGTCGCAGGTCGTGTTCATCGCCACCGCCAACCAGGCCGAGCCGATCCCCGGCCCGCTGCTGGACCGCATGGAGGTCATCCGCTTCGACGGCTACACGGTGGCGGAGAAGACGGCGATCGCGCGCGGATACCTGTTCCCGCGCCAGCGTGAGGGCAACGGGCTGCGCCCCGACGAGGTCGAGATCCCCGACGAGGTCCTCGAGCTCGTGGTCCGCGAGTACACCCGCGAAGCCGGCGTGCGCCAGCTCGAGCGCGAGCTCGGCACGCTGCTGCGCAAGACCGCGACCCGCATCGCGTCGGGCACGGCGCAGGCGCCGGTCATCGTCGACGTCGAGCTCGTCCGCGACGCGCTCGGCCGCCAGAAGGTCTTCCAGGAGGCGGCGATCCGCACCGCGGTGCCCGGCGTGGCCACCGGCCTGGCGGTCACCGGCACGGGCGGCGACGTGCTGTTCGTCGAGACGACCTCGATGGCCGGCAAGGGCGGCCTGACGCTGACCGGCCAGCTCGGCGACGTGATGAAGGAGTCGGCGCGGATCGCGCTCAGCTACGTGCGCGGGCACGCGGACGAGCTGCACATCGGCCCGCACGCCTTCGAGGACACCGAGTTCCACGTGCACGTCCCGGCGGGCGCGATTCCCAAGGACGGGCCGAGCGCGGGCATCACGATGACGACGGCGCTGGCGTCGCTGCTGACCGGCCGCCCGGTCAAGCACACGGTCGGCATGACCGGCGAGGTCACGCTGCAGGGCCGCGTGCTGCCGATCGGCGGGCTCAAGCAGAAGGTGCTGGCCGCGCACGCGGCGGGCCTGACCGACGTGATCTTGCCCGAGCGCAACCGGCCCGACCTCGACGACGTGCCCGAGGACGTGCGTGAGCAGATGACCTTCCACCCGGTCATGACGATCGGCGAGGTCCTCGACGTCGCGCTCGAGCCGGCGCCGGCCGTCCACCACGCCTAGCGCCGCCGGCCGCGGCCACCACGCCTAGCACCCGGCCGCGGCCACCACGGTGAGGGCTCCGCCTCCCGACGTCCGGTTTGGACGCGGGGGCGGAGGGGCTGGGTGGGGTGGGTGGGGTGCCGATAGAGTCGCGCGCAGATGGAGTTGCGACCCATCGCGCCCGCGATCGCCGTCACGCTCGCCGCCGCGGCGTTCGTCCGGGAGCGCCGCGGCCGGCTGGCGGCCGAGCGCGCGCGTGAACGCGCGGACCTCCTGGCCCGCGCCGGCGCGCTGTTCGAGACGGGCGCCGACCCGGTCGCCCGCCTCGACGATCTCGCCGCCCTCGCCGCGCCCGGGCTCGCCGATCTCGCGGTGATCGACCTCATCGGCGCCGACGGCGCGCTGCGCGCCGCCGGGGCGGCGGGCGACGGCGCCGAGGAGGTGCGCGCGAGCCGGGTCGTCGCCCCGGTCGATCCCGCGGGCCCCCATCCCGTCGCCGTCGTCGCGCGCAGCGGCGAGCCGCTGCTGCTGCGCGACATCAAGGAGCGCGAAAGCGAGGAGCGGGCGACGTCTCCCGGCCACTTCGAGATCGTGCGCCAGCTCGGCTACGGCTCGGCGGCCATCGTCCCGCTGAGCGCGCGGGGGCGCACGGTGGGGACGCTGGCGCTCGTCCGCTTCCGCCACCGGCGCCAGTTCGACCCGGCCGACCTGTCGACCGCCGCCGACCTGGCCCGCCGCGCCGGCGTCGCGATCGACCACTCGCGGCTGGGCGCGGAGCTCAGCGAGACGACGGCCGAGCTGCGCACCGTGCTGGGCGCGCTGGCGGAGGCGGTCACCGTGCAGCACGCCGACGGCCGGCTCGTCTACGCCAACGAGGCCGCCGCCCGGCTCACCGGGTACGCCTCGGTCGACGAGTTCCTCGCCGCGCCGCTCTCCGCCCACTTCGAGCGCTGGGAGATGCGCGACGAGGACAGCCGCGAGGTCGACCTCGACCGCCTGCCCGGCCGCCGCGCGCTGGCCGGCCACCCCGACCCCGAGCCCCTGCTCGTCCAGGCGATCGACCGGCGCACCGGCGAGCGCCGCTGGCGGCTGGTCAAGGCGCGCCCGATCGTCGACCGCACCGGCCGTCCGCGGCTGGCCGTCAACGTGTTCGAGGACGTCACCGACCAGCGCGACCACGAGCAGGCGCAGGGGTTCCTCGCGCAGGCCAGCAAGCTCCTGGGGGCCTCGCTGGACCCGTCGGCGACGCTCGAGAACCTCGCCCGCGCGATCGTTCCCGGGCTGGCCGACTGGTGCGCGGTCGACCTGCCCGACGAGCGCGGCGTGCTGCGCCGCGTGGCGACCGCCGACCGCCGCCTGGACCGTCTGCGCGAGTCCGCGCTGATCGTGCGCGAGCGCCGCGGCGAGCCCGCGCTGGCGGTCGGTCCGCCTCAGGTGATGCGCACCGGCCGCTCCGAGTACTACCCGCGGATCACCGAGGAGCTGCTGCGCGCGGCTGCGCTCGACGACGAGCAGCTCGAGCTCCTGCGCGGCGTCGGGGCGCGCTCGGTGATCGTCGTACCGATGGTCGCCACGAGCGGGGTCATCGGGACCATCACCCTCGGCACCGCCGAGTCGGCCCGGATGCTGACCGTGCGCGACCTCGAGCTCGCCGAGGAGCTGGGGCGGCGGGCGGGGATCGCGATCGAGCACTCGCGCGTGCACGGCGAGCGCTCGGAGATCGCGGCGACGCTGCAGGCGGCGCTGCTGCCGCCGCGGCTGCCGGTGGTACCCGGCGTGGCCATCGCCGCGCGGTTTCGCGCCGTCGGCGGCGGCGACACGGTGGGCGGCGACTTCTACGACCTCTTCCGCACGTCCGGCGCGCCCCCGGGCTGGATGGTGGTGATGGGCGACGTCACCGGCAAGGGCCCGGCCGCCGCCGCGGTCACCTCGCTCGTGCGCTACGCGACCCGGACCGCCGCGACGTACGAGCGCGACCCCAGCCGGGTGCTGCGCCGCCTCAACGAGGTGCTCGTCGGCGACGACCACGAGCGGCGGCCGTGCACCGCCGTTTGCGCGCGGGTCGTGACCGAGGGCCGGCGCGTGCGGATCACGGTCGCGTGCGCCGGGCATCCGCCGCCGCTGCTGCTGCGCCCGGACGGCGGCGTCGCGCAGTTCGGCCGGCCGGGCACGCTGCTCGGCGCGTTCGAGGACGGCCACTGGACGAGCCTGTCGGGCGACCTGCAGCCGGGCGAGAGCCTCGTGCTCTTCACCGACGGGGTGACCGACACGCGGGGGCCCGAGGGCCGGTTCGGCAGCGAACGTCTTCAGCGGGTCCTGGCGAGCGCGGCCGGCGGCACGCCCGACGAGATCGCGGCGGCGCTCGACAGCGCGCTCCAGGCCTTCCAGGCGGGCCGCCAGCGCGACGACGTCGCGGTGCTCATCCTGCAGGCGACCCCCGACGCGAGTGCCGCGTCGATCGCCGGCCGGGAGGACTACACGCCGGCGCGCTCGACCGAGACGGCCCGCTGACGCCCGGGCTCGACCGCGGGCGTCAGCGTGCCGGCGGCCGCGGTGGCCCACAGCAGGCTCACCCACGTGCAGGTCGCCAGCGCCACGTGGATCCAGACGACCTCGGGGGGCAGCGCGTTCTCGTACTGGATGAAGCCGACGATGCCCTGCGCGCCGATGAGCAGGCAGACGGCGGTCATCGCCTTGCGCACGTCGGCGTTCGCGCCGCGGCGCCACAGCAGGATCCAGATCAGGACGGCGCTGACGCCGAGCAGGGTCGACATGCGGCCGTGCCAGTGGATGAGGTCGGTCATCGTCGTGCCGCCCCAGAAGTCCAGGCGCGGCACGAGCTCGCCGGTGCCCGACGCGCCGGCGTGCGGGCCGGCGCCGGTGGCCGCGGTGCCGGCGAACAGCACGAGCCCGCCCCAGACGAGCAGCGCGCGCACGGGCAGGACGCTGAGGCGGTCGGCGACGCGGGGACGCTCCCCCGGCTCGTAGCGGGCCCGCCAGGCCAGCGCGACGGCGGCGGCCAGCACGAGCTGCGACAGCAGGAAGTGGGCCATGACGAAGCCGGGAGCGAGGCCGTAGATGACGGTCAGGCCGCCGAGCACCGCCTGCCCGACCACGCCGAGCGGCAGCAGGATGCCGAGGATCGCCAGGTCCGCGCGAAACGGCTTGCGCAGGAACGCGGCCAGCGCCGCGGCGATCGTCGCAATGCTCACGACGCCGGTGAACAGCCGGTTGCCGTACTCGATCGCCGCGTGCGAGCTCAGCTGGGTCTGGATGATCTTGCCCTCGCAGCGCGGCCAGGTCGGACAGCCCAGGCCAGACCCGGTGAGCCGCACCGCGGCGCCGGTGAACACGATGATCACCAGCGTGGCCAGCGCGATCAGCGTGATCACGGCGTACGTGCGAGGGGAGATGCGAGGCACGCGGGCGAGCACTGGCCCCGCAGGATAGGCGGCGCGTGCGGCCATGCGGTGTGGCGCCAAAATGGCGCTACTCTGTTGTCGTGCCGACCATCCAGATCAAGAACGTGCCCGACGACGTGCACGTGGTGTTGCGACGACGCGCCGACGAAGCCGGTCAGTCGCTGCAGGCATACCTCCTGGCCCAGCTCACCGAGCAGACCGGCAAGCCGACCATGAATGAGCTGCTCAAACGGGTCCGGTCGCGCTCGGGCGGGCGGGGAACGCTCGCGGAGGCCGCGGCGATCGTTCGCGCCGATCGCGACTCGCGGTAGTGCTTGTCGTCGACGCGTCGGTCCTCGCCCCGGCATTGGCCTACGACGATGCCGACGGCGAGCGCGCGCGCGAGGCGATCGAGGGCGAGGATCTCTGTGCGCCCCACCTGTTGGATCTCGAGATCACGAGCGTCTGGCGCCGGGACTGCGCCACCGGCCGCGTACCCGACTGGCGCGCACGCCAAGCATTCGCCGACTTGGCCGATCTGCCGATCGTCCGGGTCCCGCACGCGGACATGCTGCCGCGCATATGGGAGCTACGCGACAACGTCACGCCCTACGACGCCGCGTACGTCGCGCTGGCCGAGGCCCTCGACGCGCCGCTGCTCACCGCTGACGCTCGGTTCGCCGCCGCGCCCGGCCCGCGGTGCGAGTTCCGCGTCCTCCGTTAGCCCTGTCGTTGCCGCCACCACCGGCAGCTGAGCCCGATTGGCGCCGCTGACCGGGCGCGCGCCGCTGTGCAGTCGGTCGTTCTCGCGCTGCCCGGCTGACGCGGCCTACTCCGGCAGCTCGTCGGGCGGGACGTCGCGCAGCAGCGGCTGGTGGTCGTCGCGCTGCGAGGTCTGCAGCTGCAGACCCTCCGGCCAGACGATGGCGACGTCCGGGTCGCGGTAGGAGATGCCCTTGTCGCGGGCCGGGTCGTAGTAGTCGTCCTGGAGGTAGACCACGTCGGCGATCTCGCTGAGCACGACGAACCCATGCGCGAAGCCGGCGGGCACGAAGAGCTGGTGGTGGGACTCGTCGTCGAGCGTGAACGCCTCCCACTGGCCGAAGCTCGGCGACGAACGGCGCACGTCGACGATCACGTCGAGGATCCGGCCCCGCGCGCAGCGCACGTGCTTGGCCAGCCCGAGCTGGTAGTGCATGCCGCGCAGCACGCCCCGGCTCGAGCGCGAGTGGTTGTGCTGGACGAACTCGGTGGTGATCCCGATCTCGTCGAACGTCGAGCGGCGGAAGGTCTCCACGAAGAAGCCGCGGGCGTCGCCGTGGACGGTCGGCTCGAGCAGGATGGGACCGTCGAGGCGGGTTTCGAGGCGTCGCATGGGCGGCCCGCAGGCTACCGACGGACGGCCCGCAGCGTGACGACGAGCGGATAGGCCGGGTCGTCGTGCGCGAAGTCGCCGGCGTCGATCTCGTGCTCGGCGAGACCGTAGAGGAACGCCGCGGCGCTGCGGACGTTGCCGTGCGCGCGCACGTCGGCCTGCGCGAAGACCTGGCCGGCGAGGCGGCGCAGGCCCTCGGCGGTGAAGCGCCACAGGTCGGGAAACACGTCGGGCGGATGGATCTGGCTGATGCCCGGCACGCTCACCAGCAGCACCCCGCCGGGCGCCAGCGCCGCGTGGGCGTCGCGCAGCGCGGCGAGCGGGTCGGCGACGAGCGACAGCGTCTGGGTGCAGACGAAGCAGTCGAACGCGTCCGCGGGCAGCGCGGCGAAGTCGCCGTGGATCGTCGCGCGCGCCGCGTCCGGATCGTTGTCGAGCACGTCGACCTGCGTGCACGAGCCGAAGCGCTCCAGGTACGTCGGCTCGTAGATCTCGACGCCGCGGCCGCGCAGGTCGGCACGATGGTGCGCCAGGAAGCGCTCGATGTAGACGCGATCGATCGGCCGCCCGCGGTCCAGGCCGTAGGTGCGCGAGAGCGGCTCGGCCGGTAGATGCACGGCCTGGCGCGCCGAGCGGGGACGGCCGCGCTCCCAGGCTCGGCTGTACGCGCGGCCCAGCCGCGCTCGCAGGCTCACAGGTCCTCGGCCAGGCGGGGCGCCGCGCGCCGGAACACCGCGTAGCCGAGCGCGAACAGCGCGAAGACGATGGCCAGCGGGATCAGCAGCCGCCAGGTGCCGCCGATCGCGGCCGCCGCGGTCTCGTACTGCGGGTCGACCATCGCGTGGCGGGCCTGCTGGAGGATCGCGGCGAACGGGTTGAGCATCAGCACCTTGGCCACCCAGTCGGGTGCGCTGGCCTGCACGGTCTCGATCGCGTAGAAGATCGGCGAGCCGTAGAACAGGATCTGCAGGGCGACGTCCCAGATCGGCTTGACGTCGCGGGCGCGCACGAACGTCGCCGACAGCAGCATCGCCATCCCGCTCGCCGCGATCGCCAGCAGGGCGACGAGCGGGATCAGCTCCAGCCACGACCAGCGCACGCTGCCCCCGGACGCCAGCAGGAACACGATGACGACCCCCATGTTCAGCGTGAGGTTGAACAGCGCGGTGAGCACGACCGACATCGGCACCGCCAGGCGCGGGAACTCGATCTTGCGCACGAGGTTCTCGCGGTCGACGACCGAGCTGACCGCGGCGCCGGTGGCCTCGCTGAAGAACGTGTAGAGCACGAGGCCCAGCAGCAGCGCGACGCCGTAGAGCGGCACGCCGCTGCCGACGTCGAGGATCTGCGTGAACAGGACGTAGAGGACGCCGAAGAGCATCAGCGGCCGCATGACCTGCCACGCGTAGCCGAGCACCGACCCGAAGAAGCGCAGCTTGAACTCGGTGACCGCGAGCGCCCGGGTCAGGTGCCAGAAGCGGCGGGGGTCGGTGCCGACCGCGCTGGGGCCCTTGATCTGGCGGCCCAGGCTCGCCTCAGCGGCGCTCACGGCTGAGGACCTCCAGATCGAAGGGCAGGTCGAGCACGGCGTCGGTGGAGCGCGCGCCGGTGACGACGACCGAGGCGAGGCGCTCGCGGCGGTCGATCCAGGCCACGCCGCTGCCGCCGCGGGCGATCGCGGGCGTCGCCTCGTAGCGGCCCGAGGACAGGACGCAGTCGAAGGCGATGCGCACCGTCGCCTCGTCGCCGGCCTCGAACGCGCCGGCTGCGGGCAGCAGCACGTTGGAGGCCTCGAAGACCGGCGTGCCGCGGTCGTCGGCGATGACGACGCCGAACAGCGGGTCGGCCACCGGCTCGCGAAAGCGCGCGCGGAAGCAGAAGGCGGCGCGGGCGCCGGTCGGCAGCGTCCGGGCCGGCTCGCCCCGATCGTCTTCGAACCACGCCTCGACGATCTCGGCGCGACGATCGCCGTAGCGGCCGGTCTCCGCGTCGCCGCGCGAGGCGTCGTCCCCGGCCTCGCCCCGGTTGAAGTTCAGCTCCAGGTAGCGCGCCGAGACGCGGTCGGGCGGGCCGATCTCGACGATCCGCCCGCGCTCGAGCAGCATCGCCCGGTCGCAGAAGCGCTGCACGCTGCCCATGTCGTGCGTGACGAGCAGGACGGTGCAGCCCTTGCGGCGGATGCGCGCGAACTCGTCGAAGCACTTCTGCTGGAACGCGGCGTCGCCGACCGCGAGCACCTCGTCGATGAGCAGCACCTCGGCGTCGACCTGCATCATCACGCTGAACGCGAGCCGGACCTCCATGCCGCTCGAGTAGTTCTTCAGCTTGAGGTCCTCGAACTCGCGCAGCTCGGCGAAGTCGATGACGGCGTCGTAACGGCGGCGCGCCTCGCGCGGGGACAGGCCGAGCATCGTCGCGTTGATCATCACGTTGTCGCGCGCGGGCAGGTCGTTGTTGAAGCCGACCCCCAGCTCGATGAACGTCGACATGCGCCCGTTGACGTAGATGCGGCCTTGATCCGTGGCGTAGATGCCGGCCAGGCACTTCAGCAGCGTCGACTTGCCGGAGCCGTTGCGCCCGACGATGCCGAAGAACTCGCCGTGGTCGACGGCGAAGGAGACGTCGCGCAGCGCGGGGAACGCCTCGTGACCCATGCGCCGCAGCGGATGCAGCGCCCGCTCCTTGAGCGTGTGCACGCGCTCGTGGGGCAGCCGGAAGGTCTTCGAGACACCGTCGACGGCGACAGCCGGAAGGGCGGGGCTCGACACGCAGAGAGCGTACCCGCGGTGGTGGCCGTCGCGAGCGCTACGCCGCGGCGCGCTCCGAGCCGAACGTCCGCACGTCGGCGAGCAGGTCGCCGACGATCCGCGGCCACACGCGGCTGGCCCGGTAGTCGTCGGCCTTGGCGCGGCCGCGATGGCGGACGCGCTCGAACGTCTCCGGACGGCGCGTGAGCTGGTAGAGCAGCGTCATCAGCTCGTCGGGGCGGCGGATCTCGAGGAAGTCGATGCCCGCCTCGAGGCCGTGGCTGGGATCGAGCGGCTCGGAGATCACCAGGTGGCCGGCGGCGAGGTGCAGCAGGACGCGGTTCTCGAAGCTCGGGTACGGCTCGACGTGGAGGTTCAGGGCGACGTCGGTGCGCGCGAAGACGTCGCGCAGCTCGGCGCCGTGCAGGCCGTGGGCGTAGTGCAGGACGTCGTACTCGTGCTTGGCGTTGATCAGGAAGCGCTCGCGGTGCTCGGTCGAATAGCCGACGAACAAGGCGCGCGGCGGGGCGGCGCTCGGCGCCACCGGCTGGTAGAGGCGGTCGTCGACGGGCAGCGGCAGCGAGCGCCAGATCCGCGCGTGGCGGTCGGCGGTCGCCGCGACGTGCGGGTCGAAGGCGACGACGCGGTCGAAGTTCGCCGGGTCGGTGAGGGCGAGCTCGGACTCGCGCCACGCGAGGTCGGGATGGTCGTCGCCGCCCGGGCGCCGCAGCGGCTCGGTGACGAACCCGAGCGTGATCGCGTCGAGCCCGGCGAAGGCGCCCGGCGGGACGATCTCGGGCCGGAAGACGACGACGACGTGGGCGCCCCAGTCGGTGAGTGCGGCGCTGAGGGCCTGCGCGTCGTCGCCGACGCCGGCGCGGAAGTCGAAGAAGCGCGGCCTGACGTGGCGCGTCGGCGCGTGCAGCGCGCACTGCGCGAAGTACGTCTCCTGGCCCACGAAGGCGACGCGCGTGGGCTCTCCGAAGCGGGGTTCGCGCATGGACCGGAGTTACTGTACGGCCCGCTCATGCGCGTAGCCTTCCTCACCCAGGACCTGCAGCTCTCGGGTGGGGTGGGCGTCGTCGTCGAGCACGCGTCGCAGCTCGCCCGCCGTCACGGCTTCGACGTCTCGCTGGTGCTGACGCAGCAGCAGGCCGAGCCGGACTGGGCGTTCCGGGGGCTCGACCACCTGCATGTCGTGCCGCTCGCGGACGCGCGAAGCCAGGCGTTCGACGTGGCGGTGTCGACGTGGTGGGAGACGACCGACCACCTCTTCGACCTCTCCGCCTCCCGATACGCGTCGTTCGTGCAGTCGCTGGAGGACCGCTTCTACCGGCCCGAGGAGCCGGAGCGGATGGCGGCGGCCCTGACGCTGGACCTGCCCGTGCGGTTCGTCACGGAGGCGCGCTGGATCGCGCGGGCGCTGGAGGCGCTGCGCGGCGAGCGCGTCCTGTTCGTGCGCAACGGCGTGGCCAAGGACGTGTTCGTCTCGCCCGCGGCGGCGCCCGTCGCGCTGCACGGACCGCTGCGGGTGCTGGTCGAGGGCTCGGCGCGGATCGCGTTCAAGGGGGTGACGGAGGCACTCGCCGCCACGCAGGTGATGGCGCAGCCGTGCTCCGTGACGCTGGTGACGCCCGATCGCGAGGGCGAGGTGCCCGACGGCGCGGATGCCGTCATGCGCGCGGTGGACCACCGCGAGATGGCGCGGCTCTACGCAGCGCATGACGTCGTGCTCAAGCTCTCGCGCGTCGAGGGGATGTTCGGGCCGCCGCTGGAGGGCTTCCACATGGGCGCGACCTGCGTGGTCACGCCGGTGACCGGCCACGAGGAATACGTGCGCCACGGGGTCAACGGCCTGGTCGTCGACTGGGACGACGTGCGCGGCACCGCTCGCATGCTCGACCTGCTGGCGCGCGACCGGGCGCTGCTGCACCGCCTGCGGATGGGCGCGCTGGCCACCGCGCGGGCGTGGCCGTCGGTGGAGCAGTCGGGCGCGTTGATGGCGCTGGCGCTGCGGCGGATCGCCGCCGAGGCGCCTCCACCGGCGCGCGCCGTGGGGCGGCGGATGGTCCGCGACCTGCAGGCGAACCTGGCGGTGTCGCAGCGGTTGACGATCGACCACACGATCACGTCGGGGGTGCTCAAGGACCTGCGCGAGCAGAACGCCTACAAGGTCGGCGTGTGGCTGCGGGGCGTGTTCCTGCGCGCGAGCGCGCCGGTGCGGCGCGTGCGCTGGTGGCTGCGGTCGCGGCGGGAGCGGTGAGCGGCGTGCGCGTCGCGCTGCTGTCGGTGCTGCTCGGCGTGGCCGGGCTGGGCGCGATCGTGGGCGTCGCCACCACGGCCGGGCCGCCGGACGGATACGCGCGGTTCTCGTCCTCGGGGGTGCACCTGTACCGGCCGACGGCGCTCGAGGTCGTCTCGTCCGGCGGGTCCGAGGTCGTGTTGAACGCGCGGGGGCCGGCGGGGGCGGTGCGGGTGGTCAGCGAGCCGGCGGAGCGCGGGCGCACGCTCGGCGCGACGGGGCGCGCGGCGCTCACCGCGGCCGGCGGCGGTCGGGTGGTGCGCGACGAACGCCACGACGTGACGGGGGCGGACGCGGCGCGCGAGGTGGTCGCCGAGGACGCGCAGGGGCACGTGCGCCGGACCGCGGTCGTGGCGCAGCGCGACAACCGCGTGTACGTGCTGACGGTGTCGGTGCGCCGGGGGACGCCGCGCTCCGTGCTCGACGCGCAGACCGTCGTCGACTCGTTCTATCTGACCTGACGCCTCGGCCCGCCGCGCCCCGCTCGACCCGCCCGACCCGGCTCGATCCCGTACAGCCCGGCGCCGCTTCACGCCCCGGCTCGACCCGGGCGCCGGTCAGAAGATCCCGTACTGGCGGACGAGCGGCAGCAGCGGGGTCTCGAACAGCAGCGCGAGCAGCCCGTTCTGCAGGTCGTCGGCATCGCGCCGCGCGGTCCGGAAGCGACGGTTGCGGTCGCCCTCGTCGCGGGTCAGCGCGGACAGCTCGGCGCGGATGTCGTCGTCGGCGAGCATGCCGAGCCAACGGTCGTAGGCCGACAGCGCGCGCACGCCGGCGTCGGGGTCGAACTCCAGGAACACCTCCGCCAGTCGGTCGGTCGCCGGCATGTCGAACTGGCGCAGCAGCTCGCCGCGGATCTGGTCGGCGCGCAGCCGGTGGCACAGCAGGAGCGGGAGCAGGCCGCCGGCGAAGAGGACCTTGCGGTTGAGGCGCAGCTTGAGGTTGCGCAGCGCGCCCTTCTCGCCGCCGCCGGCGCGCTCCTTGCCGACGAAGTCGACGGTGATCGTGCGCCAGTAGCGGATGACGTCGTTGAGGAAGAACCGCGGCGGCCGGTGGTCCTTGACGTCCCCGCGCAGGTACCCGTCGAGGATGTGCTCGCGGCTGGCGCGCCAGGCCGCCCCCGGCGACCGCGACCGATTCCAGCAGCAGCAGCATGCGCCATGAGGTTGCGGTTGGTATCCTCGTCGAGTCCGATGCGCCCGGCGAGGCTCGGCCGCGAACGCGACGTCGCCGAACACCGCCTGGCGCCCCGGCTCGCGGACGAGCACCGCGCCGACCTCCGCGGGCGCCGGCCGGTCTCGTCGCGCCGGTCACCCGCGACGAGCACCAGCCAGTCGTCGTCGCTGCCGGGCGTCAGCTCGTGCCGGCCCCAGGACCCGAAGAGCACGACCGCCGCATCGTCGTCGAGCTCGAGCGTCGCGAGGCGGCGGCGAGCCGCCGCCAGCTCACGCGCGGTCCGCGCACGCGCCGCCATCAGGTGCGCAAAGCCGTCGCCGCTGCGTGCGGCCAGCCTCTCGAGGGGAGCGCTCACCCCGCCAGCATCGCGGACCGGCCGCGCAACGTGCTCGGCGGCCGGCGGCGGGTTCCGCTACCGGCGGGGTTCGGCCACCAGCGGATCGGCGGTCGCGGCGTGCGGCGACCGGCACGCGAGGCGCCGTCAGTCGTCGAGCGGTGCCTCCAGGATCCAGGGGACGTCGCGGCAGCGGCGCAGCACCGAGGCCCAGGCCTGCTCGTCGTCGGCGGTGAGCGGGATGTGGTGGCAGTCCTCGTCGAGGGAGGAGACGTGCAGGTGACGCAGGCGCCCGCAGAAGCGATCGAGCAGGCGGTGCGCCTCCTCGAGGCTCGGATCGACGGCCGCAGCGTGCGCGATGTCGAAGCACAAGCCGGCCTCGGGCAGCTCGGCGACGAGCGGCTCGAGCTCCGCGGCGGTGCGGCCGTCCGCCTTGCGCGGATCCATGTTCTCCAGAACCAGCGCCGGGCCCAGGCGCCGGTACAGCGCCGGGTCGTCGACGACGTCCGGATGCACGACGATCGCGTCGACCCATGCGGGCAGCGCCGCGAGCTGCTCGACCAGCTCCGCCTCGCCGACCAGCCGGTGCTTGGCCGGCGCGTGCACCGAGAGGTAGTGGAACGGCAGCGTCGGCGCCGCCGACAGGTAGTCCAGCAGCCCCGGCAGCTCCCGCTCCGACAGCGCCGCCAGCTCGACCGCGAACGACGACGTGGCCAGCGCCTGCTCGACCAGCGCCGCCCAGTCGCCCCGCTCCTCGGCCATGTAGCCGGTCGACGCGCCGAGCGGATGATGCTGCGCGACCGGGCCGCGTTCGAGGAGCTGTAGGGGAACCATCGGGTTGGCAACCATAGTCGGGCGGTCGGACGGCGAGACGGCGTCGGCCGCACGCAGCGACAAACGCCGCCACGGCCCGCGGACTCCCGCCGCTCGACCACGCCGACGCCCCTCGCCCGCCGCTCGCGTCAGGTGCCGCGGCGCGTGGTGCCGAAGGCGCTGACATCGGCGAACGCGTCCTCGACCAGCCGCGGCCACACGCGGCTGGCGCGGTACTGCTCGGCCTTGCGCCGGCCGCGCACCCGTACCCGCCGGTACGCCTGCGGATGGCGAGCGACCGTGCGCAGCATCGAGAGCAGCTCGTCGGGCTGCGAGAACTCGAGGTAGTCGATGCCCGGCTCGAGCCCGTGGGTCGGCGACAGGGTCTCGCTGACCACGAGATGACCGGCGGCCAGGTGCAGGCAGACCCGGTTCTCGAAGCTCGGGTACGGCTCGTTGTGCAGGTTGATCGCGACGTCGACGTCGCGCATGAGCGCGTCGAGCTCCTCGCCGTGCAGCCCGAAGGCGACGTGCAGGATGTCCAGCTCGTGCTTGGGATGGCGCAGGAACGACTCGCGGTGCGGCGTCGAGCGCCCCACGAAGGCCAGCTTGGGCGCTCGCGCCGGACCGGCCGGGGCTGAGCGGTAGAAGCGGTCCGCGACGGGAATCGGCACGGCCCGCCACACCGGCAGGATCGCGTCGGCGGTCGGCACGATGAGCGGGTCGAACGCCACGGTCCGGTCGAAGTTGCCCGGATCGACCTTGCGCAGGTCGGCGCGGCGGCGGCGCAGGTCGGGGTGCGCCTTGCGGCCCGCCACCCGCGGAATCGGCTCAGTGAGGAACCCGATCGTCAGGGCGCGCAACCCGTCGAACGCGTGCGCCGGGACGATCTCCGGGCGGAAGACGATCACGGCGTGCGGCGCGAACCGGTCGAGCGCCCCGCGCATGGCCTGCGCCTCCGCGCCCTCGCGGAAGTCGACGTACTCGGTGCGCACGCGGGCCGAGCGCTCGTGCAGCGCGCACGCCTCGAAGTACGTCTGCTGGCCGACGAACGCCAGCCGCAGCGGCTCGCCGAAGCGCGGGCTCGGATAGACGGGCGCCATCGCGCCCGCAAGATACGCTGCGCCACGCCATGGCCGACTGGCAGGAGCGCATCACGCGCGACACGAAGCCCTCCATCCGCGTCGAGCATGACCTGCGCTACGCGGCCGCCGCACCCATCGTGCGCGACGCTGCCGCCTGGGCGGACCTGGGCTGCGGCGCGGGCGTCGCCGCCGCCGACGCGCTCGGCGCGCAGGCGCTCGGCCGCGTCGTGCTCGTCGACAGCGACGCCGACGCGCTGCGCCAGGCGGGCCGCGACCTCAACCCCCGCGAGACGGTTCGCGTCCAGGCCGACCTGGCGACCGAGACCGGCGTCGCCCAGGTCCGCAGCGCCCTCGCCGGCGGGCCACCGGGGATCGTCACCTGCTTCGAGGTCCTCGAGCATCTCGAGACGTTCGTCCCGCTGGTCGAGGCGCTGATCGCGCTGGGCGCGGAGGGCTGGACGGTCGTGCTCAGCGTGCCCAACGACGCCTTCTGGGCCCTCGAGAACCCCTACCACCACACGATGTGGGGCGAGGGCGCGTTCGAGGAGCTGCGGCGGCTGCTGCCGGCCGACACGGTCATCGCCCACCAGGTGCCCCTCGACGGCTCGCACCTCGTGGTCGAGGCGTCCGGCGGCACGCTCGAGGTTCCTCCGGTGCAGCCGCGCCCGGACGCCGTGCCGTCCCATTTCGTCGCCGCGTTCGGACCGCAGCGCGAGCGGCTCGTCTCGCGCGCGCTGGCCATCCCCTCCGACCTCGACGGGCGCCGCACCTGGGAGCGCCAGCGCGAGTCGACGCTGGCCGTCCTCGAGGCCGAGCTCGCCGAGCTGCGCGCCTACGTCAAGTGGTCCTCGGACGAGCTCGCGCGGCTCAACGCGCCGCCGGAGGTGCGCGACCAGACGCCGGAGACCCTGGCCCAGCGCGACGCCGCCGCTCCGTGAGGAGCGCGGGCCGGTGAAGGTCGCGTTCCTCGTCAACGACCTGCAGCTGTCGGGCGGCGTCGGGGTGGTGGTCGAGCACGCGCGCCAGCTCGCGCGCCACGGGATCGAGGCGTCGCTCGTGCTGGCCCGCGAGCGCCTGGACCCCGACTGGCGCTTCCGCGGGCTCGACGAGGTGGGCGTCCTCTCGCTCGCGGAGGCGCGCACGCAGCGGTTCGAGGTCGCCGTCGCCACCTGGTGGGAGACGACGGAGGCGCTGTTCGAGATCGACGCGGCCCGGCGGGCGTACTTCGTCCAGTCCCTCGAGGATCGCTTCTACCGGCCCGACGAGCCGCAGCGCCTGGGCGCCGCGCTGACGCACGACCTCCCGGTCCACGTCATCACCGAGGCGCGCTGGATCGCGCAGACGCTCGAGGAGCTGCGCCCGCAGCAGCGCGCGCTCCTGGTGCGCAACGGCATCGCCAAGGACGTGTTCCGCTCGCCGGCCGAGCTCGGCGTGCGGCTGCACGGCCCGCTGCGGATCGTGATCGAGGGCAATCCCGGCGTGTGGTTCAAGGGGGTCGGCGAGGCGCTGAGCGCCGTGCGGGCCATGGGCGAGCCGCGCTGGGTGACGGTGGTGACGGGCGCGCGCGACTTCGACGCCACCGGCGCCGACGAGGTCGTCGGCCCGCTCACGCACGACGAGATGGCGTCGCTGTACGCGACGGCCGACGTCGTGCTCAAGCTCTCGCGGGTCGAGGGCATGTTCGGCCCGCCGCTGGAGGGCTTCCACCTCGGTGCGACCTGTGTCGTGACGGCGGTGACCGGCCACGAGGAGTACGTCGAGCACGGGGTCAACGGCCTGGTCGTCGACTGGGACGACCCGCGCGGGACCGCCCGGGCCCTCGACCTGCTGGCGCGCGACCGCGCCCTGCGCCACCGGCTGCGGCTGGGCGCGCTGGCGACAGCCCGCGCGTGGCCGTCGTGGGAGCAGGCCGGGGCGATGATGGCGAGCGCGCTGCGCGAGGTCGCGCGGCGCCCCGAGCCGGCGGCCGTTCCCGGGGTCGCCCGCGCGCTCGGCGACGTGCGCGCGGCGATCGAGGCGCAGGCGCTCGTGGTCGCCGAGCGCGACCGCCTGCGCTACCGGGTCGCGCCGATCGAGCGGCTGGACGCGGTGGTCGAGCGCGCGCCGTGGCGCTGGCTGGCGGCGCCGCTGCGGCGGGTGTGGCGACGGGTGCGACCCGGGCGGGTCGGGGCGCGATGAACGCTCGCGATCTCGCGCGCCGGGTGCTCGGCGGGGGCGACGCCGGGCCGGTGGCACTCGCGGCGCCGCCGGCGCTGCTCGAGTACCTGCGCGAGGGCGAGGTTGCGCTCGCCGCGACCGCCGGCGCCCATGCCGGGCGTCTGCGCTGCGGCGGCTGTCGTGCCGCAGTTTCGCCGGGGCTCGGGCGGACACTCGACGATCATGCACCTGCTGCGCGGCCTGGAGGCGCGCGCGGCCACACCTGCTCGGTCTGGATCGACGACGCCGACGGCACCCACGCGGGCCAGCCCGCCGACGAGGTGGAGCGGGCGTTTCGCGAGTGGTTCGGCGGGCTGTCGGGCGACGTGCACGCCGGGTTCGCGGCCTGGCGGGGGCCGACGTGGTGCTGGCGACGGGCTGGCAGGACCGTGTATCGGGTCCCGCGCCTGGACGGCGCGCGATCCCGGGGCTACCTCGCCCAGGACCACGAGCCCGAGTTCTACGGCGGCACCTCGGCCGAGCGGATGTGGCACAGGGCACATACGCGCTCGGGCTGCCGGCCATCGCGGCGTCGCCGTGGCTGGCGGCCCTCCTGCGCGACCGCTATGGGTGCTCGTCCGCGGCGTTCCATCTCGGCATCGATCACGGCGTCTACGCGCGCGTGGGCGATGTGGACCGCCGCGCCGACACCGTCGTACTTCTACGCGCGGGCCGCCACTCCACGCCGAGCCGTCCCCCTGGGGATCCTCGCGCTGCGCGAGCTGGCGCGGCGCGGCGCCTGCGGCTGCGCATCGTGCTGTTCGGCCAGGCGCGGCGATCGACGCCGGCTTCGCCCACGAGCATGCCGGCGTGCTCGACGACGGGCGTCGCTCGCCCGCCTGTATTCCGAAGCGTCGGTCGGGATGGTGCTGTCGATGACGAACCCGCCGCTGGTGCCGACCGAGATGCTCGCGTGCGGCTCGGTGGTCGACCTGGCGAGCGGGTCGATGGTCGCCACCTTCGGCGAGCAGGGTCCGATCGCCCTGGCACCGCCGGATCCGCTGGCGCTGTGCTCGGCGCTGGAGCGCCTGCTCGACGACGATGCCGAACGCGCGCGCCGCGCCGCGGCCGGCATCGCCTTCGCGCGCGAGCGGACGTGGGCGCGGGCGGCCGAGCAGCTCGAGGCCACGCTGACGGGATGGGTGCGATGACGGACCGAACCTCGATCGACGAGCTGGTGCCTGTTCCCGAGCGCGGGCGCGTGTTCGTGGGCACGGCGCGCGGCCGGCTGGGCGACGTCACGCCCGCGGGCCGCGTGCGCATGGACACCCTGGCGCGGTGGATGCAGGACGTCGCCTACGACGACATCGCCGACGCCGGCCTGGCCGACGCCGGCTCGTGGGTCGTCCGCCGGACCCGGCTGGTAGTGCGGCGCTTCCCGCGGTTCGACGAGCCGGTGACGCTGCAGACGTTCTGCAGCGGCGTCGGCCCGCGCTGGGCGCAGCGGCGCACCACCCTGCGCGGCGAGGGCGGCGGCGAGGTGGAGGCCGACGCGTTGTGGATCTTCCTCGACTGGGAGACGCTGCTGCCCGCTCGCTTCGACGACCGCTTCCACGACATCTACGGCGAAGCCGCCGCGGGCCGGCGCGCCGCTCGGGCTCGAGCCCGCCATCCGCTGCCACCGGACGCGGCGCCGCGGTTCGACTGGCGCTTTCGCGCGTCGGACACCGACCTCGCCGACCACGTCAACAACGCGGCCTACTGGGAGGTGCTCGAGGAGCGCCTGATGCTCGAAGCCGAACCGACGACCATCGACGCCGAGATCGAGTACCGCGACCCTAGCCAGCCCGGCCCGGCGCGCGTCGCCCACGACGGACCCGATCTGTGGATCACCGATCTCGACGGCGCGGTGCTCGCCTCGATCGTCGTCGCCGACCGCAGCCCCAGCTGATCGCATCCGCTCGTGCGATCCGGGCCTCGATCGTCGTCGCCGACCGCAGCCCGAGCCGATCGCGTCCGCTCGTGCGATCTTGCTCCCCATCGCTCGCTCACCCGCCTCTGGTCAGGCGGAGGACGGCATCCGTCGTTGGCCTCTGCCCGATCAGAGTGTGGCCGCGACGCGGTCGCTGAGCCCAACGCGATCGACGCCGGCCTGCTCGAGCGCACGAGGAACGGTCCCGGCGGGAGCACGCAGCACGCCGAGCAGGATGTGGCCGGCGCGCACGCGCCGGTCCCTGCGCGCCGCGGCAATCTGCGCGCAGCGCTGGAGCGCCAGCTTCGCGGACGTCCCCCACTTCGCCCGATGCCGTCGCGGTGCGCTCGATGTGACGTCGAAGTCGCTCACCGAGACGCCGACCACCGCCAGGCTCGCTTCGAACTCCGCTCGCAGCGCATGGAGCAGCGCCTCGTCGTCCAGCCCGGCACCGATCAGCACGCGATGAGCCGGAGAGGCGGGCTCGCGCGTGATCGCGAGCAGGAGATGCTCCGCCTCCACGGTGGACGAATCGAGCTCGGTCGCGATCTTGCAGGCGCTTTCGACGACCTTGCGCGCTTCGGTCCCGAACGTTCCGAACATCAAGGCTCCCTCCTCTTCAACGGCACGCCCGCAGCGATGAGTCGCTTGGCGTGCTTCTTGTGCACGGCCTGACGCGTCACGCCGAGCGCCTCGGCGACCTCCGACCACGTCCAGCCCTCGCGCATCGCATGCTCGACCTGGGCGTCTTCGAGACGATCGGCCAGCCGTCGCAGGGCGACCACCGCGGCCAGGCCATCCGCGGGGCTGGATGGGGTCGCAGTGCCGATATCGGGCATATCAGCAACCACCGTAGCTGACATGGTCCCGCTGTCAACTACGGTTGCTTCCGCGCGAGGCGTTGGCGGACGTAGGAGTCGATCTGGTGGAGCTTCGACGATTGCCGATTTGGAACGGAGTTGCCTCAACCCTGATCACCGGTTGAAGCGCTCCACGTCGTTTCAGCCGGCTGGATGTGATCGTCCAGGCGCAGGCTCCGGAAGCTGTCGCGACTGCAAGGCACGGCGCGCAGCAGCACCGGTCTGGTTGAGGCGCGCGCCAGCGCACAACGACCGCGTGGCGCGGATACGGTGAGCGCAACGGATTTCCGGTGCATTGGACGCCGCACCACCTTGCTGACCAAGGCCGACAGCAATGCTAAAGGTCGCCGGGCCGCGCAAATGCGAAACAACGTTGACTGGCTTGAGACCCGGGGGTACCGTGCTAGCGGCTGTGGAGATCAACGGCTTGATCGTCGCGCCACCGCAGCCGCTGCCGGTACACGGGATCCCGCGTTGCGGAACAGGTCGGTGGATCGCGATCGTCGGCTGCGCATCGACCTTGGCGAGCTTCCGGGCGCCTGCGTCCCGGGAAGCCGCAGACGTCGTGCTTGTCGACGCGACATGGCGTGAGCACGTTGAGCCTCCACGGCGTCAACGCCCACGTCCTTCCCCTTCGGGGGCCCCCTCGGGCTACCGGCGACGCAGCGCCGAGGAGCCTCGTTAACGCGGTCCGTCAGGGACAGCCTTCACCAACCGTCGCGGCAGCGCTAACCGAGCGCGAACGTGACGTCTTGAGGCTGGCAGCGCAGGCCTCGGTGAGCGCAATCGCCCAACGGCTCTACATCTCGTCTGCGACGGTCAAGACACATCTGCACCACAGCTACGGCAAGCTCGAGTCGCCAATCGGGCCGGAGCGGTGGCCAAGGGGCCACAGATGTGTTCGCTCGACTAAAATCAACCGTTCCGGGCGCGATGTACAGAAACGAACAGGCACGCCACTCTCCCATCAGGGACCCAAGGCGACGGGTCACGGATGCAGAGTGGAGGAACTGCGATGCTTGCTGGAGGCTGGGAGGCCGCTAGCGACACGCTCGCGTACCAGCGACGGTGGTCGCGATTGCCTTGGCGTCCGCGCGGAGTTCGCCCATGGCGCAGTAGGAGACAAGCCTTCGGGGCCGCCGCGTCCGGTGGAGCGGTATGACCCGCAGCGTATCCGCTGACGAAGGTGTCGGGACTTCGCCGGTCTCGGAGCCGGGGAAGGTGCCTGGTGGCAAGCTGATGCGCCAGGCGCGTGAGCAGGCCGAGCAGCAGTTCATCGAGGACAAGGCGCGCGAGCAGGCGCGGCGGGCGCCGGCCAGCGTGGCGGGCGCGCCGCGCGTCGCGTACGAAGTATGCCGGGCTGTCACGCGCCAGCGCGGTGCGTCTGGCAGGCCAGACGTTTCCGACACTGGTCAGCGTGCCGTCGGCGGGGGCGCTGAGCAGCGGCCAGCAAGCCGATCGCTACATCGATCGATTCACGGCCAGCGTGAAGGGCGCCCTTCGCCGGACGGCAGTGACGCCGTGGTGGTGTCGAGCACGCCGTTGCGGGCCAAGGATGCCAGGCGGCCAGCTCGCCCCGGTTGACGTGACGCTTAAAGAGCCCGGTGGCGGTGGGCGGCGACCAACCCGCTGGAGGACTACCGCATCGGCGCCCGCGCCGAGGATGGCGTGACGTTCCCGGCCTGGATCTGGCGATCCGCCCCGTCCAAGGCGCGGTAGCGGCGTGCGGGTCGGCAAGACGGTGTTCTTCGCCGACACGCAGACCGACACCGACACGATGGTCAAGCCGCTGACCAGTGGCGTGCAGTACGCCTGGCAGCTGCGCTCGGCCGACAGTCCCGAGCGCTTCTCGCTCGAGGTCGATCTGCCGGCCGGTGCGAGCCTGGCTCAGCCCGGGCGCGACGGGGTGCGCGTGGTCAAGGACGGCAGCGTGATCGGGCGGCTGGGGATCCCGACGGCGTTTGACGCCGACGGCCAGCTCATCCCGGCGCACCTAGAGGTGTCGGGCAGCCGCATCACGGTGGTCGTCGAGCATGTCGGCAAGGACGTCGCCTATCCGATCGCGGTCGATCCGGACTTCGTGGCGGGGTTCTACTTCAGCAGCTACGGGCTCGACGCGTTTAACTACTGGGCGTGGTATAGCCCGAGCGGCAAGTACAGCGTGTTCGGCGGCGACTTCTGGTACGGCCGGGGCCTGTACATCCAGTCGCGCAACTACCCGCAGGAGCCGACCCCAGACCTCTACATCGGCGGTGGCCCCGGCGGCGCCGATCGTGCCGGCTTCTACTTCAACGCCCCCGGCAACGCGCACATCTGGAAGGCCTACAGCGCGGTCTCGCGCCACATCCTCGGCACGTTGGCGCATTGCATGACTGTCGGCATCGCCGGTCCCGATCTCAACTACTGGGAGGGACCCTACGGCACCACGTTCGGCGAGGGCTGCGGCCCATTCGCGATCTACTCGTGGAACGTCACCACGCCCGGCCAGGCGGCACTGCGAGCAACGCGTTCATCTGGTGAGCATGCCCACAGCACCAACCAGGTCGCCGTCGACAGCCACATGGGCGACATCGAGCTGTGGATGAGCGACCCTGACGTCCCGCACGGCCCGCCCGGGTTCGCCGGCCCGACGGTCATGGCCCTCAAGGTCCCACCCGGAGTGGATGACCAACGCCGACGACCCTTCCGCCGTCGCCTACGACGACAGCTCCGGCGTGGCCAGCATCACCTTCTACGGACCCGCCAGCTGGACCCTACAACGGCATGAACGGCGCAAGCGGCATCACCATCACCAACCCTGCTCAGGGCCTACGGCGTCTGCTCCAAGCAGTTCACCGCCGCCGTGCCGATCGGCAACACGCCCGACGGCCAGCAGAACGTGCTGCCGCCCGCGACGCCGCCGCTGGCCAATGGTCGCAAGGGGGCTCCTACCTCTACACCCTCAACTTCGACCTCGAATGTCCCAGATCCAGTTTTCGGGGTCGCTGTGGGATGCGCGCGACACAGCATCGGCACTGTGTGTATAGCTTGACCACGAGAGCCGTTGACGTTGATCCGGCGCTCGCCGATACGTCTCGATCGATGGCGAGGTGTGGGCACTAGAGACCAACGTTCCCGGCGTCAAGTGCCCGGATACGGCGGGTGCCCGTGACGCGACGCTCTCCTTGCCGCCCGGGTCGATGTGGGCCAGGTACACATGGGAGTCATGGCTGAGTCCAAGGACTCTGTTCATGACTTGGCGACCACCGCGCCTACACGTCTGCGGCCCGGACGAAAACGCGGCGATGGCGGCTCGGGATCGTCTTGAGCAGACGCGCCCTGGTTCGCAGCTGCATCCGACGGCGAGTGGCCGGTCTGTGCGATCACGCCGGCGCGAGTTGTCGAAGATCCCGACGGCGGACTGCCAGAGGACGCTGCCAACACCACGACGGCAACCGTTACCGGCTCCGGAAGACGCGCCCGATTCGCCGCCCGATCCAGGGCCGGTGGCAAGCGCGGCCAAGTACGAGGAGCGGGACTACAACCGCAGCTGGAGCCAGTTCATCTCCTGGAAGACAAATGGTCAGGCTGTCGGAACGGTGCATCTCAGGTGGGGCACATCGCTCGGACACAGCGCCCGCCGCATGCACCGCTGATAAAGAATCAGTCCAGGAACTACGTGTCCATGCGCCGCGTGGCGGGCATTGACTACACCGAGTTGTACAAGATGCAGTGCCACCATGTTCGGATCGAGCGTCCCTGACGACAACCGCAGCGAGAAGGTGGACGTTCCTCGGAGGACCGGTGCTGCAGAGAAGGGGTACGCACAACTTCTTCCATCCACTGGGGTATGGGCATCGAATCAACACCTGGGCGTATCTGAGGCCCAAAGGCCAGCTGGTCGATCGATGAGCGCTCCGACGAGCCCGGTTACGTGCAGATCATCCCGTCCATCAACAGCGACCATCTAACGAGCGATGAGTTCACCTGCAGAACCCATCTGGCTACGAAGCCGGCAGACCGGAACGAATGCAACTATCGCTGACGTATGAGTGGTGATCTCCAAGCGTTCGGGTGGGTCGTAGCGCTCGAAGATGTTTCGGGTGAGCCGGACTGGCTTATGCTTGCAGGCACTGACCGACGGATCAGCGGATCACGCTGTCGAAACGTGCGAGGAGGCTGAGTTTGAGAACATCGACGATGCGCTGCGATGGGCAAGAGCCTGGTCAGCGATCGTCATATTGCAGTGGTTCGGTGCGAACGAAACGTATTCCGCGGGAGACATGGCGCCTCCGTGGAATCCAGCGCTGAAACGATGGGATGGTCGCGTGCCAGCTCCCGCTTCCGGGGACCAATCAGGCGACCAGGAAGAAGCCGAGTGGGGCGCGTTTCCTCATGGATTGCCGGGAATGCCATGACGGATCTTGCGCCCCCATGTGGCGAACGGGCCGATCGTCAGCGATGCGGTGCGCTGCCAATTCAACTCACGCCTGTCTGCCGGTTCCTGTGACCTTCAACCGCAAACGAACGCGGGATGCAGAACGGCACGGGTGTCCGACCGCCCAAGGACTTAACGGTCGGGCGTATACCCCCGTCCACGTGAGACTGCGTCGCAAGCCGCGCAGAGTCCCCGCCACGAACGATGGTTCGTCGAGCCTCAGGAAGGTGCGGATCCCATGGCGGTGCGAGCCTCCCTGCGGTGAGCGTGCACCGCGCGCCGTCTGTTGTCCGTTCGACAGTCATCGCCGCGTGCGATCGACACCAGGCCAACGCGTGGGGGCATCGCGAAATGTTTGACGTTCCGGCTGACGCCCGCACGGGCCCGGAACGGCTCAAGAACGCCTGGTAACGCAACGACGCGCCGACCGGCGTCCTCCAATTGAGGATGGCGGTGCCCACGGGTGGATCAGGCACGAGACGAGCATACCTAGCCGCTGCCAGGATTGCGACGATGCTCTCCACGCTCACCGGGCGCCTCGACGTACCGGCTGCCTAGCGAGCCTCATCGCCCCGCGTCACGGCCGGCGGCCACAGCACCAGCGGCCGTGGGCGACACCGCACCTCGTCACACGGCTGCCCGCGGCGTCTCCGCCGGCGCTACGTCAGGCGCAGGAGCAAGCTGCCCGGCCGCGCACCACGGCGCCGGTGTGCAGCGAAGTGGTCAACGACATTAAGACCTCGACGCAGCCGTCGACCTCGCGCGTCTCGCAGCCGCGCACCTACAGCTTCCGGCATTCGTTGTTCACGGCTTTGCTCACGCACAGCGTGGAGACATTCTGGGCGCCCTGTTCCCCGCTAAGCGAGACACGCCTGGTGAGGAGTACGCTGATGCGCGCGAGGCCGGCGGGTCAGGGGCGCACCACGACATGGAGCCCCTCAATAACCACGTTGCTGGGGAGTGCTCGCCCGTGAATACCCGAAGCGCACCGAGCGCCAGCTATGCCCGGCGATGTGTCGGCACCAGGAGGCAAGCTCGTGGGGTCTCGGCGGGCCCGGCCCGCGCCAGCTCTACTGGATCCTCCGGACGAGCTCGCCCGACAAGCCCGGAGCCAAGTCCCATTGCAACGATATGTAGCGTGGCATGACGCGATAAGTCCGGGCCGCGGGGCGTGGCCCAGGCTGCCGCCGACCCGATGAACAGTTCCATGAGTAGCGATTCACCGTCCAAGCCGAGACTCGTGCGCTGGACGGTCCGTGCCCTCGTCACGCTCGGTGCTTCCGTTGTCGTCGTGTTGTGCCTGATCGGTGTCTATGCGGTGCTCGCCGCAACCCTCGTGCATGGATCGGTCAACGAACGGTCGCTGTTTCAGTCCGTAAGTCGTGTCGCGGGCTCGGCCTTCCCCGACATTGGTGGCCCTTGCAAGAAGCCGGGGGAGGCGCCAGACGCGGCCTGGAGTTGCGCGGTCGGTGACAAGGCCGGCAGCGGCTTCGCGCGATCTCGCGCGACGGTGACGGCCCACAGTTCATGCTGGAAGGCGACCTTGGTTGTGGACCGATCCGAAGGTAGGATGCCCGAGACGTTCGACGGATGCGTGCGGCGGGTGGAGCGGTCGCCCTTCTGAAGAGGGCCGGAGCGACGTCAGGGCCGAGACCGTACGTCCAAGCCAGTGAGCGCCGTGAGTCCTCCGATCCGTTTCACGCAAGCGGGCTGTTCGGAAGCAGTGCTGATCGAAAGCGGTCGCATAGTTGAGCAGGTCAAGGGCCTGACCGCCCAGGAGACGCGGTACTTGGGGGGTGCGACAGAGGTCTATCTCACCTGTCGCGTACACGCTGACGGGGTACTTCAGGAACCGCTATACGGCGAACGGTCCGGCTAACGACAAATAGAAATGATCGGACAGCCGAGCGGTCCGCCAGCCGGCCAGACGGTCGCGAAGTACCACCCAGACGGAGTGCTGCACACAGTACGCGGCGGCAACCCTGCGTACTGAACGCAGACGGCGGTGCCCGGCTCTACCTGTCCGGACGCGGAGCAGCACCAGGACCCGTCGACCTGGGCACAGCCGCCGCCACCCTGCTCAGTGAGCTCCTCCTCGATCCAGCCTTCCGACGTTCGGGAACATAGGCTGATCATGGGGTAGGGCGTCGACTCAGGATTCAACAGTGCAAGCGCGGCCGCATGATGTCCATCGGGGGACTCCTCCACGGCCA
>JAWKKD010000017.1:0-83945 GCA_041393435.1 Solirubrobacterales bacterium | reverse complement strand
AGCTGCCGGTGGTAGCCCTGCGCTGCGCTCTCGCGCAGCAGCCGCTTCGTGCGCCACAGCGCCTGCGCGGGCGCCGACACGAGCCGCTCGACCAGCTCGCCGGTGGCGGCGTCCAGCGCCTCGGCCTCGACGACCCGCTGCACGATGCCCAGCGCGTGCGCCTCCTGCGCGTCGAGCCGGTCGCCGAGCAGGCACAGGGCCGTCGCCCGCCGCAGCCCGAGCGCCGCGGTCAGGTGCCACGAGGCGCCGAAGTCCGGTGACAGCCCGCGGCTGGCGAACGGCAGCCCGAACGTGGCGCGGGTGCTGGCGACGGCCAGGTCGCAGGCGAGCACGAGGCTGCAGCCCGCGCCCATCGCGGCACCATCGACCTTAGCGACGACCGGAGCGGCGATGGCGGCCAGCTCCTCGGCCGCCCAGGTGACGTCGCGCATGCGCGCATCCGGCGTGAGCGCCGCCATGTCCTCCTGCAGGTCGCCGCCCGCGCTGAAGGCGCCGCCCGCGCCGGTGAGGACGACCGCGCGCACGCGGTCGTCACGCTTGAGCGCCGCGAAGGCCGCGCCCAGCTGGCGGATGGTGGCGCTGTCGAGCGCGTTGCGGCGCTGCGGCCGGCGGATCGTGACGGTGGCCACCGGCCCGTCGAGCGCCAGCTCGATCTCGCTCATGCGTCGGTGGAACGCAGGTAGCGAGGGTTGTTGACGGCGAGCTCGGCCTCGGCGATGGCGCGCGCGGCGGCGACGATCGGGGGCGAGATCGGCAGCTCGCCCGCCCGGACGCGCGCGGCCAGCTCTGCCTCGGAGCGACAGCCGAGCTCGTCGAGCAGCCCGGCGACGCTCGCCTCCTGCGCCGCGCCGGCGTCCAGCTGGCGGGCGATGATCGCCAGGAGGTTGGCCGACACTCGAGCGTGGTACCGGACCGACCCGGAGGTCTCCGGCACGACCTCGTCCAGGAGGTGCTCGCGAATCGCGTCCAGCATCTCCGTCACCGTGGGCTCTTGAAACATGCAGCTCCTCGTCATGTTACGAACGTTTAGCGTACGTAACTGGCGCGACGTTGTCCAGCGAGACGCGCGACGTCAGGGCGCCGCGCCGCCCAGGAGCACGCGCAGGGCGAGGTCGACCAACGCCGGACGCGCGCGTTCGCGGTCTCGCCAGCGGCGGCTGCGCGCCGCGTCGTCGACGACGGTGATCGCGGCGTGTACGCGCACGCGGGCGTCGTCCTCGGTGGGCCCGAGCAGGGCGACCCATTCGTCGACGTACTCGCGCTGCATGCGCCGGACCCGGTGGCGATCGGGCTCGGACAGATGCCCGCTCTCGGACACGATCATCGTCACCAGGTCGGGATCGGCGACGGCGAAGTCGACGTAGGACGCGGTCAGCCCGCGCAGCGCGTCACGCGGTGTCGCGCTCGCGCGCAGCACCGTGGCCAGATCGAACTGCAGGCGGTGGGCACCCCGCTCCAGCCCCGCGAGCAGGATCGCCTCCTTGTCGGGGAAGTGGCCGTACACGCTGGGCCCTGCCATCCCGACGGCCGCGCCCACGTCCTGCAGGGTCACCGCGGCGTATCCCCGGGCCGCGAACAGGGTGATGGCCGTCTCGAGCACCTGCTCGCGCCGTGAGCGCGGCCGCAGCCGCGGCGACTCGGGCGGGACGGGCGGCCGGGCGGCGACCGGCGCGGCGAACAGGTCGCCCAGCACGGCGGGCAGCGTGCGCGCGACGGCTCGGTCGGGGACGCGGTGGTAGGCGACGCTGGCCAGGACGCTCAGGGCCAGCCAGGCCAGGGTCTCGGCCCGCTCGGCGTCCAGGTCGTCGCGCGCGGCCCGCAGGCGCGCGGCGACGAGCGTCGCGAGCGCGTGCAGGCGCTGGGCCAGCGCCGCCCGCGCCGGGGGGTCGAGCGCGCGCGCCTCACGCTGCCACAGCACGCCCAGCTCGCGGCGCGCCAGCACCGCCTCCGTCAGCGTGACGGCGAGGACCTGCGGATCGTCGCCCCCGTCGGACGCCTGCGCCTCCACGTGCTCGAGCGCCTCGGCGACGACCTCGGCCAGCAGCTCCTGCTTGCGGGCGAAGTGGCGGTAGAGCGCCGCGGCGGAGACGTTGACGGCGGCGGCGACCCGCGCCATCGAGACCTGGGCGAAGCCCTCGCGCGCGAACAGCGTGCGCGCCGCCGCGAGCACGAGCGTGCGCCGGTTGCGCGGCCGTGTGCCGGGGGCGGGGGCGGCCGCGGACATGCGCTCAGTCCAGCGCGACCACCGCGGATCCGGTGATCGTGACCGTCCCGTCGGGCAGCGCCACGGCGAGGTCGAGTTGAGCGGTCGCCCCGTCGGTGGACGCGACGGTGGCCGTGCAGCGCGGACTCGCGCCGAGCGGCGTGACCGCGCGGAAGCGCACGCGCAGCGACCGCAGGTCCGCCTGGTCCACGATGTCCGTGATCATCCGCGCAACGTAGGCCATCGAGAGCATCCCGTGCGCGAACACATCCGGGTGACCCGAGCGGCGTGCGAAGGCCGGGTCCAGGTGAATCGGGTTCGGATCGCCCGAGGCGCGCGCGAAGGCCGCCAGCGTGCCGCGGCCGATCGGCCCCGGCTCCAGCGGCGGGAGCGCGTCGCCGGGCGGCCAGCGCGTGCTCATGCGTCCGCGCCGGTCAGCACCAGCGTCGTCGTGCTCTGCGCGACAAGGGCCTCCTCGCGCATGAAGGACGTCTCGCGCACGAGGAGCTGCAGGCGCCCGCCGGCCTTCTCGTAGACGTCGGCGATGCGCGTGTGGAGCGCCAGGCGGTCACCGGCATGGGCCGGCGCGTGAAAGCGGAACGCCTGCTCGCCGTGCACCAGCCGAGCGAGGTCGACGCCGAGGTCGGACAGGTGGCTGAGCGCGTCGGGCGCGCCCAGCTCGAGGCAGTAGAAGAAGGTCGGCGGCACCGGCAGGTCCGGGTGGCCCGCCGCGCGCGCGGCATCGACGTCGAGGTAGACCGGATCGGTCTGGCCCGTCGCGTCGGCGAAGTCGACGAGCTGCGCGCGCTCGACCTCGACGACATGGGGGCGAAAGCGGTAGGCCCGCGCCCGCTGCGCGTCGACCGTCACCGGCCGACCGCCTCGTAGAGCGTGACCACCGCCGCGCCGCCCAGGCCGATGTTGTGCTGCAGGCCCAGGCGCGCCCCCTCGACCTGGCGCGGTCCGGCCGCGCCGCGCAGCTGCCACACCAGCTCGGTGCATTGCGCCAGCCCGGTCGCTCCCAGCGGGTGCCCCTTCGACAGCAGCCCGCCCGACGGGTTGGTGACGATGCGACCGCCGTAGGTGTTATCGCCGTCGGCGATGAACCTTCAGCCGTGCCCGCAGGCGTGAGGCCGAGCGCCTCGTAGGTGATCAGCTCGTTGGTGGTGAAGCAGTCGTGCAGCTCGACGACGTCGAGGTCGTCAGGGCCCACGCCGGCGTCCTCGTCCGCGTAGACGCGCGTCGCCGCGGCGCGGCTCATGTCGTAGCCGACCACCGCGCGCATGTCGCCGCTCGCGAAGCTGGAGGACGTGTCGGTGGTCATCGCCTGCGCGCGGATCACCACGTCGCCGCGCAGCCCGTGGCGGCGAGCGAAGCCTGGGCTGCTTTTTCCACGACCGCCGCCGCGGCGCACGTCGGCGGGCAGCACTGCAGGCGTGAGCGGCCCGTAGTGCGCGGCAGGCCAGCACTCCTCGAGCGTGACGCGATCGCGGAGACGGCGTAGGGTTGTTGGCGCGTGCGTGCGGGCCTTGACGGCGATCCGCGCGAACACCTCCTCGAGATGCCGTACTGCTTCGCGTAGTCGGCGCCGGCGCCGCCGAGAAGTAGCGCGCCGCGAACGGCGCATCGGTGCGCTCCTGCAGTCCATCGACGACCGCGTCGAACTCGGCGAAACGGGCTCGGCCGGTCGGACCACGTCATGGCCAGCGCGCCGCGCTGCATCTGCTCGAACCCGAGCGCCAGCGCGCAGTCCAGCGCGCCCGCGGCACCGCCTGGCGAGGCCGAAACAGCGCCGACGAGCCGGTCGAGCAGTTGTTGTTGACGTTGACGATCGGGATGCCGGTCAGGCCGACGCCGTACAGCGCTGCCTGGCCGCTGGTCGAATCTCCATACACATAGCCGACGAACGCCTGCTCGATCAGGTCATAGTCGACCCCCGCGTCGGGCCAGCGCCCGCTGCGCCGCTTCAGCACCCATCTTGGGATATGGCTGGGTGTTGCGCGGCGTCACGAATGGGATCATGCCGACGCCCGCGACCACGACATCCGCCATCGGACCTCCTCAGCAGTTGATGCCAAGGAGCCTAACGCATATTCACTTATCCCGTGGCACGCCGCTCGAGGACGTGGACGCGCACCACGACGCTGAACCTCGACTCCCCTGGCGGGGGCGGGTTCGCACGTCGATCGAATGGCGGAGAGGGAGGGATTCGAACCCTCGGACGAGGTTGACCCCCGTCACGGCATTTCCAGTGCCGCCCGTTCAACCGCTCCGGCACCTCTCCAGGGGCCCGCGGCCGCGGTGAAGCGTAGCGACCGCCTCACCTCGCGAACCTTCACAGCGACGTGACTCACGCGTGATACATTGCGCTTCGTGGCCGAAGTGACGATCAGGGAACTGCGAAACCATGGCGGCGCCGTCGTCGACCGCGCCGCCACCGGAGAGGCGATCACCATCACTCGCGCTGGCAAGGCCGTTGCACAGCTGCGTCCAGTCCCGTCCGCCCCGCTGGCGGCCGCAGCGCTGATCGCTCGTTGGCGACACCTGCCACCGGTCGATCCCGTGGCGCTGCGCGCGGACCTCGACACGCTCCTGGATCCCACGCTTTGAGCGGCGCGCATCACCAGCGCGGGATCCTCGACGTCAACCGTCATCCTTCTGCGCCACCTCGACGATCCGAGCGCCGCTGCCCGCCGAAGCCGCTCATCACCGCGATCACGCTCGCCGGCTGTCGGTCGGCCCCTTGGTCAGCGGACTCCCCGAGGAACGAGGCCGCGAGGCGGGCGTTGGTTCAGCAGGCCGAGGCCGACTTCACCCCGCTGCCGTTCGATGCCGCCGCGGCACGTGCGTTCGGGCAGGTCGCGACGGCGCTGCGCGAAGCGGGACGCAAGCCGGCGGCACGCCTACGACGCTGATTGCCGCCATCGCGCTCGCGAACCGCTTCCTGTCTACACGGCCAACCCGAGCGACTTCGAGAAAGCGGTGTTCCCGACCTCGAGGTCGTCGCCGTCGACATTGCCGGCCTAGATCTGCCACACGCCGTCGCGCAGCACCGGGGTCGCGCTGCCGTCGGCGTCGAGCCGTTATCGACCTGCGATCTCGGGCGAGCCGATCATGAAGTCGATGTGGATGTCGCTGCGGTTGATGCGCTCCAGGTCGGCCGCGTCGTCGACCAGTCAGCTCGTAGGCGGCGCCGAGCGCGATGTGGCTGGCGGCGTTCTCGTCGGCAACGTGTCGTAGAACACCGTGTCCATCGGGCCGATGCGACCCTCTCGCGGTCGACCAGGGCGGGCTCTCCGAGCCGGGCAGCACGCCGGCGTCGCGGCGGGTCATCGCCTCCTTCGCCACCGGTGTCGGCCGTGATCGCGGCGGCGCGCCCCGCCCTCCTGAAGCGCACGCGCAGGCCCTCGATCGTCGTCCCACCGAGCACGAGCGGCTTCGTCGCGCGGACCTCGCCGTCGACGCGCTGGGGGTCGAGGGCGGTGAACCTCCTCGGTCGGGGTTCGCGATGTGGGTGATGCCGTCCACCGGTGTCCACATCGCCCCGCCCGTCCACGTCGAGGACGCCAGCAGGCCGACCCGCAGATCGGTGCCCTCGCCGCGGAAGCGGATGGCGTCGAAGCGGCGCTCGTTCAGGCGTGCGGCGGCGCCGGCGATGTCGGCGACCCGGGTGCGCCAGGCCGCGGCCGGGTCGTCCTCGTCGAGGCGCATGATCCGCACGAGCTGCTCGTTCAGGCGCGCGAACGCCGCGGCCGGCTCGAGGTCGCGGTGCACGAACGTCGCCCACTGCACGGTCGGGCACGGCGCCACGCACCAGTTGACGGTGCGGTCGTTGACGACCTTCATCGCCTCGGGCACGAAGGGAAGCTGGTCCTTGCCCAGCCGCTCGGGCGGCAGGCCGGCGAACAGGGTCGGCTCGACCGGACCGCTCAGCGCGATCCGGGCACCGCGCAGGTCGCCCAGGGTGAGCACCCGCTGGCCGAACCACGGCGGCACGTACTCGAGGTCCTCCTCGCGCGACAGCTCGATGCGCGCCTTCTTGACGTGCAGGTCCCAGACGGCCACGTCGACGAACTTCGCGCCGTGGCGGTACGCCGAGCGCGCGATCGCGCGGGCCAGCGGCTCCTTGCCCGGCTCGCTGCCCAGCCCCACGACCTGTCCCGGCTGCACGTTGGCGCCCACCCCGACGATGAGGTCGGCGAGCCGCTCCAGCATCTCGTCGTCCATCTAGCCCTCCACTCGCTGTTCAGCTCCTGGTACCCACGAGCCTGAGCGTAGAGCCGCGACTCGCCGGCAAGACGGGCCGACGTATTCTCGAACGATGCGCGGCCGGGCCGTCACGTTCGGGGCGATCATGCTCGCCACCCTGCTCGCGGCGCTCGATCAGACGATCGTCGCCACCGCCCTGCCGCGGATCGTCACCGACCTCGCCGGCTTTCAGCATCTGTCGTGGGTCGTGTCCGCGTACCTGGTGGCGTCGACGGTCACGGTTCCGCTGTACGGCAAGCTGTCGGATCTCTACGGTCGGCGGCAGCTGTTCGTCGTCGCGATCACCGTGTTCGTCGTGGGCTCGCTGCTGTGCGGCATCGCGCAGAGCATGGGCCAGCTCATCGTGTTCCGGGGGCTGCAGGGCCTCGGCGCGGGCGGGCTGATCCCGCTGGCGCAGACGGCCGTCGCCGATCTGTACCCGCCGCGCGAGCGCGGCCGCTACCAGGGTTACATCACGAGCATGTGGGGGATCGCGGCGGTCGCCGGGCCGCTCGTCGGCGGCACGCTGACCGACGCGGTGTCGTGGCGCTGGATCTTCCTCATCAACCTGCCGCTCGGGCTGCTCGCGCTGGCGGTGGTGGTGCGCACGATGCACGTCCCGGTCCAGCGCCGCGAGCACCGCATCGACTACGCCGGCTCCGCGGTGCTGGGCGCGGCGATCACGTGCATCCTGCTCGCGGCGGTGTGGGGCGGCACGACCTACCCGTGGGGCTCGCCGGAGGTGATCGGTGCGGCGGTCGCCGGCGTGCTCGGCCTCGCGCTGTTCGTCGTCGTCGAATCCCGGGCGGCCGAGCCGATCCTGCCGCTCGGGCTGTTCCGCAACCGCGTGTTCTCGGTTTCGGCCGGCGCGAACGCCGTCATCGGCGCGGTGCTGTTCGCGGTGTCGATCTACGTGCCGGTCTACCTGCAGGGCGTGCTCGGCGACTCGGCGACGGTCTCCGGGCTCGTGCTGATCGGCTTCTCCGGCGGCTGGGTCATCGCGGCGACGGTGACCGGCCACGCGATCACGCGCACCGGGCGCTACCGGGTGTTTCCGATCGCGGGGGCGGTGTGCGTGCTCGTCGGGGTGGGCCTGCTGACGCTGCTGGGCGCCGGCAGCTCGCACACGATCGCCGTGGTGTTCCTGGTGGTGGCCGGCACCGGGATGGGCCTGAGCGTGCAGGCCTACGTCGTGGCGACCCAGAACGCGGTCGCGGTGCCGCAGCTCGGAACAGCGACCGCGGCCCTGCAGTTCTTCCGGTCCATGGCCGGCAGCCTGACGGTGGCGGGCCTGGGCGCGCTGCTGACCAACCGGCTCGCGGCCGAGCTGAGCGACCGCCTCGGGACCGCGGCGCAGCGCGTGGATCCCAACCGGCTGTTGCAGGGCGGGCGGGTGGCGCCGGAGCTGAGCGCGAGCACGCACGACGCGCTGGCCACGGCGCTGCACGCGGTGTTCCTGGCGACCGCGGTGATCGCGGCGATCGGCGTCGTGCTCGCGCTGGCGCTGGAGGAGCGGCCGCTGCGCAGCGAGCACGCGGCGACCGACCGGTCCTCCGAGCAGGCCGCGTAGCCGACCGCGACATTCAGCAAGCTCTCAGCGTCGCATGATGGTCCGTTGAGCGGGCGCGCGCACGCTGTCGGCCATGTCGATGCCCGCCGCCGCTGCACCTTCCGCCGAGGCGTACCGGCGGTTTGCCTGCTTCGGTACGACGATCGCGGTCGGAGCGGGCGGCGGCGACCGGCTGGCGGTCGCGTGCGCCCTGGCCGGCGCCCGGGCGATCGCCGAGGATGTGCACCGGCGGCTCACGCGCTTCGAGGCCGACAGCGAGCTGTGCCGCCTGAACGCCGACCCGCGCGCGGAGGTGCCGGCGAGCGAGCTGATGCGGTCGTTCGCCGCGCTGGTGCGGTGGGCGGGCGAGGCGTCCGGCGGGCTGGTCGACGCAACGTGCCTGGACGCCGTCGAGGCGGCGGGCTATCGCGAGCACTTCGATCCGGCGCGCCGCGCTGCCGAGCCGGCGGCCGTCGACGCTGCGGCGCCGGGCGCCAGCGGGTCGCAGCGAGCCGATTCGCGCGCGCACCCCGCGCCGGACGGCCCGCTGCCCGGTGCCTGGCGGTCCGTGAGCGTGCGCGACGGCACGGTCGTGCGGCGGCCGGGCGTGCGGCTCGACAGCGGCGGGCTCGGCAAGGGGCTCGCCGCCGACCGCATGGCCGGCGCGCTGCGCGGCTGCCCGTCGTGGGTCGTCGACTGCGCCGGCGATCTGCGCCTCGGCGGCACCGCGGGGCGGGCACGCGCCGTCGAGGTGCGCGACCCGTTCGACGACGAGCGCGTGCTGCACCGCTTCCATCTGGCCGCCGGCGCGGTGGCCACCAGCGGCGTGACGCGCCGGCGCTGGGCCGGCGGCCACCATCTCATCGATCCGCGCACCGGCGCGCCGGCCGACACGGGCGTCGTGCAGGCCACGGCGCTCGCGGCACGCGGCGCCGTGGCCGAGGTGCGCGCCAAGGCCGCGCTGCTGGCCGGGCCCCGCCAGACGGCCATCCACCTGCCCGACGGCGGCCTGTTCGTGACCGCCGACGGCCGCCCGCATCTGGTGGCGCGGTGACGGCCGACCACCATCTCTTCTGGATCACGAGCCGCGCCGCCGGCGTCACGGCGCTGCTGCTCGCCAGCCTGGCGGTGTCCGCGGGACTGCTGATGGGCGGGCGGCTGATCCATGGCCGCCGCGCCCAGGATGTGCGCGCGCTGCACGAGATCCTCTCGCTGGCCACGCTCGGCGCGTTGGCCGTCCACGGCCTGTCCCTGCTCGGCGACAGCTACCTGCGCCCGTCGCTGGCCGACATCGCGATCCCGTTCGTCTCCAGCTACGCACGCTGGTGGACGGCGGCGGGGATCATCGGCGCGTGGGGCCTCGGCGTGCTCGGGCTGTCGTTCTATGCCCGCCGCCACATCGGCACCGCGCGGTGGCGCAGCCTGCACCGCCTCACCGCGCTGGCCTGGCTGCTCGGTGTCGTGCACGCGCTCGGCGAGGGCAGCGACCGCGGCCGCATCTGGTTCTTCGCGCTGGTCGCGCTGGCGGTCGGCCCGACGATGGGCCTGCTCGCGGCGCGCCTGATGACGCGGCGGCCGGTGGCGGTCGCCGCCCCGCCCCCACCCCCGCCCGCTCGACCGAAGGAGCCGATCCGTGCCCCCGACCGCATCTTCACCTCCTACCCCACCTCCTGATCGCCGCGCGCGCGTCCGCCGCCTGCGCCGTCGGGTGGTGGCGGGCAGCGTCGCCGCGTTCCTCGCGCTGTGGGGCATCGTGTACCTGACCGTCCGGGACGACTCGTCGCTGGCCTCGGCGCCGAGCGCGGAGTCGGGCCAGACGAGCCAAGCGAGCAGCGACGACGACAGCGCGACGGGGGCCGCCCCGAGCGCCGCCGCGCCGGCGCCGAGCCAGGGGCAGCTGCCGCCGGCGTCTACCGGCCAGTCCTGACCCGCGGTTCAGGCGGCCGGGGCTTGCACCGGCGGGGTGCCGTAGGTGTGGAACGTCTCGACGGTCTTGACGCGCCAGGCCTGGCCGAGCTTGCGCTCGGCCTCGGTCCAGACGACGACCGGAGGATCGGGGTCGTACTGCAGATAGCCGCCGGTGGTCACCTCGATGCGGTTGCCGCCCGGCTCGTAGCCGTAGAGGAAGAAGCCCTGCGCGACCGCGTGCTTGGACGGCGCGGCCTCGATGTGGACGTCGTTCTCGAGGAAGATGTCGGCGGCGCGCAGGCACTCCTCGCGCGTGTCGACCCAGAACGCGAGGTGGTGCAGGCGGCCGTGCGCCCGATAGGCGTCGGCGGTGTAGATCAGCTCGTGAGCAGCGATCGTCACGCTCATCCAGGCGCCCGACTCGGTGCCGTCGTCGAGCTCGATGCGCTCGTAGAGCCGGTAGCCGAGCGTGTCGGTCGCGAACAGGCGGTTCGCGCGCACGTCGGCGGCCAGGATGTTGCAGTGGTCTAGGCGCTTGACCGCCGCCCCCCGCGCCGTGTAGCGCTGCGGCTGGTTCTTCAGCGACGGTCGCAGGTGCTCGGGCGGCGAGTAGCGCTCGACCTCGTAGTAGAGGTCGAACGGGTGGCCGTCGGGATCGCGGAACCGATAGGACGGCCCGCGGCCGTGGTCGCCGTCGTGCCAGCCCTCGCCGAGCCCGGTCGCCTCCACCATCGCCACCCGGCGCGCCAGCGCCTCCGGGCTGCTCGCGCGCAGGCCGAGGACGGCGAGGCCCGAGGTCTGCGACGCCGTGAGCTTGAGGCAGTAGCGCTGGTAGTCGCCCCAGCCGCGCAGGTAGGCCGAGCCGCCCTCCTGCGCCTCGATCTCCATGCCCATCACGTCGACGAAGAAGCGCAGGCTGTCGTCGAAGGCGGGGGTCAGCAGCTCCGCCGGGCCGAGATGTGCGATGTCCATCATGCCTCCACCCTCTCCCGCAGGCCGTCGAGGTCGTATGAGAGCGCGCCCGCTTGCAGCTTCGCGCGCTTGACCGCCTCCCGCCGCTCACGCTCCTGCGCCGCGGCGAGGACGTCCTCGACACGCGCCGCCTCGACGACCGCGACCCCGTCGGCGTCGAGCACCACGGCGTCGCCGGGGTTGATCGTCGCGCCGCCGACGACCACCGAGACGTCGATCTCGCCGACCGCGTCCTTCGTGGCGCCGCGCACGCGGATCCAGCGGGCCCAGATCGGCAGGCCCATCTCACGCAGCTCCTCGACGTCGCGTACCGATGCGTCGACCAGCAGCCCGGCGGCACCGTGGAACTGCGCCTGGGTGGCAAGCAGGTCGCCGACCAGCGCGACCGGCGCCGGCTCGGGCATCGTGAGCACGAGCACGTCGCCGGCGCCACCGCCGCCATCGCGGCGTGGACCATGAGGTTGTCGCCCTGCCCGCAGCGGACGGTCCGCGCCGGACCGGCGACCCGCGAGCCGGGGACGATCTGGTGCAGGTCGAGGTCGACGTAGCCGCCGCGGCCGCCGGCCTCGTAGATGGTGGCCGAGCCGAGCCGCGCCAGTTCGTCGTAGCTCACAGCTCGCTCACCACCTGCGGGATGACCCGCTGGAACGCCTCGGCGTAGCGCACGTCCTGGTCGCCCGACGCCCGGCGCGCGTGGTTGCCGCGGTGGCCGGCGCGCTCGGCGTAGTAGCTCTGCAGGTACTGCTGCGCCCGCATCTCGGCCATCGCCGCCTGCTTGCGCTCGAACACCGCGGTGATGTCGACGAACGTCGTCGGCGTGAAGTGGCACAGCTCCGGCTGGTGGGGCTCGAAGAGGAACAGCGCCGGCGGCCTGATCGTGGCGAACGCGCTGGCCACCCCCGCGCCGGCAGCCAGCGAGCGCGCCCGGTCGACGGCCCCGAAGGCCACCGGGTGGTCGGGGTTGAACGGATCGGTGTCGGTGTGGGTGACGAGCACGTCGGGCGCGAACGCGCGGATGACCTCGGCGATCTCCAGCAGCCGGTCGCCGTCGATCTGCAGCGGGTAGTCGCCCAGGTCCAGGCAGCGGAAGCTCGCCCCGAGATGCCCGGCCGCGCGCTCGGCCTCGCCCTGGCGGATCCGCTTGACGTTGTCGACCGTCTGGCCGTCCTGCTTCCACAGCTCGCCGGACTCGCCGCGCTCGCCGTAGGACAGGGCGACGACCTCGGCCTCCCCGCCCGCCGCGGTGCAGGCGGCGATCGCGCCGCCCGCGCGCCAGACGAAGTCCGCGGAGTGCGCGCCGATGACCTGGATTCGGCGACTCAAGGCAGCCCCGCAATCCGCCGCGTGTTGGTGACCGCCATCGTCACGACCTCCTCCTCGCTGAAGCCGGCCTCGAGGAAGCGGTCGGCCATCAGGGCCAGCCCGTCCTCGACCGGCGGGTTGAACGTCTGGCCGAGGTCCGTGGCCCACAGCGTGCGCTCGGCGCCCACCGCTCGGGTCGCCGCGAAGAACGCCTCCCACGGCGCCTTGCCGGTGTACGCCGTGGTGAAGCAGCGCTCGAGCAGCGCCCCCCGCTCGGCCAGCGCAACCTGGTCGTCCGCCGAGACGTCCTGCGACGGGAACTCGGGGTGCGTGACGACGATCTGGCGCACGCCCGCCGCCACCGCGCCGTCGACGAGCGTGAAGATCTCGTCCCGCGACAGGTGGCCGGTGCAGAGCACCATCTCGTGGCGAGCGATCACCGCGAGGACCTCGCGCGCTTCGGGCCGCAGCTCGCCCACCGCGTCGACGACCGGCACCGGCGCGCAGGCCAGGCCCGCCTCGCGCAGGGAGAGCTCGAAGCGCACCCACACGGGCACCTTGCCGTTCGGATCGGCCTGGAGCACCTCGTGCTGCTCGTTGACCGACGACACGGTCGGAAACCACACGACCCGCGCGCCCTCGCGCGCGGCGATCTCGACCGCCAGCGGGTTCAGCCCGCCGACGGACCAGTTCAGCGTGATCGTGCCCAGCACCGTCACGCCCGGCACGGCCTCGGCGACCACCTGCGCGCGCTCGGCCGTCGAGGTGTAGTGCGACTTCAGCCCGAACCCGGCCTGGCCGGTCTCCAGGCAGCGGCGGGCCAGCGCGACGTCGGTGATGCGCCGGTCAACGAAGTCGGGCGCGACGTGGATGTGGTAGTCGACCGCACCGCGCACGAGCTCGCGCGCGCGGTCGCTGGGGACCGGATGGTCAGCCACGGTTCAGCTCCTCCAGCCAGGCGGCGGCCGCCTCGGCCACGCGCGGTGGGACATCGAGCTCGTGCAGGAGCGCGGCGACGTCGCGCATCTCGTGCATGCGCCGCTCGGCATGCTGGATGCTGCCCTGCTCCATGCGCCGCGCGAGCGCGCCGTCGGCCGACTCGAACAGCGTGACGATCTGCTCGCGCATCCAGGCCTCCTGGCCGGCGGCCCGCGCGGCGGCCAGCGCCTCCGTCACCGCCGCGGCCACGCCCTTCCACAGCACGCTGCGCAGCAGCTTGCGCTGGGCGGCGTCGCCCGGCATCGGGCCCGCCAGCTCGACCGGCATGCCCAGCGGGCCCAGCGCCGCGGCGAACTCGCGCGCGCCCGGGCCCGACGCGAGCACCGGGGTGCGGACCCCGTGGCCAGGCACCGTGGCCATCAGCGCGACGTCCGCGAACGCCGCCCCGGTCGGCGCCACCAGCGCCGCCAGCTCGCGCTTGAGCGCGGCGCCGGACGTGTTGAGGTCGGCGTAGACCTGGCCGGCGCGCAGCGCGCCGGCCGCCGCCTGCGCCGCCGCGCGCGCGTGCGCCGCGGTCGTCAGGCTCAGCACGACGTCGGCGCCGGCGGCCGCCGCGGCCTCGCTGCCCACGTCGGGCCTGGTCTGCGGCAGCGGGTCGTACCCGCGCACGGTGACGCCGGCCGCGCGCAGGTCGGCCGCGATCAGGCCGCCGGCTTCGCCGAGCCCGAGCATGCCGACGACAAGGACCATATCCGCCTCAGCCCCAGACCTCGGCGGCGGTCTCGACGACCAGCGCAAGCTTGGCCCGCTGATCGTCGGCGGTGAGCCGGTTGCCCTCCCACGTGCTCGAGAACCCGCACTGCGGCGACAGGCACAGCTGGTCGATGTCCACGAACCGCGCCGCCTCCTCGATGCGCCGCTTGAGCGCGTCCTTGGACTCCAGCTGCGGCCGCTTGGTCGTCACCAGGCCGAGCACCACCACCTTGCCCTTCGGCACGAAGCGCAGCGGCGCGAACCCGCCCGAGCGCTCGTCGTCGAACTCGAGGAAGTAGCCGTCGACGTCGAGGTCGCCGAACAGCGCCTCGGCGACGACGTCGTAGCCGCCCTCGGCCGCCCACATCGACTGGTGGTTGCCGCGGCACAGGTGGGTGGTGATCGTCATGTCGTCGGGCCGGCCCGCGAGCGCGCGGTTGACGTTCGCGATGTACTGCTCGTGCAGGTGCTCGGGATCGCCGCCGATGGCGACGATGTGCGCGCGCTGGCGGGGATCGTTGACGTAGGCCAGCGACGTGTCGTCGAGTTGGAGGTACCGGCAGCCGAGATCGTGGACGGCCTGCAGCTCGTCGTGGTACGCGCTCGCCAGATCCGCCCAGAACCGGTCGAGGTCGGGATAGACGGATCGATCGATCGACGCGTTGCCGCCCCGGTAGTGGACCATCGACGGCGACGGGATCGTCAGCTTCGGCGCGATGCCCGCGTCGACGTGGTCGCGCAGGAAGCGGAAGGCGTCGCCGAAGATCGTCTCGCGCAGGCCGATCGGCCCGTCGACCCGCATCGCGGGCGGCACGTACTCCCACTCGGCCTCCTCGTTGCGGAAGCGGACGTGCTGGGACTCGCCCTCGCCCTGTGTGACGCCGGCCAGCGCGTAGATGAAATCCATGTGCCAGGAGGCCCGGCGCAGCTCACCGTCGGTGGCGCTGCGCAGGCCGACGTCGTGCTGCATGGCGATGGCCTCGACGATCGCCGTGTCCTCCTTGGCCTGCAGCTCCTTGGCGGCGATGTGCCCGGCCGCGTGGTCGGCGCGCGCCTGCAGCAGCCACGCCGGCCGCAGCAGGCTGCCGACGTGGTCGGCGCGAAACGGCGGTCGGGTGCGGGCGGGCACGGTGCTCGTCTAGGTGGCGGTCAGGGTCTGGGCGACGTGCGCGAGATGGCGGCGCATGGCGGCCTCGGCGGCGTCGCCGTCGCCGGCCGCGAGCGCATCGACGATCGCGGTGTGCTCGGCGAACGACCGCTGCGGGCGGCCGGGCACGAGGATGGTGCGGAACTGGAAGCGCACGAGCTGCGAGCGCAGCGTCGAGATGAGCCGCTGGGCGGTGGCGTGGCCGCTGAGCGCCACGATGCGCTCGTGCAGCGCGGCGTTCTGGTCGGAGGCGCCAAGCAGGTCGCCCGCGTCCAGGCGCGTGCGCATCCCGGCGAGCATGGCCCGCAGCTGCGCGACGTCCTCGGCCGTCGCACGGGCGGCGGCGTGGCGGGCGGCCAGGCCCTCGAGCATCGCGCGGGCTTCGAGGATCTCGACCGCCTCGCGCTCGTCGACCAGGCGCACCTTCGCGCCGCGATGGCGCTCGCGCTCGACGAGGCCCTCGGACTCGAGGCGGACGAGCGCCGTGCGGATGGCCGCGCGGCCGACGCCCAGGCGCTCGCCGAGGTCCAACTCGAGTAGGCGCTCGTTGGGCTGCAGGCGCCCGGTGACGATCTCCTCGCGCAGGCGGGCGTAGCCGACGTCGTCACGATTGTTGACAATCGTGTCCACGAGTTCGAGTGTACTCCGCCGCGCGCTCCCGGCCGACGCTACGCCCCGGTCGCGGTCCGCCACCCCTCGGCGTAGCGCAGCCGCGCGTCCTCGGCGAACGGCACCGGCGCCACGAGCGCCCGCACCTCGAGCACGCGGTGGGCGTCGACGGTCTTCTTCTCCGTCTGGTCGGGCTCACCCCACAGGACCGTCACCTGGTCGCCGACCTCGACGCCCGCGTCGACCGTCGCCAGCGACAGCGCGCGCCGCTCGTTGGCGCTGTAGCCGCTGAACATCGAGTAGCCGACGACCGTGCCGTCCTGGTCGAGCACCGAGTCGAAGTTCGACGCGCCGTAGTTGGCGATCGGCAGGTCGAAGAACTGGTAGGGGTCCTCGTCGGCGTCGAACAGCGAGGCGAAGATCTTGGCCACGTCCTCGCCGTTCCAGGCGAGCGTGACCTTGTGACGCTGCGCCTGCGGGTCGATCTGCGCGAGCGCCTCGCGTCCGAGGAAGTCGTGGTCGAGCTTCACGAACGGCCCGTACCCGAGCTCGAACGGGTTCGTGTAGTAGTCCTCGATGGCGTCGGAGACGAAGCTGCCGGCGATCGCGTTGGTGGCCTCGTAGCCGTCGGCCGGCAGCCACTCGCGGTAGGCGCGCAGCTCGTCGCCCGTGTAGATCGCCGGCAGGGGCGACGGGATCCAGCCCGACTCGAGGGTGTTCGAGGCATAGGCGCGCGCGCCGCAGGGCTCGAGGCCGAGCTCGCGGCCGGCCTCGAGGATCGCCGCCCGCGTCTCCTCGTAGGTCTCGTAGGGGCCCCACAGCTCGAGGCCGGGCTCGCCCGCCATGCCGTGACGCAGGGTGCGCACCTGGCGGCCGGCGACGTTCATGCGGGCCATGCGGAAGAACTTCAGCCGCTCGACCGGGCCGCCGTTGACCTTCTCGATCACCGCCCAGGCGTTCGGCCCCTGGATCTGGAAGCGCCAGTACGTGCGCGTCACGGGGCGGCCGTAGGGGTGCGACGGCGAGCGGTCGTCCTTGTCGACCTCGACGTCGTAGCCGCCGCTCTGCGCGCGATACTCGAGCCAGTTGGCGGCGGGCGCGCGGCCGACCCAGACGAACTTCTCGTCGTCGAGGTGGAACAGGATGCCGTCGCCGATCACGTGGCCCGCCGGGGTGGTCGGCACGAACTGCTTGGCCATGTCGACCGGGAAGTCGGCCATGCTGTTGATGGCGCTCTCGGAGAGCATCTTCAGCGCCTCGGGACCGCGCACGAACACGTTGACCATGTGGTGCGTCTGATCGAACAGGACCCCGGTCTCGCGCCACGCGCGCTGCTCGCGGCGCCAGTTGCTGAACTCGTAGGGGACCACCGGGTACACGTAGGCGCCGATCTGCGAGTTGCGCAGCAGCTCGACGGTGTTGCCCGCGGTGTCCAGCAGCTCCTGCAGGGTGCTTGGGGCCATGCGCCTCACTCCTCTCCGGCGCGCCCGTCGCCAGGGCGCGGCGCGCCGACCGACGTCGATCCCGCCCAGCGGCGGGCTCCCGGAAACAGTCTTACAAATCAGGCGCCCTGATATCCACCGCGCTGGGGTCGGCGCGGGGTGCGGCCCGGCGGGGCCGGTGCGCCCCGCGCTGGAGCTGGCGCGGGCGCGGGCCCGGCGGGGGCCGGTACGCCCCGTGCTGGAGCTTCCACGGTGCGCCGCGCGGAGCGGCTCGTCGGCGCCGGGGCCGGCCGCTACGCTCGCGCGAATGAGCGACCTGTCAGGCAAGACGCTGATCATGAGCGGCGGCAGCCGCGGCATCGGGCTGGCCATCGCCCTGCGCGCCGCCCGCGACGGCGCCAACGTCGCGCTGCTGGCCAAGACCGCCGAGCCCCACCCCAAGCTCGAGGGCACCGTGTTCACCGCCGCCGAGGAGATCGAGCGGGCCGGCGGCAGGGCGCTGGCGATCGTCGGCGACGTGCGCGACGACGCGGCGGTCACCGCGGCGGTCGCGCAGACGGCGGAGCGCTTCGGCGGCATCGACATCGTCGTCAACAACGCCAGCGCGATCGACCTGCGCAACACGTCCGAGATGGACATGAAGCGCTACGACCTCATGCAGGACATCAACGCGCGCGGCACGTTCCTGCTGTCCAAGCTCGCCCTGCCCCACCTGCGCCAGGCCGCCAACGCGCACATCCTCACCCTGTCGCCGCCGATCAACCTCGACTCGAAGTGGGCCGCGGCGAGCCTCGCCTACACGATGGCCAAGTACGGCATGAGCCTGACGACGCTCGGCCTGGCCGAGGAGCTGCGCGCCGACGGGATCGCGGTCAACTCGCTGTGGCCGCGCACGCTCATCGCGACGGCGGCGGTCCAGAACCTGCTCGGCGGCGACGCGGCGATGGCGAAGGCGCGCAAGCCCGAGATCATGGCCGACGCCGCCCACGCGATCCTCGTGCGCGACAGCCGCCAGGCGACCGGCAACTTCTACATCGACGACGAGGTGCTGGCGCAGGAGGGCGTCAGCGACCTGTCGGCCTACGCGTACGGCGACGACCCGAGCGCGCTGCAGACCGACATCTTCCTCGACTGACCCGGTTTCAGCCTGGGAACGTCCGGTCCCAGAGGCGGTCTAGCGTCCGGATCAGCGGGCGCACGCCGGGCCCCAGATGGCCGTCGGCTGTGCGCACCGAGCGGTCGCCGATGCGCAGGATGTACTGGTAGCCGCCGCCGGCGGGATCGGCGGCGGTGTCCTCGCCGCGCAGCCGGGCGTGATCGACCAGCGCGCGCAGGCGCGCGAAGGCGTCCGCGGGAATCCGGCGCTTGACGTTGCGCATCCCGGTGAGGCCGCCCACGACCTGCCGAGTGCTGGCGGTGCCGTTCGACGCGATCCTCACCTCGGAGACGACCGGATCGCTGCCGGTCCAGCGCTTCAGGGCGACAACCTCGTGGGCGGGGGCGGCCGTCGTGCGGCCGGTCGGCGTGGACTCGTCACCACCACCGCAGCCGGTCGCGGCCATCGCGAGCGCCGCCAGTCCTGCCGCCAGGCCCCTGCGCACAGGCGCCAGCGTGGCACAGGACGGCGCGCTGCGCACGTCAGCACGTCGCGGCGCAGACCGTCAGACGTGTCGATGAGACTTCGACCGCCGCCTGCGCGCCGCCGCCAGCGCGGACGGGCTCGCGCTCCCGCCCGCTCGCTGACCGCTACCGCAGCTGAAGCTGACCCTCGACCGGCACGGGCCGGTGAGCCGCCTCGTGCTCGAGCAGCCAGCGCTTGCGGTCCAGCCCGCCGCCGTAGCCGCCGAGCCGCCCGTCCGCGGCGATGACCCGGTGGCAGGGCACGATGATCGCCAGCGGGTTGCGGCCGTTGGCCAGGCCGACCGCGCGCGACGCCTTGGGCTGCCCGACCCAGCGGGCCAGCTCGACGTAGCTGATCGTCTCGCCGTAGGGGATCTCGCACAGCGCGTCCCACACCCGGCGCTGGAACGGCGTGCCCGCCGGCGCCAGTTCGAGGTCGAACTCGGTGCGCTCGCCGGCGAAGTACCCGGCGAGCTGGGCCGCCGCGCCGGCGAACGCCGCATCGTCGCGGCGGGCGTCGGGCGACGGCGGCGGCGCGTGGCGCTGCTCGTGCATGTGCAGGTGGGTCAGGGCGCCGTCGACCGCGGTCATCGTGAGCGGGCCGACGGGGCTGTCGATGATGGTGGTGATGATCATGCTGCCTCCTGGATCGAGGGAGCCGGCCAGCGGTTGATCTCGTGATCGGCAGTCGACCACAGGTACTGGACGGCATACGCGCGCCAGGGCCGCCAGGCGCTGGCCCGCGCGGTGAGCGCGGCGGGGGTGCACGGCAGGCCGAGCGTCTCGGCGGCGCGGCGCACGCCGAGGTCGCCGGCGACGAAGGCGTCGGGGTCGCCGAGGGCGCGCATCGCGACGACGCCGATGGTCCACGGCCCGAAGCCCGGCAGGCGGCCGAGCGCGGCCAGCGCCGCGTCGCGATCGCAGCCGGGACCGAGGTCCAGGCGTCCGCCGGCGAGCGCGTCGAGCAACGCGGCGAGCGTACGGCGGCGGCCGGCCGGCATGGCAACCGCGATGTCGCGCAGCGCCTCGGGCGCCGGGAAGAGATGGGTGAGCCCGCCGTCCGGGTCCTCGACGGGCTCGCCGCAGGCGACCGCGAGGCGGGCCGCGTACGTGCGCGCCGCCGCCGTCGAGATCTGCTGGCCGAGGACGGCGCGGATCGCGAGCTCGGGCCCGTCCACGCAGCGCGGCACGCGCCGCCCGGGCGCCGCCCGAACCACCGGCTCGAGCACGGGATCGGCGGCGAGGTGGCCGTCGATCGCGGTCGGGTCGGCGTCCAGGTCGAGCAGCCAGCGCGAGCGGGCGATCGCCGCGGCCAGGTCGCGCACGTCGGCGAGCCGCAGGCGGCAGGCGACGTGGTCGGCGGCCGGGGTCAGCTCGACGATCCCGGCGCCGTGGGCCAGCCGCAGCGTGCGCCGGTAGGTCGCGCCGCTGCACTCCTCCACGCCGGGCACGGCGGTGGCGGCGAGATGGCCGAAGAGGTTGTCGGGGCACAGCGGACGGCGGAACGGCAGGCGCAGCACGATGGTCCCGGCCGCGGGCGCCGCGCCGTCTCGTGCGTGCGCGCGGCGGCGCAGGTCGGTCGGCGCGGCGGCGAAGACGGCACGGACGGTGTCGTTGAACTGGCGGATGCTCTGGAAGCCGGCGGCGAAGGCGACGTCGGTCATCGACAGCGCGGTGGTCTCGATGAGCACGCGCGCGGTCTGGGCGCGCTGGGCGCGGGCGACGGCGATCGGACCGGCCCCGACCTCGGCCAGAAGCAGCCGCTGCAGCTGGCGCACGCTGTAGCCGAGCTGGGCCGCGAGCCCGGGCACGCCGGCGCGGTCGACCTCGCCGTCGGCGATGAGCCGCATCGCCCGGGCCACGACGTCGGCGCGGCCGTCCCACTCGGGCGAGCCGGGTGCGGCGTCGGGCCGGCAGCGCTTGCAGGCGCGAAAGCCGGCCTGCTGGGCCGCCGCCGCGGACGGATAGAAGCGGACGTTCTCGCGCTTGGGGGTGATCGCCGGGCAGCTCGGACGGCAGTAGATCCCGGTCGAGGTCACCGCGGTGATGAACCAGCCGTCGAAGCGCGGGTCCTTCGAGCGGATGGCGGCGTAGCAACGGTTGAAGTCGTCGATCACGTCACACAGCGTGACCGATCGCGGTCCGTGCGTCTAGCGGTTTTGCGACATCACCCCGCGGCCGGCGCGCAGGCCGTCGCCGGCGTCGCGCCGCCTACGCCGCCACGCCCGCGAGCGCGTAACGGAGGATGTCGACCACCTGCTCGGGCTCGCGCGACGGCGAGCGCGCGGCGCGGTCGACCTCCTTGAGGGCATGGTCGTGGTCGGGCGCATGCAGCGTGATCAGCGGCTTGCCGAGAGCGGCGGCGTAGCCGGCGTCGAACGCCGCGTTCCACTGCCGGTACTGCTCGCCGAAGCGCACGACCACGACATCGGCGCGCTCGATCAGCGTGCGCGTGCGGATGGCGTTGACCCCGGCCCCGATGTGGTCGTTCCAGAAGGGGCGCTCCTGCTCACCGAGGATGGCGGTGCCCGCCGCGTCGGAGGCGGCGTGATCGGTCACCGGAGCGGTGAACCGGAGGTCGAGGCCGGCGGCCGCCGCGCCGCGTTCGATGCGCTCCCGCCAATCGGTGTGGATCTCCCCGGAGAGATAGACCTGCCAGCTCATGGGCCACATCGTAGGCCGGGGACGCCTAGCCCGTACGCTGCGCAGACGACAACGGCTGGATCGGAGAGCGCATGGCACCGCAATGCACCCACCTCGATCAGGTGCAGATCATCGACGCGCCCAGCGACATCCCCGGCTGCGAGGAGTGCCTGAAGACGGGCAGCCACTGGGTCCATCTGCGGATGTGTCAGACCTGCGGCAAGATCGGATGCTGCGACTCCGCCCAACCGCCACGCCAGCCGCCACGCGCGGGGAGGCGGGCCACCCGGTGCTGCGCTCGGTCGAGCCAGGCGAAGAGTGGTCGTGGTGCGCGATCGACGAGGTCGTGTTCGTCCTGCGGCGCTGACGGCTCGGCAAGAAGCGGAGGGAGGGATTCGAACCCTCGGTAGCGGGGTTACCGCTACAGCGGTTTTCGAGACCGCCCGGTTCAACCACTCCGGCACCTCCGTGAGGCGCCTGCACCGTAGCCAACCAGCCCCGCGGGTAAGGTGCCCGGCGGATGGGTGGGTGGACACGGAGAGTCTGGGCGGCGGTCGGCGCAGCGGTCGCGGTCGGTGCGGCCGTGCCAGCGGTGGCGGGGGCGCAGGACTGTCTCGACGGCTTCTCCTGCACGTCGGTCACGGTGCCGCTGGACCGCTCGGGGGCGACGCCGGGAACGCTCGAGCTGCCGGTCGCCGTGCAACGCGGGCGCGGGCCGATCCTCGTCGCGCTCGGCGGCGGCCCCGGCCAGGGGATGTTCAAGTTCGGGTCGGCGGTCGCGGCGCTGCTCGGACCCGCGTCCGGCCACCGGATCGCGTTCTTCGACCAGCGCGGAACCGGTGCGACCGCGCTGCGCTGCCCGTCGCTGCAGCGCCTGGCGCTGACCGACTTCACGGTCCGGCCGCCGGGGACGGTCGAGGCGTGCGGGGAGCGGCTGGGCGCGCAGCGGTCGTTCTACTCGACGACCGCGTCGGTCGCGGATCTCGAGGACGTCCGGGTCGCGCTCGGCGCCGACCGGATCGCTCTGCTCGGCGTCTCCTACGGGACGTACGTCGCCGCGCGCTACGCGCGGGCGCACCCCGGCCGGGTCAGCGCGCTCGTGCTCGACTCGGTGCGTTGCCCCAACAGGGCGTCGACGTCCTCGCGCGCGCCAACCTGCGCCAGGCGGGCCACGACCTGCGGGCGCTGTGCGCGCGGGGCGCCTGCGACGGGATCACCGACAACCGCCGCGAACGACCTGGCGGCGGTCGTCCGGCGCGCGAACGAGCAGCCGATCCGGGGCCGGGTGCGGACCGGGCGTCGCAGCTCGGTCCGCGTGGCCGTCGACGGGCCCGGCCTGTTCGACGTGGCGACCACCTGGACGAGCTTCCGCCAGCGCTGTTCTCCCTCGTCCCCGCGGCGCTGGCCCAGGCGCGCGACGGCCAGCCGCAGCTGCTGCGCCTCGTCGAGCTGGGACGCCGGGCGAACTCGCCCGCGTCCGCCACGACGTCAGCTGGGGTCTGCACGCCGCCACGTTGTGCGCCGACCTCGCCGCGCCTGGGGCGGTCCGGCCTAGATCCCGTCACGCGGGCGGCCGCCGTCAGCGCCGCGGTCGACCCGCTCCCCGCCGCGAGCTTCGCCCCGTTCGACCCGTTCACATCCGCGCACAACGGTCTCGTCGATACCTGCCGGCGCTGGCCCGCGACCGACGTCGCCCCCGCACCGGAGCCCGGTCCGCTGCCGCAGGTGCCGACGCTGATCATCAACGGCGCCTGGGACATGTCCACGCCCGTCGAGGGCGCGCGCCAAGAGGCGGCGCGCTCGACGACCGCCCAGCTTGTCGTCGTGCCGAACGCCGGCCACAGCGTGCTGACGAGCACGCCGTGCGGGCTGCGGGCCCTCCAGCGCTTCTTCCACGGCCGCTCGGCGAGGCGCGCGTGCGCGCAATCCACGCCGCGCGCGCGGTCGCGGTCCCGCGTCGCGTCCGCGACGACCGGCTCGCGACAGCAGCGGGCGCTCCAGGTTGCCCAGGCGACCGTCGCGGGGAGGCCATGGCCGCCGGATCGGTGAGCCGGCGGTTCGGCGACTGCACGGCGGCGAAATCGGGTCACGCGGCGCGGCGCGCTCATCCTGCGCCGCGACGAGCTCGTGCGCGGCGCTCCCGTGACTGGCCGGCTGGGCGGTCCCGCGGGTGCACGTGGGCGGGCGTCTGGACGCGGACGTCATGCTCGACACCGGCACGCCTTTCTGGCCGCGCTGACGATGTGAGACACTCGCAGCGTCCATCCCACCTGTCCCAAGGAGGCAGCATGGCCGACAGCGTCTATCGCGTTACCGAGGTCATCGGCGTTAGCAGCGAGTCGTGGGAGGCGGCGGCCCGATCAGCGGTCGAGACGGCGGGCCAGACGGTGCGGGATCTGCGGGTCGCCGAGGTGATCCGCCAGGACTTGACGATCGACGACAGCGGTGTCGTGAGCTACCGCGTCCGCCTGGGCATCTCGTTCAAGTACGAGCAGTAGCCGGTCCGCGTTCGGCGGTGGGCGTGCCCGCCGCCGGCCGCCTTCTCAGCGCCGCGACGCGAAGAACTCCCGCAGGATGCCCGCGCACTCGTCCGCGCGCAGCCCGCCGGCCACCGCCGGACGGTGGTTGAGCCGCGGCTCGCCCAGCACGTCGAGCACCGAGCCCGCCGCGCCCGCCTTGGGATCGGTGCAGCCGTAGACGACCCGCGGGACCCGGGCGAGCACGATCGCGCCCGCGCACATGGCGCACGGCTCGAGCGTCACGTAGAGCACCGAGTCGAGCACCCGCCACGACCGCAGCGACCGCGCCGCCTCGCGCAGCGCGAGCACCTCGGCGTGCGCGGTGGGATCCTGGCGCAGCTCGCGTTCGTTGTGCCCGGCGCCGATGATCTCGCCTTCGCGCACGACCACCGCGCCGATCGGTACGTCGCCGTGTTGGAGTGCGCGTCGGGCCTCGCCCAGGGCGAGACCCATGAAGTGATCGTCCATCGCGAAGAAGCGCTCCGCCATCATCCGCCCCGCATCATGCCTCGTCTGCGCCCCGCCGCCTGCCTGATCGTCGCCGCCCTCGCCGTCGCGCTCGTGCTCGGCGTGGCGCCCGCCGACGCCCACGGCCCGGTCGCGCACATCGCCCAGGCACCGCCCACCGAGCTCGTCCCGACCCCCAACGACCCCGGCCGGACGACGATCCCCGGCGGCTGGCAGGAGCTGCAGTGGAACTTGCTGGCCACCGGGTTCGGCATCGACGCCCCCGGCGCCTGGCAGAACGTCGCCGCGGCCGGTCACCCCGGCGCCGACAACGTCGTCGTCGCCGTGCTCGACACCGGCGTCGCCTACCGCAACCGCGGCCGCTACCGCATCTCGCCCGACCTCGTCGGGGCGCGCTTCGTGCGCGGCTACGACTTCGTCGACGACGACCCGTACCCCGACGACCACAACGGCCACGGCACCCATGTCGCCAGCACGATCGCGGAGCGCACGAACAACGGGATCGCGCTCGTCGGCATCGCCTACAACGCGAAGATCATGCCGGTGCGGGTGCTCGACGCCAACGGCGAGGGCGACGCCCGCACGATCGCCCGCGGCGTGCGCTTCGCCGCCGACCACGGCGCGAACATCATCAACCTGTCGCTGGAGTTCGGCACCGAGGTGCGCGCCCACGAGATCCCGCGCCTGCTCTCGGCGATCCGCTACGCGCACCGCAAGGGCGCGCTGATCGTGGGCGCGTCCGGCAACGAGGCGGGCCGCTCGATCGCGTACCCCGCACGCGCCGCGTACGTCATCTCGGTGGGAGCGACGACCGAGCACGGCTGCATCTCGGACTTCTCCAACGAGGGCGCGGGCCTGGACGTCGTCGCGCCCGGCGGCGGCGCCGACGCCGACCTGCCCGACGACCCCAACTGCCACCCGCTGGACCCGCCGGGCCGCGACATCTACCAGATGACGTTCCTGGGCCGCAACCCGCGCAACTTCGGCCTGCCCGGCGGCTACGACGGCACGTCGATGGCGGTCCCCCACGTCTCGGGCGTGGCGGCGCTGGTCATCGCCAGCGGCGTGCTCGGCCCCCACCCGAGCCCGGACGCGATCGAGGCGCGCCTGAAGGCGACGGCACGCGACCTCGGCGCCCCGGGCCCCGACCGCCGCTACGGCTCCGGGCTGATCAACGCCAACGCCGCTACGTCGTCCGGATGATCAGCACCGAGCACGGTGCGTGGTGGCTGACCTTGTTGGGCACCGAGCCCAGCAGGAAGCGCTTGGCGCCCGTCATGCCCTTGTTGCCGACGACGATCAGGTCGGCGCCCGTCTCCTCGGCGACGTCGAGGATCGCGTCCGCGGGATCGCCCTGGCGCGCGTACGTCTCGACGTCGAGGCCCGCCTCCTTGACCCGCTCGGACGCCTCCGCGAGCGTCGCGTCGACGTCCTCGCGCGGGTTGACCATCCACTGCAGGTCGTCGGGGGTCTGGCTCTTCTCCTCGCGCAGCCGCGCCCGGGACACCGGCTCGTACGCGCTGACGAGCTCGATCCGCGCGCCGATCTCCCGAGCCAGCTCCACCGCCTGGCGCACCGCCTCCGACGCGGTCTCCGAGCCGTCGGTGCCCACCACGATCGACTTGAACATCGGGACCCTCCCTACAGTTGCGCCTGGACGCGGCGATCATATAAACGCGTGATCGACCTGCCTTGCCACATCCTGGCCGGTCTCGACGACGGGCCGGACGACCTCGACGCGTCGCTGGAGATGGCGCGCGCGCACGCGGCCGCGGGCATTCGCTGCGTCGTCGCCACCCCTCACGTGACGCACACGATGCCCAACGACGCGCCGGGCATCGCGGCGGCCGTGGCCGAGCTCGAGCGGTCGCTGGCCGAGGAGGGCATCCCGCTGCGCGTGCGGCGCGGCGCGGAGATCGGGCTCGCCCGGGCGGTCGAGCTCGACGACGACGAGCTCGACGCGCTGTCGCTGGCCGGTGGGCCGTGGAAGCTCGTCGAGGCGCCGCTGCACGCCGGCGACGACGTCGTGGCCGAGCTGCGCGAGCTGCAGCGGCGCGGCCATCGCCTGCTGATCGCCCATCCCGAGCGCAGCCCGGTCTTCCAGCGCGACGCCGCCACCCTGGCCGGGCTGGTCGCCGCGGGCGCGCTCGTGCAGGTGACCGCCGGCGCCCTGGTCGGGCACTTCGGCGGACCGGTGCAGCGCGTCGCGCGCGACTTCGTGCATCGCGGCCTCGCGGACGTCGTGGCCTCCGACGCGCACGACACGAGCCGCCGCGCGCCCGGCCTGCACGCGGAGATCGCCAAGGCCGGGCTCGGCGACCGCGCGGCGTGGCTGACCCGCGTGGTGCCGGCGGCGCTGGTCGGCGAGCGGCCGCTGCCGGCGGCGCTGCGCGCTCGCGCCGCATAGGAGTGCGACGCCGACGGCGCTGCGCGCTCGCGCCGCATAGGAGTGCCGACGCCAGCCCGCAGCCGGCAGGGGCATGCAGCATCTGCCGGCGGGAGGCGGGCCCCCGCGGGTCACCTCAGGTCAGCAGCTTGACGGCACCGATGATGATGCCGGCGAGCACGAAGATGACGATCGCGATCTGCGTGTAGATCCAGAAGGGCGACACGGGCTCCGACACAATAGGGGCTCTCATGGCCGCCGACACCGACAGCGAGCGCAGCCGGCGGCTGCTGTTCGCGCCCGAGCTGGAGGCGGGAACGGTGCGGATGGCCGACCTCGCCCGGGCCGAGGTGCGGGCGGCGACGCGATCGCGGCGGGTGCCGTCGGCGATCAGCCGGCGCTACCAGGCATCGCTCATGCGGCGGGGCGCGCTGAGCTACGAGGGCGAGACGGTCGCGCGGATGATGCAGGCGCGGCGGGCGGTGCTCGGCGATGCCGCCGAAGGCCCGCCGCGGCTGCTGGTCCGAATCGACGCCTTTCCGCACCCGCTGGCCGCCGACGACCCCGAGCGGTACGGGACCGAGCGCTTCCGCCGCGTGCACGAGCTGCTCGCGGGCGCCGGGCTGCGGTATCTGACGCCGGTCACGCCGCGGGTGTCGCACGCGCCGGCCCAGCCGCGTGGCGAGGGATGGCGGCCGCTCGACGACGGCGAGCTCGACCAGCTCGCGCAGCTGCGCCGCGACGGGGTGGCGTTCGCCGCGGGCGGGCTCGACCATCGAACGCGCCGGGCGGGTGCGGCGCGGCGGTCGGAGCTCGTCGGGCTGAAGCCCGCGGCGCTCGGCGAACGGCTGGACGAGGCGGCCGCGGAGCTCGCGGCGGCGGCGATCTATCCCGAGGTGCTGGTGCCGCCGTGGGGGCGCTTCGAGTGGCGGCAGTGGCCGGAGATGGCCAAGCGCTACCCGGTGATCGGCGGCCGCCGCGAGAGCCTGGACACCTTCGGCTACCACGACGGGCCGCTGTGGCGCGGCGACGCGGTGTGGATCCCGGCGTTCGCGCCGCTGCACGGGCCGGCGGCGCAGGCACTGGCGGCGGTGCGACGGCTGGAGGAGATCGGCGCCGCGGTCTGGGTGGCGGTCGTGCTGGACTGGGCCGACGATTCGCCCGAGGACCTGGCCGCCTTCGCCCGCGCGGCCGCGGCGCGATCGACGGACTGGGAGGTCTTCCTCGCGGCGGTGCGGTTCAGCCGGGGCTGACGGCCTCGGCCGCTGCGAGGTCGCCAGCCGGTCATCTACGATCGGGCCGTGACCGAGGATCTGTCGACGCGCGCACGGGCGATCCTCGAGGCCGCCGAGCGCGCGGCCGCCCAGAGCGGCGAGCACCCGGCGCCGCCTGGGCCGGGCGCCGCGGAGCCGGCGGGCCGCACCCACGCGGCAGCCGAGCGGGCCGGCACCACGGACGATGCGGTGAGCGAGCCGGTGGCGGGCCGCACCCGTGCGGCGGCCGAGCGGCCGGCGCCGCGGACCATGCGACGAGCGAGCCGGCCGCCGAACGGGCCGGCACCGCGGACGATGCGGCGAGCGAGCCGGCCGGGGCGTCGCCCCAAGCGCCGCGCCAGGACTGGTCGCGCCCGGTGCAGAGCGCGCCGATCCCGGCCACGGCCCCCGGCCAGCTCCTGGCCATTGTCGACCAGGTGCTGAGCGCCGCGGAGGCCGCGCGGCGGCGCCTGGACGAGCTGTCGGCCACGCTGGACGAGCTGACGCGGCGGGTGGATGCGGCCGGGCGGTCCGTCCCCGCGCCGAGCCCGGCGGTGCCGCCGGCCGACACACCGCTGCGAGCGCGTCCGCGACCGCCGGCGGGCGGGGCCGCGGCGCCGAGCGGCGCGCCGATCGAGGCGGTCGCCGCCACGGCGAAGCTCATCGCCGTCGAGATGGCGGTCGCCGGCGCCTCCCGGATGGACGTCGACCGCCGCCTGCGCGACGAGCTGGGCATGCCGACGACCTACGAGGTCCTCGACGAGGTCTTCGGAGCGGACTCGCCGCCGTCCGCGCGGCTGCCCTGAGGACGACGCGCGGACCGCGGGCCGCCCTCAGCTGCGCAGCCTCGTGTTGATCCGGTCGATCGTCGAGTTGATCTGCTTCGTCACGGTCTGGGTCGAGTCGAGCAGCTTCTGCTGGGCGTCGAGCAGCGAGGTCGCCGTCGGGTGCTCGAGCGTGTTCACCGCCGACTCGACCTCGTCGCCGTAGTCGTCGATCGCCTTGACGAGCTTGTCGTGCAGCGGGGCGACCGACTCGGGTGGATCGATGGCGCGCAGGCGCTTGACGACCCGGTCCACCGCGGCGATGTACTGGTGCAGGGTCTTGCGGTCCTCCGTCGCCGTGGAGTCCGTCGTCACCTGCCGGTTGATGCGTTGGATCGTCTGGGCGAAGGCCGTCTGGGCCTCGTTGACCTGCTCGACGTACGCGTTGGCCTGCTTGACCTTGTCGTCGCTGCCGCAGCCGGCGAGGACCGCGACCAGCGCCAGCGCGGCCAGGACCGCGGCGATCCCGGCGGCCGGACGGCGGAACGCCGCCGCCGTCATGTGCGATCGAGGAAGCGGGCGAACGCCGCCGCCTTGGCCGCCGGGTCCTGGAAGAGGAACGCGTGGCCCGCGTCGGGAACCCGCATGAGCGTCCGGTGCTTGATGCGCTTGGCGAGGAGCTTCGCGTTCCCGGGCGGCACGACCACGTCCCGCGTGCCGTATCCGATCAACGTGTGCGCGCGCAGCTTCGTCAGCCGCGCATAGGTGCCGTGCCCGCGCCCGTACCACCGCTGGGCGTTGGCGAGCTGCTGCTCCTTCATCGTCTCAGGCGGCGTGCTGAAGTCCGCCGCGGTGAGGTTCGGCTGCGACGACACGGCCTGCAGGTACGCGCCGCCCGCCGCCTCCTGGTCGGGCGGGAACAGGATCGGCAGCAGGCTCTGGGGCGTCAGGTTCGGGTTCGTCAGCGTCGCGACCACCGACGGCCCCGGCTGCCGCGCGTGCGGCGAGCCCGGATCGGTCGACGCCAGGATCAGCCGGTGCACGAGCCGCGGCGAGTCGAGCGCCAGCTCCTGGGCGATGTAGCCGCCCATCGACCAGCCGAGCACGTCCGGCCGCCGCAGCTTCAGCGCCCGGATGAGCCGGGCCGTGTCCGTCGCCATCGTCTTGATCGTCAGCCCCTTGACCGGCCCGCTGGACCGGCCGATCCCGCGGTTGTCGAACAGGATCACCTTGCGACCCTCGGCGAGGCGCTCGACGAACGCCGGATCCCACTCCGTCATCGTGAAGCCGTACCCGCAGATGAGCACGAGCGGCCGGCCCTGCTCGTCGGGGTTCAGCACGCGGTAGGCGAGCGTCGCCCCGTTGACCGAGACGGTCTGGACCGGGAAGGCGGTGGGCGGGGTCGCGGCGGCGGCGGCCGACGCCGGCAGAGCGAGGACGACGACAGCGGCCAGGGACAGCAGGACGGCGCGAAGCATGGGCCAGGCCAGCATACGCATGACCCCGGCGGCTAGACCTGACACGGCGCTGGCGCTATCTGACCGCAGCGAGTGCCGCGGCCCGGCTGGCATGCGTGTCGAGCATGCCGGGCAGCGCAACCGCGATCAACCGGGCCACCGCCCCGTCGGGCGTACAGGCGACGGCGAAGCGACCGCCGGACTCCTCGACCGCCGCGCGCGTGTCGATGATCGCGTGCAGGCCGGTCGAGTCGACGAACTCGCACTCGAGCAGGTCGAGCACCAGCGGCCCGCCGGCCCCCGCCTCGGCCGCCAGCCGCGACTGCATCTCAGGCGTGCTGGCCGCGTCGAGCTCGCCGCGCACCGCGACGACCACCGCGCCCTCCTCGCGCGACACCGTGACCTCGAACTCCGAATCGCGGGCATCGTCCACGATCGACACGCTACCGGCGATTTCGGCGGAGGGCCCGCGCTGCGCGCTCACCCGCGCGGCCGGATCTCGTAGACGCACGCCGTCGACCCGCTGACGATGTGCGCGACGCGGCGCACATCGGCGTCGGGCAGCACCTCCTGCAGGAACCCGAGCTCCGAGGTGCACGCGTGTTCGTGACGCCGGGCCACCGCGAGGATCGCGCAGTTGTGCTCGGCCAGGCGGTACCCGCCGCCGGGCAGCGGCGTCGCCTCGGCCAGGTAGCCCGACTCGTCGAGGATCCGCGCCAGCTCCTGCACCCGCCCCGCGAACGAGCGCCCGCGCAGCCGCGCCGCGGCCTGCGCGACCCGGGTGCGCCGCCGCGCCTCGAACGCGCGCTCGAGCAGCCCCGGATCCTCGGCGCCGACGTGGTCGAGCAGGTCGGTGGTGAGCTCACGGTACGCCTTGGGAAACAGCGCGTCGGCAGCGGAGGACAGCCGGTAGACGCGCCGCGGCCGGCCGGGCCCGGCGCGCAGGTCGCGATGCTCGAGCAGGCCCGCCGCGCTCAACGGCGCGAGATGCTGGCGCGCGGCGCTCGCGGTGATCCCGAGCGCCTGCGCGAGGTCGTCGGCCCGCGCCTCGCCGCGCTTGCGCAGGGCGACGAGGATCGCGCGCCGGGCGGGCGGCAGGTCATGGAGCGCTGCGTCCACGCTCCAAGAATAAGCAAGTGATAGCTTGCGAAACTGACCCAAACCGACGTCAAGCGACGAAGGGAGACCTGCGATGGCCTATTCCGTGCCGGACCTGCCGTATCCGTACGACGCGCTGGAGCCGCACATCGACGAGCAGACGATGCGCCTGCATCACGACAAGCATCATCAGGCCTACGTCGACAAGGCCAACGGCGCCCTCGAGGGCACGCCGCTCGCCGACAAGCCGATCGAAGAGGTCATCGCCGATCTCGGCGCGGTGCCCGAGGACAAGCGCGGCGCCGTGCGCAACAACGGCGGCGGCCACCTCAACCACACGCTGTTCTGGGAGTCGATGAGCCCCAACGGCGGCGGCGCGCCGTCCGGCGACCTCGCCGCGGCGATCGACAGCGCGTTCGGCTCGTTCGACGCGTTCAAGGAGCAGTTCGAGGCGGCCGGCGCCGGCCAGTTCGGCTCCGGCTGGGCGTGGCTCGTGCTCGACGGCGGCAAGCTCGCCGTGACCAGCACGCCCAACCAGGACAACCCGGTCAGCCAGGGCAAGACGCCGCTGCTGGGCAACGACGTCTGGGAGCACGCCTACTACCTCAAGTACCAGAACCGCCGGCCCGAGTACCTGAAGGCCTGGTGGAACGTGGTCAACTGGGACAAGGTCGCCGAGCGCTACTCGGCCGCGTCCTGAACGACCGCTGACACGGCGCGCCGGGTGAACGCCCCGGCGCGCCATCACGGCGGCGTGGGCGATCGAGCGGGCCTGCGTCCGTTCAGCCCGGGCGCAATCGCGAGCGAGCGCCGGCGGACCGCCCTACTGGTCGCCCATGTCGTCCAGCATCCAGGCGATCACGGTGAAGATCGCCGCGGAGAGGACGACCACGAGCAGCATCAGGGGCGCGAGAATCCACATCTCGTCGGCGGCGCCGATCACCACCACGCCGACCACGACGATCAGCGTGGCCACGGTACTGGCGAGCAGCGTGCCGATGAACCCGACACGATGACCAGACCGACTCGGTCCGCCCGTGGGCGACGACGGTCCGGCCGTATGCGGCTCGACGGGAATAGCGCACCTCCTGACGACAGCTTTATCCAGAGTATATGGGAGAAATTGTCGCGCACATACCCCGCGAGGGCAAGGTCGACCGTCCTCGCCGGAACCCGTGATCGTCCGGGCGCCCCTCGTGGCTGTCGCCGGTGCTCAGCCCCCGATCCTCCCCGCCAGCCAGTCGAGGATGACCTCGTTGCGGCGCTGGGGTGCCATCGGCTCGCAGTGGTACTGCGCTCCCATCTTGGCCGTGAAGTTCACCAGCCGCTTGTCCTTGACGTGCGTCAGCCCGTCGTAGATCAGCTTGGACTGGCCCGGATAGAACTGCTCGAGCTGCGGCTCGGTCAGCAGGTAGGGCGTCGTGATGCGGTGCAGCACCGGCTTGGCGTTGTAGGTCTGCATGATCCGCACGGCGTCGTACCAGCTCGTGGTCGGGAAGATCTCCAGGCGCTTGAGCAGCGTGACCTGCAGGTCCTTGGGGCTGTCGGCCAGGAAGGCGTCCCAGCCCGCGTCGACCTCCGCCTTCGTCCCGTCGTAGGCGGTGGCGAGCACCTCCTTGGGCCACGAGTCGACGTAGTTGATCGCGCCCGGGTCGGTGACGGCCGCCGCCAGCCGGTGCTCGAAGGCCAGCGCGCGGGGCACCAGGTACCCGGCGAAGCTCCAGCCCCAGATCGCCACCCGCTTGCGGTCGACGTCGTCGCGCGCGCGCACGAAGTCGACGACCGGCGTGACCACCTTCTCCCAGTCGGGACGAAGTAGATCTTGCGCACGAACAGCATCTCGCCCTGGCCCGGCCCGTAGAACAGCAGCACGTTGTAGCCGCGCTCGAGCGCGGCGAGCGGGCCGAACGCCCACAGCTCGCTGTTCTGCCCGTCGCTGCCGTTGTTGAAGATGATCGTCGGCCGCTTGCGGCGCCGCCCCGGCGGGCGCAGGAACCAGCCCGGCATGTGCGTCCGGCCGTAGGGGATGCGGATGCGCTCGGCCGGCGGGTCCATCAGCCGCATCGCGCGGTCGAAGTGCGCCGCGCTGCGGCGGTACATCTGCAGCTCGTAGCGGCGGGGGTTCGGCATGGCCAGCGCGAAGAAGAGCGCCAGCGCGTAGTACTCGGCGGCGCGCAGGGATGTCTCCCGCTCGGTGACCCGGTGCCCGCGCCGGCGCGCACCGTCGGCCCAGCCGGCGACGATCCGCGCGGTCTGGACGAACTCCTCGACGTAGGCCGGATACGTGGACCCCCGCGCCTGGATGCGCGCGATCGTCGACATCATCTCGCCGAACTCGGCGGTCCCCCCGGCGATCCCGCCCAGCGCCGTCAGCACCCCGAAGTTCATCGCCGCGTCGTCGAAGAACTGCGGGCCGGTCGTCTGGTCGATGGGGTCGGGAGCGGGGTCGCCGCCCTGGGCGGCGGCGAACGGCAACCCGGGTGCGAGCGCGGACCCGACGAGCGCTCCCGTGCCGGCCAGCGCAGCCGAGCGCAGCAGGGCGCGCCGGTCGAGGCCCTCCATGGCGTCTGTCATGCGCTGTTTCTATCAGCGCGCCCGGCCATCTCAGCCGTCGTCCTGGCGAAACGCCCAGCGCACCTCGTCGATCGACAGCCCGGTGGCCACGCAGGCCAGCAGCTTCATCCGCGCCGCCTGCGGCGAGAGGAACCCGGCGGGGATGATCTTGGTGCCGCGCAGGTCGCGCTCGGAGCCGGCGTAGCCGTAGGTGCCGGTCAGCACCACCCCGCGCTCGGGACGGCAGTAGGCGACGACGGGGATGCGCTCGGCGGCCTGGGCCCACAGCTCGAGCAGCTCGACCGCCATGTGGCCGGCGCCGAGCGTGCCGATGACCACGCCGTCGGGCTCGGTCGACAGCGCGGCGCGGGCCAGCGTGCCGTCGTCGCCCGACCCGGTCGGTACGACGAGCACTCGCCGCTCGAGGTCCGGCGGGTCCAGCGGCGGGTTGCGCGGCATCCGCGACCAGAACGTCGGGTGGCCTTCGGTGACCCGGCCGAGCAGGCCCGTCTGCGGCGAGGAGAACGCGGTCAGCGACGTCGTGTCGGTCTTGCGCGCGCAGCGGGCGTGGTGGATCTCGCCGCCGAAGACGACGAGCACGCCCATCCCGGCCGCCTCGTCGCTGGCGGCCACCGACACCGCGTCGAGCAGGTTCGCGGGCCCGTCGGCGCCCGGCGCACTGGCGGGCCGGATCGCGCCGGTGAAGACGATCGGCGCCTCCGCGTCGTGGATGACGTCGCAGAGCATCGCGGTCTCCTCGAGCGTGTCGGTGCCGTGGGTGACGACCACCCCCATGCCGCGCCGCGCGGCGTCGCGCGCCTCGCGGCAGATCAGCAGCACGTCGGCCAGCGTCAGGTGGGCGCTGGGCACGTTGACGACCGTCCGCGCCTCGAGCCCCTCGCGGTCGCCCAGCAGCGGGATCGCCGCGACGAGCGCCTCGGCGTCGAGCGCCGGCTGGGCGGACTCGCCGGTCATCGCGATCGTGCCGCCCGCGCCGAGGATGCGCACGCGCCGGGCGGGATGCGTGACGTCGCGGCGGGGCACGGTCGCCGAGCCTACCGGGCCGCCGGCGCTTCAGGTCGCGCGCCGACGGCGGCAAAAGCAGCGACGCGGGATCAGTCGCGCGGGGCGGGCCAGACGAGCAGCAGCCCGTCGCCGACCGTCAGCAGCGCGTTGCGCACCCGCGGATCGGCCTGGACGCGGGCGTTGAACGCGGCCATGTCGTCGCCGGAGTCGAGCACGCGGCCGCGGCGCAGGGTGTTGTCGAAGACCGCGACCCCGTGGGGGGCCAGGAGCGGCAGGATCAGCTCGAGGTAGCTGCCGTACTCGCTCTTGCTCGCATCGACGTAGGCGATGTCGAACGGACCGTCGAGGCCGCGCAGCACCTCGAGCGCGTCGCCGGTGAGCAGCTCGACCTGCTCGCCGCGCGGGTCGGCGGCCAGGTGGCGGCGGGCGATCTCGGCGGTCCGCGGGTCGGCCTCGATCGTCGTGATCCGGCCGTCCTCGGCCAGCGCGTCCGCCATGGCCAGCGCGCCGAAGCCGGTGAACGTGCCGACCTCGAGCACCCGCGTCGCCCGCGCCGCGACGATGAGCGCCTGCAGCAGCCGGACCTCGACGCGGCCGCTCATCATGCTCGGGCTCGGCATCTCGGCGCGGGTGGTCTCGGCGACCAGGGCGAGGCCGTCGTCGAGCGGCGTGGTGTGCTCGACGGCGTAGGTCTTGATGCGAGGATCGACGAGGTCCATCGCGGCCTCCGATCTTACGCGCCATGCTGTGCGGCACCTGGCGCAGCGCGGAGCGCGCCGTCGCGCTACTGCCGGGCCAGCGCGAGGTGCAGCCGCTCCTCAGGGCTGATCAGGTGGTCCGCGTCGGCGGCCGCGGTGTCGATGTCGATCTGCACCCACTCGATTCGTCCGGTGAACCGGCTGGCCTGCGCGGTGTAGCGGTCGCTCACCGGGGTTCCCGTGTCCCGGCCCACGTCGGCGGTCTCGTCGAGGGAGAAGATCATCGGCGCGGTGGCGTCGACGCGCCCCGCGCCGACCTCCTCGCCGTCGAGATAGAGCGTCGCGGTGCCGCCCCGACCGAAGCCGCCGCCGTCGTAGGCGAACTCCATCCGCAGCTGGTGGTCACCCACGGGAACCGCGCCCCCGCCCTCGACATGGAAGCGGGTCATGCCGAACAGGTTGTAGCAGTACATCGGCCGGCCCGCGCTGAGGAAGAGCGACCAGCCGCCGAACCCGCCGCCCTGGGCGATCAGCACACCGTCGGCGCCGCCCGCCGGCACCCTGAACCGCGCCGTGACGGCGTGCGACTTGTTCTTGACGTTCAACAGCGAGCTCTCGGTCAGCCGAGCCATGCCGGCGAACAGCAGCTGGCTGTGACCGCGGATCAACGTCGGCCGGCCGGCGAGGTCCGGGTTGAACCGCTCGACCCGCCGGTCGTCGAGCGGCAGCACGCCGTACTTGACCGCCTCGATCAGGAACAGTCGCTTCAGCTCCTCGAGCTTCTCGGGGAGCTCGCCGGCGAGGTCACGTGCCTGGCTCCAGTCGGTGGTCGTGTCGTAGAGCTCCCAGACGTCCTCGTCGAGCGACGGCAGCGCGCCCGGCACCCAGGGCGTGCTGTGGCGTGTGACGGCGGTCCACCCCTTGTGGTAGACGCCGCGGTTGCAGACGCACTCGAAGTACTGCGTCTCACGCCGCTCCGAGGCCCCCGGGTCGTCGAAGCAGTAGCGCATGCTCGTGCCGTGCAGGGGCTGCTGCGCGATCCCGTTGACGAACGCCGGCGGCGGAACTCCCGCGGCCTCCAGGATCGTCGGAGCGACGTCGATGACGTGATGGAACTGGGAGCGCACCTCGCCGCGCGCCTGGATCCCGCGCGGCCAGTGCACGATCGTCCCGTTGCGCGTCCCTCCGAAGTGCGAGGCGACCTGCTTGGTCCACTGATACGGCGTGTTGGTCGCGTGCGCCCACCCGACGGCGAAGTGGTTGAACGCTCCCGGCCCGCCGAACTCGTCGATCTTCGACGCCAGGAACTCCGGCGTCTCCAGGTGCGCCACGCCGTTGAACACGAACAGCTCGTTGAAGGTGCCCCTCGGCGTGCCCTCGGCGCTCGAGCCGTTGTCGCCCACGATGTAGTAGACGAGCGTGTCGTCGAGCTGCTCGAGGTCCTCGAGCGCTTCGATCAGCCGGCCGATGTGGTGGTCGGTGTGCTCCAGGAACGCGGCGAACACCTCCATCTGCCGCGACAGAACGGGCTTGAGCTCATCCGGCATCTCGTCCCACGCGGGGATCTCCGGGGGCCTCGCGCTCAGCTGGGTGTCCGGCGGAACGACCCCGAGCTCCTTCTGGCGCGCGAGGATCCGCTCGCGCAGCACGTCCCACCCGTCGTCGAACGCGCCCCGGTAGCGCTCGATCCACTCGCTGGGCACCTGGTGCGGCGCGTGCGCGGCGCCGGGGGCGAAGTAGACGAAGAACGGCTTGTCGGGCGTCAGCGCCTTCTGCTGGCGCACCCAGGCGATCGCGCGATCGGCGATGTCCTCCGTCAGGTGGTAGCCCTCCGCCGGCGTCTGCGGCGGCTCGATCGCCGTCGTGCCCTCGTAGAGCGCCGGGTAGTACTGGTTCGTCTCACCGCCGATGAACCCGTAGAAGTGCTCGAATCCCGATCCGGTCGGCCAGCGGTCGAACGGACCCACCGGGCTGGTCTCCCACAGGGGCACCTCGTGGCACTTGCCGAACTGCGCCGTCGAGTAGCCGTTCAGCCGCAGCGTCTGCGCCAGCGGCGCGCAGTCGTCCGGGCGCACCGAGCTGTAGCCGGGCGCGGACGTCGCCAGGTCCGGCACCGACCCCATGGCCACCGTGTGATGGTTGCGACCGGTCAGCAGCGCCGCCCGCGTCGGAGCGCACAGCGCCGTCGTGTGAAACCGGTTGAACCTGAGGCCCCGCTGCGCCAGCCGCTCGGCGGTCGGGGTGCGCACGGGGCCGCCGAACGCGCTCGAGGACCCGAACCCGACGTCGTCCAGCAGGACGATCAGCACGTTCGGCGCCCCCGCCGGCGGCCGCAGCGGCTCGATCGCGGCGAAGCTCGTCTCCGGATCCTTCGCGTCGAACGTGGTCAGGCCCGTGGGCCGGCGACTCGGGATCGGCAGCACGCTTCGCGCCATCGCGTCCTTGGACATGCCCTGCCTCCTTCGGCTCACCGCCGCCATGCGCCGCCCCGGCGCTGTCGGGACGATCCGTACAGGAGCGCGGCGGCGGGTGTCAAGGCGGCGGGCGACAAGCAGGGGTTCAGCTGTCGCGCTACCGTCGCCGTCTCATGCTGCGCCTGCGAGCCGATCCGACGCGCCCCGCCGCGCGCCTCACGCCGTGGACCCGGTCCGGCCGGCCGGCCGAGGAGGCGGCGGCGTGACGCGCGTGCTCGTGGCGCCGGACTCGTTCAAGGGGACGTTCTCGGCCGCGGAGGTCGCCGACGCGGTGGGGCGCGGGCTCGAGGCGGCGGGCGTCGAGGCGGACCGCTGCCCGATCGCCGACGGCGGCGAGGGGACGATGGCGATCCTCGTGGCGGCGCAGGGCGGGCGGACGCAGACGCTCACGGTCAGCGACCCGCTCGGGCGCCCGGTAGCGGCGGCGATCGGCTGGATCGACGGCGGCGCGACGGCGATCGTCGAGATGGCGCTGGCGTCCGGGCTGGGGCTGGTGGCGCCGGAGGAGCGCGACGCCGAGGCGGCCTCGACGGCGGGCACCGGTGAGCTGATCGCCGCGGCGGTGGCGGGCGGGGCCCGGCGCATCGTGGTCAGCGTCGGCGGCAGCGCGACGACCGACGGCGGTGCCGGGGCGGTCGCGGCGGTCCAGGCGGCGGGCGGGCTGCGCGGCGCGCGGCTGGTCGTGGCCTGCGACGTGACGACCCCCTTCGAGCGAGCCGCCATCGTCTTCGGGCCGCAGAAGGGCGCCGATCCGGCGGCGGTGCAGCGGCTGACCGCCCGCCTGCACGCGCAGGCGGCGGCGCTGCCGCGCGACCCGCGCGGCGTGCCGATGACCGGGGGCGCGGGCGGCCTGTCCGGCGGCCTGTGGGCGGCGCTGGACGCCGAGCTCGTGGCGGGCGCGCCGTGGGTGCTCGACGCGCTGGGCTTCACCGAGCGGCTGGCGCGCGCCGACGCGGCCGTCTCCGGCGAGGGCCGGCTCGACCGCCAGACGCTCGAGGGCAAGGCGGTCGGCGAGGTCGCCGCGCGCTGCGCGGCGGCCGGCGTGCCGCTGCACGCGATCGTCGGATCCAGCGAGCTCAGCACGGCCGAGGCGCAGGCGCTCGGCCTGGCCTCGGTGCGGCTCGCACCGACGCCGGCGGACATGGAGGCCGCCGGCCGCGCGCTGGCCGCAGGCTTGGCGCGCGCAGACGAGGAGGGGCAGAGCGAGGCGTAGGGCGCCTCACCGGGATCGTCTTACGCGACGCGCGCCTGGGCGAGGCGCTCCGTCGCCAGCGCGGCACCGTCCGCGAGGGCCTTGAGCTTCATCCAGGCCACCTCCATGTGCACGGTCCCGATGCCCACGAACGTGCCGAACCCACAGTCCGTCCCGGCGATCACGTTCTCCTGTCCGACCGTCCTGACCCACTGCTCGATGCGCTGCGCGACCACCCGCGGGTCTTCGACGACCTGCGTCTTGGTGTCGATGACCCCCGGGATCAGCACGACGCCGTCCGGCACCGCGATCTCGTCGCCGAACCGCTCCCACTCGTGCGCGTGCGCGGGGTTGGCGGCTTCGAAGTTGATCGCCCCGACGTTCGCCCGCAGCGCCGCCTTGAGCACGTCCGGGAGCGGGTGATCGTGGGTGTGGGGCCCGAAGTAGTTCGCCCAGCACAGATGCAGTCGGGCGCGGTCCGGATCGATGCCCTCCAACGCGCGGTTGATCGCCTCCACGTGCAGCAGGGAGACCGCTTCGAACCCGCGGCGCTCGATCTCCGACCACATCCACGTGTGAAAGTCGGCTCCGAGCGCGAGATCCGGCGCGTCGACCTGCACGAGCAGGCCGGCATCGACGATGGCCCGGTACTCGGCGTTGAGCGCCGCGCCCAGCGCCATGACGTACTCGTCGTACGAGCCGTAGTGCTGGTTGGGCGCGCACATCGCCACGATGCCCGGCGACGCGGCCGGGAGGAACGCCTCGGTTGCGGGATGCTCGGCCAGCGCCGTGGTGAACGCGTCGACGTCCGCCCGGACCGCGTCGTGACCGCTGTACTCGAGCGGCCCGTCGCACACCGGGATCTTCAGGTGCGTGTCCTTGTAGGTGAACTCCGTGAGCTCGGGCACCGGCAGGAGATCGTCGAAGTAGAACGCCCCCTGCTCGTCGATCGCACCGGTGAAGCCGTCGATCCGCTCGCGCGTGTAGTCGATGTAGCCGTTCTTCGACATCTCGCCGTCGGAGACGACGTCGATGCCCAGCGTCACCTGGCGTGCCACCGCATCGCTCACCGCGGACCGGACACCCTGGGCGAAGGCGTCGGCATCGATCTCCTGGCCCTCCTGGCGGGCGACGTGCATCGCCACGAGATCAGCGGGCCGCGGGAGGCTCCCGGTGTGCGTCGTGAGGATCCGATCGGTGCTGCGCTGCATGCTGGCTCCCGTCTGGTGATGACGCCGATGGTGAGCCACCGTACGGCGCCCCTCGCGGCTGCGCGCCCCCACGCAGGGAGGGGATTCGAAGGCCACGGGGGGTGGGGTTCGTTGCGGTCTCGGAGGCGCTGGCATACTCGGAGCGGCCATGTCTGGGAGAGGGGCGCAGGGCGAGCGCGTGCGGTCGGCTGAGGAGCCGCTCGAACGCGAGTCCGAGCTCGCCGAGATCCGTCGGGCGATCGCCCACGCCCGCGAAGGCCGCGGGGCCCTTCTCGCCATCGAAGGACCGAGCGGGATCGGCAAGTCACGCCTGCTGGCGTCCGCGGCGGCCCTGGCCCGCCGAGACGACATGGAGCTGCTCCTCGCGCGGGCCGGCGAGCTCGAGGGCGAGTATCCGTTCGGCGTCGTGCTGCGCCTGTTCGAGGCGCAGTTGCACCGAGCCGACGCCGATGAGCAACGCCGCCTCCTCCGTGGACGAGCCATGCTGGCGGCGCCGCTCCTCGATGCCGGCAGCGTCGATGCGCGGCCCCCGGCGACCGGCGACGAGTTCGCGCTGATCCACGGGCTCTACTGGTGCCTCGTCAACCTGGCCGAGCGTGGTCCCACGGTGCTGCTCGTGGACGATGTCCAGTGGGCCGATGACCTGTCCTTGCGCTTCCTCAACTACGCGGCCCAGCGGCTCGACGATCTGCCGGTCGCCCTGCTCTTCGCCATCCGCACCGGGGATCCCGGGGCCGAGTCGGCGTTGGCGACGCGCCTCGCCATGCAGTCGCAGCACTCGCTGCGCCCCGTCGAGCTGAGCCTCGACGCCGTTCGTCAGATGCTGGCGGCGAGCGAGGTACCGGCGGTACGCCAGGAGGAGTTCGTCCAGGCCAGCTGGGAGACGACCGGCGGGAATCCGTTCCTGGTCTCGGAGCTGCTGGCCACCATTCGTCAGGAGCCCGATCGCTGGAGCCGCGCCGATCCGGCGAGCGTGCAGACGTTCGCGCCTCAGTCCGTCGGTCGCAACGTCATCCTGCGCCTGGAGAGCCTCGGACCGGACGCGATCGCGTTCGCACGAGCGTGCGCGATCCTCGGCGACGCACCCCTGACATCGGTCGGACGTCTCTCCGGACTCGACCTCGGCGACGCCGCCGCGGCGGCCGAGCGGCTGACCAAGGCGCAGGTCCTCGCCGCCGTCGATCCACCGACGTTTGCCCACCCGATGTTCCGTTCCGCGGTCTACGGCGAGATCGCGCCCGAGACGCGCCCGCGCGCTCACGCCACGGCGGCGAGACTGCTTCACGACGAGGGCGCCGGACCGGACGAAGTCGCTCGTCACCTCGTGGTCGGCGTTCCCATCGACGATGCGTGGGCGCTCGGGGCCCTGCACGACGGCGCCAAGGCAGCCGCGCGCAAGGGAGCGCCCGGCACGGCGGTGCGCTATCTGCGCCGAGCGCTCGGTCTGTCGCCGACGGCGCAGCGCGACGCGGCGATGCTGATGGATCTGGGCATGTTCGAGGCGGCCGCCGGCGACAAGATGTCCATTGCTCGCTTCGAAGAGGCGATGACGATGATCACCGACCCGTCCGAGCGCGCGCGGGCGCTGTACGCGCTCGGCCAGACGCTCTACCGCTACGGACGGCACTCAGAAGCCGCGGCGACGTTCAAGCGCGGCGCCGAGCTCTTCGGCGAGGACGATGAAGAGCTGGGCCGCATGTTCACCGGGGCGCACGTCTGCGCCGCCTGGTTCACCGCCTCGATGCGGGACGAGGCGTACACCTGGCTCGAGGCCAGCGCCGCGGAGTTCGCCGACCGACCGCCGCGAACGGCCTCCGACCGCGTCCTCATGGCGGCCCTGGCGATGCGCCGCGCCGCCCTGCGCCCGCCGGCTGCGCCCCATGCGGCGCTCGGGCTCGCCGCGCTGGGCGACGGCGCGCTGGTGCGCGAGCAGAGCTCCGAAGGACTGGCCGCCAACCTGGCCATCATCGCGCTCGTCTGGTGTGGCCACGCGGCCGATGCCGAGCGTGCGCTCGACTGTGTCCTCGAGGACGCCCGCCGGCGGGGAGCCGCCCCAGCGTTCGCCGAAGCGTCGTTCGTCCGGGCTCTCGTGATGCGCGCTCGTGGACGCGTCACCGAGGCGATGGCCGACGCGCAGGCGGCCATCGACGTGTCCGAACGGGGCTGGAGCTCGATGGAGCCGGCCCCGCAGGCGATCCTCGCGGATTGCCTGATCGAACGCGGCGAGCTGGACGCCGCCGCCGAAGCCGTGGACGCTGCCGAGCGGGTCCGCGCCAGTGCCGAGTCGCGCGTGATGAATTCGTGGCTCTTCTACGTCCGGGGCCGCCTGCGCCTCCTGCGCGCCGACCCGCACGGAGCCCTCGAGGACTTCCTCAGCGCCGGCGAGCTCATCGAGGCGCACGGCATGCTCAACCCCGCGGCGCCGCTCGGGATCTGGCGGGCCCCGGCGGGCCTGGCCGCACACGCCGCCGGCGACGCCGCCCTCGCCGGTCGCCTCATCGACGAAGAGATCACGCTGGCCCGTCGCTACGCCGTTCGGGCGCAGCTCGGCGGCGCCCTGCGGATCCGTGCGGCGACCGAGGACGATGCGGTGGCCCTCAAGACGTTGGAGCAGGCGATCGCGGCACTCGAGGATGCCGACGCGCCGTTGGAGCTGGCCCGCGCGCTGGCGGACCTCGGACGGCTGCGTCGGCGAGCCGGTCAGCGCGTCGCCTGTCGCGAGCCGCTGCGCCGAGCCCTCGACCTGGCGCACCGGTGCGGCGCTCTCGCGCTCGAGCGCTTCACCCACGATGAGCTCCTGGCGAGCGGCGCGCGACCGAGAAGCGCCGTCCTCTCCGGCTTCGAGGCGCTCACGCCCAGCGAGCGGCGAATCGCCGAGCTCGCCGCGAACGGGTTGACCAATCGAGAGATCGCCGAGACGCTGTTCCTGACCCGGAACACCGTGCAGTGGCATCTTCGCCACATCTACCGCAAGCTCGGAGCGGACTGCCGTGCCGCATTGTCGGCGCAGCTCGCCGCGGTGGGCCGAGACGGGGGATCGAATTGAGCGCGACGCCGGAGCTCAGGCCCGACCGCGTCGCGTCCATGCGTCGATGCCCACCGCCGCCAGGAGGATCGCCCCCTGGATGATCTGCTGGTAGGTCGGGCTGACGTTGAGCAGGTTCAGCCCGTTGCCGATCAGCGCGAGCAGGAGCACCCCGACGATCGTGCGCCAGACGGCGCCGTCGCCACCCTGGATCGAGGTGCCGCCGACGACGATCGCCGCGATGGCGGTCAGCTCGAATCCGGTGCCGACGTCAGCCTGGCCGGTGGCGACCCTCGACGCCACGATCACGCCGGCCAGTCCGGCGGCCAGCCCGGAGATCGCGAACGTGCTCGCCCGCACCACGCCGACTCGCACCCCCGACAGCCTCGCGGCCGCGGGGTTCGCTCCGGTCGCGTAGATGTACCGGCCCCAGCGGCTGCGCCAGAGCAGCAGACCCACCAGGCCGGCGAACACGGCCCACACGACGATCGAGTACTTGACGCCGAGCACCTCCCCGGTGCCCAGGGTGGCGAAGGACACCTGATCGACGGCCACGATGCTGCCCGCGGTGATCGCGAGCGCGAACCCTCGGAAGATGATGCCCGAGCCCAGCGTTCCGATGAACGAGTTGATCCGGCCCGCCGTCACGAGCGTCCCGTTCAGCGCGCCGAGCCCCAGGCCGCAGAGGACGCCCGCCGCCAGGCCCCCGGGCACGCCCAGCGGTCCCGCCGCCTCGGCGGCGATCACCCCGCAGAAGGCGTAGATCGCCCCGACGGAGAGGTCCAGGCCGCCGGCGATCAGGACCAGCGTGCCCCCGACCGCGACGATGCCGATCGGGGCGGACTGATCGAGGATGTTCAGCAGGTTCGTCGTCGTCAGGAACTTGTCGGTCGACACCGACAGGAAGACGAACAACGCGATGAAGCTCGCGACGATGCCGTAGTCGCGCAGCGACCGGAGTCCCAGCCGCGTTGCGAGGGTCCGGGTGCGTCCGGGCAGGACGCTCGCTCGATCCTGCACGTCGACGCTCACGGCACAGCGACCTCCTCCGCGCCGAACGCGGCTCGCATGATCAGCTCCTCCGTTGCCTCCTGGCCGTCGATCTCCGCGACGATGCGACCGCGTCCCACGACGAGGACCCGATGGGCCAGCCCGAGGATCTCCTCGAGCTCCGACGAGATCAGCAGGATCGCCACGCCGTTGCGCGCGAGTCCGTGGATCACGTCGTAGATCGCCCGTTTGGCTCCGACGTCGACCCCGCGAGTGGGCTCGTCGACGATCAGCGTCCGCGGCGCGCGCATGAGCCACTTCGCGAACATCGCCTTCTGCTGGTTGCCGCCGGACAGCGTCATCACCGGGGTCCTCAGCCGGGTGGTGCTCAGCGAGACCGACCGGGCGAGCGTCTTCAGCGTGCGCGTCTCCTGGCCGTGGCGGACGAGACCGCCGGGGCTCACGAGATCGAGGTGGGCCAGCGACATGTTCTCGGCGACCGGACGGGACATCAGCAGCCCGTGGTCCTTGCGCGACTCGGGAAGGAAGGCCAGGCCGCGCCGCTTCGCCTGCAAGGGGGACTGCGGGGCGAAACGGCGCCCGTCGATCTCGACCTCTCCCTCGGCTCCGCCGTCCGCACCGAAGATCGCCCGCGCGATCTCACTTCGTCCGCTCCCGACGAGACCCGCCAACCCGACGATCTCTCCCGCGCGGACGTGGAAGCTGACATCGCGCACGGCTTCCCCGCGCGAGAGGTGACGGACCGCGAGGCGGATCGGCGCGTCGTGCGCCGGAGGCGTCCTCGTGGGAAAGGCGGCCTCCAGCGGACGTCCCAGCATCGCTGTGACGAGGTTCGCCTCCGTCTCGTCGCACGCCGGCCCGGATCGCACCACCTGGCCGTCGCGCATCACCGTGACGACGTCGGCGATCTCCAGCACCTCCCGAAGGAAGTGCGAGATGAACACGATCGCGGTCCCTCGCGCGCGCAGGGCGCGCACGATCTCGGCCAGGTGGGTGGACTCGTCCGCCGACAGCGCCGCCGTCGGCTCGTCCATCACGATGACCTTCGCGTCACGCGCGAGCGCACGGAGCAGCTCGACCTTCTGCTGCTGACCGATCGGCAGGCCACCGGTCAGCGCATGGGGGGCGACGAAGAACCCCGCGCGGTCGCAGAGCTCGCGAAAGCGCCGCTCGGTCGCCCGCCGGCCGATGAGCCCCCAGCGCGTGCGCTCCATCCCCAGGAAGACGTTCTCGACCACCGAGCGGGTGGGGACGAGCGAGATCTCCTGCTCGACGATCGTGACCCCGGCGGCGATCGCGTCCCGGGGCGAACGGAAGTGCACCGTCCGCCCCGCGACTCGCACGCATCCACCGTCCGGCCGATGCACGCCCGCGACGATCTTGCCCGCCGTCGACTTCCCGGCGCCGTTCTCGCCGATGAGGGCGTGCACCGTTCCCGCCTCGATCGCCAGGTCGACGCCGCGCAGCGCGTGCGCTCCGCCGAAGCGCTTGTCAACGGCGTCGAGCTCGACGATCGGGGGATCCGGACGCTCGGCCGTCAAGCCGCCCATTGCCCCTTGAAGTCGGCCGGCAGCGTCTCCTTGGTCAGCAGGAGCGGCAGTCCGCTCTTGGCCGCCGCGCTCTCGGCCACACCGTTCGGCGCCCCGGCGCCCCGGGCCGCCTTGGTCGCGTACTCGGCACCGAGCTTGCCCTCGTCGTAGGGCAGTGACAGCACCGTGGCGAACCACCGTCCGGCCCGCACGGCGTCCACGCCGTACGAGCTCGCGCCGATACCGATGATCTTGACCTTCTCGGCCACCCCGGCATCCTTCGCGGCGAGCTCCCAGCCCTGGGCGATCGGATCGGTCACCGACGACAGCACGGTCAGGTTGGGATGCGCCTGCAGCACGTTGCGGGCGATGGGGGTCGCGTCCGCTGTGGCGTACGACCCGGTCTCCTGAAACGCCGTGAACCTGATGTTCGGGTGCCCCTTGATACCGGCCTTCAGCGTCTGGAGCACGACCTTCTCCCACGGGAGCGCGGCCACGCCCGTCAGGAACGCTCCCTCGCAGGGGTCGATCCCCCGACATGCCTCGATCCACGCCTTGGCCATCTGCTGACCGCGCATCGCATACGTGTCGTAGATCGCGGCCGCCTGGCCCTGCACCTGCACCTGCGGCTGCTCGTTGGCGATGTCGGGCCCGAGGGCGAAGTCGGTCGTGGCGACGTCGATGTCCTGATCGACCGCTCGCTTGACCGCCGGCACCACCCCGACGCCGTCGAGCGGGATCATCACCACGGCGTCGAACTGCTGTGACGCGATCGCATCCTGCAGTTGCGCGTACTGCTTGGTCGGATCCAGGGTCGAATCTCGACTGATGACCTTCACGTCGTTCTCGGCCGCGTAGTCCTTGATTCCCTTGAGCGTGGCGTCGGTGTAGCCATTGCCAAAGGGAGCCGAGAACAGCATCGTCACGGACTTCTTCGACGACGCCGTCGCGGCGCTCGCCGACCCTCCGTTCGATCCAGTCGATGGATCGCTGTCGCTGCTTCCGCAGGCGACGATCCCGCCGGTGGCCACTGCGGTCGCCATCACGATCCCAAGCACGCGTACTCCCGAGAGCCTTCTCACGCGATCTCCTCCGTCTCTCTGAACCCGGACTGAACGGATCCGTCCGAACACCCGCCGGGCCGATGACCGTCAACGACGCGTCACGGGAGGGCGGCCGTGACACCAGCGGGCGGTGACGCGGTACGACGCCCCGGCTGGCTTGGGCTCTGGCGACATCCGTTCTGGGCGTCACCGTACGGGGCGATCAGCCGCTGCGCGCCCCTACGAAGGGAGGGGGTTCGGGCCCCACGGGGGGTGGCCTTGTGCCGGGCCGCCGGTGCACCGCGCGCGGCGCCGGCCGTTCGCGTCAGACGACTCGCTCGGCGCCCGTGTAGACGTTCACGTGCCCGCGGCGGGCGAAGCCCGCCAGCGTCAGCCCCCGGTCGGCGGCCAGGTCGATCGCCAGCGAGGTCGGCGCGCCCACCCCCACGAGGATCGGGGCGCCGGCCACCGCCGCCTTCTGGACGAGCTCGAACGACAGCCGGCCGCTCACGCACAGCACGAAGCCCGCCAGCGGCAGCAGCCCGTCCAGCAGCGCCCGCCCCACGACCTTGTCCATCGCGTTGTGGCGCCCGACGTCCTCGCGCGCGAGCATGAGCTCGCCCGCCGGCGTGAACAGCCCGGTCGCGTGCATGCCGCCGGTGCGCTCGAAGCTCGGCTGGCGCAGCCGCTCCGGCAGGCCGGCCAGCACCTCGCGCAGGACCTCCGGCCCGTCGCCGAGCGCCGGCGCGTAGACCGAGACCTCCTCCAGCGACCCCTTCCCGCACACGCCGCACGACGACGTGGTGTAGAACCGGCGCGCGCCGGTGTCGCGCAGCAGCGGTCCGGCGACCTCGATCACGTTGTTGGCGAAGTCCTCGGTCAGCCCGGCCCGGTGCGGCCCGTCGATGAGCCCCTCGCCGTAGAGGAAGCCGAGCGCGAGCTCCTCGTCATGGCCGGGGGTGCGCATCGTGATGGTCAGCGGCGCGCCGTCGACCCGGATCTCCAGCGGCTCCTCGACGGCCACCTCGTCGCGGCGGCCGTCGCGCTCGACGACGGCCACCATGCGCTCGAGCATGACGCCCTCAGTCACCGGCGGCGAGCGCCGGCGTGCGCGACGGCGCCTCCTGCACCGGCCGCACGTCGACCGCCATCACCTTGAACTCGGCGCACTCGGTGTTCACGTCGACCGACTGCCCGATGAGCGCGTTCGTGCGCACCTCCGGGAAGTGGAACGCGGTGAACACGTGCCCGCGCTCGATCGTGTCCGTCACGTGCGCCTCGACCTCGATGCGCCCGACCGGGCTGCGCACCGACACGAGGTCGCCGTCGCCGATCCACAGGCGCTCGGCGTCCTCGGGGTGGATCTCCAGGACGTCGTTGGGGAACAGGTCGAGGTTCCCCGTGCGCCGCGTCATCGTGCCGGCGTTGTAGTGCATCAGCCGCCGGCCGGTGACGAGGACCAGCGGGAACTCGTCGCTCGGCTCGCTGCCCGGCGGCCGGTACGGGAGCGGCGCGAAGTGCCCCTTGCCGCCCGGCAGGTCGAACTCGCGCTCGTAGAGGATCGGCGCGTCGGTGCCGTCGGGCGCCACCGGCCACTGCAGGCCGTGGCGGCCCAGCCGCTCGTAGGTGACCCCGGCGAAGTCCGGCGTGAGCGCCGCGATCTCGTCCATCACGTCCTCGGCGCACGTGTAGCCCATCTCGTGGCCGAGCATCCGCGAGACCGTCATGAGGATCTCGAGGTCGGTCTTCGCCTCGCCGGGCGGCTCCATCGCCGGCGAGACGAGCTGGATGCGCCGCTCGGCGTTGATGAACGTGCCCTCCTTCTCGAGGAACGTCGCCGCGGGCAGGACGACGTCCGCGTACTTCGTCGTCTCGTTGAGGAAGATGTCCTGGCAGACGAGGAACTCCAGCGACTCGAGCGCCCGGACGACGTGGTGCGTGTCGGGATCGGTCTGGGCCGGGTCCTCGCCGAAGATGTACATCGCCTTCAGCCGGCCGCCGATGGCGGCGTCGAACATCTTCGGCGTCGTATAGCCCTTCTCACGCGACAGCGGCACGCCCCACTTCGCCTCGAACGCCCGGGCGACGTCCTCGTCGCCCACCGAGCGGTAGCCGGCGTACGTGTCGGGCAGGGCGCCGACGTCGGAGGAGCCCTGGACGTTGTTCTGCCCGCGCATCGGCAGCAGCGCCGAGCCGCGCCGGCCGACCTTGCCGGTCAGCAGCGCGAGGTTGCAGATGAGCTGCACGGTCTCGGAGCCGTACTTGTGCTCGGTGACGCCAAGCCCCCAGATCAGGCAGGCCTCGCCGGCCTCGGCGTAGATGTGCGCGGCGGCCTCGAGGTCGGCTGTGGGGACGCCGCTGATGCGCTCCACCTCGGCGGGGTCGTACTGGTCGAGCAGCTCGGTCAGCGCGCCGTAGCCCTCGGTCCGCCGCGCGATGAAGTCCGCGTCGATGAGCCCGTCGCGCATGACCACGTGCTGCAGGCCGAGCACGACCGCGGCGTTCGTGCCCGCCCGCGGCGACAGGTGCAGGACGCCGTACTCGGCGAGCTCGATCCGGCGCGGGTCGATGACGACGAGCTTCATGCCTCGCAGCGCCGCCTGCTTGATCCGCGCGCCCGCGACCGGGTGCGCCTCGGTCGGGTTGGCGCCGATGATGATCGCGGCGTCGGCGTGGTCGATGTCCGCGAACGAGCCGGTCGCGCCGGACATGCCGAACGAGCGGCGCATCGCGTAGGAGGTCGGCGAGTGGCAGACCCGCGAGCAGTTGTCGATGTTGTTCGTGCCGATCGCGGCGCGCATGAGGCGCGTCATCGCGAAGCAGTCCTCGTTCGTCGCCCGCGAGCAGGCCAGGCCGGCGATCGCGTCCGGCCCGTGCTCGCCCTTGACGCGCTGCAGCTCGGAGACGATGCGGTCCAGCGCCTCCTCCCAGGTCGCCTCGCGGAAGCCGTCGCCCTCGCGGATCAGCGGCGTGGTCAGGCGCTGGCGATGGCGGCCGAACTGATGGGCGAAGCGGCCCTTCAGGCAGGTGTGGCCGAGGTTCGCCGGGCCGTCGACCGCCGGGCTGATCGAGACCACGCGGCCGTCGCGCACATGGGCCTCGAGACGGCAGCCGACGCCGCAGTAGCCGCACGTGGTGGTGACGGTGGAGTCGAATCGCTGATCGGTCATGGCTCCCTCACTTCACTTCCTCGAGCACCGGCTCCGGCTCCAGCAACATGAGAGCCAGCTCGGTGATCGCGTCGGTGGGACAGGTGTCGGCACAGGCTCCGCACGAGACGCACGCCGAATCGCGGAAGCCCTGGTCGAGGCCGGCGGCGACGTTGGACTCGAAGCCGCGGCCGACGGCGGTCAGCGCGAACGTGCCCTGGACCTCGTCGCAGATGCGCACGCAGCGCCCGCACGAGATGCACAGCTCGTGCTGGAAGGCCAGGTAGGGGTGGCGCTGGTCGTGGTCTTCGACGTGCTCGACTCCGGGCCAGCGCGTGCCGGTGACGCCGAGCTCACGCGCGACCGCGGCCAGCTCGGTGTGCGGCGCCGGCGCGGTCGGCAGCTCGGAGAGGACGAGCTCGACGACAGCACCCGCCACCCGGCGGGCGGTCGCATCCCGCGTGTCGATGACCATGCCGTCGCGGCAGGGCGTCGTGCACGAGGGCAGCGGACCCGGCGCGCCCTCCACGCCGACCAGGCAGACCCGGCACGCGCCGAACGCGTCCAGGCGGTCGTCGTAGCAGAGCGTCGGGATCGGCGTGTCGAGCGTCTGCGCCGCTTGGAGGATCGTCGTGCCGGGCGGGACCTCGACCGGCGTGCCGTCGATCGTCACGTTCACGGTGGTGGGTGTCATGCGTCGAGCCCCAGTTCGTCGGGGAAGTGCTTGAGCAGGCTGCGGATGGGCGCGGGCATGCCGCCGCCGTGCGCGCACAGGCTGCCGAGCTCGAGCGCCTCCAGCAGCGCCTCGAGGCTGTCGCGCGGAACCGGGGCGCCATTGGAGAACATCTCGTGCGCGCGGCGCAGGCCGATCCGGCACGGGAAGCACTTGCCGCAGCTCTCGTCGGCGCCGAAGTGCAGGAGATGGCGGGCGACGTCGCGCATGTTCGTCTGGTCGTCGAAGGCCAGGATGCCGCCGTGGCCGACCATGCAGCCCTCGGCCGCGAGGTCGGCGAAGTCGAACGGCGTGTCGAGCTTGTGGCCGGGCAGGATGCCCCCGAGCGGACCGCCGATCTGCAGCGCCTTGATCGACCGGCCGTCGCGCAGGCCGCCGGCGAGGTCCTCGCACAGCTCGCGCATCGTCACGCCGAAGCGCACCTCGTAGACGCCGGGGCGCTGGAAGCGCTCGTTGAAGCAGACGAGCTTGGAGCCCGGCGTCGCGCCGGGGCTCAGCGCGCGGTAGGCCTCGGCGCCCTCCCGCGCGATGAACGGGATGTTGCTCAGCGTCTCGACGTTGTTGACGACCGTGGGCAGGCCGAACACGCCGCGCTCGGCCGGGACCGGCGGGCGGGCGGAGACGACGCCGCGCAGGCCCTGCAGGCACGCCAGCAGCGCGGTCTCCTCGCCGACGACGTAGGAGCCGGCGCCCTCGACGATCGTCACGTCGAAGCTGAAGCCGCTGCCGAGGATGTCGTCGCCGAGCAGGCCGGCGGCGCGCGCGTCGGCGGCGGCCTGCTCGAGCGCGGGCTTGGAGCGCGGGTACTCGGAGCGAGTCAGCACGAACCCGTGCGATGCGCCGACCGCGTAGCCGGCGAGCGCCATGCCCTCGAGCAGGAGCTCCGGGCTGGCCTCCATGAGGACCTTGTCGATGTAGGAGCCGGGATCGCCCTCGTCGCCGTTGGCCACGATGAACTTCTCGTCGCCCTGCGCGCCGCGGGCGAACTGCCACTTGTTGCCGGCGGGGAAGCCCGCGCCGCCGCGGCCGCGGACCTCGGCGGCCTTGACGTCCTCGAGCAGCTGCTCGGGCGTCGACTGCGTGAGCGCGCGGCGCAGCCCCGACCAGTCGGTGGGCTCGGTGAGGACGGGACGCTCGAGCGTGCTCACCGGAGCGGGCTCCTCGGCGGCGACCGTCGCCCCCGCGAGCACCCGCTCGACGGCACCGGGGCCGGCGTCGATCAGGTCGCCGTCGCGGATGGCGGGCGACGAGTGGCAGAAGCCCAGGCAGACGGTCTCGGCCAGCGAGACCTCGCCGTCGTCGCGGCACGTACCGAGCTCGAGCCCCAGCCCGGCGCGCAGCGCGTCGACGTGCGCGTCGCCGGTGGCGGCGAAGCAGGCGGTGCCGGTGCAGACGCGGATGTGACGCTTGCCGCGGGGCTGCAGCAGGTCGTCGTAGAACGTCGACACACCGTGCACGAACGCCTCGGGGACGCCGGAGCGTTCGGCAGCGACGCGACGGTCGTCGTCGGTGACGGTGCCATGGTCGTCCACCGCGACCTTGAGCACCTCGAGCGCGGTGGGAGCGTCGAGCTCGTGGTGGCGCCGGATCAGCTCGACGAGGTTCTTTGATGACATTCGGTCCCAGATGATGGCCGCCGACCGGGCCGGACTCCAAGCGTTCCCCTGGATCGGTCGATAGCTCACGGTTATCGTCTGGGCCTAGCGTGTTCCTCCGCCAGCTCGAATACCTCGTCGCGCTCGATCGCGAACGTCATTTCGGCCGCGCCGCGCGGGCCTGCCACGTCTCGCAGCCGGCGCTGTCGACGGCGATCCGCAGCCTCGAGCGCGAGCTCGGCGTGCCGCTCGTGCGGCGCGGCACGCGCTTCGAGGGCTTCACGGCCGAGGGCGAGCGGGTGCTGCTGTGGTGCCGGCGCGTCCTGGCCGACGTGCAGTCGCTCACCCAGGAGGTCGACCGGATGCGCAGCGGGCTGGAGGGCACGCTGCGCCTCGGCGTCATTCCCACCGCGCTCGTCGCCACCACCCACATCACGACGCGCTTCCGCGACCGCCATCCGCGGATGCGCGTGCGGCACCTCTCGATGACGTCGCGCGAGATCGCCCAGCAGCTGGCGGGCGGCGACGTCGACGCCGGCCTGACCTACCTCGACAACGAGCCGCTGACCGACGTGGCCACGCGTCCTCTGTGGGTCGAGCGCTACTTCCTCGTCTGCCCCGCAGAGAACCTGCCGGTCGAGACGACGACGATCTCCTGGACGGCGGCGGCCGCGCTGTCGCTGTGCCTGCTGACCGAGGACATGCAGCACCGGCGGATCGTCGACGCCGCGTTCGAGCGGGCGGGCGCGACCCCGGGGACCGTGGTGCTGACCAACTCGATCTCGACGCTCGTCGCCCACGCCCACGCCGGCTTGGCGGCGGTCATGGCCGGACCGTGGCTGACGGTCAACCCGCTGCCGCCGAACCTGCGGGCGCTGCCGCTCGTCGACCCGGTCGTGGAGCACACGGTCGGGATGGTCACGGCGCGCGACGCGCAGCAGTCGCCGGTCGTGCGGGAGCTGATGGCGCTCTTCGAGCCGCTGGAGCTCGACGAGCGGCTGCGGCTGCCGGTGACGCTGGGGCCGGTGGTGACGTAGGCCGCCGGCGCTCGCTGGCCGGCGCGCCGCTGCCCTCACCGGTCGGTCAGCGCCCGCGCCTCGTCCGCGCGGGGATCGTCGCGCCGGTGCGAGAGGTCCATGAGGGCGATCCGCGCCGCCGCCGTGCACGCGGCCTTGGCCAGCAGGGCGCCGGCCGCCGCGTCGCCGGCCGGCGCGCGGTGGCCGGTGCGGGCCACCTCGGTGGCCAGGTCGGCGATCTCCGCCGCCGCCCGCGCGATCCCGAGCGGCGCGTCCGCCGCGCCCGAGAGCGCCTCGGCCACCGCCTCGGCGCGCGCCGGATCGTCGCCGGGCCGCCGCTGCGCCTCGAGGACCGCGGCGAACGACGTGCGGTCACGGTCGCCGAGCGCGATCGCCTCGGCCCGCAGCGCGCGCACGCGCGCGAGGATCTCGCGCATCCGCGGATGGACGTCGGCCAGCTCGGGTCGCGCGATCGTCACGCCGGCCGCGAGCTCGACGAGCCCCGAGGCCACCGCGACCGTCCACGCGCAGGCCGTCCCCGCCGCCGGCGAGGGTGACGGGGCGGCAAGCTCCTCCAGCAGCTCGCCGAACGATCGCTGGGCGCTGTCCATTGCTAGAACAGCCCGACGACCCGGCCGTCTGGCTGGACGTCCATGTCGAAGGCCGCGGGCTTCTCGCCCAGGCCCGGCATCTGCAGGATGTCGCCGCACAGCGGCACGAGCCATCCGGCGCCGGTGTACGCGCGGATGTCGCGCACGGGCAGCGTGAAGTGCTCCGGCGCGTTGAGCAGCTGCGGGTCGGCCGACAGCGAGTACTGCGTCTTGGCCATGCAGATCGGCAGGTGGCCGAGCCCGTCGCGGGTGTACTGGGCGATCTTCTTCTCCGCCTCGGGGTACAGGTAGACGTCCGAGGCGCCGTACACGCGCCGCGCGATCGCGGAGATCTTGTCGATGATCGGCTCCTCGTCGCGGTAGATGAACTCGAAGTTCGACGGCTTGTCCGCCGCCTCGATCACCGCCTGCGCCAGCTCGACCGCGCCCTCGCCGCCGCGCTCGTAGCCCTCGTTGACCGCCGCGCCGTCGGCGCCGAGCTCGAGCGACAGCCGGCGCGCGATCTCGACCTCCTCGTTGGTGTCCCCGGGGCGCCGGTTGATCGCGACCACGCACGGCAGCCCGAACTCCTTGACGATCCCGATGTGGCGGCGCAGGTTGTTCGCGCCCGTCTCCAGCGCGGCGCGCGCGAGCGCGCGATCGGCGTTGGGGTCCTCCAGGCCGGCGTGATGCTTGAGCGCGCGGATCGTGCAGACGACGACCACCGCGCTCGGCACGATGCCGCCCACGCGGCAGACGATGTCGAAGAACTTCTCCATCCCCATGTCCGCGCCGAAGCCCGACTCGGTGATGACGTACTCGCCGAGGCGCTGGCCCATCAGGTCGGCGACCAGCGACGAGTTGCCGTGCGCGATGTTCGCGAACGGGCCGCAGTGCATGAAGCACGGCTGACCCTCGAGCGTCTGGACGAGGTTCGGCTTGATCGCGTCCTTGAGCAGCACCGCCATCGCGCCCGCCGCGCCGAGGTCCTCGGCGGTGATCGGCTTGTCGTCGTAGGAGTGGGCCACCGTGATCTGCCCGAGGCGGCGGCGCAGGTCCGTGAGGTCACGGGCGACCGCCGTGAGGGCCATGACCTCCGAGGCGGCGGTGATGTCGAAGCCGGTCTCGCGCGGATAGCCGTTGACGCGACCGCCCTGGGCGATCGTCATCTGGCGCAGCGCGCGGTCGTTGATGTCGACCGCCCGCCGCCAGGTGATGCGCAGCGGGTCGATCCGGTGCGGGTTGCCGTGCAGGATCGACGCGTCGAGCAGCGCGGCGAGGAGGTTGTTCGCCGCGCTGATCGCGTGGATGTCGCCGGTGAAGTGCAGGTTGAGGTCCTCCATCGGCACGACCTGGGTGTAGCCGCCGCCCGCGGCGCCGCCCTTCATGCCGAACACCGGGCCCACGGACGGCTCGCGCAGGCACAGGACCGGCCGGCGGCCGACCTTGCCCATCCCCTGGGTCAGCGCGACCGCCGTCGTCGTCTTGCCCTCGCCCGCCCTGGTCGGGGTGACGCCGGCGACGCAGATGATCTTGCCCTGCGGCCGGTCGGAGAGGCGCTCGAGCGCGCTGAGGTCGACCTTCGCCTTGTAGCGCCCGTACGGCTCGACCTCCTCGGGCAAGAGGCCAACCGACGACGCGATCTCGTCGATGGGCTGAAGAATGGCCCCCTGCGCGATCTCGAGGTTGCTCTGCATGGCGCGTAATCCTGAGTGTCGGAGGCCCGTCCAGCCGCCTCCCGATCGGCTGGACTTCCCCCATCCATCGGACGGGCGCACCCTCCCGAAGGTCCTCTGTCCGGTGTCGGACCGAGGATTTTTTGCGAGGATCGCGAGTACGGTATGCGCGGAAGACCATGATCGGTCGGAAGACCATTGTCCTTCTCGTCGCCGCGCTGGTCGCCGGCGTCCTCGTCCTCCCCGCCACCGCCGCCGCCGGCATCTTCGGCACGCCCCCGCTGGAGATCTCGATCGCGCCGAGCGCCGGCGCGCCGGACGGGCCCTCCGCCCACCCCGCAGTCTCTGGCGACAACCGCACCGGCCGGCTCGCCGGCTTCGACTCCGCCGCCACGAACCTGGTCGGTGGCGACACGAACGGGCGCATCGACGTGTTCGTCTGGCAGCGGCCGTCCGGTCGCGCGGGCCTGACGCTCGAGCGACCGACCGGAGACCTGCGGCGAGTCAGCGTGACCAGCGACGGCACGGAGGCCAACGGCGACTCGACGCAGCCGTCCATCGACGGCTCGGTCGGCCACCGCCCGCACTGCGTCGCCTTCCAGTCGACCGCGACGAACCTCTCGTCCGGTGACCGCGACCCGGTCAGCGACGTCTACGTGCACAACTTGCGCACCCACCGCACGACGCTCGTCTCACGGGGCGTCCCGGCCCCCGCCGGATCGGCCTCGATCGACGGACGCTGCCACCGGGTCGTCTTCGCGGCCGGCGGCCAGATCCTCGTCGCGAAGGTGCGCGGCGGGCGGGTTCGATCCGTCGGCTCGGGCGCTGACCCGAGCTTCTCGCTGGACGGCACCGCGATCACCTGGGTGAACGGCGGCACCGTGCTGCTGCGCCGCCAGGGGCGCACGTCGCGGGTCGGCCCCGGCGCGAACCCGACGGTCTCCGACGCGACGCGCCGCCGCTGGGGCGTGAGCTTCGAGACCCGGGCCCGGCTGGCGCGCAACGACGGCAACGACGGCATGGACGTGTACATGCGCGTGCTCGGCCGCCGCGGCGGACCGATCGAGACCGACCTCATCTCCGCCACGCGCCGCGGCGGGCGCAGCCTGGGCGGCACCAACCGCAACGGCGGCATCACCGCCTACGCGTCGGTGCGCGGCGTCGTCGTGTTCGTGCACGAGGACGGCGGACAGGCGACGCTCTACTACCGCAACAACCACACCGGCAACATCGACGACCTCGCCCACGCCCCCACCATCGGCGACGTGGCCACGAGCGCCCGGGCGAACTTCGTCGCGCTGGAGTCGCTGGGCGGGCCGCAGTTCGTGGGCGCCAGCGACGGCACCCAGTCCGTGTACTTCAAGCACCTGATCCACGGCGAGCCGCTGTAGGCGGGACCCCGGTCTCCCGGCGCGCCGGGGGCCGGCTACCGGCGGACCGCACGGGAAGGCAGCGGCCTCGCGGCCCCGCACGAATCGGCAAGAAAGCCAGCGCTGGCGGACTGGCCGGACCGGCCCCGGCGGGTCTACCGTCGGCTCATCAGAGCTGCGGTAACCCAGGGGATCGGCTCCGTCGGCCTCCTCGACGTGCCCGCACCGGCGCCTCCCGGCCCCGGCGAGATCGTGGTGCGCCCCGAGGTCGTCGGCATCTGCGGGTCCGACCTGCATCTCGTCGAGGGCCACCTCGAGCACGTCGGCGTCCGCATGCCGGTGATCCAGGGCCACGAGATCGCCGCGACCGTCGACGCGGTCGGCGCGGGCGTGCAGCGCCTCGCGCCCGGCGACCGCGTGGCGGTCTTCCCGCTGAGCTGGTGCGGCGAATGCCACCCCTGCCGCGCCGGGCGCGGCAACGTCTGCGACCGCTTCCAGATCATCGGCGTCCACGCCGACGGCGGCCTGCAGGAGCGGCTGCGCCTCCCCGCCGAGAAGGCCTACCCGATCGCCGCCGCGCTACCGGTCGCCGCGCTGGCCGAGCCGGTGTCGATCGCCGTGCGATCCGTCAACCGCGGGCGCGTGGTCGCCGGCGAGCGCGCCGTGGTGCTCGGCGCCGGCCCCATCGGGCAGGCGATCACCGTCGCCGCCCGCGACCGCGGCCTCGACGTGCTGGCCATCGACCCGCTGGCCTCCCGGCTCGCGCTCAGCCGGGCGCTGGGCGCCGAGACGCTGGCCTGGAGCGACGCGCCCGACGTCGTCGACGCGGCGCGCGACTGGAGCGGCGGAGAGGGTCCGCCCGTCGTCTTCGACGCCACCGGCGCCGCCGACGCCATCCGCGCCGCGGTCGACATGGCGGCGTCCGCGGCACGGGTCGTGATCGTCGGCATGTCCGGTGCCGAGGTGGCGCTGCGCGTCGGCAGCTTCACCGAGAAGGAGCTCGACGTGCTCGGCGTCAGCTGCTGCGACGCGGACGAGTTCGCCGAGGCGGTCGCGCTCGTCGAGCGCCGCGCGGCGGCGCTGGCGCGAATGATCACGCACGAGTTCCCCCTGGAGCGCGCCGGCGACGCGCTCGCCTTCGCGATCGAGAACCCCAGCGAGGTGATGAAGGTTGTCATCACAGGCTTCTGACGCCGCGTACGACTACGTGATCGTCGGCGCCGGCTCGGCGGGCTGCGTGCTGGCCCACCGGCTGACCGAGGACCCCCACGTCCGCGTCGCGGTCATCGAGGCCGGCGGCGACGACGACGCGCCCGAGGTCCACACGCCGATCGCGTTCCCCGCCCTGTTCAAGACGAGCGTGGACTGGGACCTCTACGGCGAGCCCGAGCCGGGCCTCGGCGGCCGGCGGCTCTACCTGCCGCGCGGGCGGATGCTCGGCGGCAGCAGCTCGATGAACGCGATGATCTACATCCGCGGCAACCGCCGCGACTACGACGAGTGGGCCGAGCAGGGCGCCGAGGGCTGGAGCTACGACGAGGTCCTGCCGTACTTCAAGCGCGCCGAGGACAACGAGCGCGGCGAGGACGCCTTCCACGGCACCGGCGGGCCGCTGAGCGTCTGCGAGAGCCGCTCGATGCACCCGCTGGTCGACACGATGGTGGCGGCGGCGGTCGCGGCCGGTCACGAGCACAACCCCGATCTCAACGGCGCGCGCCAGGAGGGCGTCGGGCGCTTCCAGGTCACCCAGCGCGACGGCCGGCGCTGCAGCGCGGCGGTCGCCTACCTGCACCCGGCGCTGGCGCGACCCAACCTCGAGGTGATCACCGACGCGCTGGCGCTGCGCGTGGTCTTCGCGGGCGAGCGGGCGGCCGGCGTGGAGATCTCCCGCCTGGGGACGGTGAGCACGGTGCGGGCCGAGCGCGAGGTCATCGTCTCCGCGGGCGCCTACCAGAGCCCGGTGCTGCTCATGCTCTCGGGCCTGGGCCCGGCCGGCGACCTCGAGCTCATGCAGATCCCGGTCCGCGAGGACCTGCCGGTCGGCGAGAACCTCCAGGACCACCTGATGGCGCAGCTGAACTACCTCACCGACGAGGAGTCGCTGCTGACCGCGATGACCCCGGAGAACATCGCGCTGCTCGAGCGCGAGGGCCGCGGCCCGCTGACCTCGAACATCCCGGAGGCCGGCATGTTCGTCCGCACCCGGCCCGGCCTCGAGGCGCCCGACATCCAGTTCCACTTCGCGCCGGCGCTCTTCTACGACGAGGGGCTGACGCCGCCGCACGACCACGCGTACACCTTCGGCCCGCTCGGCGTCAAGCCCACCAGCCGCGGCCGGGTCATGCTCCGGGCGCCGCGGCCGGACGCCAAGCCGCGGGTCCTGCACGACTACCTGGCGACCGCGGAGGACCGCCAGAGCATGATCGCGGGAATCCGGATCGCCCTGGAGATCGCGGGCCAGGCGCCGCTGCGGGCGGTCGAGCGCGAGCCGTTCCGCGTCCCGGACTCGGACTCCGACGAGGACATCCTGGCCTTCATCCGGCGGGTGGCGCACACCGTCTACCACCCGACGTCGACCTGCGCGATGGGTCAGGTCGTCGACGCCGAGCTGCGCGTCTACGGCACCGAGGGGCTGCGGGTCGTCGACGCCTCGGTCATGCCGTCGATCACCCGCGGCAACACCAACGCGCCGACGATCATGATCGCCGAGAAGGCGGCCGACCTCATCCGCTCCGGCCGGCCGGCCGCGGCGGCGTCGGGGGCGGCGTGAGAGGAGATGATGGGCGCGACGACGCAGTCGCGTGCCGGCAGCGAGCGCGCCGGCGACCTGCTGGACCCGCGGCGATGGCTGGGCCGGGTGTTCAGCGGCGGCTGGATCGACGCGCCCGCGGCGATCGAGGTCGTCGAGCCGGCGACCGGCGCCGTGCTCGGCCTGGCGGGCGCGGCCGACTACACGACGGTGGCGGCAGCGTGCGCGGTGGCGGCGCGGGCGCAGCGCGCATGGGCGGCCACGCCGATGGTCGAGCGCGTCGCGGTCGTCCGCCGCGCTGCCGGGCTGCTCGAGCGCCATCGGCCGGAGATCGAGCCCTGGATCGTGCGCGAGACCGGCGCGGTCGCGGGCACCGCGGCGGACGAGGTCGGCGCGGCGATCGGCCAGCTCGACCACGCGGCCGCGCTGATCGCCCACCCCCTCGGCATCGAGCTGCCGTCGCAGGCCCCCGGGCGCTCGAGCACCGCGCGGCGGGTGCCGATCGGCGTCGCCGGGGTCATCTGCTCGTGGAGCCTGCCGCTCGTGCTGGCCATGCGCTCGGTCGGCCCGGCGCTGGCGCTCGGCAACGCGGTCGTGCTCAAGGCCGACCCGAACACGCCGGTGTGCGGCGGGGTGCTCGTCGCGCGCGTGTTCGAGGAGGCCGGGCTCCCCGACGGCGTCCTGCACGCGTTCGCCGGCAGCGCCGAGGTCGGCGGCGCGCTCGCCGAGGACCCGCACGTGCGCATGATCTCGTTCACCGGCTCGACCACGGCCGGGCGCGCGGTCGGCCAAGCGGCGGGGCGCACGCTCAAGCGCACGGCGCTCGAGCTCGGCGGCAACTGCCCGTTCGTCGTGCTCGACGACGCCGACGTGGACGCCGCCGCGTCAGCCGGCGCGTGGGGCTCGTTCCACTACCAGGGCCAGCTGTGCGTGGCCGCCAGCCGCCACCTGGTGGCGGAGAGCATCGTCGAGCCCTACCTGGAGGCGCTCGTCGCGCGCGCCCGGCGGCTGGCCGTCGGCAACCCCGCGACCGAGGACGTCGCGCTCGGCCCGATCATCAACGGCCGCCAGCTCGACCGGGTGCAGCGCATCGTCGACGAGAGCGTCGCCCAGGGCGCCGCCGCGCTGACCGGCGGCCAGCCCGACGGCCCGTTCTTCCCGGCAACCGTCCTGGCCGACGTCATCCCGTCGATGCCCGCGTTCGCCGAGGAGATCTTCGGCCCGGTGGCGCCGGTCGTCCCGTTCTCCTCCGACGAGGAGGCGATCGAGCTGGCCAACGCGACCGAGTACGGGCTCGCCGCCGCCGTCCGGTCGGGCTCGCCCGACCGCGCCGCGTGGGTGGCCGACCGCCTGCGGGCGGGGATGGTCCACGTCAACGACCAGCCGGTCGACGGGGAGCCGACCGCGCCGTTCGGCGGGTTCGGCGCGTCGAGCAACGGCGCGCGCTGCGGCGGGGTGGCGAGCCTCGACCTGTGGACCGAGTGGCAGTGGCGCACGAGCCGCGACCGCGCCGCGCCGTGAAGAACGATGATCGACGGTAACCTGATATTCACGCGCGATTCTGGGTAACCTTCGTTGCGGAGTCGAAGGCCCCCAAGAGGAGAGATGGGTCCTGCTCGTTCATGACCAGGCACCGGCGGTCCGGGCCGGCTCCGCGTCCCAGGATGCGGAGCGCTGGCACGTGCGGGGGGTGCCCGATCCCATGGCGCTCGACGAGTGGTCGGACGTTCTCGCGGCGACGCATCTGCAGTTCGAGGTGAGCGCCACCCCGAACACCCCGGACGAGTTCTCGGCGGCGGTGACGCGGCGGCGCTTCGGCGGGCTGGCGCTGGTCGACTGCGCGTCGTCGCCCTGGCTCGGCGTGCGCGGCGAGGACCTGACGGTCGACCGCACCGCGCCGGTCGTCGGCTTCCAGGTGCTGCGCAAGGGCGTCGAGGCGGTGCGCAACCGCGGCCACGAGCCGGTGGAGCTGCATCCCGGCGACATGGTCATCTGGAACGGCTGGCAGGCGGTCGAGGTCGAGGTCGTCGAGCCCTTCCAGAAGCGCACGCTGCTGTTCCCGCGCGACCGGGTGCTCGCGGTCTGCCCGCGCTTCGAGGAGATCGAGGACCTCCCGCCGCTGCGCGACAGCGCGCCGGCGCGCCTGCTCGTGCGCTACCTCAACGCGCTCGCGCACGAGCTGCCCGACCTCGACACCGCGGCCAGCACGGCGGCGGCCGACGCCGCGCTCGAGCTGCTGCGGGCCGCGGTCGAGCCGGGCGTGCCGACGACCCGCGAGTCGCGCCGCGCCGCGCTGCGCGCCGAGATCCGCCGCTACGTGCACGCGCACCTGCGCGACCCCGACCTCGGACCCGAGTCGATCGCCCGCGCCCATGCCGTCTCGGTGCGCGCGCTGCACGCGGTGTTCGAGGACTGCGACGAGTCCGTCGCCGGGCTCGTGCGCCACGAGCGCCTGACGCGCTGCATGGAGGACCTGCAGGCGCCCGGCGGCGGGTCGGTCACCGAGATCGCCTTCCGCTGGGGCTTCCGCGACGCCGCCCACTTCTCGCGCGTGTTCAAGCGCGAGTTCGGCGTCAGCCCCAGCGACGTCCGCGCCGGCGCCGCGTCCGCCTCGTCATGAGCGGGCTGCTGGTCGGCCGCGCCGGGCTGGTGACCGGCGCGGCCAGCGGCATCGGCCGCGCGTGCGCGCTGCGCTTCGGCCGGGAGGGCGCGCAGGTGCTCGTCTCCGACCTCGAGTCGTCGCGCGCCGCCGGCGAGGAGGTGGTCGCCCTGATCCGCGCGGCGGGCGGGACGGCCGACTTCCAGGCCTGCGACGTCGCGCAGGCGGCCGACTGCGAGGCGCTCGTGGCCGGCGTGGTCGAGCGCTTCGGCCGCATCGACTGGGCGCACAACAACGCGGGCATCGGCGTGCACGCGCCGCTGGCGCAGACCAGCGACGAGGACTTCGACCGCGTCGTCGCCGTCAACCTGCGCGGGACGTTCCTCGGCCTCAAGCACCAGATCCAGGCCATGCTGCGCAACGAGCCGCCCGCGCGCGGCGCGATCGTCAACACCGCCTCGAACGCGGGGCTGCGCGGCGTGCACATGATCGGCGCCTACGCCGCGACCAAGCACGGCATCCTCGGCCTGACGAAGAATGCGGCGATCGAGTACGCCGACGCGGGCATCCGCGTCAACGCCGTCTGCCCCGGCGCGATCATGACGCCGCTGATGTCGCGGCTGCCGCCCGACCGCCAGGCCGAGATCCTCGCGCCCCAGGCGATGTCGCGCCCCGGCGACCCCGCCGAGGTGGCCGCCGCGGTGGTCTGGCTGTGCTCGGAGCAGGCCTCGTTCGTGACCGGCGCGGCCCTCCCCGTCGACGCCGGCTCGGTGGCCGGCTGGTAGCTCGCGCGCTCGCCGGGCCCGCGCACGAAAAGACAAGAAAGCCAGCGCTCGTAGACCTGCCCGTCCCGGACGCCGGGCGTAGCGTCGCAGGCGACGGAGAGGAGGTGGACTGTCTTGAGGGAGCGCCCAGAGCTGCTCGGCCTGTACTGGACGTTGTCGGGTCCGGTCGAGGTCCATACCGGCCGCGAATGGAGCCTGTTCGACATCGCCGACCGCTGCGCGGAGGCCCAGCGCGCCGGCTTCGCCGGCATCGGGCTCTGGCACGCCGATCTCGAGCACATCCTCGAGACCCGCACCCTGGCCGAGCTGAAGGCGCTGCTCGACGACCATGGCCTCGAGCACCTGGAGCTCGAGTTCCTCCAGGACTGGTTCGTCGACCCCGGCGACGAGCGCCGCACGCAGTCCGACGCCACCCGCCGGCTCCTGTTCGACGCCGCGGAGGTCCTGGAGCCGCACCACATCAAGGTCGGCAACATCCCCGGGACCCCGTGCGAGCCGGCGAAGCTGGCCGAGCGCTTCGCGCAGCTGTGCGCCGACGCCGCGACGCGCACCAGCGCGCGCGTCGTCTACGAGGTCATGCCGTTCGACGTCAACGTGCACGACCTCGACAGCGCGATCGCGCTGGTCGACGGCGCGGGCGCCGCCAACGGCGCGCTCGCGATCGACACGTGGCACATGTCCAAGCTCGGCATCGCGCCCGGAGACCTGCGCCGGGTGTCGGCCCACCGGCTCGGCTGGGTCGAGCTGTCCGACGGCCAGCTCGCCGACATGGACGACCCGATCGACGAGGTCGTCAACCATCGCCGGCTGCCCGGCGAGGGCGAGTTCGACATCCACGGCTACATCGACGTGTGCCGCGAGATCGGATACCCGGGCCCGTGGGGCGTCGAGGTCCTCTCGCAGGAGCTGCGCGCCCTGCCCATGCCCGACATCTTCCGGCGGGCGTACGCGACGACCGCCGCCCAGTTCAGCAGCGACAGCGCAGAGGTGCCTAGTGGTTGAGCTTGACCGAGACCGGCTGATCTGGATGTACACCCAGATGGTGCGCATCCGCGAGTTCGAGGAGCGCGTCAAGCGCACGTTCACCGACCACCCCGGCGTCATCCGCGGCCACACGCACCTGGCCGACGGCGTCGAGGCGTCGATCGTCGGCTCGCTGGCGGCGCTGGGCGACGCCGACCAGATCATGACCACGTACCGCTGCCACGGCTACCCGATCACGCTGGGCACGCCGGCCAAGCAGCTCATGGCCGAGATCTACGGTCGCCGGGACGGGATCTGCCGGGGCATCGGCGGCTCGATGCACCTCACCGACGTCAGCCGCGGGTTCCTCGGCACGTCGGGCATCGTCGGCCAGGGCATCCCCCAGGCGGCCGGCGCCGCGTACGCCGCGCAGATCCGCGGCGCCGGGCAGGTCGTCCTCAGCTTCTTCGGCGACGGAGCGTCCAAGCAGGGCGCGTTCCACGAGGCGCTCAACCTCGCGTCGCTGTGGAAGCTCCCGGTCGTCTTCGTCATGGAGAACAACGGCTACAACGTCGTCACCCAGTCGCATCAGGAGGACGCCAACGCCGCGGCGGGCCAGGACCTGTCGGTCAAGGCCGCGGCGTACGCGATGCCCGGGGTGACCATCGACGGCGGCGACCCGGTGACGGTCTTCGAGACGGTCACCGCCGCCGTACAGCGCGCGCGGGCGGGCGAGGGCCCCACCCTGGTGGAGTCCAAGATCTACCGCCTCTCCGCACACGGGAACATCATCGCTCCGCCCGGCGTGCCGCTGCACTTCCCCGAGCACGAGGCGATCGAGGTCTTCGGCGACCCCGAGCAGTACGAGGCGGCCAAGCGCGGCGACCCGGTCCCGCGCTTCCGCGGCCGCCTGGTCGGCGACGGCACGCTGACGGCCGAGGGGGCCGAGCGCATCGCCCAGGAGGCGCGCGACGAGATGCAGGAGGCCGTGACCTTCGGCCTGGAGAGCCCGACGCCGGACCCCGACGAGGCGCTGGCCTACGTCTGGGCCTGAGGAGAGCGCAATGTCCCACGAGCTGCCCTACATCGCCGCCATCGACGAGGCCATCAAGCTCGAGATGGAGCGCGACGCGAGCGTCCTGTACTTCGGCCAGAACATGGCCACGACGGAGAACGAGGACTTCGTCAAGCGCTTCGGCGGCGACCGCGTCCGCGTGACGCCGATCTCCGAGACCGCCGAGATCGGCGTGGCCGTCGGCGCCGCGCTGGCGGGGATGCGCCCGGTGGTCGAGCTCTACATGGCCGAGTTCATGCTCGTGGCGATGGACCAGGTCGTCAACGAGGCGCCGCGCTTTCGCGCCATGACCGGCGGCCAGGTCACGGTACCGCTCGTCCTCAAGGCGGGCTACGGGTTCGCCGCCGGCTGGGCCGGCCAGCACACCGGCACGCTGACGAACCTGTTCATGGGCGTGCCCGGCCTGAAGGTCGCGCTGCCCGCCACCGCCGCCGACGCCAAGGGCTTGATGGCGACGGCGATCCGCGACGACAACCCGGTCGTCTTCCTGCACCACTACCTGCTGACGCTCGAGCACGGCGAGGTGCCCGACGGCGAGCACCTCGTCCCGTTCGGGCAGGCCGACATCCGGCGGCCGGGCGGGGACGTGACGATCGTCGCCACCGGCTGGATGGTCGCCCGGGCGCTGGCCGCGGCGCGGACGCTGGCCGGGGAGGGCATCGAGGCCGAGGTCATCGACCCGCGCACGGTCTCGCCGCTGGACACCCGGACGATCCTCGAGTCGGTCGCGCGCACCGGCCGCCTCGTGCTCGTCGACCAGGCCCCGCGCCACGCGGCCGCGGCGCAGGCGATCGCCGGCGAGGTCGCCGAGCACGGCTTCTCGTCGCTGAAGGCGCCGATCGTCCAGGTCAGCGGCCGGGACGCGACCGTGCCCTACAGCCAGCCGCTCGAGACGTACGTGATTCCCGACGCGGACCGCATCGCCACCGCGGTGCGCGGGGTCCTCGGTACGGCGCCGGTGGCGGTCAGGTGCCGATGCCGGCCTCGCACGCACCACTGTGGGTTTCGAACACTGCCGGCGTGGGGGCAGGCCCCCGTGGGTTCTCAGGAGTGCCGATGCCGGCCTCGCACGCGCACCGCTGTGGGTTTCCGAACACTGCCGGCGTGAGGTGGGCCCCGTGGGTTCTCAGGGGTGCCGATGGACGCCCGCACGAGACTGCAGTCCTGGCCGGTGTGTCCATCGGCGGGCCCCCGAGGGTTCTGTAGGGGCGCGCGTGGACGGCGCCCAGGCACGTGACGTGCTCGAGACGATGTGGCGGATCCGCCACTTCGAGGAGCGCGTCGGCCGCCTCAAGCGAGCGGACGAGGTCCACGGCCTGATCCACCTCAGCGCGGGCCGGGAGGGCGTCGCCGCGGGCGTGTGCCGCCGCTTGCGCGACGGCGACGCGGTCTACAGCGGCCACCGCGCGCACGGGCACGCGATCGCCCAGGGCGCGCCGCTGGGCGCGTCGCCAGCCGAGCTCATGGGCCGCGAGGATGGGCTGTGCCGCGGCCTGGGCGGCTCGATGCACCTCGTCGACGTCGAGCACGGCCTGATGGGCGCCACCGGCGTGGTCGGCAGCAACATCCCGATCGCGCTGGGCAGCGCGCCAGCCGCCCTGCTGCGCGGCGACGACGCGGTCGCCGTCGTGTTCTTCGGCGACGGCGCCGTGCAGGCCGGCCACTTCAACGAGACGATCAACCTGGCGGCGCTGTGGGGGCGCCGCTGATCCTCGTCTGCGAGAACAACGGCTTCGCCGAGTTCACGCCGCGCTCGGCGCACACGGTCGTCGAGCGCGTCAGCGACGTCGTCGCGCCCTACGGGCTGACGCGCGAGACCGTCGACGGCAACGACGTCCTGGCGGTGTGGGACGCCTTCGGCCGCTTCCTGGAGGCCGCCCGCCGCGGCGAGGGGCCGCTGCTGCTGGAGTGCCTCACCCACCGCCTGCGCGGGCACTACGAGGGCGACCCCGCGAAGTACCGCGAGGCGATCGCCGCCGAGGAGTGGCAGCGGGTCGACCCGATCCCACGCTTCCAGCGCCACGCCGTCGAGGCCGGCTGGCTGACCGAGGCCGACGCGGCGACGATCGCGACCGCCGCGGAGGCCGAGGTCGAGACGGCCGTCGAAGCTCGCCCGCGTGAGCGCGTTCCCCGACGCGGAGCTGATCGAGGAGCTCGCCTACACGGAGGCGATCGGTGCCCTGGACAGCCTACGCGTCAAGGCGTAACCGGCGCGTTGGCGCGGGCGATGCGCGACGATCCGCGCGTGTTCGTCTTGGGGGAAGACGTCACACAGGGTCCGTACCGCTACGGCTGGGCTGGCCGAGGAGTTCGGCACCGACCGCGTGCGCAACACGCCGATCAGCGAGGCCGCGATCACCGGCGTGGCGATTGGCGCCGCCCAGTCGGGCCTGCGGCCGGTGCTGGAGATCATGTTCGTCGACTTCGTCACGCTGGCCCTCGACCAGCTCGCGAACGCCGCGGCCAAGGCGCACGCGATGTCCGGCGGCCAGCTCTCGGTGCCGATGGTCCTGCGCACGCAGGGCGGCGCCGGGCAGCGCGGGGCGGCGCAGCACTCGCAGAGCCTCGAGAGCTGGCTCACGCACATCCCCGGGCTCAAGGTCGTCATGCCGAGCACGGCCGCCGACGCCGCCGGCCTGCTGGCCAGCGCGATCGCCGACCCCGACCCGGTCGTCGTCGTCGAGCACAAGGCGCTGTACTTCCGGCGCGAGGACGTCCCCGAGACGCCCGCGCCGGTGCCGATCGGGCGCGCGCGCGTCGTGCGGGCGGGCCGTGACGTCACGATCGTCGCGCTGTCGCGGATGGTGCCCGAGGCGCTGGCCGCCGCGGACCGGCTGGCCGGCGAGGGCATCGAGGCCGACGTCGTCGACCCGCGCACGCTGATCCCGCTCGACCTCGAGACGATCGTCGCCTCGGTGCGACGGACCGGCCATCTGGTGATCGCTCACGAGGCGGTCGTCCACGCCAGCGGATTCGGCGCGGAGATCGCCGCGCTGGTCGGCCAGGAGGCGTTCGACGACCTCGACGCCCCGATCGAGCGGGTGGGCGCACCGTTCGCGCCGGTCCCGTTCAGCCCGCCGCTCGAGGACGCCTACGTCCCGGGCAGCGACGACGTGGTCGCGGCCGTCGCGACCACGCTCAACAGGGACATCGGGCGCCGCACGCCGGCGCGCAATGCACAAGGAGGAGGAGCAATGAGAAAGGGCGCGAGCAGGATTCACTCGGCGCTCGCGGTGGCGGTGCTGGCGCTCACGATGAGCCTGGCGCTGGCCGCGTGCGGCGGCGACAACGGCAGCACGAGCACGTCGGCCGACACCGGCGCGTCGACGGGGACGGCCGCCCCGGCGGAGACGACGGCGGCCAGCGGTCCCGCGTCGAAGTGCGGCCTGGGCAACGGCGAGAAGGCCACGGGGCAGCCGATCAAGCTCGGCGCGATCGCCACCAAGCAGCCGGGCACGGACTTCAGCGAGATCCCGCGCACGGCGAAGGCGTACTTCGACTGCGTCAACGACAACGGCGGCATCAACGGCCGGCCGATCCAGTACGTCATCGAGACCGACCAGACCGATCCCGGCCAGGTCGCCTCGCTGGCCAAGAAGCTCATCGACAGCGACAAGGTCCTCGGGCTGGTCGGCGGGTCGAGCCTGATCGACTGCGCCGTCAACCACAAGTTCTACGAGTCGCAGGGCTACAACGTCATCGACGCCGGGATCGCGCCCGAGTGCTACACGACGTCCAACAGCGCGCCGGTGAACATGGGTCCGCGCTACAGCTCCGACGGCGCGGTGCAGTACATCCTCAAGCAGAACGTCAAGAAGATCGTGTTCGACCAGTCCAACGTGCCCGGCACCGGGTACATCGAGGCCGGCCCGATCGCGCTGGCCAAGGACGCCGGCGTCCCGCTCGAGAGCATCAAGGACAACGTCCCCATCCAGGACGCCAACTCGATCGCGCTCAAGCTCGTCCAGGCCGCCGGAGACGACGGCGGGGTGGTCCTGAACTTCACGCCGCCCGAGGCGCTGAAGATCCTGCAGGCGGCCGAGCAGCAGGGCCTGGCCCAGCGGGTCAAGTGGGCGTGCTCGACGCCGTGCAACACCGACTTCCTGGCCGAGGCCCTCGGGTCGTCCTGGGACGGGCAGCTGTTCGTCAACGCGGAGCTGAACCTGCCCAGCGCGGACGGGCCGGACAGCAACCTCTACCGCCAGGTGCTCAAGCAGTACGCGCCGGACATCCCCCTGGGCTCGTTCAGCCAGATGGGCTTCGTCCAGGGCCGGATCGCCACCGACGCCCTGATGAACATGAAGGGCGACTACACCCCCGAGACCGTCAACAAGGCCTTCGAGGACGTCAAGGACTTCAAGACGGACATCCTGTGCAAGCCGTGGTACTACGGCAAGGCGCCGCTGCACATCCCCAACAACACCGACCGCACCGTCACGCCCAAGGAGGGCAAGATGGTGGAGCAGGAGGGGTGCACGGACATCTCCGCGGTCGATCCGGACATCGCCAAGGTGCGCAAGATCGAGCAGGAACAGGGAATCGGGTAGATGCCCAGCTGGCAGGACTTCCAGCCCTTCATCGTCACCGGCCTGGCGCTGGGCGGGGTGTTCTCCCTGTCCGGCGTCGGGATGGTGGTCCTGTACCGGGCCACCGGCGTGCTGAACCTCGCGTTCGGCGCGGTCGGGGCGATGGGTGCGTTCATCGCCTGGTCGCTGATCAACGACCAAGGGTGGCCGCAGGGGATCGCGTACCTGGCGTGCGTCCTCTTCGGCGGCGTGGTGACGCTGGCGTACGGGATGGCGTTCGGTCCGCCGCTGGCGGGTCGCGATCCGCTGGTCAAGGCGGTGGCGACGCTGGGGCTGGCGCTCATCCTGCTGGGCGCCATGTCCTGGATCTGGAGCGACAAGGCGCGCTCCATGGTCCTGCCGACCACCGAGCACGGCTTCAACGTCGGAGAGGTGCTCGTGAATTACACGCAGGTCATCGGCCTGGCGCTCGGCATCGCGGTGACGGTGTTCACCGCCGCCTTCCTGCGCTTCTCCAAGCTCGGGACCGCGATGCGGGCGCTCGCCGACGACCGTGAGATCACCGCCGCCCTCGGCGTGCCCGTGCGGCGCGTCGAGGCGGCCGCCTGGCTCGGCTCCGGACTGCTGTCCGGAGCCGCCGGGCTGCTCTTCTCGAACCTCGTCGGGCTCGACGCCGCGACGCTGACCTTCCTCGTCATCTCCTCGGTGGCCGCGGCGCTCATCGCGCGGCTGAGGTCGCTGTTCGTGACGCTCGCGGCCGGCATGTTCATCGGCCTGGTCAACGCGCTGGCGACGCCGATCCTGTCCATCTCCCAGTACCGCGACATGGCCCCGTTCGTCATCGCGACGATCGCGCTGCTCTTCCTGTCGCGGCACGGAACGCTGTCCACGGCCAAGGGAGCGCGGTAGGTGGGCGCCGTCGACACCCAGACCACGCCGGTCACGCCGGCGGGCCGCCGGATCGCCCGCGGCCTGCAGCGGCCCGAGCAGGTCCACCTGGCGATCGTCGTGGCGCTCATCCTCTTCGTGCTGGTGGCGCTGCCCCAGATCCTCAGCGTCTACTGGGTCACGGTGTGCACGGCCGTGGCCTACATCTCGGTCGTGGCGCTGGGGCTCAACCTGCTCATGGGCCGGGTGGGGCTCGTCTCGCTCGGCCAGATCGCCGTGCTGGCCATGGGCGCCTGGATCGCGTCGAAGCTGTCGTTCTCGACGAGCCTGCCGTTCCCGCTCGTGCTGCTGGCCACCGGCCTGCTGACGATGGTGCTGGGAACGCTCGTCGGCCTGCCCGCGCTGCGGCTGAGCGGCCTGTACCTGGCGCTGATCACGCTGATGCTGGCCGGGGCGATCACGGTGGCGCTGCGCACGATGCAGTTCCCCAACGGCGGCCCGGGGTTCCTGGGCAACGACCCGGACTCCAGCGAGGCCGTGCGGCGGCCGTCGATCGCGATCAGCGACCCCGCGTTCTTCCGCTACACGGTGGTGGTGTGCGTGATCATGTTCGCGCTCGCGCTGTGGCACGTGCGCGGCAAGGCCGGCCACGCGTGGGCGGCGATCCGCCAGAGCGAGCCGGCGGCGCTGGCCGCCGGGGTGAACATCACCGTCTACAAGCTGTGGGCGTTCGCGCTGGCCTCGTTCATGACCGGCGTGGCCGGCGGCCTGCTGGCCGCCGACGTGGGCCGGCTGTACGCGATCTCGTTTCCGACGTCCAACTCGATCGTGCTGTTGGCGGTCGTGCTCATGGGCGGCATCTACAGCCTCTGGGGCGCGATCGTCGCCGGCGTGTTCTACTCGCTGCTGCCGGCGCTGCTGAACGACTGGGGGCTGCCCGCCGACCTGCTGACGATCCTCTTCGGCGTCGGGGTCATCCAGGTGCTCCTGACCGCGCCCGGCGGTCTGGCCCAGCAGTTCCCCCGGGACATGAGACGGCTGGGCGGGCGCATCGCCTCCCTCTTCAAACGGCCCGCGGGCGGGACGTCGACATGATCACGATCACCGACCTCACGGTCCGCTTCGGCGGCGTGACCCCGCTCGACGGCGTGACCGTCACGTTCGAATCGGGCACCTGCGGGCTGATCGGGCCCAACGGCGCGGGCAAGACCACCTTCTTCAACGTCCTGTCGGGGTTCGTCACGCCGGCGTCCGGTTCGATCGAGGCGTTCGGCGAGGACCTGCTGGCCAAGACGCACTTCCGGCGCGCGCGCTGGGGGCTGCGGCGCACGTTCCAGACCGAGCAGGCGATCGAGGAGCTGACCGTCGCCAACAACGTGGGCATGGTCCTCGACCACGCCCACGACAGCGGCGGCGGCTCGCGCAACGAGGAGATCGTGCGCGCGATGGACTTCGTCGGGCTCGACGTCGCCCCCGAGGCGAAGGTGCAGACGCTGGGCGCTCGCCAGCGCCGCCTGGTCGAGGTGGCGCGAGCGATCGTCGGCCAGCCGAAGGTGGTGCTGCTCGACGAGCCGGCCGCCGGCCTGCCCGACGAGGAGACCGCGCACCTGGGCCGCGTCATCCAGAGCATCCCGCAGCACACCGGCGCGCTGGTGATCCTCGTCGACCACGACATGAGCCTCGTCTCCGCCTGCTGCGAGACCACGTCGGTGCTCGACTTCGGCCGGCTGATCGCCTCGGGGCCCACCGCCCACGTGCTGCGCGACCCGGACGTCATGCGCGCCTACCTCGGCACCGAGGAGGTCGACGTCGGCGACGAGCAGGGGGAGGTGGTTCGGTGAGCGCCGCCACCGCGACGCAGACGCGGCTCGCGCTGCGTGGAGTGACCGTGGACCGCGGGACCGGCCCGGTCGTGCGCGGGGTCGACATCGACATCCCGCCCGGCGAGGTCACCGCGCTGCTGGGGCCCAACGGGGCCGGCAAGTCGAGCCTCGTGCTCGCGGTCGGCGGCGTGCTGCGCGCGCACGGCTCGGTCAAGCTCGGCGAGCGCGAGCTCGTCAACCGGCGCCCGGAGCGCATCCGCCGAGCCGGCGTGGCGATCGTGCCCGAGGGCCGGCGGCTCTTGCCCGAGCTGACCGTCGGCGACAACCTGCAGGTCGCCTGCTACGCGCTGTCGGCCGCCGACGGCGAGGCCGGGGTCGCGCGCGCGCTCGAGCTCTTCCCCGAGCTGGAGAAGCGCATGAACCTCCCGGCACGATCGCTGTCGGGCGGCGAGCAGCAGATGCTCGTGCTCGCGCAGGCGATCGTGTCGGGCCCCACGTTCATCCTCATCGACGAGCTGTCGCTCGGCCTGGCGCCGGTCGTCGTCAAGCGCCTCATCCCGACGATCCGCACGATCGCGCAATCCGGCGTCGGCGTGCTGCTCATCGAGCAGTTCGCCACGGTGGCACTCACGCTGGCCCACCACGCCTACGTGATGGATCGCGGGCGCATCCGCTTCTCCGGAATGGCCAGCGAGCTCAAGGAGAACCCACAACTCCTGCAGACCTCCTACCTGCTCAGCGGCGAGTCCGCCGGCCGCGCGTAGGGGCGGGGTCGCCGCGGACCCTATCCGGCGACCAGCGCCTCGAGCGGGGTGTCGGGGTCCGTGAGCGCCGCGAGGTCGACCTCGCGGCGCGACCGGATCAGCTCCTGCACGTGGGCGTTGACGTCCCAGATGTTCACGTTCATGCCCGCGAGCACGCGCCCGCCGTCGACCCAGAACGCGACGAACGCCCCGTCGCTCGGATGGCCGCGGAACACCACGCTGTCCTGCGCGCTCGCACGGCCCGAGTACTCCATGCCGACGTCGTACTGGTCGGAGAAGAAGTACGGGATGCGGTCGTAGGCGACGTCCTCGCCGAGCATCGCGCGCGCGGCGACCGGGCCCTGGTTGAGCGCGCTGGACCAGTGCTCGAGGCGCACGCGCTCGCCGTAGAAGGGATGCCAGGCGCTGGCGACGTCGCCGGCGGCGAAGACGCCGGGCGCCGAGGTCTGAAGGGCGGCGCTGACCTCGATGCCGTTGCCAACGTCGAGGCCCGCCTGCTCGCCCAGCGCGGTGCGGGGCACGACGCCGATGCCGACGACCGCGAAGTCGCACTCGAAGGTCTGGCCGCTCGTCGTGCGCACGCGGTGCACGGCGCGGTCGCCCTCGAAGGCGGCGACGCCGTCGCCGAGCGCGAGCGTCACGCCGTGAGCCGCGTGGACGTCGCGGTAGAACGTGCCGATCTCCGGGCCGAAGACCCGCTCGTTGGGCAGCTCGACCGGATCGACGATCGTGACCTCCAGGCCGCTCTGGCGGGCCGAGGCGGCGAACTCGCTGCCGATCCAGCCGGCGCCGACGACGACCACGCGGCCGCCCGCCGCCAGGCGCTCGCGCAGGGCATCGGCGTCGGCGAACGTGCGCAGGTAGAAGATGCCGTCGAGGTCGGCCCCGGGCACCGGGATCCGGCGCGGCTCGGCACCCGTCGTCAGCAGCAGGCGGTCGTAGCCCAGCTCGCGTCCGTCGTCGAGGGTGACCCGGCGGGCGCCGAGATCGATGGCGGTCGCGGTGGTGGCGGTCAGCAGCTCGATGTCGTGCTCGGCGTAGAAGCCCTCCTCGTGGACGTAGGCCTTCTCGCGCGGCGACTCGCCGCGCAGGTAGTCCTTCGTGAGCGGCGGGCGCTCGTACGGCCGCTCGTCCTCGGAGCCGACGAGGACGACCCGGCCGTCGAACCCGCGCTCGCGCAGCTCCGCGGCCGCTTTGGCGCCGGCGAGGCTCGCTCCGACGATGACATGGGTCTGCTCGCTCATCGTGTCTCCATCCAATCTCGGCGGTGCCGGAGCACCCAGGGTGACTGCCCCCGTTAGCGCGCGCAAGCGGACGGGTCCTTACGAAGGCGGCCGCCCGGCGCGCGACGTCACTCGTCGCCGTGGCGCCCTCACGCGAGCGGGTCGCGCACGGCGACGTCATACGCGGCGATGCGCGCATCGGCCGTCACCAGCGTGAAGCCGCCCTCCCGCGCTTGGACGACGAGCAGCCGGTCGAACGGATCGCGGTGGTGCAGCGGCAGATCGGCGACCGCGAGACCTTCTTGCGCGGACAGCCCGAGGATTCGCATCCCCGCGTCGACGATGTGCTCCCGCAGGCCCTCCGGGACCGTCAGCTTGCCGATTGCGGCCTTGATGCCGATCTCGGCGAACGAGACGACGCTGAACGCGAGCTCGTCGGCGGCGCGAATGGCCGCGACCGCCCGCGGTCCGAGCAGGCGCGTTCCGGCCAGCTGCCAGAGCACGACGTGCGTGTCCAGCAGCAGCCTCACGGGTCTTCGTCGAGCATCTCGTCGAGCTCGGCGTCGGAGAGCTCGAAGTCGTCGCCGATGACGATCGCACCGGCGAGAGCTCCGCGCGCCTCCAGGAAGCGCGCGCCCGGCGACGCCGGCTCGATCCGCACGAGCTTGGCGACCGGCACGCCATCGCGGGCGATCTCCACGTCCTCGCCGGCCTCGACGCGGGCCAGGAGCTTGGAGAGGTCCGTCTTGGCCTGACCAACGTTCACTCGCACCCGATCGAGTGTACCCAGCTTGGCCATGCTTGGCCAACTGACCGCGACGGCAGTCACGCCTGCGGTCGGTTGCCGCCGGCCCGCGCCGGGCGCAGGATCATGACCTCACCGTCGGTGTGGTCGAGCAGCCAGAGCAGGTCTGGTCCCGACAACCCCGTTCGGGGGTCGTCGGCGGCCGAGAGGATGACGCGATCGAACCGCTCGGTGTCCAGGATCCGGGCGAGCGCGTGCCGGTAGGAGCGGCCGCTCTGCACGCGCGCGTCGACGGGCACGCCGGCGGCGGCGGCGCGCTGCTCGATGACCTCCAGCAGGGGCAGTCCGATCGTCGATTGCCGCGGAAGCGCGCTGTCCAGGGAGAGGGTGAGCGGGACGGTGGCGAGGAACGCGGGCATGAGCGTGGCCTCCTCGGCCTGGGCGAGGCGGAGGGCGGCTTCGAGCGCACGACACGAGAGCGTCGTCGTGGTGAACGGCAGGAGGATGCGGCGGGTCGTCGCGGGCCGCCGCGCATGCGGGTGCGGGCGCGGGTGGACGCGGGCGATCGCCAGGCCCGTCGCGATTCCCACCAGCGCGCCGGCGAGCAGGAGCAGCACGGCGGTCACGGCTCGGCTGGGTAGCGCCGGGCTCGGTCGGCGACGATGCGCACGTCGACGCCGGGCAGCCGCTCCATGAGCTGCTGAGGCAGGGGGACGCGCAGACGGCGCAGGCCGCGGATGGGCCGCGAGCGCCCGAGCAGGATGTAGGTGCTGCCGCGCTCGCGGACGACGCCGGCGATGGCCGCGGGCACGTCGTCGGACTCCTCGATCAGGAACGTCGCGCCGAGCATCGACGCGAGCTGGCGCAGCGCGGCGAGCGCGGTCGCCTCCTGCTCGCTGGGCGCCGCGCCTGGGCGCTTGACCCAGAGCAGATCGAGGTCGGAGCCCAGGCGCTGCGCCGATCGCCACGCGCGGCGCACGAGTCGCTGGGCGCCGGGCTGGGGCTTGACGAGCGCCAGCAGCCGCTCGCCGACGGCCTGCGCGGCCTGGGTCGTGAGCAGGTCGTCGCGGGCGTCGCTGATCTCGACGTCCGTGCGCTTGGTCTCGACCTCCTCGGCGACCTGGCGCAGGGCGATCTCGCGCAGGGCGGAGAGCGTCTCGATGCGGAAGAAGTTGTTCAGCGCGGCGTCGATGCGCGCGGACGGGTAGACCTGGCCGGCACGCAGGCGGTCGAGCAGCGCCTCGGGGGAGATGTCGATGAGCACGACCTCGTCGGCGGCGCTGAGCACGCGGTCGGGAAACGTCTCGCGGACGGTGACCCCGGTGAGCTCGGCGATGCGGTCGTTGAGCGAGTCGAGGTGTTGGACGTTGACGGTGGAGATGACGTCGATCCCGGCCGCGAGGACGTCCTCGATGTCCTCGTAGCGCTTGCGGTGCTCGAGCCCCGGCGCGTTGGCATGGGCGAGCTCGTCGATCAGGCAGACCTCAGGCGCGCGGCGCAGGATGCCGGGGAGGTCCATCTCCTCGAGCGGGGTGTCGCGATGGACGACGCGGCGGCGCGGCAGGATCTCGAGGCCGCCCAGCAGCGCAGCCGTGTCCGCGCGGCCGTGGGTCTCCACGACGCCGACGACGACGTCGCGTCCGCGGTCGAGCTCGGCGTGCCCCTCCTGGAGCATGCGGAAGGTCTTGCCGACGCCGGCCGACATCCCCAGGAAGACCTTGTGGTGGCCGCGACGGTCTCGCACCTTCAGCCCTCGTCATGCGCCGAGCAGGTTGTGGACGATCAGGTCGATCAGCTTGATCCCGGCGAACGGGGCGACGATGCCCCCGAGGCCGTAGATCACGAGGTTACGGCGCAGCAGCGCGCTTGCCCCGATCGGCCGATAGCGCACGCCGCGCAGGGCCAGCGGGACGAGCAGCGGGATGATGATCGCGTTGAAGACGATCGCGGAGATGATCGCGCTGCGCGGGGTGCCGAGGTCCATGATGTTGAGCTTCTCGAGCGGCCCGTTGCCCCCCGCCCCCACGGCGTACGTGGCCGCGAAGATGGCCGGCAGGATCGCGAAGTACTTCGCGACGTCGTTGGCGATCGAGAACGTCGTCAGCGCCCCGCGGGTGATCAGCAGCTGCTTGCCAACCTCGACGATCTCGATGAGCTTCGTCGGGTTGCTGTCCAGGTCGACCATGTTGCCGGCCTCGCGCGCCGCCTGGGTGCCGGTGTTCATCGCCACCCCGACGTCGGCCTGGGCCAGCGCCGGAGCGTCGTTCGTGCCGTCCCCGGTCATCGCCACCAGGCGGCCCTCGCGCTGCTCGTCGCGGATCAAGGCGAGCTTGGCTTCGGGCGTCGCCTCGGCCAGGAAGTCGTCGACCCCGGACTCCTCGGCGATCTTCGCGGCGGTCAGCCGGTTGTCGCCGGTGACCATCACGGTGCGGATGCCCATCGCCCGGAGCTGATCGAAGCGCTCGCCCATGCCCTCCTTGATCGTGTCCTTGAGGTGGACCACGCCGAGGATGTGGCTGTCGCGCGCGACGACGAGCGGCGTGCCGCCGTCGCGGGCGATCCGATCCACGACGCCCTGCAGCTCCGCCGGCGGCTGGCCGCCCTCGTCGCGCGCCCACGCGACGACGCTGTCGGCCGCCCCCTTGCGCAGCCGCTGCCCGTCGTAGTCGACGCCGCTCATCCGCGTCTGCGCCGTGAACGGCACGAACGTCGCCTCGTGCGGGGCCAGCTCGCGCTCGCGCAGCCCGTAGGACTTGGCCAGCACGACGATCGAGCGGCCCTCGGGCGTCTCGTCGGCCAGCGAGGACAGCTGAGCCGCCTCGGCGAGCTCGCGCTCGCCGACGCCCGGCATCGCGACGAGCTCCGCCGCCTGCCGGTTGCCGAGCGTGATCGTGCCGGTCTTGTCCAGCAGCAGCACGTCGACGTCGCCGGATGCCTCGACCGCGCGCCCGGAGAGCGCGAGCACGTTGCGCCGCACGAGCCGGTCCATGCCGGCGATCCCGATCGCCGACAGCAGCGCGCCGATCGTCGTCGGGATCAGCGCCACCAGCAGCGCGACCAGCGTGGTGATCGACACGTTCGTGGCGGCGAACAGCGCGAACGGACGGGCCGTGGCGACCACGACCACGAAGACGATCGTCAGCGCGGCGAGCAGGATCCCCAGCGCGACCTCGTTCGGCGTCTTGCGCCGCTCGGCGCCCTCGACGAGCGCGATCATGCGATCGAGGAAGGACTGGCCGGGCTCGCCGGTGATCTCGACGACGATGCGGTCGGAGAGCACGCGCGTGCCCCCGGTGACCGCGCTGCGGTCGCCACCGGACTCGCGGATGACCGGCGCCGACTCACCGGTGATCGCCGACTCGTCGACCGAGGCGATGCCCTCGATGACCGTGCCGTCGCCGGGGATGACCTCGCCGGCCGCCACCACCACGACGTCGCCCGCGTGCAGCGCGGTGGCCGCGCACGTCGTCCCATCCCGCAGGCGGGCGGTCGTCTCCGTGCGCATCGCGCGCAGCGTGTCCGCCTGCGCTCGGCCCCGGCCCTCGGCGAACGCCTCCGCGAGGTTGGCGAAGACGACGGTCAGCCACAGCCAGGCGGTCACGGTGAACGTGAACCAGGCCGGCTCGTCCCCACCCCCGAGCGGGCGCCCGCCGAAGAGCTGGATCAGCCACGCGATCGTCGTCAGGACGGCGCCGACCTCGACCACGAACATGACCGGGTTGCGGATCTGCACCCGGGGGTCGAGCTTGAGGCAGGCTGTCCACGACGGCGTGCCGAACGACGTCGCGGGCGAACAAGGACCCGGCGCGGCGCTCGGTCGTCGTGGCCGGGGCAGACATCATCGGCGACCTCCGTCGATGGCGTCGACCGCGAGGTTGAGCTCGAGCACGTTGACGCCGGGCTCGCCGAACACGCCGAGCGTGCGTCCCGTGGTGTTGGCGCCGACGAGGGCCATGACCCGCGCCAGCGGCAGCCCGCGAACGGCGGCGACGCGACGAGCTTGGATGCGCGCGTTGGCGACCGAGATCTGCGGGTCGATCCCCGAGGCCGAGTGATTCGCGGCGTCTGCCGGGACGCGGGCCGCGGTCAAGCCTGGGTCGAATGGCCGCTCCAGCGCCAGGTACGCCTTGATGTCGCGGCGATCGCGTCCGCGGTCGTGACGTTGTTGGGGCCGAGGTTCGAGAACGTCGTCGCCGCCGCGTTGTGCGGGGGAATCGTGGCGGAGGGACGCGTCTGGAAGTAGCGCCGATCCGGCGTGGTGACGGGGTTGCCGTCCTGGTCGAGCTTCGGCTGGCCGTCGCGGCCGCGCACGACCCGGACGAACGACTGCCCGATCAACGTCGAGCCGACGACCTGGCCGTCGACCTTGACCTGCTGGCCGTCGGCGTTGGCGGGAAAGACGACCTGGCCGATGCCCGTGATGGCGAGCGGGTAGGCCACGCCGAGCAGGACGGTCATGACGATCATCGCCAGCACGGCGGTCAGGGCGTTGCGCGCGAGGCTCATGTCAGTACAGGTGTCCGGTCAGGCTCTGCACGATCGGCCCGAGCAGCAGAGCGGGGAAGAACGTCAGCGCGCCGACGAGGACGATCACGGCGATGAGCAGCACGACGAACGTGGCGTTGTCGGTCCGCATCGTCCCCAGGCCGGCCGGAGCCACGCGCTTCCCGGCCAGCGCGCCGGCGATGGCGAGGACCAGGATGATCGGCGCGAAGCGCGCGAACGCGAGGTTGAAGCTGCCGAGGAGGTTGGCGAAGGTGATGCCGTGCGCGCCGAGGCTGCCGGGCTCGGGCTGGATGAAGCCCGTGTAGCCGGCGAACGCCGAGCCGTTGTTGTTGGCCTGGGAGAGATAGGCGTAGAACGTCTCCGAGAAGCCCTGGGGAGCCGGCGTTGAAGATCGACACGCGACCGGCCGGCAGGGCGATCGCCAGCGCGGTCGTCACCAACACGGTCACCGGCATCACGAGGATCCCCAGCGAGACGAGCTTGATCTCGCGCGCCTCGATCTTCTTGCCGAGGAGCTCCGGCGTGCGGCCCACCATCAGCCCGCCGATGAACACCGCCAGCAGGGCGAAGAGCAAGATCCCGTACAGGCCGCTGCCCACACCGCCGAAGATCACCTCGCCGGTCGCGAGGTTGGCCATCGGGACCACACCACCGAGCCCGCTCAGCGAGTCGAACGCGGTGTTCACCGCGCCGGTCGAGGTCGCGGTCGAGGAGGTGTTGAACAGCGCAGCGCCGGCGATGCCCAGGCGCTGCTCCTTGCCCTCCATGTTGCCGCCGGCGGCGAGCAGGCCGACCGCATGCTGGGCGGGCGTGCCGTGCGACTCGGCGGCGTAGAGCACCGCCGCACCCGCGACGAACATCACCAGCATCGTGGCCAGCAGCGCCCAGCCGTGGCGGCGGCTGCCGACCATGCGACCGAACGTCGCCGTGAGCGCCGCGGGGATCATGAGGATCAGGAACGGCTCGATGACGTTGGTCAAGCCGTTGGGGTTCTCGAACGGGTGCGCGGCGTTGGTGTTGAAGAAGCCGCCGCCGTTGGTGCCGAGGTTCTTGATCGCCTCCTGCGAGGCCACCGGGCCCACCGCGACATGGCCGCTCAGCCCGGTCAGTCCGGTGAAGCCCAGCGCGGACCCGAGCGTCTGGATGACGCCCTGCGAGAGCAGCACGATCGCCGCGATCACCGCGATCGGCACCAGCACGTACAGCACCGTGCGCACCAGGTCCTGCCAGAAGTTGCCCAGGCCCTTGCCGCTGCGCGAGGCGATGCCGCGGATCAGCGCGATCGCGACGCAGATGCCCACCGCGGCGGACACGAAGTTCTGCACGGTCAGACCGGCCATCTGGCTGAAGTACGAGCGTCGTCTCGCCGCTGTAGTACTGCCAGTTGGTGTTGGTCAAAAACGACGTCGACGTGTTCACCGCGACGTCCCACGGCATCGAGTGAAACCCCGCCGGGTTCCACGGATGCAGCGTCTGCGTGCGCAGGATGATGTACAGCAGCACCCAGCCGACCAGCGAGAACAGCAGCAGGCTGACCGCGTACGCCTGCCAATCCTGTGACCGCTGGGCATCGACGCGAATACCGCGGTAGATCGCGCGCTCCACCCCGCCGAACGCCCGCGAGAGCAGGACCCGCTCACCGGCGTAGACCCGCGCCATGTAGGCACCGAGCACCGGCGTGATCGCCACCACCGCGGCGAGCAGCACCGCGATCTGGAGACACCCGTTGACCGTCACCGTTACAACCTCTCGCCGCGCAGGAGCGCGTAGAGCAGATAGGCGAACACGGCGACGCAGACCAACAGCCCGGTGAGGTCAGCGCCGCTCATATGCGCTCGACGCCCTTGATCAGCAGGAGCAGCAGTGCGGTGAAGGCCACTGCGATGAGGATCGCCACCACGTCCCTGCCGGCATGGTGCGCCCGCGGGCGTACAGGCCGCCTACCGAAACGCCGGCGCGACGTACAGATCTCGTACAGATGCGAGAGCGCCGGTGGCTACTTCGGGTCGAAGCGGTAGCCGATCCCCGACTCGGTGCGGATGTAGTGCCGGCGCGGACCGTCGGCCGGCTCGATCTTGCGCCGCAGGTTGGCGATCTGCCCGCGCAGCACCGTCACCTCGTCGGCGTACTCCAAGCCCCACACCTCGACGAGCAGGTCGCGGTGCGTCATCAGCCGTCCCCGGTTGCGCACCAGCGCCCGCAGCAAGGAGAATTCGGTCGGCGTCAGATGGATCTCCTCGCCGTCGCGCCTGACCGCGTGGGCGGCGAGGTCGACCTCCAGGCCGGCCGCCGCGATCGTGCTCTCGTCGGGCTCGGGCGACGCGCGTCGCAACGCGGCCTCCAACCGCGCCACCAGCTCTCGCGGTCCGAACGGCTTGGTCACGTAGTCGTCGGCGCCCGCGCGCAGGGCGCGGACCTTCTCGGCCTCCTCGCCGATCGCCGACAGCACGATGATCGGCATCGTGCTCCACTCCCGCAGACGCGAGCAGAGCTCGATGCCGTTCCCGTCCGGCAGGACCACGTCGATGATCGCGGCATCGACCGGCGACAGCGCCGCGACGTCGAGCGCCTCCTCCATGCTCGCCGCCGTCAGCACCTCGTAGCCCTCGGGCTGGAGCACGAGCTTGAGCGCCCGCAGGATCCGCGACTCGTCGTCGCAGACGAGGATCCGTCGACCGACCGCGCCACGCGCCGCCATCACGCCCTCACGGCCACGGATACGGGCAGCTCGACGACGAAGCTGGTCCCCTGGCCCGGCGTCGATTCGACGCTGATCCGCCCGCCGTTGGTCTCGATGAAGCCCTTGGCGATGGCCAGGCCCAGCCCCGATCCGGCGTGCTCGTCGCTCGCCGCACCGGCGCCGCGATAGAAGGGCTCGAAGATGCGCTCCTGCTCGATCCGCGGGATCCCCGGCCCGTGGTCGTTGACGCGGATCAAGACCCGCTCGCCCACCTTGCGCGCGCGAACGACGACCGGCTGCCCATCCGAGTAGCGGCTGGCATTGTCGAGCAGGTTCGCCAGCGCGCGCTCGATCTGCGCGAAGTCGGCCCGCACCACGCCGACCGTCCGATCCAACCGCACGTCGAACCGCGCGCTCGATGGCTGGGCCGCCAGCGCCGCGTCGATGACCTCCTCGACCGAGCATTCGGTCGGCTGCGGCTCGCTCACGTGCGCCTCCAGCCGCGACAAATCCAAGAGATCCTCGATCAGCCGCGACAGCCGCGCCCCCTCCTCCACCACCAGCGCACCGAGCTCGTCGCGCTCGGCGGCGCTGACCTCGGGGGCACGCATGGCCGCCCCCGCCGCCACCATCGCCGTCAACGGCGAGCGCAGATCGTGCGAGACGGTCCGCAGCACCGCCGTCTTGACCGCGTCGCTGCGTCGCAGCGCCTCGGTCTGCACCGCCTCGGCGACCAGCCGCTCGCGCTCCAGCGCAACCTCGACCACGGCGGCCAGCGCCGGCACGATCCGCTCGCGCAGACGCGCCGCCACGCTCGGGCGCAGATCGGCCGGCACCAGCAGCGTGCCCAGCCGCCCGCTCTCGGTCGCCAGCGGGATCGCCTCGTGGCGCTCGTCGCTGCCCTGTTGGCGCAACGTGATCGACGCCCAGCCCAGCCCGAGCGCCGCGGCCAGTCGCTGTCCCATCGACGCCAGGGCGTCCTCGACGCCGACGCGGGCCAGCAGCATCTGCGCCAGCTCGGCCGCCAGGTCGGCCTCCGCGCGACGCCGCTCGGCCTCGATCGCCCGCGAGCGCGCCAGCTCGCTCACCGAGCTCGTCGCCACCGCGACGACCAGGAACGCCGCCAACGCCGCCCAGTTCCGCGAGTCGTCGATCGTGAAGCGCAACGCGGGCGAGAGGTGGAAGAAGTTGAACGCCGCGGCGCTCGCCACCGACATCGCGACGCCGAGCCACAGCCCCCAGTACGCGGAGACCAGCACCACGCCGAGCAGGTAGACCACGCCCAGCGAGGACACGGTCATCAGGTCCTTGAGGGGATAGACCAACCCCGTGCACAGTGCGACCAGCACGAGCACGACGACGACGCCGGCGATCTGAGGCGGACGAGTGCCGCGCAACAGCATCCGATCGACGCGACCGCGCACGTGGCTCAGCGTACGCCCGCGCGC
>JAWKKD010000016.1:0-95838 GCA_041393435.1 Solirubrobacterales bacterium | reverse complement strand
GCCCTTGGTCAGGCGCACCGCCTTGCCCTCGGAGATGTCGATCGCGGGATACAGGCGCATCAGGCCGCCACCCGGTCACAGAGGCGGGCGAAGTTGCGCAGCAGCGCGAGGCCGTGCGCCGAGGACTTCTCGGGATGGAACTGCGCCCCGAAGACGTTGTCGCGCGCGACGACCGACACGAACTCGCTGCCGTAGTCGCTGACGCCGAGGACGTCGGCCTCGTCGTCGGGGTGCGGAACGTACGTGTGCACGTGGTAGAAGGTCGCCGGGTCGGGCAGCCCCTCGATCAGCGGCGAGTCCCGCACCCAGCGGACCTCGTTCCAGCCGATGTGCGGCAGCTTCAGGCCGCGCGTGTCCAGCTGGCGCACGCTGCCGCGCAGGAGGCCGAGCCCGGTCTCGCCGTCGTGCTCGTCGGAGCGCTCGAACAGCAGCTGCATGCCCATGCAGGAGCCGAAGAACGGCAGGCCGTCGTGGGCGCATTCCAGCAGCACGTCCTCGAGCCCCAGCTCGCGCAGCGTGCGCATCGCCGCCGGGAACGCGCCGACGCCCGGCAGCATCAGGCCGTCGGCCGCGCGCAGGTCGGCCGGGTCGCGCGTGATGATCACGCGCGCGCCGACATGCTCGAGCGCCTTCTCGACGTTGCGCCGGTTGCCCATCCCGTAGTCGACGATGGCGATGCTCGTCCGAGCGGGTCCGGAGGCGGCGACTCGTGCACCACGGATCGCCGGTGCGGTGGACCGGCCGCCGGAGGGGGCCCCGCGGGATCTCCGACTCACAGCACGCCTTTCGTCGACGGCACGCCCGTCTCGGTCGGGTCGATCGTCACCGCCTCGCGCAGCGCCCGCGCGAACGCCTTGAACAGCGCCTCGATGACGTGGTGCGCGTTCGTCCCCGCCTCGACGGTCAGGTGGATCGTCAGCCGCGCCTGGTTGGACACCGCCCGGAAGAACTCCTCGGCGAGCTCGTGCTCGAAGCCGCCGGTCACCCCCGCGACCAGCTCGGACGCCTCGAACAGCACGTACGGCCGCCCGGAGACGTCGATCGCGCAGGCCGCGCGCGCCTCGTCCATCGGCACGACCGCATGGCCGTAGCGCGTGATGCCCGACCGGTCGCCGAGCGCGCGGTCGAGCGCCTGGCCGAGCACGATGCCGGTGTCCTCGACCGTGTGGTGGGCGCCCGTCTCGAGGTCGCCGTCGACCTCGACGGTCAGGTCGAGGCGGCCGTGGCGGGCCAGCAGGTCGAGCATGTGGTCGAAGAACCCGACGCCGGTGCGCCGCTCGCCGGCGCCGCTGCCGTCCAGCGCGAGCGTGAGGCGGACGTCGGTCTCCTTGGTCTGGCGGGCGATCTCGGCGGCGCGTCTCATGGGCGGGATCCATTCTGGCGGGCTTCCATCGACTCCGCGTGCACGGTGAAGCCCTCGGCCCGCGCCACCGGCGCGCCGGCCCGCGCCAGGGCGGGCGCCGCCGGCCCCACGTGCACCTCGCTCATGCGCCGGCGGAAGTGGCGCGGGGACAGCCCGGAGGCGAAGCGCGCCGCCCCACCGGTGGGCAGCACGTGGTTGGAGCCCGCGACGTAGTCGGTGAACGCGGTGCCGCTCGCGGGCCCGACGAGCAGGGTTCCGGCGCAGCGCACCATCCCGGCGCGCCCCTCGGCCCGCGGCCCGACGAGCTGCATGTGCTCGGGCGCGAACGCGTTGGCGAACGCGAGCGCGTCGTCCATGTGCTCAGCGGCGACGACGGCCAGCGGGGCGAATGCGACGTCGGGGCGCTGCGCCGCCAGCGCCACCGCCTGCTCGGCGACGGCGTCAAGCGTCGCGGCGTCGTCGGACGTCAGCACCACGAGCGAGCCCGGCCCATGCTCGGCCTGGCCGAGCAGGTCGAGGGCGACGACCTGCGCGTCGATCCCGGCGTCGGCCACCACGAGCAGGTCCGACGGCCCGGCGAAGCCGTCGATGCCGACGGCCGCGCACGCCTGGACCTTCGCCTCCTGGACCCAGAGGTTGCCCGGCCCGACGATGACGTCGACGCGCGGCACGGTCTCGGTCCCGTAGGCGAGCGCGGCGACGGCCTGGGCGCCGCCCATCCGGTAGACCTCGTCGACGCCGCACAGCGCGCAGGCGGCGAGCACGACCGGGCTGACCTCGGGCGGGGTGCAGACCACGACCTCCTCGACGCCGGCGACGCGCGCGGTGACCGCGCCCATGACGACCGTCGACGGGTACGGCGCCCGGCCGCCCGGCACGTAGACCGCGGCGCGCTTGACCGGTAGCTCGCGGACGAGCACGCGCTGACCCTGCGGCAGGAGGATCTCGGCGTCGTCGCCCAGGCTCGCGCCCGCGACCGCGGCGACGTTGGCCATCGCCAGCTCCAGGCCGGCGCGCACGTCGCCGCGCAGCGCGGCGGCCGCGGCGTCCAGCTCGTGGGCGGCGACGCGCAGCGGCGGGGGCGCGGCGCCCTGCGTGTCGTGCTCGCGCGTGAGCTCGAGGATCGCGGCGTCGCCCTCGGCGCGCACGCGCGCGATGATCGCCGCGACCCCGCCGGCCACCGAGGCCGGTGCGGGCGCCATCGCCCGCACCGCACTTGCCACCGTCGCGGGCTCGCCCAGCGAGAAGCGCTCAACCCGCACGCAGGGCCTCCACGACCGCGTCGATCTCCGCGGCCCGCAGCTTGTGCGAGACCGGGTTGGCGATGAGCCGCGCCGTCGAGGCCGCGATGTCCTCGCGGATGACGAGCCCGTTCTCGCGCAGCGTGGTCCCGGTGGCGGTGAGGTCGACGATCGCCTCGACCAGCCCGGTCAGCGGCGCCAGCTCCACCGACCCCTTGACCTCGACGATCTCCGCCTGGCGGCCGGTGTCCTCGAAGTAGCGGCTGGCGATGCGCGGGTACTTCGTGGCGACGCGCATCACGCCGAGCCGGCGCAGCGCCTCGGCCGCGGGGTCGTCGCCTTCGCGTGAGGCGAGCACCATCCGGCAGCCGCCGAAGCCGAGGTCGAGCAGCTCGTAGACCTGGCGGCCGGCCTGCTCCATGAGGACGTCCTTGCCGCAGATGCCGATGTCGGCCGCGCCCGCCTCGACGTACGTCGGCACGTCGGAGGGGCGCATCGTGACGATCCCGACCGACGCGAACAGCAGCTTGCGGTCGTTGGCGCGCACCTCGGCGGTGTCGACGCCGAGGCGGTCGAGCAGGTCGAGCGTGCCCGCCATCAGTGCTCCCCGGGGCACGGCGATCGTCAGGCTCAGGGGCCCGCGGCGCTCTGACGGGCGGTCGTCCCGCATCACGTCCCCGCCAGCGCCTCGTGGAGCCCGTCGACGCTGAGGGCGAAGCCGACCGCAGGCAGCGGCCGGCCGAACCGTCCCAGCAGCTCGTCGTAGCGGCCGCCCCCACCGATCGGCTGGCCGATCCCGGGCGCGTAGACCTCGAAGATCGCGCCCGTGTAGTAGCCGAGATCGCGGGCCAGGCCCAGGTCGATGATCACGCGCCCGCGGACCTCGTCGGACAGCCGCTCGATGGCGCCGGCCAACCGCGAGCCAGCTGCGCCGGGGACCTGGTCGAGGACCTCCGGCCCGCCGCGCAGGAGCGGTACGCGCGCGATGCGCTCGTCGAGGCCCAGCCGCGACAGCTCGCGCTCGAGGCCGACGAAGTCGCGGGTGACGAGCTCGTGCAGGACCGCCTCGCGGTCGCCGCCGCCGACCCCGGCCTGGTCGAGCAGCGCCGGCACGATCGACGCCGAGCCCAGGCCGATCCGGTACCCGCGCAGCCCGGTCGCGTCCAGCGCGCGGCACAGGACCTCGAGCACCTCGGCGGTCCCGCCCGGCGACGGAGAGCCGATCAGCTCCACGCCGGCCTGGCGCAGCTCGCGCATCTGCGCGCGGTGCGGGCGCACCTGGCGGTACGCGTTGGCGACGTAGCAGAAGCGCAGCGGCGGCTCGCTGGCCGCGTAGCGCGTGGCGGCGACCCGCGCGATCGGGATCGTCATGTCCGTGCGCAGCCCGAGCACGTTGCCGTGGTCGTCGAGCACCCGGTAGGCCGGCGGCATCGACTCCCCGCGCGCCAGCACCGACTCGTACTCGAGCGCGGGCGTGGCCACCTCCCCGTAGCCGGCGTCGTCGAAGACCGCCAGCAGCGCGCTCTCGATGGCGCGCAGCTCGCGCATCTCGTCGGGCAGGACGTCGCGGGTCCCGCTGGGGATCGGGTGGATCATCGGCCGAAAGAGCGTAGCCCGCGTAACGTGGCCGACCAGCGGAGCGGTCACCTCGCACTCCAGAGCGAAGCTGGGAGGCCGGGAGCGAAGCGGTTACCCCGCAGTGCCACGGCCCAGGGCGAAGCGGTCACCCCCACAACGCCACGGCCCGGAAGCGAAGCGGTCACCCTCACAGCGCCACAACCCAGAAGCGAAGCGGTCATCCCGAGCGCCCGCGCGCCCGGCCTCAGACCGCCACAGGCTCGGTCGCCACCCGCTCGATCTTCGCCCCCAGCTCCCGCAGCCGCTCGTCGATGCGCTCGTACCCGCGATCGATCTGGCGGATGTTGCCGATCTCGCTGCGGCCCTCGGCGCACAGCGCGGCGATCAGCATCGCCATTCCCGCCCGGATGTCGGGGGACTCGAGCCGCTCGCCGACGAGCCGGCTCGGCCCGTAGACGATCGCCCGGTGGGGGTCGCAGAGCGTGATGTTCGCCCCCATGTTCACCAGCTTGTCGGTGAAGATCATGCGGTTCTCGAACATCCACTCGTGGATGAGCACCTGCCCGGCCGACTGGGTGGCCAGGGCGATCGCGATCGAGGTCAGGTCGGCCGGGAACGCGGGCCACGGACCGTCCTGCACCTTCGCGGTGAACTCGCCGACGTCGCGCTCGACCACCAGCCGCTGCTCGCCGGGGATGACCACGTCGTCGCCGTCGAGGACGCTGCGCAGCCCGAGCCGGTGGAAGACCAGGCGGATCATCCGCAGGTCGTCGTGGACGCAGCCCTTGATCCGCAGCTCCCCGCCGGTCACCCCCGCCAGCGCCATGAACGAGCCGATCTCGATGTGATCGGGCGCGATGTCGTGGACGCACCCGTGCAGGTCGGTCGTCCCGTGGACGGTCAGCACGTTCGAGCCGATGCCGTGGATCGTCGCGCCCATCTTCACGAGCATGCGGGCGAGGTCCTGGACGTGCGGCTCGCAGGCCGCGTTGCCGATCACCGTCGCCCCGGGCGTGCCGACCGCGGCCAGCAGCGCGTTCTCGGTGCCCATCACCGACGGCTCGTCCATGAAGACGTCGCCGGCGCACAGGCCGCGCGGGGCGCGCAGCACGACGTCGCGGCTGGCTTCGACGTCGGCGCCCAGCGCGCGGAACGCGTCGAGGTGCGGGTCCAGCCGGCGGCGGCCGATGACGTCGCCGCCCGGAGGCGGCATGCGGACCTCGCCGTGGCGCGCCAGCAGCGGGCCGGCAAGCAGGAACGACGCGCGGATCGCCTCGGCCTGGGCCGGGTCGATGTCGGCGGGCTCGTGGAGCCCGTCGGCCCGCAGCGCGACCTCGTGGCCGTTGCGCCACTCCACGCGCACGCCGATCCCGCGCAGGATCGAGAGCATCGCCTCGACGTCGCGGATGCGCGGCACGTTGCGCACGACGACCTCGTCGGTCGTCAGGACCGACGCGGCCAGGATGGGGAGGGCACCGTTCTTGTTGCCGGCTGGGACCACCGTCCCAGACAGCGGGGCGCCACCGTCGATGACGAACTTCTCCATGAGTGGACGCGCCTGCGGCAGGGACGGTGCGAGGCGCTCGGCTAGGGTAACAGCCATGTCGCTGCAGACTTCGCGTGAGGAGGCTTGGTCCCTGCTCAGCGACTGGGTGCAGTCGCCGTCGCTGCGGCGCCATTGCCGCTGCGTCGAGATCGCGATGCGCGCCTACGCACGGCATTTCGGCGAGGACGAGGAGCTGTGGGGCATCGTCGGCCTCCTGCACGACGCCGACTACGAGCGCCATCCCGACATGGACGCCGACGACGGCCATCCGCGGACGATCATGGCCGAGCTCGAGCGCCGCGGCGAGGACCCGGTCGTCGTGCGCGCGATCGCGTCGCACGCGGACTTCCTCGGGGTGCCCCGCGAGTCGCGTCTGGAGCACGCGCTGTTCGCGGTCGACGAGCTCACGGGGTTCGTCGTGGCGTGCGCCGCGGTGCGGCCCGACGGCATCCACGGCCTGACGCCCAAGTCGGTCAAGAAGAAGCTCAAGCAGCCCAGCTTCGCCGCGGCGGTCGACCGCGACGACGTGCGGTCCGGCGCCGGGGAGCTCGGCGTCGACTTCGACGAGCACGTGCGCTTCGTGGTCGCCGCGCTCGAGGAGCACGCGGCCGAGCTCGACATCGACGGCGAACCCGCCGCCGCGTAGCACCGCATCATGCTGAGCCGTTACGCGGGCGTGCTGCGCGCGCCGCACGTGCGCGCGCTCGTGAGCGCCTCGATCGTCGCGCGGATCCCGATCGGCATGCTCGGGCTGGCGCTCGTGCTGTTCGTCGAGGACGTGAAGGGGTCGTACGCGCCGGCGGGCGCGGTCACCGCGGCGTTCGCGCTGAGCGCAGCGCTGCTCGCCGCGGCCGAGGGCAGGTTGATCGACCGGCGCGGGCAGACGGTCGTGCTGCTCGCCGGCGCCAGCGTGTCGGTCGCCGCGTTCGTCGCGCTGGTGGTGCTCGGGCTGCGCGGCGCGCCGACCGGCGTGCTCGTGGGATGCGCGGTCGTGGGCGGCACGATGCCGCCGGTCTCGGCGTGCCTGCGGCCGCTGTGGCCGCGCCTGCTCGACCGTGAGCTGGTGACCGCCGCGTACGCGCTCGACTCGATCCTGATCGAGGTCGTCTTCGTCATCGGGCCGCTGCTGGCCGGACTGCTCATCGCCCTGTTCAGCCCCGAGGCCGCCATTTTGGTCAGCACCGGGCTGATGCTGGCGGGCTGTACCTGGTTTGCCTCGCTCGAGCCCTCGCGACGCTGGCGCGGCGAGCCGGCGACGTCGTCGCATCTGCTGGGCGCGCTCGTCGCTCCCGGCATCCGCACGCTGGTGGTCGGCTCGCTGGCCGTGGGCGTGTGCTTCGGCACGCTCGAGGTCGCCCTCGCCGCCTACGGCAACGACCGCGGCAGCGGCAGCCTCGGTGGCGTGCTGATCGCGCTGCAGGCGATCGGATCCGCCACGGGCGGGCTCTGGTACGGCGTCCGCGGCGACCGGCTCGGGCCGCTGCACGTCGGCTACCTCGGGCTGCTCACCGCGGTCCCACCGCTGATCGCGCTGCTCGCGGCGGCGCCGACGCTCGGCACCCTCGTCCCGCTGGCGATCCTCAGCGGCTGCGTCGTCGCTCCGCTCTCGGCGGCCGGGAACCTGCTGGCTTCCTCGCTCGCGCCGGCGGGCACGCTGACGGAGGCCTTCACGTGGGTGATCACCGCGATCGTCGCCGGCACCGCGGCCGGCAACGCGATGGCGGGGCTGGTCATCGACGCGTCGTCGTGGCGCGTGGCCGTGCTGGCGGCCTGCGGGACGACACTGGTCGGCGTGGCGGCGACGGCGGCGCGCCGGGCGACGCTGCGGATGGCCTGAGCGCACCGCTCACCTCGCTGCGCCAGCGACCACCCCGCCTCGCCCGACCCGAAAGCTTCACACCCCGGTCCGCCAACGACCACCCCGCCTCGCCCGACCCGAAAGCTTCACACCCCGGTCCGCCAACGACCACCCCGCTTCGCCCACTCGAGCAGGTGATCGAGGCGGCAGAACGCATCCGCGATCCGGTGCGCGCCACGATGGCGCACGAGCAGCACGCGCGTGTCGCCGAGGTCGCCGCCGCACTGCGCGCAGACGCCGAGCGCGAGGCCGTCGTCGCCGGGCGCGACGATTCGCCCGGGCTCCCAATGGGCGCCGTTGATGATCCACGGGACCACATGCTCGAGACGGCAGAAGACCGCCCGCCGATCGCCCGCCGGCTCGGTTGCGCGGAAGCCTGAGTCCTGATCGACCGGCACACCGCACCAGGTGCACTGCTCGCTCACGCGACCGAAGATACCCTGCGAGACGGCCATGCTGACGATCACCGTCTTAGAAGGTGACGAGACCGGACAGGAGCTGCTCGAGCAGGCGCTGCGCGTGCTCGACCCCGAGCTGCTGGGTCTGGAGCTGACGCTGGAGCACTTCGATCTCTCACTGGCGAACCGCCGGCGCACCGCGAACGCGGTGGTCGACGAGGCGGCGGCGGCGATGCGCTCGTCGGGGTTCGGCATCAAGGCGGCGACGATCACCCCCGAGGGCAAGGACGACGTCGGGTCGCCGAACCGAATCCTGCGCGAAGGCATCGACGGCAAGGTGATCATCCGCACCGGCCGGCGCATCCCGGGGGTGGCGCCGTTCGGCGGCGTGCACTTCCCGATCTCGGTGGTGCGCATGGCGGTCGGCGATGCCTACGGCGCGCAGCAGTGGCGCGAGGGCCCCGAGGGAGGCGCCGACGAGGTCGCGTTGCGCACCGAGCGCATCACACGCGGCAATTGCTCGGCGGTTGCCGAGTACGCGTTCCGCACGGCGGCACAGATGGGCGGCAAGGTGTACGGCGGACCGAAGTGGACGGTGTCGCCGGTATATGAGGGGATGCTCAAGGAGGAGATGGACGCCGCGGCGCAGCGTCACCCCGACGTGCCGTACGAGCCGGTGCTGATCGACGCCACGTACGCGGGACTGATCACGGGCGCCGGCGAGTGCCCGCTGGTGATCCCGACGCTCAACCGCGACGGCGACTGCCTGTCGGACCTCGTCATGCCGATGTTCGGCTCGATCGCGGGCGCGGAATCGGTGCTGCTGGCGTTCGACGAGTCGCTGGCCACGAAGGTGGCGATGGCGGAGGCGCCCCACGGGACGGCGCCGGCGCTGATGGGCAAGAACGTGGCGAATCCGATGGCGATGATCCTCGCGTGCGGGGCCGTGCTGGGCTACGCGGGGCGGACGGGCGATGAGGCGGCGGAGACCGCCTCGCGCGCGGTGTACGAGGCGGTGCTCGAGACCGTCGCAGCGGGCGTGCGCACGCCGGACCTCGGCGGGCACGCCGGGACGGTGGAGTTCACCGACGAGGTCGTCAGCCGGGTGGCGACGAAGCTCGAGGTGTGGGCGTCGCTGGGGTCGAGCCGGTAGCGAGGTCGTCGCCGGCGACCTGAGGGCATCGCTCGGGGCGGCGCGGTCGTCGCTCGGCGGCGCGCGGGCACCGCGCGGCGGCGGGCGGTTGTCGCCGGCGACCTGAGCGCTTCGCCCCACGACGTGAGGTCGTCGCCAACCACGCGCGGGCACCGTCCGACGACGTGGCCGCCACCCGACGACGTGACGCCGCCCGCCGTCCTGCGATCGTCGCGCGGCGATACCAAGTGGGCGCCGTCGCCCGCAGACTGAGCCGCTCGTCGCCGAGCCCCGCACGCGCCTGCCGCTCGCCGCTCCCAGCCGCTTCTCGCCCGGGAGCCCGCCACCCGGACGCGCGCTCCCCGGGCGCCCGCACCGCGACCCAAGTGCCTCCCGACCCGGCACCACGCGACGCGGGCGTCGCCGTCTCGGCGATGCCCGCAGTACTCAATGCAACTTTCCGTGCAGAACACCCGTTCCGTCCGACCCACCCCCTAGGTTTCACGAACACATGTTCCCCCTCCAGGACACTCCGCGCAGGACCGAGCTTGGCGGCCTCTCGACCCGTGGCTGGGAGGCTGTGGATCGGGTCGACGGCCGCCCGGCCCAGGCCAGCGCGGATAGCTCGGCGGGGAACGCGCGCCGGTGGCGCGCGCTCGCCGCATGCGCCCTCGGCCACGCTCGCGCCTTCATCATGCTGGACGAATCGCCCGTCGGACCGGCGCGCGCGTCCCGCCCGCGCGACCGCGCCGAGACACCGGCGCATCCGCACCGCCAGCCGGTGCGCCCGGTCCACCGGGCGCGCCGGCCGGTGCGGGGGCGCCGCGCCACCACCACTGCCTCACACCGATCCGGCCCAATCGCTCGTCGGCCTCCCCGGCGGGCCCATGCGCTGACGCCGCCACGGCGGCCGAACACCCGCCGACCGCGGGCGTGCCGGCCATCGTCCGAGCTGCGCGGCCCGGCCGCGCGGCTCGGACGATGGCCGCCGACGCGGTCGGACCCTGCCGTGCACTGCAGCCACACCGTCGCCCGTCGTGCCGGTCGGACAGCAAGCCGACGCCAATCATCCAGCGCCGACTTCACCAACGGCATGCGCGCCGACGGCGACCGCCCCGGTCACGCCGGGCGAATATGACGCCTCCGCGACGACCCGCCCGGTCACGCCTGGCGAACATGACGCCTGCGCGACGACCCGCCCGATCACGCCGGACGGATATGACGCACTGCGGGCCGTGGACTCGACCGCCGCCGTCCTCGCGCTCGACCGCTGCGACGTCTCAGCGCTCGACCCTGCGACGTTTTCTCACCCCACAGGGCGTCCCAGGCACAGGCGTCCAACGCACACGGATTGGGCGGCTCGTCGCCGTTCCCTGCACGCACGCGTCCACTAAACGCAACGAGCCGCCCAATCGGGCGGCTCGTCTGACGATAAACCGGCGGCGTCCTACTCTCCCGGGCCCTTGCGGGCCAAGTACCATCGGCGCTGAGGGGCTTAACTGCTCTGTTCGGAATGGGAAGAGGTGTTTCCCCTCGCCATAGCCACCGGAAACCGCGAGAGCCTCCCGGCGGTCCCTCAAAACCGCACAGTGCCACATCGGGGCATCACCAGAAAAATATCCGTCAAGCCCTCGTTCCATTAGTACCGGTCTCCTGCGCGCGTCACCGCGCTTCCAGATCCGGCCTATCAACCTGGTGGTCTACCAGGGAACTTACCCTCTTAAAGAGGTGGGAGAATTCATCTCGAGGTCGGCTTCCCGCTTAGATGCCTTCAGCGGTTATCCGATCCGCACGTAGCTAACCTGCGGTGCCCTTGGCAGGACAACAGATACACCAGAGGTGCGTTCATCCCGGTCCTCTCGTACTAGGGACGAATCCTCTCAATTCTCCAACGCCCACGGCAGATAGGGACCGAACTGTCTCACGACGTTCTGAACCCAGCTCGCGTACCGCTTTAATGGGCGAACAGCCCAACCCTTGGGACCTACTTCAGCCCCAGGATGCGACGAGCCGACATCGAGGTGCCAAACCGGGCCGTCGATGTGGACTCTTGGGCCCGATAAGCCTGTTATCCCCGGAGTACCTTTTATCCGTTGAGCGACGGCACTTCCACTTGCTACCGCCGGATCACTAAGGCCTGCTTTCGCACCTGCTCGACCTGTCAGTCTCGCAGTCAAGCTCCCTTGCTGCCTTTGCACTCTACGCACGATTTCCAACCGTACTGAGGGAACCTTTGCGCGCCTCCGTTACATTTTGGGAGGCGACCGCCCCAGTCAAACTACCCGCCTGGCACTGTTCCCCGCCCGGATGAACGGAGCGGAGTTAGAAGTCCAATACACCAAGGGTGGTATCTCAAGGTTGGCTCCACACCGGCCGCAGCCAGTGCTTCAAAGCCTCCCACCTATCCTGAGCGAGATGCATCGAACCCCAATACCAAGTTGTAGTAAAGGTTCACGGGGTCTTTCCGTCTAGCCGCGGGTACTCGGCATCTTCACCGAGACTGCAATTTCACCGAGCCCCTCGTTGAGACAGCGTCCAAGTCGTTACGCCATTCGTGCAGGTCGGAACTTACCCGACAAGGAATTTCGCTACCTTAGGACCGTTATAGTTACGGCCGCCGTTTACCGGGGCTTAGCTTCGGTGCTTCGGGGCGAACCCCTAACACCTCCACGTAACCTTCCGGCACCGGGCAGGCGTCAGCCCCTATACGTCGTCTTTCGACTTAGCAGAGACCTGTGTTTTTGGTAAACAGTCGCTTGGACCTATTCACTGCGGCCCCCTCGGGCTTCGGACGCGAGGTCCTACACCCTACTGGGGCGCTCCTTCTCCCGAAGTTACGGAGCAATTTTGCCGAGTTCCTTAACGAGGGTTATCTCGATCACCTTAGTATTCTCTACTTGCCCACCTGTGTCGGTTTTGGGTACGGGCACGCGCTTCCTCCCTAGAGGCTTTTCTCGGAGGCATGGCGTCAGGGACTCGCCGGCTTATAGCCAGCTGGCATCGCGCCTCAGGTTATGCGGTCCCGGATTTGCCTAGGACCACCCCTACACGCTTACCCCAGGGCGACCATCGCCTGGGTTCCCCTAGCCTTCCTCGTCCCCCCTTCGGTCAAACGGAAGCGACGTGGTACAGGAATATCAACCTGTTGGCCATCGACTACGCCTTTCGGCCTCGCCTTAGGTCCCGACTAACCCTGAGCAGACGAACTTTACTCAGGAATCCTTGGGCAATCGGCGGAGGGGATTCTCACCCCTCTTTCGTTACTCATGCCGGCATTCTCACTTCCAACGCTTCCACGACTGGCTTACGCCGCCGCTTCACGAGCGTCGGAACGCTCTCCTACCGCGCGATCAGAGATCGCACCCGCAGCTTCGGTGACTAGCTTGAGCCCCGTTACATTATCCGCGCCCGGACACTTGACCAGTGAGCTGTTACGCACTCTTTCAAGGATGGCTGCCTCTAAGCCAACCTCCTGGTTGTCTGTGCACCCGGACATCGTTTCCCACTTAGCTAGTACTTAGGGACCTTAGCTGGCGGTCTGGGCTGTTTCCCTCTTGACGCTGAAGTTTATCCCCCAGCAACTGACTCCCGGAGTAAACGTAATGGTCTTCGGAGTTTGCCTGAAGTCGGTAACCTGGTAGGGCCCCTAGTCCAAACAGTAGCTCTACGGCCAAAACGCAATTCATCCGAGGCTATACCTAAATATATTTCGGAGAGAACCAGATATCACTGAGCTTGATTAGCCTTTCACTCCGACCCACAGGTCATCCGCCCAGTTTTCAACCTAGGTCGGTTCGGTCCTCCACGAGGTCTTACCCCCGCTTCAACCTGCCCATGGGTAGCTCGCTCAGTTTCGGGTCTACCGCCTACGACTCAAATCGCCCTATTCGGACTCGCTTTCGCTACGGCTCCGCTCATCGCTTAACCTTGCCGCAGACGAGTAACTCGCCGGCTCGTTATGCAAAAAGCACGCGGTCACAGATCAAGTCTGCTCCCACCGCTTGTAGGCACGCGGTTTCAGGTACTATTTCACTCCCCTTCCGGGGTACTTTTCACCTTTCCCTCACGGTACTAGTCCGCTATCGGTCACCAAGGAGTACTTAGCCTTGGAGGGTGGTCCCCCCAGATTCGGACCGCGTTTCACGGGTGCGGTCCTACTCAGGTACGTCCGACGGAAGGCTGTGCAGTTTCGTCTACGGGACGATTGCCCTCTATGGTTCGCGGTTCCACGCGATTCGACTACCACACAGCTTTGTAACTTCCGCTGGGCCAGCCACAGCCCAGAACGAACGCCCTACAACCCCTCGTGCGCAACGCGTGGCCGCTTACACGCACAAGGTTTGGGCTGATCCCCTTTCGCTCGCCACTACTCAGGGAGTCTCAGTTGATTTACTTTCCTCGGGGTACTGAGATGTTTCACTTCCCCCGCTTGTCTCTACCCGGCCTATGTGTTCAGCCGGGAGTAACGCCGCATTACCAGCGCTGGGTTTACCCATTCGGGAATCCCCGGGTCAAAGGCTGTTCAACGCCTAACCGAGGCTTATCGCAGTCGTCCACGCCCTTCATCGACTCTTGGTGCCAAGGCATCCACCGTGTGCCCTTACTATCTTGACGGTGATCAACCCGGACTCAAGGTCCGGGTCGGTGATACCCGTTTACAGCCGCGGGCTTATCGATCCGCGGCTGTGATGTGGCTACTGTGCAGTTTTCAAGGACCGCCGAGAGGGCGCGGGTGGGACTCACCTCGCGGTCTCTCAAAACTCAACAGCATGCACCGCGCTGAAGCAGGACGGGGATCGTCCGCTCGCACGGCGAGGCTCGGTCGACGTTCCTAGCGACAGGGTCCGAGACCCTGCCGGCCCCAGTATCGGGGCTCCCTAGAAAGGAGGTGATCCAGCCGCACCTTCCGGTACGGCTACCTTGTTACGACTTCACCCCAGTCACGAGCCCCACCTTCGACGGCTCCCTCCCACAAGGGGTTAGGCCACCGGCTTCGGGTGTTGCTCACTCCCGTGGTGTGACGGGCGGTGTGTACAAGGCCCGGGAACGTATTCACCGCGGCAATGCTGATCCGCGATTACCAGCAACTCCGCCTTCAAGCAGGCGAGTTTCAGCCTGCTATCCGAACCGAGACGCGCTTTAAGGGATTCGCTCCACCTCGCGGTATCGCAGCCCTCTGTACGCGCCAATGTAAAGCACGTGTGTAGCCCCGACATAAGGGGCATGATGACTTGACGTCATCCCCACCTTCCTCCGGTTTGTCACCGGCAGCTTCAGCATGAGTCCCCAACTAAATGCTGGCAACATGCGACGGGGGTTGCGCCTCGTTGCGGGACTTAACCCAACATCTCACGACACGAGCTGACGACAGCCATGCACCACCTGTGATCCTGCCCCGAAGGGAAGACCTGTTTCCAGGCCGGTCAGGAACATGTCAAGCCCGGGTAAGGTTCTTGGCGTTGCGTCCACTAAACCACATGCTCCGCTGCTTGTGCGGGCCCCCGCCGATCTCTTTGAGTTTTAGCCTTGCGGGCCGTACTCCCAGGCGGGGCACTTAATGCGTTAGCTTCGGCACAGGGGGAGTCGACACCCCTACACCTAGTGCCCATCGTTTACGGCGTGGACTACCAGGGTATCTAATCCTGTTTGCTCCCACGCTTTCGCGTCTCAGCGTCAGTCACGTCCCAGCGAGCTGCCTTCGCCATCGGTGTTCCTCCTGATATCTGCGCATTTCACCGCTACACCAGGAATCCCACTCGCCTCTTCCGGACTCGAGCCCGGCAGTATCCACCCGCATCCCAAGGTTGAGCCTTGGACTTTCAGAGCGGACTTACCGAGCTGCCTACACGCGCTTTACGCCCAATGATTCGGACAACGCTTGCTCCCTACGTATTACCGCGGCTGCTGGCACGTAGTTAGCCGGGGCTTCTTGTGAAGGTACCGTCACTCCAGGCGGCTATTCACCGCCGAAGCTTCGTCCCAACTGAAAGAGGTTTACAACCCGAAGGCCTTCTTCCCCCACGCGGCGTTGCTGCGTCACGCTTTCGCGCATTGCGCAAGATTCCCCACTGCTGCCTCCCGTAGGAGTCTGGGCCGTGTCTCAGTCCCAGTGTGGCTGATCGTCCTCTCAGACCAGCTACGCATCGTCGCCTTGGTAGGCCGTTACCCCACCAACAAGCTAATGCGCCGCGGGCCCATCTCGATGCGGAAGCCGAAGCTACCTTTCCTCCGAAGAGCACATCCGGTATTAGCCCGAGTTTCCTCGGGTTGTCCCGGTCATCGAGGCAGGTGACCCACGTGTTACTCACCCGTTCGCGGCTCTGCCCCGGGGCAAGCCCCGGTTCGTCGCTCCACTTGCATGTGTTAAGCACGCCGCCAGCGTTCGTCCTGAGCCAGGATCAAACTCTCCGTGAAGAACTGCTGGCCGGACTGCGAACAGGCCGACCGTCACGAAGGGTTGTCATGACTACTTCACGTCGGCGCCATACACGGGCGCCGGCGATCATGACGGGTTCAAATATGTCCATCCGGCCGCTGGCGACCGAATGGATCGAGCCTCACTTTGGACCCCGAAGGGTCCAGAAGCGCATGCTGTTGAGTTTTCAAAGACCGCCGCGCCTCGCGTGGAGGGGGACTCCCTCCGGGGGACGCGATCCGAAGCGCAGGCACTTCGGGTCGGACCGGGCAGTATAGCGCGGTGCTCATCGACTCGGAAGGGAGCCGGCAGCGCCGCGCATGGGAACTGCTGGAACCCAGTGTAGCGACCTTCCGGACGGAACCGTTCCGAGACCATCGTGGCACCGCGCCGCGCTGACCGGCCGGGGACTGTAGCGCATCGCGTGGCGCCCGCGCAAAGGGGGTGGGCCGGCCGCGGCGGCGGGCACGGCCGGGCGATGCCGCGCGAGAACGAGCCGATCGCGGCGGCGAGGCATGGCCGGGCGATGCCGCGCGAGAACGGGTCGGCGGCGACGAGCCGTCCAGACGCGGCAGGGCACCGCCGAGCGCGATGCGTCCGGCGGCCCTGACGCGCCGCGCCTCAGCCGGTCAGCCCGTGCGCAGCCGCACGAAGCGCCGCTTGCCGGCCCGCAGCACCCGCCCGTCCACCGACGCCGCGGGGACGTCCGGCTCGTGCACCACCTCGTCGTCGAGGCGCACGCCGTTCTGGGCGATCATCCGCCGCGCCTCCGAGCGCGACATCCCGAACGCGTCGGCCAGCACCGCGGGGACGTGCACCGGATCGCCCTGGACCGAGAGCTCGGCCAGCTCCTCCGGCGCCTGGCCCCGGACGACGACCCGGTCGAAGTGCGCCGCCGCCGCCTCGGCCGCCTGCGGCCCGTGGTAGCGCTCCACGATCGCGCGTGCGAGGGCGTGCTTGGCGTCGCGGGGCCCGAGCGACGGATCCGGCTGGCGTCCCAGCAGCAGCCGGTACCACTCGCCCATCGCCTCGTCGGGCAGCGACAGCGTCTTGCCGTACTGCTCCTCCGCCGGCTCGGCGACCCCCACGTAGTTGCCCAGCGACTTCGACATCTTCTCGCGGCCGTCGGTCCCGGCCAGGATCGGCAGCGTGATCACCGCCTGCTCCGGCTGCCCGTACGCGCGCTGGACGTCGCGGCCGAGCAGCAGGTTGAACTTCTGGTCGGTCCCGCCGATCTCGACGTCGGCCTCGACCGCCACCGAGTCGTAGCCCTGCAGAAGCGGGTACAGCAGCTCCAGCACCGAGATCGGCGTCTGCGCGGCCCACCGCTTGGCGAAGTCGTCGCGCTCGAGGATCTGCGCCACCGTGGCCACCCGAGCGAGCCGGAACAGCTCCTCCATCGGCATGTCCAGCCACTCCGAGTTCCAGCGCACCTCGAGCAGCTCGGGATCGTCGCGCAGCACCTTGAACGCCTGCGTCTGGTAGGTGCGGGCGTTGGCGTCGATCTCCTCGCCCGAGGACACCGGCCGCGTCTTCGACCGCCCGCTGGGGTCGCCGACGCGCGCGGTGTAGTCGCCGATGATCAGCACGACGCGGTGGCCGGCATCCTGGAACTCGCGCAGCTTGCCGAGCACGACCGTGTGGCCGAGGTGCAGGTCGGCCGTCGTGGGATCCACGCCGAGCTTGACGCGCAGCGGCCGGCCGAGGGCGAGCTTGCGCTCGAGCTCCCCCGCCGGAAGAGCATCGACGACGTTGTGCAGCAGGGGGTTCGACATCCGGCGCGATGGTAGTCTGAAGCCCGCTTCGGCCGCCCCGCCGCCGGCGTGCCGAACCTCCCTCCACGGCTTCCGTCCGCCATCGCCGTGGCCTGAGCTGGCATGAACGAACCGATCCCGTTTCCGACGCGCCGGAAGCCGCGGCTGAAGAAGCTGCGGCTCCTGCTCATCCTCGTGCCGTTCGCGGCCCTGGCGGTGATCTCCGCTGTGTTCGGGATGATGATGGCGGTCGCGTCCGACCTGCCGGACCTCGAGAACCGGGCCGAGTACAAGCACTCCGAGAACTCGGTGATCACCGACATCCGCGGCCGCCGGCTCGGGATCCTGACCTCCAACCAGGGCCGTGTGCTCGTGCCCTTCGCGGACATCAACCCGTCGATGACCAACGCGATCATCGCGGTCGAGGACGAGCGCTTCTACACGAATCCCGGCGTCGACCTCCAGGCCATCGGGCGCGCGTTCATCGCCGACGTGATCCAGGGCAAGCCGCGCCAGGGCGGATCGACGATCACCCAGCAGTTCGTCAAGCGCGCGCTCGAACGCGAGAACAAGCGCACGATCTTCGAGAAGCTGCGCGAGGCCGCGCTGGCCTATCACCTGACCCGCGAGTGGTCCAAGCAGAAGATCCTCACCGAGTACCTCAACTCGGTGTACTTCGGCAACGGCGCCTACGGGATCGAGTCGGCCGCGCGCACGTACTTCGGCGCCGACCACCCGGGCTGCGGCGACACCCTGGCCAAGCCGTGCGCGAAGGTCCTGACCCCGCCGGAGTCGGCGTTCCTGGCCGGGATGGTCCAGAACCCGAGCGGCTATGACCCGATCGACCATCCGCAGGCGGCCAAGACGCGGCGCAACGTCGTGCTGGCGAAGATGCGCGAGCAGGGCCAGATCACCGACGCCGAGTACCGCGAGTTCGTCACCGAGGCCCTGCCCGGCGAGGCGCAGATCTCGCCGCCGAGCGAGGACGGGCCGACGCCGTCGACGCCGTACTTCACGACGTGGGTGCGCCAGCAGGTGGTCGACCGCTACGGCGCCATCGCCGCCTTCCAGGGCGGCCTGAAGATCCGCACCACGCTCGACCTCGACATGCAGCGGGCCGCCGAGCAGGCGGTGGCGTCGCGCTTCTCGAACCCCGATGGTCCGACCGCATCCATCGTCGTCATCGACAACCGAAACGGCGAGGTGCGCGCGATGGTCGGCGGGCGCGACTACAACAAGTCGGCGTTCAACCTCGCCACGCAGGGCCAGCGCCAGCCCGGCTCGAGCTTCAAGCCGTTCGTGCTCGCCCAGGCCCTGAAGGAGGGCGTCTCGCCCGATTCGGTGTGGCCCTCGCGCAAGCGCGAGTTCACGGTGCCGGGCACGAAGGGCAAGGAGGTCTTCGTCGTCAACAACGACGAGGGCACCTACGTCGGGTCGCGGACGCTGCGCAGCGCGCTGACGTGGTCGGACAACTCGGTGTTCGCGGCGGTCGGCATCAAGGTGGGGACGAAGCGGATCGCCCGCCTGGCCAAGCGGATGGGCATCCGGACGCAGGTCTCGCACAACTACGCGATCGCGCTCGGCGGCCTGCGCCACGGCGTGACGCCGCTCGACATGGCCCACGCGTACCAGACGATCGCCCGCAGCGGACGCAAGGTGAGCGGGACGCTCGGCGCCTCGCAGTTCGGCCCGGTCGGCATCCACGAGGTCATGCGCGGGGACAAGGTGCTCGACCGCAACAAGGTCGAGACGCGCCGCGTGCTGTCGCAGCCGATCGCCGACGAGCTGCAGTCGATCATGGCGACCGTGGTGACGACCGGGACCGGCACGCACGCACAGATCGGCGAGTGGGCGGCGGGCAAGACCGGCACGACCGAGAACTACGGCGACGCCTGGTTCGTCGGGTTCACCAGGCGCTACACGACCGCCGTCTGGGTCGGCTACCCCGACCGGCTGACGCCGATGAAGACGCTCTACCGCGGCCAGCCGGTGATGGGCGGCACGTACCCGGCCGACATCTGGCACGACGTCATGACCTCGATCGAGACGATCAACAAGACGCGCGAGGAGGCGCGGCGGCAGCGGCTGATCGCGAAGCTGACCCGCGAGGGCAAGAAGATCCCGCCGTCCCTCACGCAGACCGAGCCGCAGACGACGGTGCCGGCGCCGCCCAGTGCTCCGGCGCCGGAGACGGCGAGTCCCGAGAACGGCGTACCGGCCACGGGCGGCGCGGGCGCGACCGGCGGAGCGAGCGGCGAAGCGGACGGCCAGGGCGGGGCGACCGGTGGTGGTGGCGGCGGCGGCGGGACGCCCGCGCCCACACCCACGACGCCCACGCCGGCTGCGCCGACACCGTCACCGACACCGGCGACACCGCCGGCAACGCCAGCAACGCCGCCGCCAGCGAGCGGTGGAACGGGCGGAGCGGGCGCGGGCGGCGCCGTCGCGCCGACGGGCTGAGCGGACCGAAGAACGGGCGCGGGCGGCGCCGTCGCGCCAACGGGCTGAGCGGACCGAGGAACGGGCGGAGCCGGTACGCCGACGGGCCGAGCGATCCGAGAACGGCAGCCGCGACGGCGCTGCGCTGCCGCGCTACGCCGCCGAGCGCAGCCCGGGCGGCCACGGCCGCGACACGCTCGGCGCGCCCAGCGCGCAGAACCGCCACGGTAGCTCGGCCGCCTTGGTGATCCCGATCCGCGGGCCCTCGACCCAGCGCACGTCCCGCCACGCCTCGGGACGCGGCTCGATGCGCAGCGGCCCGCTGAGCAGGTCCGTCGCGTTCTCCGAGAGCTCGACCCCGAGCGCCTGCGACAGCTTCCCCGGCCCGGAGCACAGATCGACCTCCCGCGCGACGCGGCGCCGGGCGAACATCTCGGCGACGCCGTCGAGCAGCTCCAGCGCCCGGATGAGCACCGCCGCCCCCACCCCCTCCGGCTCGCACACCGCGTTGACCAGCGCGTGGATGCCGTAGGAGCGGTACACGTACGCCCGCCCCGGCGGCCCGAACAGCACCTCGGTCCGCGGCGTCAGCCCGGCGTAGGCGTGGCAGGCCGGCTCGGAGAGGTGGTAGGCCTCGGTCTCGACGATCACCCCGCTCGTCCCCGCGTGGCGCAGCACGCAGCCCAGCAGGTCGGGCGCCACCTCGAGCACCGGCCGGTCGAAGAACGCCCGGTCGAGGCCCACGCTCACGTGACCGACGGCGGCGCGGCCAGCGCCGCTCGCGCCACATCCAGCTGCACGCGCACCCGCCCGCTCGCGGTCCCGCCCTCCGAGTCGCGTGACTCCAGCCACGACGAGCGCTCCAGCAGTGCCCGCGCCTCGTCGTCGAGATGCTCGGACTCGGCTCGCGCAGCGGGATCCCTGCCTCCACCGCACGGCGCACGAGCCCGCCGACGATGCCGTGCGCCTCGCGGAACGGCATCCCGCGCTTGACGTAGAGGTCGGCGATGTCGGTCGCCGCGATCAGGTCGTCGGACGCCGCGGCGGCCATCCGCTCTGCGTCGAACGCGGCACCCTCGATCATCCCGCGCGCCGCCTCCAGCGACACCGTCAGCGTGTCCACGGCGTCGAACAGCGGCTCCTTGTCCTCCTGCATGTCCTTGTTGTAGGTCAGCGGCAGCGCGTGCAGCACGCCGTAGAACCCGGCCAGCGAGCCGACCACGCGCGGCGCCTTGGCCCGCAGCAGCTCGGCGGCGTCCGGGTTCTTCTTCTGGGGCATGATCGACGAGCCGCTGGACCAGGCGTCGGGCAGCCGGACGAACCCGAACTCGCTCGAGGACCACAGCACGAGCTCGGCGCCCAGCCGCGAGAGATGCGTCAGGCACGTCGCCGCTGCGCCCAGGTAGTCGAGCACGAAGTCGCGGTTGGAGACCGCGTCGATCGAGTTGGGCGCCACGTGGTCGAAGCCCAGCTCCGCGGCCACCATCCCCCGGTCGGTGGCGAAGTTCACGCCGGCCAGCGCCCCCGCGCCCAGCGGCAGCGCGGCCACCGAGCGCGACGCGACGAACGCGAAGCGGTCGCGGTCGCGCAGCAGCATCCACACGTAGGCCAGCAGGTGGTGGGCCAGGTAGACCGGCTGCGCACGCTGCAGGTGCGTGTACCCCGGCAGCGCCACGTCGACGTGCGCGTCGGCGGCGGCCACGAGCGCCCGGCCAGCGCCTCGATCCGCGCGACCGCGGCGCCCGCCTCGTCGCGCACGAAGAGCGCCATGTCGGTGGCGACCTGGTCGTTGCGCGACCGCGCCGTGTGCAGCTTGCCGCCGACCGGCCCGATCAGCTCGGTCAGCCGCCGCTCGACCGCCATGTGGATGTCCTCGTCGGTGTCCGAGAACGGGAACGTCCCGCCCGCCAGCTCCGCCTCGACGAGGTCCAGCCCGCGCAGGAGCTCGTCGCGCTCGGCCTCCGACAGCACGCCCGCCGCGGCGAGCATGCGCGTGTGGGCTCGCGACCCGCGCAGATCCTGCGGCCACAGGCGCCGGTCGAAGGGCAGCGACGTGTTCATCGCCCGGAAGGTCGGGTGCTGCGGTTGCAGCGAAGCGGCTCACGGGCGGGATTCAAGCACCGCGCGCAGCGCATCCGAGACCTGCTGCACCTGCGACTCGGTCATCTGCGGGAAGAACGGCAGCGCGATCGATCGCGCGGCGACGTCCTCGCAGACCGGGAACTCGCCGGGCCGGTGGCCGTAGGTCTCGCGGTAGAAGCTCATCAGGTGGATCGCCGGCAGGTAGGGCTTGGACTGCACGCCGCGCTCGCGCAGCGCGACGATCACCCGGTCGCGGTCGCGCCCGCGCGGCAGCTGCACGACGTACACGAACCAGCCGCGCCGGTCGCCGCCGGCGTCCGCGCACGGCAGCTGGAGCCCGTCGATGCCGTCGAGCGCGGCCCGGTAGGCCTCGGCCACCCGCGCCCGGGCGGCCAGCATGCCGTCCAGCCGCGCCAGCTGCACGATCCCGATCGCGCAGGCGACGTCGCTCAGCCGGTAGTTGAAGCCGAGGCGGTCGTGGTCGAGCCAGTCCATGTCCGGCGCGCGGCCCTGGTTGCGCTCGGAGTCCACGCGCTCCTTGACCGCGGCGTCGCCGGTCGTGAGCATCCCGCCCTCGCCGGTCGTCAGCTGCTTGTTGGCGTAGAAGCCGAAGACCGCCGGATGGCCGCGCGCGCCGACCGCGACCCCGTCGGCGTGCACCGCGCCGAGCGCCTCGCACGCGTCCTCGACGATCGGCAGCCCGAGCCGCTCGAACGCCGGCAGGTCCGCGGGATAGCCGAAGATGTGGACGGGCAGCAGCGCGCGCGTCCGCGCGGTCACCGCCGCCGCCGCGGCGTCCGGGTCGAGGTTCAGCGTCCGCGGGTCGATGTCGGCGAACACCGGCCGGGCCCGCTCGTAGGCGATGACGTTCGCGGACGCGACGAACGAGAACGGCGACGTGATGACCTCGTCGCCGTCGCGGACCCCGATCGCGCGCAGCGCCAGATGCAGCCCGGTCGTCCCGCTCGACACCGCGCTGGCGTGCGCCACGCCCAGCCGCGCCGCGAAGCGCCGCTCGAACTCGCCCAGCTTCGGGCCGAGCGAGAGCTGGCCGGAGCGCAGCACGTCGAGCACCGCGGCTTCCGCCTCGGCGCCGAGGACGGGCCGGGCGAGGGGGATCGGGGGCGGGCTCGGGCGGCGGCGCTCGGGCCGCGCCCGCGGGACGGGCACGGTCACGCTCGCGCGCCCGGGGCCGGCGCCGGCTGCATCGCCCGCTCGAGCGAGTCCACCAGCGCCTCCCAGGACGCCGCGATCACGTTCTCGTTGACGCCGATCGCGCCCCACACGTCGTGGCCGTCGGAGGTGTCGAGGAGCACCCGGGTCACCGCGCCGGTGCCCTTCGTCTCGTCGAGGATGCGCACCTTGAAGTTCACGAGGCTCGAGGTCGCGCAGGTGCGGGTGGATCTCGGTCAGCGCCGTCGCGCAGCGCGCGGTCCAGCGCGCTGACGGGGCCGTTGCCCTCGGCCGTGCGCACGTAACGCTCGCCCCCCACCCAGATCTTGATCGTGGCCTCGGTCTCGACCTTGCCGTCGGCGCGCTGCTCGACGATGCAGCGCCAGGACTCCAGGCGGAACAGCGGCTCGTAGACGCCGGCCTCCTTGCGCAGCAGCAGCTCGAACGAGCCGTCGGCGGCCTCGAACTGGTAGCCGCGGTGCTCGAGCTCCTTGACGCGGTCGATGACGCGCGCCGCGTCGACCTCGAGCCCCAGCGCCTCGGCCTTGTCGGCCGCCGTCGCGCGGCCCGCGAGCTCTGAGACCAGCAGCGAGCGCTCGTTGCCGACGGCCTCGGGCTCCATGTGCTCGAACGTCGACGTGTCGGCGCGCACGCCGGCGACGTGCAGCCCGCCCTTGTGGGCGAACGCGACCTTGCCGACGTAGGGCTGCTGCGGGTCCGGCGTGCGGTTGAGCAGCTCGTCGACGAAGTGCGCCGTCTCGGTGAGGCGGGCGAGCTGGTCGCCGCTCAGCACCTGGCGGCCCATCTTCGTCTGCAGGTTGCCGATGATCGAGACGAGGTTGGCGTTGCCGGTGCGCTCGCCGATCCCGTTCATCGTCCCCTGGACCTGGACGGCGCCCTGCTCGACGGCGGCCAGCGTGTTCGCCACGCCGCACTCGAGGTCGTTGTGGCAGTGGATGCCGAAGCGGTCGACGACCCGCGCCACGTCGCTCGCGGCAGTGGCGATCTGCGACGGCAGCGAGGACCCGTTGGTGTCGCACAGCACCACGGTCTCCGCGCCGGCGGCCTGCGCGGCGGTCACGCAACGCAGCGCGTAGTCGCGGTCGGCGCGGTAGGCGTCGAAGAAGTGCTCGGCGTCGTAGATCACCCGCTTGCCCTGCGCGGCCAGGTACGCGACCGACTCGGCGATCATCGCCAGGTTCTCCTCGGCGCTCACGCGCACGACCTTCTCCAGGTGCAGGCTCCACGTCTTGCCCACGATCGTGCAGACCGGGGCGAACGCGCCGGCCAGGACGCGCAGGCCCTCGTCGGCGTCGGCGGTCACCTCGCGCCGGCGCGTCATGCCGAACGCGGCGACCTCGACATGGGCGAGGCGCTCGCCGGCCAGCAGCGCGAAGAGCTCGGCCTCCTTGGGGTTCGAGGACGGGAAGCCGGCCTCCACGAGGTCGACGCCGAGGTCGTCGAGCTTGTGCACGACGCGCACCTTCTCGTCGGCGGTCAGCGACATCCCCTCCCCCTGCATGCCGTCGCGGAGGGTGGCGTCGTAGAGCTGGATGGCGGTCATGAGCGGGGTTCCTGGTCAGAGTGGTCGGCTGGACGGGAGACGGCGCCCAGCGCAAGCCAGGCGCCTACGAAATTCGCGCCGGGACCTCGACCGGATCCAGCCACTCACGGTACTGCTCGGCGCGCCCGTAGAGGGCATCGTCGAACAGCTGGGCGACCGCCCGCGTGATCTCCCCCGGCCGGCCCTCGCCGATCCGGTGGTCGTCGATCTCACGCACCGGCACCAGCTCGGCCGCCGTGCCGGTGAGGAAGACCTCGTCGGCCAGATACAGCTCGGCGCGGGCGAGCGTGCGCTCCACGACCTGGTAGCCCAGGTCGGCGGCGATCTGCATGACCGACCGCCGGTTGATGCCGTCGAGGATCCCGCCGCTCTGCAGCGGCGTGTAGATGACCCCGTCGCGCACGAGGAAGATGTTCTCCCCGGAGCCCTCGCACACGTGGCCCTTGTCGTCGAGGAGGATCGCCTCCTCGTAGCCGGCCTTGTGCGACTCGATCTTCGCGAGGATCGAGTTCAGGTACTGGCCCGAGGCCTTCGCGTGCGGGATCAGCGCGTCGCCGCTGATGCGCCGCCAGCTCGCCACCTTGGCGCGGATGCCGTTGCGCTTGCCCTCGTCGCCCAGGTAGGCGCCCCACTCCCAGACCGCGATGCACACGTCGACCGGCGCGTCGAGCGGGAACAGGCCCATCGTGCCGTAGCCGCGGTAGACGAGCGGCCGGATGTAGCACGAGCGCAGGCCGTTGCGGGCGATCAGCTCCTTCGTGGCCGTCCGGATCTCCTCGTGGGAGTACGGGATCGGCATGTAGTAGAGCTCCGCCGACTTCTCCAGGCGCGAGATGTGGTCGTCGTGGCGGAAGATCGCCGGCCCGATCTCGGTCTCGTAGCAGCGGACGCCCTCGAAGACCCCGGTCCCGTAGTGCAGCCCGTGCGTGAGGACGTGCACCGTCGCGTCCTCCCACTTCACGAACTCCCCGTTGAACCAGATGAGCTCCGTTTGCTTCACAGCTGCTCCATGACGGCTTTGGTGGCCTGGTCGGTGGTGGCGTCGCCCCCGAGATCCGGGGTGCGCAGACCGCTGTCCAGTGCCCGGTCCACTGCCGATTCTACGGCGTCGGCCTCCGCGCTCAACCCCAACCCGTGACGCAGCAGCAGCGCGGCCGACAGGATGGTCGCCAGCGGGTTGGCGATCCCGCGGCCGGCGATGTCGGGCGCCGAGCCGTGGACGGGCTCGAACAGGCCCGGCCGCCCCGCCTCGCCGAGCGACGCGCTGGGCAGCATCCCGATCGAGCCGGTGATCATCGCCGCCTCGTCGCTGAGGATGTCGCCGAACATGTTCTCGGTCACGATGACGTCGAACTCGGCGGGGCGTTGACGAGCTGCATCGCCGCGTTGTCGACGAGCAGGTGATCAAGCGGGACGTCGTAGCCGCGGGCGACGCCGACGACCACCTCGCGCCAGAACCGCGACGTCTCGAGCACGTTGGCCTTGTCGACGCTCGTCACCTTGCGGCGCGCCGCGCGAAACGCGACGTGGGCGATGCGCTCGACCTCCGGGCGCGTGTACGTGCACTCGTCGGTCGCGGCGTCCGCCTGTCGCTGCTTGCGGCCGAAGTAGATGCCGCCGGTGAGCTCGCGCACGACGAGCAGGTCCGTGCCCTCGATGCGGTCGCGCTTGAGCGGGCTGGCGTCGAGCAGCGCGGTGAGCGGCTTGACCGGGCGCAGGTTGGCGAACAGGTTCAGCGCCTTGCGGATGCCGAGCAGGCCCTGCTCCGGGCGCGGCCGGTCCGGATCGGTCGTGTCCCACTTCGGGCCGCCCACGGCGCCCAGCAGCACGGCGTCGGCGCCCTCGCAGGCGTCGACGGTCTCGGCCGGCAGCGGGTTGCCGGTGACGTCGATCGCGGCGCCGCCGATGAGGCGCTGCTCGTAGCTGAACTCGCCGACCGCGTCGAGGACCCGCGTGGCCGCGGCGACGACCTCCGGGCCGATGCCGTCGCCGGGCAGCAGGACGATGTGGCGCGCCATCAGGCCAGCACGAGGGTGTCGGGGCCGGTGCGCTCGCGGTCGCGCTCGTAGGCGGCGATCGCGTCGTCCTGCTGGAGCGTCAGGCCGATGTCGTCGAGGCCGTTGACGAGCCGGTGGTGGATGTCGTCGTCGATCTCGAACGGGACCTCCTCGCCGTCGAAGCGCACGACGCGGGCGGGCAGGTCGATCTCGCACTCGCCGTAGCCCATGACCGCCGTGACGACGTCGGCGGGCAGGACGACCGGCAGCAGCCCGATCTTCGTGCAGTTCGAGTAGAAGATGTCGGCGAAGCTCGGCGCGATGATCGCCCGGAAGCCATAGTCCTCCAGGCCCCACGGCGCGTGCTCGCGGCTGGACCCGCAGCCGAAGTTCTCGCCGGTGACGAGGATCGGGTTCTTCGGCAGGTCCCAGCCCTCCTCCTTGGCCCAGTCGTAGAAGAGGAACTCGCCGAAGCCGGTGCGCTCCACGCGCTTGAGGAACTGCTTGGGCATGATCTGGTCGGTGTCGACGTCGTCACGGTCGAGGACGGAGACCGGCCCGCGGATCGTGGTGATCGATTCCATTATGGGGTTACCTCCTTCGGACATCCGTGTCCTGCGCTTGAGGGAAAGGACAGCATCCGGCTGGGCTACCAGGTGCGGATGTCGACGAAGTGGCCCTCGATGGCGGCCGCGGCGGCCATCTGGGGCGAGACGAGGTGGCTGCGGGCGCCGCGGCCCTGGCGGCCCTCGAAGTTGCGGTTCGAGGTCGAGGCGACGCGCTCGCCCGGCGCCGCGACGTCGGGGTTCATCCCCAGGCACATCGAGCAGCCCGCGACGCGCCAGTCGAAGCCGGCGGCCTTGAACACCTCGTCGAGGCCCTCGGCCTCGGCCTGCGCCTTGACCTGCTGGCTGCCCGGCACGACCATCGCGTTGACGTGCGGCGCGACCTTGCGCCCGTCGATGACACTCGCCGCGGCGCGCAGATCGCCGATCCGGCTGTTCGTGCACGAGCCGATGAACACGCGGTCGAGCGTGATCTCGGTGATCGGCGTGCCCGCCTGCAGGCCCATGTAGTGCAGCGCGCGCTCGTCGCCTTCGTCCTGCGGCTGCGGGACGCGGTCGGTCACGCCGACCACCATCTCGGGCGTCGTGCCCCACGTGACCTGCGGCGACAGCGACGCGGTGTCGACCACGACCTCGCGGTCGAACGTCGCACCCTCGTCGGTGCGCAGCTCGCGCCAGGCGGCGGGGATGTCGGTCAGGCCGGCGTGCTCGCGCACCCACGCGAACGTCGTCTCGTCGGGCGCGATCATGCCGGCGCGCCCGCCGCCCTCGATCGTCATGTTGCAGATGGTCATGCGGCCCTCCATCGAGAGCGCGTCGATCGCGGCGCCGGCGTACTCGACGACGTGGCCGACCGCGCCGTCGACGCCCATCTGGCCGATCGTGCCGAGGATCATGTCCTTGGCGGTCACCCCGAACCCGGGCTCGCCCTCGTAGCGGATCAGCATCGACTTGGGCTTGCGCTGGACGAGGCACTGCGTGGCCAGCACGTGCTCGACCTCGGACGTGCCGATGCCGAAGGCCAGCGCGCCGAACGCGCCGTGGGTGGCGGTGTGGCTGTCGCCGCAGACGATGGTCATGCCCGGCTGGGTGACGCCGAGCTCGGGCCCGATGACGTGGACGATGCCCTGCGTGTCGGAGCCGAGGCTGTAGATCGGGATGCCGAACTCGGCGCAGTTGCGCTCGAGCGTCTCGACCTGCGTGCGGCTGAGCGCGTCCTTGATGAGGCGGGCCACCGGCGTGCCGTCGGTCGGCGTGTTGTGGTCGGCGGTGGCGAGCGTGCGGTCCGGGCGACGCACGCTGCGCCCGGCCAGGCGCAGGCCGTCGAACGCCTGCGGGCTCGTCACCTCGTGCACCAGGTGCAGGTCGATGAACAGCAGGCCGGAAGCGACCTCGTGGGCCTCCCACAGCTTGTCGAACAGGGTCTGGGGCATGATGGGCACCTAACTCCTCCGTAGGCCGGCCGAGACGACGGCGAGGAACGTCGCCGTGCCGGGTCCGGGATTCTCGAAGTGGTGGGGCAGGTCGGCGTCGAAGGTGGCGGTGTCGCCGGGACCGAGGCGGTGGCGCTCGCCGTCGACGACGAGCTCGACGGCGCCGTCCTGGACGTGGGCGACCTCGCGGCTGCCCGGCTCGTGCATCGGCGGGTCGTCGGGGCCGCCGGTGGCGGCCCCGGCGTCGAGCACGTGGCGGCTGAGCTCGGCCCGCAGGCCGGGCAGCGGCGGGGTCAGCACCTCGTAGGCGTGGCCCTGGCGGGCCGGGCCGTTGCGCACCTCGCCGGCGCGCACGATCGACACGCTGCCGCCCTCGTCGAGACGCAGCAGCTGGCTGAGCGTGAGCTCCAGGCCGGCCGCGATGCGCGCCGCCGTGTGCAGCGTCGGGCTGGTCTCGCCGCGCTCGACCTGGCTGAGCATCGGCGCGCTGACGCCGCTGCGCTCGGCCAGGTCGCGCAGGCTCAGGGCCATCGCCTCGCGCAGCGCCCGCACGCGCGGGCCGATGTTGAGCGTCGCCTCGGCGGTCGCCATACATCCGTATGTTATCTCATACAGGATTCCCTCTGTCGCGCCGGCCCGGCTGACGCGGCGGGCGGGTACCGTCGAGGCTGTGCCCCCGGCGTTCGCGCTCCCCGACGTGCTCGTGCTCGCCGCGGGCGGCGTCGTCGGCGAGGCCTGGATGAACGGGGTGCTCGCCGGGATCGAGGACGCGGCCGGGGTCGACTTCCGGCGCGTCGAGACGTTCGTCGGCACGTCGGCGGGCGCGATCGTCGCCGCCCGCCTGGTGGCGGGCCTGGCGCCGCGGCGGCCGCGGGAGCGCGCCACCGCCGGGCCGGCGGCGGCGCCGCCGCCCTCGGCGCTGGCCGCGGCCGGCCGCGCGGCGGTGCGCACCGCGTGGAGCGTCAGCGCCCCGCTGACCACGGCGGCGCTGGCCGTGGGCGCCCCGGCCGGCGCGCTGACACGGTCGCTGCTGCTCGCGCGGGTTCCCGCCGGCCGCGGGTCGCTCGACGACGTGCGGCGCATCGCCGAGCGCCGCGACGTCCGCTTCGACGGCCGCCTGCGCATCGTCGCGGTGGACCGCGCGAGCGGCCGGCGCGTCGTCTTCGGCGCGCCCGGCGGCCGCCGGCCAGCGTCGGCGCGGCGGTCGCCGCGTCCTGCGCGGTGCCGTGGGTGTTCGCGCCGGTGCGCATCGACGGGCGCGAGTACGTCGACGGCGGCGTGTGGTCGCTGACCAACCTCGACGTGGCGCCCGCCGGACGCGACACCGAGGTCCTGTGCCTCAGCGTCACGCATTCGCTGCGGCTGGCGCTGCACGACCCGCGCAGCGCCCTGCGCGCCGCCACCGCGGTGGCCACGGCGGCCGAGACGCACGCCCTGACCCGCCGCGGCGCCCGCGTGCACACCATCGGCCCGGATGCCGACGGCGCCGCGGCGATCGGCGGCCGGCTCATGGACTCCGCGCGAGCCGCCGACGCGCTGGCGGCGGGCTACCGGCAGGGCCTCGCCGTCGGCGGCGAGCCGGCGTGAGCCAGGCCGTGGCTGCTCCCGCTCAGCGGGAGCAACACCCCACGGGCGGCTCAGGGGCCGGGCGTGAGCTGCGCCTCGGCCGTGCGGGGGTCGACCGCGGCCTGCGCGGCGCGCACCTTGGCCTCCGCCATCGACAGCGCGCGCACGTAGGCGCGCGCGGCGGCCTCGAGGATGTCGGTCGCGACGCCCTGCCCGGACGCGGGCTGGCCGTCGAGCTCGAGCACGACGGAGACCTCGCCCAGCGCGTCCTGGCCGCCGGTCACCGCGTCGACGCGGAACTCGCGCAGGCGGGCGTCGACGCCGGTCGCCGCGTTGATGGCGTGGAAGATCGCGTCGACGGGGCCGTCGCCGGTGAAGCTGCCCGACAGGGACTCGCCCGTGGGGCCGGTGACCGAGACGGTGGCGTGCGGTGGGCGCCGGCTGGAGGCCTCGACCTCGAACCACTCCAGCGCGTAGCCGGCGATCTCCGCGCGCAGCTCGTCGGTGACCAGCGCCTCGAGGTCCATCGCGGTGACCTGCTTCTTCTTGTCGGCGATCTCCTTGAAGCGCGTGAACGCGGTGTTCAGCGCGGCGCCGGTGACCGTGAAGCCGAGGTCCTCCAGTGCCTTGCGCAGCGCGTGACGGCCGGAGTGCTTGCCCAGCACGATGTCGTTGCCCTCCAGGCCGACCGTGGTCGCGTCCATGATCTCGAACGTCGTGCGCTCCTTGAGCACGCCGTCCTGATGGATGCCGGACTCGTGCGCGAACGCGTTGCGCCCCACGACCGCCTTGTTGGGCTGCACGACGTAGCCCGTCAGCCGCGAGACCATCCGCGACGTCCGGGCGATCTCGCGCGTGTTGACGCCGGTCTGGACCCCGGTGATGTCGCCGCGCGTGTGCAGCAGCATCACGATCTCCTCCAGCGACGCGTTGCCGGCCCGCTCGCCGATGCCGTTGATCGCGCACTCGACCTGCCGCGCGCCGACCTGCACCCCGGCGTAGGAGTTGGCCACCGCCAGCCCGAGGTCGTCGTGGCAGTGCACCGACAGCACGACGTCCGCGAGCGCCGGGATCCGCTCGTACAGGCCGCGCAGGAACGCCGCGTACTCCTCGGGCGTCGTGTAGCCGACCGTGTCGGGGATGTTGACGACCGTCGCGCCCTCCTCGATGGCGGCCGCGCACACCTGTGCGGTGAAGTCGAGGTCGGCGCGCGTGGCGTCCATCGGCGAGAACTCGACGTCCTCGACGAACGACTTGGCGTGCGCCACCGCGGCGCGCGCCTGGGCGAGCACGTCCTCGCGCGTGTTCTGCATCTGGTGGCGGATGTGGATGTCCGACGTCGAGATGAACGTGTGGATGCGCGGCCGGGCGGCGTCGCGTACCGCGCCGAACGCGGCCTCGATGTCGGCCGCTTGAGCGCGCGCGAGCCCGGCGATCACGGGGCCGTCGACCTCGCGGGCGATGGCCTGGACCGCTTCGAAGTCGCCGGGGCTGGCGATCGGGAAGCCCGCCTCGATGACGTCGACGCCCAGGCGGGCGAGCTGGTGGGCGATCTCCAGCTTCTCGGAGGCGTTCAGCGAGATCCCCGGCGACTGCTCGCCGTCTCGCAGGGTGGTATCGAAGATCTGTACGCGGTCCATGGGTCTGTCCTTCTGTCGTCGGCTCTCGTCTGCTTCGGTCTGAGTTCGCGCCAAGCGGGCGCCACGCATCGCTCCCCCTAGCGGGGGAGGAGAAGAAGCAGGGAAAGGGCCGGCAGAGACCGCATTCGCGACCAACGGTAGCAGCGACGGGCGACGCCGCCAAGGCCGCGGCGCCCGGCCGGCATCCTCCCGGTGTCCGCCTACGGGCAACCACCGATGACGCGCGACCGCGCGCGCCGTACCGTTCACCCATGGCGACGATGACCAGCGCCGACGCGGCCTGGCTGCGGATGGACCGGCCCACGAACCCGATGCTCATCAACGCGGTTCTGTGGTTCGAGCAGCCCCTCGACCCGGCCGCCGTCCGCGAGCGCCTGCAGGAGCGCCTGGTCGACCGCTTCCCCCAGTTCTCGCAGCTGCCGAGCACGACGCCGCCGAAGGGGCCGCGCTGGGAGCCCGACCCGCATTTCGACCTCGGACTGCACCTCCACCACGTCGCGCTCCCCGCCCCCCGCGACGAGGCGGGACTGCGCGCGCTGGTCTCCGACCTCATCGCCATGCCGCTGGACCGCGACCGCCCGTTGTGGTCGGTCCACCTGATCGACGGCTACCGCGGCGGCAGCGTGCTGCTCGTACGGATGCACCACGCGATCGCCGACGGGATCCTGCTCGCGCGGGTCATGCTCACGCTCGTCGACGGTCCACCCGACGCGCTGAGCGTCGCCCCGCCGCGCCGTTCGCCGATCCCGCGGCCGCTGCGCGACCTCGTCTCGTTCGGCCGCCGCGCCGCCGAGACCGCCGCCCACGAGACGCTCGAGACGCTGGCCCACCCGCGCCACCTCGAGGCGCTCGCCCGCACCGGGGTCCAGGACGCGGGGATCCTGGCGAAGTTCCTCGCCGGTCCGGCCGACGAGGAGAGCGCGTTGCGCGGCGACCTCGGCGTGGGCCAGCGCGTGGGCTGGTCGGCGCCGCTGCCGTTGCGCGACGTCCGCGACCTCGGCCGGGCGTTCGGCGCCACGATCAACGACGTCCTGCTCGCGGCGGTCACCGGCGTCCTGGGCGACCACATGCGCGCGGCCGGCGACGCGCCCGACGAGGTCCACGCGATGGTGCCGTTCAACCTGCGCGCGATGGAGGACACGATCCCCCGCGAGCTGGGCAACCGCTTCGGGCTGCTGCTGCTCGGGCTGCCGGTCGGCCTGGAGTCGCCGGTCGAGCGGCTGACCGAGATCCGCCGGCGCACCACCGCGATCAAGGAGTCCCACGAGGGCGCGATCGCCTACGGCATCCTGGCGGCGATGGGCGCCACGCCGTCGGCGGTGGAGGCCCGGCTCATCGACTTCTTCACCGCCAAGGCGACGATGGTGATCACCAACGTCCCCGGGCCCCGCGACGCGCTGACGCTGGCCGGCTCGACGCTGGGCGGCGTGCTCGTCTGGGCGCCGAGCTCCGGCACCCTGGGCATGAGCGTGAGCATCTTCAGCTATCGCGGCCAGGTGACGGTCGGCTTCCTCGTCAACCGGCGGCTGGGGGTCGACCCGCAGGCGCTGGCCGACGCGCTGCCCGCGGCGCTCACCCAGCTGCGGGCAGCCGTTCGATGAGGTCGACCCACTGACGCAGGTGGCGCGGCTCGAGGAACTGCTCGCGCACCCGCTCCTGCGCGGCTGAGCCGAGCCGCTGCGCGAGCTCGTCGTCGGTCAGCAGGCGGCGCACCGCATGGCCGAACCCGGCGAGGTCGCGCGGCGCCACCAGCAGGCCGGTCACCTCGTCGACGACCTGGTCCTGGATGCCGCCCACCCCGCTGGCCACGATCGGCCGCGCCTTCCACGCCGCCTCGGCGACCGTCAGGCCGAAGCCCTCGGCCAGCGACTTCTGCACGACGACCGCCGCCCGGCGCTGGATCGCGTTGACCATCGCGCCGTTCTCCTCGGGGTCTTTCATCGGCAACGTGACGAGGTGGACGCGGGCGCGCGCCTGCTCGGGCAGCGCGTGCCAGGCCGCGATCACCTCATCGAGCACCTCGGCGCCCTCGGGGTCGTCGGCGACGCCGGCGACGTCGGGGCCGACGAGCAGCAGCTGCGCGTCGCCGGCCTCGCCCGTGTAGGCGACGAAGCCCTGCAGCACCCCGACCGGGTCCTTGAGGCGGTCCCAGCGCGAGACCTGCGCCACGTAGCGGTCCTCGGCCTGCAGCGGCTGCTCCTCCACCACCGTCGCGCGCCGGTCGACGCGCCCGGGCGTGCCGTCCTCGCGCAGGAACGTCGCCGGCGGGCCGGCGCCGTCGGCGACGATCCCCGCCGCGCGCATGATCGCCAGCGCGGCGCCCTCGCCGAGCTCCTGGTTCTTGGCCGAGAACACGTCGATCGACGGCGGCACGATCTCGATCTCCACGTGCTCCAGCCCCTCCCACACGAACCGCTCGCGCGAGAACACGCAGGTGTGCACGCTGCGCGTGTAGGGCCGCAGGAAGTCCCACGCCGCGCGGGTGCGGTCGTCGGGCCGGTCGACCCCCACGTGCGCGCGCCAGACGATCCCCACCGGCCGCTCGCGCAGCTCCGGCGCCAGGCCGAGCGTCTGCGGATCGTGCAGCCGCACCACGTCGCCGGGGCGCACCCTCTCGGCCAGCTGGCGCGCCGCCGGCCCGGTGACCGCCTCGTAGGCGGCGCGCTCGGCGTCGCCCAGCGGCGGCAGGTCGCCGGACGCCGCGTGCAGGCGGTTGTGCAGGCCCTTGGTCACCGCGAAGAACTCGGGCGTGCCGTTGAGCACGAGCCAGCGCGTGTCCACGCCCGCGCCGCGCGTGTAGGCCAGCAGCGAGCGCAGCATCTCGGCCACGCCGCCCCCGGTCGCGGTCGAGTTCACGCACCACACGACGCGCCCGTCGAGCAGCGCTCGGGCACGGTCGCGCAGCGCGAGCAGGTCGCGGTAGCCGGCGTCGTCGAGCACCGCGCGGAAGCGCTCGACCGGCAGCGGCGACACCGGGACGTTGCGCAGCATGCCGCTGGGTCTACCCGGCCGCCGCCCCGAGCAGCTCGCCGAGCTCGGCGATCAGCGGCATCCGCGGATTCGTGCGCAGGCTCGGGTCGCGGAACGCGTCGCGCACGAGATCGGGGATCGCGGCCACGTAGGCGTCGCGGTCGATGCCGAGGTCGGCGACCGTGCGCGGCATCCCGACCGCGGCCAGCAGCTCGTCGACGCGATCGAAGAGCCGGCCGCGCGCCACCTCCTCGCCGCGGCCGCCGAGGCCGAGCACCCACGCCGCCTGCGCGTACTTGCGCGGGGCGACGTAGGCGCCGTAGCCGGGCGCGGGCATGAACTTGCGCGGCACCGACGCGTTGTAGCGCAGGACGTGGCCCAGGAACAAGCCGTTGGCCCGTCCGTGGGCGATGCCGAAGCGCGCGCCGAGCGCGTGCGCCAGCGCGTGGTTGACGCCGACGAACGCGTTCGAGAAGGCCAGGCCGGCGATCGTCGCCGCGTTGGCCATCGCCGTGCGCGCGTCGAGGTCGCCGCCGTCGCGCACCGCGCGCGGCAGCGCATCGAGGATGAGGTTGCACGCCTGCAGGCAGAACGCGTCGGTGTAGGGCGAGGCGAAGATCGAGACGAGCGCCTCCAGCGCGTGGGTGAGCGCGTCGACGCCGGTGTCGGCGGTCATCGCCGGGGGCAGGCTGACCGTCAGCCGCGGCTCGACCACCGCCGTGTCGGGCACCAGCGAGTAGTCGACCAGCGTGAGCTTGCGGCCCTCGTGCGTGAGCACCGCCGCCGGGGAGACCTCCGAGCCGGTGCCGGCCGTGGTGGGCACCGCGGCGAGCTTGATGCGGTGGTCGAGCTCGGGGTAGTGGGCCACGCGCTTGCGGGCGTCGAGGAACGGCAGCGTCAGCTCGCGCAGGGTCAGCTGCGGGCTCTCGGCGAACAGGCGCATCGCCTTGGCCGCGTCGAGCACCGACCCGCCGCCGACCGCGACGATCAGCTCCGGCAGCGCCTCGCCGTCGCCGAGCGCGCGCACCCCGGCGCGCACCTGCTCCTCGGTCGGCTCGGGCTCGATGCCGGTGAACACGCGGACGTTGCGCGCCGCCAGGTGCGCCCGCACCTGGTCGACCACCCCGCGCTCCTCGCTGCCGGCGTCGCTGACGATGAGGACGTGCTCGGCGCGCAGCGTGCGCAGGCTGTCCAGCGCGCCCGCGTTGAAGTACGTGTCCGAAGGGACGCGGAACCACTGCGGCGGGGTCTGGCGGCGCGCGACCGCCTTGACGTTGAGCAGGTTGCGGTAGTTGACGTTGTCGGTCGTCATCGAGCCACCCCAGGTGCCGCAGCCCAGCGAGAACGTGGGCGTCATCGCGGTGTACACGCCGCCGAGCGCCCCGACCGCGGTGGGCGCGTTGACGAGGATGCGCCCGGTGCGGATGCGCTGCGCGAAGCGGTCCACGACCTCCTCGTCGGCGGCGTAGACGGCCGACGTGTGGCCGAGGCCGCCGTGCTCGGTGACGAGGTCGCAGGCGTCGAGCGCGTGCTCGATCGAGGGCGAGCGCACCACGCCGAGGACCGGCATGAGCTTCTCCTGGACGAACGGATGGCGGTCGAGCTCCTCCAGGTCGGCGGGCAACGGCGCGACGAGGACCTTCGTGTCGTCGGCGGCCTCGAACCCGGCGAGCGCGCCGAGGTTCGCGCACGTGCGCCCGAGGGCCTCCATGCGCGCCTTGCCCTCCTCGTCGAAGGCGCGGCCGGCGAGGCGCTCCACCTCGTCGGGCGCGAGGATGCGCGCGCCCATGCGGTCGAGCTCGGACAGCACGGCGTCGTAGATCGGCTCGTCGACCACGAGCGTCTGCTCGGCCGGGCAGATGACCGACGCGTCGAACGTCTTGGAGATGAGGATGTCGACGACCGCGGTCGCGACGTCGGCGCTGCGGTGCAGGTAGACCGGCGCGTTGCCGGGCCCCACCCCGATGCACGGCTTGCCCGCCTCGTTGGTCGCCTTGACCGCCTTCGGCCCGCCGGTCGTCCAGATCAGGTCGACGCCCGGATGGTGGAAGAGGTACTGCGAGACGTCGAGCGTCGGGTCCGGCACGACCTGCAGCGCGCCCGGCGGCAGCCCGGCGCGCTCGCCCGCCTCCTGGAGGAGGTCGATCGCGCGGCCTGCGCAGCGCGCCGCGCGCGCGGAGGGCCGGAAGATGACCGCGTTGCGCGTCTTGGCCGCGACGATCGACTTGAACAGCGCGGTCGACGTCGGGTTGGTGATCGGCAGCAGCGCGAGCACCACCCCGATCGGCTCGGCCACGTACTCGATCCCGCGCTCGTCGTCGGTGTCGATGACGCCGACCGAGCGCTTGTCGCGCAGGTAGTCGTAGAGGAACTCGGTCGCGATGTAGTTCTTGACGACCTTGTCCTCCAGCACGCCGAAGCCGGTCTCCTCCATCGCGAGCTCAGCCAGGTCGATCGCGTGCTCGAGGCCGGCCACGACCATCGCCCAGACGATCCGGTCGACCGCCTCCTGGTCGAGGCGGCGCATCGCGTCCGCCGCCGTCCGCGCCCGGGCGACGAAGCCGTCGAGGCGCTCGTCGCCGGCGCCGGACGCCGCGCCGTTGGGGGTGGTGGTGGGCGCCGCGCTCATGCGCGCGCTCCCGCGATCGGCTGGGTCTCGGGCTCAGGGCTGCGGTGCGCCGGCGCCTGCGGGCTCGGCGGCGGTGGGGCCGGCGCCTTGCGCGACGTCGGCCACCAGCCGAAGCGGCCGAGCACCTCGAGCGCCGCGGGCAGCAGCACCGGCCGCACGACGAGGGCATCGAGGATGATCGCCACCCCGACCGCCACGCCCAGCTGGCGGACGACGACGAGCTGGCTGATCGCGAACGGGACGATGGCGGCGACCATCGCGATCGCGGCGCCGGTGCCCGCCGCCGCCGTCTCGCGCAGCGCGGACCGCACCGACGCCTCGGCGTCGCCGGTCTGAAGCAGCTTCTCCCGCGTGCGCCACAGCAACTGCACCTCGTAGACCATCGTGATCCCGAAGACGGCGGCCAGCGTCGCGATGATCGACATCGGGTCGACGTAGCCGGGGCCGCCGAGCAGCGGGTTGTCGCCGCCGAACAGCAGCTGCATCGCGCCGAACGTCGCCGCGCACGTCAGCAGGTCGAGCGCGACGGCGGCCAGCGGGACGGCGATCGCCCGCAGGAAGGCCATGAGCAGCAGCGACATGATCACCGCCAGCGCGACGGCGACCGGCGCGATCCGCGCGGCGGTCGCGGTGGTGAAGTCGCCGAGCTGGCCGGCCGGGCCGCCGACCGCGGCGTCGGTCTTCGTGGCCTGCGCGAAGGCGTCCGCCTGCTTCTGCAGATCCTCGCCGAGGCTGCGCGTGGCGTCCGACGCGGCGTCGGTCTTGGAGATCACGACGATCTGGCCGGCGCTGGCGCCGCGGTCCAGGTTGACCGCGAACGAGGCCTGGTTGCGCTGGCCGGGCGTCGCGCCCGACACGGCGGCCAGGACGAAGTAGCCGGAGTCGAACAGGCCCGGCGACTCCTTCATCAGCCGCTCGAGATCCTTCGGCGACGGCAGGTCGCCGCGGAACTTCGCCACCTCCTGGGCGCCGCCGGCGAGGCCGCTCGCGAGCGTGCCAGCCGGGCCGACGCCGCCCGACAGGCCGCTGGCCAGCTGGCCGCTGCCCGCGGTGAGCTGCCCGAGCCCGGTCTCGAGACGGGCGGCGCCGTCGCGCAGCGCGCCGAGACCGGTGGTCAGCTGGCCGCCGCCGGTGCTCAGCTTGGCCATGCCGGTAGCGAGCTGGCTGTTGCCGGCCTGCAGCTGGGAGATGCCGTCGGTCAGCTGGGTGGACCCGGCGTACAGCTGGGCCAGGCCCGTCGAGAGCTGGCCGACCTGGTCGGCGAACGCGCCCGCGACGCCGGCGGCGCCGGAGATCTTCGGCGCCGCCGTGTTCAGCGACGCCGCAGTGCCCTCGGCCGCCTGGCGCGCCGACTGCACGGCGGCCAGCGCCGACTGCACGCCCGGGTCGTCGGCGGGCAGCTGCGCCAGCGCCGCGGCGGCCTGGTCGAGCTGGCCGACGAGCGCCTGGGAGGAGCCCTGAGCGGCCTTGACCGCGTCGGACCCCGCGCTCACGTCGGCGGCCATCTGCTGGACGATCGGCAGGCCCTGCTGGACCGGCGTGACCGCCTGCCCGAGCCCGCCCTTGAGCTGCTTGGACCCGGCCAGCAGCTTGGCCGCGCCGTCGCGCAGCTGCTGGGCCGCGTCGAGGGCCTGGCCGAGGCCGCCGGAGATCTGCTGGGCCCCCGAGCGCGCCTGATCGAGCCCGTTGCGTAGCTGGCCCGCGCCGGACTGCGCCTGGCCGGAGCCGCCCTGCAGCTGGCCGGCGCCGCTGGCCGCGGAGGCCAGGCCCTCCTTGAGCTGCTTGGACCCGGCGGCCGCGTCGTCGAGCCCGCTCTGCAGCTCGCCGAGCTTCTTCTTGCCGCCCTTGAGCAGCTTGGTGGATTCCTTGAGCTTCTTGGGCAGGACGCCGAGCTCGCGGCTGACCGGCGCCAGCGAGCCCGGGCCGACGACCGAGGCGATCCGCGGGTCCTTGACGAGCTTCTTCTGGAAGGCCTCGATGTCGACGAGCAGCTGCTTGTCGGTGATCGGGCGGTCCTCGGAGTAGATGACGATGTTGAAGGGGGTCGGCCAGCCCGGGCCCATGACCTGGGCGACGCGCTCGAAGCTCTGGCGCTCGGGCGAGTCCTTGGGCAGCAGCTGCGGGCCGGGCGGCCCGGTCTGCAGCGAGAAGATCGGCAGAGCGAGCGCGACGAGCACCGCCGTGGCCAGCGCGCCGGCGGTGCCGGCATGGCGGACGACCGACCCGCCGCCGCCGGTGGCCAGGCGGTCCCAGACCGCCGCGACCGGGCGCGGGGCGCGGAACGACAGCCACAGTGCCCGGTGGCCGAGCAGCGTCAGCGCGGCCGGCACGACGACGACGGCGCCGCCGACGGCGAGGGCGGCGCACAGCATCGCGCCGATGCCCAGCGACGTGAGGATCTCGGTGGGCGCGATGGCGGCGGCCACGATCAGCGCGACGACGACGCCGGTGCCGCCGATGAGCACGGCGCGCCCGGTGCTGGCCACCGCGTCGACGGCGGCATGCGCGGCGTCATGGTGCGCGACGTCGCGGTCGAGCTCCAGGCGCCAGCGCCGGAAGATCATCAGGCCGTAGGCGACGCCGAGCGCCAGGCCGGTCATCGTGCCCAGCGCCATCGCGATCGAGTCGACCGGGATGACCTTGCCCAGCAGCGCCATCACGCCGAGGCCCGAAAGCGCGGTCACGCCGCCCAGGAGGGCCAGGCCGGCCGCGGCGACCGGCGCGCGCAGCAGCAGGAGCAGGACGACGAAGAGGATCGGGACGGTCAGCAGCGCCCCGGTGCGGGTCGCGTCGACCGCGGCGTCCTTGAACCCGCGGTCCAGGCTCGGCTGACCGGTGATCGAGGCGTGGATCGGGGCCGTGATCTGCTTGGCCACGACGCCGTCGATCTGCGCCTGGTAGGTCTCGACCATGTCCTTCTCGGTGTGCGCGACCGACGCGACGACCATCGCCGCGGTCGGGCGCGGGCGCAGGCCGGCGCCGACCTCGCCGCCGTCCCAGGCGGACATCACGCGCGTGTCCGGGCGCCGGGCCAGCTCGCGCACGAGCGCCGGGCCCTGGCGGTCGAGCTGGGCCTTGGGCCCCTCGAGCAGGACGGGCACGAGCACGCTCGGGCCGAAGCCGGACTCGGCGAGATGCTGGGCGTGCGAGGAGTCGGTGCCCGGCACGACGACGATCGACGGCGACAGCGAGCTCGTGACGCCCGAGCTGACGGCGACGAGCCCGCCGGCCACGGCGACGCAGACCAGCAGCGCCGCGAGCGGATGACGGATGGACAGCTTGGCGAGGCGCAGCACGGCTCTTCTCCTGAACGGGGTCGCCGGTTGACCAGATCAGCATCCACCCGCCGCCCACCGGGTGCATCCGCGCTGAGCACGCAATCCGCCTGCGGATTGCTGCGGATGCCTCTCCGCCCATCACCTGGCACCATCCGTTCATGTCACAGACCGCACACGAGCGCGCGATCGAGCGCTCGCTGCACGCCGGCACGCTCGGGCGCCTGTTCATCGCGCTGGGCGACCGCGACGGGGTCGCGCTGCGCTTCCCGCGCGACGGCGCGGTGCACGAGTGGACCTACCGCCAGCTCGCCCTGCGCGCGCGCCGCCTGGCCGCCGGGCTGGCCGGCCTCGGGATCGGCCCCGGTGACCGCGTCGCGCTGTTCAGCGAGACGCGCCCCGAGTGGACGCTGGTCGACGGCGCCATCCTGTGCGCCGGCGCGACCGTCGTGCCGATCTACCACACGAGCTCGCAGTCGGAGGCCGAGCACGTCCTGGCGCATTCCGGCGCCAAGGCGGTGATCGCCGAGGACGCCGCCCAGCTCGAGAAGGTCCAGGCGGTCCGCGACCGCTGCCCCGACCTCGAGCACGTCCTGGTCATCGACCCCGTCGAGGGCGTCCCGTCGATCGCCGAGATCGCCGATCGCGCCGGCGACGCGCCCGACGCGCTGATCGACCAGATCCAGCAGGGCGTGGGGGCCGACGACATCGCCACGATCGTCTACACGTCGGGCACGACCGGCCCGCCGAAGGGCTGCATGCTCACGCACGCCAACCTGCTGGCGACGATGGACGCCTACGAGCGCCGGCTCGACCTGTCCGGCGAGGTCGTGCTGTTCATGTTCCTGCCGCTGGCCCACGCGCTGGCCCGGATCGTCCAGCTCGTGGGGCTCGACGTCGGGGGCACGCTCGCGTTCTGGAGCGGCGACACCGCGCGCCTGATCGACGACCTCGCCGCCACCCGCCCCACCCACGTCCCGTCGGTGCCGCGCGTGTTCGAGAAGGTCCACACCCGTGCGCTGGCCAAGGGTCAGAGCGGGGGCCGGGCGGCCCGGTCCATCTTCGACTGGGCGCTCGGCGTCGGCCCGGCCTACCGGGCGGCGCAGCGGCGCGGTCGCGTCAGCCCGCTGCTGCGCGCCCGCCACGCGGTCGCCGACCGGCTGGTGCTCTCGAAGGTGCGCGCGCTGTTCGGCGACCGCATCGAGCTGGCGCTCACCGGCGCCGCCCCGATCGCCCAGGAGGTGCTCGAGTTCTTCGACGCCATCGGCGTCCTCGTGCTCGAGGGCTACGGCATGACCGAGACGTGCGCGGCTGCCACGCTCAACACCGAGGACGAGTTCCGCTTCGGCACCGTCGGCCGGGCCCTGCCCGGGACCGGGGTGCGCATCGACGCCGACGGCGAGGTCCTGCTGCGCGGGCCCAACATCTTCGCCGGCTACTACCGCAATCCCGAAGCGAGCGCCGAGATCATGGACGGCGAGTGGCTGCGCACCGGCGACCTCGGCGCACTCGAGGACGGCTACCTGAGCATCACCGGGCGCAAGAAGGACCTGATCATCACCTCCAGCGGCAAGAACGTCTCACCGGCGAACATCGAGGCGGCCCTGCGCGAGTCGCGCTGGATCTCCCAGGCCGTCGTCTACGGCGACGATCGGCCGTACCTGGTGGCGCTGCTGACGCTCGACCCCGACGAGGCGCCCGCGCTCGCCGAGCGCGCCGACGTCCCCTACGACGCCGCGACCATCCACGCCGACCCCAAGGTCCGCGACGTGCTCCAGGCCGACGTCGACGCCGCCAACGCGCAGTTCGCGCGCATCGAGCAGATCAAGCGCTTCGCGGTCCTCGACCACGACCTCACGCACGACGCCGGCGAGCTCACGCCGACCCAGAAGGTCAAGCGCAACGTCGTCAACGACCGCTACCGCGACCGCTTCCAGGCGCTCTACGAGACGACCTAACGCGCCAAGGCGGGTACAACGGCGGCCATGCCCCCGTTGCGCACCGGGCTGTCCAGCGTCGACGCCGGCGACGACTTCCGCCGGGCGCGCCGGCAGGCCGCCTTCGGGCAGCTGGGCCGCGTGCTGACCCGCGAGCAGGGCGACGTCAACGTGATCCTGCCCTTCGACGAGGTGGTGGCCGCGCTCGGGCGCACCGGCGAGCGCGAGCTCGGCCTCGAGGTCGTCGAGCTCGACACGATCGTCGGCACCGTCGACCGGCGGACCGGCTTCGATCGCCGCTTCCGGCCCACGAGCTCGCGCGTGCGCACCCGCTGGGAGCGCGTGGCCGCGGCGATGCGTCGGGGCGAGCCGCTGCCGCCGGTCTCGCTGTACCGGGTCGGCGAGGTGCACTTCGTGCGCGACGGTCACCATCGCGTCTCCGCGGCGCGCGCGCTGGGCTGGCGCGACATCGACGCCTACGTCACCGAGGTGCTCACCCGGGTCGGCGCCGGCCGCGAGCTGCGCCTGCCGGACCTGCCGCGCAAGAGCGACGAGCGCCTGTTCCACGAGCGCGTGCCGCTGTCCGCCGACCGCGCCGGGCGCATCCGCCTGACCGACGCGCACGACTACGCGTCGCTGGCCGAGGGCGTCGAGGCGTGGGGCTTTCGCCACACGCAGGAGATCGGCGAGCTCCAGGACCGCGCGCAGATCGCCGAGCAGTGGTTCGACCAGGAGTTCGCGCCGGTCATCGAGCTGCTGCGCGAGGCCGGCATGCTCGGGACCGGCACCGAGGCCGACGCCTACCACCGCATCGCCGCCGAGCGCTACGCGCTGACGCACACCCACGACTGGAGCGACGAGATCATCGCCCAGCTGAAGGCGGGCCGCCGGCGCTGACCGCGCGTCAAGCCGCGGTCGCGGCCGCCTCGCGACGCGTGAGGTTCTCGCCCGACTGCGGGTCGAACAGGTGCAGCTTGCTCGTGTCCAGCCACAGCCGCGCCTGGCTGCCGCGCGCGACCGTCGAGTCCGCGTTGAGCCGGGCCACGACCTGCTGGCCTTCGCCGGCGGACAGGTCGCCGGCGCCGACGTCGGCGGCCAGCTCGCTGATCTGCTCGGACCGCGCGCCCTCGCCCCCGTGGGTGAAGTACGCGTAGATCTCCGAGCCCATCGACTCGACGAGGTCGATCTTCGCGTCGAACTCCAGGCCGCCCTCGTGGCGGCTGCGGTCGACGAGCTCGGCGTCCTCGAAGTCCTCGGGCCGTAGGCCGGCGATCACCTCGCGCGGGCCGCCACCGCGCCCCTCCAGGGCGCGGCGCAGCTCGTCGGGCAGCGTCGCCTCGCCGATCGGCAGGCGCACGCGGTCGCCCTCGAGCGTCGCGCTGAAGAAGTTCATCGCGGGCGAGCCGATGAAGCCGGCCACGAACAGGTTCACCGGGTTCTCGTAGAGCTCCTTCGGGGTGCCCACCTGCTGCAGCTCGCCGAGGCGCATGACGGCCACGCGGTCGCCGAGCGTCATCGCCTCGGTCTGGTCGTGGGTGACGTAGACCGTCGTCGCGCCCAGGCGCGACTGGATGCGCGAGACCTCGGTGCGCATCTGCACGCGCAGCTTGGCGTCGAGGTTCGACAGCGGCTCGTCCATGAGGAACGCCTTGGGGTCGCGCACGATCGCCCGGCCCATGGCGACGCGCTGGCGCTGGCCGCCCGACAGGTTGGCCGGCTTGCGGTCCAGCTGGCTCTGGAGGTCGAGCACCTGCGCGGCCTCCTGCACCTTGCGGTCGATCTCCGCCTTGTCGACCTTGGCCAGCTTCAGCGCGAAGCCCATGTTCTCGCGCACCGTCATGTGGGGGTACAGCGCGTAGTTCTGGAAGACCATCGCGATGTCGCGGTCCTTGGGCGCGCGGCCGTTGACGACCTCGCCGTCGATGCGCAGCTCGCCCTCGGAGATGTCCTCCAGCCCGGCGATCATGCGCAGCGCGGTCGACTTGCCGCACCCCGACGGGCCGACGAGGATGATGAACTCGCCGTCGGCGATGTCGAGATCGAGTTGCTTGACGGCCTCGGTGCCGTCCGGATAGCGCTTGGTCACCTTGTCGAGGACGATCTCGGCCACGGTTTCTCCTTTCAGCCCTTCACCGCGCCGGCGGTCAGGCCCGCCACGATGCGGCGCTGGAAGAAGAGGACGAGGATGATGATGGGGATGGTGACGATCACCGCCGCGGCAGCGATCGAGCCGTAGGGCGCGGTGAACTGGGACACGCCGGTGAACTGCGACAGCGCGGCGGGGACGGTCTGCGCCGCCGAGGTCGACGTCAGCGACACGGCGAAGACGAAGTCGTTCCAGCAGAAGATGAACACGAGGATCGACGTCGTCGCCACGCCGGGCGCGGCGAGCGGCACGATGACCTTGCGAAACGCCTGGAACGGCGTGGCGCCGTCGACCTGCGCGGCCTGCTCGAGCTCCCACGGGATCTCGCGGAAGAACGCGGTCAGCGTGTAGATCGCCAGCGGCAGCGCGAACGTCAGGTAGGGGATGATCAGGCCCGGCCACGTGTCGAACAGCCCGAGGTTGCGCCACATGTTGTACAGCGGGCCGACGATCGAGATCGGCGGGAACATCGCGATCATCAGCGCCGCGCCGAGCATGATCGCCTTGCCGGGGAAGTTCAGCCGCGCGATCGCGTAGGCGGCCATCGAGGCCAGCACGACGGCGATCACGGTGGCGATCGCGGCGATGCCGAACGAGTTGCGCAGCGCGTCGAGGAACGGGCTGTCGCCGGCGAAGATGCTGTTGTAGTTCTCCCACGACCACTCGTTCGGGATGAAGCTGCCGTCGGTCACCGTGCCCGGCGACTTGAACGACAGCATCACGATCCACAGCACGGGGAACAGCGCGAAGACGAGGACGACGAAGTCCGTCGCGCCCCACCCGAGGATGCGCTTGCCCGAGACCCGCTGCATCAGCTCACGCCTCCCCCGGCCGGCTCGTCCCGAGCCCCTTGATGAAGATCAGCGCGATGATCATCACGCAGATGAAGATCAGCACCGAGACCGCCGAGCCCAGCCCGAGGTTGAGCCGGTTCAGCAGCTGGTTGTAGCCGAGGATCGACACCGTCTCGATCTTCGGGTTGGTGCCGTTCTGACCGATGATGAAGGCCGAGTCGAAGATCCGGAACGCGTCGAGCGTGCGGAACAGCAGCGCGACGAGGATCGCCGGCTTCATGAGCGGCACGGTGATGCGCCAGAAGCGCTGCCAGGCGGTGGCGCCGTCGACGCGGGCGGCCTCGTGCAACTCGTCGGGCACGAGCGCGAGGCCGGCCAGGAGCAGCAGCGCCATGAACGGCGTCGTCTTCCAGACCTCGGCGAGGATGACGACCATGAAGCTCGTCACCGGGTGGCCCTGGTCGACGAGGTCGTGCTCGATGCCCAGCCAGTGCGGGACGAAGCCGCCCGAGGGCGTCGAGAACGCCAGCAGGAACGCATACGCGGCGACGACCGTGACGATGCCGTAGGGGATCAGCGAGACGGTGCGCACGAGCCCGCGGCCGAACAGCGCGCGGTGCATGATGAGCGCCAGCAGCATGCCGAGCACCAGCTCGATGGCCACCGAGATGACCATGATGATCACCGTGTGGAAGAAGTCCGCCCACCACAGGCTCGAGCCGAGCACCGTGATGTAGTTGTCCAGGCCGACCCACTCGCGCTCGTCGGGGAAGCGCAGGTCGGCGCGCAGCAGCGACAGGTAGACCGAGTAGCCGATCGGATACGCCGTCACCGCGATCATCACGATCACGGCCGGGGCGCACAGCATCCAGCCCAGCCGCCGCTCGGCCTTCGCGCGCTCGGAGATCGGCTTGCGGCCCCGCCGGCGGCCGAGCCCGCGCCCGGGCGCCTCGGCGATCGCTCCGGTCTGCGTCGGGACGTTCGTGCTCACAAGAGCCCCTTCGACTGAAGCGCCTTCTCCACCCGGTCACGCAGCTTCGCCGCGGTGGACTTCGGGTCGATGCCCGACGGTGGCGAGATCGTCTTGTAGATGGCCAGCGACACGTCGGAGTACAGCGGCGTCTGCGGGCGCACCGCCGCGTGCTGCAGCTCGTTGCGGATCATCGGCGCGAACGGGTACTGCTTGACGAACTCCTGGTTGTCGTACAGCGAGGCCAGCGTCGGCGGCAGGCCGCCCTTGAGCGCGAACTGCTTCTGGTTCTCCTCGTCGCGCATGCACGTTGCGGCGTCGAAGGCCTCCTGCGGGTGCTTCGTGTAGCCGCCCACGCCCCAGTTGAAGCCGCCGATGGGGGCGTTCTGGCCGGCGTCGGCGGGGTTCTTGACCGCCGGGTAGGGCGCCCACCCGAGGTTCTTGAAGAGCTTGGGCGCGTTCTCCTTCGCGCTGGGATAGATGAACGGGTAGTTGACCTGGAAGGCGGCCTGCCCGGTCTCGAAGGCCAGGCGGTTCTGATCCTCCTTCTGGCTGGACAGCGACGGGTCGGCGGCCGTCGAGTGGGCCAGCTTGGCCATGACCGCGAGCGCCGCCTCGGTCGGTGCGGGCGCGAGGCCCACCTTGTCGGGGCCGTCGAGGATCTGGCCGCCCGCCGACTGGATCAACGAGTTGAACCACACGGTGATGCCCTCGTACTGGGCGCCCTGGATCTCGATCCGGCCCGCCTGGGGCAGCTTCTCCGCGGTGTCGATCAGATCGTTCCAGGTCTTCGGCGGCTCGCCCTTGACGAGATCCTTGCGGTACCACAGCAGCTGCGTGTTGGAGTTCGCGGGCGCCGCGTACAGCCGGCCCTGGTAGGTGGCGGTCTGCAGCGGTCCCTGCAGCGTGCCCTGCTTGACTCGATCGGCGGCCGCCTTGGGCCACGGCTTGATCCAGCCCGCCTCGGCGAACTCGGCGGTCCAGATGACGTCCATGCTCATGATGTCGATGGACGAGTCCTTGGCGGCCAGGCGGCGGACGAGCTGCTGGCGCTGGGTGTCGGGGTCGTTGCCGAGCGGGTGGAACTCGATCGTGTAGCGCCCGTGCGACTGCTGCGTGCAGCGCTGCGCGGCGCCGGCGAACGTGCCGCCCGGCTCGTTGTAGGCCCAGAAGTTGAGGTGGACGCCCTGGCCGCCGCTGCCGCCGCCACACCCCGCCAGGAGCGCCAGCGTCAGCGCCGCCAGACCCGTCGGCACCAACCGTCGCAGACCCATGGTGCTCCGGCCGTACCCCAGCACTCAGCCGCGCAAACGACCTAGAGCGATCAGCGCTTCAGGCCGGTTTTCAGTGCGTCAGCCGCGGCGGCCATCGCCGCCGTCGAGCGGTCCAGTTCGCGGTCGAGCGCCTCGAGCTCGCGCTCGTCGTGCTCGCCCACAGCGAGGGTGGCGCAGTTGGCGCAGTGCAGCGCCACGGTGAAGCGCCCGTCCACCGCATCGAGGAGGAAGAGCGGAACGACGAACGGCCGGCGACACGCCCGGCAGATGTGGAGGTCGGTCCTCATCGCCGTAGGCCCGCAGGGTGCCCGGCGAAGCCGGACGGAAACGTCGGTGTTCAGACGTCGCGCGGTCGGCGGTTCACATTCGCGACGGCGCGGCGTCGCCCGTCACGACGGGCGACGCCGGACCGGCGTCACTACAGAGGCTGGACGTTGATCGCCTTGGGGCCCTTGGGGCCCGCTTCCGACTCGTACTGCACCCGCGCGCCCTCGGCGAGCGTGCGGAAGCCGTCGGAGACGATCCCGGTGTGATGGACGAACAGGTCCTTGCCGGGCTCGTCGGGGCTGATGAAGCCGAAGCCCTTGTCGTCGTTGAACCACTTCACGGTTCCGGTTGCCATGGGTCCTCCACGGTCATGTGCTGCGATCGCGGAGAGGCTCTGCGGGCGCTGGCACGGCGTTCGCCGGGTGCTTCCCGGCCTGTCGGGGAGAAAAGTAGCCGAAACTGCGGCATCTGTGGTAACTCTTGCTGCCTGGGGTCGACTCAGGAAGCGAGACTGACGGCGGTTCCGCTCACGAATCCGTCGGACTGGGCGATCTCGTCGACGATGGTCTGCGGCACCGAACCGTCGGTGGTCACCACCATCACGGCGGCCTTGGCGTCCTTCGTCTCCGGGTCCAGGCCCACCGCGGCGGAGATGATGTTCACGCCGTGGGAGCCGAAGGTCGTGCCCACCCGGCCGATCATGCCGGGCTGGTCGCGGTAGCGGAAGAACGCGAGGTGCTCCTGGAGCTCGAGGTTGAAGCGCTGCCCCATCGCCTCGAGCAGATGCGGCCGGTCGGTGCGGCCCAGCAGCGTCCCGGCCACCCGCGTGCCGTTGACCATGACCCGCACGAGGTCGGTGAAGTCGCGGGCGGTCGTGCGCTTGCTCTCGATCACCTCGATGCCGCGCTCGTCGGCGATCGCCGGCGCGTTGACGGCGTTGACCGCGTCCTCGGTGTGGCCGCTGAGCGCGCCGAGCAGCACCGCGATGCTCAGCGGGCGCGTGTCGCGCTCGGCGATGCGCCCGAAGAACTCGACCTCGAGGCGGTCCAGGCGGCCGGCCAGGGCGACGGCGATGTGCCCCAGGTCGCGGCACAGCGGCAGGAACGGCCCGACGACCTCGAGGTCCTCGGCGGCGACCGCGGGCACGTTGACCGCGGTCGTCACGCTGCCGCCGGTGAGCGCGGCGATGACCTGCTCGGCGGCCTGGTAGCCGGCGCGGTCGGTCGCCTCCGCGGTCGACGCGCCGAGGTGCGGCGTGACGATGACGTTCGGGTACGAGAACAGCGGGTGCTCGGTGATCGGCTCGGAGCGGAACACGTCCAGCGCGGCGCCGGCGACCTTGCCCGAGTCCAGCGCCGCCTGGAGCGCGGCGTCGTCGACGAGCGGCCCGCGCGCGACGTTGAGCACGCGGACGCCGTCCTTCATCTGCGCGAACGCCGCGGCGTCCAGCCAGTTCTCGGTCTCGGGCGTCTTGGGCAGGTGGATCGTGATGAAGTCGGCCACCGCGTAGACCTCCTCCGCGGTCTCGACCCGGTCGACGCCGACGTCGCGGAAGCGCTCGCTGCCGACGTACGGGTCGTAGGCCACGACCTTCATCCCGAAGCCCTGCGCGCGGTGGGCCACGAGCTGGCCGATGCGCCCGAAGCCGAGGATGCCGAGCGTCTTGTCCATCAGCTCGACGCCCGAGAACTTCGAGCGCTCCCAGCGGCCGGAGGTGAGGCTGGCGTGGGCCTGCGGGACGTTGCGCGCCAGGGCGAGCAGCAGCGCCAGGGTGTGCTCGGCGGCGGTGACCACGTTGGACTGCGGCGCGTTGGCGACGACGATCCCGCGCTTGGTGGCGGCGGGCACGTCGACGTTGTCGACGCCGACGCCGGCGCGGCCGATCGCCTTGAGGTTCGTCGCCCGCTCGAGTACGTCCGCGGTCACCTGCGTGGCCGAGCGGATGATGAGTCCGTCGTACTCGCCGATGCGGTCGAGGCGATCGCCCTCGTCGACGTCGAAGTGCTCGCGCAGCAGCTCGACGCCCGAGGCGCCGATCTTCTCGGCGACCAGCACCTTCATCAGATCCGCTCCACGACGTAGTCGATGCAGGCGGTCAGGGCCTCGACGTCGTCGGGCTCGACGGCCGGGAACATGCCGACGCGCAGCTGGTTGCGCCCGAGCTTGCGGTACGGCTCGGTGTCGACGATGCCGTTGGCGCGCAGGGTCGCGGCGACGGCGGCGGCGTCGACGGCCTCGTCGAAGTCGATGGTGCCGACCACGAGCGAGCGCTTGGCCGGGTCGGCGACGAACGGCGTCGCGAACGCGGCGCGCTCGGCCCAGCCGTACAGGCGCCGCGACGAGTCGGTCGTACGCCGCACGCACCAGTCCAGGCCGCCGCGGCCGTTCATCCAGTCGATCTGCTCGGCGAGCAGGACGAGCGTGGCCACTGCGGGCGTGTTGTACGTCTGGTCCTTGCGCGAGTTCTCCAGCGCGGTGTTCAGCGACAGGAACTCGGGGATCCAGCGGCCGCTGGCGTGCAGCTGCGCGATGCGCTCCTGCGCGGCGGGGCTCAGAAGCGCCAGCCACAGCCCGCCGTCCGCGGCGAAGCACTTCTGCGGCGCGAAGTAGTAGACGTCGGCCTGCGCGGCGTCCAGCGGCAGGCCGCCGGCGCCGGAGGTGGCGTCGATGAGCACCAGCCCGTCGCCGACGCGCTCGACGCCGACCATCACGCCGGTCGAGGTCTCGTTGTGGGCCCAGCAGACGACGTCGGCGGTCGCGTCGGCGGTGGGCGCGGGCGCGTCGCCGGGCGGGGCGTCGATCACGATCGAGTCGGCCAGGAACGGGGCGTCCTGGGTCGCCTTGGCGAACTTGCTCGAGAACTCGCCGTAGGTCAGGTGCAGCGCGCGCTCGCGGACGAGGCCGAAGGCGGCGGCGTCCCAGAACGCGGTGGTGCCGCCGTTGCCGAGCGCGACCTCGTAGCCGTCGGGCAGCGAGAACAGCGCGTCGAGACCCTCGCGGATGCGGCCGACGAGGCCGCGGATCGGCTTCTGGCGGTGCGACGTGCCCATCAGCGCGGCGCCGCCGCCGGTCAGGGCGGCGAGCTGCTCGGGGCGGACCTTGGACGGCCCGCAACCGAAGCGGCCGTCGGCGGGGCGCAGGTCGGCAGGGATCTCGAGTTCGGTGGCGTTCACGGCCATGAAGCTAGTAGCTGACCGGCGCGCTCACACCGAGAGCGCCCAGAGCACGAGCGCGAGCGCGCCCAGCGCTGTCCCGACGATGCCGGTGACCACCCCCGCCTGGGCCATCGAGGCCTGGCCGGGGCGTTCGCGCGCCCGTGCACCGGTGATCCACGCCGCGATCGACAGCGGGAGGTTGACGACGATCAGGCCCACGAAGATCAGCAGCAGCAGGAGCCCGATCGTGCCGAGGCTGATCGACCACACCGCGAGCGGGTTGCTCGGCTCGGGCACGGCGGGCGGCGCGACCTCGTCGGACCGCCCGGACGGGAGCCCGGGATCGGCGGTGGAGTAGTTGCGCCCGGGGGCGCGCGGCGGATGCGACGGCGCCGGGGTCCGCGCCCGCCCCCCGACCGCCGGCCGCGGCCCGGGCGCGGGCAGCGCGGCGCCACGGTAGTCCGGCGGGTTGGCCGTGGGCGGCAGGAACCGCGGACGCTCGCCCTCCTGCGCCATCCGTGGCTAGACGACCGATTCCACGACCGTCGGATCGACCATCTAGAACTCCGGGTTGATCCAGTCCATGTGGCTGCGCAGCTCCTTGCCGACCGTCTCGACCTGCGAGCGGTTCTGCTCGTCGCGCATGCGCTTGAAGTTCTCCTGCCCGGCGCGGTTCTCGGCGATCCACTCGCGCGCGAACGCGCCGGACTGGATCTCCTCGAGGATCTTGCGCATGTTGGCCCGCGTGTCGTCGGTGATGACGCGCTTGCCGCGGGTGTAGTCGCCGTACTCGGCCGTGTTGGAGATCGAGTAGCGCATGCCCTGCAGGCCCTTCTCGTACATCAGGTCGACGATGAGCTTGAGCTCGTGCAGGCACTCGAAGTACGCCATCTCCGGCGAGTAGCCGGCCTCGACGAGCGTCTCGAAGCCAGCCTGGACGAGCTCCGACGCGCCGCCGCACAGGACGGCCTGCTCGCCGAAGAGGTCGGTCTCGGTCTCGTCCTTGAACGTGGTCTCGATGACGCCGCCGCGGGTGCAGCCGATCCCGCGCGCGTAGGCCAGCGCGAGCTGCTTGGCCTGGCCGGTCGCGTCCTGGGCGACCGCGATCAGGCCGGGCACGCCGGAGCCCTCGAGGTACTGGCGGCGCACGAGGTGGCCGGGGCCCTTGGGGGCGACGAGCGCGACGTCGACCCCGGGCGGCGGCACGACCTCGCCGTAGTGGACCGAGAAGCCGTGGCCGAAGAACAGGGCGTTGCCGGGCGCGATGCCGTCGCGGACCTCGCCCTCGTAGATCTCGCGGTGGCGTTCGTCGGGGACGAGCATCATGACGATGTCGCCGCGGCTGGCCGCGTCGGCGACGTCGAGGACCTCGAGGCCACCGTCGCGCGCCTGCTCGACGGACGCGGAGTCGGAGCGCAGGCCGACGACGACGTCGACGCCGGAGTCCTTGAGGTTGAGGGCGTGGGCGTGGCCCTGGGAGCCGAAGCCGATGATGGCGACGGTCTTGCCGTCCAGGAGCGAGAGATCAGCGTCGTCGTCGTAGTACATAGGAGGCCGGACCCTAGTGGATCGCGGACCGCCTATCGGTCTGCGCGCGACGGCCCACGATCCCCGTCATGCCTCCGCCCGCGCCACGTGCGCGGCGGCCGGTACGTCGAGCGACCCGTCCTCCCGCGCATACTCGGCCAGGCGGGCCTGCGCGGCCTCCATGATCTCGTCGCGCACGGCGGGATCGACCGCCACCAGCGTGGTGGGCAGCACCGGCGACATGTCGATCTGGACGTCCCACCAGGCGTCGGGATTCGGGTACGTCAGCGTGAAGCGGACCGTGTCGACCACGACGTCGGTGAAGCCGGCGTCCTGAAGCGCCTCGGCGATGACCGCCTGGTCGCGCCAGAAGAACTGGCCCGGCGCCTCCGGATCGACCTCGATGAGGCCACGGTCGGCGAGCTCACGCCCGACGGCCGAGGACCATGGGTTGGCGCTCGGCTCGTCCCACGCGGCCAGCGCGACGCGGCCACCGGGCCGCAGGACGCGGCGCGTCTCGCGCAGCGCGGCGCCGGGGTCGGCCAGCAGCATGTAGCCCCAGCGGCACACGGCAGCGTCGACCGTGGCGGCGGCCAGGTCGATCCACTCGGCCTCCATCGACTTGGCCTCGACGACGTCGGCCAGGCCGCGCGCCTGCGCCCGCTCGCGCAGGACCTCGACCATCGCCTCGGCGCCGTCGGTCGCGATGACGCGCCCGTCGGGGGCGATGCGCTCGGCGATGCGCAGGCCGACGTCGCCCGGGCCGGCGGTCAGCTCGAGGATCGTCTGGCCGGGCTGCGGGTCGATGGCGTCGATCAGCCACCGGCTCACGGGCTCGGTGCTGCGGTCCCACCAGCCGCGCTGGTTGCCCCAGCCCTGGGCGGCGCGTTCCCAGCGCTCGCGGGCCGTGGCGCGGAACTCGTCGGGGTCTTGGACGGGCATGGCATGAACCTACCGCGCCGGCGCGGCGCGCCCCGTCACAGCGCGCGGCGCAGGAGCTTGCCGCTGGCGGTGCGCGGCAGCGCGCCCGCGAACGCGATCGCCTTGGGCACCTTGTAGGGCGCGAGGCGGGCGGCGGCGTGGGCGCGCAGCTCGTCCTCGGTGGCCGGCGCCCGCAGGACGACGGTGGCCACGACCGCTTCGCCCCAGTCGGGGTCGGGGCGTCCGTGGACGGCAGCCTCGGCGACCGCCGGATGCGCCGCGAGGACCGCCTCGACCTCGGCGGGCGCGACGTTCTCGCCGCCGGTGATGATGGTGTCCGCCCGGCGACCGGTGACGTGCAGGTGGCCGTGCGCATCGAGGCGGCCGAGGTCGCCGGTGTGCAGCGCATCGCCGCCCGCGACGGTCGGGCCGCGCACGACGATCTCGCCGTCCGGCGCGATCTCGACGCGGGTGCAGAACAGCGGCGGGCCGCCGGTGGTGATCTGCGAGCACGCCTCGGACATGCCGTAGGTGGTGGTGACGGGCACCCCGTGCTCGCGGGCGCGCTCGAGCAGGGCCGGCGGGATGGCCGCGCCGCCGAGCAGGACGGTGCGCAGGCGCGGCGGATCGCGCCAGCCGGCGTCCAGCAGCCGAGCGAGGGTCGTGGGCACCAGGCTGACGAGCGTGGCGTCGCGCAGCGCGGCGAGCGCCACGTCCGTGTCCCAGCGTTCGAGCACGACCGCGGTCGTCGCGTAGATCGCGCTGCGCACGACGATCGACAGGCCGCCGACGTGCGTGAGCGGCAGCGGGCACAGCCAGCGCTCGTGCGGGTCGACGCCCAGGGCGACGCCGGAGCCGAGCGCGCTCCACAGCCAGTTGCCGAAGGTCAGCTCGACCGGCTTGGGCAGGCCGGTCGAGCCGCTCGTGTGGATGATCGCCGCGGGGGCGTCGAGGTCGTGGACGCCGGCGAGCACGCCGGCGCCGTGCTCGGGCAGCGGGTCGCGGACGACCACGCGGCAGCCGCGCTCGACGTGCGCGCGCTCGTGCGCGCCCAGGCGCCGGTCGACCGGGACCGCGACCGCGCCCAGGCCCCACGTCGCGTGCAGCGCGGCGGCGAACGCCGCGCCGGGCGCCAGCGCGATCCCGACACGGTCACCGGGGCGCACGCCGGCGGCGGCCAGCGCCGCGGCGCCGGCCCGCGCGCGATCGCGCAGCCCCGCGTAGGACAGCCCGTTGACCGCCTCGCGGCCCGGGCGGGTGAGCACGGCACGCTCCAACCAGGCCTCGACGAGCACGGGCGCCGAGGGTACCCGGCGATAGCCTCCTGGCCATGTCAGCCACGTGGACCCCGGCCGCCGAATACGAGGACATCGCCTACGAGCTCAGCGACGACGGCATCGCCAAGCTCACGATCGACCGCCCGGAGGTCCACAACGCGTTCCGGCCCGAGACGATCGTCGAGCTGATGGACGCCTTCGAGCGGGCGCGCGAGGACGAGTCGGTCGGCGTGATCGTGCTCACCGGCGCGGGCGACCGGGCGTTCTGCTCCGGCGGCGACCAGCGCGTGCGCGGCGACACCGGCTACGTCGAGTCGGGCCACGCCGTCGGCCGCTTCCACGTCACCGACCTGCAGGTCCAGATCCGCCGGCTGCCCAAGCCGGTCATCGCGATGGTGGCCGGGTACGCGATCGGCGGCGGCCACGTCCTGCACCTGTGCTGCGACCTGACGATCGCCGCCGACAACGCCCGCTTCGGCCAGGCCGGCCCGCGGGTCGGCTCGTGGGACGGCGGGTTCGGCGCGTCGCTCATGCGCGACCTCGTCGGCACGAAGAAGGCCAAGGAGATCTGGATGCTGTGCCGGCAGTACGACGCCGACGAGGCACTGCGCATGGGGCTGGTCAACACGGTCGTGCCGCTCGAGCGCCTCGAGGACGAGACCGTGCGGTGGTGTCGCGAGATCCTCGAGAAGTCCCCGTTCGCCATCCGCCTGGTCAAGAGCGGCTTCCACGCCCACGAGGACGGCTACGCCGGCATCCAGCAACTCGCCCACGACGCGAACCTCCTGTTCTACGCCTCCGACGAGGCGCGTGAGGGCCGCGAGGCCTACAAGGCCAAGCGCACCCCCGACTTCGGGCAGTTCCCGCGCCGCCCGTGAGGATCTGGCTCATGGCCGCGCGGCTGCGGACGCTGCCGGCGGCCGTGGCCCCGGTCTTCGTCGGCACCGCGCTGGCCATCCAAGACGGCGAGTTCGACGGCTTCGCGTTCGCCGCCGCGCTGCTCGGGGCCCTGTTCATCCAGGTCGGCACCAACCTGTCCAACGACTACTCGGACGCCCGGCGCGGCGCGGACACCGAGGACCGGCTCGGGCCGGTGCGGGTCACGGCGGGCGGGCTCGTGCCGCCGCGCCGCGTGCTCGTCGCGACCTACGTGACGTTCGGCCTCGCGGTGCTGTGCGGGATCTACCTGATCGTCGTCGCCGGATGGGTGCTGCTGGCCATCGGCGCCGCGTCGATCCTCGCCGGCGTCCTGTACACCGGCGGCCCGCGGCCCTACGGCTACGCGGGCCTGGGCGAGGTGTTCGTGTTCCTGTTCTTCGGCGTCGTCGCGGTCGCCGGCTCGTACTACGTGCAGACCCAGGACGTGGTGTGGCAGGCGTTCGCGGCGTCGGTGCCGGTCGGGCTGCTGTGCGCGGCGATCCTCGTCGTCAACAACGTCCGCGACCTCGACACCGACCGGCGGGCGGGCAAGCGCACGCTCGCGGTCCGGCTGGGCCGGGCGCGGACGCGCGTGCTGTTCGCGGCGATGATCGCCGTCTCGTACCTGGCGCTGGCGGCGCTCGTGGCCGGGCTGTCGTGGTGGACGCTGCTGCCGCTGCTGACGGTCCCGCTCGCGCTGCGGCTGATCGAGACGGTGCGCACGCGGACCGACGGGCCGTCGCTCAACGGCGCCCTCGCCCAGTCCGGGATGCTCGAGCTGGTGTTCTGCCTCCTGCTGTCGGCTGGCATCCTGGCCTCGTGATGACCGCGTGAAGGTCTCGATCAGCCGGCGGGTGGTGGCGCTGCGCTCGCCGCTCGTCACGGCGTGGGGCACGCTGACGCAGCGGCCCTTGTTCGAGCTGACGCTCGAGGCGGGCGACGGCGCCGTCGGCCGCGGCGAGGCGGCGCCGCTTCAGCCCTACGACGGCGTGCCGGAGGCGGCGGTGGCGGCGGCGCTGGAGGCCTACCGGCCGGTGCTCGAAGCCGGCGAGGGCGTGCGCGGCGATCGCCTGTACGACCAGTGCCGCACGGTGGCGGACCTGCCCCAGGCGCTGGCCGCGGTCGATCTGGCGCTGTGGGACCTCACGGGGCGGCGCGCGGGCAAGCCGCTGGCGGCCCTGCTGACCGACCGGCCGCTGGCCTGCGTGCCGGTGAACCTGGCCATCGGGGCGACCGATCGCACGTCCGCGGCCGCCGCGGCCGCCGCGGCGGCGCGCGCGGGCTACACGTGCGTGAAGCTCAAGGTCGGCGTGGGCGACGATCCCGGCCGCGTCGCGGCGGTGCGCGCGGCAGCCGGCCCGGCGGTGGCGCTGCGCCTGGACGCCAACGGCGCGTGGGAGGTCGACGAGGCGGTGCGGATGATCGAGGCGCTCGCGCCGGCGGGGCTGGAGCTCGTCGAGGAGCCCGTGCACGGGATCTACGCGATGCGCGCGGTGCGCGAGCGCACGGCGGTCCGGGTGGCGCTCGACGAGACCGCGGCCGAGCCGGGCGCGCTGGCGGCCGGGGTGGCGGACGCCGTGTGCCTGAAGGTGTCGCGGGCCGGCGGGATCGCGTCGCTGCTCGTCCAGGCGTCGCTGGTGCGGGCCGGGGGCGCCGAGCCGTACCTGGCCTCGACCTACGACGGGCCGCTGGGCGTGGCCGCCGCGGTGCACGCGGCGGCGGCGCTGCGGGTCGACCTGCCGTGCGGGCTGGCGACGCTGGAGGCCTTCGGGGAGCCGAGCCCGCTGCCGGTCGTCGACGGGGCGATCGCCGTGCCCGACGGACCCGGGCTCGGGCTGTAGGCGGTCAGCCGGCCAGCGACCGGCGCAGCGCCAGCACGCGGGCGGCGGACGCGCGGGCCTCGTCGGCGTCGAGCCGGCCCTGGCGCAGCGCCCGGACCAGGCCGGCGGCGGCGCGGTCGCCGGTCGCGAAGTCCTGGGCGAACAGCGGCAGGTCGACCCCGGCGCGAACCGCGAAGTAGGCCAGCTGCGCCGGCGTGCCGAAGCGCCGGACCGCGGGGGTCTGCAGGTCGTCGGTGATGCTGACCCCACCGAAGCCCAAGCGGTGGCGCAGCTCCCCCGTCGCCCAGCGGCGGCTGAACGCGGCGGGGCGCGGGTCGCGCGCCGGGTACACCGCGGTCGACAGCATGACGAGCTTGACCGCGCGCGGCGGGTGCTCGTACGGGCGCAGGTCGATGCGGCGCAGCTCGGCCAGGCTGGCGCCGATGCGCGCCGGGGCGTCGTCGGTGTTGACGGTGGCGGCGCCGAAGCCCGGGAAGTGCTTGTAGGTGGCGGCGACGCCCTCGTCGCCGAGACCCTGGGCGAAGGCGGCGGCGAGGCGCTGGACGCGTGCGGCGTCGCGGCCGTAGGTGCGCCGCTCGCGCTCGAGGGCGGCGCCGGGGCGAGCGACGTCGACGACCGGGGCGAGGTCGACGTTCACGCCCGCGTCGCGCAGGTTGCGCCCGGCCCCGCGGCCAGCCTGGCGCGCCTGGCCCGCGGTGGTCGTCGCGGCGGCGCTGCGCTCGGGCGCGCCGGGCAGGCGCCGGACCGGACCGCCCTCCTGGTCGACGAGCACGAGCAGCGGCGCGTCGAGCCCCGGCGGCTGGCGGATGCGCTGCAGCCGGGCCAGCGTGTCGCGCAGCCGCGCGCCCGAGCCGATGTTGCGGCCGAACAGGATGACCCCGGCCGCCTCGCCGCGGCGGATCCGGCGCACGAGCGCGGCCGGCGGCGTCGCGGCGTCGTAGGCGAACACCATGCGCTGGCCGATGAGCTGCGCCGGCGTGAGCAGCGGACTGCGCACGGCCTGCTGGCCACCGGAGGTCAGCGTGACCACGAGCGCGATGACGGCGGCGGCGAGCACGGCGATCGCCACGATAATGCGCGGCCGCGTCACCGGTCGTCGACGACCGCCGGCTCCACCGCGACGGCGCCCGGCGCCTCCATGATCCGCGCCCACCTCACCGGCCGGCGACGGCCGCCAGCTCGGCCGCGACGGCGCCCGGCGCCTCCAGCGTCAGCGCGTGGCCCGCCGCCGGCACGACCACCAGCCGGGCCGCGGGCAGCGCCGCCGCGAGCCGCTCGCCGATCGCGCGGAACTTCGCGTCGCGCTCGCCCGCGAGCACGACCGCAGGCATCGTCAGCTCGCCGAGGCGGTCCCACACCGGCGCCATCGCCCCCGTGCCGAAGCCCCGCAGCGACGCGGCCAGGCCCGCCGGGTCCTGGCGCCGCCGCCTGCGCCTGCGCGGCGCGGCGCACGGCAGGCGGCTGCCCGGCCCACAGCGGGAGGGCGGCCCAGCGTGCGGCGAACGCCTCGATGCCGGCCGCCTCGATCTCGTCGGCCAGCGCGTCGTCGGCCGCCCGCCGCGCCGTCCGCTCCGCGGCGGGCTCGATGCCGGCCGTGGTCGAGACGAGCACCAGTCCGGCCACTCGCCGCGGCGCGGCGCCAGCGCGACGTGCAGCGCCAGCCGCCCGCCCATCGAGTAGCCCGCGAGCACGAACCGCGCCGGCGCGAGCGCGAGGACGTCGGCGACGAGGTGGCCGGTGTCGATCGGCCGGCGCTCCGTGGCGGCGCCGTGGCCGCGCAGGTCGGGCGCGAGGACGTCGCCGCCCAGCTCGCGCCGCACCGCATCCCACGACCGCCCGGTCTGGGTGAAGCCGTGCAGGAGGACGAGCGGCCGGGCCACTCCCCATCCTCGCGCGTACAGTCAGCGGGCGCCGTGACGCCCACCACCGACACCTACCTGCTCCTGCGCGCGTTCGTCGACGAGCTGTGGCGCTGCGGCGCGACCGACGCGTGCACGTCGCCGGGGTCGCGGTCGACGCCGGTCGTCCTCAGCCTCGTCCGCGACGGCCGGCTGCGCTGCCACTCGCACGTCGACGAGCGGGCGAGCGCGTTCTTCGCGCTCGGCCTGGCGAAGGCGACGCGCCGCCCGGTCGTCGTCGCCTGCACCTCGGGGACCGCGGCGGCCGAGTACCTCCCCGCCGTCGTCGAGGCGCACGAGGCCGGCGTGCCGCTGATCGTGCTCACCGCCGACCGCCCGCCCGAGCTGCGCGACACCGGCGCCGGCCAGACGATCGACCAGGTCAAGCTCTACGGCGGCGCGGTGCGCTGGTTCGTCGACTTCGCCCCCACGAGGCGAGCCCGGCGCGGCTGCGCTGGGCGCGCTCGCTCGCCTGCCGGGTCGCGTGGGCGGCGAGCGGCGCGACGGGGCGGCCCGGTCCGGTCCACGTCAACGTGCCGCTGCGCGAGCCGCTGGTGCCCGACGCGCCGCTGCCGGCCGATCCGCTGCCTGGTCGGCCCGGCGAGGGTCGCGTGGCTGCGCCGCCCCGCCGCGACCCGGCCTCGAGCGCGGACGCGCTGGCGGCCGCGCGGCGGCCGCGCGCCGCCCGGTGATCGTGGCCGGCCGCAGCGAGCGCAACCCGCACGTCCCCGCCGCGATCATGCGCCTCGCCGGGTCGCTGCGCGCGCCCGTGCTGGCCGACACGCTGTCGGGCGCGCGCGCGGCGCCCAGGCGATCGCCCACTACGACGCGCTCCTGCGCGTCGAGGCGTTCGCGGGCGCGCACCCGACCCGACGTCGTCGTCCGCGTCGGCGACCTGCCGACCTCCAAGCCGCTGCGCGCCTGGCTGGCCGGGCTCGACGCCGAACAGGTCGCGCTCGCGTCCGACGCGGTGTGGGCCGACCCCGACGGCGTGGTCGGCGCGATCCTGCCCGGCGATCCGGCGGCGACGCTGACCGGGGCGGCTGACGCGCGGATCCCGGCGCGGCCGACCCGATCGCCGCCGCCGCACCGAGCGGTGGCCGGCCCGCGCGGCGCGGCCGACCCGATCGCCGCCGCCGCAGCCGAGCCGGTGGCCGGCGCGCGGGGCCCCGGCGCGGCCGACCCGATCGCCCGCTTTGGCCGAGCCGGTGGCCGGCGTGCGGACCCCGGCTGGCTGGCCTCTTGGCGCGCGGCCGACGCCGCCGCGGCCGGCGCGATCGACGCGACGATCGGCGCCGGCGCGCTCAACGAGCCGCTGGTCGCGCGTACGGTCGCCGGCGCCCTCGGCCCCGGCGCGACGCTGTTCGTCGCCTCCTCGATGCCGGTCCGCGAGCTCGAGACGTTCGCCGCCGTCCGCGACGACGGCCCGCGCGTCCTGTGCAACCGCGGTGCGAACGGGATCGACGGCACCATCGCCAGCGCGCTCGGCGTCGCGGCGACCGGCGCGCCGACCACCCTGCTCATCGGCGACGTCGCGCTCGCCTACGACCACAGCGCCCTGCTCGCCGTCTCCCGCCTCGGCCTCGACCTCACGGTCGTGGTCGTCGACAACGGCGGCGGCGGCATCTTCGACTTCCTGGCCGTCAGCGGCGAGACCGACGCCTACGAACACCACGTCGCCACGCCGACGGGCCTGGCTGCCGAGCGCATCGCCGCGCTGTACGGCCTCGAGCACGTGCCGGTCGCCACCGCCGCCGACCTGCGCGCGCAGCTCGGCCGTCCGGGCGCCCGCCTCCTGCACGCCCGCACCGACCGCGCCGGCAACGTCGAGCTGCACCGGCGGGTCTGGGCCGCCGTCGCGGCCGCGCTCTGACGTCGAGCGTCGAGTTTCTCGGCCTCAGGCCGAGGAACTCGACTCGACGCTCACACGACCGGCCGGCGCGGCACGGCACGGCGGCGGCGCGGCGCCACGGCACCGCACGGCGCCGCGGCTCACAGCGCGAGCACGGGCAGCAGCGCCTGGAGCTTGACCTCGGTCTCGGCCAGCTCGGCTGCCGGATCGGAGTCGGCCACCACGCCGACGCCGGCGAAGCACCGCGCGACCGGCCCGTCGAGCAGCGCGCTGCGCAGCGCGACGCAGAACTCGCCGTCCTCGCTGGAGTCCGTCCACCCCACCGGTCCGGCGTACCAGCCGCGGTCGAAGCCCTCGAGCGCGGGGATCAGCGGCGCAGCGACCGAGAACGGCTCGCCCCCGACCGCCGGCGTCGGGTGCAGCAGGCCGGCCAGCTCGACCGCGCTGCGCGGAGACGCGAGCTGGGCCCGGATCGGCGTGGCCAGATGCTGGATGTTGGCCATCTTCACCACCACGGGCTCCGGCGCGGCCGTGACCCACACGGCGTGCGGGCGCAGCGCGCGCTCGATGCGCCGCGCGACGATCGCCTGCTCCTGGCGGTCCTTGTCGGAGCGCAGGAGCTGCTCGCCGAGGTGGTCGTCGACCGCGGGATCGGCCGAGCGCCGCGCCGAGCCGGCGAGCGCGAGCGTGCTCGCCCGCAGGCCGTCGCGGCGCAGCAGCAGCTCCGGGCTCGCCGCGACGAACGTGGCGCGCCCCCGGCCGACCGCGAACACGAAGCACTCGGGAAAGGCCTCGCGCAGGATGCCGTGGATCGCGGGCACGTCGTGGGGCGCGGGCGCGTGCACCGCCACCTCGCGCGCCAGCACGATCTTCGCCAGCTCGCCGGCGCGGATGCGCTCGACCGCCCGCGCCACCGCCGCCTCGTAGTGCTCGGGCGGCATCGTGCTCGCCACGCGCGGCGCGCCGCCCGCGGGCCACGGGTCGAGCAGCGGCAGCGGCGCGACCCGCAGCGAGCGCAGGCGCCGGTCCAGCCGCGCCGCCACGTCGCCGGCGGTGTCGTCGGGCGTGGCCAGCGCGCACAGCGTGAGATGGACCGCGCCGTCGCGCCGGGCGAGCACCGCCTCGGGCACGTGCAGCGACGCGGCCGGGAACCCCGACCAGTGCGGCGCCGTCGAGCCCTGCGGCGCGAACGCGAACCCGCCGACCGCGACCGGGCCGGTGCCCGGCGGACCGTCGAGGTCGGCCGCGGCGCCGGCCAGCAGCGCCCGCCAGTCCGCGGCGACCCGCTCGAAGCGAGCGGGGCCGCCCGCCTTCCAGCGCGCGCACGCAGCCCAGCCCGCCGAGCGCGGCGCCGCCCCGGGCCGGCTGCTCGAACACGAACGCCGGCTCGCCGCCCGCGCGCGACGCGAACGTCACCGCCGCGGGATCGACGTCGCCGGCGACCCGGATCGTCACCGCCGCCAGCGCCTCGCCGCGCGAGCGCGCTCGCGCGACCGCCCGCTCGGCGTGGCGGGCGAGCCGGCGCTGCTCGCCCCGGCTGAGGGCGAACGGCGGCTGGGCGTGCGTGACGGCCGCCATCGGCCCCGACCGACGAGCGCGCGCGCCCGCTCAGGTCTCGCCGCGCCCGCGCGAGATCGCGATCTCGCCCGTGCGCATCATCTCCACCAGGCCGAACGGGCGGACCATCCGCTCGAAGGCCTCGATCTTGTCGGTCGTGCCGGTGACCTCCAGCACGAGCGAGCGCTTCGTCACGTCGACGACCTTGCCGCGGAAGATCTCGCAGATCTGCATCACCTCGGCGCGCTGGGCGCCCTCGACGGCGACCTTGAACATCGCCAGCTCGCGCGAGACGGTGTCGGTCGGCTCGAGGTCGCGGATCTTCAGGACGTTGACGAGCTTGTGCAGCTGCTTGACGACCTGGTCGATCGGGTGCAGCGCCCCGTCGAGCGTCAGCGTGATCCGCGAGATGCGCTCGTCGTCGGTCGGGCCGACGGTGAGCGTGTCGATGTTGAAGCCCCGGCGCGCGAACAGACCGGCGATACGCGTCAGCACGCCCGGCTTGTTCTCGACCAGGATCGACAGCGTGTGCTTGCGGCCCGAGCGCATGCTCACGGTGGCCTCCAGCTCCTCGAGGCTCAGCAGCTCCTTGGTCCCCGGCTCGCCCACGGCGATCACCCCACCATCTCGCGCGCGGGGGCGCCGGGCGCGATCATCGGATACACGTTCTCTTCGGCGGTGACCCGCACGTCGACCATCACCGGCCCGGCGGTGGCGAGCGCCGCGCGCATGTCGTCGACGAGCGTCGTCTTGTCGGTGAAGCGCAGGCCGGTGACGCCGTAGGCCTCGGCGAGCTTGACGAAGTCCGGGAACCGGCCCATCTTGACCTCCGAGTAGCGGCGGTCCCAGAACAGCTCCTGCCACTGGCGCACCATGCCCAGGTAGCCGTTGTTCATGATGAAGATCTTGACCGGGATGCCGTCCTCGGCGCAGGTCGCGAGCTCCTGGATGTTCATCTGCACCGAGCCGTCGCCGGTGACGCAGACGACGGTCTGGTCGGGGCAGCCGACCGCGGCGCCCAGCGCCGCCGGCAGCCCGTAGCCCATCGTGCCCAGCCCGCCCGAGTTGATCCACCGGCGCGCCTGCGCGAAGTGGTAGTACTGCGCCGCCCACATCTGGTGCTGGCCGACGTCGGAGCAGACGATCGCGTCGCCGCCGGTCGCCTCGTAGAGCGCCTCGATCATGTACTGGGGCTTGATCTCGGCGTCGGTCGAGTCCTCGTAGCGGAGGGGATGGCGCTCGCGCCAGGTCTCGATCCGCTGCCACCACTCCTCCAGGCGCGTGGGGTCGGGCTTGAGCGCGCGGTACTCCGCCACGAGCTTGGTGAGGATGTGCTTCGCATCGCCGACGATCGGGATGTGGGCGGGGACGTTCTTGGAGATCTCCGCCGGGTCGATGTCGATGTGGATGAACTTCGCGCGCGGGGCGAACTCGCTGAGCTTGCCGGTGACGCGATCGTCGAAGCGGGCGCCGATGCAGCAGATCAGATCGGCCTCGTCGATCGCGTAGTTCGCGGTGCGGGTGCCGTGCATGCCGAGCATGCCCAGCCACTGCGGGTCGGGCGCCGGGTAGGCGCCGAGGCCCATGAGCGTGCAGGTGACCGGGAAGCGGTCGGCCCGGGCCAGCGCGACCAGCTCGTCGGCCGCGTTGGCGCTGACCACGCCGCCGCCGGCGTAGATGACCGGCCGGCTCGCCGAGGCCAGTGCCTTGGCCGCCTGGCGGATCTGCTTCTGGTTGCCCTCGGTGGTGGGCTGGTAGCCGGGCAGGTGGACGTCGGCGACCGGCTCGTAGTCGATGTCGCCCCGCGAGAGGTCCTGCGGGATGTCGACCACCACCGGGCCGGGCCGGCCGGTGCGGGCGATGTGGAACGCCTCGTGGATGGCGCGCGGGATCTCCAGCGGGTGGCGGATCAGGAAGCTGTGCTTGACGATCGGCATCGTGATGCCGAGCGTGTCGGCCTCTTGGAAGGCGTCGGTGCCGAGCAGCTCGCTGCGGACCTGGCCGGTGATGAAGACGACCGCCGTCGAGTCCATCATCGCGTCGGTGATCGCGGTGACGAGGTTGGTGGCGCCGGGCCCGCTGGTGGCCAGGCAGACGCCGACCTTGCCGGTGGCCCGCGCATAGCCCGAGGCGGCGTGCCCCCCGCCCTGCTCGTGGCGGACGAGCACGTGGCGGATGCCCGCGTCGACGAAGGCGTCGTAGGTGGGCATGTTCGCGCCCCCGGGGTACCCGAATACGACGTCGACGCCCTCGGCCTTGAGGCATTCCATGATGGCATCGACCGCTCGCATGGCGCGCGAGCCTCCTTTCAGTGGTCCACTTGCTCAGGCCGGCTCTGGACCGTGAACAGCCGGCAACGGCTCTTCAGTGTATCCAGGGTCAAGTTCGGATCCACAGCGCGTGCAGAGCGCCTCGTAGAGCTTGACGGTCTTGCCGCAGCGGGGGCACCGCGTGTCGGGCTCCTCGGTCTCGAAGCGGTAGAGCACCGCGGCCGCCAGGCCGAAGAACGGCACGCAGAACGAGATCAGGAACCAGAGCACGAACGAGGAGCCCTTCAGGCGCCCGACGATCCCTCCGGCCAGGCCGAAGCAGAACGCGATGACGATGATCGCGCCCCCGGCCATGCGCGGCTCAGAGCGTGCGGACGGCCCAGACGATCGCCGCGATCGCGAGAACGATGACGATGATCGTCGCCAGCCCGGCGATGAGGCCGACGGCGAACTTCAGCAGGATCCAGGCGGCGATCGCCAGCACGATCACGGCCAGGATGCGCTTGCCGAACGACGACTTCGACGCTGTTTCATCCATGACGCACAGTCTAGAGATCCGGCGCGCTCGATCGGCCGGGATCTCTCGGTCGGCGTGGCGCGCGGTGCCCGCCGCCGAACGGCCTCAGTCGTAGACGCGCTTGAGGTGCAGGTACCGGCGCTCGCCCGGCCGGTCGGAGCCACGGGCGTCATCCGCAGATGCCCGTCCCTCCACCCGCAGCCGGGCGAGGCGGTAGCGGCGGACCGTCTCGCCGTCGCGCCCGCGTGTGGCGGGGGCGGCGCGGCCGGCGAGGACGAGGCGCTGGGCGGCGATGGCATCGGTCATACGGCCCATGATCGGCGCTGCGGCTGCGCGCCGCTTTCGACTCGCGGCCAAAGATCGGATGGTGCTCATGGCCCCAGTGTCATGCCGGCGATCGGCGATCTCGTGAAGATGCTGCCAACGCCGCCGCGCGGTCGAGCGCGGGCCGCTGCTCGCGGAGCAGGCGGGCGCGCACGCGCCCCGGGCGGCCCGAGAACGCGAGGTTGGCGACGGTGGCGAACCCGCGCTCGTCGGCGCGCAGCGCGAGCAGCAGGTGAGCGATGCGATCGCCCGACGGCAGGTCGGCGTCGCGCACGCCGACGCAGAAGCACTCGACCCGCCGGCCTCCCGGCCGCACCAGCAGCGCGCCCGCCTCGCCCAGCAGCCACACGCCGAGCGCGCCCGGCTCGCACAGCAGGCCGCTGCGGGCATGCAGATCCCGCGCCTCGTGGCCGACGAGGTCGCCGAGCAGCCCGACCGAGACGCGCTCGGGACCGGCCGCCGCGCGCGGGCGCGGACGCACGACCTTCGCCCCGCGCTGGGCGTAGAGCGCCGGGACGACCCAGGCGTGGACGAGGCAGACGAGCGCGATCGGCAGCGTCAGCGGCTCGAGCGCGAGCAGTGCCGCGGCGGCGGCGATGAACGGCGCGGCGTGGGCGACGGTCGTCAGCGTCCACACGCGGTCGCGGCGGTCCAGCGTCCGCTCGTCGACCCGCGGGCGCCAGTGGACGGCCGCCAGCTCGGGCAGCGCCCCCGCGTCAGTCGCCATCGCGAACGCTCCCGCCGGCAACGGGCCGGACCGTCATCGCGGGCAGGCGGACCGCATTCGCCCCGGCCGTCATCGCCGGCGGGCAGACCGCGTTCGCACTCGTCGTCAAAGCGGGCGGGCGGACCGCGGCCGCCTCAGCCGCCGCTGATCGGCAGGCGCAGGATCACCGTGTCGGCGTCGACGGGCAGCTCGCGCACCTGCTCGGCCTGCCCCGGGCCGGTGGTCACCATCGCCAGGTACCCGCGGTCGAGCTCCTCGCGCAGCGCCTGCACCGCGCGCTCCACAGCGGCGGGGTCCTCCGTCGTCCACTCGGCCACCGTGGTGTGACCGCTGCGATCCATGCGGATGAGCTTCGCCATGTGTCCTCCTCGCCTCGGACGTCGAGACGAATCGTACGCCATCCACGGGGGCCGACCGCCGCCCTGACGGATCGGGTGCGCCGCTGGAACCTGCGGCTGGGCGGCGGGCCCCTCACAGATCGCGGCGCGCGAACGACCAGGCGGCCAGCGCGAGCGCCGCCGCGGTCCACACGATCGCCATCGGCCACAGCGCCGCCCCCGCCGCCTCGGCCCCGCCGAACGGTCCGAGCTGGACGATGACACCGGCGATGCCGCTCACGTCGGAGGTCAGCGCGTCGAGCCCGTTCTGGTAGAGCGCCTCGAACGGCACCGCCCACGAGATCGCCCGGCCCGCGGTGACGAGCGAGTCGACGTTCAGCGCATCGCCGATCTGGCCGAGCAGCCCGGCGGCGAGGCCGGTGCCGAAGACCATGAACACCGCGATCCCGTTGGCGGTCGTCGACAGCAGCGTCGAGCCGAGCAGCGAGAGCGCGACGATCGACACGACCCCGAGCGCGAGCCCGGCGGCGGGCACGGCGAGCGACCCGGCGGTGAACTCGCCGGCCGCGTGGGTGATGACCGCGGCGGCGAGGAAGACGACGACGACGTACGCCGCGCAGACCGCGCTCGCGGCCAAGAACCGCCCGGCCAGGAGCGTCGTGCGCCCCACGGGCCGCACGACGAGCGGCTGCAGCAGACCGCGCTCGGCGTCCCCGCGCACGGCGCCGAGGGTCAGGAACACCGCGAGCACCACGCCGAGGAACAGGGCCGTGAACATCGCCAGGCCGAGCAGCGTCCCGCCGGCCAGCGCCCGGTCGTCGATCGGGATCTCGCCGCCCAGGTGCTCGCGGTCGAGCGAGTCGAACACCTTGATCGCGGCCAGCGCGTACAGGCCGAGGAAGCCGACCGTCAGCACCGCGACGACCAGCAGCACGCGCCGCCGCGCCGCCTCCCGCAGCGCATGCCCGGCGATCGTCAGCGCGTCGCTCACTGGTCGCGCCCCACCACGGCGGCGAGGTACGCGTCCTCGAGCGTGCCGGTGACCACGCGCACGCCGTACACGTCGACGCCCTCGGCGACCAGCTCGCGCACGATGCGCGGGACGTCCTCGCGGGTGGCGTCGGCCAGGCGCCGGACGCCGTCGGAGGTGTCGACTTCGACGCCACCGGGCGCGGTCAGGTCCGCCGGGCGCCCCTGCGCGACGACGCGCCCACGGTCGACGATCACGACACGGTCGCAGACGAGCTCGATCTCGCTGAGCAGGTGCGAGTTCAGCAGCACGCCGATGCCCTGGCCGCGCAGCTCGACGAGCAGGTCGCGCACCGTGCGCCGGCCCGCCGGGTCCAGCGCGCTCGTCGGCTCGTCGAGCAGCACGAGCTGCGGCGCGCCCACCAGCGCCTGCGCGATGCCCAGGCGCTGCTGCATGCCCTTGCTCATCTGGTCCATCCGCCGGCCGCCCTCGCCGCGCAGCCCGACGCGGCCAAGCAGCCGCTCGCGCTCCTGCGCGCCGCCGTCGGAGCGCGCGAGCCGCTGGTGCAGCGCGAGCACCTCGTCGGCCCGCGCCCAGTCGGGGAAGCGAAACAGCTCGGCCAGGTAGCCGGTCGCCGCTCGGGCCGCGGCGCTGCCCGCCGGCGCGCCCGCCACCTGCGCCTCGCCGTCGCTGGGCCGCACGAGCCCGCAGGCGATCTTCACGAGCGTCGACTTGCCGGCGCCGTTGGGCCCGAGCAGCCCGACCAGCTCGCCCGGCTCGACCTGGAGGTCCACCCCGTCGAGGGCGGTCGTCGCTCCGTAGCGCTTGGTCAGGCCACGGGCGGCCAGAGCGGCGGTCATGGCCACACGCTTACCAGGCGGCCGCCGCGACGCGGGCGAGAGGAGCGATCACAAACCGAGCTGCTGGCGGACGAGGCGGGTCACCTCGCCGCCGTCGGCGCGGCCCTTCGTCGCCTTCATGACGTGGCCGATGATCGGGCCGATCGCCTTCATGTTCCCGGCCTTGATCTTCTCGGCCGCGGCGGCGTTGGCGGCGATCGCCTCGGCCACGATGCCCTCGAGCTCGTCGCCGCCGCCCATCGCCCGCAGGCCTTCGGCGTCGACGATCGCCTCGGGGTCGCCCCCGTCGGCCACGAGCTTGTCGAGCACCTGGCGCGCGGCGCCGACCGTGATCGCCTTGCTCGACAGCAGCCCGATGAGCGCGGCCAGTGCAGCCGGAGCCACCTTCGACGCCGCCGGGTCGCCCTCGTCCAGGCGGGCGGCCAGCTCGGTCACCCAGTTGGCCACGGCCTGCGGCTCGGGCGAGTCGACCGCGAGGACCGATTCGAAGTACGCGGCCAGCTCGGCGCGGTCGGCCAGCAGCTTGGCGCTGTCGGCGCTGAGGCCGAGCGTGGCGCGGTAGCGCTCTTCGCGTGCCGCCGGCAGCTCGGGCAGCTCGGCGCGCGCGGCCTCGAGCATCTGCGGCGTGATCGCGATCGGCACGAGGTCGGGCTCGGGGAAGTAGCGGTAGTCGTGCGCCTCCTCCTTGGAGCGCAGCGACGTGATGCGCTCGGTGCGCGGGTCGAAGTGCAGCGTCTCCTGGACGACCGGCTCGCCGGCGCGCAGCAGCGCGGTCTGGCGCTCGACCTCGGCCTTGATGCCCCGCTCGATGAAGCGGAACGAGTTCATGTTCTTCAGCTCGGTCTTCGTGCCCAGCTCATCGGAGCCGACCGGCCGGATGGAGATGTTCGCGTCGCAGCGCAGCGAGCCCTCCTCCATGTTGACGTCGGAGACACCGAGCTGGCGCAGCGTCACCCGCAGCAGGTTCAGCCACTCGCGGGCCTGCTCGGCGCAGCGTAGGTCGGGCTCGGTGACGATCTCCGCCAGCGGCGTGCCGCCGCGGTTGAAGTCGACGATCGAGGCGTCCGAGCCGTGGATGCGCCCGCTCTCCCCCACGTGGACGAGCTTGGCCGCGTCCTCTTCGAGATGCACGCGATGGATGCGCACGTCGCCGAGCCGGCCGCCCGAGCACAGCGGCAGGTCGAACTGGGAGATCTGGTAGCCCTTGGGCAGGTCGGGATAGAAGTAGTTCTTGCGGTGGAAGATCGAGCGCGGCGCGAGCTCGGACTCGAGCGCCAGGCCGATCATCAGCCCGTAGTGGATGGCCCGCGCGTTCGTGACGGGCAGCGCGCCGGGCAGGCCGAGGCAGACCGGGCAGGTGTGGATGTTCGGCGGGTCGCCGAAGGACAGCGGGCAACCGCAGAACATCTTCGTCCGCGTCTTGAGCTGGACGTGGATCTCCAGGCCGATGACGGGCTCGTACTCGGTGGCCATCACGCGATCTCCAGCGGCGCGAAGCCGATCGCCTGCTCGAGCGCGTAGGCGGCGTCGAGGATGCGGTTCTCGGCGAACGCCGGGCCGGCGAGCTGCAGGCCGACCGGCAGCCCCGCGCTCAGCCCGCACGGGATCGAGATGCCGGGCAGGCCGGCCAGCGAGAACGGGATCGTGAAGATGTCGCCCAGGTACATGGCCAGCGGGTCGCCGGTCTTCTCGCCCAGGCCGAACGCGGGCGTGGGCGCGGTCGGCGTGGCGATCAGGTCGCAGGCGCCAAACGCGCGGCGGAAGTCGTCGGCGATCTTCGTGCGCACCTGCTGCGCGCGGCCGTAGTAGGCGTCGTAGTAGCCGGAGCTCAGCGCGTACGTCCCGATGAGGATGCGGCGCTTGACCTCGTCGCCGAAGCCGTCGTGGCGGGTGTGCGTGTACATCGCCAGCAGGCCCTCGTCCTCGTCGCGGCGCAGGCCGTAGCGCACGCCGTCGAAGCGGGCGAGGTTCGCGGACGCCTCGGCGGGCGCGATGACGTAGTAGGCGCTGAGCCCGTGCGCGGCGTGCGGCAGCGCGATGTCGACGACGTGGGCGCCGAGCCCCTCCGCCGTGGCGAGCGCCTGGTCGAAGGCGGCGCGCACGCCCGCGTCGAGCCCCTCCTCCCCCAGCCGGTCGCGCGGCACCCCGATGCGCACCCCGTCGAGGCGCTCGGCGCTCGGCAGCGCGATCTGCTCGGGGTGCGCCACGGACGTCGAGTCGCACGGGTCGCACCCGACCATGTGGGCGTACAGCAGCGCGGCGTCGGTGACGTCGCGGGTGAGCGGACCGGCCTGGTCCAGCGACGAGGCGAACGCGATCATCCCGTAGCGGCTGACGGAGCCGTACGTGGGCTTGAGGCCGACGATCCCGCACATCGCGGCGGGCTGGCGGATCGAGCCGCCGGTGTCGGTGCCCAGCGCCCACGGCGCCAGGCCGGCCGCGACGGCCGCGGCGCTGCCGCCCGACGACCCGCCGGGCACGCGCTCGCGATCCCACGGGTTGCGCACCGGGCCGAAGCCGGAGTTCTCGTTCGACGAGCCCATGGCGAACTCGTCCTGGTTGGTCTTGCCCAGCAGCGGCGCGCCCGCGTCGGCCAGCTGCTTGACGACCGTCGCGGTGTACGGCGGCCGGTAGCCCTCGAGGATGCGCGAGCCGGCCTGGCTGGGCACGCCCTCGGTGCAGAAGAGGTCCTTGACCGCCAGCGGAACCCCATGCAGCGGGCCGCCGTTGGCCGGCGGCGCCTCGTCGGCGACCCAGGTGAACGCGTTGAGGTCGTCGGCCGCGGCGCGGTCCCGATACGCGGCGAAGGCCTCGGCGGCGCTGACGTCGCCCGCGCCGATCGCATCGGCGAGCTGCTTGGCCGTCATGCGCACGATCCGCGCGGTGTCGCCGTGGGTCGGCGTGGCCTCGCTCATGCCTGCGGGCTGGGGACGAGGAAGCCGTCCTCGGTGCGCGCGGGCGCGGCGCCCAGCGCCACCTCGCGATCGAGGCAGGGGCGCGGCTCGTCGGGCCGCAGCGCGTTGGCGACGTCGACGACGTGCGAGGTCGGCTCGACGCCCTCGAGGTCGAGCTCCGAGATGCGCTCGACGTGCTCGAGGATGTGCGAGAGCTCGTCGGCCATCCGCTCCACCTCGGGGTCGCTGAGCTGCAGGCGCGCGAGGCGGGCGACGTGCAGGATCTGCTCGCGATCGATCATCGACTCGCAGAGTATTCGGGACGCACGGCGATGCGCATAGCGATCCACGACCCGGCGGCGACGCCGATGATCGCCGCCAGGCCGGCCCACGCCGCCCAGCCCGGATCGGTGCGCACGAGCAGCTCGATCAGCACGACGACCGCGGTGACGCAGCCGAACGCGAAGCCGAACACCTCGGCCGCGACCGGGTAGGCCTGCGAGCGCTGGTAGACGGTGGAGACGAGCAGGAAGATCCCCAGCAGCGCCGTGATCAGCACGAGCGCGAGGACGACGGTCATCGACGCCCAGCCGCTGTCGCCGCCGAACCACGGGCCGAAGAGCAGCGCGATCGCGCCGGCGCCGGACAGGCCGGCGAGCACCTCGCCGATCGTCAGCTTGCGCAGGGTCATCGCGGCCGCAGCGTAGCCGGGGCGGGCCCCCGGCGCCCGCTCGCCGCCCGGCGGCCGGCGCGGCCCGCCGCCCGCACGCTCACCGCGGCGTGATCGGCGCGTACTCGGCCATCAGCTTGCGCTCCGAGCCGTCGCGCGCGAAGCGGATCACCACGATCCCGCCCGGCTCGACTCCCGTCACCACGCCCTCGCCGAACGCGGCGTGCGCGACGTCCTGGCCGACGCGGAAGTCGACCGCCTCGGGCGGGGGCGCCTGCGCCCGCGAGGCCGCCCACGAGACGCGGCCGCCGGGCGCGCGCGCGGCGTCGGCCTGCTCCTCGCGATCGGTGAGCTCGAAGGGGATCTCGTCGAGGAAGCGGCTGCGCAGCCCGTACTGCTGGCTGCCGAACACCATCCGCTGGCGCGCCGAGGTCAGCGTGAGCTCGCGCTTGGCCCGCGTGATGCCGACGTAGCACAGGCGCCGCTCCTCCTCCAGCCCGCCCTCGTCCAGCGCGCGGCTGTGGGGAAACACGCCGTCCTCGAAGCCCGTGATGAACACGATCTCGTACTCGAGGCCCTTGGCGTTGTGCAGCGTCATCAGCGTGACGAGCCCCTCGTCCTCGCGCGTATCGGCGTCGGCGACGAGCGCGACCTGCTGGAGGAACACGTCGAGGGTGTCCTGGCCCGCTTCGGCGGCGGCGTCGAACTCGCGCGCCGTGTTGACCAGCTCGGTGAGGTTCTCCAGGCGGCCCTGGGCTTCGAAGGTCCGCTCGGCCTCGAGCGCCTCGACGTAGCCGGTCTCGTGCAGCACCGCCTCGAGCAGGTCGCCGATCGGGACGCTGTCCTGCGCCCGTTCGCGCAGCTCCGCCATCGTGCCCATGAAGCGGGTGAAGGCCTTGACCGCCGCGGTGCCGAGGCTCGGCACGGCGGCCGGGTCGGCCGCGGCGTCCCACACGCTCATGTCCATCGCCGTGGCGTGCGCGGTGACGCGCGCCAGCGAGGTCTGCCTGATGCCGCGCCGCGGCGTGTTCGCGATCCGCGTGAAGGCGACGACGTCGTGCGGGTTGCCCAGCAGGGTCAGGTAGGCGAGCGCGTCCTTGATCTCGGCGCGCTCGTAGAACTTCGTGCCGCCGACGACCTGGTAGGCGATGTCGCGCTGCACGAGCACGTCCTCGATGACCCGCGACTGCGCGTTCGTGCGATAGAAGACCGCGATCTCCTGGCGGCTGGTCCCCTCGTCGATGAGCCGCTGGATGTCGCCGACGACGAACCGCGCCTCCGCCCGCTCGTCGTCGAGCTCGCGCACCCGGATCGGGTCGCCCGTCCCGACCTCGGTCCACAGGTCCTTGGCGATCTGCCCGCGGTTGTGGCGGATCACCGCGTTGGCCGCGTCGAGGATCGTCTGCGTCGAGCGGTAGTTCTGCTCGAGCTTGACCACCGTCGCGTCCGGGAAGTCGTCCTGGAAGTCGAGGATGTTGCGGATGTCGGCGCCGCGGAAGGAGTACACGGAGTTGTGGGTGACGAGCCCTTCGGCGACGAAGTTGTGCGTGGGCTCGACGTCGAGGTCGTGGACCGGCCGGTCCAACGTCACCCGCTCGACCGTCTCGACGACGTCGTAGCCGCCGTCCTGCGTGAACATCCGCATGCCCGGGCCGACGTCCTCGGCCAGGCAGAACGGCAGCGCGCCGCCGTCCCGGCCGTAGCGCGCCTCACGCTCGAGCAGCGCCACGCCGCGTCGAGCGTCGAGTTTCTCGGTCTGAGGCCGAGAAACTCGACGGTCGATGGTGCGGTGGCCGGCGAAGTGGGTGTGCTCGGGGGTCGAGACGAGGCGGCGGCCGCTGCGCATCGTGATCGCGATGCCGTCGGCGCGACCGTCGCTGCGGTGCGTGTCGGTGACCCGCGCCGGGCGGAAGTCGCCGCCGCCGTAGCAGGACAGCACCTCGTCACCTTGCGCGATCTGCTCGATCGGTCGGAGGGTCCCATCGCCCATGCGGACCCGCGTGCCCTCCACCAGGCACTGCGCGTCGTCGCCGACCACCGCGAGGTTGCGGTGCTCGCCGGCCAGCAGCTGCAGCCAGCGGTACTGGGCGTGGTTGGTGTCCTGGTACTCGTCGACGAGGACGTAGCGGAACGTCTGCTGGTAGCGCTCGCGGACTTCGGGGAACAGCTCGAGCACGTTGACTGCGCGGACGAGCAGGTCGTCGAAGTCCATCGCGTTCATGCGCAGCATCTCGCGCTCGTAGGCGTCGTAGACGTCGCCGACGACCTCCTCGAACCTCGAGCCGACCAGCTGGCGAACGTCCTCGGCCGAGCGCAGCTTGTTCTTGGCGTCGGAGATCTGGTGGTGGACGGCGGCCGGCGTGAAGCGCTTGGTGTCGACGTTGAGCTCCTCCAGGCAGCGCTTGGTCAGGCGGCGCGCGTCGGCCTGGTCGTAGATCGTGAACTGGCGCGTGTAGCCGAGCCGGGGCGCCTCGGCGCGCAGCATCCGCGCGCACGCAGCGTGGAACGTCATGACCCACATCCCCCTGATGCGACGGCCGAGCAGCAGCTCCACGCGGCTGCGCATCTCCTGCGCCGCCTTGTTGGTGAAGGTGATGGCCAGCACCTCCTGGTGGCTGATGCGCCCGCTGTGCACAAGCCAGGCCAGGCGGTGGGTCAGGACGCGCGTCTTGCCCGAGCCGGCGCCGGCGAGGATGAGCAGCGGCCCCTCGCCGTGGGTGACCGCCGCGCGCTGGGGCTCGTTGAGCCCGGCGAGGAGCTCCTCGAGGCGGTCGGCGGCGGGACTCGGCATGGTCCCCGCACAATAGGAAGCGGGCGGGACGTCGCCGCGGGCGCGCTGGGAGCCGGGCGTCCGTAGCCTTCGCCGCCATGCGCCTGTGCGACGAGGTCCGCACCACCGCCGCCGAGACCGCCGCCCGCGCGACCTCCGTGCGCGTCGACGTCGACGCGATCGCGCACGTCGAGCTCGCCGGCGCGGACCCCCCGCAGCTCGACCCGACCCGCCACTACCTCGAGGGCACGGCCGCGGACATCGCCACCTACCTGCTCACGCTCGACACGATCAACTTCGGCTCCGGCTGGTTTCCCACCCTGCGCAAGCGGCCGAACTGCTCGGGCTACTTCACCGTGGCCTGGGGCCTGGCCGACCGCTTCCGCGCCCACGGCCCCTGGTCCAACCGCGAGCTGCGGGCGATGCGCACCGAGGAGCTGGCCGACGCCCTCGGCCAGACGCGCGACCACGAGCTGATGGCGCTGTTCGCCCAGGCGCTGCGCCAGCTCGGCGCGTTCCTCGGGGAGCGCTCGGCGCTCGACCTCGTCGGCGAGGCCGGCGGGCAGGCGCAGCGGCTGGCCGAGCTGCTCGCGGGCGGGATGACGATGTACGCCGACCGCGGCTTCTACAAGCGGGCGCAGATCGTGCCCAGCGACTTGGCGCTGGCCGGGGTCGCCCGGTTCTCCGATCTCGACCGGCTGACGATCTTCGCCGACAACCTGGTGCCGCACGTGCTGCGCCTCGACGGCGTGCTCGTCTACGACCAGCGGCTGGCCGCCCACATCGACGCGCAGCGGCTGCTGCGGCCCGGTCCGCAGGAGCGCGAGATCCGGGCCTGTGCGGTGCATGCGTGCACGGCGATCGCGGCGCGACTGCAGATCAGCGAGCAAGAGCTCGACCACCTGCTGTGGACCCGCGGCGGGCAGCCGCAGTACAAGGCGGTGCCGCGCCATCGCTGCCGGACGATCTGGTACTGAGCGCCTTAGGGCCTATCAGCCGCCCGCGGGGTTGGGCCCGCGCTTGCGCCGCAGCGGCGTGACGTTGTCGCCGGCCGACTCGGGATGGCCGCCGAGCTCGGTGATCTCGCGCTCGAGCGCGGCGATCCGGCTCGACATCGCGGCGAGCGCGTCGGCGATCGGGTCGGGCAGGTGCAGCCAGTCGGCGTCGGGCCCCTCGGGGCGCTTGCCGTCGATGCGCACCGGATGGCCCGGGTTGCCGACCACGGTCGAGTTGGGCGGCACGTCGTGGATGACGACCGTGTTCGCGCCGATCTTCGCACCGTGGCCGATCGTGATCGGGCCGAGCAGCTTCGCGCCGGACCCGATCGTCACGTTGTCCTCGACGGTGGGATGGCGCTTGCCGGTGGCGAAGCCGGTGCCGCCGAGCGTGACGCCCTGGTAGAGCGTGACGTCGCGGCCGATCTCGGCCGTCTCGCCGATGACGACGCCGGAGCCGTGGTCGATGAACAGGCCCTCGCGGATCCGCGCCGCCGGGTGGATCTCGATCCCCGTCATCGAGCGGGTGACGCGCGCCACCGTGCGCGGCGCGAACGGCACGCCGGCGTTGTGCAGCGCGTGGGCGACGCGGTGGCTGAGGACCGCCTGGACGCCCGGCCACAGCGCGAGGATCTCCACCCGCCCGACGCCGCTGGCGGCGGGGTCGCGCTCGCGGGCGGCGTCGAGGTCGCGGCGGATCTCGCCGGCGATGCGCGCCATGGTGGACAGCCCGATCATGCTGCGGCGAATGCTACGCCCCGGCGCTGCTCGGCTCGCACGCGGGCCGGCTACGTCGCGAAGAACGGCGTGGAGACGTAGCGCTCGCCCGAGTCGGGCAGGATCGTGACGATCCGCTGCCCGCGCGACTGCGGCCGCTTGGCGATCTCGAGCGCCGCCCACATCGCCGCGCCGCCGGAGATGCCCGACAGGATCCCCTCGACGCGCGACAGCCGCCGCGCGGTCTCGATGGCCTCGTCGTCGCCGACGGCGATGACCTCGTCGAGCAGGTCCCGGTCGAGGACCTCGGGGACGAAGCCGGCGCCGATGCCCTGGATGCGGTGCGGTCCGGGCCGGCGGCCTGAGAGCACGGCGCTCGCGGCCGGCTCGACCGCGACGATGCGGCAGCCTGGGTTGGCCGCCTTGATCGCCTCGCCCGCGCCGGTGATCGTCCCGCCCGTGCCGACGCCGGCCACGAACACGTCGACGCGGTCGAGCAGCTCGACGATCTCGGGGCCGGTCGTGCGGCGGTGCGCCTCCGGGTTGGCCGGGTTGGAGAACTGCTCGGGCAGGAAGACGTCGTCGCGGCGAGCCAGCGCGCGGGCCGCGTCGACGGCCTCGTTCATGCCGCCCATCGACTCCGTGATCTCGACCCGCGCCCCGTAGAGCCGCAGCAATGCGTCGCGCTCGCGGCTCATCCCCTGCGGCAGCGTCAGCACGAGGTCGTAGCCCTTGGCGGCGCAGACGAAGGCCAGCGCGATGCCGGTGTTGCCCGACGTCGCCTCGACGATCGTCGTGCGTCCGGGCTCGATGCGCCCCTCGCGCTCGGCCGCCTCGATCATCGCCACCCCGATGCGGTCCTGACGCTGCCGCCCGGGTTGAACGACTCGACCTTGGCGTAGACCTCGACGCCGTCGGCCGCGTCGGGGCCCGGGAGGCGGGTGATTTGCACCAGCGGGGTGCGGCCCACGTAGTCGGCGATGTTGATCGGGATTGCCGCCATTGGTGGGTGCAGGGTAGCCCCGCCTCGGCGTGGCCGCGCACGGACCTGTTCAGACCGGTTTCCTACTCCGCGCCGACCGATGCCTGACCGTGCCGTGGCAACGTCAGTGCCGTCCCGCCACCGGATGGCAAAGGCAAGCTCACATGGCCACTCTGATCATCGCATTCCTCGTCCTCGTCCCGCTCGTGCTGCTCGTCGTCGACGTCGCGCGCGCCCGCGCGCGCCAGGACGACACCCACCAGCCCCACGGCGCGCGGCTCAACGGCTGACGTCCCGTCAGATGTAGTACATCGCCACGCCGGCCTCGCGCACCTCGCGGTCGACGACGTCCTGGATCGTCGTCGCCTCGAGCACGGCACGGGCGGCGGCGGCCGCCTCGGCGAACACCCCGGTGGCGTCGCGGCCGAACGGGCCGTCGAGGAGCTCGACGACCTCGAGCACGGTGATGGCGCGCGGTGGACGGGCGAACAGGTAGCCGCCCTTGACACCGCGCTGCGAGCGCAGGAGGCCCGCGCGGCGCAGGATGGCGAACAGCTGCTCGAGGAACTGGACCGGGATCTCGCGGCGGCGCGCCAGCTCGGCGATCGGCACGGGATGCTCGCCGCCCGAGCGGGCCAGCTCGGTCAGTGCCTGCAGCGCATAGGGTGACTTGCTGGTGATGGACAGCACGACGGCTACCGATCGTATGACACGCGCGGGACGGTTCGTGCCGGCCGCCGCGCTGATGGCGCTCATCTGGTACCTGTCGAGCCAGCCCGACGTGGGCCCCGACCTCGGCGCGTGGGCCCGGCTGGCGACGTCGGCGGTGCACTTCGCGCAGTTCGCCGTGCTGTTCGTGGCGCTGTGGTGGGCGCTGAATCGCCAGGCGCTGCCCGCCGCGCTCGTGGCGCTGGCCTGGGCGGGGCTCGACGAGATCCACCAGTCGTGGGTGCCTCACCGCGACGCGGACCCGATCGACTTCGCCGTCGACGCCGCCGGGATCGCGGCGGCCTGGCTCGTCGTGCGGTGGGCGACCGCACGCCGCGCCCAGCGCGCGGCGTGCGCGCGGCCTACAGCCAGCCGCGCTCGGTGGCCAGCAGGACGGCCTGCGCGCGGTCGACCGCGCCGAGCTTGCCGTAGATGTTGTGCAGGTGGGTGCGCACGGTGCTGGTCGAGAGATCGAGCTCGAGCGCGATCTGCTTGTAGACCTTGCCCTCGGCCAGGCGCTTGAGGACCTCGAGCTCGCGCGGCGACAGCGGGCACGGGTCGATCGCCCGGTTGCGGCCGGTCTGCGGGTAGGGCAGGTCGTACATGACCGTGCGCAGCTCGGCCGGACCGAGGCCGATGAGCCGCGCGCACTTCAGCAGCTCGGTCGGGGATACCGCCGCGCCCTGCGCGTAGTGCGCGAGCATGTCGGCCAGGCGGACGTAGGCGCAGTCCTCGGTGCCGTCGTCGGTGTGGTGGCGCTCGATCGCGCCGGCCACCGCCTTGGGCAGCCCCCACCGGCGCGCGAGCACCCCGCCGACCAGCGCGTGGTCGACGCCGAGCTCGCGGCGCTCGCGGTGGATGCGCTCCTCGGGCGTCCGGGCCTGGCCGTGCACCTGGCCCGGATAGCCGGGGTACGCGTGCATCAGCACGAGCTTGCCGATGTCGTGCAGCAGCGCGGTCACCATGAGGCGGTTGCGATCGCCGTAGCCGGTCTCGGTGGCGAGCCGGTCGGCGGCCCGCTGCGTGGCGACGCCGTGGAGGCGGAAGCGCTCCGGCGCGGCGTCCCAGGTGGCGGTGCGCTCGAAGAAGTCGAAGGTGCGCGCGCGGCTGGCCAGCGACTGCACCGCCTCGGGCGACAGGAGCTCGACCGCCTTGACGATCGACTCGACCTTGCCGCGGCTGCGACCCTCGACCTGGTTGGCGAGGCGCAGCACCGCGATGACCAGCGCCACGTCGGACTCGACCGCGGCGACGACCTCACCGGCCGACACACGCTCCTGGCCGACCACGCGCAGGAGGCGGTTGCGCGACTCGGCCAGCGCCGGGAAGGACTCGAGTGCCTCGAAGGCGGCGGTGAGCCGGCGGCCGTGGCCCTCGTTGTGGCGCCCACCGGCGGCCTGAGCAGGCGAAGCCGGGCGCGGCGCCGGGAAGGCTGTGGCGACGGTCTGGCCCATGTCGGTGGTGTCCTCGGTGATGGCGGTTCTCGCAGGCATGTGGCCCTGTAGTCGGCAGGGCGGCTGGTCCCGTTATCGGCAGGGGTAGACAGATGATTGAGGACCAGTCTCAGGCGGCGAGCGCGGCGTCGATCCGGCGCAGCGTCTCGTCGCGTCCGAGCAGCGCAACCATCTCGAAGATGCCGGGCGAGATCGTGGTCCCGGTGAGTGCCACGCGCAGCGGCTGGAAGACCTGCTTCGGCTTGGCGCCGAGCTGCTCGACGACCCCGCGCAGCGCCTCGTCGACCTGCGTCTCGTCGAACGGGTCGAGGGTGGCGAGCGCGTCGCGGGCGGCGCTCAGCGCGGCGCGCCCGTCGCCGCGCAGCCACTGCTCACGGGCCTTGGGATCGTCGCGCGGGCCGTCGAAGATCGTGCCGGCCAGCGGCCAGAAGTCGGCGAGCGTCTGGATCTTCTCCTGGGCGATCCGCGCGGCGCCAGCGAGGCCGTCGCGACCGGTGAACGTCTCCAGGCGCTCGGTGAGCTCGCCGGGGCTCAACGCGCGGATGTACTGCCCGTTCATCCAGCGCAGCTTCTTGTCGTCGAAGCGCGCGGGGTTGCGCTGCACGCGCTCGAGCGAGAACTGGCGCACGAGCTCGTCGGTGGAGAGGATGGTCTCGTCGTCGGCGGCGCCCCAGCCCAGCAGCGCCAGGTAGTTGCGCACCGCCTCGGGCAGGAAGCCGGCGTCGCGCAGCTCTTGGACGGAGGCGGCGCCGTGGCGCTTGGACAGCTTCTTGCCGTCGGGTCCGTGCAGGAGCGGGAGGTGGCAGTAGATCGGCTGCGGCGCACCGAGCGCCTCGAGGACCAAGAGCTGCTTGGGCGTGTTGGAGTAGTGGTCGTCGCCGCGGACGACGTGGGTGATCTGCGCGTCGAGGTCGTCGACGGCGACCGCGAGGTTGTAGAGCGGGGTGCCGTCGGCGCGGGCGATCACCGGGTCGTCGAGATGGACGTGCTGGAAGGGCGTCTGGCCGCGCACGATGTCGCGCACGACGGTCGCGCCCTCGTCGGGCACCCGCAGGCGGACCGCGCCACTGCGCTCGGGCTAGCCGCGGAACCCGCGGTCGTGGCCGTGGCGCTCCTTGTAGGCCTTGACGTCGTCGGCGGTGGCGGTCGAGCGGTAGGCGTGGCCGTCGGCCAGCAGGCGCGCGATGGCCTCGGCGTGGCGGTCCTGGCGGTGCGTCTGGAAGATCGGGCCCTCGTCCCAGTCCAGCTCCAGCCAGCGCAGCGCGTCGAGGATCTGCTCGACGTTCTCGGGGGTGGAGCGCTCGCGGTCGGTGTCCTCGATGCGCAGGACGAGCGTGCCGCCGGCGTGGCGGGCGGCGAGCCAGTTGTAGAGCGCGGTGCGCGCGCCGCCGATGTGCAGCGCGCCGGTGGGCGATGGAGCGAAGCGGACCCGCATGGGCCTACATCATGCCCCGCCGGCCGCCCCGCTCGTCGCGCGGTGGGACGTCGAGGGTCCGGCGACGCTGCGATGCTGCCGCGCATGCTCATCGGTGCTCACGTCTCCCCCGCTGGCGGCCCGGCGAAGGCCGTCGAGCGCGGCGTCGAGAAGCACTGCCGCGCCATCCAGATCTTCAACCAGAACCCGCGAGCCTGGAAGCCGACCGTCTACTCCGACGAGCAGGTGGCGGCGTTCGGCGAGGCGATGGCGGACTCCGACGTCGACGCGCTGCTGATCCACGCGGTCTACCTGCTCAACTGCGCGTCCGACGACGACGACGTCCGCGCCAAGTCGCTGACCTCGCTGGTCGCATCGCTGCGGGCGGGGGCGGCGCTGGGGGCGCACGCGGTGGTGCTGCACCCCGGGTCGGCCAAGGCGGGCGAGGTCGGGCCGGCGATCGAGCGCGCCGGCGCGACGATCCGCGAGGCGCTCGCCGAGTCCGAGGGCTGCGCACTGCACCTCGAGAACACCGCCGGCTCGGGCGGCACGCTCGGGCGGTCGTTCGAGGAGCTCGCCGCGCTGCTGGCGGCGGCGGGCGGCGACCAGCGGCTCGGGCTGTGCCTGGACTCCTGCCACCTGTTCGCGTCGGGGTTCGACATCCGCACGCCCGCAGGGCTCGCGGCGGTGCTCGACGACTGCGTGGCGGCGGTCGGCCCCGACCGGCTCGGCTCGCTGCACCTCAACGACTCGCAGACCGGGTTGGGCTCCAACCGCGACCGCCACGCCAACATCGGCGAGGGCGAGCTCGGTGACGAGGGGTGCGCGGCCTTCCTGTCCGAGCCGCGCTTCGAGGGACTGCCGTGCGTGCTCGAGACCCCGGGGCCGGACCGCAAGGGACCGACCGCGCAGGAGATCGACCACTGCTTCGCGCTGCGCGAGCGGGGGCTGGCCGCGCGGAGATGAGACAACGGCGGCCTCCCACCCCCGGTCCAGCGGAAAGGTGGGAGGCCGCGGACGCGACACTACCGGTTCGCACCGCCCCCGGGCCGCAGCGTGCGGTCGCACCGCCAGGCGCCCGGATCGCGCTCTGCGATGCGGTGCGGCGCGGTCGCTAGGCGGCCGGGAGCAGCGCTTCGCCGAGCACGTGGTCGAGCTCGGCGCGCAGCATCGCGGTGGCCGCGACGCGGTACTCGGAACCGAGACGCAGGCGCCGGTGGCCGCCCGACGTGCGCACCGCCAGCAGCACCTCGCTCTCGCCGGGATGGTGGCTGAGCAGCGTGCGCAGCTCGTCGATGATCGTCGCCGGCAGGCGCGTGGCGTCGACGTGGACCTCGAACGGCTTGGGCGCAGTGCGCTGGGCCAGCGCGCGCACTTCCTCGCGGGCCCGCTCGACCTCTTCGGGCGTCGGCTTGAACGGCTCCGCGGACTGCACGATGACGGCGGTCTTCGTCGCGTCCTTGTGGTCGACGCGGCCCCGGACGAGGACGATCTCGTCGACCGCGAGCGCCGCCTCCTGCTCGGCCAGGACGCGCTCGAACACGACGATCTCCACCGAGCCCTCGAGATCGTCGAGCGTCGCGAACATCATCGTCGAGCCGGCCTTCGTGCGGATCTTCTTGGCCTGCGCGACGATGCCGCCGATCGTCACCCACTCCTGGTCCTTGCGGTGCTCGAGCTCCGCGAGCGGGCAGTCGACCTTCAGCCGCAGCGCCTCGCGCACCTCCTTGAGCGGGTGCGCCGAGATGAACAGCCCGATGGCCTCCTTCTCGATGGCCAGCAGCTCGCTCTGCTCGAACTCCTCGGTGGGGATCGGCGGGTGGCTGGGGGCGACGAACGCGGTCGCGCCGCCGCCCACCGGCTCGAGATCGAAGATCGAGCCCTGTCCCGTGAGCGCGTCCTGCTGCTGCTTGGCGCCAGCGGCCTGGGCCTGCTCGAGCACCACCAGCATGCCCTTGCGCGAGCCCTCGGTCGAGCCGAAGGCACCGCACTTGATGAGCGCCTCGATGGCCTTCTTGTTGACGGCGCGAGCGTCGACCCGGGCGCAGAAGTCCCACAGCGACGTGAACGGCCCGTCCTCCTCGCGCGCCGCCTTGATCGCCTCGACCGCCGCGTAGCCGACTCCCTTGACCGCATCCAGGCCGAAGCGGATGTTGCCCTCCACGACGGTGAACTCGTGGTCGGAGAGGTTGACGTCGGGCGGCAGGATCTCGATGCCCATCTCCTCGCAGCGCGCGACGAAGAACGGGACCTTGTCCTTCGTCGACATGACGCTGGAGATCAGCGCCGCCATGTACTCGGCGGGATACGTCGCTTTCAACCAAGCGGTGCGGTAGGCGATCAGCGCGTAGCACGCAGCGTGGCTCTTGTTGAAGGAATAGTCAGCGGACCTCTCGTTGGTCGTCCAGAGCCAATCGATCACCTGCTCTGACGTGCCCGACGCGCGGCAGCCCTCGCGGAACAGCGGCTCGAGCTTGGCCATCGCCTCGCGGTTCTTCTTGCCGATCGCCTTGCGCAGGTCGTCGGCCTGGGCGCCGCTGAAGCCGGCCAGCTCCTTGGAGATCTGCATGGCCTGCTCCTGGTACAGGATCACGCCCTTGGTCGACTCCAGGATCGGGCGCAGGCGGTCGTCCGCAAAGACGATCGACTCCGGCTCGCGCTTGCCGCGCGCGTAGGTCGAGATCTGATCCATCGCCCCTGGGCGGTAGAGCGCGTTGAGCGCGACGAGGTCGTCGAACTCCGTCGGCTGGACCTTGCGCAGCGCCTCCTGCATGCCCTCGGACTCGAACTGGAACACGCCGATCGAGTCGCCGCGGGCCATCATCGCGTACGTCTGCTCGTCGTCGAGCGGCAGCGTCGTCATGTCCGGCCGCTGACCGGTCGAGCGCTCGATGATGTCCAGCGCGTCCTCGATGACGTCGAGGTTGCGCAGGCCGAGGAAGTCCATCTTCAGCAGGCCGAGCTCCTCGACGGGCTTCATCGAGTACTGCGTGACCATCTTGTACTCGCGGTTGCCCTGCTCGTCGGTCGTGCCGGCGTCGGCGAGCTGGAGCGGGACGATGTCGGTCAGCGGGAAGCCGGCGATGACGACCGCGGCGGCGTGGATCGAGGAGTTGCGGGTGATGCCCTCCAGCCCCCGGGCGACGTCGACGATCTGGCGCGCCGTCGGATCCTCGTCGTAGGCCTTCTTGAGGTCCCCGCCCGGCGCCAAGCAGTCGTCGAAGCTCGGCGGGCGGCCCATGATCGGGTCGGGGATCAGCTTGGCCAGCCGGTCGCCAACGCCGTAGTCGTGGCCGAGCACGCGGGCGGCGTCGCGGGTGGCCGCGCGCGGGAACATCTTGCCGAAGGTGACGATCTGCGCGACCGACTCGCGGCCGTACTTGTCGGTGACGTAGCGCATGACGCGCTCGCGGCCGCGCACGGAGAAGTCGATGTCGATGTCGGGCATCGACACGCGCTCGGGGTTGAGGAAGCGCTCGAAGAGCAGGCCGTAGCGCAGCGGGTCGACGTCGGTGATCGACAGGCAATAGGCGACGATCGACCCGGCGGCGCTGCCGCGGCCCGGCCCGACCGCGATGCCGTTGGACTTCGCGTAGTTCACGAAGTCCCAGACGATGAGGAAGTACGCGTTGAAGCCCATCCGGTCGATGACCTCGAGCTCCATGTCGGCCCGCTCGCGCGCCTCGGCCGGGATGGGATCGCCGTAGCGCAGCCGCAGGCCCTCCTCGACGCGCTGGCGCAGGTACGTGCGCTCATCGATGCCGTCGGGCGTCGGGTAGCTCGGGATCAGCTGCTTGCCGAGCTCGATCGCGACGTCGCAGCGCTGCGCGATGTCGAGCGTCGACTGCAGCGACTCCGGCCACTGCGCGAACGCGGCCTCCATCTCGGCGTTGTCCTTGAGGAAGAACTCGTTCGTCTCGAACGTCATCTTCGGCGCGGCGAGCGTCGACTTCGTCTGCACGCACAGCAGCGCCGTGTGGTGGTGGTAGTCCTCGCGGCGCAGGTAGTGCACGTCGCCGGTGGCGACCAGCGGCCGGCCGACTTCGCGGGCGATGCGGACGATGCCCTCGTTGGCCTTGTCCTGATCGGCGAGGCCGTTCTTCTGGACCTCGAAGAAGACGTTGTCGGACCCGAAGACGCTCAGGAGGTCGTCGGCGTGGGCGCGGGCGTCGTCGGGCCGGTCGGCGATCAGGCGCTGGCAGAAGCGCGAGGCCAGGCAGCCGGTCAGCGCGATGATGCCCGGCGCGTGGGCGGCGACCTGGGCGAGGTCGACGGTCGGCTTGCCGCGCGAGAGGCCTTCGAGGTAGCCGAGGCTCGAGAGCTTGACGAGGTTGCGGTAGCCCTCGTTCGTCTCGGCCAGCAGCGTGAGGTGGTTGCGCTCCTGGCGCTCGCCGCGCCGGGCGTGGTCGTCGACCAGGTAGACCTCGCAGCCGACGATCGGCTTGATGCCCTGCTTCGTGCACGCCTTGAACAGCTCGACCGCACCGTTCATGACGCCGTGATCGGTCAGGCCGAGCGCGGGCTGTTCGAACGCCGCCGCGCGGGCGGCGAGCGCGTCGATCTTGCAGGCGCCGTCGAGGAGGCTGTACTCGCTGTGGACGTGGAGGTGGGCGCAGGCCGCGGGGCTCACGAGGACCGGGACGCTAGCGCGCCGATCGGACGGCGAGAGGGCGTTGCCCGCAAAGTCCGAGCATCGGATCGTGGGGGCGCGGCGACCGGGCGGTGGACGGGCGTCGCGACATCGCGCCGGCGGCGGCGTTGGAGGACGGAAGCGCCGGCGGCGGACCGCGCGTTGCGCGATCGCACCGGGCTACGAACGCGCGCCGTCGAGGCCCTGAGCGCGGTCGAACCAGCCGTGCAGGAGCGCGACGGCGTGCTGATCGCCGGCGACCGTGGGCTGCGAGCCGGCCGGCAGCTCGGCGCGGGCCAGGAGGGCGACCAGCGCGGGCGCGGGAACCGTCACGGTGGCGGGCTGGCGCCGGCGGCGGGGACGACGCCGGCGGTCGGCGTGGCGCGGGCCGGGGAGTCGCCGGCGGGTGCGTCCGGGCCGGGCCGGGCGGCAGGGGCATCCGGGCCCGGCCGTGCGGCAGGGGCATCCGGGTCCAGCCGTGCGGCAGGGGCATCCGGGTCCAGCCGCGCGGCAGGTACGTGTGGATCCGGCCGGACGGCGACGCTGGACGCTGGGGTGTATCCCCGGAGACCAGGACGTCGGCGCTGTCGCCGGCATCGAGCGCGTAGCGCACGGTGAACGCGTGGCCCGCGGTCCATGCCGGCTCGACGGCCGCGGCGAGCGCGGCGAGCAGCGGGATCGGTGGCAGGTCTATGCCGCGCTCGACGACCTCGATGAGGTCGACCGGGCGGCGGCGGGCGCGGAGGAGCCGGCGCAGGCGGCGCCGGCGCCCCTGGCTGATGCGGATGCCGCGCAGGCGGCGCGGCGCGGCGCCGGCGGCCAGCGGCGCGAGCTGCTCGATCGTGCCGCCCACCGTGATCTGCGTGCCGGTCGACACCTCGGTGGCCGGGCCCGGCTCGACCGTCGCCCGCTGCGGGCCGACGTCGACGCGGTACGCGCCGTGCCCGTCGAGCAGCAGGCCGTAGCTCAGCGGGTCGCGCAGCAGGCCGCCCTGGGCGGGCAGGAGCGCGAGGAGGAGCGCGGCCGCGTCGTCGGCGTTCGTCCGCGACAACGTGACGAGCGAGCGGGCCAGCCACGGCGTGAAGGCGCCGGCCTGCCGCGGGCACCTGGGTGGGGGGCGAGCGGGACGGAGGCGGCAGCGTCGCGCGCGGATGCGCCGACCGCATCCGCCGGCGTGGCGGCCGCGGGCGGGGCGGGTGCGTCGGGGTCCGTGGCGGGCGGCGGAGCCGGCTCGGGGTGGGCGCGGCGGTGGCGGGGTCCTTCCGGGGATGTCGCGCTTTGAGGCGGGTCTCCGCGGCGCTCAGGTCCGCGACCAGGCGGGTCGCCTGGTCGCGCTCGTGCGCCGATCGGGCGCGGTCGGCGGCGATCTGCTCCTGGGCGGCCGCCAGTTCCCGGCGCATCGACTCCAGCTCGGAGCGCGCCAGCGAGTCGGCGCCACCGCCGCGCGGTCGCCGGACGCGCCGCGCTCGCGCTCGGCCGCCAGCTCCTGCTCGGCCACCCACCGCGCCCGGCGCCCTTCGTCGAGCTGCGCTCCGCAGCGCCGCGGTGGCCGCGCGTCGATCCGCGCGGACAACCCGGCCACCACGCGCTCGAAGCTCTCCCCCACCGCGGCGGCCTGTGACACGTAGCCCTGACCAGCGCGGCGGTTCTCGGCCTCGTCCGAGCGCGCCGACTCGATCAGGCCCCGCAGCCTGACCAGCTCCGCGTCGCGCGCGGCCACCGCGGCCGCCAGCTCGCGCACGCGGCGTCCGCCGCGGCCAGCCGGTAGGCGAGGTCGCCGCCGACCTCGTGCAGCTCGCTCGGCCGCCCGCCGCGCCTCGGCCACCTCCGCGCGCCGCTGGCGAAATCTCCTCCGCGTCGGCCTGGTCCAGCCGCTGCCGCGTGAGCGACTCGCGCTCGGCCACCGCCGCCTCGGCTCGGCCGCGATCTCGCGCTTGGTCGCCGCGATGTCGGCCAGCGCCGCATCGCGCTCGCCCGCGCGGCATCGCGCTGGCGCTCGGCCTCGCCCAGCCGCGCCTCGAGCTGAGCGCCCACCGTCGCCAGCCCGGCCCGCACGTCGCCGACGAGCCGTTCGACCTGCGCCGCCTGGTCCGCGTAGGCCTCGCGCTCGGCCGCGATCCGGGCGCGCACCTCACGCTCGACCGCCGCGACCTCGGTCCCGAACGCCTGCGCTCGCGCGCCAGCTCGACCCGCAGCGCCGCCTCCGCCTCGAAGCGCCGCCGCATCTCGTCGTCCAGCCGGGTCTGCAGCTCCACGGCCTGGCGCCGCGCCGCCTCGACGGTGCGCTCGGCCTCGTGCACCGCCGCCGCCCGCGCCTCGTCCGAGGCCCGCGCCGCACCCAGCTCGGCCCGCAGCCGTCGCTTCCGCCGCGGCCTGGCCTGCGCCTGCGGGCGCGCGCGTCCAGTGCCGCCTGCGCGTCGCGGCCGCGGCCTGCGCCACGCGCTCGACTGCTCGGCCTCCGAGAGCCGCATGCGCAGCTCCGCGGCCACCGTCTTGAGCCTCCTCCAGCGCCGCCCGCGCGTCGCTGCCCTGCGCGGCCTGCGCCTCCGCGCGGGCCCGCACCTGCGCCAGCGCGTCGCGCAGCCTGGCGATCTCCGCCTGACGCCGCGCTGGACGTCGGTCCGCCGGGCCAGCTCGCCCTCCAGGCGGTCCACCGTCGCCTGACGCCGACCCTCACGCGGCTGGCCTGCCGCGCGACCTCCGCCTCGGCGCCTGCGCGCGCGCCCGCCGCTCGGCCGCCAGCGCCGCCGCGACAGCGACGCGGCATCGTCGCGCAGCCGGCCGATCTCCGCCTGCGCCCGCTCGCCGTCCGCCGCCGTGCCCAGCATCCGCTCGGCCTGCGCCCGCGCCGCCGCCGCGGCCTGCTGCCTTCGGCGCCCTCGCGGCGGATGGCGTCCATCTCCGCGGCGAGCGCCGCCGCATGCTCCTCAGCCGCCCGCACGCGCGCTCAGCGCCCGCACCGAGCGCTCGGCCTCGGCCTGCGCGGCGACGCGCTCGTCCTGGACCTCCGAGCGCATCGCGCCGCTCGGCCTCGGCCCGCTGCTCGGCGGCCTGTAGCCGGGCGCCGACCCGGTCGCGCTCGGCCAGCGTGTCGCGCAGACGCGCCCTCGAGATGACCGAGCTGGGTGTCTCGAAGCGTCGCCACGGTCGCCTCCGCGGGCCTCGCGCCCGGCGCAGCAGCCCCTCGTCGGCTCGCCCTCCCGCCACGCGCGGCGCGACGCGAGGACGCCCGGATCCACCACCGTCGCCGGCGGCGGCGCCGGCGTTCCGTCCGCCGGCCCGGGCAGCGCCGCCGGCAGGGCCAGCTCGCGCCCGCCGGCCGCCAGCGCCAGACGCGCCGCCAAGGCCGAGCGCAGCTCGACGGGCACCGCGAACCGCGCCTGCCACAGCCCGGCGGCGACGGTCGCGGCGCCCGCGGACGGGAATCGCCGCCGCTCGCCGCCCGCGTCCAGCACGAGCTCCACCGGCTCGGACGGCGCCGGCCCGCGCCAGCGTCCGCACACCCGCACCTCGAGCGCCTCGGGCGTGGACGGCAGCCACTCGACCCGCTCGATCTCGAGCGGGGACTCCATCGGCGATCCGTCGGGACTGGCGATCACGGCCGCCAGCGTACGCGCGAGGGCGGACGCCAGCGCGCCGGACCCACTAGTCGTTCTCGCCGGCCCGTCCCGCCGCGCTCGCAACCGCGACGGCGATCCCGAGCGAGAGCACGGCGAGCCCGGCAACGACCGCCTTCGTCGGCATCTTCTGGCCGATGTAGAGCTTGAGCGCCTTCCACGTCAGCATGCCCAGCAGCTTGTAGAACACGTCCCTCCTCCTCCCCGCTTGCGCGTCCGCCTATTCGGCGTTTTGGCCCTGGCGCAGCCGCCACGCCAGCCGCGATTGCAGCGACCAGATCTCGATGAACCCCGGTGAGGCCTGCTGCGAGAACAGCCCGCCGGACTCCGCGAACGTCGCCAGCTGCGCGTCGTAGACCGCGTTGGGCGACTCGCGCGTGACCACCCGCACCGACCCCTTGTAGAGCTTGAGGCCGATCCGCCCCGTCACCCGTGCGTTCACCGACGCCATGTACGCGTCGAGGTCCGAGCGCAGCGGCTCGTACCACAGCCCCGCGTAGACGAGGTAGGCCCAGCGGCGGTCGAGCTCGGGCTTGAACTGGTTCTGGTGGATCGTCCCGACGAGCTTCTCGAGCTCGCGATGCGCGGTGAGCAGGATCTCCGCCGCTGGCACCTCGTAGATGTCGCGGACCTTCAGGCCGACGATGCGGTCTTCGATGTGGTCGACGATCCCGACGCCGTGGCGCATGCCGATCTCCGCCGCACGCTCGAGCAGGTCGACGAGGCCGAGCCGCTCGCCGTCCAGCGCCACCGGCACGCCGGCCTCGAAGTCGACCGTGACGACCTGCGCCTCGTCGGGCGCGTCCTCCGGGCGCGTGACGAGCTGGAAGACGTCGTCCTCGGGCGCATGGGCGAGGTCCTCGATCCACTTGCCCTCCGACGAGCGGCCCCACAGGTTGTCGTCGATCGAGTAGGGCGCCGCCTCGGTCCCGCCCTTCACCGGGATGCCGTGCTCGCGTGCATAGGCGATCTCCTCGTCGCGGCCCATGGCCCACGTGCGCACGGGCGCGATGATCTTCAGCTCGGGCGCGAGCGTCGCCACCGTGGCCTCGATGCGCACCTGGTCGTTGCCCTTGCCGGTACAGCCGTGGGCGATCGTGTCGCAGCCGGCGCGCCGGGCGTACTCCACGGCGAGCTTGGCGATCAGCGGGCGGCCGAGCGCGGTGAACAGCGGATAGCCGAGCCCGTAGATCGCGTTGGCCTTGATCGCGGGCAGGACGTAGTCGTGGGCGAACTCCTCGCGCGCGTCGACGACGAACGTGTCGACCGCCCCGAGCTGGCGCGCCTTGCCCTCCACGACTGCGTAGTCCTCGCCCGGCTGGCCGAGGTTGACCGTCAGCGTGACGACCTCCGCCGCGTACTCGTCCTGGATCCACTTGAGCATGACGCTCGTGTCCAGGCCGCCCGAATACAGCAGCAGCACGCGGTCGACCTCGTCGGGGCGGGCCTCGTAGGACGCGGTGGCCTGCGCGCGCATGCGCTCCTCGGTGGCCTCGGGCGCGGGGATCGTGTGAGCGGAGATTCTCGGGGCGTCGGACATGGGGTCCGCAGCGTATCCGCCGCCGCCGGCGGCCGGCCCGGCGCGACCAGTCCGGGGAGCGCGCGCTGCGGCGCCGGGTTGGGCTGAACCGCGCCGACGGGGCGAGCGGCTATCCGCCGGCGTGCGGCTCGCCCTCGAGCAGCTCGTCGCCGTGGGGCGGCGCGCCTTGCTCGTCATCGACGTGCGTGCCCTCCGCGGCGGCGCCGCCGGCCTCGTGCGGTGCGCCCTCGAGCAGCTCGTCGCCCTGCGGCGGCGTGGTGGTCTCGTCGTCGATGTACGGGCGCTCGCTCATGGTCTGCCTCCTCGTCGGGTGGGACGGTCCGATGATCGCGCGGGCGCGGGCGTCCGCGCATCCGCAGTTGCCCGCGCCGGCGGGCCGCGTTGGCCCGCAGCGCGAGCCGTCCGCCGTGCGACGGCCTGGCGTGCCCCACCCCGGCCGTGCGGTAACAGTGACCGCATGCCCGGCCGGCCGCCACCCATCCTCCCGGGGCCGCACGACGGCGCGCCGAGGCGCTCGGATCGCCTGCATCGCTTCCGCATCCCGCTCTCGGCCATCGCGGTCGCGATCGCGGTCGGCGCGCTGATCGCGATCACCGCCACCGTCGGCTGGCAGGCGGTCTTCCACGCCGCGACGCACCCCCATCCCCAGTGGATCGCCCTGTGCGTGGCCGGCCAGGCCCTCGCGCTCGTCGGGTACACGGCGGCGCTGCGCTCGGTGACCGCCGCCGGCGGGCACGATCCGCTGCCCGTTCGCGACGCCGCCGACGTGGTCGCGGCCGGGTTCGGCGCCTTCGCGATCGCCGGTGGGTTCGCGATCGACCGCCGCGCGCTGCACGGCGCCGGCCACGACGCGCGCGACGCGATCGTGCGCGTGATCGGGCTCGGTGCGCTCGAGTACGCCGTGCTCGCCCCCGCGGCATGCGGGGCGGCGATCGCGCTGCTGCTCGAGGGCTCGCCGGCCCAGCGGGCGATGCTCTGGTCCTGGGCGATCGGCGTGCCCGCCGGGTTCGCGATCGGCCTGTGGGCATCGTCGCCGCGGCGGCGCCTGCGCCCCGACGCGGGCGGGCGGCTGCGCGGGGTGCTGTGCCACGCGCTCGAGGGCGTCGGGATGCTGCACGAGCTGTCGCGCCATCCCGTGCGCCACGCCGCCGCCTGGGGCGGGATGACGTTGTACTGGGCGGCGGACATCGCGACGTTCTACGGCGCGCTGCGGCTGTTCGGCGTCCACCTCGGACTGGCCGAGACGATCGTCGCCTACGCCACCGGCTACGCCGCCACCCGCCGCACCCTGCCGCTGGCCGGCGTCGGCGCGACCGAGGTCCTGCTCGTGCTGGCGCTGACCTGGGTCGGCGTCAGCCTCGCCCACGCGATCCCCGCCGTCGCCGCCTACCGGATCGCCAACGTCGCACTGCTGCTCGTGCCCGCGCTGCACGCCCACGGCCGCCTCGGGGCGCTCGTCGCCCCGGCACCGCCCCCGGGCGATCCCGCGCGGCGGCGGCACCCGTAGCGGCGACGGGTCGTCACGCTGTACCGCCGTCGGGGTCGACCGCCGTGACGACGCGCACCGACGACGAGCGAAACAGCTCGCCCGGGCGCCGCGGCAGGGCCGCCTTCTGCGGGCTGTCGAGATAGGCGCGCTCGGCGGCGTCGATGCCGGCGGGGGCCGGGTGCGCGGCGACCCAGGTGAACGTGCCGCGCTCGCGATCGACCCAAGCGCCGACGACCGCGAAGCCGCAGGCGCGCCGGGCCGGCACGACATGGTCGCGCCACAGGGCCAGGAACTCGTCCATGGCGCCCTCGCGCAGCTCGTAGGTCCGCAGCTGGTACTCCACCGGTTATTCGACCGCGGTGGCGGCGCGTGGGACCGCGCGGCCCGGCCCGCGAACGCGTCTGGTGAGAGGGCGTGCCATGAGATAGGTATGTTGTCAGTCCAGTTGCCCGTCCGTCAAGCCGGGGCGGATCCCGCGCATCGCGAAGACGGCGCCCGCACCGCTTGACCGCCCACGGGTTCGCGACTACAGTGGTAAGTCGTATGACCACCTCGCGCCGCATCTATCTGACCCACCTCGACTGGGCCCTCACCGCCGACCCCGAGGATCGCCAGCTGCGCGACGCGACGCTGGTCGTCGAGGGGGACCGCATCCTCGCCGTCGGCCCCACCGAGGCGATCCTCGCCGAGCACCCTCCGGCCGCGACCGACGACGTGCGCGACAGCCGCCGCTACGGCGTCACGCCCGGGTTCGTCGACACCCACGTCCACCTCTCCGAGACGCTCTCGCGGGCGGTGTTCCCCGACAACCTCGCCACCCGCGCCTGGGTGTTCCACTGGGCCAAGCCGTTCTACGCCCACGTCAGCGAGTCCGACGAGAGCGTCAGCGTCACGCTCGGCACCACCGAGATGCTGCGCTGCGGCACCACGTGCTTCCTCGACATGGGCGCCCAGAACGATCCCGGTCCTGACGCAAGCGGCCGGCGACGTCGGCATCCGCGGCATCACCGGCCGCCACGCGGCCGACAACAAGCCCACCCAGATCCCGGCCGGCTGGTCGGAGGAGATGGTCGCGCACCACTTCTTCCCCAACCACGAGGTGGCGCTCGAGGTGCTCGAGCAGTGCGTGCGCGACTGGAACGGCTACGCCGGCGGGCGCATCCGCTGCTGGGTCAACATCGAGGGCAAGGAGCCGTGCACGCTCGGCTCCACGTCGGCGCCCGGGCGCTGGCCGAGCGCCTCGGGGTCGGCACCACCTACCACATCGCCTGAACATCGAGGAGTCCAGCTCGCCGACAAGCGCTACGGGATGTGGCCGGTGACCCGCATCGCCGAGCACGGCGGCCTCGGCCCCAACCTGGTCCTCGCCCACGCCGTCGCCGTCAACGACGACGAGGTCGGGCTGATGGCCCGGCACGGCACCAGCGTCGCGTTCTGCCCGTCGACGTCGCTGAAGCTCGCCAAGGGCGCGACCTGCATCGGCAAGTACCCGGAGATGCTCGACGCGGGCGTCAAGGTCGGCCTCGGCACCGACGGCGTGTCGGCCGCGGGGAACATGAACCTCATGCGCCAGATGTACCTCGTCGCCGGCCTGTTCAAGGACGCACGCCTGGACGCCGAGCAGGTCGGCGCCCGCAAGGCGCTGCGGATGGCCACGATCGAAGGCGCGCAGGCGCTCGGCTGGGACGACGAGATCGGCTCGCTGGAGGCCGGCAAGAAGGCCGACTTCGTCCTCTACGACCTCGACCACTTCGAGTGGGTCCCGTTCCACGACCCGCTCCAGGCGCTGGTCTGGTCGGTCAGCAGCGCCAGCATCGCCGAGACCTGGGTGGACGGCCGCCGGCTCTACCACGACGGCCGCGTCGAGACCGTCGACGAAGCCGCGCTGCGCATCGAGGCCCGCGCGCGGGGCGCCGCGATCGTCGAACGGTCGGGCCTGCACGCCGAGGACGTCCCGGTGACCACGTCGCTGTATGAGTGAGCGCCTGGCCGGCGTCGCCCTGCCCGGACGTGAGGGCACGTGGGACGTCGAGTTGGGCGACGGCGCCGTGCAGGCGATCGCGCCCGCCGCCGGACCGGCCGCCGGCCTGCTCGCGCTGCCCGCGTTCGTCGAGGCGCACACGCACGCCGACCGCGCGTTCGCGCCGATCCCGCGCCCGCCCCGCTCGCTCGAGGACGCGATCCTGATGGCCGACGACCTGCGTGAGCGATCGACGGCCGCGGCGGTCCGCCAGCGCGCGCGCACGCTGTTCGAGCGCTCCGCACGGCACGGGGCGGTCTCGCTGCGCACCCACGTCGACCACTCGCCGATGGACGGCGGCATCCGCGACCGGCGCGCGGTGCGCGCCGCCGCCGACGAGATGGCGGGCACCCTCGACGTCGAGATCGTCGCCTTCGCCCACCGCGACCTCGACCCCGCCGCCGCCCCCAGCCGGACGGCGCTGGCCGCCGCGCTGGACGACGGCGCCGATCTGCTCGGCGCGTTCGTGGCGATGGCCCCCGATCCGCCGGCCTCGCTGGACGCCCTGCTCGACCTCGCCCGGGACACCGGCGCCCCGGTCGACGTGCACCTCGACGAGCACGGCGACCCGACCGCCTCGCTGCTCGAGCATCTGGCCGACGCGACGGTCGCCCGCGGCCTGGAGGGGCGCGTGACCGCCGGGCACTGCTGCGCGCTGGCCACCCTGGAGGCCGAGCGCGCCCACCGGGTCGTCGAGAAGGTCGCGGCGGCCGGCATCACCGTGATCGCGCTCCCCGCGCTGAACCTCTTCCTGCAGGGTCGCGGCCCGAGCACCCCGCGCCGCCGCGGGCTGACCCTCGTGCACGAGCTGCTCGCGGCCGGCGTGCCCGTCCGCTTCGGCGCCGACAACGTCCGCGATCCGTTCTACCCGTACGGCGACGCGGATCCGCTGGAGACGGCGTGGCTGGCCGCGCTCGGCGCCCAGGTCGACGACCAGGCGGTGCTCCTGCGCGGCGTCTGCGGCGGGCGCGACGGGCTC